>CAZINX010000006.1:0-134979 GCA_964540795.1 uncultured Hyphomicrobiaceae bacterium | reverse complement strand
ACGAGCCGCGCGGGCGTCACGTCGAAGGCCGGGTTCGCGGCGGGGCTGCCGGGGGCGGCAATATCCACTGTAACCACTTCGCCATCCGACGTGCGCCCGTGCATATGCGTCACCTCCTCAGCGCCGCGCTCTTCGATCGGGATGTCCGCGCCGCCTTCCAGCGTCCAGTCGATGGTGCTGCCCGGCAGGGCGACATAGAACGGCACGCCGTTATCCCACGCGGCGAGCGCCTTGAGGTAGGTGCCAATCTTGTTGGCGACATCGCCGTTCGCGGTCGTGCGGTCGGTGCCGGTGATGCACAGGTCGACCTGTCCGGTCTGCATCAGGTGCCCGCCGGCGTTGTCCGCGATGATGGTGTGCGGCACGCCGTGCGCGCCCAGTTCGAAGGCGGTGAGCGCCGCGCCCTGGTTGCGCGGGCGGGTCTCGTCCACCCAGACATGGACGGGAAGCCCGGCGTCATGCGCCATATAGATCGGCGCGAGCGCGGTGCCCCAGTCCACGCAGGCGAGCCAGCCGGCATTGCAGTGGGTGAGGATGTTGACGGTTTCGCCCGGCTTGCGCTCGGCGGCCTCGCGGATCAGCGGCAGGCCGTGTTCGCCGATCTTGCGGCAGGTCTCGACGTCCTCATCGCAAAGGGCGCTGGCGCGCGCATAGGCGCTAGCGAGCCGGCTCTCGCGCGGCTGGTTGCGCACCGCGGCCAGCATCTCGTCGAGCGCCCAGCGCAGGTTCACCGCCGTAGGGCGCGTGGCCATCAGCGTCTCGCAGGCCGCCTCCAGCGCTTCGTCCGAGGCATCCTCGCGCAGGGCGAGACATACGCCATAAGCCGCCGTCGCGCCGATCAGCGGCGCGCCGCGCACCTGCATCGTCCGGATCGCGTGGGCGGCATCCTCCAGCGTGGTCAGCCGCGCGGTCTCGAAGCTGAACGGCAGCTTCGTCTGGTCGATGATCTCCACCGACCAGCCGTCCCCGCTCACCCAGATCGTGCGGTAATGCCGCCCATCGATCTTCACGTCAGTCGCCCTCGAATTCGATCAGCGTATGGCACTTCACGCCGTGTTCGCCCAGCCGCCGGCAGCCGCCAAGGTCCGGCAGGTCGATGATGAAGGCCGCGCCAGCGACCATGCCGCCCGCCTTCTCGATCAGGCGCGCCGCGGCAGCCGCCGTCCCGCCCGTGGCGATCAGGTCGTCGACCAGCAGGATCTTCTCGCCGGGGCGGATGGCGTCCTCATGCAGCTCAACCGTGTCCACGCCGTATTCCAGCTCATAGTCCTCGCCGATCGCCTTGGCCGGCAGCTTGCCCTTCTTGCGGATCGGGATGAAGCCCGTCCCCAGCCGGTCGGCCACCGCGCCGCCCAAGATAAAGCCGCGCGCCTCGATGCCCGCGACCGCCTCGATGCCGGCATCCTCATACGGCGCGGCCAGGCGCTCGATGCTGGTCTTGAAGCCCTCGGCGTTCTGGAACAGCGTCGTGATGTCCCGGAACATGATACCCGGCTTGGGGAAGTCGGGAATGGTGCGCACCAGCGCCTTGAGGTCGTCATTCGCTTGGTGGGTCGTCATCGCAGTCTCCGATTGGCGGTCTCCGGTTGGGCGATCAGGAGGCGTTGAGAACGCGCCCGGCCACGGCGTCGAGCTTGGCCAGCAGCGCGGGGTCGCGCGCTTCGGGCGCGGTGATGATGGCGTGTTCGAGCGCGCGGTCGGAGCCGAGCGGACAGGCCGGGTGTTCGGCAGGGAAGTCGCGCGCCATGCGGGCGATCAGCCGGGCGGCCTTGTCGGCGTTCGCCTTCACCACGCGCAGGATGTCCATGATGTCCACATCGCGGTGGTCTTCGTGCCAGCAGTCGTAGTCCGTAACCATCGCCACGCTCGCGTAGCAAATCTCGGCCTCGCGGGCGAGCTTGGCCTCGGGCATGTTGGTCATGCCGATCACGTCGCAGCCCCAGGCGCGGTAAAGCTCGGCCTCCGCGCGCGTGGAGAATTGCGGGCCTTCCATCACCAGATAGGTCCCGCCGCGCTTATAGCTGATCGCTTCGGCCTGCGCCGCGGCTTCCAGCCGGTCGGCGAGGCCGGGGCTGACCGGGTCGGCCATCGCGACATGCGCCACGCAGCCAGCGCCGAAGAAGCTCTTTTCGCGGGCGAAGGTGCGGTCGATGAACTGATCCACGAGCACGAAGGCGCCGGGCGCAAGCTCCTCGCGGAACGAGCCGCAGGCCGAAACGGAGACCAGATCGGTGACGCCCGCGCGCTTCATCGCGTCGATATTGGCGCGGTAGTTGATGTCGGTCGGCCCCAGGCGGTGGCCCGCGCCGTGGCGCGCGAGGAACACGACCTCCAGCCCGTCGATGTCGCCGGCCTGCAATGGCGCGGACGGCTGCCCCCAAGGGCTTTCGATCGCCAGTTCGCGCGGATTGGTGAGGCCCGGCAGATGATAGACGCCGCTGCCGCCGATGATGCCGAGGACTGATTTCGTCATAAGCCGCCCGCAGGTGTTCGTTTCAGTTTCATGAATGGCTATAGCAGCAGTGCGCGGCGCGGCACAATCGGCCGTTCGGAGAGGGGGCGCGTTTCGCACCGGGCGCGCGCTATTGCAGGTGCTCGCCGCCGTCGAGCGCGATCATCTGGCCGGTCATGGCGCGCGCGCGGAGGATGAAGACAACCGCTTCCGCGATCTCTTCCGGCCTGGCCCCGCGGCGCAGCAGGGTCGAGTCCCACTCGCGGGCGAAATCGGCTTCGGTCTGATAGGGATTCGGCAGAACCGGCCCTGGCGCGATGGCATTGACGCGGATGCGCGGCGCAAGCGCCTGGGCCATGGTGCGGGTGGCGGTCCACAGCGCCGACTTGGCCAGCGTGTAGGAGAAGAAGGTGGGCGTGAGGCGCAGCACGCGCTGGTCGATGATGTTGATGATGTTGCCGTCCTGTCCGGCGGGCAGCGTCTTGTCAAACGCCTGCGCCAGCATCACTGGCGCGCGCAGGTTGGTGTTGTGATGCGCCGCCCAGCTTTCGGCGGTGACGTCGCGGATCGAGTCACGCTCGAAGATAGAGGCATTGTTGACAAGGCAGTCCGGCGGGCCGAGCGCCTCGACGCAGGCGGGGACCAGACGCAGCGTCTGGTTATAGTCGCTGAGATCGGCCTGCAGCGGCGCGACCCGTGCGCCGAGCGCGCGCAGCTCCGCGGCGAACGCTTCAGCCTCGTCGCGCGAGCGGTTGTAGTGCAGGGCAATTGCCCACCCCTCCTCGACGAGCCGGCGGGCAATGGAACGGCCGATGCGCTTGGCCGCGCCGGTGACGAGGGCGACAGGCGGAGTGTGATCGGTCATCGCCAGTCCTGCTCCGGTTCAGCGTTAACGAACCACCGCAAGGCCCGCCTGCGCGCCCGGGCTGAGCAGATAGCCGATATAGACTGCATAGGCGGACAGGAACGCGATACCGGCTATACGCCCGATCGGCACCTCCCAGACCACGAACGGGACGAGAAGCACGGTCGCCGCCAACATCACCCAGATGTCGAGGCGCAGCACCTCCGGCGGAATGCTGAGCGGCGTGACCATCGCGGTGATGCCGATGATTGCGAGCATGTTGAACAGGTTGCTGCCCAGCACGTTGCCAAGCGCGAGCGCGCCATGCTGACGGAGCGCGGCAATAATGGTCGTCGCCAGTTCCGGCAACGACGTGCCGATCGCCACGACCGTCAGGCCGATCACCGTGTCGGTCACGCCCCAGTCGCTGGCGACGGCCGACGCGCCGTCAACTGTAAGATGCGCCGCCAGCGGCAGGCCGATCAGCCCGATCAACAGCGCGCCGACGGAGACCCAGACTGGGCCGGGGAGCGGACTGACATCATCGTCGATCGGCACGATGCTGCCATCCGGCCGGCTGCTCATCGCCCGCCGCGCGGACAGCCACAGGAACGCGATCAGCAGGCTGAAAAGCAGCGCGCCGTCCCAGAACGTCATCGGAGTCAGAAAGCAGAGCCCCGTGAACAGGATGCTCGCGCCAAGGACAATGAAGGTGTTGCGGTCGAGCGCGTAATGATCGCAGCGGGTCGCGCTGATGAGCGCAGGCAGGCCGAGGACCAGAAGGATGTTGGCGATGTTGCTGCCGACGACGTTGCCGACGGCGATGCCGGGCAGGCCATCCAGCGCCGCCTTGACCGAAACCACCAACTCCGGCGCGGAGGTGCCGAAGGCGACCACCGTAAGCCCAACAATCAGCGGCGGGATGCCGAGCCGGTAGGAAAGGTCGGCGGCGCCGCGCACGAGAACGTCGCCGAAAACGACGAGCAAGGCGAGACCGGCGGCAAGCTGCACATACATCATCCCGCTGCGTAAGCCTCCCGAAGCTGAAAGTCCGCGCGGTCAGTGCGGAGAGATTGGCCCGCGGGAACGCCGCGGCCAGGCGCTCCGCGCGCGGCGTCCACAGGGTTTCAACAAGACCGAAAGCCGCCCCTCCCGGCATCGCCGGTTTCTCCGCGGATTTAAGCCGCCGGCGCGGCGTTTCCAAGCGCGGCGTCGGTCCGTTTGTCGTCTCTCCAGCCAAGTATGCGAAATTGCAGCGATTCCAAGCGCGCATTGAACGAAGGTGGCATATCCGGAAGCGCCCTAGCGACGTCCTGCAACCTTTGCGTGAAAACAAGCCAAATCCCCCCGGCGGGCGCGAACGCTCTGCGGAACAGCCCGGATACGCCGGCGCGGCGCCGCATCAATTTTTGGTTGCATCAAATTTCCCTTGCAAGCGTCTGAATGCGCGTATAGGGTGCATTTATCTGAACGGCACAACCGGATTGTGGCCAGGACGGGCAACACTTCCTCTCCATGCACGCGGGAGGTAAGGTTCATCAATCGGCGCGAAAGGATTTCGGAAAAGCAACGATCGCGCAAATGTTGAGGGACAACTGCCGATCTCGACTCCCGGAACGCCTCTAGCCGCATTGTTAGAATGGCCGGATATCTACTTACGGTCATTCATCACCGCCTGAAGTCTCCACACCGGTCGTTTCAGACCCCTGCGGATACGGGTATCCGGCTCACGGATGCTTGATCCAAAGGGTGCGAACATGCGGTTTAGTACCGTGTGCGTAGCGTAGAAGTACCGCGTTTGGGACAAGGCAAGATGCGCCGGACTGATCATCTGGCGTTTTCATAGCCCAGTCCTCTCCCTCTCTAGTGCCCAAAACGGCCGGATCCTTACCCCCATCGGGATCCGGCCACCTCCCCTCTCTCCCTACAACTCTGGATTGCAAAGACCGGCGCGGATCAGGCAACGCATGGGATTGCGCGCCGGGTGGGGTCTGCCTTGTCGGCATGGCAGCCATGCGCCCGATCCGCCATGGAGCGGTGGCGGCCGGGTCTTACCGAAGCCACATTCCATCATGTATGCTGCAGTGCAGCAAGACCGGCGCAGACCCGGTTTCTGCCGCGACGCAACGCAACCCGGGAGAGGTTCTCATGGCTGAATCTTACTTCTGGGGAGGAACGTTCAGAAAGCTCTGGCCAACGGAAACAGAGAAGTTCCGTGACCACCTGTTGAGACTGGATAAGGAAACCCGGCGCCTTCGCTTCGGTATGCCGGTCAATGACGCATTCATCGGCGATTACGCCGCAAATGTCGGCGACTGGGACAGCGTCATTCACGCCTTCATCGTGGGCGGCGAGGTACGCGCCGCCGCCGAGCTGCGCCGAATCGGCGATCAATGGTCCGGCGAGGCCGAGGCGGCGTTTTCGGTCGAGACAGATTACCAGAACCATGGCATCGGCAGCGAGCTGCTTGGCCGCACCATCCGGTCGGCGCGCAATCGCGGCATCGGCCGGCTCTACATGAATTGCCTGCTCGAAAACCGGAGAATGCAGCGCGTGGCCAAGAAGTTCGAGGCCTCGCTGCAGTTCGACCACGGCGACGTGATCGGCCGGGTCCAGCCGGGCGTTCCAACGTACCTGTCCATCTGGAGCGAAGCCGTCGAGGATGGCAGCAACTTCATGATGGCGGTGCTCGACCTGCCGAAACGCTACGCCGCGTGATAAAAAGCCCGGCATTCCGCCGGGCTTTCTTCTTATGCCGCAACGGTGTTTGCGCTGCCCTGCCGGACGGGCGGATAAAGCTGGTCGAGCGGCACGGACGTGCCGTTGGGCTGCACCATGCGGCAGTGGTACCGCTTGAGCGCGCGCGGATGCGGCACGCCGCAGGAATGCGCAATGATGCCGACATCCTTTCGCATCTTCTCGACATACTGCATGACCCGCACCGCCTTGTCCGCCGGGTTGAGACCGCGCTGCAGCCGCGGGTTGTGCGTGGTGATGCCAGTCGGGCAGGTATTCTTGTTGCATTTCAGCGCCTGGATACAGCCCAGCGCGAACATGAAGCCGCGCGCGGAGACAACCGAGTCCGCGCCCGCACAATATGCCCAGGCGACCTCGGCTGGCGTGACCAGCTTGCCCGAGGCGAACAACTTGATCCGCTCGCGCAGGCCATAGCGCGTGAGGATGTCGGCGACCAGCGGCAGCGCCTCCTTGATCGGAAGGCCGACATGATCCATCAGCGCCATCGGAGCCGCTCCAGTCCCGCCATCACCCGAATCGATGGTGATGAAGTCCGGCGCGCTTTCGACGCCGCGACGGTGGATCTCGTCGCACATCTGCTCCAGCCAGCCATAAGCGCCGACGACGCTCTTGAAGCCGACAGGCTTGCCCGAAACCCCGCGCAGATAGCCGATGACGTCGAGCAATTCCTCCACATTATCGATTTCCGGGTGGCGGTTCGGCGACACGGAATCCTGATGGACGGGGATGCCGCGAATCTTCGCGATTTCGGGCGTCACCTTCACGCCGGGCAGCAGCCCGCCCTTGCCCGGCTTCGCGCCCTGGCTGAGCTTCAGTTCGATCATCTTCACCTGCGGGATCGCGCCGATCTCGCGCAGCTTGCCGTCATCGAGCCTGCCGTCCAGCGTGCGCACGCCGTATTTCGCCGTGCCGATCTGCAGGACGATATCGGCCCCGCCTTCCAGATGCTGAGGGGCCAGCCCGCCCTCGCCCGTGTTGAGCCAGCAGCCCGCCATGCCTGCGCCCCTGGATAGCGCGCGCACCGCCGGGTCGGAAATCGCGCCATAGCTCATCCCCGAGATGTTGATAACGGAGGTGAACTCGTAAGGATGGGGCGTGTATTCGCCGACGACCACGCTCGGCGTGGGCGCGCCGTCGGTTTCGAGCGTGGGGAACGGGCAGTTGACAAAGACCGGCGAGCCAACTTCGCTCAGATTGTGCGTGGAGCCGAAGGCGATCGTGTTGTCGCTTCCGGCGGAGGATTTGTAGACCCAGTCGCGCTGCGCCCGGTTAAAAGGCATCTCTTCCCGGTCAAGCGCAAAGAAATACTGGCGAAAAAACTCGCCGAGCGTGGTGAAAATGTGCCGGAAACGTCCAATGACCGGATAGTTGCGTCGTACCGCGTCCCTGGTCTGCGACACATCAATAATAAACAGAATAACGACGGCGAGCGCTCCCAGCCCCACCGTGAACACGAACAGCTTGGTCAGGAGGTCGAGGCCCTCCATCGTGATGTAGCTGAACCAATCCAGTTCCATTCCCATGACACTCCCCTTGGCGACCGGCGCGAAGGCTACAGGCGCGCTTGCCAATGGAGATATCATCAGCGCAAAAGGAACGGGGGTCACATCGGCTCAAATCCGCGCGAAGGGCGCGTGAGCGCTCTGGAGCGGTTCGCGATGGTTGGCCTGCCTTATTCGCGAAGAAGCACGAAACTCTCACATGCGTAACGCGGGATTGAGTAGCCGACAGCGCCATCACATGTACAATGCGGCTTGACACACATCCGACGCCCAAAACACGCATTGCATCGAAAGAAATGCCTGACACATCGGATAGGATGCTCGAAAAGGTCGCCGGGCTGTTCGGGGGGACAGCGCCGAACGTCTATCGCATGTTGGCCAAGAATCCCGCCGCGCTGCAGTCCTTTGTGGAAATGGAACATGCGCTGGAGACCGGGGGGCAGCTTAGCGCGGGCGAACAGGCCGTGGTGGCGCTGGAAGTCTCCGTGCAGACCGGCTGCGCCTATTGCGAATCGGTGTTCGTGAGCGAAGCGCGCCGGCACGGCGTGGTGGAAACGGCAATCAAGGCAATCTGCGCCGGCGAGGTGCCGGGAGCGGAGCGCGAGCGGCTCCTGGTCCGTGCGACGCGACGCATCGCGCAGACGCATGGACGGCTCGGTCGTCACGAAATCGCGGATTTCGAGGCGCAGGGACTGGACGTCAGCGGGCTGCTGGAAATCATCACGATCTTCGCCGCCTACACGCTGGCAACCTACACCAACAACCTTTTGCGCACGCGCATCGACCCGGAGTTCCGCTTGCCGCCGGACGATCCCTGCACCGAGACCTAGCCGGCCGAGGAAGGGGCCTTAGCCGGCAGCCTCAGTTGAAAGGCGGTGCCCCACGGTCCTGTGTCGAGCAGAATGAGATCGCCACTGTGGTTGCGGGCCAGTTCCCGGGAAATCATCAGGCCGAGGCCCGTCTTGCCCGGACGTGATGGCCCGGTTTTTTCCTCGAAGAGCTGATCCGCCATGTCCTGCGGCAGGCCGGGGCCGTTATCGGCGATGCGGATTTCAACGGTGTCATCGCCGCGTTCGCAGGACAGTCCGATCGTCGTCGCGCCCGCGTCGAGCGCATTGCGCGAGAGGTTCAACAGGATGCGATAGATCTGGTCGAAGTCGGCGTCGAGGATAGCCCCGGCGGCTTCATCCGGCGCCTTGATCTGTCCGTCATGCGGATCGATGCCGAGCGAGTTGCGGACCTCTTCGACCACGTCGATCAGCAGGAAGCGCTCGTGTTGCGGCGGGGGCGCGCTGCTCTTTCCGGCGCCCAGCGCCTGCCGGCTCATGTGCAGCGCGCGGTCCACAGCGCGCGCGATCGTCTCGGCATTGCGCCGGACGGTGCGGTCGCCATGGCTCATCAGGCTGTCGCTGAGGAGTTGCGCGGTCGCAAGCGTGTTGCGCAAATCATGCGCAATCTTGCGGATGGACCGGCCCAGTTCGGCCAGCTGGTCGATGCGGCGGTCGCGGATCACGATGATGATGAGTTCGCGGTTGGCTTCCACGGCGCGCGTGGCGCGGATTTCCGCTGGCACCAGATCGCCGCATTTGCGCCGGCAGGACAGCTCGCCAGAGATCCACCGGCCCTTCACGCGAACCTCTTTCAGGAAGTCCCGAAGGCGCGGAATTTCGTGCGGATGGATGTCGTCCGGGCGCAGCGCCCGCAACTCGTCAGGTTCGTAGCCCAGCAGACTGAGCGCCTCCTCATTCGCGCCGAGGAACCGGCCCGTCTCGCCATCGACCACGGCCACGGCATCGAACAGGTTGTCGAACACCGCGTTCAAAAGGTTGGACGGGTTCTGCTGCAGGTCAACGAACACGCTTGCGCCTCTCCCCTCCAGCGCAACGCTATTTGCGGCCAGTCGTGCGCGGCGCGCATCCCAGACAAGTATAAAACGCGCTCGCGCGCAACGTTTTGAACCCTCTCAGGGTTTCGCGCCTGCGTAAACCCCCGGCCATATGCTATACAACTTTGCGCGCGAGTCTTTCGCGCGGCGCGTAGAGCCCTCAGATGGACACGGCATGACCTTGGAGCAAAGCCCTGGCAAGGCGTCCCCGCGCCCCGCCGCGCCGCCTTTCACGCAGAACTGGCAGGGCGAGCCGCGCCATGTTGGCGTGGAGATCGAGTTTGCAACGGTCTCTCCGCGCCAGGCCGCCGCGTGCGTCCAGGAGATATTCGGCGGCGAGCTTGCGGCGCTGACGCCCCACCGCGTTCAGGTGACGGGCACCAGCCACGGCGACTTCCTCGTCGAGCTGGACTCGCAATATATTCACCGCCTTGAATCCCCAGATGAGTCGCCCATCCTCGCCGCGGAGGTCGACGAGTGGCTGCGCTGGTTCCAGAGCGCGCTCGGCGAGATTGTGGGGGACTTGGCGGCGACCGTGATCCCCTGCGAGATCGTCTGTCCGCCCTTGCGCCTTGAGGACATGCATCTGCTCGACGCGACCATCGACGCGCTCAACAGGCGCGGCGCGGCCGGCACGCGCGAGAACCCGCTTTATGCCTTTGGGGCGCAGCTCAACCCCGACATCGCGCGGAAGGAAGCGGATTACATCACGTCGATCCTCAAGGCGTATGTGCTGCTGTCGCCCTGGCTGCGCGAGGTGATTGCCGTCGATATGACGCGGCGCGTGTTCGCCTTCGCCGACCCGTTCCCCAAGGCGTATGTCCGCCGCGTTGCGGCCACGGACTATTGGCCCGACCTGCCGACGCTCATTGACGACTATCTCTGGCACAACCCGACCCGCAACCGGGAACTGGACCTGCTGCCGCTGTTTGCCTGGCTGGACGCCCCGCGCGTGCGCGCAAGCGTCGCCGATGCCCGCGTCAAGAGCCGCCCGACCTTTCACTACCGCCTGCCGGACGCGAATTTCGGCATCCCGGACTGGACGATCACGCGCGAGTGGAACCGCTGGGTGGAGGTCGAGCGTCTGGCGGCGGACAAGGACAAGCTGCGCATGGTCTGCGAAGCCTTCGCCGAGCACGAGTCGCGGCTGTTCAAGGGCTGGTGGTCGGAGCGCGTGGCGGACCTGCTGGGGCTGCCTGGGCCGGGCCGTATCTAGGCGCCTCTCTGGTCCAGAATATCTTTCACCGCCATCGACCAATCCGGCTCGATGTGCTTGTCCCAATAGGCCGCCGTGAGTTGGCGCGTGACCGGGCCAGGCTGCCCGCTTCCGACAGTTCCGCCGTTGACCTGCGTGATCGGCATTATGCCGCCGGCCGTCGATGTCGCGAAGGCTTCGTCAGCCGTGACCAGTTCCGCCGACGAGACCCGACGCTCCTGGAGCGGGATACGGAGTTCTTCGGCAAGCTGGATGACGGACCGGCGTGTGACGCCTTCCAGCACGCCGCGATCCGGCGTTGCCATCCCGCCGTCCTTCATTACGAAGACGTTGAAGCCCGGACCTTCCGCAAGGTTTCCATCGCCGTCCTGGAGAACCACACTGGTTGCCCCGCGTTCGTAGGCGTCATAGAGCCCCATCACGAAGTCCAGCCAATGGTAATTCTTGACGGTCGGATCAACCGACTCAGGTGGAATGCGCTGAATGTCAGCGACGGCGATTGACAGGCCGGTTTCATGCTTTTCGGGCGGCAGAACCCACGCAAACGGGATGGCAAAGCAGATGAATTGGTTCTCGGCATCGCGGGGATCTCGGGAGAACGTGGGGGAGATGCCGCGCGTGAGTATCATCTCGACATATGCGTCCTCCAGCCCAGAGCGCTCGACACACTCCGCGAGGATTTTCGCCAGTTTATCGCGATCAACCGGGACCTTGAGGCGCAGCTTTTCGGCCGAGCGCCAGAAACGCTCAAGATGGGCCTCCAGCCTGAAGAAGCGCCGCTTCCACACATGCACGACGTCGTAGGTCGCGTCGGAGTGTAGAAACCCCCAATCAAGAACGGATATTTTTGCTTCGGCGATTGGGACGAATTGGCCGTTCAGATAGGCGACCCCGGGCGGCATTGACATCAGAGTACCTTGCTGAGGGCAGGCGGCTCAGGTCTTGCCGGAGAACAGGTCGGCACGCTCGTCAAGCCGTCGGATAATCTCGGGCAGCGCCTCGCTCATGTCCTCCGCGATCATGCCGGGGCCGATCTCGCGGGCGGTCTCGCCGTGAATCCACACGCCGGCCATCGCCGCGTCGAGCGCGTCCATGCCCTGGGCCAGCAGGCCGGTTATGATGCCGGCAAGCACGTCGCCCGTCCCGGCGGTGGCCAGCCAGGGCGGGGCGTTCTCGACCAGCCCGGCGACGCCATTGGGCGCGGCGATCACCGTGTCCGGCCCCTTCAGCACGACGACCGCGCCGGACATTTCCGCGGCCGCGCGGGCGCGCTCCAGCTTCGACGGCTCTTCAGTCAGCTCCGGGAAGACGCGGGCGAACTCGCCCTCATGCGGCGTGAGGATCACCGGCGGCTCGCGGTACTTGATCTGCTCGAAGAGCATGGACGGATCGTCCTCGAACGAGGTCAGGCCGTCGGCGTCGATCACCGCCGCCGAAGCGCTGCCCAGCACCGCCGCGACGTTCTGCTGGGTCTCCTCGGTGACGCCCGCGCCGGGGCCGATCATCACCGCGGAGATGCGCTCATCGGCCAGCACTTCGGCCAGCCCGTCAGGCCCCTCATAGGCGTCGACCATGACTGCCGTCAGTTGCGCTGCATTGATGTAGAAAGCAGATTTCGAACTGGCCAGCGAGACCAGCCCCGCGCCCATTCGCAGCGCCGCGCGCGCGCCGAGACGGGCCGCCCCGGTGCGCTCCATCTCCCCGGAGACGACAACGGCGTGACCGCGATCATATTTGTGGCCGGTCAGCTTCAGGCGCGGATAGTATTTCAGCCAGAGTTCCGGTTGGTCGGAGAAGGCGCGGGGGCCGACCTCCTTCATCACCGAGGCGGGAATGCCGATATCCACCGTAGTCACCTCGCCGCAGTAGGTGCGGCCGGGAAACAGGACCTGCCCGGTCTTGCGGCGATAGAAGGAGACCGTGCTGACCGCGCGGAAAGCCGTACCGTGGATTTGTCCGGAGGTCGCGTCCACGCCGGTCGGCATGTCCACGGCCACCACCGGCAGGTTCCGGCGCGTGACGTCCTCGATCATCTGGGCGGGCACGTCGCGCACCTCATCGCGCAGGCCGGTGCCAAAGATGGCGTCGATGATAAGCTGCGCGCCGTCCAGGCAGTCCGGCGTCATCGGCTCGATGCTCTCGTCCCAGCGCTTGGCCATTTCCTGCGCTTCGGCTGGAAGCTTCTGCTTTTCGCCCAGCAGCGCCAGCCGGATGTGATAGCCGCGTTCGCGAAGCCGCCGGGCCGCCACGAAGCCGTCCCCGCCGTTGCGTCCCGGACCGCAGAGCACGACCACCTTGCTGCCGCGCGCGAAGCGCTTGACCACATCCTCCGCGACGCCGTTGCCCGCGTTTTCCATCAGGATGAGGTTCGACGTGCCGTTCTCCATGGCAAGCTGTTCGGCACGGATCATCTCTTCGGTGGTCAATAACTCAAGCAATTGTCAGCCCATGCGCTATCCGGAGAACTTAGAGAGGAGCGCCTGCGCCGGCGGCGATCTGCCGGGGACAGACCGTTGGGCAGGCAGGACCAGCGAGACGCAGCGCCGCCCGGAAAGCCCCGCTGGAGGCGGTGAGCCAATCCGTCACAGGCCGCGCGACGCACATTAGGATCAATACATTTCAACCGCAACATCTAAAGAAGACGCCTGCACGCTCCGCGCGCATTGCGCCGGATTTACCCCCAGACAAGGCGATTCCGCCTACAAAATAATCATTGCGCCTATTTTGTGTGCGACAATCTCGACCTCAGCAGGGCGCAGTCGCAATTTGCGCCTCAGAAAGCGGCAACCCGCGTTTTTGGCACGGCTCATGCTTCCTGAATGCGCAGAAAGGCGCAGCCCGGCGATGCCGCGCGGGCGCGCCGGCAAGAATCATGCGGAAGGACGCCAGGGACATGAAGAAGATCGAGGCCATCATCAAGCCGTTCAAACTCGACGAGGTGAAGGAAGCGCTGCAGGAGATGGGGCTGCAAGGCATCACGGTCACCGAGGCCAAGGGCTTCGGCCGTCAGAAGGGGCACACGGAATTGTATCGCGGGGCCGAATACGTGGTCGACTTCCTGCCGAAGGTGAAGGTGGAGCTGGTGCTGCCCGACGAGATGCTCGAAAAGGCGCTTGAGACGATCCAGAACGCCGCGCGCACCGGGCGCATCGGCGACGGCAAGATATTCGTGACCACGATCGAGGACGCGGTGCGCATCCGCACCGGCGAGACCGGAACGGACGCGCTGTAGAACCGCCCGAGGCTCATAAACGCAAGCAGGACATTTCGAAATACCGGTCGCGCTGGCGCGGCGGTTATCCCCCCTAGGGCCAACCCACGTCATGAGAAGCAAAAGGGAGTGTCATGGCAGATCAAACCGAAGTTTTGAGACGGATCAAGGACGAGGGCGTGAAGTTCGTCGATCTGCGTTTTTCCGATCCGCGCGGCAAGATGCAGCACGTCACGATGGATGTCGCGGCGTTCGACGAGGATTCGTTCTCGGACGGCATCATGTTCGACGGCTCGTCGATCGCCGGCTGGAAGGACATTTCGCAATCCGACATGACCCTGATGCCGGATGCCGGCTCGGCCTATATCGACCCGTTCTTCGCGCAGTCCACGATGGTGCTGTTCTGCGACATTTTCGAGCCGACAACGGGTGAGCGCTACGAGCGCGACGCACGCGGCACCGCCCGCAAGGCCGAAGCCTATCTCCAGCAGACCGGCATCGGCGACAAGGCGTTCTTCGGCCCGGAGCCGGAGTTCTTCATCTTTGATGACGTGCGCTTTTCCTCGGACCCTTACAACTGCGGCTTCAAGATCGACAGCATGGAGCTGCCCACCAATACCGATACCGATTATGAGATGGGAAATCTCGGCCATCGCCCGCGCATGAAAGGCGGCTATTTCCCGGTGCCCCCGGTGGACAGCGCGCAGGACATCCGTTCGGAGATGCTCAGCGTGCTCGCCGACATGGGCGTCGAGGTCGAGAAGCATCACCATGAGGTCGGCGCGGCGCAGCATGAGCTGGGCATCAAGTTCTCCACGCTGGTCGATATCGCCGACCGCGTGCAGAAGTACAAATACGCCGTCCACAACGTCGCGCAGGCTTATGGCAAGACGGCGACTTTCATGCCCAAGCCCGTGTTCGGCGACAACGGGACCGGAATGCATGTCCACCAGTCGATCTGGCGCGGCTCCGAGCCGGTGTTCGCGGGCAACCAGTATGCGGACCTGTCGGAGACCTGCCTCTATTACATCGGCGGCATCCTGAAGCACGCGCGCGTCATCAACGCCTTCTCGAACCCGACGACAAACTCCTACAAGCGTCTGGTTCCGGGCTACGAGGCCCCGGTGCTGCTGGCCTACTCCTCGCGCAACCGTTCGGCGTCCTGCCGCATCCCGCATGTTGCCAGCCCAAAGGGCAAGCGCATCGAGATCCGCTTCCCGGACCCGTCCGCGAACCCGTACCTGGCGTTCTCCGCGATGCTGATGGCCGGCCTCGACGGCATCCAGAACCGCATCCATCCGGGCGACCCGATGGACAAGAACCTGTACGACCTGCCGCCGGCGGAGCTGGAAGGCATCCCGACGGTTTGCGGCTCGCTGCGTCAGGCGGTCGAGGCGCTCGACAGTGACCGAGAGTTCCTGAAGCGCGGCGGCGTGTTCACCGACGACCAGATCGACGGCTACATCGAGCTGAAGATGGAAGAGGTCGAGACGTTCGAGCAGATGCCGCACCCGGTCGAGTTCGACCTGTATTACAGCGTCTAAAGCGCGATCCGAAAAAGCCCGTCCCGGACATGATGCAGGATGGACCCGGTTTTTCGGAAAAATCGCGCTTAAAGTCAGAAGGCGCTGAGGCGTTTTTCTTCCTCTCCTGACAGGGCGGCCCCACGCGGGCCGCCCTTTTTCTCGCCAGGCTGGGTCGCAGGCCTGTTATGCTTGCGCCTGAAGCGCCATCCGGAACGCTTCGTTTTCCGCACGCCCTTCGTCACTGCCGTCGGTGAAAACAGCGACGGTGACTGGCGTCGGCCGCTCGGGGAAATGGTAGACGGCGTTGGATGAGAACGGTCCCGCGCCGGAATGGCCGATCACCCTGCCCGCTTCGGCCATTTTACCGGCCATCACACCGAGGCCATAGCCGCATTCGGTCCATGGCCGGCCCGGTATCGCCCCGCCCAGAGGATGGCGCGCGAACATGGCGGCGCGGGTTTCAGCACGCAGCAATGTACCGTTAAAGAGAGCGTGGAGCAACGCGGCGGCGTCCCTCACCGTGCCTTTCAGGCAGCCGTGATAAACCCAGCCGGGGTGGTAGCCGCGCCCGTCCGGCCAGTGAATGTCGCTGAAATCCGAAGCGCCAACGGCCCATTTTGCCGATGGCAGCTGCAATGGCGCGAGCACCAGCTTTCGCAACGCCTCGCCGGCGCTGAGACCCGTTGCATCTTCGATCGCTTCCCGGACGAAAAGGTAGCCGACATTGCTGTAAGCCCAGTCCGCGCCGGGCGCGAAGTCCGGCCGGTCCGCATCGACGGCGGCAAGGAGTTTTTCGCGCGGCCAGGGGGCGTCACCGCGCGCGACGGCGTCGTGGTAGCTCTGGAGGCGGCCGTAATTCGGCACGCCGGCGCGATGCTGCAGAAGCTGGCGCAGGGTGTACGGCTTGCCGGGGCGCGGCGCGTCGAGCGCCAACAGCCGCGCCTCGACCAGGCGCAACGCGCAAATGGCGAGCGCGGTTTTCGTGAAGCTCCACCATGGAAACAGAGCCGAAGCCGCGCCGGCTGTCCCGATGTCGCCATCCGCGGTGATCCACGCGGAATGAAATGCGCCCGTCATCGTCGCGCCGCTCCCTGAGTGTGGCCTGTACTGCACGATCGCAAGGCATCGGCTGAAAAGATACGCGCAGGCCGAGCCGATGATCCAGGTTAACGCGCGCCCAACGGCGCTCGCCTACCGTACCGCCGGGTCCATTCGCTGAGGAGATCATCATGGAAGACGTGGAACGTCTGCTGAAGGGCACGGTCGACGAACTCGACCGTCTGCTGAACGTCAGGAATGTGCTGGGCGAGCCGATCGAGCGCGACGGCGTCACGATAATCCCGATGGTCAGCTACGGCTTTGGCTTCGGCGCTGGCGGCGGCGCGGACCAGAAGACAGAGCAAGGCGCGGGCGCAGGCGGGGCCGGCGGCATCAAGCCGGTCGGCGCGATCATCATTGACGCGAACGGCGCGCGGGTCGAGGGGATGCGCGGCGCAATGACAAGCATGGTCGAGGCGATCGGCGAGGCGGCCGCGCGCGTGGTCGACCGCGTGGACCGGCGCAAGCCGGACGAACAGACCGAGACATGATCGCGGGCTTGCTCTGGGCGCTGCTTGCGCTCGTCCTGGCGATGGTTGCCGTGCTGGCGGCTGTCGCGGTCACGCCGGTGCGCCTGCGCTGCGTTGTGAGCGGGGAGCCGAGATGGCGGGCGATCGTCGTGGCGCGGCTGCTCGCCGGGCTGACGCCGCCGATCCGCGTGTTTGACAGCGCGCGATGCAGAAAGAAGCGCGCGCGAGAGCGGGCAGCGCCGAAGCCGCGCGCGCCCGGGTTTCGCAATGCCTCCAACATCGTCCACGCGGCGCCGGCGCTGCTGGCTGACCTTATAGGGCGTGTGCACGTCCGGCGGTTGGCGATCGATGCCGATGTCGGTCTCGGCGATCCGGCCGACACCGGCCAGCTTTTCGGGATGTTTCAGGCCGCCCGCTACGCCATTCCCGCGCCCGGCGGGGTGTCGGTCCAGTTGCGCCCGGATTTCGAGCGGGTCCGGCTTGCGGGCCGGCTCAGCGCGGAGGCAAGCTTCATTCCCGCGGCGTTCATCGGACCCCTGATCCGCTTTGCGTGGCGTGCATTCGGGCCGCGCCGATGACGGTCACGCTGGATACGGTCGTGCGCGCCGGGAATGCCGCCGCCGCCGCGGTGGTCGAACAGCGGTTGCGCGGGTTTCGCGCTAGCGGCGCGCTGTCCTTTCACGCGACCAGGCGCCCGGTTGCCATCCTCATTCGCCGGGGCGGCGTCACGCTCGTCTTCGACGCCGCAGGCCATCCGCTGACGCCGGAAGCCTTCGATGCGCTTTACCCCGGCCTGCGCGAACGGTTTGAACAACACGCCGCCGCGCCGCCCCCAGCCTAAAGAATGATGATGAATACGAGGATCGAGATAACGATCAGCGCGATCGTCGCGTAGCTCGTCAGTCCGACCTTTTCCAGATATTCCGGCGCGTCGTTCACGGCCGTGCGGATCGCCGGGATCAGGAGCAGGATCCCAAGCAGGCCCAGCACGTACAGCCCCACGGGCGGAAACGGGTGAACGCACCGGCAGCCGTAGGGGTCGACGAACATCAACCCCACCAGCGTCCCGGCGACCAGGAACACGATGAAGGACAGGACGCCGAGCGCAATCAACAAGGCAAAGCGGGCGTAATCCGCCAGCGTCATGCGCACCTCCCCTAACGACAGGGGAGAGTAAACGGCATTCGACTAAATTTATTGCTAACGGCTTAATCAGGGTTAATAAAAGGTTAACGAATCCCTCAGGCCGCCTTCCATTTGATGGAGCAGCCCATCGAAGGCGTCTGATCGGCCGGCCCTTGGCCAGTCTCGGCGACCTGTTTCATGGCCTGGAACAACTCGCGGCGGGCGTCCGGCGCGGCCGGTTGCGCGCCGCTTTCATCGAGCCGGCCGCGATATTGCAACCCCAGCTCGCTGTCGAAACCAAAGAAGTCGGGCGTGCACACCGCGCCGTAGTCGCGCGCGACCTGCTGGCTCTCATCGTGGAGATAGGGGAAGGTGAAGCCGTGCTCCGTGGCGAAGCGCTTCATGTTCTCGAAGGAATCGTCGGGGTAGTTCTCCGCGTCGTTCGCGCAGATTGCCGCCGCACCGATCCCCAGCCCCTGCAGCTCCCGCACGTCGCGCGCCAGCCGGTCGATCACCGCGCGCACATAAGGGCAGTGATTGCAGATAAACATGATGAGCGTGCCGTTTTCCCCGCGGATGTCGGACAGCGTGTAGAGCCGCATGTCGGTGCCGGGCAATTCGAAATCCGGCGCTTTCCAGCCGAAATCGCAGATCGGGGTTTTCACGGCCATGGCGTTGCTCCCTCATCTGGCATGAAGCCGAAAGCCTAAGGCGGCCGGCTGACTATTTCAACAACAGTATTGACGCATACGAATGATGGGCGCATACTTTGAGAAATCAAGGAAAGGAGGTCTAGGAAAATGACTCCACCCAAGGGTTATAAGGCTGCCTGACAGTTGCGTTGCCTTCTCTGCGCGCTGGAGGGCGCATTTCCGACAACAAAATCTCGAAATGACGGGCGCAGCCATTTGCGTTAGCAGTCAGTTACTGCAAATGCGGCCCGTGACAACTGATGAAGATCAGACAGCCGGTGAGGCGGCGCGTTCGCGCCAATGAAGAGCGGGTCGCAGCGAAGAGTGAAGCACCCGTATGCGGCATGGCCGCGTAGAGCGCAGTCCGCCGCCCAGCCAGCATAAACGCCCCCAGACGAGGACCTCGCGGACACCCGCCGAGGTCCTTTGCTTTTTTCAGGGGCCACACGGCGAGTCCGCATTCGCGCGACGCCTTCGAGAAGCTCGGCTTGCAATCTCTTGCGGAGCGCGTTGCAGTCGTGATTCAGAAACTTGGGGAGAAACAGGGGCTTGAGTGGTGGGCGCGACTGGGATTGAACCAGTGACCTTTCCGGTGTGAACGGAACGCTCTCCCGCTGAGCTACGCGCCCGCAAGGCGTGAGGCAGCGTATTCGCCGCATTGCCGCTATCTAGTGCGCCGCGGCGCGTGCGGTCAAGCCTTTCACGCCCGCTTGCCGCCCTCTACCGCGCGCCGACCTCGCCCAGCAGCGCCATCACCGCCTCGGGCAGTTCGGCGAGATCGGCGACGATCCGGTCCGGCGCGAGGCTCTCCACCGGCTCGGGCGAATAACCATGCGGCACCGCGATCGCCGGAATGCCCGCGGCGCGCGCGGCTTCGATATCAGGCCGGCTGTCGCCGACCATCACCGCCAATGCCGGGTCGCCGCCGGCGCGCTTGACCGTCTCGATCAGGTGATCCGGGTGCGGCTTGCGCACCGTCAGCACGTCCGCCCCGACGATCGCGCCGAAATAGCCGTCAAGCTGAAGCGTGTGCAGCAGCAGCGTTGCGTTCGCCTGCCGCTTGTTCGTGCAAACGCCCAGGAACACCCGCGCGGCGGCAAAAAAATCCAGCGCGTCGATCAGGCCGGGGAACGGATGGCTTTCCTCTGCGATATTGGCCATGTAAAACTGCGTGAAGGTATCGAGCAGCGGCTCCATATCCGCTTCATCGGGCGCCTGCCCCGCCGAATGGAGCGCCGCCACGATCATCGCCCGGGCCCCGCCGCCGACAGCGGGCGTAATGATCTCCGCGGGGGCGGGCGGCAAACCGGACTGGGCCATGACATGGTTCGTCGCGCGCACCAGATCGGGCGCGGTGTGGATCATGGTCCCGTCGAGATCGAAAACAACCGTCGCGCCGGCGAGGCCGCTTATGCTGGGATGAATATCCATTGGCGAAATGACGCGCGCCCTGCGCGGCTCCTGGGTTAGGGTGACACGAAAGTTTTGCCCGGCAGCTTGAACATAAACATGCCCGCCAGCCACGCAACCGGCATGGCCGGGCCGACCTCGATTTAACGACAGGAGGACGACATGGATCAGATCGCGCAGAGCCTGGTGCGCCAGCAATGTTACGTGAACGGCGAGTGGACCGGCCAGCCCAGCGTGCCCGTTACCGACCCGGCGACCGGCGAAGAGCTGGCGCGCGTGCCGAATTTCGGCGCGGCGGAGACCTCGGCGGCCATCGACGCGGCCCATGCCGCGTTCCCGGCCTGGGCGGGCCAGCTGGCCAGGGAGCGCAGCCAGATCCTGCGCCGCTGGTTCGACCTCGTGCAGGCGCACGCGGAGGAACTCGCGCATCTGATGAGCGCGGAACAGGGCAAGCCGCTGGCCGAGGCGCGCGGCGAGGTGGCCTATGGCGCCTCCTTCATCGAGTTCTTCGCCGAAGAGGCAAAGCGCGTCTATGGCGAAACCATCCCGACACCGCGCCCCGATGCCCGCATCCTCGTCATCAAGCAGCCGATGGGTGTGGTCGCGGCGATCACGCCGTGGAACTTCCCGCTGGCAATGATCACGCGAAAGGTCGCCCCTGCGCTCGCAACCGGTAACACCGTAGTCTGCAAGCCCGCGCCGGACACGCCGCTGACGGCGCTGGCGCTTATGCAGCTTGCAGAGGAGGCCGGCGTTCCCGCTGGCGTGCTCAACATGGTGACGAGCGATGCGGAGGGCGCAGCCGCGATTGGCTCCGAAATGACCTCGAACCCGCTGGTGCGCCTGATCGGCTTCACTGGCTCGACCCGAGTGGGCAAGCTGCTGATGGAACAGGCCGCGGGTACGGTGAAGAAGGTCGCGCTTGAGCTGGGCGGCAACGCGCCGTTCATCGTTTTCGACGACGCAGATCTCGACCGTGCGGTCGCCGGCGCCATGGCCTCGAAATACCGCAATACCGGTCAGACTTGCGTGTGCGCCAACCGCATCCTGGTGCAGGACGGCGTCTACGACGCCTTCGCGGCGAAGCTGGCGGAGAAGGTCCGCGAGATGAAGGTGGGCCGCGCCACCGAAGCCGAGGTGATGCAAGGCCCGCTCATCAATGAGCAGGCGCTGCAAAAGGTCGAGGCGCATGTGGCCGACGCGGTCGAGAAGGGCGCGAAGATTCTCACCGGCGGCAAGCGCCATGCACTGGGCCGGACCTTCTATGAGCCGACGATCCTGACTGAGGTGACCAGCGACATGCGTCTGGCGAACGAGGAGACCTTCGGTCCGGTCGCGCCGCTGTTCCGCTTCCACAGCGAGGAAGAAGCCATCGCCACGGCGAACGACACGCCTTCGGGCCTCGCCGCCTATTTCTACACGAAGGATCTGGGCCGCGCCTGGCGCGTGTCGGAAGGGCTGGAATTCGGCATGGTCGGCGTCAACGAAGGCGTGATCTCGACCGAGCTGGCGCCGTTCGGCGGTGTGAAAGAGTCCGGCCTCGGCCGCGAAGGCTCTCATCACGGCATCGAGGAATTCGTCGAGATGAAATACATCATGATGTCGGGGCTTGGCCGGTGAGCGCCGCTGGCCATAAGCAACGGGCCGCCGAAGCCGCGCTCGAGCTGGTGGAGCCTGGCATGAAGGTCGGGCTGGGCACCGGCTCCACCGCGGCGGCCTTCATCGACATGCTCGGAGCGCGGGTGCGCGAGGGGCTTGAGATCCAGTGCGTGCCGACTTCGATCGCGACCGGAGAGCAGGCGCAGGCCGCCGGCATCCCGCTCGCAACCCTCGACAGCACCGGCGAACTGGACCTGACCATCGACGGAGCCGACGAGATCGACCCGTCGCTCAGCCTCATCAAGGGCGGCGGCGGCGCGCTCTTGCGCGAGAAGATCGTGGCGATGGCGTCGCAGCGCTTCGTGGTGATCGCGGATGAGAGCAAGCTGGTCAGCGGCCTCGGCGCGTTTGCGCTGCCCATCGAGGTGGAACCGTTCGGCGCGCAGGCGACCCTGCGGATGATCGGCATGGTTGGCCGCGAGGCAGGCTGCGATGGCGAGGTGCGGTTGCGCGAAGGCGCGGATGGCCCGTTCCGCACCGATGGCGGCCACTACATCGCGGACTGCCATTTCGGCGCGATCCCGGACCCGGCGTTGCTGGGCGACATGCTGACCATGATCCCGGGCGTGATCGAGCACGGAATGTTCATTGACATGGCCGATGCGGCGCTGATCGGCGGGGCTGACGGCGTGCGCGTTCTGGAGCCGGCGGCGGAAACCTAACGGGGCAAGAATGAGCGACTACGACTACGATCTGTTTGTCATCGGGGCGGGCTCCGGCGGAGTGCGCGCGGCGCGGCTGACGGCGCAGCTCGGCAAGCGCGTGGCCATCGCCGAGCAGGACCGCGTTGGCGGTACATGCGTTATCCGCGGCTGCGTGCCGAAGAAGCTGCTTGTCTACGCCAGCCATTTTGGCGAGGCGATCGAGGATGCGGCGGGCTTCGGCTGGACGGTGGAAGGCGCGCGCTTCGACTGGGCGACGCTGATCGCCAACAAGGACAAGGAGATCGACCGGCTGAACGCGGCCTATACCCGCAATCTGGAGCGCGCGGGCGTCGAGCTGTTCCACAGCCGCGCCGTCCTGGCTGGCCCGCACACCATCCGCCTGAGCGCCGACGGCCGCGAAGTCACCGCCGAAACCATCCTGATCGCAACGGGCGGGCGGCCCTGGATGCCGGACATCCCCGGCGTGGAGCACGGCATCACGTCGGACGAGGCTTTCCACCTGCCCGAGTTGCCGAAGCGCGTTCTGATCGTCGGCGGCGGCTATATCGCGGTTGAGTTCGCCGGCATCTTCGCGGGCCTCGGCGCGGACGTTAAGCTCGCCTATCGCGCCGATCAGATCCTGCGCGGCTTCGATGACGACATGCGCAACGCCTGCGCCGACCATATGCGCCACAAGGGCATCGACATCCTCACGCATACCGAGTTGGCCGAGATCGAGCGCGAGGGCGACGTGCTGTCGGTTCGCTTGCGCGGCGGCGGCGCGATCGAGACGGACGTTGTGATGTTCGCAACCGGCCGCGTCCCGAACACCGAAGGACTGGGCCTCACCGAACTCGGCGTTGAGCGCGGCTGGAACGGGTATGTCGTGGTGGACGAATATTCCCGCTCATCCGTGCCGTACATCTACGCCATCGGTGACGTGACGCACCGCGTTGCGCTGACCCCGGTGGCCATCGACGAGGGCGTGCGCTTCGTCGAGACGGCGTTCAAGGACAACCCGCAGGAGGTCGATCACAGCTATATCCCCACAGCCGTGTTCTCGCAGCCGGAGATTGGCACGGTCGGGCTGACCGAAGCGGAGGCAAGCGAGCGCGAGACGGGTATCGACATCTATATGGCGCGGTTCAAGCCGATGAAGCATACGCTCTCCGGGCGCGACGAGCAGATGGTGATGAAGCTGATCGTCGATCAGGAGTCGGACTGCGTGCTGGGCGTGCACATCTTCGGGCCGGACGCCGCGGAAATGGCGCAGATCGCGGCGATCCCCATGCGCATGGGCGCGACCAAGGCGGACTTCGACGCGACGATGGCGCTGCACCCGTCGGCGGCGGAAGAACTCGTGACGATGCGCGAAAAGTTGCAGCCGCGGACCGCGCAGGCGGCCGAATAGCTACCAGGCCAGCACCGGATAAAGCGAGCCGACCAGCAGCGCGGCCATGACGATGTTGAACGCCTGACGGCGCGCCGGATTCGTCAGCACGCGCTGGGCCTGCTTGCCCAGCACCGTCCAGAAGCTGATCGACGGCAGGTTGATAAGCCCGAACACCGCCGCCACCAGCGCGACGCCGGTGAGACTTTTGGAGGGCGCATAGACGCTGATCGCCGTCAGCGCCATTGCCCAGGCCTTTGGGTTCACCCATTGGAACAGTGCCGCCTGGATGAAGGTCAGCGGGCGGCCAGATCCGGCCTTGCCATCGGGCGCGGCGGCAAGCGTGATCTTCCACGCCAGATAGAGCAGATAAACCACGCTGAAGATCTTGAGCACGGTGTAGCTCGCGGGATAGGCGTCGAACAGCTCCATCAGGCCCGCGCCTACCAGCACGATCATCACGGTAAACCCGATGGCCACGCCGAGCATGTGCGGCACGGTGCGGCGCAAACCGAAATTCGCGCCGGACGCCATCAGCATGAGATTGTTCGGTCCCGGCGTGATCGACGAGACAAACGCAAAAGCTGCAAGGGCTATGACAATTTCGTGGCTCATTCTTCAACGATATGCGAATGTTGCCGCAGCTTTCTTGCTTTCTTTGGTCAGAAAAAAGGTTTCTCGCAACAAATGGCGAATATCGACGCGATTGACGACAAAATATTGCGCGAACTGACTCGGGACGGACGCATCAGCAACACCGAACTGGCCCGGCGCGTGGGCCTGTCCTCTTCCGCCTGCCTGCGCCGCGTGCAGGAGCTGGAGCGCAGCGGCGTGATCCGCAAATACCGCGCGGTGCTCGACCGCAGCGTTTTGGGCACCGGCTTCGTCGCCTATGTCGCGGTGGGGCTGTCCGATCACTCCAAGGGCGCGCAGGAAGCCTTCGAGCGGTCGATCGCCACCGCCCCGGAAGTGCTGGAGTGCCATAACGTGACGGGCGCTATCGAATATTTGCTGCGCGTGGAAGTCGCCGACCTCGCGGCCTACAAGGTGTTCCATACCGATGTCCTTGGCACGCTGCCGCAAGTTACCTCAATCACGTCCTATGTGGTCATGGAGTCGCCCAAGGACGAACGCGCCTGAGGACGAGGGCGCAACCCGCTTGCTTCAACGCGCGGGCCGCGACATGGTGAGCTGCCGTAGCACCAATTGCAGGGGGAGACTGCCGTGGGGCGTCTTGCTGAGCGTATCGCGCTTGTGACCGGCGCGGCCGGCGGGCTGGGTTTTGCCATGTGCAAGCTGTTCGCCGCCGAGGGCGCGCATGTGATCCTGACCGACCTCGATGAGGCGGGCGTTCAGGCCGGGGCCGAGGCCATCCAGGCGGAAGGCGGCCGCGCGTCGCACGCCAAGCTGGATGTGACCGACCCGGACGCCATCGCGCATGTCTTCGCAGACATCGAGCGCGAGCATGGCAAGCTGCACGTCCTCGTCAATAACGCCGGCAACCTGCTGCGCGCCGATTTCCGGCACATGGAAGACGCCGACTGGGAGCGGGTGCTGAACCCGCATCTGTGGGGCACGGTGCGCGTGACGCGCGCGGCCTTTCCGCTTTTGAAGGCGGCCGACGGCGCGGCGATCGTCAACCTGTCCTCCATCATGGCGACGCAGCACGCGCGCCAGCTCTCGGCCTATTCAACCGCGAAGGCCGCCATCGCCGGGCTATCCCGCAGCCTGGCCGTGGAGTTCGCGCCTTACAACATACGCGTTAACTACCTCTGCCCCGGCTTCATCCCGACCACCCTGACGGACCGCTACACCAACAATCCGCACCTCTCAAAGGCGCTCATCGCGCAGATGCCGATGCGCCGCTTCGGCACGCCCGAGGAAGTCGCGAAGGCCGCGCTTTTCTTCGCCAGCGACGACTCCGCCTACACCACCGGCGAAGGCATGATGGTCGATGGCGGGATGAGCCTGAATCTGGCCTGAAGGTCAAATTTTCGTGACCGCGCCCCGCTTGATCCGCCGCAATCGCGGGATACCTGCATAGCGACGGCCGGATGACGCAGGACGATCAGTCGCCCTTGAGCGGTATTCCGGTCCAACCGGCGAAATCATTTGAGACAGGGAGACTTTGATGGCTTGGAAAGGATTTCTGGCTGGCAGTTCGTTCGCCCTCGCCGGGCTGTTCGGCGCCGCGCTCCTCGCGCTGCCGAGCACGGACGCGCTTGCCGAGCCGCAGACCTACCAGTTTGACAAGAACCACACGCAGATCCGCATTACCTGGAACCATCTGGGTCTGAGCGAGCAGTCGCTCCGGTTTGCGGACTATTCGGGCACAGTGACCTTCGATGAGGAAGACGTGTCGAACAGCGCGGTCGAGGTCACGATCGACCCGGCCAGCGTGGATTCCGGCGTTGCCGATTTCGACGATCATTTGCGCAGCAGCGACTTCTTCCATGTCGAGGAGCATCAGGAGATCACCTTCGAGACCACCGAGGTGGTGCGCACCGGCCCCGATAGCGGCCGCATGACCGGCGATCTCACGATCAAGGGGATCACCAGGCCGGTGACCCTGGACGTTCAGCTCAACTATTCCGGCGAGCACCCCCTCGCGGCGTTCAACGATCAGTACAAGGGCCGCCAGGCCGCCGGCTTCACCGCAACGGGGCGCGTGCTGCGCAGCGACTTCGATCTCGGCCGCTTCGCGCCGGTCGTCTCGGACTGGGTGGAGATCGAAATCAACACCGAACTCTTCTACGAAACCGAGAGCTAGAAACGTTCCGGCCGGGGCCGCGCGTCCCGGCCTACTCCGCCGTTACGGCGGCGCGGGGGCCGAGCGCTGCCGAAGTGCCCGCCACCGTCTCCTCGATCAGCCGGTCCACCACCGCGTTCTGCGCAGCCCGCTCGCTCATGCCGCTGGCCAGCGCGGCCTGATAAACCGCAAGCTGGCGATCCGCGCTGGTGCCCCGCGCAAGGATCGTGTGCACGTTCTCGACCTCCGCGCGCATTCCCAGCGCGTCGGCATCCTCACCGATCAGCACAAGCAATTCGTCCATCAACTCGCTGAAGCCGATGATCTGGCCGCGGCCGAAGTCGATCATGCCCTTTTCGATGCCGTAGCGCTGCGCCCGCCAGCGGTTTTCCGTCAGCAGGAAATTTGTGTAGGCCCGCCACCGCTTGTTCTCGCGGCGCAGGCGATAAAGCATCCGGCAGATGCACGCGAACAGCGCGGCAATGGTGATGGCGTCGTCCATCAGCGTGCAGACGTCCGGCACGCGCATTTCCAGCGTCGGGAACTTCGCCGACGGCCGCAGGTCCCACCAGATTTTGGTGGCGTCCTCGATCACCCCGGCCCGCACGAGAACATCGACCGTGCGCTGATACTCGCCGAAGCTGTCGAACTGCGCGGGCAGGCCGGTGCGCGGCAACTCGTCGAATACCGACAGCCGATAGGATTTCAGCCCTGTGACCTCCCCCTTCCAGAACGGCGAGGAGGAGGACAGCGCAAGCAGGTGCGGCATGAAATAGACGGCCTGATTCAGCAGGTCGATGCGCGTGTCGTCATCGTCGATGCCGATATGCACATGCATCCCGCAGATCAGCAAACGGCGCACGACGACCTGCAGGTCCTCCGCAAGCGTGTTGTAACGGTCGCGGTCGGTGTGCGCCTGCAGGTTCCACTGCGCGAAGGGATGCGTCGAGGCGGCGACCAGAGCCATACCGTGCTGATTGGCCATGCGGGCCAGCGTCGCGCGGATTTCCGCCAGCGTCGCCCGCGCCTCCTGGATCGAGGCGCAGACCCGCGTGCCGATCTCGATCTGCGAGCGCAGAAACTCCGGGCTGACCTCCCCGAGCGTCGCGCCGCTGAGCGCCGTCTGGCAGGCCTCCATCATCGCAGGGGGCGGGTCGGCCACCAGATCGCGCGTCGCCGGATCGACCAGCAGATATTCTTCTTCAATGCCGATCGTGAAATTCTTGTCGTCGAACAGCATTAACGGACCATCCGTCATAACAGCCGCCTCTTTTCGGATTTTACACGATCGTCTGCAATAAATCACCGATGACATAGGCGGCTCCGGCGGCCAGCAACCCGATGCAAAGCGTCTCCAGCCCCGAAATCCACCAAGGCCGCGGCGACCAGTAGGAGCGGATCGAGCCGATGGCGAAGAAGGTCGCTGCCGTCATCGCCAGCGCATAGATCGCCGGGTTCGCAAGCCCGAACAGATAAGGCAGCAGCGGCACCGACCCGCACAACACGAAAGCCGCAAAGACCGCCGCCGCGGCCCTGGACGGCAGCCGGTTGACCATCGGCATTCCGTGCTCCTCGGCCATCATGGTGTCGATCCAGCGATGCTGCTCCTCCGTGATGATGTTGACCACGCGATCCAGGTCTTCGCCCTTGAAGCCCTTGGCCTCGAAAATCTGGCGCACCTCCTCGCGCTCGCCCTCGGGGTGCATGGCGACGTGGCGCTCCTCCATTTCGCGGATTTTCTGGTATTCTTCATGTTCGGCCTTGGTGCCGGTGTAGTTGGCCGCGGCCATCGACAGCGCATCGGCGATCAGCTTGGCCAACCCGAGGATGAGCACGACGCGCGATGACATATCCGCGCCGGCCGCGCCGGCCACAATGGCAAAGGTGGTTACCAATCCGTCGATGCCGCCATATATCCAGTCGCGCAGATAGCTGACGGAGGGGCCGGCGCTGAGCCGGTCGGCAATCGCTTGCGGAGAATGGCTGTGTTCAAGTCGCATGGCCGTTCTTTTGGTTGCGGTTGCTGGGGCTCGTGGAGCGAATTTGACATTTGAAACCCGCGTGCGGCGAGGCTCTCACTCAAATGTCAAATTCAAAAGCTCCACGAGATTCAATAAGTTGCTAGTGGTCCGATTCAGACATTTGCCTTCCCGCGCGGCACCCGACCTAGCAAATGTCTGAATCAAAGGACCACTAGTCAGCCCGGTTGTGATGACGTATACCATCGGGGCAAGGCGGCGATGTAAATCCGGGGCCGCGTCCCCACGTCTGCCGTTCCGCGTCAAGCACGTACAAGAGGATTTCGACGATGGCAGCTCCTTGGTCGCCGCAAAGCTGGCGCGACAAGCCTGCGCAACAGCTTCCCGTCTATCGCGATGAAGCCGCGCTGAAGGAGGTCGAGGCGCAGCTTGCAAACTACCCGCCGCTGGTGTTCGCGGGTGAAGCGCGCGAGCTGACGGAAAAGCTCGCCGATGTAGCGCATGGCCGGGCGTTCCTGCTGCAGGGCGGCGACTGCGCCGAGAGCTTCGCCGAGCACGGACCCAACACCACGCGCGACTTCTTCCGCGTCTTTCTGCAGATGGCGGTGGTGCTGACATTTGCGGGACGCTGCCCGGTGGTCAAGGTCGGCCGTATCGCGGGTCAGTTCGCCAAGCCGCGCTCCTCGCCGGTGGAGCGCCAGGGCGATGCGGAGCTGCCGAGCTATCGCGGCGACATCGTCAACGACATCAACTTTGCCGAAGCCAGCCGCGAGCCGGAGCCGCGCCGGATGATCGAGGCGTACCGCCAGGCGGCGGCGACGCTGAACCTGCTGCGCGCGCTGTCCCAGGGCGGCTATGCGGACCTGGAGCGCGTGCATCAGTGGACGCTGGATTTCGTCAAGGACAGCCCGGCGAAGGAGCGTTACCGCGAGCTGGCGGACCGCATCAGCGAAAGCCTCGACTTCATGCGCGCCTGCGGCGTCACGCCGGAAAGCCAGCCGCAGCTTCACCGCACCAGCTTTTACACCAGCCACGAGGCGCTGCTGCTCGGTTATGAGGAGGCGTTCACCCGCGTCGACTCGCTCACCGGGGACTGGTACGCGACCTCCGGCCATTTCCTGTGGGTCGGCGACCGCACCCGCCAGGCGGACCATGCGCATATCGAGTATGTCCGCGGCATCAGGAATCCGCTGGGCCTGAAATGCGGGCCGAGCATGAGCCCGGACGATCTGCTCAAGCTGATCGACGTCCTCAACCCGGACAACACGCCGGGCCGCCTGACGCTCATCACCCGCTTCGGCGCGGATGTCGTCGACGATCATCTGCCGGCGCTGATCCGCGCGGTGCAGCGCGAGGGCCGTCACGTCGTCTGGTCCTGCGACCCGATGCACGGGAACACGATCAAGGCCGCGAGCGGCTACAAGACCCGGCCGTTCGGGGCGATCATGCGCGAGGTCGAACACTTCTTCGACATTCACGCGGCCGAAGGCACGCACGCTGGCGGCGTCCATGTGGAGATGACGGGCAACAACGTCACCGAATGCACTGGAGGCGCCATGTCGATCAGCGAGACGGACCTGTCCGACCGCTATCACACGCATTGCGATCCGCGCCTCAACGCGGATCAGGCGCTTGAACTGGCGTTCCTGATCGCAGAGCGGCTGCGGCGCGAGCACATCGAGGATCAGCCGCGCGCGGCAAGCGCCGGATAAGACTGCGGTGCCGCCTTCGGGCGGCTCATGTTCATCGGATCGCCGTTACTGGGGGGCAAGAGGCGATGTCACGGCGTTCGCAGCAGCGGCCGACGATCGTTAATCCGATCCTGAAGAAGTCTGTCGGCGATGTCATGAGCGACGCCGCCGAGGCGCGCCGCGCGCGCGGACCGGCGGAAGCCCCGGCGCTCGAGGCCGAGGCGGCGGTCGAGGTTTTGCAGCGCCCCCACGAGCCGCGGACGCCGGAGCCGGCGGATGCCGCGAAGTGGCCCATGCCGGTCGACGAGTTCCGCAAAGGCGATTTCCTTCACTGCGGCGACGTTGTCCTGACCTCGCGGATGGGCAGCCTGTTTTCCTTCCTGAGCCGCAAGATCGACAGCTCGGACTTCGCCCACACCGCCCTCGTCTTCGCCACGCCGCGCTCGGAAATCGGCATTGACGACAGCTACGTCATCGAGACGACCACGGGCGGGGTCGAGCTTGGCGCTTTCGGGGAGTTTGTCGCGCCGTCCAAGATATACCCCGACACCGGCCGTCCGCCGGAATACATCGTCGGCATCAAGCGGCTGGAGCAGCCCTGGGCGACGCCGCAGGTCCGCGCGATGGTATCGGGGCGGATGCTGCGCTTTCTCGACATGGGCGATTACGACTTCTCGATGCTCGCCGCGCTGGCCTCGCGCAACACGCATTTCTGGTTCCGGCTGCGCAACTTCGTGTTCGGGCGCGCGCCATCGATTGGCGAGTATCTGCGCCGTGGCGGCTTCGCGCCGGCGGAGTTCGTCTGCTCCGGCTTCGTGCAGTTCGCCTTCATCGACATGGTGCGCGAGGCGGTGGAGCGCGGCTACATACCCGCCGGTCACGCCGAAGAGGCCTGGCGCAACGTGATCTTTGCGCCGTGGGTCACTGAGAACACCACCATGGAAGACCTGATGGGCGTCCGTCCGCTGGAGTTGGCGCAGACCGGCCGGCTAGGCTGGAAATACCTCGTCTATGGCGGCATGGTGCATTGCGTCGACAGCATCGCGCAGGTCGACGCCCTGCTCAAGCGCATCCGCCAGGACGCCAAAGATCGCGCCGCCCGCGCAGCCTGACCTGCTCGCGCAGCCCGCCCTCTTGCGCAACAGCGCGGCGCGGTTACGTTTGGCGGGTGATTTGCCACCTCCCGACAATGCCTGCGCAACCGACAAGGCGACATGACCGACCACCTGAAAATCGCACTGGCCCAACTCAACCCGACCGTCGGCGACCTCAAGGGCAACGCCGAGCGCGCCCGCGCGGCTCGCGCGCAGGCGGCGGAGGCGGAGGCTGATCTTATCTGCTTTGCCGAGCTGTTCATCTGCGGCTACCCGCCTGAAGACCTGATCCTCAAGCCAGCTTTCATCGACGCGGCGCGCAGCACCGTCGAGGCGCTGGCCGCCGACACGGCGGATGGCGGCCCGGCCATGCTGATCGGCACGCCGTGGCCAGGCGAGGACAAGCCGCACAACAGCGTGGCGCTACTGGAAGGCGGCGAGGTCCGCGATGTCCGCCACAAGGTCGAGTTGCCGAATTACGGCGTGTTCGACGAAAAGCGCATCTTCAGCCCCGGCGAGATGCCCGGCCCGATGAGCTTTCGCGGCGTGCGCCTCGGCGTGCCGGTCTGCGAGGACATCTGGATCGAGGATGTCTGCGAGTGCCTCGCAGAGACCGGCGCGGAGATGCTGATCGTGCCGAACGGCTCGCCCTTCACGCTCGCCAAGCAGGAAACCCGCCAGAACGTCGCCGTCGCGCGCGTTGCCGAGAGCGGCCTGCCGCTGGTCTACCTCAACCAGATCGGCGGGCAGGACGAGCTGGTCTTCGACGGCGCGTCCTTCGTGCTGAATGCCGGCGGGGCGCTGGCCCTGCAGATGATGGACTGGCGCGAGCAGATCGCCATTACCGAATGGACGCGCGGGCCCGAGGGCTGGGCTTGCGCCCCGGGCGAGAAAACAGTGCTGATCGAAGGCAATGCGGCGGCCTATCAGGCGAGCGTGCTGGGCTTGCGCGATTACGTGGAGAAGAACGGCTTTCCCGGTGTTGTCCTTGGCCTGTCGGGCGGGATCGACTCCGCGCTCTGTGCCGCCATCGCCGTCGATGCGCTCGGCGCAAGCCGCGTTCATTGCATCATGCTGCCCTACAAGTACACCTCCGAGGCGAGCCGCAGCGATGCCGCCGCCTGCGCGGAAAACTTGGGCGCGCGCTACGACATCGTGCCGATTGCCCCGCCGGTCGAAGGCTTCATCTCAGCACTCGACCCTGTCCTTGACGGCGGCGGCCACGGCGTGACGGTCGAAAACCTGCAGTCGCGCACGCGCGGCACCATCCTCATGGCCGTCTCCAACGAGACCGGCGCGATGGTCGTGACGACCGGCAACAAGTCGGAAATGTCTGTGGGCTACGCCACGCTCTACGGCGACATGAACGGCGGCTTCAATCCGATCAAGGATCTGTACAAGACACAGGTGTACGCCGCCGCCCGCTGGCGCAACGCCCATCAGCCCATCGGCGGGCTGGGGCCGGCTGGCGAGGTTATCCCGGAGAACATCATCACCAAGGCCCCGAGCGCCGAGCTTGCCCAAGACCAGACCGACCAGGACACGCTGCCGCCCTATGACGCACTGGACGACATCCTGCGCTGCAAGATCGAGCACGAGATGCCGCATGACAAGATCGTCGCGCGCGGGCATGACGACGCGGTGGTCCGCAAGGTCGAGAACATGCTGCGCGTCGCCGAATACAAACGCCGCCAGTCCGCGCCGGGCGTGAAGATCACCGAGCGCGTGTTCGGCCGCGACTGGCGCTATCCGATCACCAACAAGTTCCGCGAAGGCCAGTCCTGAAACACACCGCAGTTTTTCCAATACCGTCATGCCCGTGCCTTCGGCACCGCATCTCGTCATTGCGAGCGTAGCGAAGCAATCCAGCCTGGAGTACCGTGCCGCTGGATTGCTTCGGCCTTCGGCCTCGCAATGACGCCCCGGGCCGAATGACCTCGATCGCAGCGCGGTTCCGAAGCCGAACTTTTGGAAGTCAAGCCTTATGAGCGAGATCGCCGTTCGTTTCGCGCCAAGCCCGACAGGGTATCTGCATATCGGGAACATCCGCCCGGCGCTGTTCAACTGGCTGTTCGCACGCAAAAATGGCGGGCGCTTCGTGCTGCGCCTGGACGACACGGATGTGGCGCGCTCGCGCGAGGAATACGCCGAGGCGATCCGCGAGGACCTGCGCTGGCTTGGGCTGGACTGGGATGAGGAGGTGCGCCAGTCCGACCGGCTTGGCTTGTATGACGAGGCGGTTGAAACGCTGAAGGCCGCCGGCCGGCTCTACCCGGCCTATGAGACGCCGGACGAACTGGAGCGCCGCCGCAAGCGCCAGCGCGCGCAAGGGCTGCCGCCGATCTACGACCGCGCCGCGCTGAAGCTAACGGACGAGGACCGGGCGAAGCTCGAAGCCGAGGGCCGCAAGCCGCACTGGCGGTTCAAGCTGGATCATGGCGAGGTGACGTGGGACGACCTGATCCGGGGCGAGCAGACCATCGACGCCGGTTCGCTCTCCGACCCGATCCTGGTGCGCGAGGACGGTAGCTATCTCTACACCTTGCCGAGCGTGGTGGATGACATTGCGCTGGGCATTACGCATGTCATCCGCGGCGAGGACCACGTCGCCAACTCCGGCGCGCAGATCCAGATCTTCGAGGCGCTGGGCGCGGCGCCACCGCAGTTCGCGCACCACAACATGCTTGTCGGCGCGGAGGGTGAGGCGCTCGGCAAGCGGCTCGGCACGCTGTCGATCCGCCAGATGCGTGAAGAGGGTCTGGAGCCGCTGGCGATCCTGAGCCATTCCGCCGCAATTGGCACCTCCGATGCCGTGGAGGCGCATCAGAGCCTGGTTGACCTGATCGACAGCTTCGATCTGGCGAAGGTCTCGCGCGCGCCGGCCCGGTTCGACATGGACGAGCTGCGCAATGTCAATGCCCGCCTGCTGCACGAGCGGCCCCATGAGAAGGTCGCGGACGGGCTGGCGGCGCTCGGCGTGGGCGGCGGCGCGGATTTCTGGCTGGCCGTGCGCGGCAATGTCGAGGTACTGGCCGATGTCCTGAAGTGGTGGCACGTCGTCACCGGGCCGGTCACGCCGGTGATCGAGGATGCCGAATTTTGCGCCGCAGCCGCCGAAGTGCTCCCGCCCGAGCCGTGGGACGATACGACCTGGAAGACATGGACCGACGCGCTGAAGGCCGAGACCGGCCGCAAGGGCCGCGCGCTGTTTCACCCGCTGCGTCTGGCGATCACGGGGCGCGGGGCGGGGCCGGAGCTTGGCCCGCTGCTGCCGCTGATCGGGCGCGACAAGGTCGCCGCCCGCCTGCGCGGCGAACGAGCATAGGCTCCGCTAATGCCGATAATGGCGGCCGGCGTCGCTCGGCTCGCTTTCGGTGATGGGAAAGTCCGGGCAAATTTCGTCCTTGCGCAAATAGGCTATCGGCAGCCGCCCCGAGATGCCGGTGCGCAGCGCGCTCTGCGCCGTCATCACATAGCCCAGCCGCTTAAAGAACGGAGCCTGCTGCGTCGTCGTGCGCACCCGGACGCTGCGATAGCCGGCGGCATGAGCTTCCGCCTCGGCGTAGGAGACGAGCAGCCGACCGATCCCCGCCCCCGTGAACAGCGGCCAGACAAACAGCATCTGCAGCCGCGCGACCTCTGGCGACGCGCCCGCCGGCTGCCAACCCACCGTGCCGACCAACTCGTCGCCGACCCAGGCCGCGGTCAAAGCGCTGCTGGCAATGGCGTGGATGTATTCCTCGCTGTCGAGCGCGGCCGCAAGCATCTCGACATCGTCGTCGCCAAGATGATGCGCCGCGCAGGCCCGCGTGGCGGCGGCGTGAACATAGCGAATAGCGGCAATATCGTCGATACAGACGGGCCGCAGTGAAACATCGGCCAGAAACAACTTCCGGTTACGCGCACGCTGAGACATGGCAACGACTTTTGCTCGCGAAGGATCGCGCAAGAATTTCGGCGGCAAAAATGGCATAAAAACGCCCTCGGCGGGGGAAGACAGGAGTTTTTCTTGTTGAAATCTGCGACGAGACACCCCTCCAGGGTTGACCGCTAGCGCCTCCGCGGATCGAAGCTATCGTCCGGTTCGGGCACGTCGCGAATAATCATCTCGCCGCCGCCGCCGCCGCCGCCGTCGTCCGCGCCGTCGCCGCTGTTGCCCTGGGCCCTGTCTTCTTCCAGACGCGCGCCTTGACCGTCGAACTCGGCGGTCGACCGGGCGATTTTCGACTGGGAATACTCCGCCGCGTCGCAGGAGCAGCCATCCACGAACTTTTCGCGGTAAAGCCAGGCGTTTTCCAGATCAGTATAGGGCTTGCCGTCCAGCGAGACCATGTTCTCCACATCCTCGCCGGGGTTGCGGTAGACGAAGAGATCGGTCGGCGCGGCGCAGCGCTGCTGGCACTGGGTCTCGTCGGCCTGAAACTGGCTGGGCAGCGTCGAGAAGCTGACCGGGAAATAGTAGCCGTCGCACTGGCGCACGCACATGGTGCGGTAGGTGCTGAAGGGCAGATCCGAGGGTGAGCGCTCCTGGCGCGGCTCGCGTACGCTCGGACCGCGATCGTCGAAGAAGGAGAAGAAGGTGGGCCGGCGCGCCTCGTACTGGCGCTCGTAGTCCTCGCCGCAGCCATAGCGCGCAAGCTCGGCGATCAGCTGGTCCTGACGGCTCTGCGCTCCGCCCGAATTGCGGATGCGGTCGATCCGGTCGCGAAGCACGCTGACCTGCCGCTGCGCCTTGCGGGCCTCGCCGTCCAGCTCGACGCATTCCGGCGTGCGGCGCAGCGAGCGGCCAAAGAAGAAGGTTTCCTCGTAGCAATTGCGCCTGTCCGCCCTCGCCTTGATGCTGCGGAAGGTGTCTTCCGCCTTGCGCAATTCCTCGCGCAATTCCGGCAACTGGCCGCGGCTTTGATTCGTGCGCCGCCATTCCTGCACCAGCCGCTGCTCCAGCTTGCGGCAATAATCGGCGCGGCGCTGCGCCCGCCCGCGACGCTGCTCTTGCTGCTGGCGGCCGTCCCGCCACGCATCGCGCTCCCACTCGAACAAGGACTGCGCCCGCGCAGTGTCCGAAGGGGCCGCCGCCGCGACAAGGCCAGCCATAACCATCGCCAGCGCGCCCAGCCGGGCCGCGCGCAGGCCCGGCCCGCGTGAGCGGATTTCTGTCCGTGCCGTGTTCTTGTCCTGTTGCAGCATCGAGAGACGGTTCGCCGTTTGCCTGAGCGCAGACTACAAATTTTCACCCCTTGTTGCGAACACTATATGGCCGTCATGCGATCTCCACAGATCCGCGGCGGCAAAACGCCCCGCCGCAATGCTTGACCGGGCGGCCAAAACCTGCAACACCACCGCCATGACCGCGCTGGCGCACATCTGCTGCATTATTATCGCGAGCTGACATATCGACGCTGGCGCGCGGCCGTCTTTTGCCTCATGAAAATCTCAGACGCTCCGCCCGCCGGCCGGGAGGAGCGAGACGTGAGTTTGAGGCTTTACAATACCCGCAGCCGCAAAAAGGAAGCGTTCAAGCCGCTGGACCCGGCGAGGGGCGTGCGCATGTATGTCTGCGGGCCGACGGTCTACGACTTCGCGCATATTGGCAACGCGCGCCCGGTGATCGTGTTCGACGTGCTCTATCGCCTGATGCGGTATCTGGCCGCGCGGGGCGAATGGGGCGAGGGCGTCGGCGTCAAATACGTGCGCAACATCACCGACGTGGACGACAAGATCAACGCGCGCGCCGCGGAAGAAGGCGTGCCGATCCGCAAGCTGACCGAGCGCACCACCGCGCAGTTTCATGCCGACATGGAGGCGCTGGGCTGCCTGCCGCCGGATGTCGAGCCGCGCGCGACCGAGCATATCGAGGACATGAAGGCGATGATCGAGCGGCTGGTCGAAGTCGGCTGCGCCTATGTCGCCGAGGACCATGTGCTGTTCGACGTTTCCTCGCGCCCGGATTACGGCAGCCTGTCGCGCCGCCCGCTGGACGAGATGAAGGCCGGCGCGCGCGTCGAGGTCGCGCCCTACAAGCGCGATCCGATGGATTTCGTGCTCTGGAAGCCGTCAAAGGCGGGCGAGCCGGGCTGGGACAGCCCCTGCGGCATCGAAGCGAACGGCCGGCCCGGCTGGCACATTGAATGCTCCGCGATGGCCGAGCGGCATCTGGGCGAGGTCTTCGACATCCACGGCGGCGGCATCGACCTGCAATTCCCCCATCACGAGAATGAGCGCGCGCAAAGCTGCTGCGCCCACGATACCGACGTGATGGCCAATTTCTGGATGCACAACGGCTACCTGATGGTCGAGGGCGAGAAGATGTCCAAGAGCCTCGGCAACTTCATCACCGTGCGCGAGCTGTTCGAGGGCTGGCACGATGTTCGCTGGCCCGGCGCAGCGATCAAACTGGCCATGCTCTCCACGCAGTACCGCCAGCCGATCGACTGGACCGTGCAGAAGCTGGAGGAAGCCGACGCTTTCCTGCTGAAGGCGCAGGCCCATGCGGAATTCGATGGCGAGACGCCGCCAGGCGGAGATTTCGTCACCGCGCTCAGCGATGATCTGAACACGCCGAAAGCCATTGCCATACTGAATGAGCTTCTGGACGCGGCGAAACACGGAACGTCCGTGACGGTCGCAGGTGCGTCGGCGGCGCAGCAGCTCGGCGCTAACCTCCGCCTGCTTGGCGTGGAGGCGCACGGCTACGAAGGCGCCAGGTCGCTTGCCGAGGACCGGGTCGATCATGCGCAGATCGAGGAGCTGATCGCGGCACGCAATGAAGCGCGCAAGGCCAAGAACTTCGCCGAAGCCGACCGCATCCGCGACGAACTCTCCGCGATGGGCATCCAGCTCAAGGACAGCCGCGACCCCGAGACCGGCGAGATCACGACGACATGGGAGATCGCCCGATGACAACTCAAACCGCTGGCGGACACCGATAATGCACTGGCTCATTCTGCTCAGCTCGATCCTGTTCGAGGTGCTCGGCACGTCGTTCCTGAAACATGCCTTCCAGCCCGACCGGATCATCTACTCGGTGCTGGCGCTGGTCATCGCCTCCTATGTCGCGAGCTTCGCGCTGCTCGGCTTCGCGCTGCGCCATTTCGACCTGAGCGTGGCCTACGCGATCTGGGCCGGGCTGGGCGTTACGGTCGTCGCGGTCGTCGGCGTGGTGTTCTTCGGCGATTCCGTCAGCGCTCTGAAAATCGCATCCATCGCGATGATCGTAGCCGGGATCATCGGTCTCAATCTGTCGGGCATTTCGCATGGCTGAGGGCCACGCACAAACAAGACGGGCAAGAACATGAGCACAGCAAACGGGCACGAACGCCTCTATCTGTTCGACACGACGCTGCGCGACGGCGCGCAGACGCTGGGCGTGGACTTCTCGACCGAGGACAAGCGGCTGATCGCCGAGCGGCTCGACACGCTGGGGATCGACTATATCGAGGGCGGCTACCCCGGCGCGAACCCGACGGACACCGCGTTCTTCGAGAACCCGCCCGAGCTGTCGAACGCCAGGCTCGTCGCCTTCGGCATGACCAAGCGCGCCGGGCGCTCCGTCTCCAATGATCCCGGTTTCGCCGCGCTGCTCGGCGCGGGAGCGCCCGCTATCTGCCTGGTGGCGAAGTCGTGGGACTATCACGTTGAATGCGCGCTTGGGATCAGCAACGAGGAGAACCTGCAAGCGATCGCGGAATCGACCGCGGCGGTCGTCGCCGATGACCGCGAGGCGCTGATCGACTGCGAGCACTTCTTCGACGGCTACAAGGCCAACCGCGATTATGCTCTCGCCTGCGCGCGCGCGGCTTATGATGCCGGGGCATCGTGGATCGTCTTGTGCGACACCAACGGCGGCGCGCTGCCGCACGAGGTCGAGGACATCGTGCGCGACGTGGCCCGCGAACTCCCCGGCGCGCGGCTCGGCATCCACACCCACAACGACACCGAAAACGGCGTCGCCAACACCTTTGCCGGCGTGGCCGGCGGCGCGCGGCAGGTGCAGGGCACGCTGAACGGGCTGGGCGAGCGCTGCGGCAACGCGAACCTCACCTCGATCATCCCGACGCTGGCGCTGAAGGAGCCTTATCGCAGCCGCTTCGTCACCGGCGTCACGCCGGAGCGGCTCACGACGCTCACCCATGTCTCGCGCTATCTCGACGAGGCGCTCAACCAGGCGCCCAATCGCAGCGCGCCCTATGTCGGCACCTCTGCCTTCGCGCACAAAGGCGGCATCCATGTCTCAGCGGTGCAGAAGGACCCGCGCACATATGAGCACGTCCCGCCGGAGACGGTCGGCAACGCGCGCAAGCTGCTGGTGTCCGACCAGGCCGGCCGGTCGAACATCGTCGCAGAGTTGGACCGCCTCGGCATTCCGGTCGCGCCGGATGATCCGCGCGTGCGCGGCTTGCTGGACGAGGTCAAGCGCCGCGAGTCGCTGGGCTACAGCTACGAGGGCGCGGATGCTTCCTTTGAGCTGATGGCGCGCCGGCACCTCGGCAACGTACCGCAGTATTTCGATGTCGAGCGGTTCCGCGTCATGGTCGAGCGGCGGCACAATGCGCGCGGCGAACTCATCACGGTCTCCGAAGCCACAGTTAAGGTGCGGATCAACGGCGAGTCGGTGCTCTCGGTCGGCGAGGGCAACGGCCCGATTCACGCGCTCGACTGCGCGCTGCGCCGGGATCTCGGCATCTATCAAAAATACACAGAGGAACTGCAACTCGTGGACTACAAGGTGCGTATCCTCACGGGCGGCACGGATGCGGTCACCCGCGTGCTGATCGAAACGCTGGACACCGGCAGCCGCGATCGCTGGTTCACCGTGGGCGTCTCCCCGAATATAGTCGATGCCTCATTCGAGGCGCTGATCGACTCGATCACCTTCAAGCTGATGCGCGAGAATGTCGTGGCGCACTAAACCAGTAACCGCAAGGGGGGCGGATGTCGTACAGGTTCTGGGTCTTTGCCGCGGCGACGCTCGGAATGCTCGGCGTCCTCGCCGGCTCGGTCGGCGCCCATGCCCTGCTCGGCTATCCGGCCGAGGCCAAGCGTGTCTTCGACACCGCCCTGCAATACCACATCATGCATGTGCCCGCGCTTCTGGCGGTCGCCTGGCTCGCCTCGCTCGATGCGCGGCGCAGGGCCGCCAGCGGATGGCTGACGCAAATCGCCGGCATGGCGTTCATCGCCGGTATCGCGTTATTCTCCGGGGTTCTGTATCTGCGAACCGTCTCCGGCCTGTCGATCGGCCTGCCGCTGCCGCCCATCGGCGGCCTGCTGCTTATCATCGGCTGGGTGGCGATGGCGCTGGCCGCGTTCGTACTGCCCGATTTGCGCAGGCCGGAGAGAAGCGAAAGGAGCGGGAGCGATGATTGATCCGCGCGATAGCTTGCAGGAGGGCGACGCCCTGCTGGTCATCGACGTGCAGAATGACTTCTGCCCCGGCGGCGCGCTTGAAATCCCTCAAGGCCACAAGGTCATTCCGCCGCTGAACACATGGATCGCCGCCGCGCGAGAGGCAGGCGTTCCGGTTTATGCCTCGCGCGACTGGCACCCGGTGACACATCCCAGCTTCGCGCCGCATGGCGGGCCTTGGCCGCCGCACTGCGTGCAGGATACCGAGGGCGCGGCCTTTCACGCCGAGCTGGACACGAATGGCGCGATGGTCGTGACCAAGGGCACGCGCTTCGACAAGGACCAGTACTCCGCTTTCGACGAGACCGGCCTGGCAGAAGAACTCAAGCGGCGTGGGGTCAAGCGCGTCTGGCTCGGCGGACTGGCGCAGGATGTCTGCGTGAAGGCGACCGCGCTCGATGCGGCGCAGGCTGGCTTCGAGACGCATGTGCTGCCGGAGGCGACCTTGCCCGTCACGCCGGAGGGCGGGGCGGAAGCGCTGGATGAGATGCGCAAGGCGGGCGTCACGATCGAGAGCTGACGCCCGAGGTCTGGCCCTCCAGCCCCTTGAGGTGCGCGCGGACTTCTTCGGTGTAGCTTTCGAGCTTCGTGCTGATCTTGACCGGATAGGGCGGCTCGGCCGCTTGAATCGCGCGGATTTGCGGGGGGAGCTTGGCGATCTGCTCGGCAGCGTAGGCGCGGATCGCGTCCAGTTCCGGCGCTTGCTTCACGCGCTTGCCATCACGCATGACGCAGTGAATGAGCGGCCGGCCTTCGAGGCGCTCGCTTTGCAGCCCGAGCGTGTCGCGCAGCGCGTTACCATCCGGCGACTCGTGCCGGAACACCTGTTTCAGCCCGGGAAACGACGCCTTGCCCGGCGACAGCTTCAGCCGCCCTGCCCCGGCATAGGCGGTGAGCTTGTAGGCGATCTCCAGCGACGGCGCATCCTCCGAAACGCCCATCGCCGTGCCGACGCCAAAGCCATCGATCGGCGCGCCGGCCGCCAGCAACTCGGCGATCTTGTATTCATCCAGTCCGCCGCTGGCGAACACCCCGACACTCTGCAGCCCGGCCTCGTCCAGCATCGCGCGGCTCTTGCGGCTCAACTCCAGCAGATCGCCGCTGTCCAGCCGGATCGCGCGCACCTTGAAGTCCTCGCCCAGCTTGCGCGCCAGGTCGATGACGTTCTGCACGCCCTGCAGCGTGTCGTAGGTGTCGACCAGCAGCACCGTCGCGGGATAGCTGCGTGTGAACGCCGCGAACGCCTCGGCCTCGTTGGCGAACGCTTCAATATAGCTGTGCGCCATGGTGCCGGAGACCTCGATGCCGTAGGCGCGGCCCGCCTCGACGTTCGATGTCGCGTTCACCCCAGCGATGTGATAGGCGCGCGCCGCCCGCATTGCCGCATCGCGCCCGTGGATGCGCCGCGCGCCGAAATCGACGACCGTCTTGCCCCGCGCCGCCTCGATCACGCGCGCGGCCTTGCTGGCCAGCAGCGTCTGGACATGGACGATGTTCATCACGGCGGTTTCGACGAGCTGAGCCTGCGCGATCGGCGCCTCGATCTCCAGCAGAGGCTCGCTCTCGAAAACCGGCGTGCCCTCCGGCATGGCGTAGACATCGCCGGTGAAGCGAAAGCGCTTCAGCCAGTCGAGGAAGCCCGGCGTGAATTGCCCAAGCTCGCGCAGATAGGCGATATCCGCCTCGTCAAAGCGCAGGTTCTCCAGATAGGTCAGAACGTCGTCCAGCCCCGCGGCGAGCAGGAAATTCCGTGTCTCCGGCAACTCGCGCACGAAAAGCGAAAAGGCCGCGCGGTCATGCATGTCCTCCGCGAAGTAGGACTGCATCATTGTCAGCTCGTAGAGATCGGTGAACAGTGCGTGGGCGCGCGCCGGGCCGTCCTTATCGGGCATGTTCGCCTTCTTTAAATCGTGGTCAGGCGCACCGCGGCTAATACCACAGCCCGCTTATCCAATGATAACGCGGCCCGCCGAAAAAGCGGCCCAGGTCTGCCAGCTGCTCGAAGGGGCTGGTGGGAAGCGGCAGCGGGTCGAGATCGCGCGGGTCAAGCTCGCGCAGCCGCGCGACACGGTCCTTGGTTTTCGGATGCGAGCGCAGCAGCGATGGTGCCGGGTTTTTCCGGCCCGGCATGAAGATGTTCTCCCAGAACTGCCCCTGATACCGCTCCAGCTTCAGCAAGGCCGACGCCAGCCCATCCGGGTCTCCGGAAAGCCGCGCGCCTTCCAGGTCCGCGTCATACTCGCGCGCACGCGACAGCGCCAGTTGCAGCACCGCGGAGATCGTCGGCGCGAAATACAGCAGCAGCACCGGCGCCCATGGTATATGCGCCTCGCCCATCATCGCGAGCGGCAGGTTGACCGCGACGAGGAACACCGCGAGATAGCTCATGAACAGCGTCAGCCGGCTGAGGATGTCCGCCACGCCCATGATCCACAGATCGCCGTTGCGGATATGGCTCATCTCGTGGGCGATCACGCCGGCCAACTCTCGGGTCGACAGCCGGTCAAGCAGCCCCGTCGTCACCGCTATGGAGGCATCGTCACGCCGCCCGGTCGCGAAGGCATTCATCATCTTGCTCGGGATGATGTAGACCTTTGGCTGCGCCCCCAGCCCGGCGCGGCGCGCCAGCGCATTCACGATCCGCATAAGCGCGCCCGTGTGCTCCGGCGGCACTCGCTGCGCGTGATACATCCGCATGATGGCCTCGGGCGCGACGCGCGGCCCGAGCAGCAATACCAGCGCGACAGAGGCAAAGGTCCAGACCACGCCCGCCCCGCCGAACAGCAGCCAGGCGCAAAGGGCCGTCAGCGCCGCAATGCCGCCCACCAGCACGATCGAATGGAGGACATTGCGCAGCTTGGGGTCGAGGTTGTCGTCGACTGCGGAAAACAGGCTATTCATTCAAACGTGTCGCATATTGGGATCGCAAAACCACGCACCTTCACATAGGCAGCGAGTTATCGCGGACAAGCTGACAGCGCTTCAGGCCAGATGGTCGACGCTGCTCACCGCCTCGCTGGAGCCGTGCGCCAGCAGGAACGGCACGACCGACTCCGCCTCGTACAGCACGTGAAAGGCCGGTTCCAGCCCCGCGCGAATAAAGCCTTCCGCCCGCATTTGCTCCAGGAGGTCAAGGAACTGCCGCCAGTAGTCGTCCGTATTGACGATCACCACCGGCTTTTGGTGATGCGCGAGTTGCACCCAGGTGAGCTGCTCGACCAGCTCCTCCAGCGTGCCGATCCCGCCCGGCAGCGCCACGAAGGCATCGGAACGCTTGAACATCAGCATCTTGCGCTCATGCAGGTCCTTGGTCACGATCAGTTCGTCGAGATCGTCATAAGGCTTTTCCAGCGCCACCAGGCTTTCCGGGATGATGCCTGTCACCACGCCGCCATTCCGCATGACCGCCCGGGCCACCTCCCCCATGAGGCCGTTGCCGCCGCCGCCGTAAGTCAGCCGGATATGCGCATCGGCCAGGTCCTTGCCCAACTGGCGCGCGGCCTCGACATAGCGGGGGTTTGCGCCGCTGCCGGACCCGCAATACACGCACACGCTCCTGATGGTTTCGCTGGGCGCTTCGGTTCGGCTCGCCACCGGGTCTGTTTCTTGTTTCATTATGTCGTTTGCCTTTTCGCCAAGATTGCGAGATGTATAGGGCTGAAAGCGCTTCGGCAAGCACCGGGCCGTCGCCCCGCTCGGCTGCGCGGAGAACCTGTATTCCTGTGCAGCAACCAATGCTTGACGACGCCTCTTGACGAACGGGTGCTTTTATAAGCGCTTTGCGCTAACCTGTCCTGAAACATGGGTTTCCGGCCCCCGGCGGAGGCGGCCGACGAAAGCGGGATGCGCCATGAACTGGTTTGCACGCGGATTGCTTCTGGTCCTGCTCTTGGTTGCGGGCGCGGCGAGTTGGGCATTCTTCGACGGCGATGGCTGGTGGCGGCCGGGCGTCGAGCGCGAAGTCGCAACGATAGCGCCAGATAGCCGGACGCAGCCCCAACCGGATGAAAACGACAGGCCCGAGGCAGCCGAGGCAGCGGAGCCCGAGCGTCCTTCCTTCGACATCGTGCGGGTGGAGAACACGGGCGAGGCCGTGATCGCGGGCGTCGCGCCGCCGGGCTGGACCGTGCGCGTCGAGACGCCGGATCGCCTGATCGGCAAGGTGAAGGCTGGCTTCGACGGCTCATGGGTGCTGCTTCCTGACGCGCCGCTGGCAGCGGGCGACCACTCGCTGCAAGTAAGCGCGCAGGCGCCCGACGGCGCGCGCACGGTTCGCGGAACGCAGCGGGTCGCCATCTCCGTATCGCCGCAGACCGCGCCGGCCGTGGTCGCTTTGTCGCAGGAAAATCAGCCGACCCGCATCCTGCAGTCCGGCCAGACAGCGGCAGTGACCGAAAGCATCTCCCCGGCATCGCAGCAGCCGGTGACTTTCTCCGCCGTGGATTACGAGGATGAACAGGCGGCCGGACGGCTTTACCTAAGCGGCACAGCCGCGCCGGGCGCGCGCATCGCGCTTTATCTCGACAACCGCTTCATCGGCTCGACGAAGACCGGCGTGGATGGGTCGTGGGCGTTTTCGATCACCGACATTCTCGACGCTGGCCAGCATCGTCTCCGCGCCGATCATATCGATATGGACGGAGGCGACGTTCTGTCGCGCGCAGAGGTCGGCTTCGACCCCGATGCGGCGGCCATCGCCTCTGTGCAGGGCGGCGAAGTGCGCACGGCCCGCGCTGGCGAGGCCCAAAGCATCGGCCAGGAACAGCGCCTGAGCAACCCGCTCGCCGAAGACCCGCTCGCCGAAGACATGGCGGCGCAGCCGGAAACGGCTGAAGCGGCCTCGACCAAAACCGATGAGCCGCGCAGCGAGGCGATCGTCGTCAAGCGCGGCGACACGCTCTGGCACATCGCCGAAGAGCATTACGGCAGCGGCGTGCGCTACACGAAAATCTTCCGCAACAACCGCGACCAGATCCGCAACCCGCACTGGATTTATCCGGGGCAGGAGTTCAGTCTGCCGCAGTAGCGCAGGCTGTCCCGGTTTGCGTCAGCGCCGCGTGTCCTCTATATCTGTTTTGAATTGTTCAAAACGGGAACGGCCCGATCATTCGCCGCGCGGCAAGGCGCGATGCCCCCGCTGCCGCTCATGGCATGGCCTTGGCGATCCGGGGCCCACGGGATTTCAGTTTGAGACGTTACGCCCAGAGATCCCCCGCGCAGGCGGGTGAGGACCTTTTTGCCGAGCGCAGCAACCACTGGTCCGTGCTGCGCGCGCTCGCGCCTTATGTCTGGCCGGAAGACCGGCCCGATCTGCGGCTGCGCGTGGTGCTGGCCGTCATCGCGCTGGTGCTCGCCAAGGTCGTCACGGTCGTCACGCCGTTCGCCTTCAAGGGCGCGGTCGACTGGCTGACCGGCAACGCGACAGGCGAGGATGAGGTCAGCGCGGCAACGCTCGCCTATCTGCCGATCGTGCTGATCCTCGCCTACGGCACCGGGCGCGTGCTGATGATCGGCTTCAACCAGCTCCGCGATGTGCTGTTCACCCGCGTGGGGCAAAATGCGGTGCGCGCGCTGGCCAACCAGGTCTTCCGGCATCTGCATCGCATGTCGCTGCGCTTCCATCTGGAGCGGCGGACAGGCGGTCTGAGCCGCGTCATCGAGCGCGGCAGATCGGCGGTCGAGCTCATCATCCGCATGGGCGTGCTGAACTCCGTCCCCACGGTGCTGGAACTGACCTTCGTGTGCGTGTTGTTCACGTTCTATTTCGGACCGGAATACACGCTCGTCATTCTGGGCACCGTGGCGGTCTACGCGGTCTTCACCTTCAAGGCCAGCGAGTGGCGCATGGCGATCCGGCGCGAGCTGAACGCCTCGGACAACGATGCCAGCACCAAGGCGATCGACAGCCTGCTGAACTACGAGACCGTCAAATACTTCGGCAACGAAGGCTGGGAGTCCCGCCGCTTCGACAACTCGATGGCGAATTACGAGAACGCGGCGATCCGCACCTTTTACACGCTTGGCCTGCTCAATGCCGGGCAGTCGTTCATCTTCAGCATCGGCCTGACGATCTGTATGCTGATGTCGGCGAACGCCGTCGCGGCCGGCACGCAGACGGTCGGCGATTTCGTGCTCATCAACGCGCTGCTGATCCAGCTCTACATCCCGCTGAACTTCATGGGCATGGTGTACCGGGAGATCAAACAGGGGCTGGTGGATATCGAGACGATGTTCGCGCTGATGGAGAAAGACCCCGAGATCGTCGACAAGCCGGGCGCGAAGCCGCTTGCCGTGCCCGAGGGCAATATCCGCTTCGAGAATGTCGAATTCTCCTATGACGGCAAGCGCCCCACCCTGCGCGGCGTCGATTTCACGGTGCCGGCCGGGCAGATGGTCGCCATCGTCGGACCAACGGGCGCGGGCAAATCGACGATCTCGCGCCTGCTGTTCCGCTTCTACGACGTAAGCGGCGGGCGCATCCTGATCGACGGACAGGACATCCGCGATGTGACGCAGGAGAGCTTGCGCGCGGCGATCGGCATCGTCCCGCAGGACACGGTGCTGTTCAACGACACGATCGAATACAACATCCGCTACGGTCGGCCGGACGCCACCGAGGCGGAAGTCCGGGAAGCCGCGCGGATGGCGCAGATCGACGGGTTCATCCGCGAGCTGCCGGACGGCTACCAGTCGATGGTTGGCGAGCGCGGCCTGAAGCTTTCGGGCGGCGAAAAACAGCGGGTCGCGATCGCCCGCACGATCCTGAAAAGCCCGCCGATCCTGATGCTGGACGAGGCGACCTCCGCGCTCGACAGCCACACGGAAAAGGAAATTCAGGACGCCTTCGACCGCGTGGCGCAGAACCGCACGACGCTGGTGATCGCGCACCGCCTGTCCACCATCGTTCACGCGGATAACATCATTGTCCTTGATAATGGCCGAATCGTTGAGCAAGGACGGCATACTGACCTTCTGGAGCGGAACGGCCTGTACGCCAGCATGTGGCGACGCCAGCGCGAGGCCGAGGCCGCCCGTGAGCGGCTGGCCGAGGTGGACGAAGAGGGCGATCAGGTCGCGCCCTCCTTCTATACCGAGCCGGCGGAATAGCGCCCGCGTCGCCCTGCGGGGGAAAGGACAACACCAATGAGCGAGCCCAAGCCGCCACACAAATCCATCTGGGATTCCGTCGTGGGCGCGATCGACCCGATCCACCGCGAAGGCTACAAGTTCATCATCATTGGCGCGATTGCCACCCTGCTTCTGTTCCTGATCTGGTCGCCGCTCGGATGGCTCGGCCTGATCGTCACTCTGGCGATGGCGTATTTCTTCCGCGACCCGGAGCGCGCCACGCCGGTCGCAGGAAACCTGCTGATCGCGCCGGCGGACGGCAAGCTGATAGCCATTCGCCGCCGCCCCCCGCCCACGGAAATGCCAGCACTCGGCGAAGCGCCGGTGACCGTGTTCTCCACCTTCCTCTCGCTGTTCAACGTGCATGTGGTGCGCGCGCCAGCCGGCGGACGTGTGATTTCCTCGCGCCACGAGCCGGGCCTGTTCATGAACGCCGAGTCCGAAGAAGCCTCCGAGCAGAACGAGCGCCAGGCCATCGTCATCGAGCGGCCGGACGGCGAGCGGATCGGCGTCGTGATGATCGCAGGCTACGTGGCCCGGCGGATCGTGCCGTTCGTGCGCGAGGGCGACACGCTGAGCGCGGGTCAGCGCATCGGCATCATCCGCTTTGGCAGCCGGGTAGACGTGTACGCCGCGGGTGAGCGCAAGATGATGGCCGGCGAGAACCAGCGCATGGTGGGCGGCGAGACGGTTCTGATGGACTTGTCGGGCGCGCCTTCAGGCTATGAGGTGCGGTTGAGTTGAGCGCCGGCGCGGGCAAGGGCAACGGCAAAGACGGCAGGCGGCCGGCCTTTCTGGCGCGCCGCGCGCAGGTTCCGGTCCGCGCGCTGATTCCCAACCTCGTCACGCTGCTGGCGCTGTGCGCGGGGCTGACCGCCATCCGCATGGCGATCGACGCGCGCTATGAACTGGCCATTGCAGCGATCCTGCTGGCTGCGGTGCTCGACGCTCTGGACGGGCGGCTGGCGCGGATGCTCAAGGCGACCTCGCGCTTTGGCGCGGAATTGGACAGCCTCGCGGATTTCGTCAATTTCGGCGTCGCGCCAGCGGTGATCCTTTATGTCTGGGCATTCGCAGCGGCGCCGAGCCTCGGCTGGCTTGCGGCCCTCATCTTTGCGCTGTGCACGGCGCTACGGCTGGCCCGCTTCAACACCGAGCTCGATGAAGTGCAGCCGCGCTGGCGCACCGCCTATTCAACCGGGGTGCCAGCCCCGGCCGGCGCGATCGTGGTGCTGCTGCCGTTCTATGCGGCGGGGATCGGCGCGCCCGAAGGCCCGGTTCTGACCGGCTTCGCCTTCCTCCACACCTGCGTGATGGCCGGCCTGCTGGTAAGCTGGCAGCCGACCTTCTCGGGCAAGTCGCTTGGCCGCAACATCGACCGGAAATACGTGCTGCCGCTATTTGCCGGCGCGGCGACTTTCGCCGCGGTGCTCGCCACGTATCCATATGCGAGCCTGCTGGCGGGGTCTATCGCCTATCTGGCGTCAATCCCGATAGCCGGGCGGCGCTTCGCCGCGCGGCGGGAGATGGAGGGCGCATTCGAAGCGCCAAAGACCGCGCCGACCGAGCCAGCCGTGCCGCCGAACGGAATGCGTGCGGACGACGAAACCCGACCCAACTAGGCTATTGGCTCAGTCCAGCTCGCGGCGCAGGCGCGCCAGCCCGCGATCCAGCAGCTTGTGCCGGATCGCCCGCGCGCTTGGCAGCGACACCTGAAAGTTGCTGGCGAGAAGCTCAACCTGGCCGCGCGGCGTGATGCGCACGGCCATGGCCTCGCGACAGGCCAGCCCATAATTCAAAAGCTTTGCGGAGTGATCCTCAGGCAGCTCTTCCTGCAGGCAGGGGCGGCTGGAGATCTTGCGAAGTGAGGACGCTTCTGACGCGGACAAACGGATTGGCGGCATGACTCACCACTCTGAACAGTTGCACAGGTACCGATGGTTTCCTTACGCATAGCCCGTACGCTTGAACCTGAACGCGAGCGATGGATACCATTCCGCGGTTAACAGGAATGCCCATGCCGCACAATCTGGAAGACGGCAACTGTGAATATCTCAGGCGCAAGAATGCCTATTTTCGGTTGTGGCGTGACGCGCCCGCAACAGTTCGGCAGAACACCCCCGGCACGGCAGGCAACAAGGACCTTTCCATGACCCAGCACGACCAGACCGCGACCGCGCACCCCGAAGAGATCCGGCTCAATCCCGACAAGAACCAGCTCACCGTGACCTTCCCGGACGCAAGCTACACGCTGACCGCCGAGATGCTGCGCGTAACCAGCCCGAGCGCCGAGGTGCAGGGCCACAGCCCGTCGGAGCGCGTGACCGTCGGCGGCAAGCGCAACGTGACGATCACGCGGATCGATCCGGTCGGCAACTATGCCGTGAAGCTGGTGTTCAGCGACGGCCACGACACCGGCATCTTCTCCTGGAGCTATCTGCGCAAGCTCGGCGTGGAGCGCGACGAGATATGGCAGCAGTATCTGAATGAGCTGGCGGAAAAGGGGTTGAGCCGGGACAAATGAATTGCGAGCGGAGAGAGCGAGCCATAAGGTGATGGTCGCCCACGAACGCAAGGGCATTCTCCGCGCCCTGCAAAGCGCGTCGATTAACGACCGCGATGGGTATTTTCAATTCGCATGGAAGCAGATTCCAGCATTTTCGGAGGAGTGATACGTCATGACCTTCAAGTCTCTCGCCAGGACCATGTCCGTGGCCGGCGCGCTCACGGCCGCCGCGGCTCTGTCGCTGACGGGCGCAGCCAACGCGCAGCAGCAGTTCATCTCCATCGGCACCGGCGGCCCGACCGGGGTGTATTTCGTCGTCGGCAACGCGATTTGCCGCATGGTCCACAGGGAAGCCGCGGAGGGCCGCGAGGACGGCCGTCAGCACGGCATCCGTTGCGCCGCGCCGTCCACCGGCGGCTCAATCTACAACATCAACTCCATCCGTCAGGGCGAGCTGGAATTCGGCGTCGCCCAGTCCGACTGGCAGTATCATGCCTTTAACGGCACTAGCCGCTTCGAGGACAATCCGTTCCCCGAACTGCGCGCGGTATTCTCGGTGCATCCCGAGCCCTTCCAGATCCTCGCGGCTGAGGACAGCGGCATCGAGAGCTGGGAAGACCTGGAAGGCAAGCGCGTCAATATCGGCAACCCCGGTTCCGGTCAGCGCGGCACCTTCGAGGTCCTGATGGAGGCTCACGGCGTCGATGAGTCGTGGTTCGGCCAGACCACCGAGCTGACTTCGTCCGAGCAGTCCGGCGCGCTGTGCGACGGCAATATCGACGCCTACGGCTATACGGTCGGCGTGCCGAACTCCGGCGTGGCCCAGGCGGCTGACGGCTGCGGCGCGTACATTGTCGACCTTCAGACCGATGCGGTGCAGAAGCTGGTGGACGACAACCCGTTCTACGCCTTCACGACGATCCCGGAGGGCACATACTCGACCACAACCGAGGACGTGACGACTTTCGGCGTCATGGCCACCTTCGTGACCAGCGCGGATGTCCCGGAAGATGTCGTGTATGAAGTTACGCGCGCGGTATTTGAAAACCTGGACGACTTCCGCAAGCTGCACCCGGCCTTCGAGAACCTGGAGCCGGAGAACATGATGACGAAGGGCATCTCGGCGGATTTCCATCCCGGCGCGATGAAGTACTACAAGGAAAAAGGCTGGATGTAACATCCGGCCTGTCCACGACTGAACAAGGAGACGGGGGACAGACAGAGGGCGCCAGCCTCTCAGCCCCCGCTCCGGTTTCTCGCCTTTCCCCACGCCCTTCAGGACAGCGCGAGCACGGAGCATGAGATGAGCGACGACAGCGGCAAGCCGTCTCCGTCGGCGCAAGAGGCCAGCGAGTCCGATAACGCAGCCGAAGAGATGCTGCGCCAGGACACCGGACAGGTCACGCTGGCCGGCGCATGGGCCTGGGCATTTTCCGGCATCGCGCTCGCCTGGTCGCTGTTCCAGCTCTGGATTGCCTCGCCGCTGCCTTTCATGCTGCGATTCGGGCAGATCGACGGGGTCGAAGCACGCTCGATCCATCTCGCCTTCGCGCTCGTGCTTTGCTTCCTCGCCTTCGGCGCGGTCCGCAAGGCCGGCATTCGCGCGCCAAGCTGGCTGGACATCGCGCTCGCGATCGCTGGCGGCTTCAGCGCATCCTACCTGTTCTGGAACTGGGACGCGATTTCGCAGCGGGCCGGCTTGCTGCTGGAGTATGAATTTTTCGGCTCGACGATCCCGGTCGAAGTCATCATCGGCGGCCTCGGCATGGTGGTGCTGCTCGAAGCGATCCGCCGCGCAATCGGCATCCCGCTGGCCATCGTGGCCATCGTTTTTCTCGTGTACTCCATTTTCGGCCAGTCGATGCCGGACCTGATCTCGCATCGCGGCCTCTCCCTCGACCGGCTGGTGGGATACCAGTGGCTCACGGGCGAGGCGATTTTCGGCATTCCTATCGACGTCACGACCCGCTTCGTCTTCCTGTTCGTGCTGTTCGGCGCGCTGCTGGACCGCGCCGGCGCGGGGCAGTATTTCATCGATCTCGCCTTCGCGATGGTCGGCCGCTATCGCGGCGGACCGGCCAAGGCCTCCGTGCTCGCCTCCGGCATGACCGGAATGATCTCCGGCTCATCCATCGCCAACACGGTGACGACCGGCACCTTCACCATTCCGGTGATGAAGCGCACAGGGATGCCCGCGCGCAAGGCTGGCGCGATCGAAGTCGCCGCCTCCACCGACGGACAGATCATGCCGCCGATCATGGGCGCAGCGGCCTTCGTCATGGCGGAGTTCATCGGCATCTCGTATTTCGACGTCGTCATCCACGCCTTCCTGCCCGCCATCCTGTCCTACATCGGGCTGTTCTACATCGTTCATCTGGAAGCGACGAAGCTGAACCTGCGTCCGATGGCCGAGGCCGAAATTCCGCGCGCCGGGAAAATTTTCTGGGGCGGCGCGCACTTCCTGCTGCCGATCGTCCTGCTGGTCTGGCTCCTGATGGTCGAGCGGATGACCACCGGCACGGCGATCTTCTACTCAACGATTTTCCTGATGGCCGTGATCGTTGCCCAGGAGGTCCGCCGCACGCTCAGCGAGGGGGCCGGTTTCGTCACCGGCCTGACCGATGGCTTCTGGGTCGTGGTCGCCGGCCTGATCCAGGGCGCGAAGAACATGATCTCCGTTGCCATCGCCGTGGCGGGCGCGGGCATCGTCGTCGGCGCGGTCGGCTCAACCGGGCTGAACAACGCGCTTATCGGCGTGGTCGAGGCAGTCGCGGGCGGCAATGTCTATATCCTGCTGTTCATGACGGCCGTGCTCTGCCTGATCCTCGGCATGGGCCTGCCGACCACGGCCAACTATCTGGTCGTCGCCTCGCTGATGGCCCCTGTGCTGGTGGAACTGGGAAGCGCGGCCGGACTGGTTCTGCCGCTGATCGCGGTGCATCTGTTCGTGTTCTATTTCGGGCTTATGGCCGATGTGACGCCGCCCGTCGGCCTTGCCGCCTATGCGGCTTCGGCGATCTCGCGCGCAGACCCGATCCAGACCGGCATCCAGGCATTCATCTACTCGATGCGCACGGCGATCCTGCCGTTCATCTTCATCTTCAACCAGACCCTGATCATGATCGGCATCGACAGCATTCCTTACGCGCTCATGATCGTCGCTGTGTCGCTGATCGCCATCCTGTGCTTCACCTCGATCACCTTCCGTTTCATGTTCGTGAAGCTGAACTGGCTGGAGATGATCGCGCTCGCCCTCGTGGTTGTCGCGCTGTTCCGGCCAGGCTTCTTCATGGACCGCATCTACCCGCCCTATGAGCAGCTTACCGTTCAGGAGCTGCGCGAGGGGGTGGCGGCGGAGCAAGTGCGTCTGCACATCACGCGCGAGACGCCCTACGGCGACCGGTTCCGGCTCTATGTGTTCCAGCGCGAAGGTGACGCGCCGCTCACCTGGAGCGAACTGGGGATGAGCGTCGAGCAGGCGGGGGACGGCAACATCCGCGTCACCGATCCCGGCTTCATGAGCCGCGCCGAGAATGCGGGCCTCGAAATCGGTGACATCATCACCCAGGCGGACCGCAGCGTGCCCGGTCAACCTGCGAAGGAGCTGATGTTCATCCCGGCGCTGCTGCTCCTGGCGCTGGTGGTGGCATGGCAGCGGCGGCGGCTGCGCGCGCAGGGCCACCCGAACGAGGCGGCGGCTCCGGCCTCAGCCGAGTAGGCCTGCGCGCAAGGCCGCGGCATCGGCCGGCGTCATGATTCCCCGGCCACTCTCCCGAGCAGCCTTGGCCGCCAGGGCGACCAGCATGGCATTTGACCCCGCCACGCCCCCATCGGGCAGCCACAGGTTGTTCTCGAAGCCCACGCGCACATGCCCGCCCGCCGCGATCGCGGCCTGCGCGCAGGCGTGCTCCCGCGGGCCGAAAGCGCAGATCATCCAGGTCGCCTTGGCGCGCCCGAGCGCTTCCAGAAACGGCGGCAGATCGTCCGGGCTCGCCACCTGCTCCTCGCTGTAGCGGCCCAGCACGAACAGCAGAAACGGCTCGATGAAGGGGATATCCCCCTGGGCGTGGAGGCGCATAAGCGTCTCCACCTCTTCCGCGCGATAGAGGATAAACTGCGGCCAGACGGCATGGGCCTGCATCCATCCGCACAACTCGCGAAAGCGCGTGCGCGCCGCGTCATCCGTCGGGTCCGGCAGCAGCTCGCTCACCGCGATCGATACGGCGGCGGGGCGCAGCGCCTTGACAAGCGCGATCTGCGCGTCCGGCGCGTAACGCCCGGCGGCCTCCGTGGTCGCCTGGACGAGGAAATCGTGCCCGGCCCGCGCCGCGATCTGCGTGAACGCCCGCTCGTACAGCGCGACGTACAGCGCGTGCCGCCCTTCGCCATCGCGCGCATGGACATGCGCCATCGCCGCGCCAGCCTCCGCGCAAGCGGCGACATCCTCAGCGATCTCCGCAACGGTCACGGGAAGCGCGGGATGATCTGCCTTTGTTCGTCGCGCGCCGTTGACGGCGGCCATGATAAGCGTTTTCGCCATGCGAAGCTCGGGCTATGCGCCTTAAGCGGCCGGCGCGGTTCGCGCCAGGGCTTCCTCGATGCTGCAATCCAGACGCTCGACCAGAAGCGTGAGTTCATCCTGGCTGATATTGAAAGGCGGCGCCAGCAGGACATGATCGCCCGCCACGCCGTCCGCCGTGCCGGAGGCCGGGTAGCAGATCAGGCCGTTTTCCATCGCCAGGCTCTTGAGCGTGGCGGCGAACTTGCGGCGCGGGTCAAACGGCGTCTTGCTGTCGCGGTCCGCCACGAACTCCATCGCCAGGAACAGACCGCGCCCGCGTATGTCGCCGACATTCGGATGGTCGCCGAAGCGCTCCCGCAGTTTTATCCGCAGCTGCGCGCCCCGCGCCCGCACATGCGCGAGCAGATCGTCCTCCTCGACCACCTTCTGCACGGCCAGCGCGCCGGCGCAGGCGGCGGCATGGGCCATATAGGTGTGGCCGTGCGCCAGCGCGCCGCTGCCCTGCGCAATCGTACGGACGTGTTCCTCGCGCGCCAGCATCGCGCCAATCGGCTGGTAGCCCGCCCCGATCCCCTTGGCCACGGCAATAAAGTCCGGCGAAACGCCGTCCTCCGCGCAGGCGAACAGATGCCCGGTGCGGCCCATGCCCGACATGACCTCGTCGAGGATCAGGAATACGCCGTATTTGTCGCAGATGCGCCGGATCTGCGCCAGATAGCCAGGCGCTGGCGGCGCGGCGCCGATCGACGACCCTGATACTGTCTCCGCCACGAAGCCGGCGACCCGCTCGGGGCCGACGCGCAAGATTTCCGCCTCCAGCTCAGCCGCCGCGCGCAGGCCGTATTCCTCGGAGGTCTCGTCCGCGCGCTGATGACGATAGGCGTAGCACGGCGCGATATGGCTGACCGGGAACCCGCTGACCAGCCCCTCGTAAGGCGCGCGCCGGGCGGGATGATGCCCCATCGCCAGCGCGCCCAGCGTATTGCCATGATAAGACTGCCGCCGCGCAATGAAATGCAATCGCCCTGTATCGCCGCGCTCATAATGCGCCTGCCGCGCCAGCTTGATGGCCGCCTCGACAGCCTCGGAGCCGCCAGAGACGAACATCGCGCGGCCGAACCCGAAGCCGGCCGGCGCGCGCAGCACCAGCCACTCTGCGAGTTCTTCGGCCGGATCGGTTGTGAAGAACGCGCTGTGCGCATAGGCCAGCGTGTCGAGCTGCGCCTTGATCGCCGCGATCACGCGCGGGTGGCCGTGACCGAGCGCGCAGACCGCCGCGCCGCCGGAGGCATCGAGATAGTCCTTGCCGGTCTGGTCGTAGACGAACGCGCCCGCCGCCGATGCTGCGCGCGGATAAACCTTGTTGACTTCGCGATGCAGAACAGACGTGGATTGCGGATACGCGGGGTCCGTCGAGGTGGGCTGGAAGGAAGGCATTGGAATTCCGTGGCCGAGGGATCATTGTCGCGTTGCAAGCGCATCCAGAGTGCGCAGCGACTGCGCCTTATTCAGACTTGCCCCTGCAATCTCCTGAAACCAGCGAGTTTTCTGCAGAGCAGCCGCCCGGCTTCGGCATGACGAAGGCCAATTGGGGCTTTGGCGAAACTGTCGCACTTCTATGTTACGAATCATCGAGCGTGGGGTGTGCCCGGCTGGAGACGCGCGGCCGATGAGCCATGCAGCGTCCATCCGGCGGAAAGGAATTGTAATGTCGGTCGAAAACCAGGCCCGGCCAGCCAACGCGCAGTGGCGTGCGGCAGCGGCGGTGCGTCATCTCAAGCGTTGGCGGCGGCGGCTTTATCTGCGCCGCTGGCTGGTGGCGGTTTGCGCCGCTGTGACGCTGATCTATGCCGGCTTTTTCGGGCTGAACCCGTTCGCGGGCCTCGCGGGCCTTGCCGTCGTCGCGTTCGCCGCTGGCGCGCTGCCGCGCGAGGGCATCCTGAAACGCCGGCCGACACGCGACACCCATCGCCACCGGGTGGAGGAGCGGCTCGATGCCATCGCCCGGATGATCGACGGGCTCCCCGAACCCGCGCTGGTCCTCTCCCGGCAGGGCATGGTGCTGGCGTTCAACAAACAGGCCGCGGACTCCTACGGGGCGCTCAATGCCGGCATTCCGGTCTCCACGGCCTTGCGCCATCCGCAGCTCCTGGACGCCATTGACAGCGCGGCGAGTCATCAACGCCACCAGGTGGTCGCGCTGAACGAGGTCGTTCCGGTTGAACGGTGGCTGTCCGCCGCCGTGAGCTGGATCGGGCCGCCGGGCGCTGGCCCGGACGATCCCGCCATATTCGTGTTCCTGCGCGACCTGACGGAACAGGAGCGGATCGGCCAGATGCGCGCGGATTTCGTCGCCAATGCCAGCCATGAGCTGAAGACGCCGCTGGCCTCCGTCCTCGGCTTTATCGAGACGCTGCGCGGCCCGGCGCGCAACGACGAGAGGGCGCGCGAGGAATTTCTCGGCGTCATGGCGCGCGAGGCCGAGCGGATGAAGCGGGTCATCGACGATCTGCTCTCGCTCAGCCGGGTGGAGATGAAGGCGCATCTGCGCCCGACCGATCCGCTCGAAATAAACGAGGTGCTCGACTATGTGCGCGGCTCGCTGGAGCGGCTGGCCGCCCAGCGCGACATCGGCATCGAGTTACAGCCGCTCGACGGGCCGGCCTACGTGCTCGGCGAGCGCGAAGGACTGGTTCAGGTGTTCGAGAACCTGGTGAACAACGCGATCAAATACGGCCGGGATGGGGGCTTCGTTCGCATCGTGGTGGCGCGCGAGGGCGGCAGGGAGCCAATGGTCAACGTCGCGGTCATCGACAACGGCCCCGGCATCCCCGAGGAGCACCTGCCGCGCCTGACCGAACGATTCTATCGGGTGAATGTGGCGGACAGCCGGGATCGCGGCGGCACAGGACTGGGACTGTCGATCGTCAAACACGTGCTGAACCGGCATCGCGGGCAGTTGCGCATCACCTCCAAGCCCGGCGAAGGCTCGCGCTTCACCGTTCTGCTGCCAGCGCACAAAGCCCCCGGAGCGCAGAAACGGGCCGCTGCCTCCCGATGTGAGGACGCACCCCCCGACGGCACCCGCATAAAAGAAGAAAATCATTATGAATCAACGCCCTAAACTGTCATAAAAGAATTAACGGCAGGCTGTATGGTCCCCGTCAGAAAGGTCGAGAGGCGGCCTTTCTTTTGCAGCATGTCTCGAAAGACAGGGAGAGCAAATGAATACGAAGTTCGTAGCGTTCACCGCGGCTGCGGCCGTGGCTGGCACGCTGGCGGCTGGCCCGGCTGTCGCCCGCGACCAGATCAGCATCGTTGGTTCGTCCACCGTTTATCCGTATGCCCAGGCGGTGTCCGAAGAATTCGCCAACACCACCGAGTTCCCGGCTCCGGTTCTGGAATCGACCGGCTCCGGCGGTGGTCTGCAGATCTTCTGCCAGGGCGTCGGCGCGGATCATCCCGACATCACCAACGCCTCGCGCGCGATCAAGGACTCCGAGCGTGACCTTTGCGCCGAGAACGGCGTCGACAACATCACCGAAGTGCAGGTCGGCTCCGACGGCATCACGATCGCCGTTGCGCGTGAAGGCCAGGCCTTCAACGTGACCAAGACCGAGCTTTATCAGGCTCTGGCCGCTCAGGTTCCGGTTGACGGCGAACTGGTCGACAACCCGAACTCCACCTGGAGCGATGTCAACCCGGATCTGCCGGAAACCGAAATCACCGTGTACGGCCCGCCGCCGACCTCCGGCACGCGTGACGCCTTCGTCGAACTGGCGATGGTGAAAGGCTGCATGGAATTGCCTTACTGGGCCGAGCAGGGCGAAGATGCGGCTGAAGACGGCTGCGCCGCCATGCGCACCGACGGCCCGTTCGTCGAGGCCGGCGAGAACGACAACCTGATCGTTCAGCGTCTTGAAGCCGACCCGAACGCTTACGGCATCTTCGGCTATTCCTTCCTGTTCGAGAACCAGGACAAGCTGAAAGCCGTTTCTGTTGGCGGCGTCGAGCCGACCGCCGAAACCATTGAAACCGGCGATTACGGCATCTCCCGTCCGCTGTTCTTCTACATCAAGAACGCGCACCGCGATGTCATTCCGGGCATGGAAGAGTACATCGCCGAGTTCGTCTCGGAAGAAGCGTTCGGCCCGGGTGGTTACCTGGTTGAGCGCGGTCTGGTTCCGCTTGGCGACGCCAAGCGCGAGCAGGTCCGCGACGCTGCCCTGAACGGCACGAACAACGTGTTCGAATAAGCCTTTACCGGCGGGCGGGGCTGGCAGTATAGCCAACCCCGCCCGTTTTTTGCATCCGCCGCACACGGCGTCAGGACAGTGCCATGTTTTCGATCGTCATTCTCACTATTCTCGTTCTCAGCGCGATCGGTTATGTCTACGGTCGCAGGCGCGTACTGACGCAAGGAGGGCACAGCCGGAATCTTCATTCCCTGCCTGGCTACTACGGCGCCTATATTGCCGCCTGGGTCTCTATTCCTTCTTTGCTCATTGCTTTCATTTGGCTCTTTTTACAAGATTCCATCATCAGTCAGCTTCTTTTGCAGACCCTCCCGCCCGAGAGGGTCGAGGGCCGTTCCCCTAGCGAGATCGACCTCTTGCTCTCTCAAATCCAGCAGGTCGCGGCCGGCAACATATTCGGCGAGCCGGAACCTTACATCGAAGCCGCCGCGCAAACCTACGGTCGCTGGCAGGACATCGCGGAAGTGGCGATGCTGGTGGCGGCATTCTCCGTTGGCTTGATCGGTCTGCTGATTACACGCTCGCGCGTTTCGCCGCAGTTCCGCGCGCGGCAGGCTTTCGAGCGGGTGGTTACGGGCGTCATTATCGTTTGTTCCATTATCGCGATCCTGACAACGCTGGGCATTATCCTGTCGCTGACATTCGAGGCCTGGCGCTTCTTCCTGATGATCGATCCCGTTGAGTTTTTCACGAGCCTGCGGTGGGAGCCGCAGATTCCGATACGCTCCGATCAGGTCACCGCGGGCGGTCAGTTCGGCGTCATCCCCGTGCTGACGGGCACGCTGTTGATCGCGTTCATTGCGCTTGCGGTTGCGGTGCCGATCGGGCTGGCCTCGGCGATCTATCTGGCGGAATACGCGGGAAAACGCTTCCGCGCGGTCGTCAAACCCGTCATCGAGGTTCTCGCGGGCGTGCCGACCGTCGTGTACGGCTTCTTCGCGATCCTGGTGGTCGCGCCCGCCATGCGCGAGTTCGGCATCCAGATCGGGCTGGATATCGCGTCGAACAGCGCGCTCGCCGCTGGCGCCGTCATGGGCATCATGATCATTCCGTTTGTATCCTCGCTCTCGGATGACGCGCTGAACGCCGTGCCGCAATCCATGCGCGACGGCGCTTACGCCCTCGGGGCGACGCGCGGCGAAACCATCACGGGCGTGCTGATCCCGGCCGCCTTGCCGGGCATCGTCGGCGGCATCCTGCTGGCGGCGAGCCGCGCGATCGGCGAGACGATGATCGTGGTGATGGCGGCCGGCATCATCGCCAACCTCACGATTAACCCGCTGGAGCCGGTCACGACCGTAACCGTGCAGATCGTGACGCTGCTGATCGGCGACACCGAGTTCGACAACGCGAAAACGCTGGCGGCCTTCGCTCTTGGCCTTGTGCTCTTCGCGTCAACCCTGGTTCTCAACGTCATCGCGCTGCGCGTGGTGCAGAAGTATCGTGAGAAATATGACTGATGCAACGATAGGCGGCGTCAGCCGGACCCACGACTGGGGCTCGGAACAGGCGCTGAAGCGGGTCAAGAAGCGCTATCGCCGCGACCGCATCCTTCAGGCGCTCGGGCTATTGGCGATCACCATCGCCATCGTCATGCTCGGCATCCTGATCGGGTCGCTTTTTCTGAACGGCTACACGGCGTTCACGCAATCGAAGGTGACGATCCCGATCACGCTGAGCGCGCAGGATTTCGACCCCGAAAATCCGGCTCAGGGCAACTACCGCAAGGCCGCGCGCGACGGTTTCGCCAGCTACTTCCCTGATGTCGAAAACGCGCGCGAGCGCCGCCAGATGTTCGGGATCATGAGTTCGCAGGCCGGGCGGGTGCTGCGAGACCGGGTGGTCGCAAACCCGGAGTTGATCGGGACATCGTTCGAGATGAAAATCCCGCTGTCCGACCCGTTCGATCAGTTGAACAAGGGCGTCATCCCGCGCGAGATCAGCGCGCTGAACTCCTCGCAAATCGTGGCACTCGATTTTCTGGACGGGCAGGGATTGCTCGGCACGGTCGATGGCCAGGCCGTCGCCAACCTCGATGTGCCCGTGCTGGAGCAGTACGTCGACGCCGCAAACCCGTCCGAAGGGCGTTTCGAGCGGATCGTGAATTCGGCGCTGCGCGATGTTTTTGTCGGCCAGAGCGCTCTGGACTATCGGGGCATTCTGGGAGATGCCGCGGCAGAAAAGCTGAAGGATTACGTCGTCGCAAACCCCGGCGCTGTCGGGAGCGCGGTGAACCTCGCCCTGCCCCTGACCGAGCATTTCGATCGGTATTACCGCGAGGGTGAAGCTCTCGTCGGCAATCCCGTATTCGACTCCGAGCAGCAACTGGCGTTTTTCGATTCGCTTGTGGAGCGCGGCGCGATCTCGCAGCCTTTGAACTGGGCTATCCTCACCGAGGCGGATAGCCGGTTCCCGGAGCTGGCCGGGCTTGCCGGAGCGTTGGCGGGGTCGTTCTTCGCGCTGCTGGTCTGCTTCCTGATCAGCTTTCCGGTCGGCATCGCCGCGGCGGTCTATCTTGAGGAATTCGCGCCCAAGAACCGCTGGACCGACCTGATCGAGGTGAACATCAACAATCTGGCGGCGGTGCCGTCGGTCGTGTTCGGCCTGCTCGGCCTTGCGGTGTTCATCAGCTTTTTCGGTCTGCCCAGGTCAACGCCGCTGGTGGGCGGCATGGTGCTTTCGCTGATGACGCTGCCGACGATCATCATCGCCACCCGCGCGGCCTTGAAAGCCGTGCCGCCGTCAATCCGAGAGGCCGCGCTTGGCGTCGGCGCGTCCAAGCACCAGGTGGTGATGCATCACGTGCTGCCGCTCGCCATGCCCGGCATTCTGACCGGCACCATCATCGGACTGGCGCAGGCGCTGGGCGAAACCGCCCCGCTGCTGTTGATCGGCATGAACGCGTTTATTCCGGCAGTGGATCAGGTGGGCGTTCTGCAGCCCGCCACCGCGCTGCCGACGCAGATCTACAGCTGGGCCGACAGCCCCGAGCGCGGTTTCGTGGCGCGCACATCCGCCGCGATCCTCGTGCTGCTTGGCTTTCTCGTCATAATGAATGGGGTGGCCATCTACCTGCGGCAACGTTTCCAGAAAAAATGGTCGTGACGCCGGCCATCAACGCACCCAGATGAAAGAGTGACCCCGTGGATCAGCAGAGCACAATTTCGAGCTTCTCGCAGACATCATCTGCGCCCGGCGCGACGAAAATCCAGGCTCGCAATGTCGATGTCTTTTACGGTCAGACCCAGGCCATCATCAATGTTGATCTGGATATTCGCGACCGCGCGGTGACGGCTTTCATCGGCCCCTCGGGCTGCGGCAAGTCCACATTTCTGCGCTGTCTCAACCGGATGAACGACCCGATCGATGGCGCAAGGGTGGAAGGCGAGGTCATCATCGACGGCGTGAACGTCTACGCCCCGCATATCGACCCGGTGCAACTGCGCGCTCGCGTCGGCATGGTGTTCCAGAAGCCGAACCCCTTCCCGAAATCGGTATACGAGAATGTCGCCTACGGGCCGCGTATCCATGGGCAGGTCAGCTCGAAAAGCGAACTCGACGATGTCGTCGCCGAAGCGCTGCACCGGGCGGGCCTGTTCGAGGAGGTGAAGGACCGTCTGGACGAGCCGGGAACCGGCCTGTCCGGCGGCCAGCAGCAGCGCCTGTGCATCGCCCGCGCGATCGCGGTGAACCCCGAGGTGATTCTGATGGACGAGCCGGCTTCCGCGCTGGACCCGATCGCCACCGCCAAGATCGAGGAACTGATCGACGAGTTGCGCAAGAACTATTGCATCGTCATCGTCACGCACTCGATGCAGCAGGCCGCGCGCGTGTCCCAACGGACAGCGTTTTTCCATCTCGGCTATCTGGTGGAGGAAGGCGACACCAACCAGATCTTCACCAATCCCAAAGACGCGCGCACGCAGGACTACATTACCGGACGCTTCGGCTAACCTTTTTGGGCCGCCCGGTATTTTGCCAAAACAGGAGCGGCGAAGACTGATGGAACAACATACGGTAAGCTCCTACGAACAAGAGCTTAAATCTCTTGACGCCAAGATTGCCCATATGGGCGGGCTTTGCGAACAACTCCTCGCGCAAGCCATAGAGGCGCTGGAGAAGAACGACCCGGAGCTGGCGGAAGACGTCATCGCCCGCGACAAGAACATCGACCAGCTCGAAAACGAGATCGAGGAACTCGCTGTCCTGATGATCGCGCGGCGTCAGCCGGTTGCGCTCGATCTGCGCCAGATCATCACCGCGATCCGCGTTGCCGGCGACCTGGAGCGCATCGGCGACCTGGGCAAGAACATCTCCAAGCGAACTCTGGCCATTGCCGGGGAGCCGCAGCCCAAGCGCGCCATGCTTGGCCTGAAGCACATGGGCCTGCAGGCGCTGCAGCAGCTCAAGGACGTGCTCGATGCCTACGCCACGCGCGATGCGGAGAAGACCAAGCGGGTCTGGACGGACGATTATGAAATCGACGCGATGTACAACTCGCTCTTCCGCGAGCTGTTGACCTACATGATGGAAGATCCGCGCAGCATCACGCTATCGACGCATTTGCTGTTCGGGGCAAAGAATATCGAGCGCATCGGCGATCACGTCACCAATATCGCTGAGATGAGCTATTTCATGATAACAGGCGAAACGCTTGTTGAGGGCCGCCCGAAGATGGACACGACCAGCCTGCTGTCCCCGGCCGAAGCAGCGGGAGGCTCCGACGATAACGGCTAGGGTCGCAGCTGGGGCGCGGCGGAATGTCAGCTAAGGTTCTGATCGTCGAGGACGAAGAACCCCTGGCGATGCTGCTCCGCTACAATCTTGAGGCGGAGGGGTTCAGCGTTACGGTCGTCGCGCGCGGCGAGGATGCCGAGGTCGCCGTCGCCGAGGACGCGCCCGATCTGATCGTCCTCGACTGGATGCTTCCGGGGCTCTCCGGGCTTGAAGTCTGCCGGCGTCTGCGCACCGGGCGGGAGGGGCGCAACATCCCCATCATCATGCTCACCGCCCGCAGCGAGGAGGCGGATCGCATTCGCGGACTGACCACAGGGGCGGATGATTACGTGGTCAAGCCGTTTTCGCTGCCCGAATTGCTGGCGCGCATCCGCGCGATCCTTCGGCGCACCAATCCGAGCCGGCTGCAGGACACGCTTGAAGTGGGCGACATCGTGATGGACCGCGAAGCGCACCGCGTATTCCGCGGCGGGCGAGAATTGCGGATCGGCCCCACCGAGTATCGCCTGCTGGAATTCATGATGGAAAGCCCCGGCCGCGTGTTCACGCGAAGCCAGCTGCTCGACGGCGTCTGGGGCCGCGATGTCTATGTCGACGAACGCACAGTTGACGTGCATATCGGCCGGCTGCGCAAGGCGCTCAATCGCGGGCGCGACCAGGACCCGATCCGCACAGTCCGCGGCGCGGGGTACGCTTTCGGCGAGAAACTTCCGAACAAGACCGGAACTGGCGCGTGAGGCCGGCGCGCGCCGGATGCACCCCGGCGCTGCGCCTCGCCCCGCCCCCTTATGCCGCTTCCTTCTCCGCGTCGCGGCGGCGCGCCGCCGTGTGGAATGCCATTGCCGCATGGCGTTCGCAGTACGGGCCGTGTTCCGCCTTCTCGCAGCCGCAGAAGCCGAAGTCCGGCTGGTCCGGGTCGCCGATCGGCCAGCGGCAGCTGTTTTCCCTCAACTCCAGCAGCCCGACAACCGGGCCGGTCTCTGGCTCCGGCTGCGCGACCGGACGCAGATTGGGCCGCCGCGCCGGCGCGGGCCATGCCGCCGCACCGGCCTCGGCCTTGAGCGCCGCGTTGCCCTGAACCGGGAAGGCCGCGCCCGATCCGCCGCGCGGCTTCTGGTTGCGCGGACGCATCTTGATGCGGGCGGCCCGGAAACGGGACTCCGCCGCGCGTCCCGAAAGCCCAAGCCGATGCACCTTGCCGATGACCGCATTTCGCGTGATGTCGCCGAACTGCTCGGCGATCTGGCTTGCCGTATGCCCCTCATTCCAAAGTCGCGTCAACAGCGCGACGCGCTCATCTGTCCATGCCATTCGTAGCCTCCTCATGGCTCCGTCTCGTGAGCGCCGCACGCGAGAATGCGGCGCTGATCGCGCAGACGCGGCGTCGAAAAACCCCGCAGGACGCAACGCGGCTACGCCGTGACCAAAGGTCGTCAAAATGTCGAAAACGACGACAAACGCTCTACAGGAAAGACTCTTTCGGCCGCGAACTGATACTTGCGCCGGACCACCTGAAAGGCGGTCGGGACGCGCGCTGGCCGAGGCGGCGACTGAGGACTCGAAGGGGCCGCCAGCCCTGATGTCTGGCAAGTCACCCGCTGCTGCGCCGAAGACGCAAGCTTCGTCAGAGGGCATCCTGCCAACCTGATTAACGAAGTGCCACGCCGGCTCCAAAAACACAAATGCCGACCGCCCTGCTGTTGCGGTTTTGACGGCAATTATTGCCGGACTGTGTCTTTTCGGCCAATTGACAGCGTCAGGGGGAGCGGGGAATATGCGGCGCGAGCGCGGACGCCGAAGCGGTCGGCGGGTGCGTGTGCGCAGATTTGCAACGGAGAAGAAAGTCCTCGGACATGCCGGCGGTGCTGCCAACTTACGCCCGCGCTGACCTCGTTTTCGAGCGCGGCGAGGGCGCGTATCTTTTCACGACCGCGGGCGAGCGTTACCTCGACTTTACCGCCGGCATCGCCGTGAACGTGCTCGGTCATGCGCACCCGGTGCTGACCGAAGCGCTGTGCGAGCAGGCGCAAAAGCTTTGGCACACCTCCAATCTGTTCCGCGTCGCCGGCCAGGAGCGGCTGGCCGGACGCCTGTGCGCCGCGACTTTCGCCGAAACGGTGTTCTTCACCAACTCCGGCGCGGAGGCGCTCGAATGCGCGATCAAGATGGCGCGCAAGTTTCATTCTGCAACAGGCGCGCCGGAGCGGCACCGGATCATCACCTTCGAGGGCGCATTCCACGGGCGGACGCTGGCGACCATCGCCGCCGCCGGGCAGGAAAAGCTGTTGAGCGGCTTCGGCCCGCCGATGCCCGGCTTCGACCAGGTTCCGCTCGGCGACATCGACGCCGCGCGCGCGGCGATCACGCCGGAAACCGCCGGCATCCTCGTAGAGCCGATCCAGGGCGAGGGCGGCATCCGCAACCCCGGCTGGGGGTTCCTGCGCGCGCTGCGCGAGTTGGCGGATCAGCATGGCCTGCTGCTCATCCTCGACGAAGTGCAGTGCGGGGTCGGCCGCACCGGACGTTTCTTCGCGCATGAACATGCCGGCATCGCGCCGGACATCCTCGCCTCGGCGAAGGGGCTGGGGGGCGGCTTCCCCGTGGGCGCTTGTCTGGCGACTGAACATGCCGCGCAGGGCATGACCGTGGGCAGCCACGGCTCGACCTTCGGCGGCAACCCGCTGGCGATGGCGGTCGGCAACGCGGTTCTCGATGTTGTGCTTGAGCCGGAATTCCTGGCGCATGTGCGCGATATCGGGCTAAGGTTGCGTCAACAGCTCGCGGAGATCAGCGATGCGCATCCCGCCATGATCGAGGAGGTGCGCGGCGAAGGTCTCATGCTCGGCCTGAAATGCGCCCCGCCGGCGGGGGATGTGGTGGCCGCGCTGCGGGCGCAGCATATGCTCGCGGTCGGCGCGGGCGAAAATGTCGTGCGGCTGGTTCCGCCGCTGAACATCGGCGACGACGAAGTGCGCGAGGCCTGCGCGCGTCTCGACGCGGCGCTCACGGCGCTCGGCGCTGGCGCGCCTGCGGCGGCGGCGCATCACGGCTGACCTTCCCGCTCAACTGCTCACGCGCCTGCGTCGGCCGCACGAAAAACATGGACCTGCCATGACGCCTCGTCATTTCCTTGATCTCAATATGCTCGAAAAGCCGGATATGCGCAGGCTCATGGCGCGCGCGCATGATATGAAGGCGCGTTTCCTGCGCGACCGGCTGTCGATCGCCCATCTGGCGCGCGGCCGGGCGCTGGCGATGCTGTTTTCCAAGCCGTCGACGCGCACGCGCGTTTCCTTCGATGTCGCCATGCGTCAGCTCGGCGGCGAAACCATCGTGCTGAATGCAAACGAATTACAGCTCGGCCGCGGCGAGACCATCGCCGATACCGCCAGGGTCTTGTCGCGCTACGTGGACGTTATCATGTTACGCACGACGGCCCACGCGGACCTCCTCGAACTGGCCGAACATGCGGACGTGCCGGTCATCAATGGCCTGACCGACCTTTCGCACCCCTGTCAGGTCTTCGCCGACGTCATGACGTTCGAGGAACATCTCGGCCCTATCGGCGGGCGGAAAATCGCGTGGATCGGCGACGCGAACAACAACGTGGCGACTTCCTGGCTCCATGCCGCGTCGATGTTCGGGTTTACCTTGTCCATCGCGTGCCCGGCGGTGTACCGGCCTTCGCCGCAACTCATCGAGGAGACCGCAGCGCGCGGCGGAGAAATCGTTATTCATGAAGATCCGGGAGAGGCGATTGCGGGCGCCGACTGCGTCCTGACCGACGTGTGGGTTTCGATGGGGCATGACGACGGCGAGCGCCGCATGACGCTGCTGCGGGACTATCAGGTCGATGCGGCGCTGATGAGCCGCGCCGCCCCTCATGCTATATTCATGCATTGCCTGCCCGCGCAGCGCGGCTGCGAGGTGACCGCGGAGGTGATCGACGGCCCGCAATCGGTGGTTTTCGAGGAGGCCGAAAACCGGATGCACGCGCAGCGGGCGATCCTGGCATGGTGTTTAGAGGCGGAGTGAATGGTTGGAGAATCCGGCGGGACGAAAACGGACGGCGACGTGCTTGACCAGACCGAGGGCAAACTGGTCGGCGCTCTGGAGAATTATGTGCTGCCCTTCCAGATCGAGAGTGCAGGGGTGCGCGGCCGCGTCGTGCGCCTCGGCCCGGTGATCGACGACCTGCTCTCGCGCCATGACTATCCCGAGCCTGTCTCACGCCTGCTGGGCGAAGCGATCCTGCTGACAGTGATGCTCGGCGACTCGCTGAAGTTCGACGGCAAGCTGACCCTGCAGACCAGTTCGGACGGTCCTGTCAGCTTCCTCGTTGTGCAGTTTCGCGCGCCGGGCGGCGTGCGCGCCTACGCCAATTATGAGGAGGATGGCGTTGCCCGGGCGATAGCAGAGGCAGGCGAGAGCGACCCGCTCCTGCTCGGCAACGGGCACATGGCGCTTACCATCGAGCCGGGCGGCGGGATGGAGCGCTACCAGGGCTTCGTGGAGCTGGAAGGCGAGAACCTCGTGGACGCCGCCCACACCTATTTCCGTCAATCGGAGCAAATCCCGAGCCTGCTGCGCGTGGCGGTCGCGCCGCAATTCGTCGGCGGACGCGGCGGCGAGCCGGGCGGTTGGGCATGGCGCGCCGGCGGGCTGATGATCCAGAAGGTCGGGGCCGAGGGCGGCCGAAATGCCATTCATGCGGCCAACGCCGAGAGCCAGAGCGCGGAAGACTGGAACCGCGCCTCCATGCTGGGCGCAACAGTCGAGGATCACGAAATCCTTGATCCGACCTTAACGCCGGAGCGTTTATTGATCAGGCTCTTTCATGAGGAGCATGTCCGGGCGTTCCCGGCGAATGCGATCAAGGCGTTCTGCCAGTGCTCGCGCGAACGGGTTGCGGATCTGCTGAAGCGCTTCCCGGCGGAGCGGATCGCGGAGATGGTCCAGGACGATGGCACGGTGTCGGTGACTTGCGAGTTTTGCAATAGCGAGTATGGCTTCAACCCGGATGCGCTGTTCGGTCACACCGACGCGTGACCGGCGTCAACGACGGATAGTGCACCGCATCACAAAACGGCTCTGTCATTCATTGCGTATTCAGGCTCGCGCGGTCAAAACCGCTGCCAGTGTATGCGCGTAAGGTTGTTTGATGTTGCAGCAGCGCCCCGCGGAAGAAACGGAACAGGAGAACGGCCGGCCTGGCTTGCTAGGCGCGCTTGGCCGAGCTGTTCGATCTCTGTTGCAGATCCTCCTGCCCGTGGCGCTGCTCGCGGGCGCCTATGCCGGCTATCAGTACTTGTTGGCCACGCAGCCCACGGTTGCGCCGAGTCCGCCGCAGGAGGCGGTCGCACCGGTGCGCGCCGTGCCGGTCACGTATTCCAGCTACCAGCCGCGACTGACGCTTTACGGCGAAACGGTCGCGGGGCGCGAGGTGCAACTGCGCGCGCTGGTGGCCGGCGAGGTTGTCGAAACATCCCCCAATCTGCGCGAAGGCGGCGAGGTCTCCGAGGGCGATGCGCTTTTACGGATCGAGCCGCTCGATTACGAGGTCGCGCTGGCCGAGACCGAGGCCCAGATCGCGGAGACGCAGGCGCGGTTGCGGGAGAACGAAGCCCAAATTCGCGCCCAGACGGCCGCGCTCGAGCGCGCCAGAGAGCAGCTGGAAATCGCCCAGCGCGATCTTGAGCGCGCCGAGCAACTCGTCGAGCGCGGCGCGCTTTCGCAGCAGGTGCTGGACCAACGCCGTCTCACCGCCAGCCAGCGCCAGGACGCGGTCGAGCAGAGCGAGATCAACCTCACTGTGCAGGAGGCCCGCGCGGCCCAGCAACGCGCCGCGCTGGAGCGCCTGCGCGCCACCCGCCGGACCGCCGAGCGCAATCTGGGCGACACCAGCCTGACCGCGCCCTTCGACGCCTATGTGAGCGAGCCGAACGCCGAGGTCGGCAAGGTGCTGAGCACCAACGACGCGGTCGCCACTCTCATCGACAAGTCCTGGATCGAGGTGCTCGTGACACTGAGCGACGCGCAATATGGCCGGCTCGTGCGCGAGAGCGGCGGCGTTCTCGGCCGGCCTGTCGAGGTGCGCTGGTATGTCGGACAGGAGCCGTTCGTTTATGACGCCGAGATCGTGCGCATCGGCTCGCGGATCGCATCAGCAAGCGGCGGGGTGAATGTTTTCGCGCGCGTCAACAATCCGCTGGAGCCGACGCCGTTGCGCCCCGGCGCCTTCGTCGAGACGCGCGTGCCGGACGTTCAGTACGAGGATGTTGTCCGGCTGCCCCAAACGGCGCTCTATGAAAACAACCATGTTTTCGTGATTGTGGACGACCGCCTGGTGCGCCGCGAGGTTACGCAGGTGGGCGGCGCCGACGGCTTCGTTCTGGTGCGCGGCGATCTGAAGGACGGCGAGCGGGTTGCGGCAACGCGGCTTACGCGCCCCGGCGACGGCGTAAAGGTCAGGGTGGTTGAGCCGGATGTCTGAGCAACCGACGGGTCGGCCCGGCTTGATCGGACTGTTCGTCCGGCATCCGACAGCCTCCAACCTTCTGATGCTGCTGATAATCGTGCTGGGCATGTTCTCGTTGAACCGGCTCAACACGCAGTTCTTTCCCACCGTGGAAATCCCGGCGATCAACGTCACCATCCAGTGGTCCGGCGCCAGCGCGCTGGACGTCGAGCAGAACATCGTTGACGCGATCGACCCGGAGCTGCGCTTCCTCGACGACGTGGACCAGATCACCTCCATCGCGCGCGAGGGCGTGGCGGTGTTCAACATCGAGTTCTTTGCCGACGCGGACATGCAGAAGGCGCAGTCCGATGTCGAGCAGGCGGTCGAACAGGTCACGACGCTGCCAGACGCCGCCGAGGAACCGACGATCCAGCGGGTCACCTTCTACGAGCCGGTCGCCAAGATCGCGATTTCCGGGCCGTTCGGCGAACGCGCGCTCAAGGACTACGCCAAGGACATCCGCGACGGGCTGCTGGACGCGGGCATCGACCGCGTGACCTTCACCGGCGCGCGCGACGAGGAAATCTGGGCGACGATCCCCGAGGCGGAGCTGCGCCGGCTGGACCTGAGCGTGGATCAGGTTGCAACGCGCATCCGCGAGGAAACGCGCGACCTGCCCTCCGGCACTGTGGAGGGAGCTGCCGAGCTACAGCTACGCACGCTTGCGGAACGCCGCACGCCGGAGGAACTGGCAGAGATCGAGATCAAGTCCGACGCGGCGGGCAACAAGATCCAGCTCAGCGATATCGCCGAAGTCGAGCCGCGCTTCGACGACGATGCCGTCATCGGATTGCACGAAGGCGGCCGCGCTATCCTCCTGCAGGTCCAGCGCGCGGTCAGCGCCGACACGCTCCAGACCATGGACGAGATGAACGCCTATCTGGACCGCGTGCTGCCGACCCTGCCCGACAGCCTCAACGTCGAGGTCTACGACATCCGCGGCGAATACGTGACCCAGCGCCTTGGCATTCTCATCAAGAACGGCCTTCAGGGGCTGGTTCTCGTCCTGATCGTGCTGTTCCTGTTCCTGAACATGCGCATCGCCTTCTGGGTCGCGGCGGGCATCCCTATCGCTTTCCTCGCGACGCTTGTGGTGATGTTCCTGTCGGGCCAGACGATCAACATGATCTCGATGTTCGCGCTTATCATGATGCTTGGAATCATCGTGGACGACGCGATCGTCGTGGGCGAGGAAACCGCCACGCGCCAGGCGCTCGGCGAGGGACGGATGGAGGCCGCGGAGAACGGCGCGAAACGCATGTTCACGCCGGTGACAGCCGCGAGCATGACGACGATGGCGGCGTTTCTGCCGATCCTGCTCATCGGCGGACGGATCGGCGATGTGATGGTAGCGATCCCGCTCGTCGTGATCGCCGTGCTGATCGCCAGCCTTGTCGAGAGCTTCCTGATTTTGCCCGGCCACCTCAGCCACAGCTTCGGCAGCCTGAACCGCCCGCCAAGCGCGTTCCGCCGCGCCTTCGACCGCGGCTTCGAGTGGTTCCGGGACGGGCCTTTCCTCAGCTTCGTCAAGTTCAGCTATGACTGGCGCTACACCACGCTCGCCTTCACGTTCGGGGCGATGATCCTCGCCATCGGCCTGCTCGCAGGCGGGCGCGTGGACTTCCAGTTCTTCCCCTCGCCTGAGTCCGAGAACATCTCCGCGGAGGTCGAGTTCGCCGCCGGCACACCGGAGGCTGACCGCATTGCCGCGCTAAGCCGCATCGAAGACGCGCTCTACGACGCCGAAGCCGCCCTGACCGACGGCGAAGGCGGGCTGGTGGTGACGGCCTTTACCACGCTCGGCAGCGCCGGTCGCACGCAGTCCGACACCATATCGGAAGTGGCCGTGCAACTGGCGCCAAGCGAGGATCGCGTCATCCGCACGGAAACGGTGATGCAGGCGTGGCGCGAGCGGCTGCCGACGGTCCCCGGAATCGAACAGGCCACCGTGCGCACCGAACAGGTCGGTCCGCCGGGCCGCGATGTCGATGTGAAGCTGAAAAACGCCCCGATCGAGGACCTGAAAGCCGCCGCCGAAGACGTCAAGACGGCGCTGCGCGGCTATCCGGGCGTCACGGCGATTGCCGACGACATGCCCTATGGCAAGCGCGAGCTGATCGTCGAGGTCACGCCGCGCGGCCTGGCGCTGGGCTTCACGGCGGAGAGCGTCGGCACGCAACTGCGCAACGCCTTTGACGGCGCCATCGCCACCCGCTTCCCGCGTGGCGACGAGGAGATCACGGTGCGCGTGCTCCGCGAGCAGCAGTCCGAAGGCGCGCAGGCGTTGGAGAACTTCTATCTGCGCGCGCCGGACGGCAGTTTCGTGCGCTTCCCCGAGGTGGCGCAGGTGCGCGAACAGGCAGGCTTCTCCATCATCCAGAGGATCGACGGCGAACGCACCGTCTCCGTCACGGGCGACATCGACGCCGAGGTGAACAGCGTCGCGAACGTGGTGCAGCAGCTTCGCGCGGATGTGCTGCCGCGCCTTGTGGAAGAATACGGCATCGAACACGACTTCGGCGGACGCCAGGAAGACCGGGAGGAATCCTTCGCTGACCTGCAGACTGGCGCCATCGTCGCGCTCATCCTCATTTTCGTGATCCTCGCCTGGGTGTTCGGCAGCTATTTCACGCCGCTTGCGGTGCTGGGCATCATTCCGTTCGGGTTGGTCGGCGCGATAGCGGGCCACTTCATCATGGACATGCCGCTGACGATCATCAGCTTGATTGGCCTGCTCGGCCTGTCCGGCATTCTGGTGAACGACTCGATCATCCTCGTGGCGCAAGCCAATGAGCGTCTGAAGTCGGGCGAAGGCTTGCGCGAGGCGTCAATCGGCGCATCGTATGACCGCTTCCGCGCCGTGTTGCTGACATCGCTGACGACGATCGGCGGGCTGACGCCGCTTCTGTTCGAGACCAGCCGGCAGGCGCAATTCCTGATCCCGATGGCAATCACGCTCGTGTTCGGGCTGGCGGCCGCAACCTTCCTGGTGCTCATCCTCGTGCCCTCGCTGCTGGGCGTGGGGCGCGACATCGGCCGGCTCGCGGGAATGGTGAAGCGGCTTTATGTCCGCGAGCCGCGCCGTGAGGCCCCGCAGGCTTAAGAGAGCCAGAACGCCGGCAGGATCAGCACCAGCACCGCGAACAGTTCCAGCCGCCCGATCAGCATTGCCGCCGACAACACCCACTTCGCGCTGTCGGGCAGGCTGGCGAAATTGCCCGCGGGACCGATGATGTCCCCCAACCCTGGCCCGACATTGCACAACGCCGTCGCCGCGCCGGAAATCGCGGTGATCGTGTCAAGCCCGATCAACTCAAGCAAAATCGCCGTCACCGCGAACGCGCCGATATAGAAGAAGAAAAAGGTGGTCACCGCGCTTATCACGTCCTGCGACAGCGGCCGGCCGTTGTAGGTCTCAAGAAACACGCCATGCGGGTGGAACATCAGCCGCACCTTCCGGCGCAGCCCCTGAAACAGCACCTGGAACCTGAAAATCTTGATTCCGCAGGAGGTGGAGCCGGAACACCCGCCGATGAACATCAGGATGAAGAACAGCGAGACCGCCATCGGGCTCCAGAGGTCGTAGGCGCTGGTGGCGTAGCCGGTGCCGGTCATGATCGACACGACATTGAAGACCGAGTCGACGTATTTGCCGCTCTCGGTAACGGTCGCGTCCGGCGCGTGGGCATAGACGCCGATGACGCTGAAAGCCGCGAGCGTGGCCAGAAACCAGCGAACCTGGCTGTCCCGCAGCATCGCCCGGAAGTCGCCATGCAGCGCGCGCAGATAGAGCGCGAAAGGGAGGCTGCCCAGGATCATGAAGACGATCGCCGTCAGTTCGATAGGCAGGCTGTCGAAATGTCCGATCGAGGCGTTGTGGTTGGAATAGCCGCCGGTGGCGATGGTCGTCATCGAATGCACGAGCGCGTCGAAGGCGCTCATGCCCGCGGCCTGGTAAAACACCGCGCAGGCGGCCGTCAGCGCGATGTAGAGCAGCGCCAGTTCGCCGGCGATCTGCGTGGCGCGAGGCAGGATCTTGCCGGCGGTGTCGAAACCCTCGACGCGGAAAAGCTGCATCCCGCCGACCTTGAGCATCGGCAGCACCGACAGCGCCATGACGATGATCCCCAGCCCGCCCAGCCACTGCAGCAGACCGCGCCACAGCAGGAGGCCCGGCGGGGCCTCTCGCAGGTCGGTGATGATGGTCGAGCCGGTGGTGGTGATGCCCGACATCGCCTCGAAGAAGGAGTCGGTGTAGCTGAGCTCGAGGCTCGACCAGGCGAACGGGATTGCGGCGAAAGCTGTCAGCGCGGCCCATGAGACAGTCGTGAGCAGGAAGGCCTGCTTGATGGTGAGTTCGCGGCTGCGCCCCCAGTTCGAGACGGTCAACCCCACGCCCACAAACAGCGTGACGCCGGCCGAAGCGGCGAACACCCGCCAGTCCGGGTTGCCGGCGGCGGCGTCGAACAACGCGGGCAGGAGCATCGCGGCCCCGAGCGTCGAGAGCAGGATGCCGACGGCGAGCAGCACCGGCCGGAGGTCTATCATCGCATTCCCGCGTGCTCCCTCGCCGCGCCCGCGATCACCCCTGGGCCGCCCGCAAGCCCTGATCGATATCGGCCATCAGGTCGCGCGCATCCTCCAACCCGACGGACAGGCGCATGAGGTCGCCGCCGATTCCGAGTTCGGCGCGCGCGTCCTCGCTCAGCCGCTGGTGCGTGGTGGTCGCCGGATGCGCGATCAGGCTCTTGGCATCGCCGAGATTGTTGGAAATCTTGATGATCCGCAGCGCATTCATGAAGCGAAACGCCGCCGCCTTGCCGCCCGCGATGCGGAACGCCACCATCGGCCCGCCATTCTCCATCTGCCGGCATGCGATGTCATGCTGCGGATGGTCGGCGCGGCCCGGATAGGACACGCCGAGGATGCCCGGGGCTTCGGCCAGGTGATCGGCGAGCCGCGCGGCGCTCTCGCTCTGCTGCGCGACGCGCAGCGGCAGGCTCTCCAGCCCCTTCAGCATCACCCAGGCGTTGAACGGGCTCATGCACGGCCCGGTCTGGCGCAGGAAGTTGCCGAGATGCTCGTCGACAAACTCCTGATCGCTCAGCACCACGCCGCCCAGGCAGCGGCCGTGCCCGTCGACATGCTTGGTTGTGGAATAGATGACGATGTCCGCGCCCAGCGTCATCGGCCTTTGCAGCATCGGCGTGGCGAACACGTTGTCCACGATCAGCCGCGCGCCGGCCGCCCGCGCAATCTCGGCGACCCCGGCGATGTCCACCAGATCGAGCGTCGGGTTCGCCGGGCTTTCCAGAAACAACGCGCGCGTATTCGGGCGGATCGCATCGCGCCACTGGCTCAGATCGCGCCCGTCGATAAGCGTGCTCTCGATGCCGAAGCGCGGCAGCAACTCTTCGACCACATACCGGCACGAGCCGAACAGCGCCCGCGCGGAGACGACATGATCGCCCGCGTTCAGCCAGCACAGCATTGCCGAGGTGACAGCCGCCATGCCCGAGGCGGTCGCCCGCGCGGCCTCCGCGCCCTCCAGCATCGCCATGCGCTGCTCGAACATGGTGATGGTCGGGTTGGCGTAGCGCGAATAGACGTAGCCCGGTTCGTCGCCGCTGAAGCGCGCCTCGGCCTGCTCGGCGCTGTCATAGACATAGCCGGAGTTGAGGAAGATCGCCTCCGAGGTCTCGCCGAACGCGCTGCGCAGCGTGCCGCCATGCACCAGTGCGGTCGCAGGGCGCCAGCCGCCAGGCGGCGTGTCGTCACCGGATTGGGTCATGGGCAAACTCCTGAAGCGCCGGAAACCACCGTCCCGGCGTGCAACGCGGCGGATTAAGCAACCGCCCCGCCTTGGCGTCAAGGTCGTTCTCCGCTACACGAAAGCGCAAGGGAGTTGGAAATGAATGAAGAACACGGGGCCGAAGCGGTTTCGGGGCTGTTGCCGTGTCAGGAGATCGACCGGCTAATCGCCGCGGGGCATCTCCACGCCGAAGCGCCGATCATCGAGGAACAGATCCAGCCGGCGAGCCTCGATCTGCGGCTGGGCCGCCATGCCTGGCGGGTGCGCGCCAGCTTCCTGCCCGGCGAGCGGCTGACGGTTGCGGACGGGCTGTCGCGCTTCGGGCTGCACCGGATCGACCTGACAGATGGCGCAGTCCTGGAGACCGGCTGCGTCTATGTCGTGCCGCTGCAGGAGGCGCTGGCGCTGCCCGCAGATGTCAGCGCGGCCGCGAACCCGAAAAGCTCCACTGGCCGGATCGACGTGTTCACGCGCATCATCTCCGATCATGGCCGCACCTTCGACCAGATCGCCGCCGGCTATTGCGGTCCGCTCTACGTGGAAATCTGTCCGCAGACCTTCCCCGTTCTGGTGCGCACCGGCTCGCGGCTGGCGCAGATGCGCTTTCGGCGCGGCGCGATCGAGACGAGCGATACCGCGCTGGCGGCGCTGCACGATCAGGAGCGGCTCGTCTCCACGCAAGCGGATATCGACCGGGGGCTGGCGCTGTCCGTCGATCTGGCGGGCGAGGAACCGGGCGCGGTGATCGGCTATCGCGCGAAACGCTACACCGGCGTCGTCGATATCGACGCGGTAGGGGCCTGCGCGGTCGAGGACTATTGGGAGCCGCTGCGCGCCGGCCGGGAGCCGGAGTTGGTGCTGGACCCGGATCAGTTCTACATCCTCGCTTCGAAAGAGGCGGTACACGTCCCGCCGACCCACGCCGCCGAGATGATCCCGTTCAACCCGCTCGTGGGCGAGTTCCGCGTGCATTACGCCGGCTTCTTCGATCCCGGCTTCGGTCATGACGCGGCGGGCGGGGCGGGCAGCCGCGTGGTGCTGGAGGTGCGCAGCCACAAGGTGCCGTTCATGCTGGAGGACGGGCAGATCGTTGGCCGCGCAGTCTACGAGCATCTGACCGGGGTGCCGACGCGCCTCTACGGCGAGGGCATCGGCTCGCACTACCAGGCGCAGCGCCTGAAGCTGTCGAAGCATTTCCGCTAGACCGCCTGCGCTGTCATCCCGTGCGCGATGCGGCACAGCGTGACGCGTCGCAGACACGGGATCGAGAAGGGGCGAATGAGACAGGTCCCGGATCAGCGCAGCACCGCTTCGCGCTGCAACGCATCCGGGACGACAACGGGTAGAGCTTGTTGTCTAGCCCGAACAGCTCGCGCCGCCCAGGACGCAGAACTTGCTGCAGTGCGGGTGGCAAAGTTTCACCGCGCCGTCATCGAACATCCCGCCATCAGCAGCGAAGGATTCGCGCAGCGTCGCGCCCATCTCGAAGGCGCGATCATAGGGTAGCAGCGTACAGGGCAGCACGGTCGGCTCTTGCGCGCCCTTGCGCTTCACGATCATCCGGCTGGAGGCGCACATCACGCTGTCCGGCGACTTGCCGAGGATCCCCCAGCAGCTTTCGGTGATCTCGGGCACGTCGGCCTTCTCGTCCATTTCCGGGAACAGCACGAGCTGGCTCGGATCGCTCGCGTCGATGGGCCAGCCGCGCCCGGCGATCAGCCGCGCATAGCCTTCGCGCGCGTCCGCCTCCGGCTCGTCCCACATGGTGCGCCCGGCGATCGAGACGTTGAAGCCGTTCCGCGACAGCCAATCCAGCCCGTCCCGCGTGCTCGCGAACGAACCGGCGCCGCGCTCGGTGTCGTGATAGTTGGCTGTGTAGTGATCCATGCTCACGCGGATGGTCAGCCGCGCGCCATGATCGCGCTGCAGGCTCAACAGGCCCGCCTTCACGCGCGGACGCTGCATCGGGCGCATGGCATTAGTGAGGATCAAGACCTCGAAACCGCGCTCAAGCGCGTCGCGCGCCATCTGGATCATGTCGGGGTTCAGGAACGGCTCGCCGCCGGTAAAGCCGATCTCGCGCGTGCCCAGTTGAAGCTCGGCGATCTCGTCGTAGACCGCGCGCGCGTCCGCGGCCGAGAAGTAGACCAGCCGGTCATTGGTCGGGCTGGATTCGATGTAACAATTCGCGCACTCGATGTTGCACAGCGTCCCGGTGTTGATCCACAGCGTCTCCAGCTTGCGCAGGGCCACGCGCGCGCGCCGCTCGCCGTTTGCCGTCTGGTCCGGGTCGGCGAATTTGCGCGCGATGGGGTGATCGTCCCGTGTCCCGTGCATACCGTCTCCTTTGCCTGGTTCCGCGCAAGATATGGCAAACCGGCGCGCGGAAATCACCAAGGATCGGCCCAGCGGGCGGTCACAAAGCCTTGAGCAGGGTCAGTCGAACTCGACAGGGAACTGCCGGCAATCCTCGGGTAGCCGCGCGTCGGAGCACCAGGCGCAATAGGTCGCGTCGTCTTCCAGCCCGTCGAGCGTGTAGGACTGGCCGGGGTCGAGGCAGAATTCGATGCGCGTGATGTCGTCATAGACGCGCAGGCAGCGCGGGCCTTCCTCGCAGTTGTTCTCGACCGTGACGCTGCGCGCGTGGGCGCTGGTCGCAAGCGGTAAGAGCAGCAAGGCGGCAAAAATTCCCCGTAAGACCATGCGTCGGCGCTCCAAGCTTCTGATCTCGGGCGTTGTAGCGCAATGGGGCCGCGCTTTCAGCAGGAAAGTGGTTTGAATGAAGGGAAGGCGCCGCCATTCAGCTCCGCACAGGACACGCGCGACCGGCTGCCTGGCGGCAGCGACCGTCGGCGCCCTCCCCCTCCTCCGGACGACGATCCACCAACGTGCCGGCGAAGCGCACCTTGCGGCAAAAGCTTTGACAAAGCGTAACCGCGCGCGCTCGGACCGCGCGATTTGCGCGCTCAGGCGCGCTTTTTTATCCACGCGCCGAGGAAGTGATTGAGCCACAGCCGCTGGCGCGGCCCGTGGATCTGATGGTCCGCAATGTGCTCGCGCCGCGGCTTCGCGCCGGGCAGGCGCAGGCGGCGGTGCGCGTGCGTCGTCCAGCGGTCGATCATCGGCAGCGTCATTTCCGGGTGGAACTGGAGGCCGAACGCCGGGCCGTACTGAAACGCCTGATGCTCGAAAACCGGCCCCTCGGCCAGCCGGACGGACTCGCGCGGCACGTCGAAGCCCTCGCGGTGCCACTGATAGACGTGGCTGGGCCAGTGCGGGAAACGCCGGCCGGGCTTGAGCGGGCGGATCGGGTAATAGCCGATCTCGACATGCCCGCGCGAATGCGAATAGACCCGCGCGCCAAGCTGCCTGGCCAGAAGCTGCCCGCCCAGGCAGATGCCGAGAAACGGCAGATCGGCCTTCAGCGTGCGCTCGATCAGGTCGCGCTCGGCGTGGATGTAGTCAAAGTCATCATTCGCGCTCATCGGCCCGCCGAAGACCACCACGCCGGCGTAACCGTCTACCCGCTCGGGCAAGGGGTCGCCGAAGCGCGGGCGGCGCAGGTCGAGCGCGTAGCCGTGCCCGGTCAGCCAGCGCCCGACATATCCCGGATTCGACTGGCGCTTGTGCACGATGCACAGCACCTTTTCCCTCTCGCCCGAGGGCGCGCGATGGGCCGGGCCTCCAGCGGACGCGAATTCCGGCGCACGGCTTATCTGTTTCATGGCTGGAGAATCCTCCGCTTTTTCAGCAAGACCCCCATGAGGGGCGTCGTCAACGTATGCGGCAGTATGCGCACCGCGAAATAATTGAACGTCGTCAGTATGCCCGGCGTGATGATGAGCTTGCGGCAGCGATAGCCCTGATAGGCCGCGCGCGCCACCACATCCGGGTCCATGCAGCCGAGCACCTTCGTGTAGAGCGCCGATTCCGCACCCATGCTGTCATGAAAGCGCGTGGCGACCGGCCCCGGCGCCACCACCGACAGCCGCGTGCCGCGCCCGCTGATCTCATGCGCAACCGCTTCGGTCAGCGAGATAACATACGCTTTGCTGGCATAATACGCCGCCTGATACGGCCCCGGCAATGCGCCGCCCAGCGAGGCGACGTTCAGCACGCCCCCGCCGCCGCGCGCGAGCATCTCCGGGAGATAGCGGTGCATCAGGTCGGTCAGCACGCGCATGTTCAGGTCCGCGAGGCGCAAAACGTCCGCCGTCGCGTGCTCGATGAATTCGCCGCTCAGGCCGATCCCCGCATTGTTGACCAGCACATCGACCCGCAGGCCGCGCGCCTCAAGCTCTTCCGCGAGCCGGTCGCAATGCCCGTGGATCGCCAGGTCAACGGGGAAGCAGTCGATCTGAACGCCATGCTCGGTGCGCAGCGATTCCCCATTTTCGGCGAGCTTGTCGTCGCTGCGCGCCACCAGCGCCAGATCATGCCCCGCGGCGGCGAATTCATGCGCCAGCGACAGACCGATGCCCTCGCTCGCGCCGGTGATGAGCACCACGTCGCGCCGCGCATCCTCCGGGTCCGGCCCCGTGCCGGCGGGCGCCTTGCGCCGTGCCCAGGCGCGCTCCAATCGCTGGAATACCCCGCTCATGCCCCCGCGCCGCCTTATTGCTGAGCTTCCACCTTCTTGCGGGCGCGGATGCGTTCGCGCGAGGAAACGCCGAGCAGTTCCGCCGTGCGCCAGATCAGGTTTTCCTCATAGCCGTGGACCTCGCCGTCGGCAAAGGCGATCTCCCACATCATCTCGATGATATCGAGCCGGTCCTCTTCGGACAGCGCCTTCTTGAGCTTCGAGGTGAAGCTGTAGATGTCCACGGCGTCACGCTCGCTGCGCTCGGCGGCGACGACGAGTTCGTGAACCTGGTCGTCGGACAGGCCGTAGCGGTCCTTGAGCACGGACTGCAAGCGCTCGGTCTCGGCCTCTTCGACATAACCGTCGATGGTGCTGGCATGGACGAGCAGCGCCGCGGCGGCGAGGCGCGTGTCGTCAACCCTTTCGGTCTCCTCCCGCGCGCTGTCGCCGGACATCAGGTTGTCCAGCACCTGCCCCAGTGTCTTGATCATTCGGCCTCGCTTGTTGACGGTTGCGCTGCGCCGGCCCCTGCCCCGATATCAGCAATATCCGTGATAACGCGCGAAGCAAGAACCGGGCCGACGCGGCTTGGACGGCATCGGCTGCGTTCTTCACCGTGAAATGGGCCTCATCACCAGACATTTAAAGCAGCCCGGCCGACGTGGCGCTTTAAGGGAGGCTTAACGCTTTCCCAAAGCCGGCCGGCGCATTCATGCATTGGCAATTCTTTTGCGCCATCGCTGGAAGCCGGCGCACAGGCGCGCCCGACGCAACGCATCGCGACGGCCCAGCGGACATGAATACAGACCTGAACTTCGCCAACGACGAGTGGTTCTGGAAGGCCTGGTCGGAGACGATCTCGAAACGCTACGCCAAGGCGCTGCACGGGCATTACAGCAAGCACGCCGACGCAACGATCGTGAATGATCGCTCGTTGCTCAGCAGCGAGTTTCTGGAGCAATATGCCGCGCTGGTGATGCTGCTGGAGCGGTTTCCCGCCGCGCCCGGCGCGCTTGCGAGCGAGCTGGCCAACTGGCGGCCGCGGTCCTACGAGGATTACTTTCGCGTGAGCGGACTTCGCGACGGGCAGTTCGCCATCGCCGCCTTCGCCAGCGCGCCGGCGACGGTACGCCGCCCCTTCCTGACGGCGGTGGCGCGTCTGGATGAGGAAGGCCTCGGCGCGATCGAGGCGGTCGTTGACGCGGCGCGCCGCGGCCGGGCTGATCTGCTGCCGCGCCTGTGCCGGGAGCGGGCGCAAACGCTGCGGGCGCGCATCGACGAGGTGGCGCAGCTCGTGGCGGCGGCGAGCAAGCGGGACAGCGCGCGCGCGACCGGCGATCTGGCGCCATTGCAACGCCGATCTCCGCAATCGCTGGCACGCTCTTGAGAATTCGCGCCCTGCGATATTGACAATGCCGCCTGTCGCACTGTACCTCTCGATGGCATCTGCGCGGGACGCGAGTCCACGCGCGCAAGGCGCTGCCCGAGGCCATCTCCAAATCGGACAACGTAAAGCCCGCGAACAACGGTTCCCCCGTCACGATCCGTTATTGCGTTCGCGGCGCCACAGGGCGCGGCAAGAGACAAGAAAGGCTTGAGCGATGTATGCGGTCATTCGCACGGGCGGCAAGCAATACCGCGTGGCCCCCGACGACATTCTGGAAATCGAAAAGATCGAAGCCGCCGAAGGCGAAGTCATCGAACTGCCCGAGGTTCTGATGATCGGCAAGGACGGCGGCGAGCCGCAGGTCGGCACGCCGGTGATTGATGGCGCGCGCATCGCGGCGGAGGTTCTTGAGCAGGGCCGCGGCGAGAAGATCATCGTCTTCAAGAAGAAGCGCCGGAAGAACTATCGGCGCAAGCGCGGCCATCGCCAGCATCTGACGACCATTCGCGTTCTGGAGGTGCTGGAGGCCGGGCAGAAGGCGAAGAAGAAGCCGGGCGAAGGCACTGGCACAAAGGCGAAGTCGAAGGCCAAGGACGAGCCGGGCGAAGGCTTCGTTGGCGAAGCGCCGAAGCAGGCGAAGGACAAAGCCGAAAAGACCGGGGCCAAGGCCGAAACCGGCAAAGGCAAGAAGAAGGCGGCGGCGAAGGAGGCCGCTGGCGGCTTTCAGAAGCTCGACGCGCCGCAGGGCGAGCCGGACAACCTCAAGACGCTGCCGGGCGTCGGCCCGAAACTGGCTGAAAAGCTCAACGACTATGGTATCTTCCATTTCCGCCAACTCGCCGCGATGAGCGAGGCGGACGTTGAGGAGATGGATGCCGCGCTGAACCTGCGCGGGCGCGCCACCCGTGACGACTGGGTCGGCCAGGCCAAGCAGATGAGCGAGGGCGAAAACGACTGAGGCGGCAGCCGGGTATCGGCTGAAAACGCCCAGACGCGACGAAACGAGAGAGACCAATGGCACACAAAAAGGCAGGCGGTTCGTCCCGCAACGGACGCGATACGATCGGACGGCGCCTCGGCGTCAAGAAGTTCGGCGGCGAGCGGGTCATTCCCGGAAACATCATCATCCGCCAGCGCGGCACCACCTGGCACCCGGGCGACGGCGTCGGTATCGGGCGCGACTTCACGATCTTCGCCGTGCGCGAGGGCCGCGTGGCGTTCCGCAATATCCGTGGCGGCCGGACAACGGTGTCGGTTCTTCCCGAAGCCGAGTGACGCCCGCGCATTGACATGTAGATAACCCGGCGTCGTTCATGTTTCCGCCGTTCCGGGGGCCGATGCTTGCGCGTAACGGTCCATGAAGGGGGGAGACATGCGTCGCATTCTCATCATTCTCGGCAGCGCCGCGCTGGTTGCAGCAGCGGCGCTTTTTGTCGTGCCAGCGCTCGTCCCGGCCTCGGCGGTCAAGGATGAGCTAGCGGCCTATGTGAAGCAGAACACCGGGCGGCAACTCGTCATCGCCGGCGACGGGCATTTCCGGCTTTTGCCGTCAACGGGGGTGACGTTCGAGAGCGTCCAGCTTTCCGGCCCCGAAGGCGATCCGGAGCGGCCGTTCCTGCGCGCCGAAACGGTGACCGCGGAGCTTGACCTCCTCTCGCTGGTCGGCGGCGGCATCAGCTTCGACGCGCTGACCCTGGACAACGCCATTATCGACCTGCGCGCCGACGCGGCCGGCAACGTCAATTGGCAGTTTGGCGCGGCGCGCCAGCCCGCAGCGGCCGTCTACGCGGCTCCGGTCATGGCCGCCCCCGCGCGGGTCGGCATCCGGCGGGTGAGCCTGCGCAATTCCGCCATCCGCTACCACGCGACGGAAGACGCCGTGACGCTTGAGATAGCGGATGCGAACCTGACCCTGCACATGCCCGCCCCTGAATCAACGGCGACGCTGACTGGCGCGTTCTCCGCGCGCGGCCGGTCCATAGAGATTGATGCAACGCTGGAGACGCCGCAGCAGCTTCAGCTGGGCCAGCGCGCGAAGCTGACGGCCGCGCTGTCGAGCGCCTTCGCCGAGCTGCGCTTCGACGGTCACGTGACGCCGGACAGGGTCCTCACGGGCGCGCTGACGGGGGAGACAAGCGAGCCGGCGGAACTTTTCGCCGTGGCTGGCGCGAACGCCGCGCCGATGCTGGCAAACGCCGGAATTGACAGCCAGCTAAATGCCAGTGCGGAACGTGTCTCTCTCTCCGGCTTGCAGGCGGACCTCGACGACATGACGGCGCGCGGCCAGATCGCGGTCGCGATGGATGGCGGGCGGCCCGCGCTCTCCGGGCGGCTCGACTTCGACCGTTTGAACCTCGATGCCTTCCGCCTGCAGCCCGTACCGCAGGATGCGGCCCATGCGCCCGGGCTTTGGCCCGCGCACGCCGAGCCGGACGTCATCGTCCGGCTCGATCTCGCCGGACTGGACGCGCTCGACGCCGACCTGACGCTGACCGCCGAGACGCTTACCCGGAAGGCGCTGACGGCACGCGATGCGGAGGCCCGCGCCCGGCTCATGGACGGGACGCTCAATCTCGATCTTGCGCGGCTCAACCTTTACGACGGCGGCGCAACCGGCAGCGCCGAGGTCAGCGCGCATGAGGGCGTCCCGGTCATCAGCGCCGCGCTGGATGTGCAAGACGTAGACGCCCTGCCGCTGTTCGCCGATGTGTCCGCCTTTGACTGGCTCTCCGGCAAGCTGGACGGCCGCGTCCGGCTGGCGAGCGGCGGCGCGACGCTGGGCGAGCTTCGCGCCCGGCTGCGGGGCGAGGCTGACATGTCGCTGCGCAACGGCGCGCTGGAAGGGCTGGACCTGCCGGCTATCCTCGCCCGGCTGCAATCCGGCGACATCTCCGAAATCCGCCGCCGCGAGGGAACGGCAACGGAATTCGTGCGGCTCGACGCCACCTGGACCGTCGATGAAGGCGTCGCCAGCACTGACGATCTGCGGCTAGAAGGCCCATTCGTCAGTGCCGATGGCGATGGCGAGGTGGATATTCGCCGCGAACGGATGGACCTTAAACTGCGCCCGCGCATCACGCCGCGCGCGGGCGGCGGGCAGGCTGAGGCCATCGAACTGCCCATCCGCATTCAGGGCGGTTGGGAGAAACCTGCGATCCTCCCGGATGTCGAAGCGGTGTTGCAGGACCCGGAGCGAAGTCTGGGCGCGGCGAAAAATTTCGGCAAGGCGGTGGAGAAGCTGACCGGCGGGGAAGTCAGCGAGGACGACTTCAAGAACGCGCTCGAAGGTCTGTTCGGCCAGCCGGATTAAGCGCGCTTATCGCTGCATACTTTCCCAGAAGCTGCGCAGTTCCTGCGTGCGTTGCCGCTGGCTGCGGCGCGCGCGCTGGGCGCGGCTGCGGTTGCTCTGCGCCGATGGGGCGCGCCATTGGCGTGAGACCGTATCGTAGGCCTGCCTCTGCTGCCGCTGTTCGCGGCGCTCTTGCGCCTCGCGCGCTTCGCGAATCCGCTTCGCCCGTTCGGCGCGCAGCCGGGCGAGCCGCGCGATCTCCTCGTTTTTCTCCAGCCGGACCACCGCGGTCTCGACTTCCTGAAACAGGCTAGACACGCGCTCGGCATTGCCGCCCAGGTCGTGCCCGACATAGCGCGAGGCCGAGCGCACATCGACGCGCGCGCGTGTCTCCCCACCCTGGATGCGCATCGCCACATCGCCAGTGATGCCGAAGAACAGCGAGCGGTCGACCGCCTCGATATAACCCGGCTGGCCAGTCTCCGGCGGCGTCGCCGAAACGACGGTCCAGCCCAACTCGTCGACGGATTCGCGCACCAGGCTGAAGGTCTCCTCCGCCGAACGCTCGACAGTCAGCGGCTCAAGCGTGAGCGGGGCCTTTTCGCCGTTGGACGGCGTTTTCGCGGCCGCCGCCTGCATTTGCCGGGCCACTTCCGCGCGCACCCGCGCCAGTTCGCGGAAAGGCGGCGGCGCCCCTACATCAGTCGTGGCCTCGATGACGGCAGGCTCCAGCACAAGCTTCGGCAGCGACCAGGCCGGGCCGGCCAGCACCAGCCCTGAAGCAAAGATGGCCGCCAGCGCCCGGCGCGATCCGCGCGATCCGTCATGCCAGATCCGCGCCAGCGAAATGAGCGCAAGCGCCAGCGCGACCACCGCGCCCACCACCGTTAACGCGAACATGCGCATCGCCACGGGCGTGGCCAGTCCGGCGAACTGATGCAGCAGGATCGTCAGGACGAACAGCTGCAGCGTCAATAGCGCAACGCGCCGGCTCCAGGTGGCCGTGCGCGACATCTGCACGAAGCTTCGCATTCCCGCTTTGATCCCTTGTCTCGGCGAGTCCCGTTTTACCCGCCCAGGGCGCCGCCTTGCAAACTCAGGCTAAGCGCTGCTGACGGATAATCCGTAAACGCCTTGAAACGTCCCGCCTGCGTGGAAGTAAGTATGCGACGGTGGGATGGCGTTATTGTGGTGCAATCGCATCGGCCTGCAACCTGACGTAAAGCCGGCGAAATTCGCCCGAAATCGGCCGGCAAACGCTTGCGCAGCCGCCGCGCGCATGACACATCGTGCATAACACGGCGCGACACCCCTTGCCGCCCCCAAAAGTCAGTCGAAACATGGCCGAAACCCAACAGAAAAAGACCGCCCGGAAAGAAGGCGGCCGCGAAAACCAGCGCAAGATCGTGGTGCGGCAGGCGCGTCTTGAGGACGTGCCGGAGATCGCCGCGCTCAGCCAGCGCGTCTATGCGCCCGTACCGGGCTACAGCCAGCGCGCGATCCGCAGCCAGATCATCAATTTCCCGGAAGGCCAGTTCGTGGCCGAATACGAGGGCGAGATGGTCGGCCACTGCGCCACCTTCATCATTTCAGGCGATGCGGCGCTGAACGCGCACACCTGGGCGGAGATCACCGGCGACGGCCTCGCCTCGCGCCACGACCCCGAGGGCGACTACCTCTACGGCATGGAGGTCAGCGTCGATCCCAATTACCGGCGTCTGCGGATCGGCCGGCGGCTCTACGCGATGCGCGAGAAACTGTGCCAGGAGCTGCGGCTGAAGGGCATCGTGTTCGGCGGGCGGATGCCCGGATACGGCCGTCGACAGCGGACCTATCCTAACCCGGATGACTACGTGCAGGCTGTCAGCGACAGGAAAATCCGCGATACCGCGATACGCTTTCACCTGTCCAACGGCTTCGAGCCGATCGGCGTGCTCAGGGACTACGACCCCGACGACAAGGACTCGCTCGGCTACGCCACGCACATGGTCTGGCTGAACCCCTATTACGTCGAGGCGGGCGAGAAGCCTGGCTCCGAACAGGCCATGGCCCAGCCGGATCAGGTCCGCGTGGCGACGGTTCAGCTCCAGATGCGCGGCATCAGGGACGCCAGCGAGTTTGAGCGGCAGATCGAATATTTCGTCGATGTTGCCGCGGACTATCGGGCGGATTTCGTTCAGTTCCCTGAGCTGATGACGCTCCAGCTTCTCTCCGCCGAGCCGGAGCCGTTGCCGCCGAGCGAGGGGATCGCGCGCGTCGCCGATTACACTGACTGGTTCAAGGATTTCATGCACCGGCTGGCGATGCGCTACAACATCAACATTATCGGCGGCACGCACCCCACGCGCGATGACGACGGCGAGATTCGCAACGCGGCCTATGTGTTCCTGCGCGACGGCTCGGTCCACCGGCAGGACAAGATTCATATCACCCCGGACGAGGCCTATTGGTGGAGCCTGAAAGGCGGCAACCGCGTCGATGTCATCAACACCGACTGCGGGCCGATTGGCGTTCTGGTCTGCTATGATTCCGAATTTCCCGAACTCGCGCGGCACCTGGTGAACCAGGGCGCGATGCTGCTGTTCGTGCCGTTCTGCACCGATGAGCCGCGCGGCTATCTGCGCGTGCGCTACTGCTGCCACGCGCGGGCGATCGAGAACCAGATTTATGTGATTTTGTCCGGCGTGGTCGGGAACCTGCCAAATGTGGAGAACATGGATATCCACTACGCCGAGAGCGCGATCCTGACGCCGTGCGATTTCGCCTTCGCGCGCGACGGCGTCGCCGCGGACGCCGCGCCGAACACCGAGACGATCGTGTTCGCCGATCTCAAGCTGTCGGACCTGCGCGTCGCGCGGTCGTCCGGCTCGGTCCGCAACCTGCGGGATCGCCGGTTTGATCTGTACCGCGTGGTGTGGAACATGCGGCGCTCGTAAGCCGCCGCGACAGTCGCAAGCCGTGAACGGAGGATGCCATGTATATTGCCATGAACCGCTTCAAGGTGGCCAAGGGGCGCGAGGCGGAATTCGAGGAGATGTGGATGAAGCGGGACTCGTACCTCCACGAGGTGCCAGGCTTCCTAGAATTTCATCTGCTGCGCGGCCCCGAGAATGAAGATCATCGGCTCTACACCTCACATTCGATGTGGGCGTCTTACGAGGCGTTTCAGGGCTGGACGCGCTCCGAAGCCTTCCGCAAGGCTCATGCCAACGCCGGCAGCATGGCGGACGGGCTGACGCTGGGGCCGCCTGAGTTCGAGGGTTTCGAGGTGGTCGGAGAGGTGAAATCGGTCGCCTGAGCGCGCGCCGCGCGCGGAATACCGGGGCCTCAACCCCTGGCCTTTTTTGGCCGCAAAACCTACCCTGAAGCGGAGAATTCTCTGGACGCAGCGTGGCCACTGCGCTACTGTTCAATCAATTCAAGTTCGCCGCATCGTTGGATGACCCATCTGAAGGACCGGAGCAACACTCCGGTCCTTCTTGCGTTTGTGGCTATGCCGCGCGGTCTTGCGGCCCGGTCTTTGCCTGCCCCTCCGAAACGAGCCGCGCGGCGCCGCGCTCCGTGGCCTCGATCAGCCGCTGGCGAAACGCCTCCCGGGGCAGCCCCGGCGGGATCGGCTCCAGAAACTCCATCACGATCGTGCCCGGATTGAGCCGCCAGGCATGGCGCGGCCAGTACAGCCCGGAGTTGAGCGCCAGCGGCACGCAGGGGGCATTGAGCGCCTCGTAGAGCATCACCACGCCTGGCTTGTAATCCGGCGGCGCGCCAGGCGCGCGCCGCGTGCCTTCGGGGAAGATGAACACCTGCCGCCCCTCTTCGGCGCGCGACCGCGCAGTCCGCGCCATCTCGCGCAGCGCAACCGCGCCGCGATCGCGCCGCACCGGGATCATCCCGAGCTTGCGGGCGAACTGGCCGTAGAGCGGAATGTCCATCAGCTCCTTCTTCAGGATGACGGCGGGGGCCGGCAGATACGCCATCGGCGCGATCGTGTCCCAGGCCGACTGGTGCTTCGACGCAACGATATAGCCGCCCTCCGGCAGGCGCTCCAGCCCGCGAACTTCCATGCGCACGCCCGCGATCCAGCGCAGCAGCGCGATGATGGTGCGCGCGTGCAGCTTCCATGCCCGCATCACCCAGCCGCGCGGCGCGAAGAACAGCGGCAAGCCGAACAGCATGAAAAGCAGGGTCGTCAGATAGAACGCGACGTGAAAGGCGAGCGAGCGGATCAAGGGCGGCCTCACACCGAAAGCGGGGCAAAGCAGCCATGCATCGCGCGGCCGCCGTCCACAAGACGCACGCCGGTGCAACGGGCAACGCTTGCGACATATTTCACGAACTCGCTCACCAGTAGCCGAAAGGTGCCGGGATGCGCCCACCACGCATCGAGACGCAGCCGCGCCGGTACAACCGGATAGGGAACGAGTTCGAGATCGGGGAGCGCACGGCGCAACTCCACCAGCCCGCGGGGCATGTGATAGCTCGACGTGACCACAATGACCGAGCGGAACCCGCGCTCTGCCGCCCAGCGCCGAGTCTCGTCCGCGTTGCCGATGGTGTCGAGCGCGTTGCGGTCAAGGTCGATGCAGCAGTCGAAGAATCGTTCGGCCTCTGGATTGATGCGCCTGAGCATGGCGGTCGTGGTCTCGGGATGCACGCCAGAAATCAGCAGCCGCTGCCCGCGCCCGGCCGCCAGCAGGCGCACTGCCTCGGTGACGCGCGAATCGCCGCCCGTGAGCACGACGATGGCGTCGGCTGTGACGTTGCCGTTGGGCGGTCCTTTCTCGATCTGGCCGATGAACGCCAGCAGGCCGACGCTCAACAGCACAGCCGCCGCCAAGCCGGCCATCAGGCTCCAGCGAAGGACGCCAAGAAGGCCGCTCCGGCGCGCGGGCCGCAAGTTTCGGGTTTCGTGTTTGGAGCGCATTCGCATGGCGTTTCGCCTGCGCCATATCATGATGTTCATCGCCGCTGCGGGCCGCAAGCGCGTGTGGACCTTATGTCGTCGATAGCGCGCATATGCGGCGAGATCACGTTGAAACTATTTGCCCTTTGTCAGCGATTCTGTTGATCGAGGATTCGGTATACCCCGAACCTGGACGTTATGCGGCAGATTGCGGCGACAACAACAACAACCGTTGCGAGCAGAGCATAACCCAGCCAGTCGAGCGTGCCCGCGCCCAGAAGCCGGCGCAACTCGGCATCGGTTGCGGGAGACGCCCCGAAAAGCGACGGCAGCAGCGGGAACACCAGAAACACCAGGGCCGCCAGGCCGGCCCCGGCCGCGCCCGCCAGTATCCCCAGCGTCTGAAAATGCTTCTCGAACTGCTGCGCTATGAAGCGGTCGCGCGCGCCGACGAAATGCAGCACCTCGACAATCTCGCGGTTCGAGGCCATCGCGCTGCGGGTCGCGGACACGACGATCGCCACGGTCGCCAGCACCACCAGTGCGATGACCCCGAGGCCGGCAACCGCCAGCGTGCTGGTCAGGCTGCGGATCTGCGCTTGCCAGCGGCTGTGATCGTCCAGCATCGCCCCCTCGAACTCGCCTTGCAGCGCCACGCCCAGCGTGGACAGATCGGGCGGGTTTTCCCGGTCCAGCTGAACGGCGATCAGCCGGGGCAGCGGCAGCGACTCCAGTCCTTCGACCTGTCCCAGCCAGGGCTCCACGAGCGCGCTGGTCTCGCGGGGCGACAGCACACGCACGTTGGCAATGCCGATCTGCTTGGAGAGAAAATCGCTGATCTCGGAGAGCTTCGCCTCGGTCTGGGCCGGATCTTCGGCCGGGCGGACCTGCACGGTGACTTCGCTGGCGACATCCTGCAGCCAAGCCGAAGCCGACTGGTTGATGAGGTACACCACCCCCGTCGTCAGGCTGGCGAGGAACGCCATGATCGTGATGACCACCACGAGCGAACGCCCGGTGACCGAGCGCGGCGGCACGATGGCGGAATTGCGCAACGCGATCTTGGGCACCGCCAGCGGCTGATCGCGGATCACGGCGGGGAGGTTGCGCATGGTGTCGATGCTCATGGCCTAGCCGACGATCTGAACGGCGCCGCGCTCAAGCTGGAGCCGCGGAGCGCCGAATTGCCGCATGAGTTGATAATCGTGTGTCGCGATGATGACGGACGTGCCCAGCCGGTTGAGTTCCACGAAAAGCCGCAGCAGCCGGCGGGCCATCTGCGGGTCGACGTTACCCGTCGGCTCGTCGGCGAGCAACAGTTCCGGCTTGCCGATCACAGCCCGTGCGATCGCCGCGCGCTGCTTCTCCCCGCCCGACAGCACCGGCGGATAGGCGTCCATCCGGTTGCCCAGCCCGACCCATTTCAACAGTTCCGTGACATCGTCGCGGTATTCGGACGGCTTGCGCCCATGCACGCGCAGCGGCAGCGAGATGTTCTCCCAGGTCGTCATGTGGTCAAGCAGGCGGAAGTCCTGAAACACGATTCCGATTCGCCGGCGCGTTCTCGCGCGGTCTTCCGGGTCGAGATTGCTCGTGTTCTTGCCGAACAGGTGAACGGCGCCGCGCGTCGGTTTGAGCGACATGAACAAGAGCCGCAGCAGGGTCGACTTGCCCGCGCCGGAAGGCCCGGCAAGGAAATAGAAGGAGCCGGGCAGCAGGTGGAAATTCACGTCCCGCAATACCTCTTCGCCCTCGTCGTATCGCAATGCGACGTTCTCGAAGCGGATCACGGCTTACTCCTGTTGGTTGATGGGTGGGGAATTATTGCTGTGGGTTGTGGTTTTCTCAACGCTCTGCCTTATTGGTATCAACCGAATTTGGCATTTACAGGAGACGGGCGCTGGGCGGAAGCCCTGCGCGTGCGAACCGTATAAAGCGGGAGACGGCAACATGGAATTCCGGTGCCCGGCTTGCAACACGAGTTACCGCGTTCCCGTGCGCATCGATCAACAGGTGCGCTGCGCGCGCTGCAATCATGTCTGGCGCATTTCGGAGTCGGATTTCGTCATTGCTGAGGAGATGCAGGACGAAAGCGAGATGCCGGAGGCATTTTCCAGCCCTGGCGCGGATGATGTGCCCGAGGCGCGGCAGGATGGAGCGATGGCCCAGGCGGCGGACGAGGACGATATATCGTCAATGCTGGAGCGCGACGAGACCTGGGACGATCGGGAGGCTGACGAAAGCCCCGCCTTTTCGGACTGGTCCGCGCGGGATGCGATCCCGCAAGAGGCGCAATATGCTCCCGCCGAGGGAGCGCCGCCCCCGGGGCGCCACGATGCCGCCCCCGAGGATGACGGGAACCCGGCCGACGGTTTTGAGGCTGAAGGCCCCTCCCCGGAAGACGCCGAAAGCTTTGACCGTCGGCTCGCCGACAGCTGGTTTTCCCGCACCGCCGACCAGCCGGGGGATGCTGGCGGTCAGGATGCCGACTCCCACGCGGCGTTCGAGCGCATCATGGAGGGGATCGAGGAGGTCATCGCCGAGCGCGGCGGCAGCGATGACAGCGGCACGGACCGCGCCCTCTCGCAGAGCGACGATCCGCTGCGCGCCCTGATGAGCGATGAGCGCGCCCGCAATCTGGGCGGCACGCTGCAAGGCGAGCCGCCAGCGGCCGAGCCGCCGAGCGACGACGACGACTGGGGCGGCAAGGTCGTGAGGCTGACGGCGCGCGGGGCAGAGCGCCGGGCGGAAAGCCCGGCGCAGGACCAGCAGCCCATGCGCGAGGCGGACACCGCGCCGTCACAAGGCAGCGAAGCGGTCGAGCCGATGGCCGAACTGATCGACAAGATCGCCGCCGGGCGCGCCGAGCCTTCGGATTTCGAGCCGCATGAACCCCAGGAACGGGACCCCGCGGCCCGAGACGCGGACGCCATGAACCAGGCGCATTTCGACGCGCTACAAGCCGATATGGAGGACGCCGCGCACATCGTGCAGCAGAGCGGCGACGACCTGCAGCGCGACGAGGCCGCGGAGAACTGGGCGATAGAGGGCTATCGCGACGAGGCGCATGAGGATGCGCTGCGCGAAAGTCTCGCCTTTGACACGGAGCAGGAGGCATTCGAGTCGCCTGAGCGCGCGGAGCCGCTGGAAGACCGATACGCTTTCAAGGACGAGGCGCGCGAGGATGGTCTGGCCGCGCGCGACGCCGATCACGATGACGAACGGATGCGCGACGAACCGGCGGACATCTTTACGGCTGACCCGCGCGAAGACCGCCGCGCCGACAACCGCCCCGCCGAAACCGACGCTCAGGATGACGACGCTTTGCTGGCCGAATACGACTTCGGCGACGAACAAGAGAGCGAAACGCCGCCGGAGGTCGCCGATCAGGCGCGCAGAGGCGCGGGAACGCTGACCGTGGCCGCCGCCTGGGCGCTGTTTGTCGCGGTTATGGCCGGGGCCGCCGGCTCGGCTGTGAGCTTCCGCGACCAGATCGCCGAGGTGCTGCCCGCTTCAGCGCCGGTCTATGCCGCGATCGGCTTCCCCGTCGATCCGCCGCCGCTGGTCTTCGGCGAAGTCGGCTACAGCTGGGACGAGACCTCGCGGAACACGCTCATCCTTACCGGCCAGGTGAAGAACAACCGCTCCGAGCTGACGGAAGTGCCGAACATGCGGATCACCGCGCGGGACGACAACGGCGAAGTCGTCGCCGAAGAAAGCCAGTTCCTCGGCCAGTCCGCGCTGATGCCCGGCGAGACCTACGAGTTCCGCGTCAACTTCGAGGTCTCGCCCGAACAATTGCGGACGCTGGAGCTTCGCTTCTGATCATGCGAATCGGCGCAAACGCAAAGACGCAAAATGGATGAGGCGATCACTGAATGGAGCGGCGAGCCGAGCAGGTCCTCGTTGAGTTGGATGCCGGCCTCTGGCTCGCAGAGGGTGACATCGTTGACTTCTATGGATTTCCCTATCCTACACGGGCGGTCATAGCGCAACTGGCGCAGGGCGAGCTTTGGGTGTGGTCGCCAATCCGGCTCAATGACGGATTGCGCGATGCAGTCGCTGAGTTGGGTACGCCTGCGCATCTCGTCAGCCCCAACCCGATCCATCACCTGTACCTGCAGGAGTGGCAAGCCGAATGGCCATCGGCGAAGCTGTGGGGGCCGGCTTCAACGATCAGGAAGCGACCGGATTTGTCGTTTGAACCGCCGCTGCACGACGAACCGCCTGAACAGTGGGCCGGGCACATTGACCAAGCCTGGTTTCACGGCGCTGTGACGCTTGACGAGGTGGTCTTCTTTCACCGGCCATCGCGGACCGCCATTTTCGCCGATCTGAGCGAGCATTTCTCGGAGGCCTTTCTTTCCGCCCATTGGTCATGGTGGCAGCGGCCTCTCGCTCGCCTGTGGGGCATCGTGGAAGGCCGCGGCTATGCGCCTCTTGAATGGCGGCTGTCCTGGATCAACCGCGCTCCCGCCCGTAAAGCTCTGAACAAGGTTATGGCATGGCAACCCGGACAGGTGGTCATGGCGCACGGGGAAATCGTCCGTCAGGATGCCCAGCCTTTCCTTGAGCACGCCTTCCACTGGCTTCGATGAAGGCTTTACTCCGCCGGCGCGGACACCGCCTCCGGCTCCGCCTCGCGCAGATAGTGCGGATAGACGGTAATCAGCCGGTACGGCTTGTAATGCTGGTTGCGGATAAAGCCCTGAAGCTGCCCGAGCGAGGCGGCCTTATGCCAGACGCGCTGGCCTTCCACCGTGCTGGTGCTGGAGCAGAGCTTGCGCACCGTCGCCGCCTGATGCCGCGCTTCCGAGTTTGACAGGAAAATCTGCGTCTCAAGGCTGCCGGCGAGGTCATCGGGAATGTCGACCGGGAACTGTGTGCCGATAGCGATGGCGATGCCGAAAGCGCGGCCCTCGCGCGCCATTTCCTGCAGCCGCTGGCTGTCCTTCACGCGCCACGCCTCATCGAACACGAACAGCCGGCGCAGCACGCGCGGCGCTTCCCCGCGCAGCGCGTGGCCATGCGCCTGAATGATGATGAGTTCAGCGATCGCCGCCTTGATCTCGTCGTTCGGCAGATCGTGCAGGTCGAGCACGACCTTGCGCTCCAGCAGATCGCCAAAGGTCAGCGGCGCGGTGTCGTCACTGGGGAACAGGCCGAGATCGAAGAGCGGATCGACGCGGTTGAGCAGCGTCTGCGATTCCTTGTGTTCGCGCAGGTGCTCCACGATGTCGCCGAAGCCCGGCGCGGTGATCTCACCGGCGCGGTACCAGCGCTGCAGGTCGATCCCGCGATCCTCGAAGCCGCGGCGCAGCGCGTTTTTCAGCTTCGCCTGCTGTTGCGTGCCCAGCCCGAACACGCGCTGGAAAATCTCCGCGATGGTGTGGATATGCCTGATCGGCTGGACCTCGCCTTGCATCCCCGGAACCGGGTGCAGCGGATTGAATGGCAGCCCGGCGCGGCTCACGTCATAGACCGACAGGCCCAGCGGCTTGGCGAAGCTCTCCCCGGCATAGTCGTTCTTGAAGTCGAGAATGCACATGGGGTAGTCGGCACGCGCCATCGCGTCGATCAGCACGCGCAGCGTCTGGGTCTTGCCGGAGCCGGGATCGCCGGTGACAAGGAAGCCGAAATTGAGCAGCCGGTCCTCGGGGTGGTGCGGGTCCCAGTAGATCGGCGTCTTGGCGTCCGAAGCGCCGAGGAACACCTGAAAGCGGCCGGACACGGCGGCGCGTGACTCGTGCTTCTTGAAGTCGATGACCGCTTCTTCCGTGATGGCGGGCTCAGCCGGGTCGTCCGTCTTGACTGGCTCAGGCGACTCGGCAACGTCTTCCGCTGACGGCTCCTGCGCGGCGACCGGCGGAGGTGCGGCGTGTTCGCGCTCTTCCGGCTCGCGCTCCATCTCCGGCGCGGCCGCGCTGATCTCGATAGTCGGCAGGAAGATCGCCCGCAGCGGCGCGATGCGGCTGAGCAGGAATCCCGTCTCCGCCCGCCACGCGCGGAAGCCGCCTTCGGATTGATGCGTCTCGACGAAGTCCCGCGCCGCGCTGAGCATCTGCCAATCCGCCGGCTCGAAATCCACCACAATGCCGCCTGCCGCGCGCAGCTTGTCCAACGGCCCGGCCGCCTGCGCCGACTTGCTGCGCGGGAAACGCTGCTTGCCGACGATCACAGGGCGCGCGTCTCCGGCGTGGCGGCGCACGGACTCGATCTGCCTGGCGAGGCGATAGTCGCGGTTGATGGCCGTGCAGATGCCGAGGAAGCGCATTTCGTTCTGGCCCGCCTCGCCGCCGCTGAAGGTGAGCTGCAGACCCTTGGTCTGTGTGTCGGTCAGGGTGCTGGCCTCCGCGCGCACCTGCACCGGCGAAAGCTCCGCCGCCAGCGCGCTCGCCGCCCAGCGCAACAGGTCGAGCCGCGCCTCATCCGTCTCCGGCATGTCGAATGCGGTGTGCTGGTCGAGATGATCCTGCCAGGCCTTGGCGTAATCGCGCGCGGACTGCGGCACGGGCGCGGCCGGCACGGCATCGTCGAAGAACTCCGCCTCTTCCGGCAGCCGTTCCAGGCTCAGCGCCATCGCCCGGAAGCGCGCCAGCTCGGACAGCGCCTCGCGTATGCGCGCGCCGACGAGGCCATCGACCAGCCAATCCGGGATCAGGTCCACCAGCGGCGCGCTGTCTTCCAACTCGGCCAGCGCCGCGACGCGCGTCATGCGCCGCGCGAACAGCGCACCAAGCTGGTCGCGGTTCGGCGGCTTGAGATAGACAGGCGCGAGCGACAAGCGGATGCGGTCGCGCGTGGACTGCACCAGCTTGTCGTGCAGCTCCTCGTAAACGTTGCGCAGCGAGGCCAAGACGATGGAGATGTTCGGGAACTCCTGAACGAGGTTCACCGCCTTTTCGATCGCGCGGACATACAGCGACTCGTTCGCCAGCGACCAGAAGGATTCGAGCTGATCGAACGCGAGGACGAAAGCGCCATCGACAGCGCGCGCGGCCGTCGAGATATCGCCCAGCCGGCGGCGGTATTGCTCGGGCCGCTCCAGCGCCGCGAAGCTCAGACCCGGAACTTCAGTACCGGCCGCGTGCCCGCCGAGCGCGTCGAAACCGGCAAGATCGCCGCCGTAGTGCAGCAGCAGCGCCTTGAGGAAATCCTCGTTAACGATGTTGTGCGTGCGCTGATGGATGAACCGGCGCAGGCTACGCGCGAGCGGCGGCACGGCGTCCAGACAGTCGAGGTCGCCCGCTTCCGCCTTCGCCCTGAAGGTGCGCGCATCGGCGCTGCCAAAATGCGAAAGCAGCGCGTCCGCCAGGTCGATCAGCGGCGGCTGCCACTGAGGCGCGCTGCCCCGGCGAACCAGCAGCATCGCGATCTGCTCCGGCGTCGGCGCCGTCCGGCCCTGCGCGCGCCGCGCCATCTCTTCTGCCAGCCGCGGCGCAAATTCATGCGCAAGCTGCTGGCACAGCGCGCGGTCTTCGTCCTGCACCGCCTGACGGAACCGCGCGGCGTCTTCGCCCGGCAGCAGGCCCAGCAGCGCCTTTGCATCATCGCCCAGACGGGGGATGCCGAAATACGGGTTGTTCAGCTCGCGGATGACGGCTTCAAGCATCCAGCGGTCATAGTCCGCATCCGTCACCGGCGAGGTCATCTGGATGACGGCCGGGTAAAGCTGCCCCTGCACCGCCAGCCGTCTCAGGCTCGCCGCGAGCAGATGCGTCTTGCCGAAGCCGGCCTCGCCCAGGATCAGCGCAATGCGCGCATTCGGGTCCGCATCGCCCGATCGGGTCGCGCGCACGGCGGAGCTGATGGCGCCGCGCGCTTCGGCATGGAGCGACACGACGTCGAAACTCACCTCATCCTTTGCGCCCTGCAGCGAGGCGGTCTGCGAAAAGACGCCGTTGAAGCGCGGATCAATGAAGATGCTGAACGCATCGACCATGAAGTTCGGCCCTCAAAAAGCAAGGATCAACTTGAAACCGGATGCGCGCTGGAGGGATGACAGCACTGGGTCTTTCGTCATGCCCCGAAATCGTGAAGATTTTATTGTTATTTTACGGGATAGTCGGGCACGCAACAATGCGAATGCGCTACTCAACGACGACGAAATGCACCACGTCCCCCGCCCGCGTCGGGGTCGTCGAACGCTTGCGCAGGTCGTCATCCATCAGATGCGGCATGTCCAGCCGCGTGAGGTGAAAGTCCGCGCCCTCGCGGACGGCCGCCCAAAGGCGCGATTTGAAGTCGTCGAGCGACAGGGGCGCGTGGCCGTTCGCCATGTAGGCGTCATAGACCTGAGCGATCGCGACTTGCCCGCCGGTGAAGGTCCCGCCGCTCGCCTTGGGCGTTTTCAGCTTCCGGGCGAGCGTGGCGACGGTCGCGCCGAAGTCCGCCAGCTCGGCCGCCTCAGTTTCAACTGGCCTGGTCCTGCTGTCGCCCGCCGCGTCGCTTATTGCCGCGCGCACCAGCGCCCGGCGCAAACCGCCAACGCCCGCCGACGCGCCCGGCAGAATGCGCCGCAGCAGCGCCGGCGTCGCCTGATCGACGGCGCCGCGCGCCAGCCCGCAGAACCGGACATAAAGCGCGCGCGTGAGCGGATCATTCGGGCCGGTCATCTCGGTGGGAGCCTCCGCGCTCAGCAGATCGGGACAGCGCGCCGCGGCGATCCGCCAGACGAGCGCCGCGCGCATCGCGCCCAGTTTCGGGTGGGCCGCCGGATCGGCAAGATCGAACAATGCGGCGAGCGTGCAAGCATAGAAATTCCGGGCTTCAGCGATGTATCGCCGCGTCTCCGCCTGCCTGGGGTCGAGCCGCAGCGCCAGCGCGGGCAACTGCCGCTCGGCCAGCGCCCGCCAGTCGGCCGCGGCAAGGTCGAAGCGCCGTTCCGCCTCCGCCTGCCCTGCCGTGGTCAGCCGCCAACGTTTACCCGCTTCCCTGGCCAAGCCCTCTGCCCGAAGCTGCTGCAGCGCCTCCGCCGCATCCGCCACCCCCCACGGCTTCAGGCTGCGGGTGATCGCCGCGGTCGGCCCCTGAATGTATGCCAGGCAGGCGAGCGCGACATCGCGCGGCGCGACCGGGTTCAGCCTGGTCGGATCGGCGGATGGCAGGGCAGGCAGATGCGTGCTCATGCTGCGAAACGGCGTGTCGTATCTCGCGATCGGCGAATCATTACTGCATGATCGCCCGCACTGGTTGCCGTGTCGAGTGCCAGACGGCTTATCCCCATCGCCGGTCGCGCGCGACGCCATCATTGCGGCGCGTACCCGGCGCTCTCGCTGCCGCAAGGTTGACAGCGGCGGGCGCGCTATCGAAGGTGAAGGAAGCGGGCTTTGCGTCGCATCGACCGAAGCTCTATCCGGGAAGCGTGGAGGGGTGGCCGAGTGGCTTAAGGCACCGGTCTTGAAAACCGGCAGGCGGGCGACCGTCTCGTGGGTTCGAATCCCACCCCCTCCGCCAGTTCTGTGGATTGCCAACGCGTAAGGCCCCTCATCAGAAGCCGCCCCCGGCGCGGAAATCAGGGCCGGAAGGTCGCGCGCGGGGGAGGGGGGGTGACCGGCCGGCAGTCGATGCAAAAAGGTCAATCAAAGGAGCGCGTCGAACTGGATTGGCTCCATGTTGGCTGAGACGCTTTCAGCGCGTTTGCCGGGTTGTTCCTTGCAAGATCGCGCGGTCTTGCACCGATCCGCACGAATACTCCCGGATCGAGCGGCCGACGGCGTAAACTGACTGGCGACGGGCCGCCGACGCCATGGCCAGTCCGCTTTCCGCAAGCGACTGACGTGCGCGTCGTGACGAAATGATCGGAGTCGATCCTCCGACACAGCGAATTGGCCGCGGCGGGCGCGCTTGCGGCCTAAATAGCGAAGAGCGATCAGGCAGGGGGCGTTCTCAGGCCGCGCAGCACGAAATCGAGATGCGCCTCGCAATAGGCGTCCAGATCGAGCGGGTCGAGCTGCGCGAACAGGATCGTCCAGATCGCTGCCGTCAGCGCCGGACCGAAGACGATCTGCGGATGGCCGATTGCAGGTGAGCGCGCGAATTCGCCGCGCTCGACGCCGTAGGCGAGCACGCGCTTGAGCGCCCCCATGCTGCGCGCGATCAGCTCGTCATGGTAGAAGCGGAGCAGCCGGGGAAAGCGCGGCCCCTGCGAGATGATGAGGCGGAGCAGGCCGCGCTTCTTCGGGTCGGTCACGACTTCCCGGTAAAGCGTCGTTATCATTTGCCGCAAGATCGCCTCCGCTGAGTCTTCCGGCGCTGCGGCCAGCGATTCAAACCGCGCGATTATCGGCCCGATCACCGCGCGAACCGCCTCCTCGAACAGCGTCTCCTTGGTGTCGAAATAGAGATAAATCGTGCCCTTGGCCACGCCGGCGCGCTCCGCGATCGCGTCCAGCCGGGCGTCTGCGAAGCCTTTGTCGGCGAACTCGTCCAGCGCGGCGGCGAGGATGAAACGGATTCGCCGGCTTTTCGTTTCTTTACTGTCCGTTGCCATGCTTGTCCCGCGCGCGCTTTTGCCGGCCTCGCTTCCGCCCGCGCGGCCCTTGACAGCCGGGCAGGCTCGGGTCAATTATATGACTGACCAGTCAGTCATGCAAGGCATAAGCGTATGCAAAACCGTTTGGCGCTCTTCGTGGCGATCGCGGCGGTCGCTGCCGGCGGATGGTTCATCTACCAGCGTTACGTTCTCGATGATGGACCGTCGCGGGTGTTTTACGGCAATGTCGATATCCGCGAGGTGACGCTGGGCTTCCGCGTCGGCGGGCGGGTCGAGCGCATGATGTTCGACGAGGGCGACAGGGTGAAGGCCGGCGGCCTGCTCGCCGTCCTCGATAAAGAGACTTTCGAGGAAGAACTGGCGCTGCGCGAGGCGCAGGTTAGCGAGGCCCGGGCGAAACTCGCCAAGCTCGAAGCCGGCAGCCGCCCGCAAGAGATCGAGCGCGCCCGCGCGGATGTCGAGGCCGGCGAAGCCGCGTTGGAAAATGCCCGCGCGCGATATGGCCGGCAGGAAACGCTCGTGCGCAAGGACTTCGCCTCGGAAGCGGCATTCGACAACGCCGTTGAGCAACTGGAGCAGGCGCGCGCCCGGCTGCGCTCCGCCAGGCAGACGCTGGACCTGGCGATCGAGGGCCCGCGCAAGGAGGACATCGCCGCGGCTGAAGCCGCGCTGGAAGCCGCGCAGGCGCAGAAGGAAGCCGCGCAGACCGCGCTGGAGGACGCTTCGCTCCACGCGCCGGAGGACGGCGTGATCCTGACGCGCGCGGTCGAGCCGGGCGCGATCGTTTCGGCCGGCACGCCGGTCTACACGCTGTCGCTGAGCGCGCCGGTCTGGGTGCGCGCTTATGTGCCCGAGCCGCAGCTCGGCCTTGTCAGTCCCGGCACGCCGGTCGAGGTCATCACCGACACTAAACCCGACCAGCCTTATGAGGGTCAGGTCGGCTTCGTCTCGCCTGTGGCCGAGTTCACCCCGAAATCGGTCGAAACGCCGGAGTTGCGCGCAGATCTGGTCTATCGCTTCCGCGTCGTGGTCAAGGACCCGGACGACGCGCTGCGCCAGGGGATGCCGGTGACCGTGCGCCTTGCGGAGGACCCGACCACGACAGCCGCGAAGGACTGAGCGCGATGGCCGAGCCGCTGGTCAGCCTGCAGAATGTCGCCAAGTGCTTTGGTCGGACGCGCGCTCTGCATGACATCGCGGCGGAAATTCGCGGCGGCCTCGTCACCGGGCTGGTGGGGCCGGACGGCGCGGGCAAGACAACCCTCATCCGCCTGATGACCGCACTCATGATGCCGAGCGAGGGGCGCATAGCGGTGCTCGGCGCGGACACGCTGGAAGACCCGCAGACCGTTCAGGGCCATATCGGCTACATGCCCCAACGCTTCGGCCTCTACGAAGACCTGAGCGTCATCGAGAACCTCAATCTCTATGCCGATTTGCGCGGCCTGCCAGAAGAAAAACGCGCGGACCGCTTCGATGAGCTGCTGCGCTTCACCGGCCTGTCGCCCTTCACGACGCGCCATGCCGGCAAGCTCTCCGGCGGGATGAAGCAAAAGCTGGGACTGGCCTGCGCGCTGATCCGCACGCCCAAGCTGCTGCTGCTCGACGAGCCGAGCGTGGGCGTCGATCCGATCTCGCGGCGCGAGCTGTGGCGGATGGTGCAGGACCTGAAGGATGAGGGCATCGCGATCGTCTGGTCAACCTCGTATCTTGACGAGGCCGAGCGCTGCGATGACGTGCTCTTGCTCAACAACGGCGAATTGCTGTTCGCCGGCCCGCCCGATGAGCTGACGCAGCGCGTCGAGGGCCGGACCTTCCTCGCCACCGACATCGAAGGCGTGCGCCGCGTCGCGCTTGCGCGGGCGCTCGACAACAAGGGCATCATCGACGGGGTGGTGCAGGGCAGCGCGCTCCGGCTGGTTACGGCGGAAGCGCCGGAGAACGGCGCTGACAGCCTGGCCGGGATGCTGGGCGATGCCTTCCGCGGGGCAAAGCTGGAGCCGGTCGCGCCGCGTTTCGAGGACGCCTTCATCGACGTTCTCGGCGGGGTGGCGGGCGGTACGTCGGGCCTTGCCCAGCGCATCGAGAGCAAACCCGACGGCGCGGCGATCATCGAAGCCGAGGGCCTCACCAAGAAATTCGGCGATTTCACCGCAGCGCGCGACATCGCCTTCTCGATCCCGCCGGGCGAAATCTTCGGGTTGCTGGGGCCGAACGGCGCGGGCAAATCCACCACCTTCAAGATGCTCTGCGGCCTGCTCAAACCCACCGAAGGCGTCGGCCGCGTCGCTGGCTATGACCTGCGCAAGGCGGCGGCCGAGGCGCGCGGGCGGCTCGGCTACATGGCGCAGACCTTCTCGCTCTACGGCGATCTGAGCGTGCTGCAGAACCTGCGCTTCTTCGCCAGCGTCTATGGCCTGCCGCGCGCCCGGCGGCGCGACAAGATCGACGCGATGATCGACACCTTCGACCTGTCGCGCTATCTCGACATGAACGCGCGCGAGCTGCCGCTGGGCATCAAGCAGCGCCTTGCGCTGGCCTGCGCGGTCATGCACGAGCCGGACGCGCTTTTCCTCGACGAGCCGACCTCGGGCGTCGACCCGATCACCCGTCGCGAATTCTGGACGCATATCAACGGGCTGGTGGCCAAGGGCGTTGCGATCCTCGTCACCACGCACTTCATGGACGAGGCCGAATACTGCGACCGCATCGCGCTGATGTATCGCGGCGAGACCATCGCGCTGGACTCGCCCGACGCGCTCAAGTCGCAGGCGCAAACGGATGAGTGCCCGGACCCCTCGCTGGAAGACGCGTTCATTCATCTGGTGCAGGCGAGCGAGGAAGGTGAAAGGGAAGCGGCATGAGCGCGGCGGCGGGCAGCGGGGGCTGGCGGCGCTTCGGCGCGCTGCTTGTCAAGGAGTCGATCCAGATCGTCCGCGACCCGAGCAGTATCCTGATCGCCTTCGTGTTGCCGCTGATCCTGCTGTTCCTGTTCGGCTACGGGATCTCGCTCGACTCCAACCTTGTGCGTGTCGGCGTGGTTGTCGAAAAGAGCGATGGGCCGTCGCAAAGCCTCGCAGCATCGTTTCAGGGATCGCGTTTCTTCGAGGCCGTGCGCGCGCGGGACCGGCGCGAAGTGATCCCGAAGCTGATCGCGGGCGACATCCGCGGCATCGTCGTGATCCCCGAGGACTTCGCCGCCAGGGTCGCGCATGACCCCCAAAGCGCGCGCATTCAGGTTATCACCGACGCCACGAACCCCAACACCGCGAAATTCGTCGAGAATTACGCCCGCGGTGTCTGGCAAACCTGGCTGGCGCTGCGCACGCCCGAAAACCCGCCGCAAGCGGCCGTCACGCTGGAGCCGCGCTACTGGTTCAACCCGGAGCTGACCAGCCGGTTTTTCCTCGTGCCCGGCTCAATCACAATCGTCATGGCCCTCGTCGGCACGCTGCTGACGGCGCTCGTCGTCGCCCGCGAGTGGGAGCGCGGGACGATGGAAGCGCTGATGGCCACGCCCATATCCATCCCCGAACTGATCTTCGGCAAACTGCTGCCCTATTTCGCGCTGGGCCTTGGCGCGATGGCCATGTGCACGGCGATCGCGGTGTTCCTGTTCGGCGTGCCGTTTCGCGGCTCGTTCCTTGCGCTGGTCGTCATCTCTTCGGCGTTCCTGGTGCCCGCGCTCGGGCAGGGATTGCTGATCTCCTCGGCCACGAAAAACCAGTTCGTCGCCTCGCAGATCGCACTGCTTTCCGGGTTCCTGCCAGCGGTGCTGCTTTCGGGCTTCATTTTCGAGATCAAGTCGATGCCCGAACTCGTCCAGTGGATCACCTATATCGTGCCGGCGCGCTATCTGGTGCCGAGCCTTCAGACCGTGTTCCTCGTCGGCGACATCTGGCCGCTGTTCCTGCGCGACATCGCCTGGATGCTCGGCATCGGCGCAGTGTTCCTGATCTTCACCGCACTCACCACCCGCAAGAGCCTGGAATAATGTGGAGGCGTCTCTCAGCGCTCATCATCAAGGAGTTGCTGGCGATCTGGCGCGACCCGCGCAGCCGCTTCGTGCTGATCGCCCCGCCGATTGTCCAGCTTTTCCTTTTCAGCTACGCCGCGACGCTGGAAGTCACCAACGTGAATATCGGCGTCATCGACCGCGACGCCGGCCGCTGGAGCGCGGAATTCGTGCAGCGGGTGGACGGCGCGCCGGCCTTCGCGCAGGTGAGGCGACTTTCCAATCTGGGCGCCGCGCGCCGCGCCATCGACAATCAGGACGTGATCGCCGTCCTGCATTTCGACGAGAGCTTCTCGCGCGACATCAACGCGGGGCGGCCCGCGCAGGCGCAACTGCTGCTCGATGGCCGACGCTCGAATGCCGCGCAGATCGTCACCGGCTATCTTAGCGAGATTACCGCCGATCTGACCGACACCAGCCCCGTCGCTCTGCAGACCGAGGGGTCGGCCGCTGATCCGGTGGTGGTGCGACACTGGTTCAACGCAAACCTGAAGGATTTCTGGTTCATCGTGCCCGGACTGCTCGGCACGCTGACGCTGCTGATCGTGCTGGTCGTCACCGGCCAGACCATTGCGCGCGAACGCGAGCTGGGGACCTTCGACCAGATCATGGTCTCGCCGCTGCGCGTGCATGAAATCCTGCTCGGCAAGACCGTGCCGGCCATGATCGCCGGGCTGGCGCAGGCCACCGCCTTTATCGCCGTGGCGGTGTTCTTCTTCGAGGTGCCGTTCCGCGGCTCGCTCGCCCTGCTCTATCTTGGCACTTTCATCTATCTGCTCGCGGTGATCGGCGTGGGGCTGTTCATCTCCTCGCTGTCGCAGACGCAGCAGCAGGCGTTCCTCGGCGCGTTCCTGTTCGCCGCGCCCGCGATCCTGCTGTCCGGCTTCGCCACGCCGATCGAGAACATGCCCGCGTGGCTGCAGGATTTTACGCAGATCAACCCGCTGCGCCATTTCCTGGTAATCGTGCGCGGGGTCTTCCTCAAGGGGATGCCGACGGAGGACGTGCTGGCGAACACCCTGCCGCTGGCGCTGATCGCGGCGTTCACGCTGAGCGTTGCGGGCTGGCTGTTCCGGGCGCGGATGGAATAGGCGGGCCTCCTCCAGCCGATAAGCGCCTCCCACTCAATCACCGCAGTTCACCGGGTACCATGAGCTTTGCAGAAGCCAAATTTCGTGTAAATGTATTTTAGAACGTATAGACACTGTTTTCCGCGCGGTTAATTCGTGAGAATTATATCAGCCAAATGAATTAATAAGGATTTCTCATTTAGGCTGTTTAATGCGCCATCTGGAAATGAAGGTGGCTGCATGAACGTTTGCTATCTCGTGACGCACTTTCCGGTTCTGTCGGAAACCTTTATCGGCGATGAAATCCGGGCCATGCAGGCGCGCGGGCATCAGGTCACGCTGATCGCCATGACCCCCTGGAGCGAGCCGGGACAGGATGTTGACCGCCCTTTGGCCGAGAACGCCATTCGCCTTGGCAATATCCGCGCGTCCGGCGCCGTTCGGGCCGGGAATTTCGGCGCGGGCCTGCCGCGCGCGCTGGCCTTCGTGCGCGCCCAGCGGATGTTGCCGCGCCGTTCGCTCCTGTGGAACGCGGCCAAGATTGCCGGCGTGATAGGTGATGCAGGCTGCCGGCATGTCCACGCGCATTTCGCCGGCGGCGCTGCGGCGCACGCCATCGCGGCGGCGCGGCTCGCCGGCGTGAGCGTCTCCTTCATTGCCCACGGACATGACGTTTACGCCGAACCCGAGGACTTGCCGGCCAAGCTGACCCACGCCGATTTCGCGCTGGCGCCGTGCGAGGACATGGCGCGCGACCTGCGGGCGATAGCGCCATTGGCGAAAGTCCGCGTCGTCTATTGCGGCATCGACGCCGGGCAGTTCCCGTTCTCGAATGGCGAGAACAACGGCAGGCTGCTGTTTGTGGGGCGGCTGGTCCCGCAGAAGGGCGTTGACGATCTGCTCCATGCACTGACCTATCCGGGCATTCCGCCGCGCCTCGGTCTGGATGTCGTGGGGGACGGCCCCGCGCGCGCCGATCTTCAGGATCTGGCCGAAAGCCTCGGGGTAGGGCGCCGCGTCCGCTTCCTCGGCGCGCAGCAGCGTGACTGGTTCCGGGCGCATGGCGGCGGCTATCTGGCGCTGGCCGCCCCGTTCAAGGATGGGCCGAACGGCGAGCGTGACAGCGGCCCGCTCGTCATCAAGGAAGCGATGGCAATGGGCCTGCCGGTCGTCTCGACGCGCTACATGGGCGTGAAGGAGATGGTGTTGCCGGGGATGGGATTGCTGGTCGAACCCGGTGATCGGCCCGCGCTGGCGAAAGCGCTGACGGCCGCGGCAAACTGGAATGACAACGAACGCCAGGACATGACGCGGGCGGCGCGCGCGCATGTGGAGCGCAATTTCACGCTCAAGGCCCAGGCAGCAACGCTGACGCGGCTCATCGAGGCTGCGCGGCACGGCGACCTCGGCCAGGTGAGCGCGCGGGAAACCCGCCAGCCAGTCTGATCCGGTCAGCTCGCCGCGATGCTTTCGGCGATCTCGCTGACCAGTTCGTCGATCAGCTTGCCGTCCTCGCCTTCCGCCATTACGCGGATCACAGGCTCGGTTCCCGAAGGCCGGATCACCAGCCGGCCCCGGCCGTTCAACCGTGCTTGCGCACCCGCGATCGCCTTTTTCACGCACTGTTTCGCAAGCGGCTCGCCGCCATCGTAGCGCACGCTGCGCATGATCTGCGGGATCGGCTCGAAGACCCGGCCAAGCGCGCTCATCTTCGCGCCCTCTTCGACCAGGCAGGCGAGCACCTGCAAGGCGGAGACCAGCCCGTCGCCCGTGGTTGCGTAATCCGAAAGGATGATGTGACCCGACGCTTCGCCGCCGAGATTGCCGCCGCGCTTGCGCATCGCTGCGATCACATTGCGGTCGCCGACGGGCGTTCGCACCAGCTTGAGTCCCATACTATCGAGATAGCGCTCGAAGCCGAGGTTCGACATGACCGTCGCCACGACCTCGTCGGAGGCCAGCCGGCCGCGCGCCTTCCAGGACCGCGCGATGATCGCCATCAGCTGGTCGCCGTCCACGACAGCGCCGCGCTCGTCGCAGACAATGAGCCGGTCGGCGTCGCCGTCCAGCGCGATACCGGCATCGGCTCGGACCTCGCGCACTTTCTCGGCCATGATCTCCGGCGCGTTCGACCCGCTCTTTTCGTTGATGTTGGTGCCGTTCGGGTCCGTGCCGATGGGCACGATCTCCGCGCCCAGTTCCCAAAGCGCCTGGGGCGCGACCTTGTAGGCCGCGCCATGTGCGCAGTCGATGACGATGCGCAGCCCCTCCAGCGTAAGATCGCGCGGGAAGGTGCGCTTGGCGAACTCGATGTAGCGCTCCTGCGCGCCTTCCACGCGGCGGGCGCGGCCCATGCCGGCGGGCTGAACGAGGTTGTCCGCCTCGGGCTGCGCGATGGCGGCCTCGATTTCGTCCTGCACCGCGTCGGGCAGCTTGAAGCCGTCCGCGCCGAAGAATTTCAGGCCGTTATCGTGAAAAGGGTTGTGCGAAGCGGAAATCATCACGCCGAGATCGGCGCGCATGGAGCGGGTGAGCATGGCCACGGCTGGTGTCGGCATCGGGCCGAGCTGGAACACATCCATCCCGACCGCCGTGAAGCCCGCCACCAGCGCCGCCTCGACCGAATAGCCGGAAAGCCGCGTGTCCTTGCCGATGACGACGCGCGGACGGTGGCCCGCTCCGCGATAGGCGCGGCCGGCCGCCATCGCGATCTTGAGTATCGTGCCCGGCGCCATGCGCCCCGCGTTGGCCGCGCCGCGGATGCCGTCGGTCCCGAAGTACTTGCCGCTCATGCTCATTCCCCCGCCAGCGGGACGCGCGCGGAGGCGCGCTCCAGGAGATGCCGCTCCCAGGCAAGGGCATGGGCGACAATCGTTTCGAGATCGTCGAAGCGCGGCCGCCAGCCGAGCGTCGCGCGGATCTTGTCTGCTGCGGCGATGAGAGCGACCGGGTCGCCGAGCCGGCGTTTGCCCCGCGCGACCGGGAAATCGACGCCGGAGACCGCCTTGACTGCCGCGATGACCTCATTCACCGAAAATCCGTGACCGTAACCGCAGTTGAACACGTCCTGCTCACCGCCTCCGCGCAAGTGGTCGAGCGCATCCAGGTGCGCTGCCGACAAGTCGGAAACGTGGATGTAGTCGCGGATGCAGGTGCCGTCGGGCGTCGGGTAATTCGTGCCGAATACGGTGACGCCGGGGCGCTGTCCGGTCGCGGCCTCGCATGAGACCTTGATGAGATGAGTTGCGCCGCGCGTTGATTGACCGGCGCGGCCGGCGGGATCGGCGCCCGCGACGTTAAAATAGCGCAGGATCACGTAGGCTGGCCCGCCCGCGGCTTCGGCGTCGGCGATGATCCGTTCGCTCATCATCTTGGACGCGCCATAGGGGGAAATCGGCTTGAGCCGCGTGGTTTCGTCGACCACGGCGTGCTCAGGCGTGCCGTAGACCGCGGCCGTGGATGAGAAGATCACCCGCGCGACACCGGCGCGGCTGGCGGCCTCCATCACGGCGCGCAGCACGCAGGTGTTGTTGGCGTAGTAGGCCAGAGGATTGGCCACCGATTCCGGGACGACCGTGGAGGCGGCGAAATGGGCGATCTCCTCTACCTCGAAGCGGGCAATCACCTCCCTGAGCAACTCTGTATCGCCCGCCTCTCCAACAACAAGAGGCGCGCCTTTGGGCACGGCCCAGCGAAAACCGCTCGACAGATTGTCCAGCACCACGACTTGCTCGCCGCGATCGAGCAGATCGAGAACGAAGTGGCTGCCGATGTAGCCCGCACCGCCGGTCACCAGAACTGACATTTCGCCTCCAGGAGGGCCTCGGGGGCGCCGCGCCCCTTGGCAAACTCAACTTAAAGTTGCCATGAGACCATAGCGGGAAGGCGTAAACACAAGGCTTGGCAAATCGCCAGCCCTTTTGGATAATTGTCGAAGACTTTTACATGAAATTGTCTCGACATTTATGATCGTTGATTCACACGAATTTACTAAGTTTTCTCCGCTTTGACGCAGTATTCCTGCTAATCCATCTACCGCTTGACATCGCGAGGCGGCCGCAAGGAAGGCGGCAGGACACTGTGACCGAATTGAAATCACTGCAACCCAAGCGAGCATCCGCGCCGATGGCGCTACGGCGCGTGACGAGACCTTCCGCCCCGGAAGCGCGGCCCGCGCCCGAACTGTTGCGTCCGGTCGTGCATATTGTCGAACGCATGGCGCCGGGCGGCATCGAAACGCTGGCGCGCGATCTGGTCCGCGAGGGCAATGGGCGCGGGCGCATCATCAGTCTTCAGGGCGCGACCGACACGCTCATCGCGGACTGGCCGGGGCTGGAGCCTGTCGCGAACGTGATTGAAGGGCTGGAAACGGCTGGCGGCCTTCGCCCTGCCCTGGTGCGGCGGCTCGCTCGCCGCTTGCGGGTGCTGCGGGCGCGCGCCGTGGTGCTCCATCACATCGGCCCGCTCCTGTACGGCGGGCTGGCCGCGCGCCTTGCAGGGGCGCCGCGCGTGATCCATGTCGAGCATGATGTCTGGCACTATGACGCGCACCCGCGCCACCGTCAGCTGACGGTCCTGGCGGAGCGGCTGGTGCGGCCGGCGCATGTTGCGCTCTCGCAAGGGGCGGCGGACGTTCTGCGGGATATGCTCCCGCGCCCGTGCGTCGATGTCATCCCGACCGGCATCGACCTGTCGCGATTCACCCCGGAAGGGCGCGATGCGGCGTGCGCGGCGCTTGGCCTTGGCCCGGATGAGCGGGCAATCGGAACGGTCGGCCGCCTCGTGCCGGTCAAGGGACACGCCGATCTGTTGGCGGCGTTTGCACGCCTCGCCCGCCCGGCGGCGCGGCTTGTCGTCATCGGCGACGGGCCGGAGATGGCCGCGCTGCGCGCGCGGGCGCGATCGCTCGGGCTTGGCGCGCGCGTTGCGTTTCTCGGTCACCGCGACGATGTCCCCGATTTGCTGCCCGGCCTCGATGTGTTCGCCCTGCCCTCTCACGCGGAAGGCCTGCCGCGCTCGCTGCTGGAAGCGCAGGCTTGCGGTGTGCCTGTGGTGGCAAGTCAGGTCGGGTCTGTCGCGGAGGCGGTGTGCCCGGAGACCGGACAACTTGTGCCGCCGGGCGATCCCGATGCGCTGGCCAATGCGCTTGCGCGAGCGCTCGCGGCCCCGCCCCCTGCGTCTCCGCGCGACTTTGTTGAACAGGCCTACGACTGGGAGCGGACGCTCGCGGCTTATCGGCGGCTGACGGGAGATGTCGATGATCGCTGAGACGGTGTTCGGCGTCAGCGCGGCGGCCTTCGTCTATCACCATGCGGTGTATCCGCTTGCCCTGCGCGCGCTGGCGCAGCCGGGACCGACGCCCGCTTCGCCGCCGCCGCCGGGGACGCTGCCCAGTCTCGCCGTCGTCATGCCGGCGCACAACGAGGAAGCCTTCATCGCACGCAAGATCGCCAACCTCGCCGCGCTCGATTATCCACGCGACAGGCTGTCGGTCGTCATCGTCCTCGACGGCTGCACCGACCGGACCTATGAGGAGGCGCTCGCGGCGCTCGACGGGCTGGACGATGCGCTGAACGTTCATCTGCTGCGCTATCGCGACAACCGCGGCAAGGTCGCCGCGCTCAACGCCGGGCTGGCCGCCACCCGCGCCAAGCTTGTCGCCTTCACGGACGTTTCCGCGGAACTGCCGGACAACGCGCTCAGGCGCGCCGCGGCGCATTTCGCCGACCCCGATGTCGGCCTGGTCTGCGGGACCTATTCGCTAACCGCGCCGGGGAGCGAGGGCGAGCGGGCCTACTGGGCCTATCAGCGTCGCATCAAGACGGCCGAAGCTGCCCTCGCCGCGCCAATGGGCGCGCATGGCGCGTTCTACATGTTGCGCCGTTCGCTGGTCGCGCCCCTGCCCGAAGACACGATCAACGACGACTTCATCCTGCCGATGGAGATCGTCGCGCAGGGCTACCGCGCCATTTATGACGAGAGGATCGCCGTGCTGGAACTGGAAAGCGCGCCGCCGCAACTGGATTTCCGCCGCCGCCAGCGTATTGGCGCGGGCAATCTGCAGCAGGCGCTGCGGCTTTGGCGTCTGGCCGATCCGCGCCGGCCTGGCCTCGCGTTCGTGTTCGCATCAGGCAAGATGCTGCGCGCAGTCATGCCGTTCCTGCTCGTGTTGCTGCTCGCGTCGACGGCGGTGCTGGCGGCGCGGGGCGCGGCGCCGTTTCAGGCGCTGCTTGCGGCCGGCGTGGCCGGTCTCGCCTTTGCGGGCTGGGCAGTCTGGGCGCGGCCGCGCTGGCTGCCGAAGCCGCTGGCGTGGTGGGTCTATCTGGTCGAGGGCTATGCCGCCGCGCTGATCGGCAGCGTGCGCTATCTGCTGGCCCCGAAGGGCGGCGCGTGGAAGCGCGCCGACAGCGGCCCGCAACGCCGGAACGCACCGGAATATATCCCGCGCTCGGTGTGGTTCAGCAAGCGCGCGCTCGATCTCGCCTGCGGCGCGGCGGCGCTTGTCGTGCTGGCGCTCGTCATCATTCCGGTCGGCGCTGCGATCAAGCTGAGCAGTCCCGGCCCGATCTTCTACCGGCAGCTGCGCGTGGGACGCCAGGAGTATGACCGCACGCGGCTGTTCCAGCTCATCAAGTTTCGCACGATGGTCTCCGACGCCGAGGCGCGGACCGGCCCGGTCTGGGCTGCACAGAACGACCCGCGCATCACTCCCGTCGGCCGCTTTCTGCGGAAAAGCCGGATCGACGAACTCCCGCAGGCGATCAACGTGCTGCGCGGGGACATGTCCGTTGTCGGCCCGCGCCCCGAGCGGCCGAGCTTCTTCGCCAGGCTGGAAAGCGAGATCCCGTTCTATACCGAGCGCACTTATGGCTTGCGGCCCGGCATCACCGGACTGGCGCAGGTCAGCCAGCGGTACGACAGCAGCATCGAGGATGTCCGCTCGAAGGTGATGTACGACCACGCCTACGCCATGCGCCTGACCCGCTGGCCCAGCTGGCTGGCGACGGATTTGTCCATCATCGTGCGCACCGTGGGCGTCATGGCGCTGGGCAAGGGGCAGTGACGCTCGATGTCATGGAGGCTCGCAACAGGGAGGAAAGCGAGATGAGCGAAGCTCTCGATATTGGCGCTCTCACCGACACGCTCGATGCGGAGGTCCTCGAAGAACTGGCGCAGACCTTTGAAGCAGAGCTGGCGCGAACGCGCGCGGCGCTCAAACAGGCAGCGCTGGCCGGGGATCGCAAGACGATCGCAAGAGAGGTGCATAGCCTCTCGGCGATCTTCGCCCAGCTCGGCGCGCCGGAAACCGGCGACGAACTTCTGCGCGCCGGCCGGAGCGGAGGGAACGCGGAGGTGGCCAGGCTGGCGGATGAGCTGGAAGAGCGCGCCGCGCCGCTGATCGCCGCGATGCGAGCCGCCCGCCGCACCGGATGAGGCAACCTTTCCGAGCCGCACGCAAATCATGCATTTGTGCATTTTCTCTTTCCCGGATTGCAATCCGAGCGTTGCACGTTAGGGTTGCAACCAGGCATATGATTCTCCTGAAGCAATCGGAGAGTGCGGCAAGTGACGGTCAGCTTCGAAATTCCCGAGGACATGGATGCGGCCGGTATGCGCCGCCTGCGCCCGGATCTGGAGCGGCTTGCCGATAGCGGCGAAGACGTAGAGCTGGATCTCTCCCGAGTCGATTTCATCGATTCCTCCGGGATCGGGGGCATCGTCTTCCTTTACAAACGCCTGCGGGCCAGCGGCCATGATTTGCGCCTGTGCCGGGTCCGCGCGCAGCCGCGCAAGCTGTTCCACAACCTGCGCATGGCGCATTTGCTCGCGGGGTAGGCGTTCTGGACCGGCCTGCGGATGTCCGGGCGTGCGGATACGAATAATGACGAGCGTCTCGCGCCGGGCCTGGGCTGCAATCTTGATCGCCTTCACGGCGGTTTCCGGTTTGCAGGGCTGCGTGTCCTGGCCGAAGGAGGCGCGGGGCGGTCTCGCGGAGCAGGAGCGCGCGCACGATCCGGTTCTGCTGGCTCTGCGCCGCGCGTTCCGGCGTCTCGCCGAGGATGGCGCGCTCAAGACCCGCCCGGCCCTGATGCTGGAGGCGCAACTGCTGATGATGAGGGCGCATCGCGAATATGCCGGCGGACTGCGGCGGGATTACTGGGACACATCACGTCATGCCTGGACCGTGATGGCGCGGATCGACCCGTCGATCGGGCGGCTGGATGCGCGCCCGGCGCCGCCACGCGAGACGCGCCAGCCGGTGCGCGAGGAGCTTTCACCGAATGGATGAACGGCGCACAAAGCTGGGGGCAGGGCTGACCGCAATCTTGCTCGCGCTCACGATGGCCAGCGCCGCGCTGGCGCAGACCGGCGACTGGGCGACCTCGCTGGAGCGGGTCGAGAACCCGCGGTTGACGCCGGGGGATATGCTCACCCTCATCATGCCAGGCGAAAGCACGCTCACCGGCGACTTTCAGCTAGATCGTTCGGGCCGCCTGATGCTTCCCGAAATCGGCGCGGTGGCGCTGGCCGGCGAGACTCTCGACGCCGCCCGCGCGAAGCTGCGCGAGGCGCTTGGCGCGGCTTACAAGAATGTCGAGCGCCTGCGCGTCATCCTCAAGGAACAGCGCCTGCTCGTTCAGGTCGGCGGCTATGTGAAAGAGCCGGGGCAAGTTGACCTTCCAGCGGACGCCAACGTGCAGAACGCGATCGCCGCGGCTGGCGGGCTGGCCGAAGGCGCGCAGCTTGACCGAATGCATATCCAGCGCGGCAGCGACCGCATCCCGTTCGATTACAAGGCGTTTCTCGACACCGGCAACGCCGACATCTTGCCCGATCTCCAGCCGCTTGACATCATCTTCGTCCCGGCCTCGCCGGTGACCGGCAACGTTTACGTCGATTTCGACGGCCGCGACCTGGCCGAAGCCGGCGATGCGGCTGACGAGGCCTCGGCGGTGCGCGTGTTCGGCGAGGTCAACAATCCCGCGTCCTACGCGTTCAAGCCGGGCATCAGCGTCGTGGACATGCTGCTGCGCGCGGGCGGCGTCACGCGCTATGCATCGGTCGAACAAATCCGCATTCTCAGCGGCAACGAGCCGGTATCCTTCGATCTGGAAGCGTATCTGGACAGCGGGGACGATGCGCTGCTGCCCGCGCTGGAACCGGGCGCGACCATCTTCGTCCCGCGCCAGAGCGAGGAGGTGAAGGGCGGCGCGCGCACGGTCTATGTCATGGGACAGGTCGCCAGCCCCGGCGCTTACGAGGCCCAGGCCGACACCACCTTCATGGAACTGCTGGCGAATGCCGGCGGGCCGAACCGCTTCGCCAACACGCGGCAAATCCGCATCATTCGAACCGGCGGCGGCGTCGAAAAGTTCGATTTGCAGGCATACACCGAAACCGGCTTGGGCGATTTGCCGGCAATCGCGCCGGGCGACGCCATCTTCATCCCGGAAAAGACCGAAAGAACCGAACCATCCTGGCTGAGCGTACCGCCGGGCCGGGCGGTGCAGGTCATCGGCGCGGTGAAACGGCCGGGGCGTTTCGAATGGTCCGACGAGATGTCGCTGTTCGATTTGCTGGCGCAAGCGGGCGGCCCAACCTCTGAAGCCGATCTCGCCAATCTGCGCATCCTCGATCGCGGCGCGACAGCCGCGCAGAGCCGCGTCTTCGACCTCGACAGCTTCGTCGAAGAAGGCGGCGCGATTTCGCGGGTGCCCGACATAACGGCGGGAACCGTCATCATGGTGCCCGAGCTTCCGACCGATCCGAACGACAACAAGGCGCAATGGGTCCGGTTATCGAAGGAGCGCTCGATCTACATCATGGGCGAAGTGGGGCGGCCGGGGCGCTACGCCTTCAACGCTTCCATGGGGTTTCTCGATATCCTGACCGCGGCCGACGGGCCGACGGAGAAGGCTGACCTGCGCAATATCCGCGTCTCCCGGCGCGGCAAGCGTTATCCGGACATCAGGCGCATCAATCTTGAGCGGTATTTCCTGACGGGCGACCCCGATCTGCTTCCCAGGGTCAGGACCGGCGATGTGATCTTCGTGCCAAATGAGGAAGCCCAGTTGCTCGACGAGCCGCGCATGGATCAGGTCCGCATTCTCGGCGCCGTCGCCAAGCCCGGCCATTACCGCTACAGCGAGTTCATGACCATCCTCGATCTGCTGGCGGCGGCGGGCGGGCCGACCTCGACCGCGCTGCAAAGCCGAATCCTCGTCGTCAACATGAGCGAGCACCAGCCGCAGGCGTCCTATTTCGACCTCCTCAAATTCGCCAAGACGGCAGATACCTCACGCCTGCCGGTGATCCGTGCCGGCGATACGATCTACGTGCCGGAGGAGAGCGAGGGCGACCTGCAAAAAGCCGCGGACACCATGCGCAACATCATGGCGATCCTCCAGCCTTACCAGCTCTTCAACCCGAGCGAGTAGCGACGATGGAGGCATGGCAGCCGCAGATCCGCAAACTGGCGCTGACGAACCGGGGCGAAGGTCAGCGCGTCTTCGCCGTGGCGGGCATCGATGCGCAGAGCGGCGTTTCCACCCTGTGCGAAGGGCTGGCGTCCTTCGCGGCGCGCTCGGGCCAAAGGACGGCATTGCTGGACATGTCCCGCCCGATCGGACCAGCCGCCGATGGCTGGCGGCTCGACTGCGAACCGGGCGGCCTCATGCGGCGCGACCCGGCTGGCTTCGACAGGCTCGATGTCGCCGGCGAGATGGACGGGCGCAGCGTGACCGATATCGCTCGCCTGCGGCGCGGGATCGATCAGTTCGGGGCGTTTGACAGCATCGTCGTGGACATCGCGCCCCTCCGCGAGATTGGCACGCGCGCAGTTGACGGGCCGGCCGCAGCCGCCGCTTGCGGGCGCATCCATGTGGTCGCGTTAGCCGGCCAAATTGACCGCGCCGCTTTCGCCTCCGCCATCAGCCTGCTTGAAGCCAGCCAGATCGAACTGGCCGGGCTGATCCTCAACGACCGCTTCAACCCCACGTTAGCGGCCGAAATGGCGCGCGAGGCCGGGCGGCTGCGCATCGTCGCCCCGCGGCTGAGCCGGTGGCTTGCACGCAAGGCGCTCGGAAGCCGGTTTCTGTCGGAGCGGACATGATCTGGCAGCTCCTCGACAGCCGGACGATCGGCGGCATCGAACGGCATGTCGAACTTGTCACCCGCCATCTCCTCGCACGCGGCGCGCAAGCGAAGATCGTGCTGCTCGCGCCCTATGACGATCATCCGAGCTACGAGATGTTCAAGCAGGCCGGGCTGCCGGTCGAGCGGCTTGGCGGCGGGGCGGGAGGGCTTCTGCGCGCGGTGCGGGCGGCGCGGCCGGCGCTGATCCACGCTCATGGCTACCGCGCCAACATTCTGGCGCGGATCGTGCGCGTGCTGACCAAAACGCCGGTCATCACCTCCTACCATGCTGGTCTGCGCGAGCCGTTTCCCGTGGGCGTTTATCAGCGGCTTGACGAGTTGACAGGAATTCTCGCGCCGCGCATCGCGGTGAGCGAGGATATCCGGCGCAGTCTGCCCTTCCGCGCCCAGCTTCTGGAGAATTTCGTCGAGATGCCGACGGGTCCGCCAAGGCCCGGCGCGCGCATCGTCTTCGTCGGCCGTCTGGCGCCGGAAAAGGGCGCGGACCTGTTCTGCGCACTGGCGCGGCGGGTTGGCGGCGGTGACTGGCATGTGTTCGGCGACGGACCGCTGCGCGATCCGCTCGAAGCGGAATACGGGCGCGAGGTCGCGTTCCACGGGTTTGCGCGCGAGCCGGAAACAGTCTGGAACGATGCCGGCCTTCTGGTGATGCCGTCGCGCGCCGAAGGGCTGCCGATGGCCGCGCTGGAAGCGATCGCGCGCGGCGTGCCGATCGTGGCGGCGCGCGTTGGCGGGCTGCCGCGCGTCGTCGTGCCCGGCGTGTCCGGCTGGCTGTTCGATGCGGAGGATCTGCGGGCCGCCGGCGAAGCCGTTCATGCCTGGCGCGCCATGGGTCCGCGGGCGCGCCTCGAACTTGGCCATGCGGCGCAGGCGCGCGCATCAGCGCATTTTTCGCCCGACGCTGGCATGACGCGGCTGGCGAAGATTTACGCCCACGCCGCAGGCCAGAACCTCATTCCGGCGCAGGAAGCAGGCTCCGTCATAACGCCCGTTCAATGAGGATGGCGGTCCAGTCGTCGCTCGGCGCGGCTCCAAGCGCGGCAAATGCCCAATCAGCCAGTGCGCGGTCGAGGTCGTCCAGATCCGCCTGTCGCGAAGCCGTCAGCCGCTCAAGCAACGCCGCTGGAAAATCGCCCTGCGCCATGCCCTCAGCGTCGAGGCCGTCCGTGATCAGGATCAGCTTTTCTCCCGGCGCAAGGCGGAATGTTTCGACCTCATACCGCGCCCGGTCGTCGAAACCGGGGATCGGTCCGCCGTATGCGCCCGTGCGGCATCCGCTGGCGGACAGTACGGCAGGCGGCAAGTGCCCGGCGCTCGCCACCGCGATCCGGCCGTCCGCCGCCAGGTCGCAGACGATGATCGTGGCGATCATCCCGGGCGGAAAATGCGGATGGCCGACGGCCGCCGAAAGCCGCTCAAGGAACTGTCCGGCATCCCCTTCGCCCAGCGCGTCGATGGTGCGCAGCATCGCCGCATAAGTCAGCGCGGTGGCCTTGGCCGGAAGGCCGTGCCCCATTGCATCGCCGAGCACGATACGCTGCCGGCCGTCCGCTGCAAGATGAAGCGTGAAATCGCCGCCTCCCCAAAGCGCCGTGCCGTGAAGCACGCGGCAGCGATACCCGTCCATCACCGCAGGGAGGCGCGGGGTCAGCAGCGTCTGCGCATCGCGCCCGAAATACGAAAAGAAGTGAGCGAGCCGCTTCTGGTGGCTCGACAACGCCAGATCAATGGCGCGGTTCAGCGCTTCAGGCGTGATCGGCTTCAACAGGAACTGCTCAACGCCCGCCCGCAGCACGGCATCCTCCGTCGCGCTTTCGCGATCCTGCGTCATCAACACCGTGGGGATCGGCCGGTCGAGCTGCTCGTCCTGAATGGCGTTCAGCAGATCGACGGCCTTTTCGCCATTCAGGTGAAAGTCGGCAACCACGATATCGACTGGCTCGCTCAGCAGCGTCTCGCGCGCCGCTGCGACCGTCTGCGCGGTCCTGACGCGGAAGCGCGCGCCGAGAAAGCCGGAATAAAGCCGCAACAGCGTCGCGCTGTCTTCGACCAGCAACAGGGCTGGCCGCGCACGGTACAACTTGCGCCGGCCGCGCAGCACATTCGGCGGTCCCGGCTCATAAGCGATTTCAGTCAACACCTGGCGGATGAGCGGCAGGCCCAGGCCGCGCTCGGACGCCTCGATATGCGGTTGGGCGGCGACCGCCTCGCTGCGCGCCCGGAAGTCGTCGAACGGCCCACCGTCATCGGTTATCGCCACTTCCAGCGCCCTGCCCCGGACCGCCACCTGGACGCGAACCCAAGATGGCCCGGGCCGCCCATGTATCACTGCGTTTGCGGCGGCTTCGTTGACCGCCAGGCACAGATCACCGGCAATATCCCAGCTGATCCGCGTGTTGGTCAAACCGCGCTGAAGCCTCTGACGCAGCCGGCGCGCCCCATCGAGCGTAGCTTCCTCGGTGGCGTCGAACAGCTTCATTCGCCGGTCCGCGGCGGGGTAAAGATGCGCAGGCAGTCGGCGGCGAAGCTGCGCCAGGCGCGCCGGCTTGGTTGGCGAGCGAGCGCGGCGGCCCCGGACCGGATCGCGCGCCAGGCCCGGCCTTCGGCACGCGCCAGCTCGGCTTCTGCGATATCGATGCGGCTACGGGCGGCCTTAACAGCTCTGCGCGTTGCGTGATCGGTCCGGTCCTCGTAACGCGACAGAATCTGCCGCATGGCCTCCAACCTCTCTGCGGATTTCGAGGTCACGCTTCCAGGGCGCATGAGATAGTTCGCGGTGATCGCCGCGCTGAACGCAACCGGCCAGCGGGCCGCAAGGTGCAGCCACAAGTTCCAGTCCTCCGCGGAGGCAAGCCGCCCGAAGCCCCCAACTTCTTCGATCGCCGCGCGCCGGGCAACGACCGTGGACGTGCCCACAACATTGGTCGCCAGCAGAGACAACTCGGCGTCCGGCATCATGCTGAAGCCCGGCCCGGCATGGTGCGCAAGCGGGCTGTTCCAGAAGGCGAAACATGTGCCCAGATGCCGCCCGTCCGGGTTCACATGCAAGTAGTCGGTGAAGGAAAACGCGGTCTCCGGGTGAGCCTCATGCCAAGCGAGTTGCGGCGTCAGCTTGTCGGGCCACCAGACATCGTCGGCATCGAGGAAGGCGATGTAGGGCGCTTCTGACGCCGCGATCGCGGCATTGCGCGCAACCGAGGGACCAACCCCGCCAGTTTCGATCACCCGCAGCGGCGGCAGTTCCGCGCGCCGCGCTGCCAGCCAGGCGCAGGTGCCGTCGGTCGAACCGTCGTCCGCGACGATCACCTCGATATCCCGCCTGTTCTGGAGCGCGACGGAGCCGAGCGCAGCCGGCAGATACGCCAGGCAATCCCGCGTCGGCATCACCACCGAGCAAACCGGTTGTTGCATGGCTGGTCCCTCGCTCAGCCGGGCGAATTACCCTTTGTTACACACCTTAAAGTAGTATTCCGACCATCTTTCAATCTGTTTAATGCGCGCTCCGCCGACAGCTCGCACAAGGCGGATATCATGGGCATAAGAGCCGCCTTCAGCCGACCCGTCGCCTACGTCGCGGCCGTTGGCTTCGACAAGGGTTTCTCGATCATCACCATCCCGCTGATGGCGCATTTCCTGTCGCCCGACGACTTCGGGCGGCTGGATGTGGCCGTGAGCCTGATCGAGTTCACGAGTCTCATCTTTACGCTGGGGCTGGCGGATACGGTTGTCCGCTTCGCCAGCATGGAAGCCGCGCGCCGGGCGCAGCGGCGCTGCGCCGCCGAGCTTCTGGGCGCGGGGCTGGTGATCGTCGCGCTGCTGGCGATGCTCGTGCAACTCGCCGCGCCGTGGCTGATCGCATTCATCGGCATCGCTATCGACGAGACCGCCGTGCGCTGGGGGCTGGCCGGCGCGGCGGCGACGGGATTGATCGAGATGCCGTTGATCTGGCTGCGCTTTCGCGATCAGGCCTGGCGTTTCTTCGGCTTCGTCGCGGTGCGGTCTGTGTTTCAGGCCTCGGCGACGATTGCCGTGCTCTATGCCGGGGGCGGCGCGGCGGGCGTGCTGATCGCCAACGCTGTCGTCGCGCTGAGCTTCGCGGGAGTGCTTCTGATCTCGCAAATCCGCCGCACGGGCCTCGGTTTTTCCGCCGCGGCGCTGCGCAACGTCGGCGGCTACGGCCTGCCGCTGGTCGGCGGGCTGCTGGCCATGTTCGCGCTGGGCAACTGCGACCGCTGGTTTTTGTCCGGGACAGTCTCGGATGCCGAAATCGCGTTTTACGGCCTCGCGGTCAAACTCGGGCTGGCGACCGCACTGCTGACGCAGCCCTTCATGCTCTGGTGGAACGCGCGGCGGATCGCGATGCTGGCGCGGCCCGGCGGGCTTTCCAGGATCGCTGCTGCCTGGGGGCGCGGGGTCAGCTTGCTGCTGATGTCCGGGCTGTTCGTCGCGCTGGCCGGGCCGATGTTCATTCACGCCGCCTTTCCGGCCGATTATGCGCGCGCCGTTGTCTATCTGCCGCTCGTGGTGGTCATCTCTGTCCTCAACGAGCTGTGCAGCCTGTCCAATATCGGCTGTTACGCGGCCGCGCACGGGCTGCGGGTGCTGCTGGTCAACACGCTCGGGGCGCTTGTCGCGCTGGCTCTTTATGCGCTGCTGATACCTGCCTACGGCGCTTTCGGCGCAATCGCCGCGACCATCGCCGGGCACCTCGCGCGGTTGGGGCTGTTCCTCCTCATGGGGCACGAGCGTGCGCCCGTGCAGTATGCCTGGGGGCCGCTTCTCGCTGCGTGCGCGCTGGCAGCCGCGCTGGTGGCAGTGGCCCCGCCCGCCGATGCGCTGGTGCTGCGCGGGAGCTGGGCGCTCGCGGCGCTGATGCTCCTCGCGGCGCTGCTTTACCGCACAGGGCTGGCCGGCGTCTCGGCGGAGGCGCTTGCCGATCTGCGCGCGAGGTTGTCGCGATGACGGCCCTCCCGCGCCACCATGGCGGCCTGCCGCATTGGGCCGAGTTCGCAATCGCCGCGCTCGCCAGCCTGGCCGTCGCCGGCGCCATGATCGTGCTCGGTCATCCATTGATCGCCCCGGCGGCGGGATTGGCCCCCATCGCTATCGTGATCGCCTTTCGCAGCGCGTTTCTGCTTTGCGTCGCCTTCGTGATCTTCTCGTTTTTCCGCATTCACGAGGCGTTTCCGCTCCTCGAGCCGTTGAAAATCCCGCAGCTTCTGGCGATGGCGACGCTCGCGGTGCTTGCCTGGCACATCTTCATAACCCGGCGGATCGAACCGTTTCTGACGCGCGAGTTGCGCGTTTTCCTCGTCTTTTTCGCCCTGATGACAGTCGGCCTGATGTTCGCCTCGAACCGGCCGATCGCCATCGACTACTGGACCGGCATCTATTGGAAGATCGCGGTGATGACGTTCGCGATCGCCTGGCTGCTGCGCGAGCCGTGGCATTACCGGCTGCTGGCGCGGCTGCTTGTGCTGGCGGGCGCGGCCGTCGCGGTGGTCGCGATCCAGAACAAGCTGGCGGGCATCGGGCTGGTCGAGGGCACGCGGGTCACCATCGGCCGGGACATGGGCAGCGTGCTCGGCGACCCGAACGATCTCGCGCTGGTGCTGCTGTTCCCGCTGGCCTTCGCGCTGGCGCTGGTGCTGCATCGGTGCGGCGTTGTCGACCGTCTCCTCGGACTTGGCGGGACCGGGCTGATCGTCTGGGCGATCATCGCCACCCAGAGCCGCGGCGGACTGCTCGGGATCCTGACTGTGTTCGGGATCTTCGGGTTGCGGACGATCAAGTCAAAGCTCCTGCTGGCCGCGATCGGCGCGGTCGCGCTGGCGGGTCTGTTCGCGGTTGCAGGCATTTCCGAGCGGCAATCGGGCGGCGCGCATGAGGAGGGGATCGATGAATCCGCGATGGGCCGGCTGTACGCCTGGGTCGCGGCGTGGCGCATGGCGCTTGCGGACCCGCTGACCGGCGTGGGCCTCAATAACTTCTACGCCAACTTTTTCTTCTACACGCCCCACTGGGACGGCAAGAACAAGGCCGTTCACAGCACATGGTTTCAGGTCCTGGCCGAGGCCGGCTTCCTCGGGCTGATCGTGTTCATCGTCATGATCGTGGTGACGGTGAAGGCCATACGCCGCGTGTTGCGCGCGCTCGACGCCGATCCCGCCACGCCGCCCGTGCTGCGCGCGAGCGCGGCCGCCGTCCTTGCGGGTCTGGCGGGCTTCTGCATCGCGGGGACGTTTCTGACGCAGGCATTCACCTGGCCGCTCTATATCCTGATCGCGATTACGGCGTCTCTCGCGCATATGATATCAAATAAATCAATATTTTAATAAAACAGACCGGACACAATTGCACGTTTTATTCTGATATTAAATGTTTGACTGCGCCCGGAACATGCGCATGACTGGCGCGATATTTTGTTCAGGACAAGAGACAAGCATGAGCCTTATTCATCCTGTGCGAGAATGGGTCAAAAGACGCGACGACCCGCTGGCCGATGCCGCCTATCGCATGGCCAAGAGCGCGCGCCATGCGAGTCTGCCGGTGGTGCCAGGTCTGCACCGCGCGCTTTACGGTTTTCATCGCGCTTTGGCCGGCGGCTGGGCCTATCTGACTCGCGCGCTGTGGTACACGCCGCTGTTTCAGAGCCGGCTGACGCGGCCCGCGCCGGGGCTGTTTCTTTATGGCGGAATGCCGCTGGTGAGCGGGCCAGTGGCGATCACGCTCGGGCGCGGATGCCGGCTCAGCGGCCAGATGACGATCTCCGGGCGAACGGCTTCGGCGCAACCACGGCTGGAGGTCGGCGACAATGTCGATCTCGGCTGGCAAACTACCATTGCCGTCGGGCGGCTCGTGCGGATCAGCGACAACGTGCGCATCGCCGGGCAGGCGTTTCTGGCAGGCTACCCCGGCCATCCGCTCGATGCGCGGGCGCGGGCGGCGGGCGCGCCCGATACCCAGGACCAGGTCGGCGACATTGTGCTGGAGGACGATGTCTGGCTGGCGACCGGCGTCATGGTCATGGCGGGCGTAACGATTGGCGCGCGCACCGTCGTCGCGGCGGGCAGCGTCGTGACGAAGGACTTGCCGCCGGATGTGCTCGCAGGCGGCTGCCCGGCGCGCGTCATCAGGCCGATCGGAGGGACGGATGGCGCAGCGTGACCTGATCGTGTTCGGCGAGGACTGGGGCGCGCACCCAAGCGCGACGCAGCATCTCGTCATGCATCTGGCGCGGGACCGGCGGGTGCTGTGGGTCAACTCGATCGGCCTGCGCCGGCCGCGCCTCGGCATGAAGGATGCGCGCCGCGTCGTTCAAAAACTGCGTCAGGCGTCAGGCCGGAGCGCGCCTCCGCGCGTTCCCGAGGGGTTGGAGGTCCTGCCGCCGTTGGCAATCCCTTGGCCTGGAAGCGCCTTGGCGCATCGCGCGAACCGGGCGCTGCTGCGCCGGCAGATTGCGCGGCGAAGCGACGATCTGGAGCGCCCTATCCTCTGGGCATCGCTGCCGACCGCGCTGGCCGCTGTCGAGGCGCTGGAGCCGGAGCGTGTGGTCTATTACTGCGGCGACGACTTCGCGGCGCTGGAAGGCGTGGATCATGCGCCCGTCGCGGCGCTGGAGCGCAGTTTGGCCGCGCGCGCCGATGTCGTGTTCGCGGCCAGCGAAGAATTGACCGGGCGGTTTTCCTGCAGCCGCGCGATCTATCTGCCCCACGGAGTGGACACCGAGCTTTTCGCGCGCCCGGCCCCGCGCCCGTCCGATCTGCCGGAGGGCGGCCCCATCGCCGGTTTCTACGGCAGCCTGTCGGCGTGGCTCGACCTCGACCTGATCGCCGAGGCCGCGAATGCGCTGCCGGACTGGCAATTCGTTCTGATCGGTCCCCAGCGCACGGACCTGTCCGCGCTTGACGCCCGCGCGAATATCCGCGTGCTCGGCCCGCGTCCGCACGCCGCGCTGCCCGGCTACGTGCAGCATTGGGACGTCTCGATGATCCCCTTCCGCGACACGCCGCAAATCCGCGCCTGCAACCCGCTTAAGCTGCGCGAATATCTCGCCGCCGGCGCGCCCATCGCGGCGACGGACTTTCCCGCGCTCGCGCCCTACCGCGATCTGGTGAGCGTCCATGTTCCCAGGCGTTCTTATGCCGAGACGCTGAAGGCTGCGCTTGCAATGAGGGCGTGCGCGCCGGTACGGCGGGCGCGCGTCGAAGCGGAAAGCTGGGCGGCGCGGGCACAGCAGGTCGCCGACGTGCTGGAGGCGCTATGAGGGCGCTGGGCATCCTGTTGGCGCTGGGCCTTTGCGCGCCGGTGACGGCCGCCGAACTGGGACGCGGCGCGCTGCCGATCCATCTGGAAGGGCCGCAACTCGCGCCGATGCGCTCCGCCGATGCGCTGCTGCTGGAGGGGCGGGTCGCGTCGGAAGAGCCGGTGACGGTCGTGGCGCGCATCGACGATCACGCTTCGCACGACTATGCCAGCCGCGCCAACCTCGAGCGCGCGCTGCCGCCCGGCGCGTTCCGTTGGCGCATCAATCTGCGCGGACTGCGAGCGTCGGACGGGCGGACGATGCGTGCGGCCGAGATCCGCCAACTCATCGTCTTTGCGCCGCAGGCCGACGCCCGCGTCGAGATCGCCCGTCTGGCGGCCGTCGAGGACGTCGCCTTGCCCGCAGGCGCGAAAGGCTATGCGTTCGGGCCGGAGAACGCGCCGCTGCCAGCAGGCTTCGAGCGGGTCGGCGCGGACAGCCCGTTGATTGTCGAAGGCGCGCCGTCGGCGATTGGGCGGCCTGCCCCTGATCCGCTGATCGCGAGCGGTATGCGCGGCGTCGCACGGCTCCGCCTGCCCTGGCCCGAAGGGCGCGCGCGCGTGACGATCTGGGCCGAAGACCCCGGCGAATGGGAACTGCTGCCGCATCCGTTGAGACAACGCATCACGATCAACGGCGAAGTGGTCCGCTCATATGACTGGTCGCCGGGCGACTGGATCGCACGGCGCCATCTTCGCGGCCTGCAGCAGGAGCACGGGCTGGCGGACGACGCATGGAGCGCCTTCGGGCAGCGGCGCGGCGGACCCTTGACTGCGGAGGTGGATGCCGGCCCGAACGGACTGGAGATCGCATTAGATGGCGACGGTCCGGCGGCGCAGTTCATTAACGCCATCCTGATCGAGCCTTCCGGTCAGACCGCAGCGCTGGATGCGGTGCGCGCGCGCCGTGCCGAATGGTACCGATCACACTGGCCAGTCGTGGCGTCCGGTACCGCAGCGTCGGGCATGTCTCTGCCTGCCACGGGCACAAGGACGCTTCCCGCACGTCGCGTCACGATCGCGCCCGGTACAGGCGCGCGGATCACGATTGCGGTCGCCGCGCAAGAGACCACCCGCCCGACGGTTGAACTGGATGCACCAGAGGCGGGCGGCTTTGCGCTGCGCGCGAATGTCTGGGCCGGGCAGTGGCGGCTCACGCGCGCCGGGGCAGCCGATACGGTCCTGCGCCTGACCGATGACCTCCTGCGCGCCGACGTCGAGGCGCTGCCGCTCCAGGCGGAACGCGAACGCCGTTATGAGATCTGGCTGCAAGCGCCTGAGGACACGCCGCCCGGCACGTATCGCGGCGCGCTGAGCGTTCAAGCGGCAGGAAGCGCGGTGAGGCTGCCGATCATCGCCGAGGTGCCGGACTTGCGCTTGCCGACGCATGGTCGCGCCGGGTTTTATCTCGATGAAGCCCCGCACTGGACCTGGTTCGGCGACGACGCGAAGCGGTCGCGACAGATCGCCTGCGATCTCGATTTCCTCCGGTCGATGGGCATTCACGGCAACGCGCCCGCGCTTGCCACGCCCACGCCGCCTGATTTCAGGGCTTTTGTGGATGACATGCGCGCAGCGAAAAGGGCCGGGGCGTCCGCGCCTTGGCTGGCCTATGCGCCGCTGAAACGCCTGCTCGCACGCGAAGGCGAAATGGCCGCGTCAGTCCTCGCCGACCTCGCAGAGCGCCTGGAAGCCGCCGGGCTGCCCCGCCCCATCTGGAGCCTTGCCGATGAACCGGGCAACGCCGATCAGAGCGCCCACGGCCTCCGGGCAACCGCGCGCCAGCTCCGCGCCGGCGTCCCGGACATCCGCCTCGCGGGTCACCTCAACGCGCCTCCCGATGGCGCGCTCGCCCCGCTCTTCGACGTCATTCTCATCAACCAGGGCTTCGGCATCGACCAGGAAAGCATCGCGGCAGCCGCAGACGCCGGGCCGGAGGTCTGGCTCTACAACACCGGCCGTCCGCGCCTGACGGCCGGGCTGTGGCTCTGGGCGACCGGCGCGCGGCGCTATCTGCAATGGCACGCGCGGATGCCGACGGCTGACCCGTTCGACCCGCTCGACGGGCGCGAGGGCGATGTACAGATGATCTATCCGCGCGCGACGCCCTGCCCGGCCCAGCCGCACATCGACCGCCAACTGCTCGAAATGGCGCAGGGCATCACCGACGGCCGCTGGCTCGCCTGGCTCGATGCGCAGAGCGGCTCGGTTGCGCGGGCGCTGCGCAGCCGGATCAGAGAGCGTCTCGGCAAAACCTGGGCCCGCGCTGCCCGGCTCGAGGCGGCGGGGATTGCGGCCATCCGGCGGAAGATCGTCGCGCTGGCGAAATCGCAACAGCAGGATGCGCGAGATGACCGATAACAGCGGCACGATGCCCGGCCCGAACCTGATCGAGATCATCCGCCGCTTCATGGAGGCAGGCTGGCGGCGGCGCTATCTCATCTGCGTGCCGATCGTGCTGATGATCCCGCTGGGACTGCTGGCCGCGCGAATGGCGCCCAAGACATATGAGGCCAAAACGATCCTGCTGTTGCAGGAGCCGAGCACGGCAAACCCGTTTCTCGATGACTTTGCGATTGGCCTGAATCTCAAGGACCGCATCGGCGCGCTGCGCTCGCTCCTGCGCAGCGAACACATCCTTCTCGGCGTCCTCCGCGAGCGGGACGTGATTGCCGACAACGCAACACCCGCCGAAGTCGCGCTCGAAGTCCGCAATCTGGCCGCGGCGGTTTCCGTCGAGCTTGCGGGCAACAACCTGATCGAGTTGCGGCTGTCCGGGGGCAACCCCGAGGGAATGGGCGCGTTGCTGCAGGCCATCAGCGACAGGTTCCTGGATCAACTCCTGTCGCCTGCCAAAAGCCGGCTTGAAGCAACGCGAACCTTCCTGCAGGAGCAGATGAAAGACCAGCGCGCTCATCTCGACCGGCTTGAGGACCGTCTGGCGGCGTTGCGCGACCAGTACGGGGAGGACATACCGGCACTTGTGGCGGCGAAGACCCGGCAGATCGAGCGGCTGGAAACCGACCTGCGATCTGCCCGCGCGCAACTGACAGCCGCGCGCCTCGACGTCGAGGCCGCACAGCGCAAGCTCATCAGCGGCAACCCGGCCGTCGAAGAGCTGGATCGCCGAATTGCGGAGGCGAGGGGCGAATTGGCGCTCTTGTCGGCGCGATATACCGCCTCTCACTCGCAGGTGCAGAGCGTCGAGCAGCGGCTGAGCCAACTGGAGCAGGAGCGCGCGCAGGTTGTTGCGCGGCTCGGCAAGGGCCAGGCGTCCGCTACGCAAACCGCTTCAACCGACGCGCTGGCCAAGGTGCCGGCCGCACAGCTCGCCAACCTGCAGGATGCGCGCGCGCGGGCGAGCGCCAGGGCGCAGGTGGTGGCGGACCTGCAGGCTGAAATGGACGAAGAGCGCGCGTCGCTGCGGCGGCTGGAGCCGGTTCGCGCGCGCGCGGATGCGCTCAAGGCCGATGTCGCACAAGCGCGCGGGCGCTACGATGCGCTGCGCGAGCGCTTCGCGGATGCCTCCATCAGCTACGCGCTTGGGCGGTTTCAGGAACCTGAGCGCGTGAAGGTGATCGACCCGCCCGCCGATCCCAAGGCGCCGGTGACGCCGCCGGGCATAATCTATCTCGTGGCAAGCATTTTTGCCGGCGTTTCGCTGGGCCTGGGGCTAGCAACGGTCATGGAGCTGCTCGATCAGCGCCTGCGCGCAGCAAGGGATTTTGCCGGGTTGACGAAAGCTCCTGTCGTTGCCCGGCTGCCGCGCTTGGGCGACCCGGTCGCGAAGCCGACACTTCCCTGAACGTGCCGCGACCGGCCTTGCGGCAGCGCTGGCGCGGGAAGGTCCGGGCTTCCTGCACGCGCAGACAGTGCTTGACCGCGGATCGGCTGAACCGAAAGCTCGGACCACCAGCAACTCTCTGCGGGAGATCAAAAAAGGACAGGGAACCGGTTCAGACAGGTGATCGACAATGTGGCGGAGAGGGAGTCCGCCACGCCTGCGTTCGTGCATGATCGCAGATGTTCACTGACTGCCTCAGAGATCATTTTGAATCAATAAGATAGCTTTCGTACTTGATCGTGGACGTTTGTAGCTGTACGCCTCAAATCGCTTCCATGTGTGGGAACGATTGTAGGGACCGATGCGTCTTTCGGCTCGAAAAGTTGCCACCGCAGGGCCGGGACGGCATACCGATGGCCGCGGCCTCATGCTGCTCGTCAAACCCTCCGGTGCACGGTCCTGGGTGCTCCGCTACCAGATTGACGGTCGGCGTCGCGACATGGGGCTCGGGTCGTGGCCAGAGGTTACCCTTGCGATGGCGCGCGAGCGGGCGCTTGATGCCCGGCGGCGAATTGCCGAAGGCCGTGATCCCCTGAGCGAAAAAGCGAAATCCCAGAAATTGACATTCAGTGAGGCCGCACACGCTCTTGTCGCGGCCAAGCGTGAAAGCTGGCGCAACGCCAAACATGCCGCGCAGTGGACAAGCACGCTTGAGCGTTATGTCTTAACAATCCTTGGCAACCGGGAGGTGCGGTCGATCGAGACCAATGACATACTCGCGGTCCTGAACCCGATCTGGACCGAAAAATCCGAAACCGCCAGCCGGGTGCGTCAGCGGATCGAAGCGGTGCTGGATTATGCGACAGCGCTCGGAAAGCGCGAGGGGGGCAACCCGGCGCGCTGGCGCGGCCATCTCGACCAAGTCTTGGCGCAACCGAACAAGGTTCGCGCGGTTGCCCATTTCCCTGCCATGGACTGGCGCGAGGTGCCGGGCTTCATGTCCGCCCTGAGCGAATGTTCCGGCGTCGGTGCCCGGGCGCTGGCCTTTGCCATCCTGACGGCGGCGCGCTCGGGTGAAGTGCGAGGCGCAAACTGGTCCGAGTTTGACTTTGAGCAGGGGGTCTGGACGGTGCCTGCGGCGCGCATGAAGGCGGCGAAGGAGCACCGGGTTCCCCTGTCTGCTGCGGCGATGGCGCAATTGCCTGAGCCGGGAGATCCTGAAGCGCTGGTGTTTCCGAGCGTCAAGGATCCGCGCCGGCCGATCAGCGACATGACGCTTTCTGCGGTGCTGAAGCGGCTTGGGCGCAAGGATGTCACCGTGCATGGGTTCCGGTCGAGCTTCCGCGAATGGGCTGGTGAGACGACGCAGTTTCCGCGCGAGGTCATCGAGGCTGCACTGGCGCACCGGCTCAAGGACAAGGCCGAGGCCGCATACGCACGCGGCGATCTGTTCCAGAAGCGGCGCGCACTCATGCAGGAGTGGGAGAAGTACGTTACGTCCCGAGCGCCCGTTAGCACCCGCCCCTGACTGCTGCCCCTGTGTGGGCTGCGACAATTTCCAAGACGAAAAACAATTCAGCGACAACGTGTTGATGCCAACCGCGAATCGCAGCAAGAACCATTTGGGAGAACTCTACGTCTTGAGGTATCGTTCGGAGATCAACCGTGGCGATCGATATTCCTCGCCTGATTGCTGGAAGCGATCACGACCTCATCCGGGACTTGCTCTATGCTCTTGCACCAGAGGAAGCAGCAAGAATTGACTGGACTCTGAGCGGTCGGTCGCTTGGCCTGGCAGTGCAAGAAGCAGTCAGCGAAAACGCGACTGCTTGGGTGCGACTGCAGCAGATTGCCGGTCTTGCCCTGCACGGCAGCAAACCCACAGTTCGCTCGGTTCTCTATCATGACCGGGCTTTCCGCTACGAGTTCGATCAACTTGTCGGCGGGATGGAAACAGCGGCGGTCTGGCTGGCGCTCCAGAGCGACGAACTTTTCGAGTATTGCCTGTCAGCGCTCCACGTCGATCAAGGCCTCAACAAACGATCATGGAAGGCTTTCCGGGTCAGACGTCCAAATGGGATGACACTGTCGTTCGAGCCCGAGCGACAGACACGTTTCGAGGAGCTTGTACGTGACGCAATTCGTGCTTCTCCTTCATTCGACTCTCCAGGCAATCTCGAAACCCACCACTTCAGCAGGGTCGTTTTTCCGGAACAGACCCACAGCCGTCGCTCACTTGAACAGGTCACGGTCTTTGCGGAAGCACGCATGATCACGGAGGAAGTGTTCGTAGAGACCCGTGTTCAGACACAGGTTCGGGCAAAGGTAGACAGCATCTCGGTGATTTTCGACCGCGAGCGAAACGAGCTCGATGTTGTAACGATTGGCGGCAGACGCTTCATAGAAGATGTAGCCGAAGCATTCTTCGCAGCCTTTTCAAATCGGAATCCCGAGCTCGAACCGTTGATCCGCCGCGAGGTCAACTTCGCGGTGCTCTCGTGTCCCTTCAAACCAGTACTCGAAGACCAATCGCGCTTCATGCGCGCCAAGATCGACGAGATCAGGGTGCTCTCGCCTGGTGGCGGGCTCTACACATTTGACGCCAGAAAGCATCGCGAAACTGACCTCGACGTCTACGATATTGCCCGAAATGATTTTGGCGACCAGAGCCCATTCGAACACGATGGATGGACCGTCGTGGGTGCACGTGTGATTCTGTTTGCGCCGCCCTCAAAGCCGCATCTGAAACCCAAGATTCGCGCGGTAGAACTGAAGCCAAACGGACGTACCAACCTAAGAGAGCAGGACGACACTGACCGCTACATCGCCGATGAACTCTTCACGGGTTGGGGGCTCCTCGCACCCCGCCGGGTTCAGAATGATGACGACTGAGCCGCTCCCTCTCCTGGAGGCCCTGTTGAGACACATCGGACAACATATCTTTGCACATCAATTCGCCTCAGCGGACCGTCTGTCGCCAATGATGAAGGCCGGATGGCTGGTGCCGAGGGGTCTTCCAGACACAACTGTTTGCGTGGTCTGTGATGATACGCACATGGCTGAGGTCATTTGCGTCAATGAAGAAGAGACAAGGGGCGTGTGCCGGCGGACAGGTGAGACCTTCCCGTTGTCGCCGACCTGCTCGCTTTATGGGGTCGAAGGCGACGCCTTCGTGCGTTCGCTCGCCGCAGCATTGCAGCTTGAGGGCAATACGCGGCTCCTGCACGGCTTTGCGACTGTCTGGAAGCTCGGCACGCGTCGCCTTGAGGACGGGGTAATCGTCTTTTTCCTGGTGCTCCGCCTCGACAGGATCGACATGGCGAGCACGATCCTTGAAGCTGCTGCGCAGCAGGCGCGCGCGATGACCTCGGTCATGATCGTCGCCGACGACATCGACGCGGTGGATTTTCTGCGAAAGCACCGGGTCGTTCGTCTACGCGATGTCGTAGCCCTCGATGAGGACGGAAAACTGAGTGCCGATGAAGCAAATCTATTGTGCCAGATATTCCCGCAAATGCCGAAGCCGAAATGTCCGGGTCGCCCACCCGAGCAGCAGGAACGTGTTCTGGCTTTCTTGGACGAATTGGCAGACGAGGGTGCCACCATCGACACATCCAATTCAACATGCCGCCTCGTGCGGGACAGGTTCATGGAGCGCTATCCCGAAGCGAATGCGCCTGCCAAAAACACCGTAAGGACGGCCGTCGGTGTATGGCAGGTGAAGCGGCGGTAACAGGGGGCGCCGCTTCACCGGACATCTCGCCTGTCGGGACGCTTCAACCTGGCGCGTGCCCTGTCTGCTGGTGTTCCTGGTTCTTGATCCATCGGCTGCTGCCATCGGATCGCACTTCTACGGCTTTCACGGGCAACAACGGAACGGTCAGTCGCTTGGCGGAGATAATGACGCGTTTACCGATGTGGCGCACCCCGTTCCTATGCGCGGGCAGCCGCGCGAGATATCCCGCATGTGAACCTGCATCTTGGTTGCCGGTCAATAATTGGTCAGAAACTTGCAGCTTTTTCTGACCACCTATCACGCGGTTCTGTTCGCTCGTGTATAAGCACGCACGAGTGAACAGCGATGACGGAATTTTGCGATGCGCCAACGCGCGCTCGAACGCCGGATCGGATCGCCGTATCGCCCGCGGAAGCGGCACGTATCGCCGGGATCGGTCGAACCAAGCTTTACGAGGTGCTGAACAGCGGCGCGCTAGCCTCCTTCAAGGTCGGCTCGCGGCGTCTGATCCGTGTCTCGGAGATTGATGCGTGGCTGCGCCGGCTCGAGGCGGATCACACTGCTGCAGCGGCCGGGGGCGAGCGTGACCCCGTCGCCTGAGGCGCGGCGCGAAGACCGCCGTGAACCATTTGCGGAGGCCGCGCTGGCGCTGTCCGCCCTCGGACTGGCCGTAATGCCGCTGGGTAGCGATGACGGCAAGGTTGCGCTGATGTCAGGCTATCCAAAATGGCGGCGGTGCCCCGGCAGGCGCGCCGTCGAGAAGTGGATCGCAGAGCATCCATCCGCAAACATCGGCGTTCTCTGCGGGCTATCGAGGATCGTGGTCGTCGACATCGATGCGGCATCGCTGCTGGAGCCGATGCTCGACCGGTTCGGCGACACGCCGCTGATCATTGCCACTCGCCGGGGCTACCAGCTGTGGTATCGCGCCTGCGGCAACGAACAGCCTTCCAATCTGCGCGGACCGGAGGGCCTGGAAGTTGAGATCAAGGCGGGCCCGGCGGCGATCGTGGTGGTGCCGCCAAGCTGGAACCGGCTGTCCGGCCATCCTTACCAGTTCGTGCGCGGTTCGTGGCAGGATCTTGCCAACTTGCCGCGCTTCGATGATCGCAGCAGGCCCCGGCCCGGGAACGCCTCCGGTGACCGCGTCCGGTCATTGCACCCGAACCCGGTCGGCACGCGTAACGTCTCGCTCTTCAACTATCTACGGCTGAATTTCAGCTTCGCGAGCTACGAGGAATGCGAGGCCGAAGCGTTATGGTTCAACGAGGTGCATCAGGTCGAGCCAGAGACGCCTGGCAAGGTCCGGACCACCGCGCGCAGCGTGTGGCACTACATGACAGCCGGTGGCCGCCGTCCGGCAGGCGGTGCTTATGTCCGGCTGAGCCATGCGGAGATCGACGCGCTGCGGGCCACGGCCGGCGACGTCTTTCCGCAGGCACTTGCCCTCATGGTCGACCTGAAACGCCAGCACGGCGGCCGGGTGGCGCGCGGCGAGCCATTCGCGATCAGCGCGCACGCTATGTCGGAACAGCGCGTGATCCCCGGCCTGACGAACCGCAAACGCATCGAGCAGGTGCGCCGCGTGGCGGAAGAAGCTGGCCTGCTCATCAGGATCCGCGACGCGGCACGCGAACTCGGTCAGTTCAGCGCGGCGCTCTATACGTTCGGCCGTGTCGAACCCGAAAGCGAGGATGGCGATGTCGTCGCCATGAAGCCGGGCAAGAAGCGGCCATGACGGCCTGACCGTGGGTCGAAACTGACCCACAATGTAATAATCATCCCCCCTCGCGGGGGTGTGACTGCTCAAGGCAGCTTTTGCCGCGGATCGTCACATCCTCCCCCGTCCGCAGACTTGCCCGCATCGCACCGCTCGCGTACAAGTTTTTCACGCGTAGTTTTCATCGAATTGATGGCGATCGGGCGTTTTGGGCGGGCAGGCGGCGTGAGCGAGCGGGGAACATCATACGAGGGCCA
>CAZINX010000005.1:30180-180609 GCA_964540795.1 uncultured Hyphomicrobiaceae bacterium | reverse complement strand
AGTCTGGGCCGTGTCTCAGTCCCAGTGTGGCTGATCATCCTCTCAGACCAGCTACAGATCGTAGCCTTGGTAGGCCATTACCCCACCAACAAGCTAATCTGACGCGGGCCCATCCTATGGCGATAAATCTTTCCCCCGAAGGGCGTATACGGTATTAGCTCCGGTTTCCCAGAGTTATTCCGTACCATAGGGCAGGTTCCCACGCGTTACTCACCCGTCTGCCACTCACCCGAAGGTGCGTTCGACTTGCATGTGTTAGGCCTGCCGCCAGCGTTCGTTCTGAGCCAGGATCAAACTCTCAGCTTAAAAGAGCCTGTTTCTGACTTTTCCTCGAAGACCCCCGGCTAAGAGAAATCTTCGAGTGACCGCTGCGTTCTGTTGAATGCAGGAATTGTTCGGAGTCCTACGTCACACATTGCCTCGCGCTCCGAAAAGCATACGAAGCAGATGTGTCACAGAAACGCCGGTCGTCAGAGTCTCCGGTGATCGCGATAAAGCGATCTCGCGAGAGATCCGCCGCCTGCGTTTCTCTTCCTTCCAAATCTTCCACTTTGTCAAAGAGCGCGCCAGGAAGCTGGTTAGCCTCCCGACTTAAGAATTCCACGTCCGGTCTTAGATACAGCGCCAGCAGAAAACCGACCGCCCAACTTTTTCAAGCGGCCACAGCGCTGATATCTATTCTCGGAAGGCCCGCCGAGTCAAACGCGATTTGCGCCCTACATCGTCGCGGACAGACACCTAACTTAGCGTTTACCCCGCCCCCTGTCAACGCTCACCCGGAAAATTTTTCCGGCCAGTCATCGCCAGAGTTAAGGGTCAGCCCGATCCGCCCCGCGTTTCGGTGCATCATCGTGCCGTCACAAAGGGCATATAACACCTTGATCTCTAAAGGAAGGGTTAACAGGCGCAAAATTTTTTGCGTCAAAATTTCGACGCCGTGACAGCCTTTGATATATGGTCGACAGCACTTTCCACAAGGGGCGAAACCCCTGTGAATTATGTGGAAATTTTAAGAGTTTGCGATCTACCTTGCGGCGCTCGCGGTGAATGTCCGGGACTGTGTGATCGCTCGGTATGCGCTGCAAGGGACGGGGTCTTATCGGCTTCGCCCGATGTTCGAACCAACGGGGCCGTAGTCAGGACGGGGGCATAATGCTGAAGGGGAAACGGCCGTCATCCAGGGCGCTGGTGCGTACCGGGGATCATGAGACTCTGCCCCAGGTCTATCTGTCCCGGCTGCCGGACGAGCCGCGCGGCGCGTTGCCGCCTGACAGTCATGGCGGAGTTGCATCGCGCCTGAAATGGATCGTCTCCACCTGCCTCGTCGGCGTTGCCGGCCTCTGCGTCATCGCGGTGGTCATGTACGCCTCGATGGATTTCGAGCGCGACGAGGGCATTATCTCCTCGATCCAGAAAGCCGGCGTTTCGGCAATGCGGCCGCAGCAGGTCGGCAAGATCGTCCAGGATCAGCCCGAAATCGCCTTCGGCCAGAAGACCGACCGCATCAAGCTGACAGCAAAAGGCGTGACCACGAGCCACATCATACATGACAGCGTTGTGATGCGGCGCGATGCCACCGAATTCATCGAAATCAAGCCGTATGTGCTGATCGAGGCTTCGCTGGCGACCGAGATCCCGCAAACCGCGAGCGACATCCCCTCGCTCGATCCGTTCGAGCTTTACGCCAACAAGACGCCCGTGGGCGAGGAGGCCCAAGAGGCCAAGGCGCGCGAAACGGCTTCGGGCAACGCGGCCCTGAGTTACAGCGACATCCAGATCGAACGGCTGTATGACCTCGACGCCCGCCGCATCGGGCCGGAGCGCGCGGAACAGCTCGTTGCCGAAGCGGCGGCCGTGCTGGCGGAAAGCGGCGCGGAGTTCGAGGGCGCGCCCGCCGAGCCGATCCCGGAAGCTCCGATGGCGGAAGACGCTGAGCCGCTGGCTGAAGAGATCGGCCAGAACACGACCGTTGTGCGCAAGCGGGCCGAGATCCCGGACGAGCAAGTTGCGCGGTTCGTCTCCACGGCTGTCGAGGTCAAGTCCGGCGATACTCTCTACCGGCTGCTGAGCGAAGCCGGCGCTGACGAGCCCGACGCCAAAGCCATCGTGAACGCGATGCAAGCCGTCCCGGGCGCGGCGCGCCTCGAAGCCGGCCAGGAACTGCGCTTTACGCATGAAAGAGGGGCGCCCGACGCGGAGGAGCGCGGCCCGATCCGCGTCAGCCTTTACAACGGGGATGAGCACGTCGTCAGCGTGACCCGGACCGCCTCGCGCGAATACGCCGCGACGCGCGACGAAACGCAGATCGCGGCCTATTCGAATGCCGGCAATCGGCGCTATTCAACCCGCGCCTCCCTTTACAAGAGCATTTTTCACGCCGCCATCACCCAGGACCTCCCGCAGGAATTGGTCGACCAGTTTCTGCGCACGCTGGCCTATGATGTTGATTTCCAACAGAAAGTCGGTTTCGGCGATTCGTTGCGCTTCTTCTTCGATGTCGAGCGCGAGCCGAGCGGAATCGAGAAGCCGGGCAAGCTGCTCTATGCCGAGATGACGGTCGACGGCGAGACCTATCGCTATTACCGGTATCGCACGCCGGATGGCGCGGTGGACTTCTACGACGAAGACGGGTCCAACTCGCGCAAGTTCCTGATGCGCGAGCCGGTCAAGGGCGCGCGCTTTACCTCCGGTTTCGGCTATCGCCGCCACCCGATCCTCGGCACGCGCCGGATGCACACCGGCGCGGACTGGGCCGCGCCGCGCGGCACGCCCATCCTCGCGCCGGGCGACGGCACGGTCACATTCGTCGGGCGCAAGGGCGGCTATGGCAACCATCTCCGCCTCAAGCACGGGAACGGCTATCAAACGACTTTCTCGCACCTGCAGAAATTCGCCGATGGCATCCGCAAGGGCGTGGAGGTGCAACAAGGTCAGGTGATCGGCTACATCGGCTCGACCGGCCGTTCGACCGGCCCCCACCTGCATTACGAAGTGCTGGTGAACGGCAAATTCACCGACCCCATGAAGATTGCCACCGGCAGCAGCCGCCAGCTGCAGGGGCGCTTTCTGGCCGATTTCAAACGCGAGAAAGACAAGATCGACGACCTCATGCGCCGCGCGCCGGTCAGAACGCGGGTCGCGGCGGTCAACGAATAGCGTTGCGCGGCTCCAGCCTCTGGCCTAAAGGGATTGGCGAAAATTCACGGAGACCGCAATGCTGCGCTTCCTGACCATCACGGCGGCCGTCGCCGCTGCGCTCGCCGCGAACACGGCGGCTGCCCGGACATGCTTTCCTGTCAACAGCGAGGTGGTAAGCCTGGGTGAAAACAATGCGCGCGCCTACGCGGCCCGCAGTCTTGACCGGGCGATCGCGGCGCGGAAAGCCTCGATCGAGACCAGCGGCGGGAGCATCGGCAAGGTCACGCGCGCCGATCTCGATTGTGCGCCATTTCCCAATCTCCTGGGCGCGGATGAATGGCGCTGCAACGGCAGCGCGCAGGTTTGCGCCGCCGACTGAGCGGCAACGCCGGCATGGATGAAGAGGATATCATTCGCACCTATTTCGCGCCGCTTGCCAAGGGCGCGGAGGGTGCGTTCGGCCTGATCGACGATGCGGCCGCGCTCTCGCCGCCGCCGGACAGCGACCTCGTCATCACCACAGACGCGCTGGTCGGCAGCATCCACTTTCTGCGCGACGATCCGCCCGCCGACGTGGCGACGAAGGCGCTGGGTGTGAACCTCTCCGATCTGGCGGGCAAGGGCGCCGACCCGCTGGCCTACACGCTGTCGCTGAGCCTGCCCGCCCCGGTCTCGACCGACTGGCTGGCCGGTTTTCGCGACGGGCTGGCGGCGATGCAGGAAGCCCATACCATCAAGCTGATCGGCGGGGACACCACGCGCAGCCCGGAGGCGATCATGCTCTCGATCGCTGCGTTCGGCGCGGTGCCGGCGGGCAGCATGGTCCGCCGCGGCACGGCGCAAGCTGGCGATCGGCTGTTTGTGAGCGGGACGATTGGCGACGCGGCGCTCGGTCTTCTGGTGGCGACGGAGGATCCGCGGGCCGACAAATGGGGCCTCGACCCTGACGCCCGCGCCTTCCTGCTGTGTCGATACCGCCGGCCGCAGCCGCGCACCAACCTTGCGCGCGTTGTGCGCGACTTCGCCAGCGCCGGGCTGGACATCTCGGATGGCCTCGTCATCGATGCGAGCCGCATCTGCCGCGCCTCCGGCGTGGCCGCGACCATCCGCGCGGGCGATGTCCCGCTCTCGCCCGCCGCGCGCGCCTGCCTCGACGCTGATCCGCACTGCCTCGAAACCATTCTGACCGGCGGCGACGACTACGAGCTTCTGTTCGCAGCGTCACCCGAAAAGACCAGTGCGCTCTACCGCGCCGCAAGAGCCACCGGCACGCCGGTGCATTGCATCGGAGAGATTATCGCACCCTCTGAGGCCGGCGCGCATCCCGTAACGGTCTTCGGCGCTGACGGCCAGCCGCTGGATCTTGCGCATCCCGGCTACACCCACTTCGCTTAAGCTTTGAGCAGCCTGCAACCTTGTTGCACTGCCACACCGATTTTGGCATGTTCCGCGCGGTTCGCGCGGCGTTGTCAACACGCCTGCAACCAAACTTTTGGGGGGACGAACTGCCGGGGCCGATCTCGTTCGCCCGGCGGCTTCAATAACACCCAGATTTCAATAACACACCCGGGACGGTTCCAATGGAAAACGTGATCTGGCTTATCGTTGCCGCCGGTCTGCTTTCACTCGTCTATGGCGCGCTGACCATCCGTCAGCTGCTGGCCGCTGACCCCGGCAACGCTCGAATGCAGGAAATCGCCGGCGCGATTCAGGAAGGTGCGCAAGCCTATCTGTCGCGTCAATACACGACGATCGCCATCGCCGGCGGCGTCATCTTTCTGATCGTGCTGTTTCTTCTCGGCCTGCCAGTGGCTATCGGCTTTCTGCTCGGCGCGGTGCTATCAGGCGCGGCAGGCTTCATCGGCATGATCGTGTCGGTGCGCGCCAACGTGCGAACGACCCAGGCGTCGAGCAAGAGTCTCGCCGACGGTCTGTCCATCGCGTTCAAGTCGGGCGCGGTGACGGGTATGCTCGTAGCCGGTCTGGCACTGCTCGCCGTAGCGGTCTATTTCGCCGTGCTGTTGGGGATCGGATATGCGCTGACCGACCGCGTTATCGTCGATGCGCTCGTGGCGCTCGGCTTCGGCGCCTCGCTCATCTCGATCTTCGCTCGTCTCGGCGGCGGCATCTTCACCAAGGGCGCGGACGTCGGCGGCGATCTCGTCGGCAAGGTCGAGGCCGGCATCCCCGAGGACGATCCGCGCAACCCGGCGACCATTGCGGACAACGTGGGCGACAATGTCGGCGACTGCGCCGGGATGGCGGCGGACCTTTTCGAGACCTATGTGGTGACGGTCGTGGCAACGATGGTCCTCGCCTCCATCTACTTCTCCGGGCAGGACATCCTGTTCCCGGCGATGGTCTACCCGCTGGCGATCGGCGCGCTGTGCGTGGTGACCTCAATCATCGGCACCTTCTTCGTGCGCCTTGGCTCCAGCCAGAACGTCATGGGCGCGCTCTACAAGGGCTTCATCGCCACTGGCGCGCTGTCGCTGCTGGCGCTTTGGCCAGTGACTGACTGGGTCATCGGCATGGACACCCAGATGACCGCCTCAGGGGTGAGTTTCACCGGCGCGGAGCTGTTCTACTGCGGCGGGATCGGCCTGGTCATCACAGGCCTGTTCATTGTCATAACGGAGTACTACACGGGCACAGGTTTCCGCCCCGTGCGCTCCATCGCGGAAGCATCGCGCACGGGTCATGGCACCAACGTCATCCAGGGTCTGGCGATTTCTCTGGAAGCCACTGCGCTGCCGGCCATCGTCATCATCGCCGGCATCCTGATTGCGTTCAATCTGGCAGGCCTGTTCGGCATCGCCATTGCCGTGACCACGATGCTCGCGCTGGCGGGCATGGTCGTCGCGCTCGATGCCTTCGGCCCGGTGACGGACAACGCCGGAGGCATCGCGGAAATGGCGGACCTGCCGGAGGCTGTGCGCGACACCACCGATACACTCGACGCCGTGGGCAACACGACAAAGGCGGTCACGAAAGGCTACGCCATTGGCTCGGCGGGTCTCGGCGCGCTCGTGCTGTTCGCAGCCTACACCGAGGATCTCAACTTCTTCATCACGAACGCCGCGGACTACCCGTACTTCGAGGGCGTCGAGCTCAACTTCTCGCTGTCGAACCCGTATGTCGTGGTCGGCCTGTTCTTTGGCGGCCTGCTGCCCTACCTGTTCGGCGCGATGGGCATGACGGCCGTCGGCCGCGCCGGCGGCAAGATCGTCGAGGAGGTCCGCCGCCAGTTCAAGGAGAAGCCGGGCATCATGGAAGGCAAGGAAAAGCCGGACTACAGCGCGGCGGTCGACATGCTGACCAAGGCGGCGATCAAGGAGATGGTCATCCCCTCGATGCTGCCGGTGCTCTCGCCGATCGTCGTGTTCCTCGTCATCGGCGCGGTCGCGGATAAGTCGGCGGCGTTCTCGGCCGTGGGCGCGATGCTGCTCGGCGTGATCGTGACGGGGCTGTTCGTCGCCATTTCCATGACGGCGGGCGGCGGCGCCTGGGACAACGCCAAGAAGTATATCGAGGATGGCCACTTCGGCGGAAAAGGCTCCGAGGCGCACAAGGCGGCGGTCACGGGCGACACGGTCGGCGACCCGTACAAGGATACGGCGGGCCCGGCGGTGAACCCGATGATCAAGATCACCAACATCGTCGCACTGCTGCTGCTGGCGGTGCTGGCGCACTGATCGCCGCGCCATACCTGACGACGGAAAGCCGCGCTCTCGCAGCGCGGCTTTTTGTTTCCGGGCAAGGCTTTGCGTGCAAAATATGCACGGCTGGCATATATCCGGTGCAGACGCGCGACACGCCGGGCAAAAGGAACGGCCATGCAATTCTCAAACATCGAGACCGCCATCGAGACGATCCGCCAGGGCGGCATTATCATCGTTGTCGATGACGAAGACCGCGAGAACGAGGGCGATTTCGTCTGCGCGGCGGAGGCGATCACGCCGGAGAAGGTCAACTTCATGCTGAACGGGCGCGGCCTGCTATGCGTGACCGTGACGGAAGAGGCGGCGCGCAGGCTCGATCTTGCTCCCGCAGCGAAATCCAGCACGGCGCTGCAGAACACCGCCTTCACTGTCTCGGTGGACCACGTCTCGACCACCACGGGTATCTCAGCGGGCGAGCGCGCCACGACCATCGCCGCGCTGGCTGACCCCGCGGCCCGGCCCGAGGATTTCGCGCGGCCCGGCCATGTATTCCCGATCGTGGGGCGCGAGGGCGGCGTGCTCATGCGCGCGGGACACACCGAAGCCTCCATTGACCTCGCCGCGCTGGCAGGGCTGGCTCCGGCCGGCGTGCTGATCGAGATCCTGAACGAGGACGGGACGATGGCGCGCCGCGACGACCTCGCCAAGCTGGCCGCGCAGCACGACATGCCGATGATCACGATCGCCGACCTGATCCGCTACCGCTATCGGCATGAGCAGATCGTCAAGCGCCTCGCCGAGGCGAGCCTTCCGACACGCTACGGCGATTTCCGTCTGATCGCCTATGACGTGGCCTATGGCGAGGAGCAGCCGGTGGCGCTCGTGAAGGGCGATCTGAGCCAGGCGAGCGCGCCGCTGGTGCGCGTTCACGCGGCCTCGCTCACCGGGGACGTGCTGGAGAACCTCCGCGAGGATGGCGCGACGACGCTGCATAAATCGCTGGCGCGCATCGCTGCGGAAGGCGCGGGCGCGATCGTCTACCTGCCCCAGGACGCGCGCGGCCTCAGCCTGATGGATCAAATCCGTGGCTTTCAGGGCAGCAGCGCCGGCGAACATGGCAAGAGCCATGAAAGCGATGCGCGCGATTATGGCCTGGGCATCCAGATCCTCAAGGATCTCGGCCTGTCGAAAATCCGCGTGCTGACCAATACGCCGAAGCCCACCGACGCGTTCATCTTCGACGGGTTCGACTTGCAGGTGGTCGAGCAAGTCGCGATCTCGGGAGCCGATCGGGTGAAAGACGGCGAAACGGAAGGCGCGCCGCGTCTCGTATTCACCAACAAGGGCTGACCCGGCTTACACCTGCGGCTTGGCGTACTGCCCGTTGAAATAGACGAGCGGCGCGGCGTCCGGGTTATGGCGCGCGCCGTGGACCAGCTCGCCCAGAACGATCTGATGATCCCCGCCGGGATAGACCTCCTCCACGTGACACTCCAGCGCCGCCAGGACACCTTCCAGGACAGGCGCGCCCAACCGTCCTTCATGGGTGGGGACACCCTGGAACTTGTCAGGACGCCTGTGCGCGAAGCGGTTTGAAATTTCCTCCTGCCCGCTGGCGAGGAAATTCACACAGAAGATGCCGCTGGCGCGCAGCGCCTTCAAGGTCTCGGAATCGTTGTGCAGACACATGAGCAGCAGCGGCGGCTCCAGCGAGACGGATGTCACGCTGTTCATCGTGACGCCATGAGCCCGGCCCTCGCCGTCGCGCGTCGTCACGACGGAAACGCCTGTCGGCCACAGACGGAAGCAGGCCTTGAACTCGTCTGGGCTTGCTCGGAACGCCTCCGCGTCCGTCTTGTCCTTGGGCCAGAATGTCATGCGCTATCCCTTTTCTCGCGGCCCGAAGATCGCCGAGCCGACCCGCACCCATGTCGCGCCGAAGCCCACCGCCGTTTCGTAATCCGCGCTCATGCCCATGCTCAGCTTCGACAGCCCGCATGCGTCCGCCAACTTGGCAAGGAAGGCGAAGTGGATCGCCGGTTCCTCGTCGATCGGCGGAATGCACATGAGGCCCTCGATCTGGAGGCCCAGCTCGTCCCGGCAATATCGCAAGAAGTCGGCGGCCTCGATGGGCGCGACGCCCGCCTTGTTCGGCTCTTCGCCCGTATTGACCTGAACCAGCAGGCGCGGCGACCGCCCGACCTCCGATATTTCACGTGAAACAACCCGCGCGATCTTTGGCCGGTCGATCGTCTGGATCACGTCGAAAAGCTTTACGGCGTCGCGCGCCTTGTTGGATTGCAGCGGGCCGATCAGATGAAGCTCTATATCTGGCCAGCGTTCTTTCAGCGCCGGCCATTTACCCTGCGCTTCCTGCACACGGTTTTCGCCGAAGATGCGCTGGCCCGCTTCGACAACCGGGATGATCGCCTCAGGCCCGAAGGTCTTCGAAACCGCGACGAGTTCTACCTCCGACGGGTCGCGCCCGGCCTCCCGCGCGGCATCCGCGATCCGGGCGCGCACATCGGCAAGCCGCGCGGACGCGGTCTCCGGTGCTGTCACTGTCGTCATCGACTCATGCACAAGCGTTCTCCTGACAGGGCCGCAATGCTCCGCAACTCACCAGACCCCATGGCGCATTGCAACGACCACGGCGACGTGGAAGAAATGCGCAACGGCACGCCATCATGCCTTGACCGGCCGGGCGCTTTTGCCCTCATATCCCGTCTAACATGAACGGCGCATATTCTGGGCCGCCGGCCCGCGCTTCAACCTTACCATCCACAAATCGGACGTCATGGCCAGCGAGAGATACAACGCACCCGAGCGCGAGAAATATTGGCGTCAGGTCTGGCGCGAACAGGACGTTTTCCGCACGCCGGAGCATTCGGATCGCCCGAAATACTACGTGCTTGAGATGTTTCCCTACCCGTCCGGGCGCATCCATGTCGGCCATACGCGCAATTATACCATGGGAGACGTCGTGGCCCGCTACAAGCGCGCGCAAGGCTATGACGTGCTGCACCCGATGGGATGGGACGCCTTCGGGATGCCGGCGGAAAACGCGGCGATGGCCAAGGGCGTGCATCCGAAGGAATGGACCTACGACAACATTGCGACAATGCGCGGCCAGCTTCAGGAGATGGGCTTCGCGCTGGACTGGGACCGCGAGTTCGCCACCTGCGACCCGGAATACTATGCGCAGCAGCAGAAGCTGTTCCTCGACTTCCTGAAGCACGATCTCGTCTATCGGCGCATGGCGCGCGTCAACTGGGACCCGGTCGACCAGACCGTGCTCGCCAACGAGCAGGTAATCGACGGGAAGGGCTGGCGCTCAGGCGCGGTCGTCGAGCAGCGCGAGTTGCCGCAATGGTTCTTCCGCATCACGGCTTACGCGGACGCTCTGCTGGAGGGTCTGGACACCCTGGACAGATGGCCGGAAAAGGTCCGGCTGATGCAGAAAAACTGGATCGGAAAGTCCGAAGGCTGTCTCATCAAGTTCAAACTGTCCGGCAAGCGTCCCGAGGGCGCCGCCGAAACGCTCGATGTGTTCACCACGCGGCACGACACGATCTTCGGCGCCAGCTTCTGCGCGATCGCCCCGAACCATCCGCTGGCGCAGCGTCTGGCCGAGCAGGACCCGGAGCTGCGCGCGTTCATCGCGGAATGCCAGCGGATCGGCACCAGCGAAGAGGCGATCGAGCGCGCGGAGAAGAAGGGCTATGACACCGGCCTGAAAGCGATCCACCCGTTCAAGCGGAATTCGAGGCTGCGGGTGTTCGTCGCCAACTTCGTGCTGATGGAATACGGCACCGGCGCGATTTTCGGCTGCCCGGCGCACGACCAGCGCGACCTCGACTTTGCCCGCAAATACAAGCTGAAGGTCAAGCCGGTCGTGATCCCGGAGGGCGCGGACCCGGAGAGCTTCAAAATTGGCTCGGAAGCCTACACCGGCCCCGGCCGCATCTATAACTCGGAGTTTCTGGACGGCCTCACGGTGGAGGAGGCGAAGGGAAATATCGCGAGCCTGGTCGAGGAGCGTGATATCGGCGAGCGCCAGATCAAGTTCCGGCTGCGCGACTGGGGCGTCTCGCGCCAACGCTATTGGGGCTGCCCGATCCCGATGATCCACTGTCCAACCTGCGGGATCATCCCGGAGCGCGAGGAGAATCTGCCGGTGCTGCTGCCCGAGGATGTCTCCTTCGAAAAGCCTGGGAACCCGCTGGAGCACCACCCGACCTGGAAGCATGTGACCTGCCCGGAATGCGGCAGCGAGGCCGTGCGCGAGACCGACACGCTGGACACCTTTGTGGATTCCTCGTGGTACTTCGCGCGCTTCTGCTCGCCCCGCGCCGAGACGCCGGTGAAGAAGGCCGAAGCTGATAGCTGGCTGCCGGTCGACCAGTATATCGGCGGCGTGGAGCACGCGATCCTGCATCTGCTCTATGCGCGCTTTTTCACCCGGGCCATGCGCGACATGGGCTATCTCGATCTGGAAGAGCCGTTCGCGGGACTGTTCACTCAGGGCATGATCGTCCACGACACCTACAAGAGCGAAAAGGGCGACTGGCTCAGCCCCGACGAAGTGCGCTTCACCGACGAAGGCAAGCCGGTGGAGATCGAGACCGGCGCGCCGGTCACGGTCGGCCATGCCGAGAAGATGTCGAAGTCGAAGCGAAACACGGTGGACCCCACCGACATCGTCGAGCGCTTCGGCGCTGACACGGCCCGCTGGTTCATGCTCTCCGACAGCCCGCCGGAGCGTGACGTGCAGTGGACCGACGCCGGCGCGGAAGGCGCGTGGCGGTTCATCCAGAAGCTGACGCGGCTGGTCACCGATGCCGCCGGGGCGCTGCCGGAGCCGGGCGCGCCCGCGCCGGAAAGCTTCTCGAAGCCGGGCGAAGACCTGCGCCGGGCGTCCCACCGTGCCGTCAAGGCCGTGACCGGGGATCTGGAGGCGCTGCGCTTCAACCGCGCCATTGCGCAGATTCACGAATTCGCCAACAAGATCGCCGCCGCGCAACAGACCGACTGGCGCGACCAACCGGACTTCGCCTGGGCAATGCGCGAGGCGCTGGAATTCATCACGCAGCTCGTCGGACCGATCATCCCCCATGCCGGCGAAGAATGCTGGGCGCGGCTCGGGTACAACAGTCTGCTGATAAACCAGCCTTGGCCCGAGGCCGAAGAAGCGTTGCTGATTGACGATGCGATTACCATTGCCGTACAGGTGAATGGAAAACGTCGGGCCGAACTGACGATTTCCCGAGACGCGGAGAATAAGGAGGTTGAGCGCGCGGCGCTCGAACTCGAAAGCGTGCACCGGGCCATCGGCGACAGGCAGGTAAAACGCGTCATCGTTGTGCCGCAGCGGATCGTCAACGTCGTGGCGTGACGGCGCGGTCTGGGGCAAGAAGAGACGGAGCGAGAATGCGAGGGGCAAACCATCGATCTGCGGGCCGGCTCGTGGCTGTCATGGCCCTGATTGCTCCGTTGCTGGCCGGCTGCGGTTTTCAACCCATGTATGCCGAAACGTCGACTGGCGTGCAACTCGACGAGGTTATGCGTACCGTGTCGGTCGCCAAGATACCGGGGCGGGTGGGCCAGCGCGTCCGTAACGAACTGATCTTCGCGACCACCGGCGGCGGCTACCGCGACGCGGCTGAATATCGGCTGGAGATCGCCATTCGTGAATCCGTGCAGGACACGGTGGTGGCCAAAACGGGTGAGTCCGAGGGCCGGGCCTATCGCCTGACCGCCGCCTTCAAGCTTATCCGTCTGGAAGATCAAACCGTCGCACTGTCCGGGACAAGCATCGGCCGGGCCGCCTACGACAACCTGGATTCGACCTTTGCCGATATCCGGGCGCGGCGGGACGCAGAAAACCGCGCGGCACGCAGCGTCGCCGAAGACATCCAGACCCGCATTGCGATTGCCCTCTCACGCGAAGTGTAGGGCCGCTGCGGCCATGCCGGTCGCCAGAAAATCAACCTGAATGGTCTCGATCAAAGCGGCGCGCGTGGCGCGCTTTGTTGAAAAACCCGATCCGCACATCAAGGCATTTCTGCTGCACGGCACCGATGCCGGGCTGATCCGGGAGCTTGGCGCGTCGCTGTGCGAAACGCTGACCGCTCGGCTGCCGGATACTCCTGAACTCATACGTCTGAACGAAGACGATATCGCGAGCGATCCTGATCGGCTGGCCATCGAGGCGCAGACGGTCTCGATGTTCTCGCCGGGCAAGGTGGTGCGGGCGCGCGCGTCCGGGCGGGCCGTGGCCGATCTCGCGAAGTTTCCCTGGAACGAACTTGCCGACAGTGTGCGCGTCGTCATCGAGGCGGGGAACCTCAAGCCGGATATCAAACTTCGGAAGCTGTTCGAGAGTGACAAGGCGCTCGCGGCGCTGGCCTGCCATGATGGCAGCGACACCGCTGGCCTTTCGCAGTTCATTCGACGGGAAACGGAAGCGGCCGGCCTTGGCATAACGCGGGATGCCGAACGCCATCTCGCCGGCCTCCTTGGCGGTGATTTGGGAGTAGCCAAGTCGGAGATCGCCAAGCTTATCACCTATGCCCGGGACGCCGGCGAGATCACGATCGCGGACGTCGATGCTGTCATCGGCGACGCTTCCGATGCCACACTCAATGCGGCGGTGCATGATGTCTTGACGGGGGATGCCGCCAGCGCACTCAGCCAGATGGAGAAGCTCCGCGCCAGCGGAACACCGCCGGATGTGATGCTCTATGCGCTGTCCCAACAGCTGATGCGGCTCTTGCAAGTGCGCGCGCGCATGGATGCGGGCAGCCCGGTCGATGCGGCGATCAAAACGTTCCGGCCGCCGCTGCACTTTCGCCGCGCAGACGAGATCAAGCTGCAAATCCGCTGGTGGGAACGCAATCGGCTGAAACAAGCGTTGGAGCGCGTATCGCGGGCGCTGCAGTATGCTCGCACGCATCCCGAGATCGCCGATCAGGCCGCGGGTGACATCATCTTTCAGCTCGCCCGACGGCCTAGACGCCAGAACCGATAAACGTCAGGCGCCGTGCCGCAGCAACAGGGTCCGCACGCCTTCAAGCTGCTCCAGCGTGCGGTAGCGGATACGCAACTCGCCGCTTTCCCCTGAGCCCGGCTTGAGCGCAACGTTCAGCCCGAGCGCATCAGCCAGTTCCTGCTCAAAGGCGCGCGTATCCGGGTCCTTTTGCCTCGACTTTGCGCTCCCGCCCGCCTCCAGCCGCTTGTGCGACAGCGCCTCAACATCGCGGACGCTCAGTCCCTTTTCGACGATCATCCTGGCGACCTGCTCGGCATCTTCTCGACCGATCAGCGCGCGGGCATGGCCGGGGCTAAGCTGGCCGCTGCGCACGAGCGTCTGCACACCCTCCGGCAGCTTCAATAGCCGCAGCATGTTCGACAGATGGCTCCGGCTCTTGCCGATGATCTGGGACAGTTCGTCCTGCGTGTAGCCGAAGCGCCCGATCAATTCCTGATAGCCGCCGGCTTCTTCAATCGCATTCAGATCGGTGCGCTGGACGTTCTCGATGATCGCGAGTTCCAGCGCCTCCTGATCCGTCAGAGAGCGGATGACGGTAGGCAGCCGATGCAATCCCGCCATCTGCGCCGCCCGCCAGCGGCGTTCACCCGCGACGATCTCGTAATGGATGCCGTCTTCCATCGGGCGGACCACGAGCGGCTGCACCAGACCCTTTTCCCGGATCGAGTTGGCCAGTTCCTCAAGCTCGCCGGCCGAAAAGCTCTGGCGCGGGTTCAGAGGGCCAGGCTTGATCTTGTCGATGGGAAGCTCAACCTGATCGCCATCCGCCGGTCCGGCGCGTCCGCGCGATACCGCCGGATCCCCCACAAGCGAGGCCAGGCCGCGCCCGAGACGGTTACGATTTGCCGTAGATGCCTGTTCCGACATGCGTCTCTCCACGTTGCGCAATGACGCGGGACGACCTGCGCAGGCTGAAATAACCGACCAAAGCCCGCTCTACGCCGCCGGGGCGCTCTGCTCGCGATCGATGATTTCCGCCGCCAGCTGAATATACGCCTTGCTGCCGGCGCTCTTCTGATCATACAGCAGAATCGGCTTACCGTGCGACGGCGCCTCGGCCACGCGCACATTGCGCGGGATCATTGTGTTATAGACCTTTTCGCCGAAGAAGTTGCGGACCTCGGTCGCCACCTCGTCAGCCAGCTTCGTCCGCGGGTCGTGCATGGTCAGGACGACGCCGTGAATTTCCAGGGACGGATTGAGGCTGGAGCGGACAAAGTCGATCGTATCCTTGAGCTGCGTAATGCCCTCCAGCGCGAAGAATTCGCACTGCACGGGCACCAGCACCGAGTCGGCCGCGGCCATCGCGTTCACGGTGAGGATATTCAGGGACGGCGGACAGTCGACCAGAACATAGCGGATATGCGGACCGCCAGCGCGTTCTTCCTGCGACGCCTTCAGCGACATGATCGCATCGCGGAGGAAATAGGCGCGATTCGGCGCGGAGGAGATTTCCGGCTCCAGACCGGCCAGATCGCGCGTCGAGGGTGCGAGGTAGAGGTTGGGGATGCTTGTCTCGACCATCGCCTGTTCGAGAGCCGCCGCGCCGGCGAGCACGTCATAGGTGGAGACGTTTCGGTCGCCTTCCGCAAGGCCTAACCCCGTACTGGCGTTGCCCTGCGCATCGAGGTCAATCACAAGCGTCGGCTGGTCGATGGCCGCGAGCGCAGTGCCGAGATTGATGGCCGTGGTGGTCTTGCCGACCCCGCCTTTTTGGTTGGCGACGGCAAGCACATGAAAATCGCCCCCAGAAGACCGCTTGTCCATCACGTCCTACCTTCCAGCCGCTCCAGAGCCCTGATTTCGAGAACCGTCCCCTCCGGTTCCGTAACGCTCGGATGGGCGCGCAATTCAAACGTCCAGGCCTTCCGCGCGTCGGCGATTTCTTCGTCCGCCCTCCGCCCCTTCGGAAAGAGACCAACAGCGCCGCCGCGGAAAAACGGCTCCGACCATTTCAGAAGTCTGGCGAGCGGCGCCACACCTCTGGCCATGACAACATCGACTTGAGTCACTGTACCCCCGGCCGCGATCTCTTCAACGCGGGCATTATGAATTTCCACAGACGTTCCGGTCTGGCGGGCGACCTCGCGGAGGAAAGCGCATTTGCGGGCGTTGCTCTCGACGAGATGAACATGAACGCCGGAGCCGGCAGCGAGGATGGCGATGACTATTCCGGGGAAGCCAGCGCCCGCACCGAAATCAAGGCAGGCGCTATCCGGCGGGATCAGCGGTACAAGTTGGGCGCTATCGGCGAAGTGGCGATGCCAAATGGCGTCCAGGCTTTCGGGCGCAACCAGATTAACGGCTTTCTGCCATTTTCGAAGGAGGCCGGCATAAGTTTCGAGCTTGGCGATCTGCTCCGGCGTCGCACCGAACTCGGCGCGGAAGGCCTCGGGACCATAGGCGCGCGCCGTGCCCGTCATGCTGACTGCTTCTGGGGCGTCTTGCGCAAATGCGCCAGCAGCAGCATCAGCGCGGCAGGCGTCACGCCGTCGATGCGGCCGGCCTGGGCGAGCGTGGCCGGGCGGTGTTGCTGAAGTTTCTGGCGCACCTCGTTGGAGAGGCCGGTGATCGAATCGTAGTCGAAGCCGCGCGGGATGGCGATCTGCTCGTCCTTGCGAAACGCGGCGATGTCGGCCTCCTGCCGCTGGACATAGACGCTATAACGCGCGTCGATCTGCAGCCGCCGCGCGATCGGCTCAGACACATCGCCGAGTTCGGGCCAGATCGCCGCGAGCCGTTGCCAGGAGATGTCCGGGTAAGCCAGAAGCTCGAACGCCGTGCGCCGCCGGCCGTCCTGATTGAGGCTAAGGCCGCGCCCCGCCGCCTCGCGCGGCGTCAGGCTGAGTTGCTCCAGACGTGAGCGTCCTTCTTGCAAGGCGCGGGCGCGGTCTGCGAACACGCCGGCGCGCTCTCTACCGACGCAACCGATCGCTTCGCCGGCCGGCGTCAGGCGTTCATCGGCATTGTCGGCGCGCAGGCGCAGGCGGTACTCCGCGCGGGAGGTGAACATCCGATACGGCTCGCTGACGCCGCGCGTCGTCAGGTCATCGATCATTACGCCGATATAGGCGTCGGCGCGAGAGACGACGAAATCGCGATTGCTGCCGCTCGCGGCGAGCGCGGCGTTGATTCCGGCGACGATGCCCTGGCCGGCGGCTTCCTCGTAACCTGTCGTGCCGTTGATCTGCCCCGCCAGATAGAGACCCGGGAGGCGCTTGACTTCCAGCGTTGGGAGAAGTTCGCGCGGATCGATATAGTCGTATTCGATTGCATAGCCCGGACGGGTGATCCGCGCCCGCTCCAGCCCCGGAATCGTGGCGACGAAAGCGTGCTGAACCTCCGCGGGCAGGGAAGTGGAGATGCCGTTCGGATAGACGGTCGTATCGTCCAGCCCCTCCGGCTCCAGAAAAATCTGATGGCTGGCGCGGTCCGCAAAGCGGACGACCTTGTCCTCGACCGACGGGCAATACCGCGGGCCGACGCCGTCGATCTGACCGGAAAACATCGGCGCCTTGTCGAGATTGGCGCGGATGATCTCGTGGGTCTCGGGGCGGGTTCCGGTGATGTGGCAGACGGTCTGCGGCGTCATGATCGCGGATGTCAGGAACGAGAATGGCTCGGGCGGATCGTCGCCGTGCTGAACTTCCAGACTGTCCCAGTCGATGGTCTGGCCATCGAGCCGCGGCGGCGTGCCCGTCTTCAGCCGGCCCATGCGCAGACCCATCGCGTAGAAGCGATCGGACAGACGGATCGCGGGAGCGTCGCCGATGCGCCCGCCGGGCGTCCGCTCAAGCCCGACATGGATGATGCCCTTCAGGAAGGTCCCCGTGGTGATGACGACCGCGCCCGCCGTAAAGCGCACACCGTTCGCCGTGACCACGCCAGTGGCCCGCGCGTTCTCGACCACCAGATCCTCGACCGGGCTTTCCATGACAGTCAGGCCCGTGATACGCGCCATCTCGGCCTGCATGGCCTGGCGATAGAGCTTTCGATCGGCCTGGGCGCGCGGCCCCTGGACCGCCGGCCCCTTGGAGCGGTTCAGGACGCGGAACTGGATGCCGGCTTGGTCAGCAACGCGCGCCATAACGCCGTCGAGGGCGTCGATCTCGCGGACCAGATGCCCCTTGCCCAGGCCACCGATAGCCGGATTGCACGACATCTCGCCGATGGCCGAAGCGCGATGCGTGATGAGGGCCGTTTTCGCGCCCATGCGCGCAGCAGCCGCCGCCGCTTCACAGCCGGCGTGGCCACCACCCACAACAATCACATCGAAGCGATGATCGGTCATCGTCCCTGTATTCTCTGATGATACAAGCGCCCCTGTTGGTTGCGAAAATAGTGAAGGTCGCGCACCCCGTCAAAGCCGCGTTTCACGTGAAACATCATTTTCCAATGCAGAACTGGGCGAAGATCTGGTCGAGAATATCCTCGACGTCGATGCGGCCCGTCAGCCGCCCCATGCAGTCCGCAGCGCGGCGCAGGTCTTCGCATCGCAGCTCCAGTTCGTCCGGCAATCCTTCGCGGAACGCACGCAGGGCACGCGCCGCGGCCTCCAGCTCGCGCCGGTGCCGCTTGCGGGTCAGCGGGGCCGTTTCGCCAGCCTCAAGGCGCTTTGCGGCTTCCTCGCCGAGCCGCGCCACCAGATCGCCGATGCCCTCCTGCGTATGCACCGAAATGAAAAAGTCTGCGTCCACCGGATACGCCTCGCGCGAGGGCAGAAGGTCCACCTTGTTCACCACAACGAGGAGTTTCTCGGCCGGCAACTGAGCCGGCGGCGGCGGCGGTTCCGGCTGCGCGCCATCGATGAGCCAGACCACGATGTGCGCCTCCGCCGCGCGCGCGTAAGCCCGGCGCACGCCCTCCGCCTCGATCTCCTCGTCCGTTTCACGCATCCCGGCCGTGTCGGAGATAATCACCGGATAACCGTTCAGGTCGAGCCGCACCTCCACGACATCCCGCGTCGTGCCTGGCTTGTCCGAAACGATCGCGGCCTCGCGCCGCGCGAGCGCATTCAGCAAACTCGACTTTCCGGCATTCACCGGCCCGGCGATCGCCACGCGCAAACCGTCCCGGAGAATTTCGCCGCGATGGCTGTCATCCAGATGTGCGCGGATGTCCCGCTCCAGATCGGCGATTTGGGCGAAGGCGGCGCGGTCGCTGAAGGCCAGCACATCCGCCTCGTCGCTGAAGTCGAGATCCGCCTCGATTTCGGCGAGCGCCAGAATGATCTTCCGCCGCCAGGCTTCGTAAAGCCGGGCCAGCGCGCCGTCCGACTGCCGCAGCGCCTGGAGCCGCTGCGCCTCGGTCTCCGCGTCGATGAGATCGGCGAGCCCCTCGACCGCCGTGAGGTCGAGCTTGCCGTTCTCGAAGGCGCGCCGCGCGAATTCCCCGGCCTCCGCTGGCCGCGTGTCGCCCACCTCCGACAGCGCCGATAGCACCACCTCGGTGACCGCGCGCCCCCCATGGACGTGCAGTTCGGCGACATCCTCGCCCGTAAAACTCGCCGGCGCGGGAAACCACAGCACAAGCGCGCGGTCAAGCAACGCGCCGGTCGCCGGATGCCGCAGCTCGCGCAGGCTCGCCATGCGCGGCTCTGGCAAGCCGCTGGCAAGACCGCGCAATGCATCGCCGGCCGCCGGGCCGGACACCCGAATGACGGCTAGGCCGGCGCGCCCGGGCGCGCTCGAAAGGGCATAGATCGTCGTTTGCATATTCATGGTTTGTATCGCACCATGTCCGGTATTCAACATGCCGCGCCGGCCTTTTCATGCAAAACTGTCAATCGAAACAGCGGACCGCAGGGACAAGGTATGGAAAACGCTTCGAAGTTCGGCCATCCCGAACACAATCATCTCGCTGAAGAGACCAGCCCTTATCTGCTTCAGCACAAGGATAATCCGGTCCACTGGTGGCCATGGGGAACAGAGGCGTTCCAATATGCGCGACAGACGGGCAAACCGGTACTGCTCTCGGTCGGCTACGCGGCCTGCCACTGGTGCCACGTCATGGCGCATGAGAGCTTCGAGGACGAGGCGACCGCGCAGGTCATGAACGATCTGTTCGTCAACATCAAGGTCGACCGCGAGGAGAGGCCGGATGTCGATGCGCTCTACATGCGCGCGCTGCAAAGCCTCGAGGGCCACGGCGGCTGGCCGCTGACGATGTTCCTCACGGCCGAGGGCGAACCGTTCTGGGGCGGCACCTATTTCCCGAATAGCTCAAAGTACGGGCGTCCAGCCTTCACCGATGTGCTCAAGGAGGTCGCGCGCATCTATCACGAAGAATCGGACAAGGTCACTCACAATGCCCAGCTGCTTCGCAAGGCGCTGGAACCACGCAGCGCGGCCGGCGAGACAGACCCGATCTCCATGGACACGATCCAGGACCTTGCCGGAAAGATTGCCGGGGTGATCGACCCCGTGAATGGCGGCCTGCAGGGCGCGCCGAAATTTCCGAACACCTCGATCTTCGCGCTGCTGTGGCGCACGGGCCTGCGCTTTGACATCGAAATCTGCCGTCGCGCAGTGGACATCTCGCTGACGCAGATGTGCCAGGGCGGCATCTACGATCACATCGGCGGAGGCTTCGCGCGCTACACGGTCGATGAAAAGTGGCTCGTGCCGCATTTCGAGAAGATGCTTTACGACAATGCCCAGATCCTCGACCTCCTGACTGAGGCATGGAAGGAGACCCGCAATCCGCTCTACGCCGAGCGCGCGTCCGAAACCGTGGGGTGGCTCGAGCGGGAGATGATCGCGCCGGATGGCGGCTTCGCCTCCTCGCTAGACGCGGATTCGGAAGGCGAGGAAGGCAAGTTTTACGTCTGGGACTATTCCGAGATCGTAAACGCGCTCGGCACTGATGACGCCGCGTTCTTCACCCGCATCTACGATGTGACGCCGGAAGGGAACTGGGAAAGCAAGAACATCCTCAACCGTCTCAAACATCCTGACCGGCTCTCAGACGAGGAGGAGGCCCGTCTGGCCGAAATGCGTTGCAAGCTGTTTGCTTCACGTGAAACGCGGGTGCGGCCCGGCTGGGATGACAAGGTGCTTGCCGACTGGAACGGGCTGATGATAGGCGCGCTGGTCAGGGCTGGCGCGACCTTCGAGCGCCCCGCTTGGGTCACGCTCGCACGCAACGCCTACGACTTCGTGAAAAGCCGGATGAGCGCCGGCGACCGACTGCGCCACAGTTACCGCGCCGGCCAGACCTCCGCGCCCGCGATTGCGACCGACTACGCGAACATGATTGCCGCTGCCCTTGCGCTCTTTTCGCACACCGGGGAGGATATCTTCCTGAGCGATGCGCTGGCGTGGGCGACCGTCCTGGACCGTCATTTCTGGGCGGATGAGCAAGGCGGCTATTATCTGTCGGCGGATGACACCGACGACATCATCATCCGCACTCACAACGCGCACGACGACTCGACGCCCAACGCCAACCCGGTGATGGCGGCGAACTTCATGACGCTGTTTCTGCTGACCGGCGATCGCCGCTTCGAGGAACGCGCCCACGAGATCGAACGCGCCTTCCGCGGCGACATCGCCAAGAACCCCGTCGCACATGCCGGCTTCGTCGACGCCATCATGACGCTGACCGAACCGCAGCACATCGCAATCATCGCAGCGAAGGAACGGAGCGCGGCCAACGCGCTGCGCGAGACCGTCGCTGGTATATCGCTGCCCGGCGCGGTGGTGCAGACTTGCGTGGAAACCGAGCGGACGCCGGCAAATCCGGCGCTGGACGGAAAAGCAGCGATCGACGGCAACCCGACGGCCTATGTCTGCGTCGGGCCGCAGTGCTCGATACCGGTGATCTCGGCGGATGCGCTGAGCGATCTGCTGCGCGAAGCGCGCAAGGGCCGCATCGGCCCGCCCGCCTGAGCCGTCAGGTGTTCATAGAGTCGAAGAAGTCGTCGTTCGTCTTGGTCTGCCGCAACTTGTCCAGCAGAAACTCGATGGCCTCCATCGTGCCCATCGGGTTGAGGATACGGCGCAGGACGAACATCTTTTTCAGCCGCGCCTCGGGCACGAGCAGTTCTTCCTTGCGGGTGCCCGAGCGCGCGATGTCGATCGACGGGAACACGCGCTTGTCCGCCACCTTCCGGTCGAGCACGATCTCCGAGTTGCCCGTGCCCTTGAACTCCTCGAAGATGACTTCGTCCATGCGGCTGCCCGTGTCGATCAGCGCGGTGGCGATGATGGTCAGTGAACCGCCTTCCTCGATGTTCCGCGCCGCGCCGAAGAACCGTTTGGGTCGCTGCAGCGCGTTCGCGTCGACGCCGCCAGTCAGCACCTTGCCGGAGGACGGGACCACGGTGTTGTAGGCCCGGCCCAGTCGCGTGATCGAGTCGAGCAGAATGACGACATCGCGCTTGTGCTCGACCAGCCGCTTGGCCTTCTCGATCACCATCTCGGCGACCTGCACATGCCGCGCCGCCGGTTCGTCGAAGGTCGAACTGATCACCTCGCCGTCCACCGAACGCTCCATGTCTGTCACCTCTTCGGGCCGTTCGTCGATCAAAAGAACGATGAGGTAACACTCGGGCCGGTTGGAGGTGATCGAGTGCGCGATATTCTGCAACAGCACCGTCTTGCCAGTCCGCGGCGGCGCAACGATCAGCCCGCGCTGCCCCTTGCCCAGCGGCGCGACGATGTCGATCACCCGCGCGCTCAGGTCCTTGCCGCCCGCATCCTCGACCTCCATTCGCAGCCATTCGTCCGGGTAGAGCGGCGTCAGGTTGTCGAAATGAATCTTGTGCCGGCTCTGCTCCGGCTCCTGGAAGTTGATCTTGTTGACCTTGAGCAGCGCGAAATAGCGTTCGCCATCCTTGGGGCTGCGGATCTGGCCCTCGACCGTGTCGCCCGTCCGCAGGCCGAATCGGCGGATCTGGCTCGGGCTGACGTAGATGTCGTCCGGCCCGGGGAGATAGTTCGCATCGGGCGAGCGCAGGAAGCCGAACCCGTCCTGCAGCACCTCCACGACGCCCGTGCCGGTGATATCGATGTCGCGCGTCGCAAGCTGCTTCAGGATGGCAAACATCAGCTCCTGTTTGCGCATCGCGCTCGCATTTTCGACACTGACCTCCTCGGCAAAGCTCAACAGCTCCGCCGGCGACTTCATCTTGAGGTCTTGTAGCTTCATTTCCTGCACGGATATGGCTCCTGGAAAGTCATTGCCGCCTTCTCCTCGGGGCTGCATCCATGAACAGGACGCGTGAGTGGGCGGTTTGGCGAAAGAGGGCGTTGGAATGCAGAGAAGTGGGTGGGAAACCCCCAGAGCGGCCTCGCGCCTCTAGGTTATTTCGGTCGAGCAGTCTGCCCACACCTGCTCAAGTCTGGCGATACGTTAGAAACATACCAGACTTAATTCGGCGCGCAAAGACGCTATTAGCTTGTTCGTGACCAAATCGCAACGAACAGGACGGAGTACGTTCACGCCCCCACAATATATTGGGCGTAGAACCCAAGGGCAAGCTAGTTGGTCGCCAGAAAGGGACGCGCGACCGCCAGAATCACGACCGCCACCATGATCACGGTCGGCACCTCGTTCATCCAGCGATAGAATTTCGCCGAATGCGGATTCTCATCCTGTGCGAACAGCCGCCGCCAGCGTGCCAGCACCATGTGATATGCCGTCAATATAATGACAAGCAGAAACTTGATATGAAACCATATATCAACCGACCAATTAATCACGCCGTAATAAAACAGGAGCAAAAGGCCGAACACCCAGCTGGCGATCATCGCCGGGTTCATGATGTAGCGAAGCAGACGGTTTTCCATGAGCTTGAAGGTTTCGGAGGTGGCCGAACCCGGCTGCTCATAAGCATGATAAACAAAAAGTCTTGGCAAGTACAAAAGCCCCGCCATCCAGGCGATTATCGAGATGACGTGAAACGCCTTGACGTAAATGTACAAGCCTTCCATTGCGTTTTCCTAGAAACTTTCGCGGAGGGTTCTCACGAGCGTTTGCACATGCTCGGGCGGGGTTTGCGGAACGATGCCATGACCAAGATTGAAGATATGCGGACCGCCGGATAGCGTATCCCGGATTTCGCGGGCGCGCCGCTCAAGCTCCGCGCCGCCAGCAACGAGCAACAGCGGGTCGAGATTGCCCTGAACGACCGCGCGAGGCTGCAGATTCGTCTTGATCCAGTCAAGCGAAAGCGCGGTGTCGCAACCAAGCGCGTTGACCCCGGTCGCTTCGAGAAAATCCAGATACATCGGACCGCTTGCCCGCGGGAAGCCGATGATGGGCGTTTCGGGATGCGCGGCGCGCAGCGCGGCGACCAGCTTCTGCGTCGGCGCGATCACCCAGCGGCGAAACTCGCTGTCCGGCAGCGTGCCCGCCCAGCTCTCGAAGATCTGCACGGCCTGCGCGCCCGCCTTGATCTGGCCGCTGAGATACGTCGCCGAGACCTCGACGATCATGTCCATAAGCTTGGCAAAGCCATCCGGGTCGCGATAGGCCCAGAGCCGCGCCGGCGCCTGGTCGGGCGTGCTTTGACCGGCCACCATGTAGGTCGCCACAGTCCACGGCCCGCCGCAAAAACCGATCAGCGCCTTTTCATCGTCAAGCGCCCGGGACACCCGCGAGACCGTCTCGTAGATCGGCCCGACCGTCTCATCAACGCGGTCCATGGAAAGCCGCGAAAGCTCGGCCTCGGTTGTGACGGGCTCAAGCTGCGGCCCCTTGCCCTCCTCGAACCAGACCTTTTGCCCAAGCGCATGAGCCACGATGAGAATGTCGGAAAACAGGATCGCCGCGTCGAAGTCGTACCGCTCGATGGGCTGGAGCGTCACGCGCGCCGCCAGCTCCGGCGTGTAGCACAGATCGAGAAACCCGCCGGCCTGAGCGCGCACCTCGCGATATTCCGGCAGATAGCGTCCGGCCTGGCGCATCAACCAGATCGGAGGCGGAGATACGGCTTCGCCGGAAAGCGCACGAAGAAACCGGCCTGGTTGGGCGAGCGTGCTTTCGTTCGACATTAGGCTCGATCCATAATCCCGAAAACAAAATTCTATCTTGAGCCTGACTCTGCTGTTTTATTTTCAATAAGGTGGATTTGTTGAATTCAGAAAGTTCCACCTGCTGTTCACAGCTTGTCGCCGGTCGCGGCCCCCGCGCTCAGTCCTGCCGTCAAAGGGGCTGTCTGTCAATCTGAACAATGCCGATTTTTGACGTTGGGCCGATTGGTTATACATGTTCCTTGAGAAGCGCGGCGCGCGCACAGCCGGCGGCCCAATGTGTGGATTGCGGATCGGTCATGCACAGATGCGGAAATACCTCGCAATCTCTGTCACCATGCCGCGCGCTGTGTATGATTTTTTGATTGGCGTGCGGGACTCGGGATGGCGACGGGCGGTGCCGCCGGGTTGTGGTGACGAATCCGGGATTCGCCCACACTGACCGCGTCCGCTTTGAACACCGCGACCCCGTCAGACGCCCAAAGATGCGCGCAGTCGCCAACGGATCAAATCATGCAGAACAAGGCGCCGAAAAAGTCGTTTCACCTCCACCTCGTTTCAGATGCGTCGGGGGAGACGCTGACCATGATTGCCAAGGCGGCCACGGTTCAGTACTCGCTGATCCGCGCCATTCACCACGTCCATCCGCTGGTGCGCACCCGCAATCAGCTAAATGACGTGGTCGAGAAAATTCAGGCCAACCCCGGGATTGTCCTCTACACCATCGTCAATGCCGAACTGGGCCGCGAGCTGCAGAACCAGTGCAAGCAGATGGGTCTGCCCTGCATCGCGGTGCTGGAGCCGATCCTCAACGCCTTTGGGCAGTATCTCGGCGCGGACTCCACGCCGGTTGTCGCCGGCCAGCATGTGCTCGATGCCGATTACTTCCGCCGCGTTGACGCCATGCAGTTTTCGATGATGCATGACGATGGGCAAAACACCGAGACGCTCGACGAAGCGGATATCGTGCTCATCGGCATCAGCCGCACCTCGAAGACGCCGACGAGCATTTATCTCGCCAATCGAGGCTACAAGACCGCCAACGTCTCTCTCGTGCCGGATTTGCCCATACCGGAAACGCTCAAGACCGCGGAGCGCCCCCTGATCGTCGGTCTCACTGCCACGGCGGAGCGAATCGCCGAAATCCGGCACAACCGGGTGATGTCCTTCAATGATCGGCGCCTGCAAGACTACGTTGACATGGATCGTATCAAGGAGGAGATCGCCTACACACGGCGCTTGTGTCACCGGCATCACTGGCCGATCATTGACGTGAGCCGCCGTTCGATCGAGGAGACAGCGGCCGATATCATCCGCCGGTATCAGGATCGCCAGGCGGCGCGGGCCGCGCAGGAGGGCTAAGGATGACAGATGCCGCCTCGCCGGTGACTGCTGGTCTGCAGGTTGAAAAACCCGCCTTGATCCTTGCCTCGGCCAGCCCGGCGCGCGTTTCGGTGCTGCGCAGCGCTGGCGTGGCCTTCACACAGAAAGCCTCGGGGCTCGATGAGAGCAGCGTGCGCGAGGCCCTGCGCCAGGAAGGCGAGGCGACCCAGCCCGGCGACCTTGCTGAACTGCTGGCGATCACCAAGGCCACGCAGGTCAGCGCGGCCGAGCCGGATGCGCTCGTTATCGGCGCGGACCAGGTCCTCGCCGTCGATGACCGCACGCTGGAAAAGCCGCTCGACTTCGACGCTGCCCGCGACCAGCTTCTCGATCTGCGCGGCAAGACGCATGTGCTGCATTCCGCCGTATGCCTGTGCCGGGGTGGCCAGCATCTCTGGACGCATGTGGACACAGCGACCATGACAATGCGCGACTTCTCGCCGGAGTTCCTCGGACGCTACCTGAGCGTGGCGGGCGTCGCGGTATTGACCAGCGTGGGCGGTTACCAACTCGAAGGCCCCGGCGCGCAGTTGTTCGAGCGTGTTGACGGCGACTATTTCACCGTGCTTGGCCTTCCGCTGCTGCCCCTCCTGGCAAAACTGCGCGAAATGGAGATCCTGCTTGCCTGAAGCGAAAGAGAGCGGCCCGCGCGCTTGCGTCATCGGCTGGCCGGTTGCGCATTCGCGCTCGCCGTTGATCCACGGCTATTGGCTGGAACAATACCGGCTGAGCGGCCATTACGACAAGCAGGCCGTGCCGCCGGAAGACTTTCCCGCGTTTCTCGACAGTTTCGCCGAAAGCGGGTTCGTCGGCGCAAACGTGACCGTGCCGCATAAGGAGCTCGCCTATGAGCTGGTGGACCGGCGTGAGCCGGCGGCCGACGCGGTGCGGGCGGTCAACACCATCTGGCTCGATGATGGCCAGCTCGTTGGCGACAACACCGATGTCTACGGCTTTCTCGCCAATCTCGACGAAGGTGCGCCGGGCTGGGACGGCGGCAGCCACGCGGCGGTGATCGGCGCGGGCGGTGCGGCGCGGGCCGTGCTCAAGGGGCTGATCGACCGGGGCTTTACCGGAATCCGCCTCGCTAACCGCACGGTCTCCAAGGCGCAAGGGCTGGCCGAAGCCTTCGGCCCGGCGGTCCAGCCGGTCGCGTGGGCGGAGCGCGGCGCGATGCTCGACGGCTGCGCGTTACTCGTCAACACGACCTCGCTTGGCATGGAAGGCTCGCCCGCGCTGGACATCGACCTCGCTGCGCTGCCCGACGACGCCGTGGTGACGGACATCGTCTATGTCCCGCTTCAAACGCCGCTACTGCGCGCCGCCGAAGCGCGCGGCCTGCGCACGGTTGACGGCCTCGGGATGCTTCTGCACCAGGCCGTGCCCGGCTTCGCTCGCTGGTTTGGCGTCCGCCCCGAAGTCACGCCGGAATTGCGCGCCCGCATCGTCGCCGATATCGAGCAGGACAAGGCCGCGTCATGGTGATCGTCGGCCTGACCGGCTCGATGGCGATGGGGAAGTCCACCGCCGCCAATTATCTCAAAAGTCTCGGCATCCCCGTTTTCGACTCCGATGCCGCCGTGCACGCGCTTTACGAAGGCGACGCGGTCGAGGCCATCGAACGGGCCTTTCCCGGCGTGGCGCAAGGCGGCCGCGTGGATCGCAAGAGGCTGGGCGAAGCTATCGCCGGCGACCCTGAGGCGCTGCAACGGCTGGAGGCGATCGTCCACCCGATGGTCCGGCGCAAACAGCGCGAGTTCGTGCTTGCCGAAGAGATGCGCGGGGCGGAGCTGGTGATCCTCGACATCCCGCTGCTGTTCGAGTCCGGTGCGGATGCGCTGTGCGACGCGGTGATCGTCGTCAGCGCGCCTGAAGACGTGCAGCGCGAGCGTCTTGCCACGCGCAAGGGCATGTCGCCGGAAAAGATCGACGATCTGCTCGCCCGTCAGATGCCGGACGCGGAAAAACGCGCCCGCGCCGATTTCGTTGTGGACACAAGCGGCGCAATCCCCGAGAGCCGCGCGCAGCTTGACCGCATCCTCGCTACACTCCGCCAGCAGGACGGCCAGAAGATCGACGTCTGGCGCGAACTCGACATCTGACAGCGGGGGAGCAGCGATGCGCGAAATCGTTCTCGACACGGAAACGACCGGCCTGGACCCGAAACAGGGCCACCGGATCATCGAGATCGGCTGTATCGAGCTTGTGAATTACGTGCCCAGCGGGCGGGAGTTCCACCAGTTCATCAACCCCGAGCGCGACGTGCCCGAGGACGCGCAGCAGGTTCACGGGATCACCAACGCGTTTCTCGCCGACAAGCCGGTCTTCTCTGATGTCGCCGACTCGTTTCTGGAGTTCATCTCCGACTCCACGCTGATAATCCATAACGCCAGCTTCGACATCGGTTTCATCAACCACGAGTTGGTGCAGGTGCCGCGCGATCCGATCCCGTTTGATCGCGTCGTCGATACGCTGGCGCTTGCGCGGCGCAAACATCCTGCCGGGCCGAACAGCCTCGATGCGCTGTGCAAGCGGTATCGCATCGATCTGAGCGAACGCACCAAGCACGGCGCGCTGCTGGACAGCGAACTGCTCGCGCGCGTCTACATGGAGCTGATCGGCGGCACGCAGGCGGCGCTCGGCCTGGAGGAGGCGTTCACACGCGGCTCTGGGCTTCAAACCGGCGGAGATATCCGCGTGCGTCCGCGTCCGACAGCGCTCCCGCTGCGTCTGACAACTGATGAGCAAGACGCGCACCGCGCCTTTATCGAGGCGCTCGGCGCGCCCGCGCTGTGGGAGAGCTACGAAAGCCGCGAGTAATTACGCGCCAGCCTCGCTCTCCTGCTGCTGTTGCTGCTGGACGTTGCGCCGATACAGCGCCGCGAAGTCGATCGGGTCGATCAGCAGCGGCGGATATCCGCCCTCCCGCGTCAGGTCGGCGATGATCCGGCGGACGAACGGAAAAAGCTGCGCCGGGCAATCTATGAAAAGGAACGGACGCAGCCGCTCCTGCGGGAAATTATCGAGGCGGAAAACGCCGGCATAGACCAGATCAAGCTGATATATCCCGGAGCTTTCGCTTTTCGCCGCACCCTCGAAGTGCAGCGTGATCTCATAGGTGTTGTCGCTCAACTTGTTGGCGCCGACATTGAAGTTCAGCTGCAGGTTCGGGTTTTCGCCCGGCTCCTGAAAGGATTTGGGCGCGTTGGGGTTCTCAAAGGAGAGGTCCTTGATGTACTGCCCGAGGACGCTGACGCGCGGTCCCTGCTGCGCCTGCTGATTGCTCTGTTCGTCGCCGCCGTTCGGCTTGTTTTCTTCCGCCATCTCTCGCCTCTGTCGCTTTGCGGTGGATCGCGGCGCGGCTGGCGTTCTGTTGCCTTTTGCAACCGTTCCGCGTGATCTCAGTTTGCATTCGTGGCTAGCATGGCGGGCAAGCGCATTCAAGCTGGCGTGGCTGGCTTATCCGGGGCGTGATCGCGGCCCGACGGCTCAGGCGTCCCGGCCGGGTCCGGTCTCCTCGCGGCAGAACATGTCGTAGACAACGTCCAGAATCTGCCGCGGGCGGTCGTCCGCCAGCCTGTAATAGATCGTTTTGCCGTCCCGCCGCGTCGTCACCAGACCCTCATACCGCAGCCGGCCAAGCTGCTGCGACACGGCAGGCTGCCTGGCGGACATCAGGTCTTCGAGTTCCTTGACGGACTTCTCGCCGGAGACGAGGTAGCAGAGGATCATGAGGCGGCCCTCATGGCTGATGGCTTTCAGGAACTTCGAGGCGCGCTGCGCATTGCGCACCAGACGCTCAAGGTCCTCATCGCTCATGTCCTCGATATCGATCGGCGTTGGCGGCATAGGTGGGCCTAAACATGCTTTTTCAAATTCAAACGAATGTATGTATTTCGTGCGAAGGCGGCATTCGGATCAGGTGAAATGACCAGCCGGGGGGGAAGGCCCCGCCCGTAAACGCGGCGTCGCCGCCAGCGCGTGCAATGCCCTTGGCGTGCTCGACAGCCTTTAACGCAACCAGGCCGTGTATTCGGGATGCACGCCTTTCATATCCTCGTAGAGCCAGACCATGCGGTCGACGAACCACATCTTGCCGAGATAAATAAGCGCCGCGCCGAAAAGCGTTGGCCAGATCGCCAGCGCGTAGAGTCCCCAGACCAGAAACGGGATGCCCGATGCGGCGACGGCGGTGAGCAGATGCGGCGCGATGCGGTGGCGCGGCGGGATCGGCACATCCTTGCGGTTCAGCCAGACCCGCTCGCCGAACACCGCTTTCGCCCCCCAGTTGTCGGTGTGCTTCGGAATCGGCGCCATCCGCGGGTTCAGCCAGACGAAGGCGAGCGCGGCGGCCAGCGCCAGAAGCGCCCAGCCGCCGATCCACGCGCGCGACCAGACCGCCAGCACGATCAGCGGAAGACCGAGGAAAACGCGGGACCACACGCTGATCGGATGGGCATGGCGCTGCCATGTTTCGTCATCCATCAGCATCAGCCGTTCAGCGAAGCGAAAGATGTCCACGGCCGCCCCTTTCATGGTGCGGACGGAGGGACTCGAACCCTCACTCCCTTCCGGGAAACGGATTTTAAGTCCGTTGCGTCTACCGGTTCCGCCACGTCCGCGCGCCTGACGCCGTTATGCGCGAGGCCGCGGAGCGAAGCAAGCCGCGCTGCTAATAGGCGCGTGCCGGCCGCGGCGGCGTGATTTCTTGCCGCTCTCGCGCGGTCGGATGCCGGATGGCCGCGAGCAGCAGCAGGAAAAGCGTCACGCCATTGAGCACATGCCACATGAAGTGGGTGCCGATCGGGGTCCCCGCAATCGTCATGGTCTGGCATAGCGCCATGTCGAGCGAGCGGAAGGCGACCGACGCGGTGAAGACGATCCCGGCAGCAAGCACCAGCGGTCCGGTGCGCCGGCGCGTCAGGGCGTCGGATGCGAAGGCGGTAAGATACCCGCCGATCAGCACCATTGACGCCCATGCAGGCAGATAGCTCACGCTGCCGTTAAGGCACCGGCCGCGCGCCCCTTCCGGGATGTCGAGGTTGAAGCCGACCTGCCCGTCCCAGCATTGCAACCGCCCAGCCGCCATCATTGCGCCGACAAAGAGCGCCAGCCCCACGAGCGACCAGAACACGTTCGCTCCGACGAAGCGCCGCAAGGCGAACACCAGATAGCCCAGCATGAAGATCCCGATCGGCGCGACATCCGCGATTGCCGCCCAGCGCGTCGCGAAGGTGTGAAACAGAAAGCTGCCGATGCCGATGATGAACACCAGTGCTATCAGCAGATGCCGTGTGATCGTGCGCTTGTGGTTCGGCTCGCGGTAGAGCAGCGCCAGCGCGGCGACCGCCGCGATCAGGAAGGCCACGTTCGTGGTCGCGTTCACCGGCTCAGCCCAGAAGGCCGGGCTGAGACCGCGCTCACAGTAGGCGAAGACCTTCTGGCTCCAGTCCATGCTCATCCCCGTTGTCGAAGCTGGGCGCTGTGCGGGCGTAAATGCGGCGCTCCCGATCGTTACGATCACAAAACCATCGCATTTTTAAGGAAATTGTAAGCCTTCCCGCGCAGCATGTTGTCACAAAGGTTTCTGTTGATTCCTGTCCTGCGGACGTTAACCTTTTGCGCGCATGTTGAACGAGGGCAAGATGAATTCCGGCGGCACGAGGAGATGTGTGATGGTGCACCTCAGGACGGGAGCGATCTTCACGGCGGTCCTGACGCTCGCGGCGATCTCTGGCGTGCCGGAAGCCGGCAATGCCGGCGCGCGCTATCACGAAGCCGACTACGGCCCGATCTATCGGCATGTACACGCCGAAAGTTTCTATAGCTCCCGCGCAGTAGTCGCGCCGGTCCGCCGCGGCCCGGTGGGCGACCAGGTCATGACGCCGGGCGGCAACTGGCACGACTGCGAGATCACCTGCGAATATACGCTCCGTCGCGTCTATCTCGATTTCTGGGAGCATCAGCGCGACAAATTCACCTCGCCGGGCTATTTCCGCTTCGAATTCGTTGTCGACTAGCGGTCCGGTTCAGACATTTCCCTCCCCGCGCAGCGCTTCCAGCAGTGCGGTGTCGATCTTCAGCCCCTCGCGCTCGACCTTTGCGCGCCTCTCCAGCCTGCGCGCGCCGGGCAAACGCGCATCGCCATCCGCTTCGATCCAGCTTGCCAGCTCCGCGAAACGCGCGGGCGCGTCTGCGCTGAGCGTTGTCGCGTCGATTGCGATGATGAGCTGTCCTGTTTCCGGCGGTGCGCCCTCGGCATCGAGGAAAGACGTCGCCTCCCGCGCATAGCGCCCGCCGGTCAGGCCCGCCGCCAGCAGCTCGACCATCAGCGCGAGCGCCGACCCTTTCGCCTCGCCAAACGGCAGCATCGAACCCGCGACGGCGCGGGCCGGATCGATCGTCGGCTGCCCATCGGCATCGACGGCCCAGCCCTCGGGGATGGGCTCGCCGCGCTCGGCCGCCGCGACGATCTTGCCGCGCGCCACTTTCGAGAGCGACAGGTCGATCACCAGCGGCTCGCGATCGGGGAGCGGCGCGGCGAACGCAATGGGATTTGTGCCGAACAGGCGCGAGGCCCCGCCCCACGGCGCCATCGCCGCCGGCGTATTCGCGAACATCAGCGCGACGCACCGCTCATCTGCCAGCCGCTCGACGCTGTGCCCGGCCACGCCGCAATGATGCGAGCGATAGAAGCCGGCCATGGCAATGCCCTGCGCCCGCGCCATCCGCGGCAGATGCCCCGCCACCCGGTCGAAGGCCGGATAATAAAAGCCATTGGCGACATCGACACGCAGCGCGCCCGGCGCGGCCTCGCGGATCACCGGCACGGCATGGCCATCGACCTTGCCCGCCGCGGCCTGCGCGGCATAGGATGCCACGCGCCTCAGCCCGTGCCCGCTTTGCCCGTCGATCTCCGCTTCGACCAGCGCGCGCGCCACCGACTCGGCGTTGTCAGCGGTAACGCCGCTCGCCATCAGCGTTTTCTCGACCCGGTGGCGCGCTTCGGCGATTGAAATTGTGACCTCGCTCATACGCGGCTCATTATCTCAGGGTGTTGTGATAGAAGACGGAGTCTGTGAGGCAATGGCTCACGCGCCACTCGACCGGCCGGTTGCTGTAGTCGAAGGCGACCCGCTCGATTGCCAGGACCGGCGCACCGACCCGGCAGTCGAGGCGGCGGGCGGTGCGTTCGCTCGCTGGCGCGGCGCGCAGATTCTCCTCCACCCGCGCGACAGTGATGCCGAAATCGGTCTGGTAAACGTCATACAGCGTGTTCGGTATCGTTTCGTACTCCAGCAGACCTGCGAAAAGCGTTTCGGACAGCGAAATCCGCTCGTCGAGGATCGGCAGGCCCTCATGCGTGCGCGTACGGGCGATCTGGATCACGCGATCCTCCGGCGCAAGCGCCAGCGCCGCGCGCTCCCGCCCGTCCGGCTCGGCCACGGCGATGCGCACATCGCGGCTCTCCGGCTGAATGCGCCCGCCGGCGTCGTAGAGCTGGAAGAAGCGGAAATGCACCGTGTCCGAGGTATGCCGCGCGACGAAGGTGCCGCGCCCCTGGTGGCGCTCCACCAGATTCTCGGCGGCGAGCGCGTCCAGCGCCTTGCGCACGGTGCCCTGGCTGACGCCGAATTCTTCGGCAAGCTGAAACTCGTTGGGCAGCAGCCGCCCCGGCGGCCAGATGCCCGACAGAATGCGCTCGGCCAGTGCGCGCTTCACGCGGGTATACAGGGGCTGCGCGTCGAGCTTTTCCACGGCGTGGACCTTTCATCACCGGCGCGTAAGCGATTGACTTGGCGCGCCGCACGCGATAGCAAAAATCTTATATAAGATATATCACTTCGTCCAGAACACCGCTACAGGAGGCGCAGGTGCCCACTCCCCACTTTCTCGTTCACTCGCCCAAGGATAACGTAGGCGTGGTCGTTGTCGAAGGGCTGACGGCCGGCACGCCCATGATGGGCGTCATCACGGAAAACGACTCCGAAGTCTCGGTGACGGCGCAGGACGACATCCCGATAGGTCACAAGGTCGCCCTGACCGACCTCAAGGAAGGCGACACGGTCATCAAATACGGCGAGGATATCGGCCGCATGGTTGGCGACGCCGAGACCGGCGAGCATGTGCATACACACAACCTGAAAACGAAACGCTGGTAGGAGGTCATTATGAGCAATCGGAAATTTCTTGGCTACCGGCGTGAGAATGGGCGGGTCGGCGTGCGCAATCATGTCGCGATCCTTCCAGTCGACGACATCTCCAACGCTGCGTGCGAAAACGTGGCAAAGAATATTCAGGGCACACTGGCGCTGCCGCACTCCTACGGGCGTCTTCAATTCGGCGAAGACCTCGATTTGCACTTCCGCACCATCATCGGCATTGGCGCGAACCCGAATGTCGCGGCCTGCATCGTAATCGGCATCGAGCCGGGCTGGACCGGCAAGGTCGCCGAGGGCATCGCCGCGACAGGCAAGCCGGTGGCCGCCTTTTCGATCGAGCAGAATGGCGACATCAAGACCATCGCCGACGCCTCGCGCAAAGCCAAGGATTTCGTTCACTGGGCGAGCGAGCTTCAGCGCGAGGAATGCCCGATCAGCGATCTGTGGGTCTCGACCAAGTGCGGCGAGTCCGACACGACGACCGGCCTCGGCTCCTGCCCCACTGTCGGCAACATGTACGACAAGCTGATCCCGCAAGGCATCCACGGCGTGTTCGGGGAGACCTCCGAGATCACAGGCGCGGAGCATATCTGCAAGGCGCGCGCGGCCTCGCCAGAGATCGCCGAGAAGTTCATGGCCACGTTCCAGGCCTATCAGGATGAGGTCATCGAGCCGTACAAGACCTCCGATCTGTCCGACTCGCAGCCGACCAAGGGCAACATTGAAGGCGGCCTGACCACCATCGAGGAGAAGGCTCTCGGCAATCTGGAAAAGATCGGCCGCGCGTGTACCTATATCGACGTGCTGAAGCCGGCGGAAGCGCCCGCCAAGGGGCCGGGGCTTTATTTCATGGACACGTCCTCGGCGGCGGCAGAGTGCGTGACGCTGATGGCTGCAGCAGGATACGTCGTGCACACTTTCCCAACCGGCCAGGGTAATGTCGTCGGCAACCCGATCCTGCCGGTCGTGAAGATCAGCGCCAATCCGCGCACGGTCCGCACTATGTCCGAGCATATTGACGTGGACGTTTCCGGCATTCTGCGGCGCGAGATGACGCTGGACCAGGCGGGCGACGCGCTGATCGACATGGTGATCCGCACCGCGAATGGCCGGATGACGGCTGCGGAGGCGCTGGGACACCGCGAGCTGGTGATGACCAAGCTCTATCGCAGCGCGTGACGGCGCATGGCGGGGGCCGATCCCCCGCCGCCTTTCTGGAAACCGCATGGCCGAGATCGTCGTCAGCGAGTTCATGACGCCAGAGGCGCTCTTGCTCCTGGAGGCGCATCACTCCGTCCACTATGACCCGACGCTGTGGGAGCGCGCTGACGACCTTGCTGCGGTGCTCGTGGACGCGCGTGCGCTCATCGTGCGCAACAAGACGCAAGTGCGTGGGGCAGTGCTTGACGCGGCGGCGCTGCTGGAAGCAGTCGGGCGTCTCGGCGTGGGGTTGGACAATATCGACGTGGCGGCCTGCGAGGCGCGCGGGATCAACGTGCTGCCTGCACTCGGCGCCAATGCCGCGGCGGTGGCGGAATACGTCATTGGTGCGGCCCTGGTCCTGCTGCGCGGCGCGTTTGATGCGACGCCCCGTTTGACGGCGGGCGAATGGCCGCGCGAGCGGCTCATCGGCCGGCAGCTGGAAGGCAAGCAACTTGGCCTGCTCGGGTTCGGCGCGATCGGCCGGGCGGTGGCGACGCGGGCGCGGGTGTTCGGAATGGACATGGCCGCCTTTGATCCCGGCATCCCCCACGATGCCCCGCGCTGGCAGACTGAGGCGCGGCGGATGACCTTCGAGGAACTGCTGGCGAGCAGCGATATCCTCAGCCTTCACCTGCCGCTCAACGAGGAAACGCGCGGCCTGCTCGGCGAGGCGGCGCTGGCGCGGATGAAGCCCTCGGCGATCCTTATCAACACCGCGCGCGGCGGCATCGTGGATGAGCGGGCGCTGGCGGCGGCCCTGCGCGAGGGGCGTCTGGCCGGGGCGGCGCTCGACGTTTTCGAAACCGAGCCGATCGACGCCGCCGCGGCCGGGCTGTTTTCCGGGCTGGCGAACGTGATCCTCACGCCGCACATCGCCGGCGTCACGGAGGAGTCGAACGCGCGCGTGAGCGAGGTTACATCGCGCAACGTCCTTCAGGCGCTGGCTAGCCCGGATAGAACTGCCTGACGATCAGATAGCCCAGCAGGGCGGATGTGCCCGTGAGCACGGTGCCCCAGATCACGTCGATGATGGCCACCGTTATCGGCCAGTCTCGCAACGTTGCGAGATTGGTGAAGTCGTAGGTCGCATAGCAGAAGAAGCCGAACAGCGCGCCATAGATCAGCGCTGTCTTCCATGTGCCCCCTTGCAGCGCGGGCGCGACCGCGAAGATCACGACCCCGATCACATAGACCGCATAGAAGATCGCCGCGACGCCCAGATTGGGATTGTCCGCCAGCAGATGCCCCAGCCGCGAAAAGTAGAAGTTCTTGGCGATGTGCGCGAGCCACAGATAATCAATGAACAGGAACACGACAGCCGTCGCGACGTAAGCGGCCAGGTATTGCATCAGGTCGATCCCTCTGAGGTCTGCTGTCTGTGTAAACGCTCGCATTGCGACGCTGGATTGGTGCGCATGTGCGGAAAGCGTGTCGGCATCGCCGGTCAGTGGCGTAGTTCGCGGTCGTAGCTGCGCCAGATGATGAGTTGGAGGAAGGCCGTCAGCAGGATCGCGCCAAGGAAGCCAAGGCTGAGCGAATCCGCGCCGGAGCCTGCCAGCCGCTCGAAATAGCCGACCAGTTCATCGTAGCGCAGGAACGCGACCGCGCTGATGATGATGCCGCCAATCTTGCCGACAAGCTCGATGTCCTCGCGGTAGCGGCGCAGAAAGAAAAACAGCAGCATCAATGACCAGAGTCCGAAAAGAAAACTGAACCCCGGGGCGAGCATGACGAACAGGCTGCGGCTCGATCCGCCGAACAGGACGGCGGTTGACTGTATGTAAGCGTGGTTAGACAACGGCCAGAACATCATGGCGAACGCGCCCACGAGCACGCCCCGCTCTATTCGGTTCAGATGTTTGCCATAGAATTCGCCCAGCGAGCGGCGCCGGATAACCAGCATCAGCCCTATGACGAACAGCACCAGCAGGAAGAATATGATGAACGGCAGCGCCCCCGCATGGACCACGCTTGTCAAGGTCTGGTTGCCAGCGGACGAATGCATCTCTCGCATGTGCTCGCGGAAGCGCTCCTGCGCCGCGCAGCATTCCGCGCCCGCCGTCATCTGTCCGTTTGCGAAGCAGAAGCGCGGCTCGTCGAAACTTTCGGGAACCGGCAGGTAGGGATCGTCCTGCACGGAGCAATCGCGCCCAAAGGCCGCGAGTCCCATCCGGTTGCGGGAAGCCTCGCGAACCAGCGATATGGCCTCCAGGGTCGGCATCCGCGCGCACGACTGGTTTTCACTGCAGCCCGCGGGCTCGCCCCGATCGGCCTGCAATGTCTGAGGCGCGACCTGCCAGATGGCCGGGACGCCTTGGAGCAGCATTTGCGCGAGGAAGAAGGAGCCAACCGCCAGAGCAATGCCGCCGATGAACACCCGCGCCTTGCCTGCGGTGACGTGATTCCAGTACATGTCAAGGAAGATGCACGCCGGGAAATAAAACGCGCATAGCGCCAGAATTCCGAACGTCGGGAAGAACAGGAAAAGCTGGCTGTAGAGCGTGGCGATCTCACGCCAGTTCTCGGGAAACTCGTAGATCAGCGCGCCCAGCACGCTGAGGAACGATGCGCCCAGAATCGCAAAGATGATGAAGACGGTTGCGCGAATACCCGGTGTCATACCCTGAACTCCCCCGCCGACCGGAAGGCGGCTGACAGCGTGCCTCCCGCGAGCGGCGCTAGCCTAAGCGAAGCGTCCATTCGCGGCTAGCCGATTCTCTTAACCATATCTTGAACGCGGGTCGAGCGTGGCAATTCGATCAGCTTGCGGCGCAACGCGTTCATGCGGCGCATTCGGGCCTTGGCTGGAGGGCATGGAGCGAATAGTTAACTGTCAGGCGCGCGAAGGGCCGGCATCAACGGGGGTGGCCGCGTGAAACGGGTTCTCAAATACGGCTTGATCGTCGTGGTCGCCGCGGCCGCGGTGTTCGGTTCATATCGGCTTCAACAGGTGCTGATGATCGGCGCGGGTTATTACGCCAAGATGCTCTGCTCCGGCGTTTTTGTGTCTGGCCGCCCGGCGGATGAGGTGATCGCCGAGGATGTGCGAGCGGATCAGTCCAGCCTGCTCGGCCTTTATTCCAGCGCAGTCGACAGCGAAACGCAGGCGGTCGATGTCTGGGTGCCGAGCGGCTTCGCCGCGCAGCGGGCGGTCTATCGCAATGGATACGGCTGTCACCTGGCGCTGGAGGCGGACCGGCCTGAACATGCGCCACGCCCGCTGAAGCCGATAGCGCCGCCGCCTCAGGACGCGCTGTGGCCCGAAGGCGGACGGTTCGCCGCCGAGGCGCTGCCGCCGGAAAACCGCGAGGCGCTTGACGCCGCTCTTGACGAGGCCTTCGCAGAGGATGACCCGGACAATTTGAAGCGGACGCGCGCGATCGTCGTCGTGCATCAAGGCCGGCTCGTCGCCGAGCAATATGCGGAAGGCTTCACCCAGGAGACGCCGCAGCTCGGCTGGTCGATGGCCAAGAGCGTGACGAATGCGCTTGCCGGCGCGCTTGCCGCGCGCGGAGAGATCAAGGCGGCTCTGCCCGTGGAGCTGGATCAGTGGCAAGGCCCCAGCGATGCGCGCCAGGAGATCACGCTGGATAATCTGCTGCGCATGAGCAGCGGCCTGCAATTCGACGAGAGTTATGTCGGGATGTTGAGCGACGTCCGCGTCATGCTGTTTCTGCGCGGCGACAAGGCGGCGTTTGCAGCCGATAAGCCGCCGGAGTGCGCTCCCGGCGCCTGCTGGCACTATTCCAGCGGCACGTCGAACATCCTCGCGAAAGCAGTGCAGGACGCCGCGGGCGGGACCGCCGCCGCGCATGAACTGTTGTTCGCGCCGCTTGGTCTGCATACAGCCGTTTTCGAGCCGGATGCAGCCGGCACGCTCGTCGGCTCGTCCTATGTATATGCGTCGGCGCGGGACTGGGCGCGGCTCGGCCTGCTTTACCTGCGCGGCGGGAGGTGGAACGACCAAACGATCTTTGCCGAAGACTGGCTCGACTACACGCTGGAGCCTTCGCCCGGCAGCGGCGGCGCTTACGGCGCGCATGTCTGGCTGGAACCCCCGCCCCACAACGATCCCGAGGCCATCGCGGCGATCCCCGAGGATGACTTTTATTTCCTCGGTCACGATGGCCAGATGGTCGCGGTGATCCCGTCGCGCGAGACCGTCATCGTGCGGCTCGGCCTGACGCGGGACCAGGAGCGCTTCGACCATGCGCGGCTGGTCCGCAGCATCCTCGATGCGCTGCCGGAGTAACGGCATTGAACGAACGCGGTTCGCGCTGGCGCGCCTGATCCCTTATATTAAAGGCTGACGCTTGAAGGGAGACTTGCCGGAGGGCCGCATGTTCGCGCTGACGAAATCGAGCGCCGCGCTGGCAACCGTGCTGGCGGCGTGCCTTGCGGGCGCGCCCGCCGCGCCGGCGCAAGAGGCATCGCCCTCCGAAACGGAGGCCCAGCAGCGCGATCCGCGCGCGGGTGACGAAGCCTATCAGCGGTCGCAGCAGCTTCTCGACGCTATCGACGACATTCTCGAGGAGGCCGCGGACGAGCGCGCCAAGGCCCGCGATCTGCCCAGCCAGGACACCTTCATCCTGCCGCCGCTGTGGAGCGATACGCGCGAGGAAAACGAGGAGCGCGTGCGCGCCCTTCTGGATAGCGCGCTGGAGATCGTCACGGATGCGCCGGTTGTGCAGATGCAGGAGACGATCGCCGAGCGCCGCGCCGCGATTGACGAGATGCGCGACCAGATCACCGCGCTGAAGCAGCAGCGGCTCTCCGCACCGGATGACGGCTGGATGCCGGGCGTCCTGACCGATACGAAAAGCTCGATCGAAGAGGGCATCAAGGAGCTTGAGCGCAGGATCGCCGAAAACCGCGCGGTCATCGCCGAAAAGAAAGCAGCGATCCGCAACGGGCTGGAAGACGCTGGCGTCAAGATCGCGCGCGAGCAGCTCGACCTGCTGCTCGACAGCGTGCTGGGCGGCGATCTGATCAAGCTCGTCGCCGCGTTCGAGGCGGCCAGCGCGATCGACCGGCGGCTGGGCGAACTGCTGGAAGCCTCGACTGACAACCCCAAGACGGCGCGGCGCTACTTCGCCATGCACGCCTCGCTGTTCGCCATGCTGCTGCACGCGCAGGACGCGCTGATCGAGAAGATCGACGGCGAATATATGGTCAAGCTGCAGGCGATCCTCACCGACATCCGCCAGGCGCGCAAGGAGACCTATCGCCTGCTCGCGGGCGAGAACCGTCCGGACCAGCAGCGCGCGCTGGATGCCAACCTGAAGGCACAGAACTTCGCGGAGAAGGTGGCGGGCGTGTATCAGGACTACCTGGAGACGCAGCGGCGGCAACTGGTCGAGGCGCGGAAGCGCACGATCCGCGACCTGCGCATCGCGGACAACACCTACCAAACTGTCGAGGCTAGCTTCCAGCTTCGCGCGCTCATGCAGAATTCCCGTGCCACCTTCGAGGCGATCCAGCGGTTGGAAGCGCCGGGCTTCGAGCAGATTTTCCGCAACGAGAGCCTGCGCAAGGAGTTCGAGCAGCTCACCCGGGAGCTTTCGCCCAGCTCATGAGAACCATAGCGCCGCGAGGCCGAGAAAGGCGAAAAAGCCGACCACATCCGTCACGGTCGTAACGAACACGCTGGAGGCGATCGCCGGGTCGATCCCGAGCTTGTCCAGCACAATGGGTATGAGAATTCCCGACAGCGCGGCGACGAACATGTTCACGATCATCGCCACCGCGATGATCACGCCGATCTCGCCCGAGCCGAACCAGATCAGTACCGCAACGGCCAGCAGCACGGCGAACAGCAATCCGTTGATCAGCCCGACCAGAAGCTCGCGGCCGACAACGCGCATGGTGTTCACCGCCGTGATGTCCTTCATCGCCAGCGCGCGCACGGCCACGGTCATGGTCTGCGTGCCCGCATTGCCGCCCATCGACGCGACAATGGGCATGAGGATCGCGAGTGCCACCCGCTCCTCGATCGTGGCGTCGAACAATCCTATGACGATCGACGCGAGGATGGCGGTGAGCAGGTTCACGAACAGCCAGGTGAAGCGGCTCCCGGCGATCTGAACGAAGTTCTCCGTGATCCCCTCGTCGCCGACGCCTGCCAGCCGGAAGATGTCCTCTCCAGCCTCTTCCTGCACGACCTCGACGACGTCGTCCGCCGTAATGATGCCGACCAGCCGCTGATCCTGGTCCACCACGGGTGCGGATAGCAGATTATAGCGCTCGAAGTCGCGGGCCACCTCCTCTTGATCCTGCAGCGCGGAGAAGGTTTGGACGTCGGTGTTGGTGATCTCGCTGATGAGCTTTGGGCGCCGGCTGCGCAACAGGAAGCTCAACGATACTGTTCCGATCAGATGGAATGCCGGGTCGATCACGTACAGCTCGGAAAAGCTGTCCGGTAGGTCGTGCGCCTCGCGCATATAGTCGATGGTCTGGCCCACCGACCAGAACGGCGGCACGGCGACAAAATCCGCCTGCATCAGGCGGCCAGCGGTGTCCTCTGGGTAGTCCAGCGAGCGCTGTAGCCGCGCGCGGTCAATGCGCGAGACCCTGGACAGGACCTCGATCTGCTCGCTTTCATCGAGGTCTTCGAGAAGATAGACCGCGTCGTCGCTATCCAGCTCTCCGACCACTCCGGCAAGCTGATCGACCGGCATCTCCTTGACCAGCTCGTCGCGGATCGGCTCCTGCAGTTCCGAGAACATCTCGGCCGGCAGGTCGGAGCCGAGCGCCTTGATGAGCGCGAGCCGCAACTCCGGGCGCAGGAACTCGATCAGGTCGGCCAGGTCGGCCGCGCGCAACTCCAGCGTCAGCGCGCGCGCCGCTTCGACTTCCTCGCGCTCCAGCGCCTCCGAGACGGCATCGACGAACGCCGGGGTCAGCAGGTTGTCCTGCCCCGGCGCATCGGCGATGTCGTCGGCTGTGGGTTGGCTTTCCATGGCCGGCATCCTGTCAAACGCGTTGAGGTGACGGTGTTTACCGTCAATCGGGACGCGAAGTCCCGGCCATCGGCACGGCCTGCGCGAGGCGTATCGCAAAAACGTATATTGCGCCAGAGCCGCCGCTTGTCAGGGGTCTGGCCGCGGGTTTCACCCACAGCGTGGATGCGCCAGCGCCGCGTCAGCCCATATCCGCGTTGCGTTTGTCGTCGCGGACTTTGCGCGCGTAGTCCTGCAACTGACGGCGAACCGCGGCAAAGGCGTCGCGCATGGCGAGATACACGTCGTCGTGCTGATGATTTTCGTCGGTGCTGCTGTGGCCCACGAAATGCGCCTTGCCGGGAACGTTCGCCTCGACCGTCACGAGGAACTTGTTCCCCTTCCGGTGGCCGGAGATCAGCTCGACCGTCACGCGGCAGCTCACAAGCCGGTCAAAGACCTGGGTGAGCTTCTCGATATGCTCGTGGATGCGATTCTCGACCGCTTCCGAGCTATCCACATGACGAAAGGCGATTTCGACAGGCACGTCCATCAGCGTTTTTCTCCCGTGTTGTCAAAAGGCAAGGTGTTAACCTGGCTGGCTTGGCGGGTTATTCCGCCGCCGTGCGCAGCGACTGTGCGCCGGGCGAAAAGCGGGTGATGAGCCGTTCGGCCAGCTCCGCGATATTGTTTCTCAGCTTGTCAAAACCGGATTTGATTTCAAAGGTCTTTTCGCAGACATAAAGCCCGCGGTTGATCTCGATCTGCAGCGCGTGGATGCAATCCGCCGGGCGGCCGTAAAATTCGGTGATGTGCCCGCCAGCGTAGGGTTTGTTGAGGCCGACGCGATAGCCCATCATGCTGAATGTGGCGGCGGCGAAATCGACGAGATCGCGCGAGCAGGAGCCGCCGAAACGGTCGCCCAGCACAATGTCATAGGGCGGGATGCCGGGCGTTTCGCCGAGATGCGAGGGCATGGAGTGACAGTCGATCAGGAAGGCGCGGCCGAAGCTTTCCCGTGTGTCCTCGATAAGCCGGGCGAGCGTGTCGTGGTAGGGCTGGTAAAGCCTCTCGACGCGCGCCAGCCCCACTTTCAGCGGCAGCGGCGCGGCGTAAATCTCCTCGTTTTCGTTCACCAGGCGCGGGATCGTGCCGAGCCCGCCGATCACGCGCAGCGAGTTGGAATTGGCGTAATCGGGCAGCTTGTCGGCGAACAGCGCCGGGTCCAGCTCGTAGGGCTGGCGGTTCAGGTCCAGATAGGCGCGTGGGAACCGCGCGTTCATGAGTGTCGCGCCTTTATCGACGACCGGCGCGAACAGCTTGTCGATGAACAGGTCTTCCGACATGCGCAGCGCCTGCGGGCTGAGCTGCGACGTCTTGATAAAGATGGATGGGTACACGCGCCCGCTGTGCGGCGAGTTGAAGATGAACGGCGTAACCAGCGCGGCCGGCCGCTCGACGGAGAACGGCGGGTCCAACTCTGTCTCGATGCACTGGATTTCGCGTTCGAGCCAGCGCGCAGGCGTCATGAAGCGGGGCATCAGCATGGGAACGGAACACAATGACGGTTAGTTGAAAAGCGCGCTGGCGACGCAGAAGCGGCGCCGGGATGGATCGGCCGGGCGGGTCGCTGGATAGGCATCGTGATCTCCCTCCCCGCCGCGGGCGTAGCCGAACCGTTGTATTCTCGTCAGTATAGGATGCGCGAAAGCGCGCGCAAGATGGCCTTTCGACGGGCTGGCTGTCGCGCCGCGCGTCGCTACCCGAGGATGCCAGCATACAATGATTAATCGCCCGACAATCATCTGGTTCACGCGCGATCTGCGCCTGCGCGACCACCCGGCGCTTCAGGCGGCGCGCAACGGGCCGGTGGTCCCGGTGTTCATCCTGCAGGAGGATGACGCCGTGCGCTGGCCGCTGGGCGGGGCGAGCAAGTGGTGGCTGGCGCAGAGCCTGCGGTCGCTGGCGCGCGATCTGGAGGCGAAGGGGGCGAAGCTGACCCTGCGGCGCGGCGATCCCGCGGCGATCCTCACGGCGTTGGCGAAAGAGGTGGGCGCGGCGGCTGTCTACTGGTCGCGCGCTTATGAACCAGACCTGATCCGCGCGCAGGAGGATGCCCGCTCCGCGCTGGAGGGAGCGGATGTGACCGTCAAGCGTTTCGGCGGACGGATTTTGTACGAGCCGGAGAACGTCGCGACCAAGGACGGCTCGCCCTATAAGGTGTTCACGCCCTTCTACAAGGCGATCCTCGCGCGCGGCGGGCCGTCCGAGCCGTTGCCCGCGCCGGACACGCTGCCCGCGCCGGAGGCATGGCCGGAAAGCGATTCGCTGGAAACTTGGGGGCTGGAGCCGACCAAGCCCGACTGGGCCGGCGGTCTGCGCGCGACGTGGACGCCGGGCGAAGAGGGCGCGCGGGACCGCCTGTCATGGTTCCTGGATGAAGCCGCGGCAGACTATGACGAGATGCGTGACCGGCCGGATATCGACGGCACCTCACGCATGTCGCCGCATCTCGCCTGGGGCGAAATCAGTCCCCGCCAAATCTGGCACGCCGCGCAGCCGCGCGCCGAAAGCAGCGCCGAAAAGGGGGTCGAGTCCTTCCTCAGCGAGGTCGTCTGGCGCGAATTTTCCTATCACCTGCTGTTTCATTGGCCGGATTTGCCTGACACGTCCTGGCGCGCGGAGTTCCGCGACTTTCCGTGGGATGAGGATGAGCGGGCGCTGCGAGCTTGGCAGCGCGGGCAGACCGGCTTCCCGATCGTCGATGCGGCCATGCGCCAGCTCTATGAGATCGGGTGGATGCACAACCGCTGCCGGATGATCGCCGCGTCGTTTCTCATCAAGGACCTGCTGATCCCGTGGCAGCGCGGCGAGGAATGGTTCCGGGACACGCTCGTGGACGCCGATCTCGCCAGCAATTCGGCCGGATGGCAGTGGGCAGCCGGGTCCGGCGCGGATGCCGCGCCCTATTTCCGCATTTTCAACCCGGTGAGGCAGGCGGAACGGTTCGACCCGCAGGGCGACTACGTCAGGCATTACGTTCCCGAGTTGGCCGACATGCCCGCCAAGCATATCCATGCGCCCTGGGATGCGCCGGCGAATGTCCTGCGCGATGCCGGCGTGAGGTTGGGCGAGACCTATCCCGAGCCGATTGTCGATCATGCCGTCGCGCGAAAGCGCGCGCTTGCCGCGTTCGAGATGATCAAGCGCGGCGATTAACACTTGCGCGGCAAGCGGTTTTACCGGCGAATGATGCTCTTTGGCCGGGAGAGCACCGTGGGCGACAACGACAACCGTCTTCCTGAACGTGAAATCCGCGAAACCGCGCCGGGCGACCTCAACGCAATCGAGGTGATCTACCGCGGCGCATTCCCGGATGAGGAATTGTTTCCTCTGGTGAAGGCGTTACTTGAGGACGATGACGGCGTGCTCTCCCTGGTTGCCACACTGGGGTCGGCCGTCGTCGGCCATGCCGTCTTCACGCCCTGCCGCGTCACCGGACACCTTCAAAACGTCGCGCTGCTCGGACCGTTGGCCGTCGCGCCGGACCGGCAGACAAGGGGCGTCGGGACAGCGCTCATCCGCGACGGGCTGCACCGCTTGAAAGACGCCGGTACGAGCCGCGTCTTCGTGCTCGGCGATCCGGCCTACTACGGCCGTCATGGATTCGCGCCCGAAACCCAGGTCGCTCCGCCCTATCCGCTGCCCGAGGAATGGCGCGCGGGCTGGCAGTCCATCGCGCTAGATGAGACCGCGCTGGACGGTACGCTTGAGGTGCCCGCGCCGTGGCGGCGACGCGCCCTCTGGCTGCCCTGAACCCGCGGTCTTACGCCAAATTCTTCCTATTCCGGCCCCGTTGTGCCAAAACGTGACGGGGCGTGACCGCGCCTCATTTGCCGCCGGGCGATGGGGGACTGACGATGACCGATGGACGGGCAACGGTGTACACCGCCTGGGGGCGGACAATTGATTACCTCTTCGGGCGCAACGCGATGATTGGCGTTGCCTCCCTGTTGCTCCTGGTGATCTCCGGTTACGCAACGTGGGTCGGCATGACTGACTTCATCGTCGGCGTGCAGGCGGAGGGCGCGCCGGAGCAGGCCCGCGACATCGGTGTGCTTTCCGTAACCAACGAAATCCTCGTTACCATCGTCGTCATAACGCTCACCTTCCTGATGTGGCTGGCGCTGCGTGAAACCTTCGGCGCGCAGCGGCGGTGGAGCGAACGGCTCATCACATTCCCGCTCTACATCTTTTTGCTGCTGTGGTCGGTCGGCTTCGGCTACGGCTTCTGGTGGAGCCTGATTGCCGGGGCGGAAGCGACCCGCACCAGCCTGTCCGCGCTGCAGGAGGACGCGCGCGCCGCTGCCACATCGGTTTCCGCGCGGATCGAGGCCGTGCAGGCGCAGCTGGACAGCGTCGTCGCGTGGTCCGAGACGCAGATGGAGCGCGAGGAGACGGCCGGTGGTAGCTGTGGCAGGCCTTCCGGCGCGGGGCGCGGCCCGCTCTATGCGGCGCGCGAAGGGGTGCGCGATTCGGTCGCCTCTCTGCGGGAAAGCATCGCGCGGTCATGGATTACGCCGGTTCAGCAGGACGTTTCCGAACTGCGCCAGAGCGCGACCAATCTCTCCGGCGAGACCTTTGCCGAGCGCCAGCGCGCCTTCGAGCAGCGCGCGCAGGAAATCCGCAGCCGCGCCCGCAGCATCGCCGCGCGAAGCAACGAGTTGGGCGCGTCCTATGCCGCCGAAATGCGCGCGCTGGCGAATGTGGTCTCGATACCGCCAGGGCGAGCAGGTTTCTCCTGTTACGATCCGACGCTGGCGGAGCGCCTGCGTCAGGCGGCGGATCAGGCCGACGAGCCTGTGGTGCTCGATCTTCGCACGGCTGAATTTACCGAGGGGCCGGCAGGCGTCGCCAACGCGATCCGCCTGCTCTGGACGAATATCGGCGCCTACCTTTCAGGGCTGATCGACTTCGTCGGATCAGGCTTCACCCTGCCGGAAAATGGCGCAGATCCCGCGCCCGCAGGCCTTACCGGACGAGACTTGATCGCGCTGCTGGCCGCGATCGGCGTGGACCTCGGTTTGTTCGCGCTGATGGTGCTCAACCCGCCGGCGACGCCGCCGACGCGCCGCGACGCGCTGGCGCGCACGCAGGCCCGCCTGCACATGCCGACGTCGGCGGTCGTCCGCCAGCTCAGCGCCGCGCTGAACACGGCTATCGCGCGCGCGCCGGACGCCGATCTGGAATGGGCGCGCCGGCACTTCGTGCACCACCGGGACACCTCCTATTTCGTCATCCCGAATCTCTATAGCTGCAAGGAAGATGACAAGAACGAGGAACGGCGCGCGCTGGCGATGAACCAGCTCGCGGGTGTTCTCGACGACCTCAACCTGATTGTCGCGCTGACCCCCGAGGAGCTGGAGCGGTTCGGCAAGGAGGAAGAGCGCGACAGCTTCAGCGACCTCAGCCTGTATCGCGACCGCCGGCGCGAAGCCCGCCAGGCCGAAGCCCCGGAGGACAGCCCGCGTCCGATGCGCAATCACGGCCTGCTCTCGAAAGCCGAGCGTGCCCTCGATATCGCCGAGTGGAGCGAAGAGGCGAAGCGCGATGTTGAAATCTATCGGCTCGTTGACACCGAAGGTCTGACCCCGCTGCTGATGCTGCTCAATGAGGCCACGCTTGAAAACGAGCCCGATGAGGATCAAGCTGAGCAGGATGACGCGAGGCGTGAGCAGGATCGCGGCAGGCTGAGCGGCGACGTCGCCGGGCTGATCGATCGTAAGCCCGAGAGCTGACTGCCGCGCCATCCGCGGCGCAGACGAGCACATGACAAGACGCATCGACCTCAACGCCGACATCGGCGAGAGCTACGGTCCGTGGCGGCTGGCCGACGATAACGCGATCATGGATTGCGTCAGTTCGGTCAACATCGCCTGCGGCGGCCATGCGGGTGACCCGGACACAATCGTCGCCACCGTGACGCAAGCGCAGGCGCGCGGCCTCGGCGTCGGCGCGCATCCCGGCTACGACGACAAGCAGGGCTTTGGCCGGCGTATCATCGCCATGAGCACCGCCGAGATCGAGCGCATGATCGCCTATCAGATCGGCGGGCTGGCCGCCTGCGCCGCGCTGGTCGGCGCGCGGGTGGATCATATCAAGGCGCATGGGGCGCTGGCCAATCTCGCCGCGCGCGACCCTGACGTGGCCGGAGCAGTGGCGCGGGCGGCGCACGCCGTTGCGCCCGAGACCTGGCTGCTGGCGATTGCGGGCACCGAGATCGAGCGGGTTGGCGAGAAGGCGGGCCTGCGCATCGCGCGGGAGATTTTCGCCGACCGGGCCTATGACGAGGACGGCCACCTGATGCCGCGCGGCACGCCCGGTGCGGTGCTGACCGACCCGGATTTCATCGCCGAGCGTGTCATCGCCATGCTCGACGCGGGCGCGCTGATCACCGAGTCCGGCAAGCATCTGCCGACAGCTATCGACAGTATCTGCATTCACAGCGACACGCCCGGCGCGCTGCCGATCGCCCAGAAGGTGCGCGCGGCGCTGGACGCGGCGGGCTATGCCGTCCAGCCGTTTTCGCGCGGGGATGCGTCGTGAGCGGGCTGGCCGGTGCGCGCATCCGGAACGCGGGCGAGGCCGCGCTATCAATCGAGCTGGGCGAGGGGATCGATCCAGCGGTGCATGAGCGGGTGCTGGCGCTCGATCAGGCGATTAACGCGGCCGGGATCGACGGAGTATGCGAGACCGTGCCGAGCTACCGCGCGCTGCTGGTGATCTACGATCCCGAGCGTATGAGCCGCGACGCGCTGATCGCGCGGCTCGATGCGCTGACGCCCCAGCCCGCGAATCTGAATCCCCGCGAATGGTCGGTACCGGCCTGTTTCGAAGGCGCGCACGCGGATGACCTGAGCGTGGTGGCGGAGCAAACGGCGCTCGATACCCGCGAAATCATCAAGGCGCTGATCGCCGCGCGGCTGCGGCTTTACATGTATGGCTTTGCGCCGGGCTTTGCGTATCTCGGCGGGCTGGACCAGCGGCTGGCGATCCCGCGCCGGGCCACGCCGCGCACATCCATGCCGCCGGGCAGCGTGATGATCGCGGGCGGGCAGGCGAGCATCGCGTCTGTGTCGATGCCGACGGGCTGGTATGTCGTCGGGCGCACGCCGGTTCAGATGTTTTCGCCGGAGCGCGACCCCATGGTGCCGTTCCAGCCGGGCGACGCGATCCGGCTGCGCGCCGTTTCGCCGGACGAATTTGAAGCGCTGGCCGCGCAAGACGGGCCGGCTGCTGCTCCGGTTGGGCCATGAGCCTTCGCGTGCTGGCGGCGGGGCCGGGCCTGAGCTTGCAGGATGCCGGGCGGCCAGGCTATCTGCGCTATGGCGTGTCGGAATCCGGGCCGATGGACTGGGCCGCGCACGAACTTGCAAACCGGCTTGCTGGCAATGCGCCCGGCGCGGCAGCGCTGGAGATCGGGCCGGGCGGCGCGCGGTTTGAGGCGCAGACAGCGCTCGCCTTGGCCGTCTCGGGGCCGGGCTTCGAGGTCATCGTCGATAACGAGCGGTACGCCGCGCCCGTTGCAGGCGCTCTGACGGCGGGCCAGCAGATCGAGGTGCGCCCGGGCCGTGCGGGCATGTGGGCCTATCTGGCGCTGGCGGGCGGCATCGACGCGCCTAAGGTGCTCGGCTCCGGCGCGCATCATGCCCGCGCCGGTCTCGGCCATCGCGTCGTAGAGGGCGACGTGCTGCAACCCCACGACCAGCCCGCGGTCTCGCCGGGTCTCGCGCAGTATGCCGACCCTTTCGCCGCCTTGCCCGCCAGCCCGCTCGGCGTGGTGTCCGGTCCGCAGGACCACATGTTCTCCGACACAATGAAAGCGCGGCTGACCGAAGCCGAGTGGCGGGTCTCAGCGCGCGCCGACCGCATGGGCTACCGCCTTGAAGGCCCGAAGCTGGCGGCCGAGCGCGGCAGCGACATAGTCTCCGAAGGGATCGTGATGGGCAGCATTCAAGTGCCGGGCGACGGCCAGCCCATCGTGCTGATGGCGGACCGCCAGCCGACGGGCGGCTATGCGAAGATCGGCGTGGTCTGCCGCGCGGATGTGCGGCGGCTGGCTCAAACCCGGCCCGGCGTGGCTGTATCGTTCGCATGGATCGAGGTGGAGGAGGCGGTCGCGCGCTTGCGCCGCGTGCGAGAGGCCGTTAACGCGCCTGTGCGCCCTGTGGGCGAAGCGCCTTCGGCGGAGCGGCTGCTGCGCGCCAATCTCATCAGCGGCGTCACCGGCGCAGAGCACGACTGAGCGTCAGGAGGCGTCGGCTGGAATGTCGAACATCACTTCATTCCGGCGCAGGAAGCTCGGGGTGAACGGATCGTTGTAATAGGCGTAGGTCGGCGGGCCGGTTGGCTCGATGCCGCGCTCGGACAGCCACGCGCGCAGCTCCTCAGTCTTGCGGTTGAACAGCTGCGTGTCCCAACTGCCGCTGAAACGGATCGCCGCGCGCCGCTCCGGCGCGATCTTCTCAAGCGTCACGTCGCCGCCCGGCTTCGGCAGGTCTTCCATCGTGTATTTCGACGGCATGATGAAGCGCACGACCCATTCGCCTTCCTGCTGCGTCTGGGTCACGGGCGCGGTCATGGCGATCTTTTCGGCCGGCTCCTGGGTGACGGGCGCTGTCATTGAGATGCTGTCGCCGCCGCGTTCGCGCGCGAAGATGTAGTTGGCCAGCGGATCGAACGCCTCGCGGACCGCCTTGTCGCGCGTTCCAGTGCGCTCAACCTGCGCCACGATTATTTCAGGGTAGTCGCGGATCTCGAATGCGCCGTCCTCCACGACGGTCTCGTAATCGGGGGTCTCGATGTTTTGCGTCACGATGATCCACGCGCCGATGGCGACGACGATGACCGCCGCGATCCCGCCGCCAATGATCCAGAACACTTTTTTCCCGCCCATGTTTTCCCAACGCCTGCTTGTCAATATACGACTACTTACGCGCCAGACACACGGCAGGTTCCCTCGGCGAGAGGCTTTAAGTTGATCGGCCGGCGAAACGCCTCGCGCTGACGGGCGGGCGCGGGAGGCCGTCAATCGAAAAGGCTGGAGACCGACTCTTCTTTCGCGGTCCGCGCGATTGCCTCGCCGATCAGCGGTGCGATCGACAGCACTTCGATGTTTTCGGCCACGCGCACGGCCTCGGTTGGCAGGATCGAGTCGGTGATGACGAGCTTTTTGAGGCAAGACGCGGTGATGCGCGCGACCGCCCCGCCCGCCAGCACGCCGTGCGTGATGTAAGCGTAAACCTCGCGCCCGCCCTTCTCCAGGAGCGCCGCCGCGCCGTTGCAGAGTGTGCCGCCGCTGTCGACGATGTCGTCAACAATGATGCAGGTCCGGTCCCTCACATCGCCGATGACATTCATCACCTCGCTGTCGCCCGGCCGGTCGCGGCGCTTGTCGATGATCGCCAGCGGCGCGTCGATCCGCTTGGCCAGGCCGCGTGCGCGCACCACGCCGCCGACGTCCGGCGAGACGACCGTGATGTCCGTGCCGTTGAAGCGCTCCATGATGTCGCGCACCATCACCGGCGCAGCGAACAGATTGTCTGTCGGGATGTCGAAGAAGCCCTGAATCTGGCCTGCATGAAGGTCGAGCGTCAGGACGCGGTCCGCCCCGGCGTTGACGATCATGTTCGCCACGAGCTTCGCCGAGATCGGCGTGCGCGGCGTGACCTTCCGGTCCTGGCGCGCATAGCCATAGTAGGGGATCACCGCCGTGATCCGGCTTGCCGAGGCGCGGCGCAGCGCGTCAGTCAGGATCAGCAGTTCCATCAGATTGTCGTTCGCGGGGAACGACGTGGACTGAATAACGAAGGTGTCCTCGCCGCGGACGTTCTCCCGGATCTCGACATATATCTCCATGTCGGCGAAGCGTTTGACCGAGGCCTGGGTCAGCGGGGTGTTCAGATATGCGGCGATGGCTTCGGCGAGGGGCCGATTGCTGTTGCCCGAAACGAGCTTCATCGGGGCGGAACTCCGGAACAGGCCGCGCCGGGTCTTCTGGCGCTCATGCGTTAGGCCACGGCTTCTATCAGCAGGATAGGGAGATGTAAAGCTGGCGCGGCGGGAGCGTTGGCGCGAGTTGCCGCATTGGAAAGGCGCGCGGCCCGCAACGCCGGTCGCGCGCGTCGTGGTCAGCTTGTCGGATCGGGCAGGATTTCGGCGACAGCCTTGGCGGCTTCGCCCGCCGCGATGTCCGCGACGCGGCCCCAGGAGCCGTCGAGGGAGCCTTCGCGAATCTTGTTGCGCTGCACCACGGCGTTCTTGAGCGGTTCTCCATCCGGCCCGAGCACCAGCCAGCGGATCGTGATCGGTTGCTGGCCGTCTTCCGCGTCGCCAAGCTCGACCGTGCCGCGCACCGTGTAGGCGTCCGGCTGGTTGGACTCGATCGGTTTCATGCCGCGGGATTGCAACTCACGGCGCATCGCGGCGGGAAGCGCGGTATTGCCGTCTCCCGGCGCGCCGGTGACTTCAGGCACCGCGACCAGAAGCTCCGATGACGCTGCTTCCGCGCTCGCCAACTGGCTGCGTTGCTCGTTGGGCTGTCCGGTGGTGGAGGTTGCGTTGACGCTGCCGGTCGTCGCGACCTGAGGGGCGGGCGCCTCCGTCTTCGGCAGCCATTGCTGCAGACGATCGGCCGTGGTCACCGCGATTTTGCGCATAGCCTCTTCGTCCACGGCGGCCCAAGGGTCGCCGCTCACGCGCTCCTCGACCATCTCTTCGCCGGAAAACCTGTGGGCGCGCTTGCCGCTCTTGTCGGTGATGTCCCAGATGTACGACACCTTGGTGCCTTCGGATTCCGGCGATGCGACGAGGTACCCGCGCACGGTGTACTCGGCGCCGTCGTCCTTGACGGGGATGTTCTTTTCTTTCGCCGCCGTCTGCAACATCTGGCCCATCTTGTTCGACACGCTGCCTGGCGCGGCGACCGGCGCAAGCGAGACGGAGGCAACCTGCTTGGTGGTCTGGACAGGCGCAATTTCCGCTGGCGCCTGCGCATTCTGATTGGACGTCGAGCAGCCCGCCAGAACCCCCGCCAGCAAAGCTGCGAAGACAGCCGGCCTGGCGCGTTTCGCTGCCGGAAATTCCATGGTTGCGTTCACGCGCGTCACGTGATGCTCCCTTTGCCTTGATAGCTTTCGTCCCGGTTCCTGTGACCAGGTCAAGACGCGCACTGCATGTGGTCCGAGACGAATCAAGCGTTACCGGCTATCAAGGTCCGCGTCTATATGCCGTTGAGGTGTTATGTGCGCCGATCAACAAATCGAGCCGCGAAAACGCACACCTCTGCGAGGTTTTCCACATCATAAAATAAGGATGGCGGAAATTTGGCGTCCATAATCGGGATGCTGGCGGCCTTGCGCGCGGCGGTAGCTGAAGCAAAGTGATTCGTTTTGGAACGTGCACAGACCCAGATCGGTCACATGGCGCAGTCCGGCCGCCGAGAGGCGCGCGCGGGCATAGGCCGGCAAATCGAAATGGGGCCGCGCGCGGCCGGGCGGCGTGTGGAAGAGCGCGTCATTGTCCGGGGCCTGGGCCAGAAACGCCGCCTTGAACTCGTCGCCCACCTCATAGACGTCGGCTGAGATGGTGGGGCCGACGGCGGCATGGATGCGGTCCCGCTGCGCGCCAAGGTTTTCCATCTCCCGGATCGTCGCTTCGAGCACGCCGCCCAGCGCGCCGCGCCAGCCGGCATGGGCCGCGCCCACCACGCGCGCCTCCGCATCAGCAAACAGGACGGGCGCGCAGTCCGCCGCCAGAACTCCGATGGCCAACCCCGGCTTGCTTGTGACGATCGCGTCGGCTTCGGGCGGCTGGTCGGCGGGCCACGGCGCGCTGGTCACAGCGACGTTCGGCGTGTGGGCCTGGCGCGGGGTGATGAGGCGGTCTGGCGCGACGCCGAGATCGGCTGCCGTGCGCGCGCGGTTTTCGAGGACCGCGGCGCGGTCGTCATCCGACCCGAGGCCGCAGTTGCGTGAGGCGTAGATTCCGCTGGAGACGCCCCCTTCGCGGGTGAAGAATCCGTGGCGAATGCCGGGCAGGGCTTTCAGGAGGTCCGCTTCGATCATCGCTGCTCTCCGAATGGCGGGGGCGCTTCGCTCATGCCTGCGGTGACCGCCATCACCTTGAACAATTCGCCCATCTGCGCTGGATCCACAAGGCGGCGTGCGCCGGACATTACCTTCCGCTGCTGATCCGGGGTGGCCCCGCGCAGGAGCGTCTGACAGCGTGCCTCAAGGCCGAGCTGCAACAGGAAGCGGCCCTGCGGCATCGGGCCGAAGGCGGACAGCCCGGCGGCTTGCGTCTGCTGCGCGAGATGGCGGAAATTGACCTGGGCGGTAATGTCGTGCTGGCCCGGAGCATCGAAAACGCCGGCATAACGGTGGCCGGAGACCGCCTGAAGCGTGTCGCCGCTCGCAGCCTCGGTGTGGCCGTAGTCGATGAACAGCGCGGCTTGAGGCCCGGATGCGCCGCGTCGGGCGATGTCGGTCAGCAGCCGCGCCGCGCCGGGGCGAAGCTCGGCGACCTCGCCGCCGGCCGGCCCGCCGGGGACCAGCTCCCTTTCCTCAGCGGTCATAGCGGCAGCGCTGCCCTCGGTGAAATGAAAGCCCTGCTCCGCATCATGGCCCACACAGCGCTCGCGCCATTCGCCGTCGCACCATACGAGTTGGCGCACCGGCAGCGCGTCGACAAACTCGTTCGCGAGGATGATGGCCGGGCCGTCCGGTACGTCCGCCAGCGTCTCGTGCCAGCGAGCGCCGTGGTTCGCGAGCCTCCGCGACTGCTCCGCCCGCAGCACGGGCGACGTCTCGACGAGATGCAGCGACAGCGTCTCGCGGAAGGGCGGAAGGGCTTTCGCCGCGCGCAGCGCATCGGCTGCGAGCGTTCCGCGCCCCGGCCCCAGTTCGATCAGGGAAACGGGTTCCGGCGCGCCCATCGCCTTCCAGACCGAGGCCGCCCACAGCCCCAGCAGCTCGCCGAACATCTGGCTGATCTCCGGCGCGGTGATGAAATCGCCGGAGCGGCCCAGCGGCTGCGCGGTCCGGTAATAGCCATGCTTCGCGTCGTTCAGGCACGCATCCATGTAGGCGCTGACCGGAATCGGCCCGCCGGCCGCGATGCGCGCGATCAGCTTGCGCGCCAGAGGTGTTGGCTCGGTTTGTGCGGTGGCGGTTTGCGGCGTCACGGCTGGCGCGGTTCAAATATCTGTTTCGAGGAAGTCGCGTGACATGGCATAGCTGACGGCCTTCGCGACCGATCCGCCGCCAGGCATGAGCGTGGCATGGTTCACGCCGAGCAGATGAAGCTCCTTGCGCAGGTGCTTCTTGCTCTCGCCCGCGACGATGATCTGTTTCAAATAGGTTTCCGGCCGGCGCAGGAACAGCCGCAACTCATTCAGGGGCACGTTGGAGTGCCCATGCACCACGAAATACGTGTCCATCTGGCTCTGCGGCCGGATGTTGCGGAATGGCTTGAAGCACATCGGCGCTTCGGCGGCCGGCGCGGGCGGGGCGTTCGGGTCGTCGAGTTTGACGCAGTACTCGTCGCGGAACGGCGCGCTGTTCGTGAGCGGTATCATCGCCAGCCGAGAGGCCACCTCGTTGAAATGCCACGGGTTGAAGACCCAGACCTGCCCATTGCTCGCGGACATGCTTTCCACCGCAAAAAACAGCGCCGCGAGCGGGTTGCCGTACCATTCCTGAATCCGCGTCGGCAGGCCCTGCTGGTGCCCGAGGATCGGCCACATCTCGTCCGGCACGCCGCCGGGCGGGATGAACTCCGCGGCGCGCATCCTGAACTCGCGCAGCAGCTCTCTTTCCAGCGCCGGGTCGATGTTGCCGCGGTACAGCGGCGGCAGGATGTTGTCGCCTTCCGACGCCTGCCCGAGATACCAGGGCCGCACCGGCGCATCCGCGAGTCCCACGCTGAACTCTGTCGAGAATGTCAGCTCGATATATTCGCTGACGGTGTGGATGACCGGAGCTGCCATGAGCGTGTTCAGTGCGACCCTTCAGGTGTGATCAAATCTGATCCAGGTCTCGTGATCCGGACGCTTTCGACAACGTCGGGATATGACGCGGCGCAGCCAGGGCGCGAAAAAATGATAGCTGTTGTTGTCATCTCGCGCACGGCCTCGCGCCCGTCATTCAAAAGGTTTGTCCGGGCTGTTCAGATTTTTTGTCAAGGCTGCTTGTAATTGCTTGCGGATCAATCGGAGCAGGAAGCAGTTTCTCGGCCTGAACAGGTTGATGCGCGAGGCCCATGAGCGCGCTTCTGACGCGCACCAGCGACCCGATCAATCCGTTGACGAGCCAGAGAAGTGCGATGACGAGCCTGTTGCGCATCATGCCAAAGGTCATGCGCAGGCGTGTCCGCGCATTCACGACCTGTAGGTTGTTGGCGGAACCGCCGGCAGCTTGGATCGCCTCGTTGTTTGGCATTCGGTCGCTGACGAACCGCATGGTGGTCAAGCCCCGGAGAACGGCCGCGGGGCGGGCGAGAAGGGTCAACACAGCGAAGACCGGCCGACCCTGATCCCGAAGGCCTTCGCAAGCATTCCTCATTGCTTGGCCGAGACGGGAAAACAGGAACGCGATGAAGCTGACAAGCCGTTCGAGGCCGCGTCCCAGATAAACGCCCGCACGGTCCACCCGATCGAAACCATCCGGGGCCGCGCGTAGATAGAAATAGAGGCCCAGCGCGATCATGGGGAGGGAGTAGACCATTCCCGTGGACCAGTAGGCCGTCGTGAAGAACTGGCCGTAATCCCATTCCTTGAAGAACTCCGCGAAGATGCGCGCCGCGCCGTAAATCATCAGAAATGCGCCGACCACGACGCCGGGCCGCTGCAATGCGCCGCGCTTGTGCGTGAGGTAGCGCAGCGCGATAAACAGAACGATGCCCTCAAGGATGGCTTCGTAAATCTGAGTGGGATGGCGCGGCCCGAAGGCGTGCCCTTCCGCCAGCACGCGCGGCGGGAACTCCACCGCCCAGGGCACATTGGTCAGCCGGCCGTAAATTTCGCCGTTGATGAAGTTGGCGATGCGCCCGAAGAACAGACCGAAGGGCGTCGCGGCGGCGGCGAGGTCCATGACCGAGAACACGGGGATGTTGTTGCGCCGCGCGAAGATGTAGGTCGCCAGCCCGACGCCGAGCAGCCCGCCGTGAAACGCCATGCCGCCGCCCCAGATGGCGAATATCTCAAGCGGGTTCTCGATGAAATAGCTCGGCTCGTAGAACAGCACGAAGCCGAGACGCCCGCCGACGATCGTGCCGATGGTCGCGTAAATCAGGAAGTCGTCGACCTTGTCCGGCGTGATTGGCGACTGCCCGCCCCAGACGGCCGCGTTGCGGGCAAGCGCGCGCATGTAGAGCCAGCCGAGGATCAGCCCGGCCAGATAGGCCAGTCCGTACCAGCGGATTTCGACGGGGCCAATCCCGATCGCCACCGGGTCGATTATCGGGAACGGCAGAGCCATCAGCTGCATTGGCGTATCGGTCATCACGCTATCGGCCGTTCAACGGGAATCTTTTAGCGGTTTCGACACTTTAGCCATAAAACTAAAGATACCTTTAACCCTCGCCGCGGCAGGGTTGATCGATATGGCCAGCCCCTCCATAGTCAAGGAAATAGTGAGTGCTGATGACAACGGTTTGACATCGCTCGTCTGCCAGACGGGCAACTGCAAAAGGTGGGCGCCATGACCCAGACGAACAACAAACTGTTTGACGACTTTGCCAAGCTGATGACCGACGCGGCCGGCGCGGCGCAAAGCGCGCGTCAGGAGTTCGAGACGCTGGCGCGGGCGCAGATGGAGCGCGCAATCCGCGAGCTTGACCTGGTGCAGCGAGAAGAGTTCGAGGCTGTGCGCGAAATGGCGCAGAAGGCTCGTGAGGAGAACGAGGCGCTGAAAAGCCGCATCGCCCGGCTGGAGGCAGCGCTAAACTTGCCGCCGGAAACGCCGGGCGAGACCCCCGGCGTGGGCGGGCCGACAGTTTAGCGCAAGGCCGGATACGGCCGCCCGCGGGCGGACCGCATCCTGCTCGATTTGCAGCCGTTTAGTTGGCGGCTTCCTCGATGTAGGTGTTGATCTTTTCGGCAAGCTGCTCATCGGCGCGGCTGGCCTGAGCGATCTCGTTATATTCCTCGATCGAGATGCCGTCGGTTTCCTCGACAGCCTGCGCCATGCGCTGGTTGGTCTGCTGCTGGAGCTGCTGACGTTCCTGGTCGGTCTCCATCGACTGCATCTGCGACTGATATTCGGTGCGGATGTTCGTCAGCTTCACCGCGGCCTCGGCGAAAGACTGCAACTTGTTGTCGCTGAAGTCGCCAGCCTGCTGCGCCTGCGCCGCGGGCGTGGTCATCGGTCCGGCCAGCGCCCCGCCGAATGCGAGACCCGCGGCGGCGAGAACGGCGATCGGTAAACGGGTATAAGTCATCATCTTTTCTCCTTGTCCTGGATTCTCTTGCGAACATGGCCCGCAGCTGTCGGCGCTGCGTCGGCCTGATCGTGAGACAGGGCCGCACCGGAGTGAGTTCCACGGCTTCGCGGATTTTTTTTGGAACTTTCTTCGGGTTTGGCCTGTCTCATGGGGCTGAGGGAACCGGCTAGGAGACAGGCGTGGACGAAACGAGCTGGCTGATTGCGCGGGAGATTCCGCGATTGCGGCGCTATGCGCTGAGCCTGGTCAACGAACCCGAGACCGCCGACGATCTGGTGCAGGACACGCTGGAGCGCGCGATCCGCAAGCGCAGCCAGTGGCGGCGGCACGGCTCGATCCGGTCGTGGCTGTATCGCATTCTCTACAACGTGTTTGCGAACCGATGCGCGGCCAATGCCAGACACAACGGCAATGTGGGTCTGGACGATGCGCCGCAACTTTCGTCCCGGCCGACACAGGAGGACCGGGTCCATTGCCGCGATATTGCCGAGGCGATGCAGCGGCTGCCCCAGGATCAGCGCGCCGCCATCGCGCTCACGGCGATCGAGGGGCTGTCCTATGATGAAGCCGCCGAGGTTCTGGATATTCCGATAGGCACGCTCAGATCGCGCCTGTCGCGCGGACGCGAGGCGTTGCGTATCATGTGCCCCGAGCAGGCGCATCAAGACCATCGGGAGGCGGAGGCCGCCGTGCATCGCCCGCCTCTGCGGAGGGTGAAGTGATATGAGCGAAAACGAACCCCTGAGCGAACTGGACCTTCTGGCTTACGCCGACGGGCTGCTGGACACGGATCCGCAGCGCAAGGCGCGGGTCGAGCAAGGGCTAGCCGGCGCGCCGGACGCGGCCGAGCGGGTCGCCGCGTACCGCAGGCAGACTGAGGCGCTGCGGGCGGCCTATGGGCCGCGCGCGAGTGAGCCGGCGCCGGATCGCCTGTATGACGTTTTGAGGCCGGCGGCGGCGCCAAGCCGGCGGCGCGTTGCGGGTATGCGCGCCGCAGCGATGGTCGCGATCACTCTGGCGGCTGGCTTGGCAGGCTGGCAGCTGGGAAAGGACAGCGGGCCGGCGCAGCAGATTGCCCAGGAGCGCTTGCCGTCGGTGCTGCGCGAAGCCGCGCTCGATGAGCGCGTGCGCTGGCGGACGCTGCCGATGACGGCCGGCGGCCTGGGCAGCGGCGGCGCGTTGCGCTGGGAGCGGAATGGCGTGGCGCTGAGCCTGCCGGCCCCTGATTTGTCCGCCATGGGATATGCCCTCACCGGCCGGCGGAATTTCGCCGATGGCGAGACGCAAGCGGTGGGGCTCAATTACGCCGGCGACAACGGTGCAAATCTCAGGCTCCTGATCGCGCCGGCAACTTTCGCCGGGGCGCGAAGGGACGAGATCGCGGAGGCGGGCGGTCTTCGGTTGGCGTACTGGTCGCAAGGCCCGCTAACCGTCGCCCTTCAGACCGACGGCGAGACGGGCGACATCGAATTGCTGGCGCGCCAAATCCGGGACGTGATCGCCCGCCAGGCGCCATTGCAGGATCGTCGGCAGCGGGAACTGCCGCCGGACAAGGTCGAGATGACGGCTGACGCGGCGGGGCCGCAAACGCCGGAGCGCGCTGAACAGCCGGCCGCTCATACCATCATCGGGTCCGACACGGTGATCGAATAGCGAAGCGATCTCGGCGGGGCGCTGATGCCGGCGGAATCAGCGCCAGCCGCGATTTCCCCGTGGACGATCGCCGCCCCAGCTTGCGCGACTCAGGGGCCGCTGGTACCCGGAAAACAGTTCTGGGCAAATCACTTCTGCAACTGGAGATGGGGGCGGTTGAGCGTCACCCCTGTATTTCGCGGGGGCTGCGGCAAGCGTTTGGGTAGCCTCAAAGGGAACAACCTGAAAAATGGCGGGCGGAAAGACAGGGCATGGCATTTTCCCAACCGATCTATGAGCGTGTGGCGCATCCGGTCGATCTGGTGGAGCAAATCGCGTCGGCGCAGGACTGGCCGTTTGAGCGCAGCGCGGAAGACGAGTTGACGCTGGCGGTCGCGGGGTCGTGGAGCGACTATCACATCTCGCTGAATTGGCGCGATGATCTGGAATCGCTGCATATGGCCTGCACATTCGACCTGAAAGTGCCGGACGCGCGCCTGCATGAGGTCTACCGCCTGCTCGCGCTCATCAACGAACAGCTGTGGCTGGGCCATTTCGACTTCTGGGCGCATGAGGGGTTGCTGCTCTATCGCCATGCGCTGCTGCTGACATCCGCCGATCCGACACCGAATCAATGCGAGAGCCTGCTGCACGCCGCGCTGGAAAACTGCGAGCGGTATTATCAGGCGTTCCAGTTCGTGGTCTGGGCCGGCCGCCGGGCGGAAGAGGCGCTCGCCGGCACCATGTTCGAGACCGAGGGGCAGGCGTGATACACTTCCGGCAAAACGGAGGGAGCCTCTCATGCCGGAATATCCCGATTCGTTTTTTGTGACCGAACCCATCGTGCTCGTCGGCGCGGGGCGCATGGGCGGCGCGATGCTCAGGGCGTGGCTGCGCAGCGGCATAAGCCCCGAGCAGATTTTCGTCGTCGATCCCCACGCGCCGGTCGAGACGGTGGCGCTGCGTGACGCGCACGGGTTCGGCATCGCGGCCGATCCCGCTGCGGTCACAAATACGCCGGGGATCATCGTTATCGCCGTCAAGCCGCAGCAGATGGACGAGGTACTGCCGGGCCTGGGGCGGCTGATGGGCGGGCAGACCGTGGCGATGTCGATCGCGGCCGGGCGCACAATCGAGAGCATCGCCCGGCATCTCGGCCCAAACCGGCCGATTGTCCGCGCCATGCCGAATACGCCTGCGGCCATTGGACGCGGCATGACGGTGGCTTACGCCAACCCCGACGTGACGCCGGAACAGGCGCGCATGTGCGCCGAACTGCTCGGCGCGGTCGGCGAGGTCGGCTGGGTCGAGGACGAAAGCCTTATGGATGCGGTTACGGCTGTCTCCGGCTCCGGTCCGGCTTATGTGTTTCTGCTGACGGAATGCCTGGCCGATGCGGGCGTTGACGCTGGCCTGCCGCGCGATCTGGCGCAGCAGCTTGCGCGCGTGACGGTGCAGGGCGCGGGCGCGCTGATGGCGCAGAGCGGTGATCCGCCCGGCAAGCTGCGCGAAAACGTCACCTCGCCCGGCGGCACGACCGAGGCTGCGCTGGCCGAACTGATGGCCGAGCCGGGTCTGCGCGGTCTGATGAGTCGGGCGGTCGCTGCCGCCGCGCGCCGCTCCCGAGAGTTGTCCGGTTAGCCAATTCCCGATATGGCAGGACCGTCGCGGGCGCGATAGTCGCGCAGTCTTGTCTTGGTCGCTTCGCGCCCGCCTTTGGCTTCAGGCGCGAAACAGGTTTCCGCTTCTGCTGAAAATGCTCCGGGCGAGGTGTGATGAAGGTTCTGCTGACAGGCGTTGCCGGGTTCATCGGGTTCCATGTCGCCAAGGCTCTATTGGATCGGGGCGACCAGGTCGCAGGCGTCGACAATCTCAACGACTATTACGACGTCCGGCTGAAGGAAGCGCGCCTCGCGCAACTGGAGGGACGCAACGGCTTCCGCTTCATCCGCGCCGATCTTGCCGACCGCGAGGCCGCCGCGCGGATCTTCCTCGAAGAGCGGCCCAATCGCGTCGTTCATCTCGCCGCGCAGGCAGGGGTTCGCTATTCGTTGGAAAACCCGCACGCTTATGCCGACTCCAATATCGTCGGCCTGCTCAACGTGCTGGAAGGCTGTCGGCACGGGGAGGTCGAGCATCTGGTCTATGCCTCATCCAGTTCGGTCTATGGCGCGAACACCAAGATGCCGTTCAGCGTGCATCAGAACGTCGACCACCCTCTGAGCCTCTACGCCGCGACGAAGAAGGCCGGCGAGCTTATGGCGCACACCTACGCGCATCTTTATCAGTTCCCGGTCACGGGGCTTCGCTTCTTCACCGTCTACGGCCCGTGGGGCCGGCCGGACATGTCGCCGTTCATCTTCACGAAAAAGATCATCGCCGGCGAGCCGATCGACGTATTCAACCACGGCAAGCACGCGCGAGACTTCACCTATATCGACGACATCACCGAGGGGGTGGTGCGGGTGGTGGACCGCGTGGCCGCGCCCGACCCAGCCTGGGACAGCGCCGCGCCGGACCCCGCGACGTCGAGCGCGCCCTACCGCATCTACAACATCGGCAACAACCAGCCCGTGCCGCTGATGACCTATATCGAGACGATCGAGCGCGCGGTCGGCAAGGAAGCGAAAAAGAATTTCCGTCCGATGCAGCCCGGCGACGTGCCGGAGACCTATGCCGATGTGGACGATCTGGCGCGCGATGTCGGCTTCCGGCCCTCGACGACGCTGGAAGAGGGCATTCCGCGCTTCGTGGCGTGGTACCGCGACTTTTACGGTGTGTAGGTCATTCTTTGCTCAGGCAGAACCGCGTCTTTGCGAGGCCCATAGGGCCGACGCAATCCAGCGGTGAATGTTGGGTGTTCTGGATTGCTTCGCTGCGCTCGCAATGACAAGGGTTTAGCAGAGTCGATCTTTTTGCCACGCGCTACAGTGGCACGGAGGCGCTGATGCTCGGCTATCTCACGATCATTCTTGTCTGCCAGCTGATCGGCGAGTTGTTCGTCACCGCGCTGGCGTTGCCCGTGCCAGGGCCGGTCGCGGGCATGGCGATCCTGTTTGCCGGGCTGGTCGCGCGCGGCGGCATCCCTGATGAACTGGCGAGCGTCGCCGACGCGCTGCTCAAGAACCTGTCGCTGCTGTTCATCCCGGCGGGCGTCGGCGTGATGCTCCACGTCCAGCTTCTCCAGCGCGAATGGCTGTCGCTGACCGCCGCGCTCATCCTCAGCACGCTGCTGACCATCGCGGTGACGGCGGCGATCATGGCCTGGCTGCGGCCAGGCGGGCCGGAAAAGGGTGAGTGATGGAGCCGCTTCAGGACCTGCGCGACATATGGGTTTACTTAAGCGCCAGCCCGCTTCTGCACCTGACGCTGACGCTCGTGGCGTATCAGGCGGGGCTGTGGATCTACGAGCGCGCGGACCTGAACCCGCTGCTTAACCCTGTCCTCATCGCCGTGGTGCTGATCGTCGCCGTGCTGGTTGGGACCGGCACGGATTACAGCACATATTTCGACGGCGCGCAGTTCGTACATTTCCTGCTTGGCCCAGCGACGGTGGCGCTGGCGATCCCGCTTTACCGGCAGTTCGCGGAGGTGAAGCGCTCGGCGGGCGCGCTTCTGGTGAGCGTCATTACCGGCTCGCTGACGGCGGCGGTCTCCGCGCTGGCGATCGGCTGGGCGCTGGGCGTGTCGCGGGATTCGCTCTTGTCGCTCGCGCCGAAGTCGGTCACCGCGCCGGTGGCGATGGGCATCACCGAGCAGCTTGGCGGCCTGCCTTCTCTGACGGCTGTTCTCGTGATCGTCACGGGCATCTCGGGCGCAATGCTCGGCCCGCCGCTCCTCAACCTGCTGCGCATCAACAACTGGGCGGCGCGGGGCCTCGCGCTCGGCACAGCGAGCCACGGCATCGCCACGGCGCGCGCGCTTCAGGTCAACGAGATTGCCGGCGCATTCTCCGGGCTGGCCATGGGGCTGAACGCGCTGGCGACGGCTGTGCTGCTGCCGATCCTGCTCGGGTTCATTTTCTGACGCATTTCCGCTCTATCCGACTACCGTATCGTCGTTGCCGGGCTTGCTTGTGCTCGGGCCTGACCCGAGTAACCCGGCAACCCAATCAGGAAGCTATTGCGCCCGCTGTATTGGATGCCCGTGTTCCCCGGATCAATGTCCGGGGACAGGCAAGCACGGGCATGACGTGCTGGTGTGACCGGAACCGTGAGAGGGAATAGAAATTTGACGGGGGATTTGAGCATCCGCCAGCGCGGATGGCTTGTGCTTGTGGTCGCCGTTCTGGCGATTGCGATGCTCGGCGGCGAAGCGATGGCGCGCGAATGCGGCGGCGCGTCCTGGTACGGCGACAAGTTCGCGGGCAAGCGCACGGCGAGCGGCGTGCGGTTCAACCCGAACGCCATGATGGCGGCGCATCGCACCCTGCCCTTCGGCAGCCGCGTGCGCGTGACCGACCGGCGGAGCGGCCGCAGCGTGACGGTGAAGATCGTGGATCGCGGGCCGCATGTGCGCGGGCGGGTGATCGACGTGTCGAAGGCGGCGGCGCGCAAGCTCGGCTTCTTGGCGCGCGGCACCGCGCGGGTGTGCATCACGCCTTAACGCCTCGTCAGCGGTACAGAAGGAGATATGAGAAAAACGCGGGGTGAGTCAAAATGACTCACCTATCAATATCTCGATTACGGATGTTGCCCGACTCGCCGATTCTGCTAGCCTTTCCTTGGAGGAGGAAAAGCCATGCCAGATGCGACCTACAATTTGAATGGTGGACACAAGCCAACATTAAAGCGTTTTGCTGATTTAGACGGCCCTGATTTCTTTCCAACTCCACAATGGGCGACATTCGCGCTCGTCGATAATGAGAAATTCTCGGGTGATATATGGGAATGTGCCTGCGGTGATGGCGCAATGTCAAAGGTGTTGGAGCAATCGGGTTCGCCAGTAATCAGCTCTGATTTATATGAGCGCGGATATGGCGATACAGGGATTGACTTTCTCACGCCGCCACATCGTGCTGACAATATAATCACTAACCCTCCTTATAACTGCGCGGAAGGGTTTGTCCGGAGTGGCGTTCGACAAGCGAACCGAAAGTTCGCACTTCTTCTCAGGTTAGCCTTTCTCGAAGGCGCGAACAGGACCAGAACAATTTTTTCAGTCTGCCCCCCAAGCCGAGTCTGGGTCTTTAGCGAGCGGATCACCTTTTATCCCACTGGGGTCAAACGTAAAGGAAGCGGTACAACCGCCTACGCCTGGTTTGTTTGGGACAAGAACGCACCAAATGGAACCGAGCTAAAGTGGATTCCACCTGGCTACAAGAGAAAATACGGCTAAAATAGCTCGCCTTGAGGTTTGTCTTTCCCCAGTTCCGTTATTCTAAGACCGTCTGGCACTGGCTCTAAATAGCCTTCGTATATGTAGTTTTTCTGTGAGTCTTTATGTGAGGTTATGTTCCTCACGCGCTGCTCCCAAATCTGTTCCCCAGGACGAGTCTCCGATGGTTTTTTATCTTCTTCTGTTAGCGCCATGCGATGGCGAATCTCCTCAATAAGCTCGCTGAATGAAGCCTCTCCTGAGGGTTTTTCTTGCAAAATTTGAAGTATGAGCTCGGCAAATTCGTTTTCGCGTGTGCGACCCTGTGAATCTGGCATTCTTCCCTCCGACAATGTGTAGTCTCTGAACACCATGATTCACAGAACGAGTCAATTTCCCGTCTGTTGAAAGCGAAACGCAAAGCTATCCAGATCACAACAATCACTGAGGGCGGGCGGCAAATTCGTATCGACAATGAACCGCATCACTCGGCGGCGCTGATGACCGGGTGGTCAGTTGCGCGCGCCGCGTACTCCAGCGCGGCGGTAATGTCCTCATCCTCCAGATAAGGATAGTCGGCCAATATCTCCGCACGCGTCGCGCCGCCCGCGAGCATGTCGAGAACATCGGCCACACGGATGCGCAGGCCCCGAATACAGGGCCTGCCGCCGCAAACGCCGGGATCGATCGTGATCCGCTCGGAAAGTTCGGGCATTGTCGTCCCCTGCCAAAAAATCAGGCGCGCTCGTCGCCCGGCTCTTCAACATACAGCTTCTCGCCCATCTCGCGAAACTTCTCGCTCATCTCTTCCATGCCCTTGTCGCGCGCATCCTCCACCGGCGCGTTCAGCTTCGCCGCATAATCGCGCACCTGCTGGGTGATCTCCATCGAGCAGAACTTCGGCCCGCACATCGAGCAGAAATGCGCCACCTTGTGCGCGTCCTTGGGCAGCGTCTCATCGTGGTAGGTCCGCGCGGTGTCCGGATCGAGGCCGAGATTGAACTGGTCCTCCCAGCGGAACTCGAACCGCGCCTTTGACAGCGCATCGTCGCGAAGCTGCGCCGCCGGGTGACCCTTCGCCAGGTCCGCCGCGTGGGCCGCGATCTTGTAAGCGATCACGCCTTCCTTCACGTCGTCGCGGTTGGGCAGGCCCAGATGCTCCTTCGGCGTGACGTAGCAGAGCATCGCCGTGCCAAACCAGCCGATCATCGCCGCGCCGATCGCGCTGGTGATGTGGTCGTAGCCCGGCGCGATGTCGGTCGTCAGCGGCCCAAGCGTGTAGAACGGCGCCTCGCCGCACGCCTCAAGCTGCTTCTCGACATTCACCTTGATCTTGTGCATCGGGACATGGCCCGGCCCCTCGATCATCACCTGGCAGCCCTTGTCCCACGCCACCTTGGTCAGCTCGCCCAGCGTCTCCAGCTCGGCGAACTGCGCCTCGTCGTTGGCGTCGTAGATCGAGCCGGGGCGCAGGCCGTCGCCCAAGCTGAACGTCACATCATACTGGCGCATGATGTCGCAAATCTCGTCGAAGCGCTCGTAGAGGAAGCTCTCCTTGTGCCCGGCCAGGCACCACTTCGCCATGATGGAGCCGCCACGCGAGACGATGCCGGTCATGCGTTTCGCGGTCATCGGCACATAAGCCAGCCGCACGCCGGCATGGATGGTGAAGTAGTCCACGCCCTGCTCGCACTGCTCGATCAGCGTATCCTTGTAGACCTCCCAGTCCAGCTTGACCGGGTCACCGCCGACCTTCTCCAGCGCCTGGTAGATCGGGACCGTGCCGATCGGGACCGGCGAATTGCGCAGGATCCACTCGCGCGTGTTGTGGATGTTGCGGCCCGTCGACAGGTCCATCACCGTGTCCGCGCCCCAGCGCGTGGCCCAGACCATCTTCTCGACTTCTTCCTCGACCGAGGAGGTAACAGCCGAGTTGCCGATATTGGCGTTCACCTTGGTCAGGAAGTTGCGGCCGATGATCATCGGCTCAAGCTCGGGGTGGTTGATGTTCGCGGGGATGACCGCGCGGCCACGCGCCACCTCGTCGCGCACGAATTCCGGTGTGATGAAGGGCGGGATCGCCGCGCCGAAGCTCTCGCCGTCGGCGAGCGCGGTTTCCGCGCGCTCCAGCATCTGCTGGCGGCCGAGGTTCTCGCGATGGGCGATGTAGACCATCTCGTCGGTGATGATGCCGGCGCGCGCGCAGTCCATTTGCGTCAGCGGTTTGTCGCCCGTGCCGCGCAGCGGCTGCTGTTTGTTCGGGAAGTCGCGGGCGAGGCGGTCGCCGGTGACGTTGCCGTTGTCCTCCGGCCTGACGTCGCGGCCTTCGTAGCGCTCGACGCCGCCGCGCGCCTCGATCCATGCCTGCCGCGCGCGGGGGAGACCCTTCTCAACGTCGATCTCGACCCTCTCGTCCGTGTACGGGCCGGAGGTGTCATACACGTGAAAGGCGGGCTGGTCCGGGTCCGACAGCGCGATCTCGCGCAGCGGCACCGCGATATCCGCGCGGCCTTCCCGCGCGCTGTAGACCTTCCTGCTCGCGGGCAGCGCGCCGGTCGTAACCTTCGGCGTAAGCGACTTGTCGTGAACGTTCATCGCGATCTCCCATTATCGTTGTGCGGCCCGCGATTGCAGGGCGTGGGCAGATCCGGGGTGTTTTGGCTAGGCAGGCGGCTATAGGCGAGCGATACCCGCTGTCCGTCCCTGCGCCGGCATGACCCGGATCAGGTTCAAAGGGTCGCCGGACGGCATTAATCCGGTCTCAGCCTGCTGCCGCAGGCCCCCCTCGGTATCAGAAACGGTAACACAAGGAGCGCCGTCCGCGCGACACCGAAAAAATCCGGGTGCGCAGACGGCGCCTGCTTGGCGGCCGGTTTCACGGGCCAAGACGCCGCGCAGGGGAGAGGGGAGACGCAACGCCTCGGACACGGCCGCCGCGCAATCAGCCCGCGGCCGGCGCGTCGGAGGTGAACATGGGGATCGTGCGCTCGGATGCCGGGTTGTCCGCAAGACCCGGCCAGTTGGACTGGGCGCGCGCGATATTGCCGTCGATGTCTTCTTCCCAGAAGCCGACGACGTTCTCCGTGATGTTCAGGTAGAGCTTGCCGTCAACGATGCGCCACAGGTCCGGGTTGGCCGGGACCTTGCCGCCCTTGGCGACGCCGTAGGCGCAATGGCCGTCATAGGCCGGGACGTATTTCTCGGGGTTGGCGACGAATTTCTCGCGGTTCGCTTCAGTGGCGAACGCCCAGGTCGCGCCGTTATAGTCCGCCGTTATGTCCTTACGGCCCGGCACGGCTTCCGGCTGCGGCTCGCCGACCCGGGCCTGCTCAAGCTCGAAGTAGGCGACGACGTCGTGGCCGCTGACGGCGAAGCCGGTCTCGTCGACATATTGTTCGCCGGCCTGCGCCGCGCCGGCCCAGCCGAGGGCGGCAATAACCGCCATGATCTGCATGAAGCGCATAGAGTTTCTCCATCAATGGGTATGAGAGCGATACCCAACTACTATGCGCTCGCGACCATTGCTGGCCAGTCAAACGGGATCACATCAGCGTGCGTGGCCCGCCGCAGAGCTACGATCCGGGACGCGGGGCGAAGAAGCACCGCCGCGTGCCGTCCGGCCGGTGGCAGCGCCAGTATTTGCCGTCCTCGCTGGGCAGCACGCGCTCATAAGGCACGGTCTCGTCGAGATGTCGGATCTCGTAGCCCGTTTCGTTGATGGCAATATTCTTCCCCGCGACAGGGAAGCAGTCATGCTCCCCGCAGCACCACTCTCCCGTGACGGGATTGCGGTACTCACCGCGTGCGATCCAGCTATCATGCGCAATTGCGGCGGTCGACGCGCCGAGTAGGCACGCGCCCGCCATCAGCCCGGCGAGGCGTTTGAACATAGGCTTAACCCTGCAACCCAATGAACTGAGCGCCGCATTCAGGCTGGCCCGGAGGGTGTCGGCGCAGGCGGCGGCGCGCCGCGGATACGTTCGGCCTTCGAGACGTCGTGGGCCCGGACGGGCTGCAAGGCTCGGCCAGCCAAGCCTCAAATTGTAGCAAGGAAATGCTGCGCCGCAAAGCGCAGGCGCACGCCTGGCTGCGCGCAACCTGTGGGCGAGCTGGGCAAATGGTTCAGGGGCCGTTGACCGATGAGGCAGCGGTGCGGCTTAATTGCGAGTGTCTGCCATGATTCGTGGCGGAATTGGTGCCGGCCGGCCAGGAACGCGGCAACCTGACAAACGCAGCCGGCCGACAGTGCGCTTCGAAGGTTGCAGCTTCGGGCGCACTTCTACTTTTAAGCGTATGAATGTGGCGGAATGTGATCGCCGTTTTGTGAACGCGCTGCCTGACTCAAGGGCGCGGATATTCTTTGTTCAGGCGGAGACGGGCGTCAGTTCGAACACCTCGCCATAACGCGTCGCTCGGGCGATATCGCCTTGCTTAAGCGCTTCCCTCGCATCATCGAGCTTCAGCATATCCTCGTGCGAAATATAGGGCGACCAACCGGTTTCATCGTGAATGAGCGTCACAGGAACTTTCGCGACGAGGTTGCCGTGCTGGACCAGTTTGATCGAGGTTTCCGTCTTCATCGCCGTCTCCTGAATTCGTCATCCCATTCATTTTCGTCCGGCCAGTAGGCGGTAACCAGAACGGCTACCGTTTCCGAAGCGCCGGGAAGGCCCCAAACGGCATGGGCGATCCGGCCATTATCGAAGACATGCCGGGCCAGAAAACACGGCCCGTGGCGATAATCGGGATATCGTTCCAGTATCTCCGCGTCATCAAGCGATGCAACCAAAAGAAGATAGGATATATCTTTCTCGGCCAGTCGCCCATAGGCGTGGTCGGACGCACGCAAAGCGCCCAACTTCGCCAAGCCCCGGACTTTCGTGACAAAGTCCATCTATTCCGCCGCGCGCGGGGGTCGCGCCGGCCGGCGCTCCAGCAACTGCTTGAGATACTGCCCCGTATAGCTCTCGCCCACCTTCGCGACCTGCTCCGGCGTCCCTTGCGCCACGATGCGCCCGCCGCCATCGCCGCCTTCCGGCCCCAGATCGAGGATCCAGTCCGCCGTCTTGATGACCTCCAGGTTGTGCTCGATCACCACGACCGTGTTGCCCTGATCGACCAGCTCGTGCAGCACCTCCAGCAGCTTCGCCACGTCGTGGAAATGCAGCCCCGTTGTTGGCTCGTCGAGGATGTAGAGCGTGCGCCCGGTCGCCCGCTTGGATAGCTCCTTCGCCAGCTTGATGCGCTGCGCCTCGCCGCCCGATAGCGTCGTCGCCTGCTGGCCCACCTTGACATAGTCCAGCCCGACGCGCTTGAGCGTGTCCATCTTCTCGCGGATCGACGGCACCGCTTTGAAGAACTCCGCCGCCTCCTCGACCGTCATCTCCAGCACATCGGCGATCGACTTGTCGCGGTATTTGATCTCCAGCGTCTCGCGGTTGTAGCGGTGGCCGTCGCAGGCGTCGCAGGTGACGTAGACGTCCGGCAGGAAGTGCATCTCGATCTTGATGACGCCGTCGCCCTGGCAGGCTTCGCACCGCCCGCCCTTGACGTTGAACGAGAAGCGGCCCGGCTTGTAGCCGCGCGCCTTGGCCTCGGGCAGTTCGGCGAACCAGTCGCGGATCGGGGTGAACGCGCCGGTATAGGTCGCGGGGTTGGAGCGCGGCGTGCGGCCGATGGGCGACTGGTCGATGTCGATGATCTTGTCGAGATGCTCGACGCCTTCCAGCTTGTCATGCGCGCCCGGGTTTTCGCGCTTGCCGTTCAGCTTGCGCGCCAGCGCCTTGTAGATCGTCTCGATCAGCAGCGTGGACTTGCCGCCGCCGGATACGCCAGTGACGCAGGTGAACGTGCCCAGCGGGATGTCGGCAGTTACGTCCTGCAGGTTGTTTGCCCGCGCGCCGGTGATGCGCAGCCGTTTGCCCTTCTTGCCCTTGCGCCGCTTGGGCGGGACGGGCACCTGCATCGCGCCGGTCAGGTATTTGCCGGTGAGGCTGTTCGCGTTCGCCATGATCGCTTCGGGCGGGCCTTCCGCGACCACCTCGCCGCCATGGACGCCCGCGCCGGGCCCCATGTCCACCACATAGTCCGCGCTGAGGATCGCGTCTTCGTCGTGTTCGACTACCAGCACGCTGTTGCCGAGATCGCGCAGGCGCTTGAGCGTGTCGAGCAGGCGCGCGTTGTCGCGCTGGTGCAGGCCGATGGACGGCTCGTCCAGCACGTAGAGCACGCCGGTCAGTCCCGAGCCGATCTGGCTGGCCAGCCGGATGCGCTGGCTTTCGCCGCCCGACAGCGTGCCCGCGCCGCGGCTGAGCGTCAGGTATTCCAGCCCGACATCGTTGAGGAATTTCAGCCGGTCGCGGATTTCCTTGAGGATGCGCGCGGCGATCTCGCGGCGCTGCGGCGTGAGCGCGTCGGGCACCTCCGCGAACCACCTGGCTGCGTCGCGGATCGACATTTCCGCAACATGGCCGATGTGCTTTTCGCCGATTCTGATGGCCAGCGCCTGCGGTTTCAGCCGGTAGCCGCCGCACGCGCTGCACGGCTGGTCGGACTGGTAACGGCTCAGTTCCTCGCGGACCCAGGCGCTGTCGGTCTCCAGCCAGCGCCGCTGGATGTTCGGGATCACGCCCTCGAACGGCTTGGCTGTCTGGTAGGAGCGCATTCCGTCATCGTAGACGAACGTGATCTTCTCCTTGCCCGAGCCGAACAGGATAACATCGCGCACCTTCTCTGGCAGGTCGCTCCACGCGGTCTTCATGCTCACCTTGTAGTGCCGCGCGATCGCCTGAAGCGTCTGGGTGTAGAACGGCGTGGTGTTGCCGGTGCGTGCCCACGGGTAGATCGCCCCCTGATGCAGGCTCAAGCTGGGGTCGGGCACCACGAGCGCAGGCTCGAACTTCAATTCCGTGCCCAGCCCGTCGCAGTCCGGGCAGGCGCCATACGGGTTGTTGAAGGAAAACAGCCGCGGCTCGATCTCGTCGATGGTGAAGCCGGATACCGGACAGGCGAAGCGCTCGGAGAACATGATGCGCTCCGGCTCACCCTTGTCGTCGGTCTTGTCCGCGAATTCCGCGATGGCCAGCCCGTCAGCGAGGTCCAGCGCCGTCTCGATGCTGTCGGCCAGCCGGTTGCCGAGATCATCGCGCACGACGATCCGGTCGACGACCACGTCGATGTCATGCTTCAGCTTCTTGTCGAGCGCCGGGGCCTCGGTGATCTCGTAAAACTGCCCGTCGATCTTGACGCGCTGGAAGCCCTTTTTCTGAAGTTCGGCCAGTTCGCGGCGATATTCGCCCTTGCGTCCCCGAATGATCGGCGCAAGCAGATAGAGCCGCGTGCCCTCGGGCAGTGCCATGACACGATCAACCATCTGCGTAACTGTCTGGCTCTCGATCGGCAGTCCGGTCGCGGGCGAATAAGGCGTGCCGACGCGCGCATAAAGCAGGCGCAGATAGTCATAAATCTCGGTGACGGTCCCGACGGTAGAGCGCGGATTTTTGCTTGTCGTCTTCTGCTCGATGGAGATCGCCGGCGAAAGCCCCTCGATGCTGTCGACATCCGGCTTCTGCATCATCTGCAGGAACTGCCGCGCATAGGCCGACAGGCTCTCGACATAGCGGCGCTGCCCCTCGGCATAGATCGTGTCGAAGGCGAGGCTCGACTTGCCGGAGCCAGACAAGCCGGTCATCACGATCAGCTTCTCGCGCGGCAAGTCCAGCGACACGTTCTGAAGATTGTGTTCGCGCGCGCCGCGCACTGACAGCGTTTTTTGCAGTGTCATCCGCCTACTCTAAAAAACTCCGGCCCAGTCTGCTGCGGTTTTCATAGCCAACCATCGCGGCCGCCGTGGAGATTGCCTGTCTCCCGGTGCAAAGCGTTATTGCGGCTTGTGCCGTCAAGGGCTATTCCCGTTTCGAGCAACGCCAGCCCTGTTTCCGCCCTCCCACGGAGCCCCGCAAATGAGTCACGCCTATGCCCGCGAGGTCATGAGCGACATCGACGCGAAAAACGCTGCTCTGCTGGACGATGTCAACGCGGCCAGCGGTCCCGCCCGCAATGCGTGGGTCGTGTTTGTTGCCGTTCTCGCGTATTTTTTCATCACTCTTGCGGGCATCAAGCACATCGACCTGCTGCTGAATACGCCTGTCACGCTGCCGCTCCTTCAGGTCGATATCAGTTTGCGGGCCTTCTTCATCTTCGCGCCGGCCGTCGTCCTGCTGATGCACTTCAACCTGCTGCTTCAGCACGTCTCTCTGTCGCGAAAGGCCCGCGAGTTTCACGACCGCATGTCGCAGCACGAAGGTCGCGCCTTTCAACGTACGCATCGGCTGCGCGTTCAGCTTCATTCGTATTTCTATGTGCAAGCCATCGCCGGGCCAAGCCGCAGTCCGTTGTTTTCCGCATTCCTCCACGCGATGTCGGCGCTCACCTTGTGGCTGTTGCCTCTGGCGCTCCTGATCTATTTTCAGATCGTTTTTCTTCCCTACCACGATCTAGACGTGACAACGGCGCAGCGCGCCTACGTTCTCATTGATTTCCTGGTCTTCGCGATCTTCTGGATCTTTCTGCGGTATCCGTCCGCAAGCTACATCAGCGGCCTGGGACGCGGCATCATTTCCTATCCGCTCAGTTTCCTGACGATGATCGTCATCTGGGTGGCGGCGATGTTCTTTTCCTTCGCCGTGGCGACAATCCCCGGCGAGGGCATTGACCGCGCAATGGCGTCGATAGATCGGTACCGCACCCCGGTTCCGTATGGCACGCCGGCCAGCGAGGCCGACCGGTTTGCTTTCCTGCCCACGGCCTACCTGTTCGAGGGCCGTGTCCGCGTGGTCACGGGCAGCACCGAGAGCTGGTTTGCGCGAAATCTGGTCGTCACCGATACCGATGTCGTGCGCGCGGCGGGCGCGCCGGAAGACGGCGCCAGTCTGCGTTTGCGGGGCAGGGATTTCCGCTACGCGACGTTCGACCGCTCGAACCTGAACCGCGCCGACCTCACGGGCGCTGATCTCAGCGACGCGAGCCTGCGCGTGACGCGGCTGGAAAACGCGCAGCTGGTGCTGACCTCGCTGCGTGGCGCAAACCTGACGCAAGCGCAATTGCAAAGCGCCGATCTGAGCGGCGCGGACTTGCGTGATGCCGATCTCACGAACGCCAATCTGCGTTTCGTGCGCGGCGACTATCAGCGATAAAGCGCGATCGGAAAAGCGGAAGCCGGTTCTCGTCTTAATCACCCGGCAAGGCGACACCAAAAAGCCGTGCTCCGGTTCAATCCGAACTGCTGCGGCTCTACCGCATCAGCACTTCGACCTGCTGCGCGCCGCCGCCGGCCAGCTCGAATTCGCGCACATAGAGCCGCCCGCCGTGCTGCGCCTCGACGCGGTACCGGCCCGAGGTCAGGATATGCGTCGGGAATGCTCCCGCGCTGCGCTCCACGACTTGCCCCTCCGCGGTCTTGATCGTCCAGCGGGTGTCCGCGATTGCTTCGCCGCCGCGCCGCTGCGCCAGCCGGAACGTGACCCTGGACGCATCATGGATAAGGATGACCTCGCTGACCTGGCCGGGCTTCACCTCGACCTGCGATTCGACGATCGCGTTGCTGTCGCCATAGCGGCTGACCACGTAGTAAGTGCCGGTGTTGAGACGGATAGCCGGACCAGCCTCCGCGTGGGCGATGATCCGCTCGCGGTTGCCAAACTGGTCGGTGCGATCCGAGTAGATGTGGAACCGGGCGTCATCCAGATCAATCGGCGCGCCGCTTGCTTGCCGTGCATTCAGCCGAATGGCCCCGGCCTTGAGGAGCACCTGCTCATGGGCGGGCTGCCCCGGCGCGACTTGCAGCCGCTTGGTGGCGTGGGCCAGCCCCCATGCGACATTCACGAAGTAGCTGCCGGGCGCCAACTCCAGCGTCGGCTGCGACTCCCTCAGCTCGTGCAGCAGCTTGTAGCGCCCGTCATCACCGGCGCGGCCGGAGAACACCCTCCAGACGACTTCGCGGGTAATGCGTTCTTCGCTGCCGGAGAGGAAGGCCGTCAGCTTGATCGGGACCGGCGCATCGGGGTCGACATCCTCCGGGAGCGCCGAAGTGACAGGGGGCGGCGCGGTGATGCGGGCAGCGACATCAGCCAGCGCGGAATCCAGTTCCGCGCGGTCGCTGGCGAACCTGAAGACGCCGCCGGATGGCTCGGTGACGCAGGCGAGCTGCTGCAGTTCCTCGGCCTTGCCCGCCTTGTCGAAGGCGATAGCGTGCAGCGTCATCTGCGGCACGGACTGCGCGAGTTGGCTGGCCAGCGCGCAGGGGTCGCCCTCGCAGTTATCCAGCCCGTCGCTGAGCAGGATGATGTGCTTGCGGCCCGTCTCGCTTGCCATTTCGTTGGCAGCGGCATCGAGCGCTGCGGCGATCGGCGTGGAGCCTTTCGGCGAGATGTTGTTCACCGCCCCCGCGTAGACGGCTGGGTCGATGTCGCCGACCTCCTTGAGCGCCGCGAAGTCCTCGCAACTCGCTTTCTCCTGGTGTCCATAGGCCATCAGGCCGAGCCGGAACGCGTCCTCCTGCCGCGAGAAAAACCGGGACAGCGCCTCGCGCGCATGGACGACCTTGTTCACGCCGTCGATCTGGCCCCACATGCTGCGTGAGGAATCGACGATCAGCATGGCCTTGCCGCCCTGCGCCTGGGCGGGCGCGGCGAGCAGGGCGGCCGCGATGAGCGCAAGCGCGCCCGCGAGCACGGGCTTTGTCATCTGCAGTCTCATCTGGCTATTCCGCGACAATTTCCACCACTGCCGTCTGGTTCGGCGACACTGTAAACGCCTGCCGCACAGTCTGTCCCTGCCGCTCCGCGATGGCGACATATTGACCGGCTTGCAGATACGGCTCGGGCACCGATTCGGTCGACGCATAGATTTCCTCGCCGTCGCTGTCGCGTATCGACCAGCGCACCCGCCCGAGCGTCAGCCCGCCCGCGACCTTGACCAGCCCAAGCTGGGCGCGTCCGGCGCTGTGCGTGAAGGTGAGGCTGCGGGTCTCGCCTGGCTCGACTGTGACTTCCTGCGTTTCCACGGCATTTCCGACGCCATAGGCGCTGACTACGCGATAGCGCCCCGCCGGGAAGAAGCCTTCGTATTGCGCGCGCGCCGAAGTATGGACCAGTTCAGCGTTGCCCCTGTCCAGCCGGAACATGCGGTAGACCACGCCCGCGTCGACGGGACCTGACTGGCCTTCCAACTGCGTTTCGATCACAAGGCGCCCGACCGGCAGGCTCAGGGAGGCGACCTTTTCCTCGCCCGCGCCGATCTCCACCGTCGCGCGCGTCCGCGCCGCGTCCAGCCGGGCCTCGATCCGGTATTCGCCTTCCGGCAGCGTGAAGGCCGGCTCCCGCTGGGCGGAGCGCGCCAACTCTCGCCAGCCATCGCCGTCGCGCTCATGCACGAAGAACATCGTGCCGCGCGGCGTCGCCTCGCCGTCCGCCACGCTCGCCTTCACGCGCAGCGTCCCGGCATTCAGCGCGAGATTGCGCCCGAGGATCGCGCCCGCCTCAAGTTCGACGGTGTCTGCGGCCTCGGCCAGCCCGTGCCGGGCCACGACTCGATAGACTCCGGCGGGAAGGTAGAAGCTGGGTTGCGGCTGGCTGGAGCGCGCGACCAGCTTGCCGGAGCCGCTGCCCTGATCCAGTTCATGCACGTAATAGAACAGGTCGCCGACCGGCTGGCCGCCCGCGCGCGCCGCGCCCGACAGGTTGAGAATGCCCGCGTCGAGATCGACCGTGATTGTCTGGGCGCGGCGCTGCCGCACCTCGATTTCTCGGCTGGCCCTTACCGTTCCGTAGTCCACTTCGACACGATAGTCGCCCGGCGGCAGGTTGAGTTCGGGCTGCGGGTCCGCGCCGCGCCAGACCTCGCCGCCGTCCGCGCCCGCCGCCTCCAGCACCCGCCAGGCCAGCCCGCGCTCGATCGGCTCCTGGCCTTCGGACAGCACTGCGCGCAGCGTGACCACCGGCGACTGGCCGGGGCGAAACGGATTGATGGCCGGAAGCGGCGGCGCATCCTCCTGCGAGGCCGTTTGCGCGCGCGGCCGGGGCGCGTCGGGCTTCGCATCACCCGCGAGGGCGGCCCGGACGAAGGCGACGACCTCGCTCCGGGTGTCAGCGTCGGTGTGCGTGCCGCCGGTGGCGTCGGCGATGCATTTCAACCTTCGCTGATCTTCGGCATCGGCATTCAGTGAAACCGCGTCGATGCGCAGCCCGCCTGCGCGTTCGCCCAACCCGCGCGCGGCGGCGCAAGTGTCCGGGACGCAGGTGCCCGCGCCGTCGCCGATGATCAGGATGCGGCCCTCGCCGCCATTCGCCTGAATATCCTCGACCGCGCGCTCCAGCGCCGGAAACAGCGGCATCCGACCGCGATCGGGGATGGCCTTCTCCAGCGCGGCGTCGAGCGCGCCCCGGTCAAGCGGCGCGAACGGGACGGCCTCGGTCACGGCCTCGCAGTCCGCGCCCGGCTGGTTCCCGATCACGTAGAGGCCGAAGCGCGACTGCGGCCTCAGGCTTCGCGCGGCGCTTTCCACGGCCTCGCGCGCGACCTCATACTTCCGCCCACCCTCGATCGGCGCCCACATGCTGTTGGTCATATCGAGGATAACTGCGCGATTTTGAGCCAGGGCCGCGCCGCCGCCCAGCCCGGTGGCCGTCAGGATGAAGAGCGCGGTTGCACCGGCAAAATACTTGATGAAAAGCCCTCTCATGGCGCAAACATTCCCCCGATTTCGCATCGTGTCCAGCACTCTCCTCGCATGAGCGCGAGTTCAGCGGACAAATGGGAGCATTGCATGACAAACCCCGTGATCGAGCATCTCGAAAACCGCCGCTCGGTGAAGGCCGACAAGCTCGTCGAGCCAGGCCCGGATCAGCAGCAGCTTGAAACCATCCTGCGGATCGCCGCCCGCGTGCCGGACCACAAGAAGCTCGTGCCCTGGCGCTTCATCGTCATTGCGGGCGACGCGCGAAAAGCGCTCGGCGAACGGCTGGCCCATATCACGGCGGAGAAGGAGCCGGAAGCCTCCGACATGCGGCTTGACATCGAGCGCAACCGCTTCATGCGCTCGCCGGTCACCATAGCCGTGGTCTCGCACACGGTCTATCATCCGGGCGCGCCCGAGTGGGAACAGGTGCTGTCCGCCGGGGCGGCCTGCATGAATGTGGTCCATGCCGCTCACGCGCTCGGCTTCGCCGCGCACTGGCTGACGGAATGGTACGCCTATGATGAGAGCGCGCGCCACGCAATCGGCCTGACCGCGAAGGAGCGCATCGCCGGCTTCATTCATATCGGCACGGCGGAAGAGCCGCCGCAGGAGCGCGAGCGGCCGGACCTCGGCGCAATCGTCAGCTATTACGACAGCACCGCGCAGTAATCTCGTTCTCGCGCATTTTGCCTGAAAAGCAGTTCCGATTTTTGCTCCGCGCTAATAGCGGAACTGCTCGGCGAGGATGCGCTCATCCAGTGCGTGGCCGGGGTCGAACATCAGCCGGAGCCCGATGGACCGCGCTTCGTGCACATCGACGCGCAGTGCGTGGCGGAACTCGGTGTGGTCCGCAACGGCAGCGACCGGGCGCTTTTCCGGCTCCAGCACCTCGATCCGCACCTGCGCCTCGTTGGACAATAGCGCGCCGCGCCAGCGCCGGGGGCGGAACGGGCTGATCGGCGTCAGCGCCAGCAGCGGCGCGTTGATCGGGAGGATCGGCCCGTAGACCGAGAGATTGTAGGCGGTACTGCCGGCGGGCGTTGCCACCAGCACGCCATCGCACACCATCTCGTCCATGCGCAGCTGGTCATCGACGAGGATGCGCAGCTTGGCCGCCTGATAGGTCAGCCGGAAGATCGACACCTCGTTGATCGCCAGCGCCTCATGAGTAACGCCCTCGCGGTCGCGCACTTTCATGCGCAGCGGGTGGATAACGCTCATCTCGGCCTGTTCGAGGCGCTCCAGCAGGTCATCCTCGTGATACTCGTTCATCAGGAAGCCGATGGAGCCGCGGTTCATGCCGTAAATCGGGATGCTGTGGCACATGGTCTCGTGCAGCGTCTGCAGCATCAGCCCGTCGCCGCCCAGCGCGACGATCACCTCGGCCTCTTCGGGCGCCACCTGTCCATACCGCGTGGTCAAGCGCTCATAAGCGGCCTGAGCCTCCGCCGCCTCGCTGGCCACGAAGTGAATCTTGGTGATGTCGGAGGGGCGCTCGTGCATGGCGGCTCGTGATCGGCTATCTTCAGTGCAAGACTATAGACTTTTGCACAGGCGGCGTCAGCAGCGCCAGCCTGCCGCCATGAGGTAAGCGTGATGAGCGAAGCGCAAACGGAACAGCCGGATGCCGACCGGATGGTGATGGTCTACACCACCTGCGAGACGCCCGACGAGGCCAAGACCATCGCGCGCGAACTGGTGAACCGCAAGCTGGCGGCCTGCGCCAACATCTTTCCGGGCATGACGGCGGTCTTCGAGTGGGACGGCGCGGCGCAGGAAGGCGAGGAAACGGCGATGTTCGTTAAAACGCGCGCGGGGCTCGCCGCCGAGGTGACGGCCGAGATCAAACGGTTGCACAGCTACGACGTGCCCGCCGTAGCTGTGCTTGAGGTGTCCGGGGGGAATACGGACTTTCTCGACTGGGTAGCGGAACAGACCGTTCCGCAGAAGTGAGACACCGCCGGCATCAGGCGATTACCAGCGCGCCGACCAGCACGACCCAGATGGAAAGGCCGAGCGCCAGACCGCGCCAGAAATTGACCTGCGCATTGCTTTCTGGCGTATTGCCCTGGCATCCGAAGCAAGTGGCCATGTCCAGCTCTCCTGTTCACGTCTGTTATCCCGCATCGCGCGGGCATCCTGCTCATGTGTTAAAGTCTACATGCGCTTGACACATGAACAAGTTAACTTGCCTCAATGTTCCTCAATTGCGCGTGAACCTGAGATGAACGCCTGCCAACCAAGGGATAGCCGATGACCGACCCCGCGCCCCAGATCGGATACGCCGTGCGCGCCGGAGCGATGGATGCGCTCGCCAAGGCGCTGGACGAGGCGGAAGGGAAACCCGTCGATCTGGTGGAATTGCCGCTGTTCGAGTTGGATCTGATGCTGGGCGGGCGCATCCGTCGCGAGGTTCTGGCCGTGTTGCAGCAGGTGTGCGGCGGGCGCGCCCTGAGCTACAGCATTCACGCGCCACTCGCGATCAACCTGATGGATCATCCGGGGCGGTTGGGGCTTCATCTCGATATCTTGAAAGCATCCATCGAGATCACCGCCGAACTCGGCGCGCGTCACATGGTCATGCACACTGGCGTCTGCGCGCATGGCGCGCGCGCGGAAATTGACGCGGCGTATGAGCGCCAGCGCGCGGCGCTTGCGGAAATCGCCGGCATCGCGGCGGGGGCAGGGGTCGTCGTGTGCGTCGAGACGCTGCCGACCGAGCGCGCGGACCTGCACTCGGCGCTGCCGTCGCGGCTCGCCTACGAACTGGGGCGGATCGACCACCCGAACATCCGCTGCTGCCTCGATGTGTCGCACGCCTATATCAATTGCGGCTTTCACGGGCGCGACCTGCTGGAGGAGTTGGCGCCGCTCGCGCCGTTCGCCGAACATCTGCACCTGCACGACAGCTTTGGGCGGCCAAACGATATGCGCACCGTGACGCGCGCCGAGCGCATCGCCTACGGGCTGGGCGATCTGCATCTGCCGCTGGGCTGGGGGTCGATCCCGTGGAACGCTGTGTTCAGCGAACTGGACTTCCCGAAAAGCCCGGTGCTGATGCTGGAACTGCCGCCGCCCCACGCTGAGGAGCTGGATGCGTGCATCGCCATGATGCAGGATTGGCGCGCGAAGCTGGCGGCACGTTAGCGGCGCTGATCTGCACAACCGGCCATTGCGCGCTGGACGCTCGCGACGCGCGGGGCCATATTCGCGGCATGGCTGAAACATCCCCATCCGGCTTCTCCGACATGTCGCAGGCGCTGATTGGCGGCCATCCGCTGATCACGGGCAAGCAGCGCGAGTTCATCCCGCACCGGCCCGAGCGCCCGGAGAAATCCGAAGGCGGCGTCCGCTTCCGGCTCGCCTCCGACTACACGCCGCAGGGCGACCAGCCCGAGGCGATCCGCGAACTTGTCGAGGGCATCGAGAATGGCGAGCAGGACCAGGTGCTGCTCGGCGTCACCGGCTCGGGCAAGACCTTCACCGCCGCCAACATCATCGAGCGCACCCAGCGCCCGGCGCTGATCCTCGCGCCGAACAAGACGCTGGCCGCGCAGCTTTACGGCGAGTTCAGGAGCTTCTTCCCCGACAACGCGGTCGAGTATTTCGTCTCGTACTACGACTACTATCAGCCGGAAGCCTACGTCCCGCGCACCGACACCTTCATCGAGAAGGAGTCGAGCATCAACGAGCAGATCGATCGGATGCGCCACGCCGCCACCCGCGCGCTGCTGGAGCGGGACGATGTGATTATCGTGGCGTCGGTGTCGTGCATCTACGGTATCGGCTCGGTCGAGACCTATACGGCGATGACGTTCAGCCTCGCGCCCGGCGACCGCGTGGAGCAGCGCAAGCTGCTGAGCGACCTGGTGGCGCTGCAATATAGCCGCAACGATGTGGCGTTTCAGCGCGGCACGTTTCGCGTGCGCGGCGACACCATCGAGCTGTGGCCGGCCCACTTGGAGGATCGCGCGTGGCGGCTGTCGCTGTTCGGCGACGAGATCGAGGCGATCAACGAGTTCGATCCCCTGACTGGCGAAAAGACGGCGACGCTCGACAAGGTCAAGGTGTTCGCCAACTCGCACTACGTCACGCCGAAGCCCACGCTCCATCAGGCGGTCAAGCAGATCCGCACGGAACTGGCCGCGCGGCTGGACGAGCTGAACGCGAATGGCCGGCTGCTCGAAGCGCAGCGGCTGGAGCAGCGCACGCATCACGACATCGAGATGCTGATCGCGACCGGCTCCTGCCCCGGCATCGAGAACTATTCGCGCTACCTGACAGGTCGCGCGCCCGGCGAGCCACCGCCGACGCTGTTCGAATACCTGCCGGACAACGCGCTGGTGTTTGTCGACGAGAGCCACGTCACCATCGGACAGCTCAACGGCATGTTCAACGGCGACTTCCGCCGCAAATGCACGCTGGCCGAGCATGGGTTCCGCCTGCCGTCATGTCTCGACAACCGGCCGCTGCGTTTCTCCGAGTGGAACGAGATGCGCCCGCAGACGGTCTATGTTTCCGCCACGCCGGGCAAATGGGAGCTGGAGCAGACCGGCGGCGTGTTCGCCGAGCAGGTGATCCGCCCGACCGGCCTGATCGACCCCGAGGTCGAGGTGCGCCCGGCGCGCAGCCAGGTTGACGACCTGATCGACGAGTGCCGCAAGACCATCGACAAGGGCGGGCGCGTGCTGGTCACGACGCTGACCAAGCGCATGGCCGAGGACCTGACCGAGTACGCCTTCGAGCAGGGGCTGAAGGTCCGCTACATGCACTCGGACATCGACACCATCGAGCGGATCGAGATCATCCGCGATCTGCGGCTCGGCGCGTTCGATGTGCTGGTAGGCATCAACCTGTTGCGTGAGGGGCTGGACATTCCCGAATGCGCGCTGGTCGCGATCCTCGACGCGGACAAGGAAGGCTTCCTGCGCTCCGAGACGTCGCTGATCCAGACCATCGGCCGCGCGGCGCGCAACGTGGACGGGCGGGTCATTCTCTACGCCGACAATATCACCGGCTCGATGGACCGCGCGATCCAGGAGACCAATCGCCGCCGCGAGAAGCAGATGGCGTTCAACGAGGCGCACGGCATCACGCCGCAGTCGATCCGCAAGAACATCGGCGACATCATGGAAAGCGTCTATGAGCAGGATCACGTGACGATCCCGAAAGCGGTGGGCTTTGCCGAGGGCAAGCAGGCGGACTACAGCGGCCACAACATGGAAGCGGTCATCGCCGATATGGAGCAGCGCATGATGACAGCGGCGGCGAACCTGGAATTCGAGGAGGCTGCGCGGTTGCGCGACGAGGTGAAGGATCTGCGCGAGCAGCAGCTTTTCTATTCAGGCGACCCCGCCGCGCCGGCGGGCGAGCAGCCGTCGAAGGGCAAGGCGCGCTCCACCTCAGGCCGCCCCGGCACCCGCACCTACAAGTCGAAGGGCCGCAAGAGATAGCGCTATTCGGAGAATGGCCGCCGGTTTTTCGGAAGCATGGCGCGCCCATCCTGAAATTCCGTCTGGGGCATGCCACGGTGTCAGGTGTCGCTGCTGCCGGCGTTTCGTCTCCGTATCAACAAGTTGACCCCGCCGTGCGCTGACGGCGGGGCCTTCTCAGTTAGGAGCTCGCTCGCCCTGAGAGAATTCGTTTACTTTTCCGACACGAAGGCTTCCTGAGCCCAGTCCGGAAAATCGTTATACGTGTTGTTCTCGGCCGCGGCCATTGCCGCCGTGGAGCTCGCCAACACGGTGAGCGTCAGGGTTAGAACTGTGAGAAGCGTCCTCATCGCGGTACTCCCTTCAATTCGGTTCGAAGTTGGCGTCGAGGAAGTGCACTCCCTTCTATCCCACGACCTAATCAGCCGCCCGGATGGCACAAAGGTCGCTCAAACAGAGTTGAGAACACGTGATTGAAGGGTGCAGCCGGCGGTCCCGGCAGGCGAGCAGCCCTCCAAGGGCAAGGCGCGCTCCACCTTCGGTCGCCCTGACGCCCGCACCTACAAGTCGAAGAGCAAACGGAAACGCTCTACTTGACCACGCTCAGCCGCTTGTCCAGCACGCGCATGACCTTGTTGAGGTCGTTGCCGCGCTTGAGGATCAGCCCGGTCATGGCGATCACCAGGTAAGCGCCCTGCTTGCGCGCCAGCTTCGGCCGTTTTTCGATGGTGTACAGTGGTCGCTCCGACGCGCGGCGGAAGATGTAAAAGACCGCGCGGTCCTTTTGCATGTCGATGCCGTAGTCGCGCCACTCGCCCTGGGCGACCATGCGGCCGTAAACCGAGAGAATGGCGCCAAGTTCAGCGCGGTTGAAGGCAACAATTTGTGCCCGGCCGTCGGAACCATTTGCGATCAGGTAGGTCTGGTTCTCGTGCGCCGGGCTGAAACCTATGGGTTCACTTTCGCTCATGGCGCCCCCTTTTTTGTTTGAGCCTTCCATGATCGCCGTGTGACAGAAAAATTTCAACCCTGGCAGCCGCAACAGGGGGTTGGCCCCGCCGCTTCACCGCGCGCACGACAGATTTTTTGCCATTTTTGATCCAGATCAAATCGCGCCGCCGCGACATGTGTCAGGCTATCTTTACACTTCGAAATGTCAGGCAACATGGACAGGCTGGTCATGCGCATTGTGCTCATTCATCCCAACTACCACTCGGGCGGGGCGGAGATCGCCGGCAACTGGCCGCCAGCCTGGGTCGCTTATATCACCGGCGCGCTGAAAAACGCGGGCTATAGCGATGTGCGCTTCATCGATGCGATGACGAACGACATCTCCGATGAGGAGCTGCGCTACATCATCTCGCAGGAGAACCCGGACGTCGTCGGCACAACCGCGATAACGCCGTCGATCTACAAGGCCGAGCGCGTGCTGGAGATCGCCAAGGAAGAGCATCCCGATGTCGTGACGGTGCTCGGCGGCGTGCACGCGACCTTCATGTTCAAGCAGGTGCTGTCGGAAGCGCCGTGGATCGACGTCATCGTCCGCGGCGAGGGCGAGGAGATTATCGTCGAGCTGATCCGCGCGATCGACGAAGGCCGCTGGCCCGCCGAAGCCGCCAACATCAAAGGGCTTGCCTACACCAACGACGGCGAGATCGTCGCGACGCAGGCCGCGCCGACCGTGAAGGACCTCGAAGGCATCGACCCAGACTGGAGCATCCTGGAGTGGGAGAAATACATCTACGTCCCGCTCGGTACCCGCGTGGCGATCCCGAACATGGCGCGGGGCTGCCCGTTCACCTGCTCGTTCTGCTCACAGTGGAAGTTCTGGCGCGATTACCGCGTGCGCGACCCGAAGGCGGTCGTGGACGAGATCGAGAAGCTCGTGAATGAGCACAATGTCGGCTTCTTCATCCTCGCCGACGAAGAACCGACCATCAACCGCAAGAAATTCACCGAGTTCTGCGAAGAGCTGATCCGGCGCGGCCTGCCCGACAAGGTGAAATGGGGCATCAACACCCGCGTCACCGACATCTGGCGGGACCGGCACAAGCTGCATCTGTGGCGGAAAGCGGGGCTGGTGCATGTCAGCCTCGGCACGGAAGCGGCGGCGCAGATGAAGCTCGACCGCTTCAACAAGGAAACCACCATCGAGCAGAACAAGACCGCGATCCGGCTGCTGCGCGAGGCGGACATCTTCGTCGAGGCGCAGTTCATCGTCGGGCTGGAAAACGAGACTGCGGAGACGCTCGAAGAGACCTATCAGATGGCGTGGGACTGGCAGCCGGACTTGGCCAACTGGGCGATGTACACGCCGTGGCCGTTTTCCTCGCTCTTCCAGGAGCTTGGCGAAAAGGTCGAGGTGTTCGACTTCTCGAAATACAACTTCGTCACGCCCATCATGAAGCCCGAGGCGATGGACCGCGGCGAATTGCTGGATGGCGTGATGAAGAACTATCGCCGCTTCTACATGAAGAAGGCGCTGTTCCATTACCCCTGGCGCGGGACCGGCTTCCGAAGGCGCTATCTTCTCGGCTGTCTCAAGGCGTTCCTGAAGGCGGGTTTCCAGCGCACCTTCTACGATCTTGGCAAGGTCGGCTATTGGGGACCGCACACCAAGAAGAAGGTCGACTTCCACTTCGACAATACGCGGCAGATCGCGCCCGCGCAGATGGACGATTGGGAGGCAATCGCCGAGAAGCGCCGGCAGATCAAGGAGCGCACCGGCAAGACCGGCAAGAGCAGCGGCAACGGCCAGCCCGTCCCCGTCTCGGCGTGCGGCGGCGGCAAGGAGCAGATGCCCGAAAGCGTCGCGGCGGAGTGAGCCGATGGCTGCGAGCGTCAAGGCTGGACATGTGGGGCCGAACGCGATCACGCAGGTGATCGCGGCGCTCCGCCACCGCCAGGGCGAGACGGTTTGCGCCGAGGTTCTGGACTGCGCCGGGCTTGCGCATTACGCCGCCGCCGCGCCGGCCGAGATGGTGCACGAAGACGAAGTCGGCGCGCTGCAGCGCGCGGTCCGCTCAGAGCTTCCTCCCGCAGCTGCGGAGGCCGTGCTTCACGAAGCAGGATTGCGGACGGGTGATTACCTTCTCGCCAACCGCATTCCGCGCTTCGCGCAAGCCGGCCTCCGCCTTCTTCCGGCAGGTTTTGCCGCGCGGGCGCTGATCGGCGCGATCGGCGGGCACGCCTGGACCTTCGCGGGAAGCGGGACGTTCCGCGCGATGCCGGGCCATCCCCTGGTCGTCGAGATCGCCGGGTGCCCGCTGGCGGCTGGACAGACGAGTCATGCGCCGGTCTGCGAGATGTATGTCGGCGTGTTCCAGCGGCTGTTCGAGATGCTTGTGTCGCCGCGAGCGCGCGCCATCGAGACGGCCTGCGGGGCGATGGGCGCGCCAGCCTGCCGGTTCGAGATGTCGTGGCGCGCGCAGCCGGCGACCGTGCCCGGGGCATCGGCTCGCGACGCCTTCGTGGGTTAACGCGCCTCGCCGTAGCTGGCGATCTCGACGAGATTGCCGTCCGGGTCGCGGATATAAAGCGACATGATCGGCCCGCGCGCGCCGGTGCGCGGCACCGGCCCATTCTCGATCGCCACGCCGCGCGCTATCAGGTTCTGCTCGACCTGAGCCAGCGAGGCCGTTGTGATGAGGCAGATGTCGCCGCTTCCGGGGGTGGGCATGGCGGCCTTCGGCTCGAATTCGTTGCCGGCCTCGTGCAGATTGATCTTGTTTGCGCCGAGGTGCAGCGCGGTCCGGCCTTCCCCGAATGTGACGACCTCCGCGCCCAGCGCCTGCTCGTAGAATTCGCAGGTCCGCGCAATGGATCGGACGGTCAGGACTACATGATCGAAGCCAGTGATATTCATGTGCCGCTTCCCCGGCTAATCCCGCATCGGCGCTTTCGCCAGCCCCAGCAACGCCACGTCCTGCCGCGTCACCACCCCGGAAAAAACGCCGCCCATGCGCGCGCGCATCTTGCCCTTGTCTTCGAATGCGGCGCGGAAAGCTTCATGATCGCATAGCGGATGCCAACCGCTCACCACGCCGCCCAGAAGGAACGCGCCGCCCCAGGCCGCGGTGGCAAGCACGAGGTCCCCGGCGGCGCGGCCAAGCCATCGGGATAGCATTCCCACTGTGCGGGCTGAGGCCGGGTCGTCATTCGCGCGTGCGAAAACCGCATCGGCGGCGATGGGCTGGCCGCCGGACAACCAGGCGTAGAGCGCGCCGACGCCCGCGCCGCTGAGCACATCCTCCAGCGTCGCGGCGCGACCGGGGCAGAGCGTGGCCAGCAGTTCAGCTTCTTCCGCGTCCGTCGCGGCGAGCGACATGTGACCGGCCTCGCTCGGGCAGGCGGTCCAACCTTCGCCCGCCGGGATCGCCGTTGCCGCGCCGAAGCCCGTGCCGACATTCACGGCGACCATCCGCTCCGGCGGAGCGGCCTCAGGGCGGGTGACAGCGCCGATGGGCGTCACGTCCTGACCCCCGAGAAAGGGCAGCGCGAGCGCGACCGCCTGCAAGTCGTTGAAGATCGCCGCGGGAACGCCGCCCAGCTGTTCGGCCAAATGCGGCGCGGCGAGCTGCCAGGGCGCATTGGTCAGCTTGATGACATTGTGCTCCACCGGCCCGGCGGCGGCGAAGGCCGCGCTCGCGATCCGCCCGCATGTCTGCCGGTCGAGCCGGCCCAGATACGCCGCCAGCGCATCATCGAATGTCGGGAAATCGGCGACCCGCAGATTGGCCGCCGCCGTGCAGCAACCATCCGGCGCGGCCAGCGCGAAACGCGCGTTCGTCCCGCCGACATCCGCGACCAGGCGCAGGGCGCCGCGCTCGGCGGTCACGCAGACGCCTCCCGCCCCACGGTCTCAAGCGTATCGAGGTAGCATTCGCGCCAGTTGGCGACATCGTTCTCCCGCACGCGCTCCAACAGCGCCTGATGCCGCTCCTTGCGCTCGCGCAGCGGCATGGACAGCGCCCTGTGCATGGCTTCGACCATCTCGTCGACGTCATAGGGGTTGATGATGAGCGCTTCCTTCATCGCCTCGGCCGCGCCGGCGAACCGGGAAAGGATCAGCACGCCGGGGTTCTCGTCGTCCTGCGCGGCGACGTATTCCTTGGCAACGAGGTTCATGCCGTCGCGCAGCGGCGTGACAAGCCCGACCTGCGAGCCGCGCAGCAGCGCCGCCAGTGTGTCTCGCGGGATATGGCGGTGGATATAGCGCACCGGCGTCCAGTCATAGTTGCCCAGCTCGCCGTTGATGTGCCCGGACAGCTGCTCCAGTTCCTCGCGCATCTCGGCATAGGCCAGCACCTCCTCGCGCGTCGGCGGGGCGATCTGCATCAGCGTCACGGATGTCCGGTACTCGGGGTGGTTCTCGACCAGACGCTGGAAGGCGCGAAACCGCTCCGAGATGCCCTTGGTGTAGTCCAGCCGGTCGACGCCGATGATGAACGCGCTGGCAATGGTCCGGCGCTGCAGCGTCTGGATGTGGCGGTCGGCTTCTTCCGTGCGCGCCATCGCGCGGAAGCTTTCGACGTCGATACCGATCGGGAACGATTTGACCAGCACGCTCTTGCCGTCGAGTTGCAAGCGCCCGTCCTGCAGGACCGTGCCATCCGCGGCCTCGTAGACGAAGCGGCCAAAGTTGCCGACATCGCCATGAGTTTGAAGGCCGACGAGGTCGTAATCGAACAGCGCGCGCATCAGTTCGCGGTGCTGTGGCGCGGCGGCCAGCACGTCAGGGGACGGGAAAGGGATGTGGAGGAAAAAGCCGACTTTCTGCTCCACGCCGAGCGCGCGCAGTTCCGCCGCCAGCGGGATGAGGTGGTAGTCATGCACCCAGATGATGTCGTCGGGCTCCAGAAGGCCGACGAGCTTTTCGGCGAAGCGGCGCACGGTGCTGACATATCCTTCCCAGTGCTCCGGCTCGAAGCGCGCCAGATCCAGCCGATAATGGAAAACGGGCCAAAGGACGCTGTTGGCGAAGCCGAGATAGTAATTCTGATACTCGCTCTCGGTCAGCGGCATGGTCGCCAGGGTCACGTTGCCATGATGTTCCTGCGACAAGTCACAGGGATCGCCGTCGTCAACGATCTTGCCGGACCAGCCCAGCCATAACCCGCCTCGGATTTTCAGTGCGTCCTGCAAGGCGACCGCGAGCCCGCCGGACTGTCCCCCGTTGGTCCAGTCGGCGACTCGGTTCGACACCACCACAAGACGTGTCATAAGACGCTCTCCCATGAGCGCGACAGCCGGGTCGCGCCATTTATTATGCCCACCATCGAATATGTCTGGGGGAAGTTGCCCCACAATTCGCCGGTCTGGGGATCGACGTCCTCCGAGAGTAGCCCAAGGTGATTGCGGCTGGCCAGCAGGGTCTCGAAAATCTCCCGCGCCTGCTCGGTCCTTCCGATCCGGGCTAGCGCGTCCAGCCGCCAGAATGCGCAAATATTGAACGCGGTCTCCGGGCGGCCGAAATCGTCCGGGGCCTCGTAGCGGCGCATGTGGGGGCCGTCACCCAGGACGTTTTCCAGCTGCTCGACCGTGGAAATGAAGCGCGGATCGCGCGGGTCGATGAAGCCGACTTCGCCCATGAGCAACACGCTGGCGTCGAGATCCCGTCCTCCGAAGCTTTCAACGAACGCGCTGCGCTCTTCGTTCCAGGCGTTTTCAAGGATCGCGTTCTTGATGATCGCCGCGCGCTCTTCCCAATAACGGCCGCTTTCGCCTTCGCCCAGCGCCCGCGCGATCTTGCCCAGCCGGTCGCAGGCGGCCCAGCACATCAGGCTGGAGGAGGTGTGGACGCGGGCGCGCGAGCGCAGCTCCCACATGCCGGCGTCGGGTTCGTTGTAGAGGCGGAAGGCCTGCTCGCCGGCGTGTTCCAGCCGGTGGAAGTCCTCGATGCCGGCCTGCCGGTAAAGCCGCGCGTCGAGGAACGCCTGCGACGCGCCCAGCACAACATTGCCGTAAACGTCATATTGGAAATGCTCGTAGGCCTGATTGCCGACGCGCACGGGCGGCATGTTGCGGTAGCCGGGCAGCGTATCGACGATGCGCTCCGACAGCTTGCTCTCAAGGCCGACGCCGAAGACCGGTTGCAGGTGGTTGCTGTTGGTCGTGCTGACGACGTTCTGGAGCCAGCGGAAATAGTCCTCCAGCGTGTTCATCGCCGACAAGCTGTTCAGCGCGCGCACGACGAAAAACGCATCGCGCAGCCAGCAGAAGCGATAGTCCCAGTTGCGCCCCGAATGCGGGCTTTCCGGGATGCTGGTGGTCATGGCGGCGATGATCGCGCCGGTCGGCTCGTAGGTGCACAGCTTCAGCGTGATCGCCGCACGGATCACGGCCTCCTGCCATTCATACGGGATGCCGAGCGTGCGCACCCAGCCGCGCCAGTACTGCGCCGTGCGCTCCTCGAATTCGCGCGCGGTCGAGCCGATCCCGCCTTCGAGCGTCTCGTCCGGCCCGAGCATGAAGTTCAGCGTTTCCTCGATAATGAAGGGGGTTTCGTCGCGCACATAGTCGACCGGGGCATCTGTGGTCAGGCGCAGCGTGAAGTCCGGGCCGACATAGCGAATATGGTTGGAGCCAAACGTGATGTCCGGCGCAACGGCGCCGTAGTTAAAGCGCGGGCGCAGGCACACGCGGATGCGCGGACTGCCGCTGACCGGCACGACGCGGCGCACCAGCATGTTCGGCCGGAATATGCGCCCGCGCGTCTCGAAGCGCGGGGCGAAATCGACGATCTCGATCGCGCCTGATGGCGATTCCAGCCGCGTCCGCAGGATGGCCGTGTTCTGATCGTAGCTCTGGCTCCACGCGCGCTGATCCACCAGCTCGATGTCGAACATCCCGCCCTCGGGCGCATCTTTCGGCCCGCCGAGCAGCGAATGGAAAACCGGGTCGCCGTCGAAGCGCGGCAGGCAGCACCAGACGATGCGCGCGTCCTGGTTGATGAGAGCGCCGAAGCTGCAATTGCCGATCGCGCCAAGGTTGAGGCTGCTCAAGACGCACTCCTTGCGTGGGGACTGGATAAACGCAGCCGTTTGGCCGCCGGGCTTACCTGGATAGACGCACGAAAAGCGGGCGCGGATTAATCGCCGCGTGGCAATCGCTTATCAAGTCTGCCTGAGAGACGCAACGCGCAGGAAAGGTTTGGTTAACTGTTGCCGTTAAAAGGCGGAGTGCGCTGAGTGCGAAGACCTATCCGCCGCCGTCGCCGCCGCCATCGCCATCACCGTCGCCCGTGTCCATGCCCCGCGTGAACTCCTCTTCCAGCTCACGCAGGAAGCGGCTGAGGTCCTCAGGGATCGGCATACCGTAGGCCTGCATCTCATGGACGCGCTCCTGAAGCTGCATGTACAGCTCGTGGCGGTCCTCCGGCTGGTGTTCCATCTGGCTGAGGAGGTAGGAAATTTCGGCCTCGAACTCGTCGGCGTTCATGACATGCCTCTCGCGTCTGTGTTGGCGCTTGTGGGGAGTGTTGCGCGTTTGGCGTGCATCTGGCAACCCTTTGACGTTCACGGGGCGAGCGGCGGGAGGGCCGGATGACACCGGGCGCGCGCAACACGATCACCGATGTGCCTGGGCTGCGGGTTGGCAGCGCGGAGGACCCGCGCCTGCGCTCTGGCGTGACGGTCGTGCTGGGCGACGGGCCGCTGCGCGGCGCTGTCGATATTCGCGGCGGCGGACCGGGCACGCGCGACACCCACGCGCTTATGCCCGAAGGCGTCGCCGGCGAGCTTCACGCGGTGGTGCTGTCGGGCGGCTCGGCCTTCGGGCTGGACGCGGCGACCGGGGCGCAGGCCTGGCTGCGCGAGCGCGGCGCGGGCTTTGCGGTCGGCCCGGCGCGCGTGCCGATCGTGCCCCAGGCGATCCTGTTCGATCTGCTGAACGGCGGCGACAAGGACTGGGGCCGCTTCCCGCCCTATCGCGACATGGCCTATGCGGCGTGCGAGAGCGCGGGGGCGGAGGTGGCGCTCGGCAGCGCTGGCGCAGGGTTTGGCGCGACGACCGAGCGGCTCAAGGGCGGCATGGGCAGCGCCTCGGCCGTGACGGCGGATGGGGTGACGCTCGGCGCGCTCGTGGCGGTGAACGCGGCCGGAAACGTGACGATCGGGCAGACGCCGCATTTCTGGGCTGCGCCGTTCGAGATCGGGGCGGAATTCGGCGGGCGCGGCTGGCCACAGGCGATGCCGCCGGAGGCGCTGGAGCCGCGCACCAAGGCGGGCGCGCGGGCAGATGCGAACACGACGCTGGCGGTGGTGGCGACCGACGCGGACCTCGACAAGCTGGCGCTCAAGCGCCTCGCGATCATGGCGCAGACCGGGCTGAGCCGGGCGATCTATCCGGTGCACACGCCGCTGGACGGGGATATCGTCTTCGCGCTGTCGAGCGGGCGCGGGCCGGCGGTGGAGCCGGTGTTCGCGCTGGCGGAGCTTGGAGCGCTGGCGTCCTGCGTGCTGGCGCGGGCGGTCGCGCGCGCGGTCTACGAGGCGGCGGCGTTCCCCGGCGGCAACGGCCCACCCGCCTACCGCGATGTCTATCCTTGATTGATCCAAGTTAAGCGAAACAAGCGTGGTGTTTACACGGCTAAGAGCCGGTTGCGTGGCAAACTAACGGACCCCAAGCGCACGACCTGCACAAGTCTGTTAGATGGCAATTTCACTCGGCCAGACAGCTTCGGGATCACGTTTTAGACGTTTTGCGTATCGAGTGACTGAAGCTTTCAGAGCCTCGGCAATGCGCGGTTCGAGGCGCTCAACTCCCGCCGACAAGGCTTCGCGCCATTTCGGCCCACGCTCCCAAGCTTCAATCCACACTTGGGCGAGAGCGCGAGGACGTTGTTCGCTCAAAGCCTCAACTAGCGCTGTTGCTTGCGCGATATCCTTATTGATTTTGGTCTGACTCTGGGCGTGCCTACGCTCTGTCAAGATAAGCTTGTGAACAGCATATCTCTCCGGTGCTGGAATAGTCACGGGAATGCCGGCCTCGTAAAGCAACACTGACCTAATTGGCTCCCTAATCAAGAAATCGAGAAACCTGAGCGGAGTTTCTTTTACGCCCCCCAAGGCAGGCATTGGAGCTGGATTGCGTTCGTACTCGTCGCTTCCGCGATTAGGTGTCAAAAACTCAACACGGTAGTTCCGGGCGTTGACAAAAGCACCGCTGTCACCATAACCGAACTGAGGGGGTACGGGCCTGAATGTCTCGTCTATGCCCCTGAGTAACTCAAGCGTCGGGGGCATTTGATCGTCGAGCAACTGCGATATGGCGAAAAACTGTGCAAGATCAGCATCTTGAGTTCGCAAAATGGAGGCGTTAAGGTATACACCGAGATGTCCGCCGTAACATTGATAGGCGGTTGTGCCAATTAGGACGCCACGTAATCGGAAAAAACCTGCCTCTGCTAGTGCTTCCACAATTCTTCCACTCATGTAGTCGGTAGAAGATAAGCCAGCATGAGTGAGTGCCTTGACGATCTTTATTCTGTCTTGATAATCGTCTTTTATCTCTTGAAAACGCTTTACTTTCTCAGTGATATGTTTGTCCTTAACAGGTCCGACATAAATTTGGTATGTTTCTTTTTTATGCCTTTTTACGAAGTACCAATAGTATTTGTTTTTACGCTTGCGTCTTATAAACGATCCAGACTTAGCGAAGGTGTCTGCAAACGTTCCGTCAGAAGCGCGTTGCTCTAGCTCAGCGAATAGCGTTTGTATGGGAAGGCTTACCTTTTTCATGAGACTTACAAAGATAGATAGCGGTTGCCACACAAAGTGTGATTGTGTGGCAACCCGTCAGCATTGTCAATGGCGACCGGTTCAACACTAGTTTTCGCGTTTATAGTGCTATCGATGCGGCCCTTTCATGTAAATCATCAGAAATCAACCGCCGTACGCGTACACCGCGCGCTTTGGCCAGCCAGTCGAACTGTCCTTTCCAGCGCATATAGGTCAATCTGATTTTGAAGCTTGGCGTCAGTAAGGGCGCGCGGTTTGCGCCCGCCCCCGCGCTGCGCTATCAGCGTCGGCAAATCCCCATTCCCGAGGACACCCGCATGATCCCGCGCTATTCCCGCCCCGAGATGGCGGCCCTGTGGTCGCCCGAGACGCGCTATTCCATCTGGCTGGAGATCGAGACCGCCGCGACCGAGGCGATGGCCGAACTCGGCATCGTGCCGGAAGAAGCGGCGAAGGCCGTGCGCGAACGCGGCGGCTTCGATGTCGCGCGCATCGACGAGGTGGAGCGCGAGGTGCGCCACGACGTGATCGCGTTCCTGACGAGCCTGGCCGAGCATGTCGGGCCGGAGGCGCGCTTCGTGCATCAGGGGCTGACATCCTCCGATGTGCTCGACACCTGCCTGGCGATCCAGCTTACGCGGGCGGCGGACCTGCTGCTCGCCGATCTTGACGGGCTGCTCGATGCGCTGCGCCGGCGCGCCTTCGAGCACAAGATGACGCCGTGCATCGGCCGCAGCCACGGCATCCACGCCGAGCCGACGACGTTCGGCCTCAAGATGGCGCAGGCCTATGCCGAGTTCGCCCGCGCCCGGACACGGCTGGAGGCGGCGCGCGCCGATGTGGCGACCTGCGCGATCTCCGGGGCTGTCGGCACCTTCGCCAATATCGACCCGCGCGTGGAAGAGCGCGTCGCGCAGAAGCTGGGCCTAAAGCCGGAGCCGATCTCGACCCAGGTGATACCGCGCGACCGGCACGCCATGTTCTTCGCAACGCTGGGTGTGATCGCCAGTTCGGTCGAGCGGCTCGCAACCGAAATCCGCCACTTGCAGCGCACGGAAGTCGGCGAGGCGGAGGAATATTTCTCGGAAGGGCAAAAAGGCTCATCGGCCATGCCGCACAAGCGCAATCCGGTGCTGACCGAGAATTTGACCGGGCTGGCGCGCGTGGTGCGCGGCTACGCGGTCCCGGCGATGGAGAACGTCGCGCTTTGGCACGAGCGGGACATCTCGCATTCATCGGTGGAGCGGATGATCGGCCCGGACGCGACGGTGACGCTCGATTTTGCGCTGACGCGGCTGACCGGCGTGATCGACGGGCTGGTTGTGTACCCTGAGCGGATGCGCCAGAACCTGGAGGCGACCGGCGGGCTGGTCTACTCGCAGCAGGTGCTGCTGGCGCTGACATCAGCCGGCGTGGCGCGCGACGATGCCTACCGCCTGGTCCAGCGCAACGCGATGCGCGCGTGGCACGGGGAGGGGAAGTTCAAGGACAATCTGCTGACGGATGCGGAGGTGACGGCGGCCCTGCCGCCCGAGCGGATCGACGACCTGTTCAATCTCGGGCATCACCTCGCGCATGTGGATACGATCTTCGCCCGCGTCTTCGGCGAGGCGTGAGGGGAGCACACGCACTGTAATTGCGAGCGAAGCGACGCAATCCAGCGTCTAACGTCTCGCTCAGTTGCTGGATTGCTTCGGCCTGGCGGCCTCGCAATGACCAATATCCTCGGCGACCGCGCTATCCGCGTTCGGACTCGATCTGCTTCACCGCCTCGTCAAGCAGCTCGACCATCGTGCGCCGGATCTGGTGGTCGGACTGGTCCACGCCCTTCTCGTCGAAGTCCCGGCGGATCTTGCGGAACACGTCCTCGTCGCCCTTCTCCTCGAAATCCGCCTTCACGACTTCCTTGGCATAGACTTCGGCATCGTCGCCGGTGATGCCCATCTTCTCCGCGGCCCACAGCCCGAGCAGCTTGTTGCGCCGGGCCATCGCGCGGAACCGGAGTTCCTCGTCATGGGCGAATTTGCGCTCGAATGCCTGCTCGCGATCGTCAAATGAACTCATCAATCTCTCCCGATTCAGCCGGTCCGCCGCGGATGCGGGACACCTCTCAATTGGTGAGATAACGCGCGGCCGCGCGCAAATCAATTCCGCCAGCACCGCGCGCCCGCCGCTTTTGATACTTCAGGAGCGAGCTGAATTGCGTATCCCTAGGCAAGCGGACTGAGTCGATTTGACTCACTCCACCGGCCAGCCTGCCGTTATAGTCTTAGGATACGTTTTGCAGTAGGATTTATCCATGGCGGTGGTCCAACTTAAAGACAACCCCCTTGCGCAGGGATTTTATACGCCCAAAGAGGCTGCTAAGCTCGTAGAGTTTAGCAGCACACAGAAGGTGTATGGTTGGCTTCGCGGGTGGCCTCGGCGTAAGATCGGGCCGGTCTTGCAGCGAGAGTTCGAACCCATTGAGGGCGTCGAAGAGTTAAGTTTCCTCGACTTGATGGAGATCCGTTTTGTTCGTTTCTTCAGAGACCATAAGGTTAAATGGAGCACTTTGCATTTAGCGGCTCGTGAAGCGCGAAACGAACTGGAGACAAAGCATCCTTTTGCCAGCGATAAGATATTTAAGACCGATGGAGATAAAATATACTTGATCGACATATTGAGGAGAAGTGCAGAAGAAGCTGAAGATAAAAGAGCCATCGATTTAATTACGAAACAGTATCAGATTTTTAAAGTTATTGAAAACTCCTTAATAGAAGGCGTAGATTTCGATCCCGTGTCTCACATGGCTGACAGGTGGTATCCACGGCCGAACCGGTATCCCGAAATTCTTATAGACCCGCTGATTGCTTACGGTCGGCCCGTGACGCCGAGTGGTATCCCTACTGAGGCGCTCTACGATGCATGGCTTGCTGAGGAGAAAAATTTCGAAGCTGTCGCCTCTTGGTATGAGATGTCACCTCGAGAAGTACGGCAAGCCGTTGGTTTCCATAGCAAAGTTTTTGAAAATGAAAGTCGCCATTGATGCTGACATCCCAAAGAAAGCGGTCAAAGCGCTTTCTGTTGTTTACGGGAGTAACGAATTAACATTTGTGTGGATTCCGGAATTGGTTCCTCCCAGGACAGCAGACGCACTCTGGGCTGATAAATTTCGACAGGAAGGCGGCAGAGTAACAATTTCTGCAGATAAAAATATAGCAAAACATCCGCATCAGATTTTGGCCTTTCAGCAGAATAAGATGATTAGTTTTTTTATGAAGCCACCTTGGTCTTCGCAAAGAATGCATTTTAAAGCTGCGCACTTAATATATTGGTGGCCCGCAATCTATAGGAAGATTGAGGAGTCTAGTCTTGGCGATGTTTGGGAAGTTCCCATGCTATTCTCAAACCGAGACATGAAGAGCCTTAAAATTCCCCACGATGTGATTATGGGCGTGCAAAAAGAGCTAGGCAACCGCAGCGGTCGTAGAAAAGGACAACAGGGTCTGGACGAATAAGACACAGGTCATACGGGAGCGCCAAATTTGCCAACTCGTGCGCCGCGCTTCCACGCTTGACAACTCCGTTGTCTTCCCAATCTAGCTGGAGTACGATCCCGCACAGATCGCTCGCGCGCGTGATGCGCGCCGCGTATGGCACGGGCTTTGATAGGACGGCGCGCCGCCCTGGCAGCGCCGCCATTTGTTTTTCCCGAACGGCACTCAGGCAAGGATCACGACCATGAACCGCCGCCGCCGCATCTATGAGGGCAAGGCGAAAATCCTCTATGAAGGTCCGGAACCCGGCACGCTGATCCAGCACTTCAAGGACGACGCGACAGCCTTCAACAACCAGAAGCACGCGCTGATCGAGGGCAAGGGGGTGCTGAACAACCGCATCTCAGAGTTCATGTTCACCCAGCTCGAAGCGATCGGCATCCCGACGCATTTTATCCGCCGGCTGAACATGCGCGAGCAACTGGTCCGCTCGGTCGAGATCGTGCCGGTCGAGGTGGTTGTGCGCAACGTCGCCGCCGGGTCGATCTGCAAGCGCCTCGGGCTGGAAGAAGGCACGCCGCTGCCGCGCTCGATCATCGAATTCTACTATAAGGCCGACGAGCTGAACGACCCGATGGTCACGGAGGAGCACATCACCGCCTTCGGCTGGGCCACCCCGCAGGAGATCGACGACATGATCTCGATGACCCAGCGCATCAACGATTTCCTCACGGGCCTGTTCCTCGGCGTCGGCATCCGGCTGGTCGATTTCAAGCTGGAGTTCGGCCGCCAGTACGACAACGACATGGTGCGCCTGATCGTGGCGGACGAGATCAGCCCCGACGGCTGCCGCCTGTGGGACATCCAGAGCCAGGAAAAGCTGGACAAGGACCGCTTCCGCCGCGACCTCGGCGATCTGATCGAGGCGTATCAGGAAGTCGCGCGGCGTCTGGGCATTCTTGTGGAAAACGAGCAGGGCAAGCATCAGGGGCCGATACTCGTGCGTTCGAGTTGAGTACCACAGACGCAAGCTGATCGCGGGAGGGGCGCATGGCCATGACAGCGCGGATCTGGGTCACGCTGAAGCCCGGCGTGCTCGATCCTCAGGGCAAGGCGATCGCGGGCGCGCTGGATTCGCTCGGCTTTTCCGGCGTAGAGGATGTGCGCCAGGGCAAATACCTCGAAGTCAAGCTCGACGCGCCCGACGAGGCGCAGGCCCGCCATGATGTCGAGCGCATGTGCGAGGAGCTGCTCGCCAACACCGTCATCGAGACCTACCATTTTGAGCTGGAGCACGCATGAACGCCAGCGTGATCGTCTTTCCCGGCTCCAACTGTGACCGCGATGTTGCCCGCGCGCTGGAGGCGGCGTCGGGGCGTGCGCCGCGAATGGTCTGGCATGGCGAGACGGAGCTTCCCACCAGCGATCTGATCGTGCTGCCGGGCGGGTTTTCCTATGGTGATTATCTGCGCGCCGGGGCGATGGCCGCGCATTCGCCGATCATGCGGGCGGTGGTCGAGCGGGCGCGCGCGGGCGTGCCGGTACTGGGCATCTGCAACGGGTTCCAGATCCTGACCGAGACGGGGCTGCTGCCCGGCGCGCTGATGCGCAATGCTTCGCTGAAATTCATCTGCCGCGACGTGCATTTGCGGGTCGATTCGACCGCCACACTTTACACGCGGTCCTATCGCGTGGGGCAGGTCGTGCGCTTCCCCGTCGCGCATCACGACGGCAACTATTTCGCCGACCCAGACACGCTGCGGATGCTGGATGGCGAAGGCCGCATCGTCTTCCGCTATTGCGATGCCGAGGGCAATGTCACGCCAGAGGCCAACCCGAACGGCTCGCAGCACAACGTCGCTGGCATCTGCAGCGCCGATGGCCGCATCCTTGGCCTGATGCCGCACCCGGAGCGGCTGGCCGACCCGGCGCTCGGCGGTACGGATGGCGTTTTGATGTTCCGCGGGCTGGCCGAGACGCTTGCGGGCCGGGCTGGCGCGGAGCGAGCGATTCACGTATAGAGGCAACTCTCAGAGAGGCGGGCCATGAGCTTTGATGAACAAGTCGACAAGCTGAAAGAGGAACTGCGGACCAAACAGCTCGAGCCCGCCCAGCGCGCCGAGGCTGTCGCCACCCTCGTCAGCAAGCTGCAAAACGCGATCAACAGCCGCCGGCTGGAATTCGCGCTTAACGAACAGCCCGGCAGCTATAGCTTGACCGTAAAGCACACCGGCAGCAAGGAAGATCTGGCGGCGATCATGGTCAACGAGGACGGCAGCATAACCTTCCGTGCAATCGCGACCGATGAGGATGCCTTGGACGACGATGAGGACGATGATCTCGGCTATTTCCCGGCCTATGTCGAATATTTCGACGAGGCGGAATTCCTCGAAGACATTCCCGAAGTCCTGAAGCTGGGCGTTGCCGAGTACGAGCTTGATCAGGAAGAAGGCGGCGCAGGGGCTTGATCCCGCGTCGCCCATTCGCGTGTTCCGGCCCGTCTCCAAGAGTGAGGCGGGCGATCGTGTTGCGCGCTTTCCCATAGTGTGAACGGTCCGCTGATGACCGCCGTTTCCTCAGAGATTACGCCGGAACTGATCGCCGAGCACGGCCTCAAGCCTGATGAGGCGGCGCGGATGATCGAAATCCTCGGCCGCCAGCCGACGCCGACCGAACTCGGCATCTTTTCGGTGATGTGGTCGGAGCACTGCTCCTACAAGTCCTCGCGCGTGTGGCTCAAGACGCTGCCGACGGAAGGGCAGCAGGTCATCCAGGGGCCGGGTGAGAACGCCGGCGTGGTCGATATCGGCGACGGCGACGCGGTCGTCTTCAAGATGGAGAGCCATAACCATCCGTCGTATATCGAGCCATACCAGGGCGCGGCGACAGGCGTGGGCGGCATCATGCGCGACGTATTCACGATGGGCGCGCGCCCGGTGGCGAACCTCAACGCGCTGCGCTTCGGCGCGCCGGATCACCCGAAGACGCGCCACCTGCTGTCCGGCGTGGTGGCGGGGATTGGCGGTTACGGCAACTGCACCGGCGTCCCCACCGTCGGCGGCGAGGTGAATTTCGACGCGCGCTACAACAACAATATCCTCGTCAACGCGATGTGCGTCGGCGTTGCCCGCGCCGACAAGATCTTCTATTCCGCCGCGCGCGGGGCGGGGCACTCTGTCGTCTATGTCGGCTCGAAGACCGGGCGCGACGGCATCCACGGCGCGACGATGGCCTCCGCCGAGTTTGATGACGACAGTGCGGAGAAGCGCCCGACCGTTCAGGTCGGGGACCCGTTCACCGAAAAGCTGCTGATCGAGGCCTGCCTCGAACTGATGGAAGGCGATGCGATTATCGCGATCCAGGATATGGGTGCGGCTGGGCTGACCTCCTCCTCGATCGAGATGGCGGATAAGGGCGGCGTCGGCATCCGGCTTGATCTGGACCAGGTGCCGCAGCGCGAAAGCGGCATGAACGCCTACGAACTGATGCTGTCCGAAAGCCAGGAGCGGATGCTGATGGCGCTGCGCCCCGGCGCGGAAGCGCAGGCCGAGGCGATCTTCCGCAAATGGGGGCTGGACTTCGCGGTCGTCGGCGAGACCACCGAAAGCGGGCGCATCGAGATCTGGCACAAGGGCGCGCGCGAGGCGGACATCCCGGTGCGCGCGCTGAGCGCCGGCGCGCCGGAGTACGAGCGCCCGTGGGTCGCGCGGCCAGCGCCCGCCGTGATCCGGCCCGAGGATGTGCCCGCGCCGGACAGCCTGCTCGGCGCGCTCAAGGAGATGATGGCCGGGCCGCAGTTAAGCTCGCGCCGCTGGGTGTGGGAGCAGTATGACCACATGGTCATGGCCGATACCGTCCAGCGCCCCGGCGGCAATGCGGCGGTGGTCCGCGTGGGCGGGCCGGGTAGCCGCAAGGCGCTGGCGCTGGCCTGCGACGTGACCCCGCGCTATTGCTTCGCCGATCCGGAAACGGGCGGGGCGCAGGCCGTGGCCGAGAGCTGGCGCAACCTGACCGCCGTGGGCGCGATGCCGCTGGCGATCACCAACTGCCTCAACTTCGGCAACCCGGAGCGCCCGGAGATCATGGGTGAGTTTGCTGGTTGCGTGAGCGGCATGGGGCGGGCAGCGCGCGCGCTGAACTTCCCGGTCGTGTCAGGCAACGTGTCGCTTTACAACGAGACGAACGGCTTTGCGATCCCGCCGACGCCCGCGATTGGCGGGGTGGGTCTGCTACCCGATCTGGAGCGGATGGCCACGATCGCATTGAAGCCCGAAGACGAGGTGCTGATCCTGCTGGGCGAAACGAGCGGCGCGCTCGGCCAGTCGCTCTATCAGGCGCACGCCACCGGCGCTTATGAAGGCGCGCCGCCGCCGGTCGATCTGAAGGCAGAACAGGGCGTTGGCAACCTCGTGCGGGAGCTGATTCGCGACGGCGTGGCGCGCACGGTGCATGATGTGTCGGACGGTGGCGTGCTTGTCGCTGCGGCGGAGATGGCGCTTGCGGGCGGCATCGGCGTGGCGCTTCACGCGGGCCAGACAGTTCTTCCTGCGCACGCCTTCTGGTTCGGCGAGGATCAAGCGCGCTACCTCATGGCAGCGCCTGAAGACACCGCGCAGACCATCCGCGCCGCAGCGGAGAAGGCCGGCGTTCCGGCGCGCGTGATCGGCCGCATAGGCGGCGACGCTCTTTCCCTCTCCGGCGAGCCGGCGCTGCCACTCACGGAACTGCGCCATCTTCACGAATGCTGGTTCCCGTCCTATGTGACAAAAGACTGAGCGTCGGGGTCGGATATTCTTGTTGGCAGAGCCGGCTGCGATGTGTATTGTTTAGAAGCATTCAAGGAGATTGCCGATGCCGATGGAAGCCGATGAAATCGAGGCGATGATCAAGGCCAAGCTGCCGGATGCGCAGATCGAAATCCGCGATCTGGCGGGCGACGGCGATCATTACGCGGCCGTGATCGTCTCCGAAGCTTTCCGCGGCAAGACCAAGGTTCAGCAGCACCAGCTTGTCTACGACGCCTTGCAAGGCAACATGGGCGGGGCGTTGCACGCGCTCGCGCTGCAAACCTCGGCGCCGGACTAAACCCCTCAATTCACCGCATGTCGAAGGACGCAGATATGGACCAGCAGAACGTTCACGACTGGATCAAGGATCAGGTTGAGAGCAATGAGGTTGTCCTGTTCATGAAGGGCAACCGCAACTTTCCGCAGTGCGGATTCTCCTCGCAGGTCGTCAGGATGCTCGATTACCTGGGCGTCCAATACAAGGATGTGAACGTCCTTGAAGACGACGCCGTTCGCGACGGCATCAAGACCTATACCAACTGGCCGACGATCCCGCAGCTTTATGTGAAGGGCGAATTTGTCGGCGGATGTGATATTCTGACCGAGATGTTCCAGGAGGGCGAGCTTCAGCAGCACCTGGAGCAGAAGAATATCGCTTTCGAGAAGCGCTCGGCGACGGCGTGATCGCCTGCTCTGACGCGGGCGGCGCAGGCCGTTCGGTCCGGGCGCGGGCGCAGGAGCAAGATGGACGAGCTCACGAGGGGCGGCCATCGGCCGTCGCTTGCCACGGGTGATGCGCGAGCGGTTTATGTTTCATCCTCGCGTTTGTCGCAAAAGGCGGCTGGACGCGACGGCGGGCGGTCGCCTGTCAGCCCGCCGGGCGCCTTTCGCATATTCGCGGTCGGTGTGATGATCATCGGCGCAACCGCCTCGCTTGTGCTGGGCCTGACGCTGCCGGTTATCGAACTCACCTATTTCTACGTGTGGTCCGACACGCACTCCTTCGTGTCGATCGTCCGCGCGCTCTATGTGGAGCAGGAGTTGTTCCTCGCTGGCGTCCTCGTTGTCTTCTCCATGCTGTTTCCGGCGATCAAGCTGCTGTATCTGCTGGTCGCCTGCACCACAATGGCGACGGGCGGCGGCGCGCGCCAGCGGATGCTCAACCGGATGTCATGGCTGGGGAAGTGGTCGATGCTCGACGTGCTGGCGCTGGCGCTGGTGATCTTTTACGTAAAGGCGAGCGCGCTAACCGAGGCCGCCGCGATGCCGGGCATCTACTTCTTTTCCGCCGCCGTGCTGATGACGATGATCGCCTATGCCCTCGTCGAGCACGGCCCGGGGGCGCGCGACGCCTGACGCTCGCCCCTCAGGCCTGTTACCGCGAGTAGAACTCGACGACGAGATTCGGCTCCATCATCACGGGATAGGGCACGTCGCTGAGTTGCGGGATGCGCAGCAGGCTCGCCGTCATCTTGTTGTGGTCCACATCGAGGTAGTCGGGCACGTCACGCTCCGCGCTTTCGATCGCTTCGAGCACAAGGCCCATGTCGCGCGACTTCTCGCGAACCTCGATCACGTCGCCTTCCTTGCAGCGATAGCTCGGGATCGTCACGCGCTTGCCGTTAACCTTCACGTGGCCGTGGCTCACGAACTGGCGCGCGGCCCAGACCGTGGGCACGAACTTGGCGCGGTAGACGATGGCATCTAGCCGGCGCTCCAGCAGGCCGATCAGCGCCTCGGAGGTGTCGCCTTTCTGCCGGGTGGCTTCCTTGTAGACCGCGCGGAACTGCTTTTCAGTGATGTTCCCGTAGTAGCCCTTGAGCTTCTGCTTGGCGCGGAGCTGCTGGCCGTAGTCCGAGAGCTTGCCGCGGCGGCGCTGGCCGTGCTCGCCGGGGCCGTATTCCCGCTTGTTCACCGGGCTTTTCGGGCGGCCCCAGATGTTCTCGCCCATGCGGCGATCGATCTTGTATTTGGCGCTGGTGCGCTTGCTCATCTTCCGTGACTCCCAAAGTCTGAAAAAGAAGGGTTCGGTGATTATGAAACGTTGCCTCCTGGCCCGCATTCGGCGGGTGACAGGCGATCCGGCGAGATAAAGGCTTGCTCAGGGGATCGCCACGGCAACGCAAAAAGCGGGTGCGCTATGCACCCGCAGTGCTCGATAAATAGACAGCCGCTGTAGCCGTTGTCAACATGCGCCGAAGGCGCGCGCTTCGCTTACGACTGCTTGGCCTGCTTCAGGTAGTTTTCGATCGCGGCGCGCACCTGCTGGCGGTCCTCGTCGGAGCACTCATATTTGCTCTCGTCGGGATCGGAGATGATCTCCGGCTCCTGCGAGCCGTCGCCCTTGTCGACGAATTTCACGTTGCCGCTCAACCACATTACCGTGAACAGGTGCAGCCGGTTGATGAAGAGCATCTGCTGCTCTGTCCATTTGTCCCTGGCCCGTTCCTGGCGCATCATCGTCAGATAATTCTGGGCCTGGAGTTGCGGCAGTTCGCACAACTGGGCGTGCGCGGACAGCCGCGCGATCTTGATGACGCGGCGCGCATCGTCGACCGGGATGGTGAGCTTCGACAGGTCGGACTTGTCGATCTTCATGACCGAACCGTCGGGGCGCTTGACCTCGCTCGGTATTGTCGTCAGCGCGAAGCCGGTGATGAGATTGACGGTTTCCGTATTGAGTTCGCCATCATCCTGCGCAAGCGCCACACCAGCCTGAAGGCACAACACCGCTGCGGCCACAGCCAAGAATTTTGTCACAATCTCACTCTTCATCGTTTGTCCCTGTCTCGCTTTCGAGGCGAGATGCCGCCCGTTCCTCTGGTCTGGCAATAGCACAATCGCGGCGGCACTATGACATTTTCGGGTTTTCCCGAGGCCGGCCTTCATGCCGGCGTGTCAACGAAGTCACAATGCCGCGGAGCGTGCGGACCTCCTGATCGGTGGCTCCCATACGTTTGAACATGTTGCGGATGCCTCGCACCATCCGGGGCCGCTTTTCCGGCGGACGCAAAAAGCCCGAAGCATCCAGTTCCCGTTCCAGATGCTCGAAAAAGCCGATCAGCTCGTCCTGAGTCGCGGGCCGGGAGTCGGCTTGCCCCGCTGGCTCGGCGATGTCTGCCCGGCTCGCCGCGGCGCCCAGCAATGCCTTGCGCCACTCATAGGCGATCAGCAAGACGGCCTGCGCCAGATTGATCGAAGCGAAGGCCGGCACCACGGGCGCGCTTACGATCACGTCCGCAATGGCGATATCGTCATTTTCAAGACCCGATCGCTCCTTTCCGAATAGCACACCGCAATTTTGGCGAGCTTTTGTTCGCGCCAGCATTTCTCCGGCCGCCATTTCCGGCTCCAGCACGAGCTTGTTCATGTCCCGCCGGCGCGCGGTCGTGGCGATCACGTAGTGCAGGTCGGCCACAGCTGTCTTCAGGTCCGGGAAAACCCTTGCGCCGTCAACCACGTCCAGCGCGTTTGCCGCATAGGACCGCGCGGCCTCGTTCGGCCAGCCGTCCCGCGGCGCGACGATGCGCAGCTCGCCCAGACCGAAATTGGCCATCGCCCGTGCGGCCGCGCCGATGTTGTCGCCGAGCTGCGGCTCGACGAGGATCATGGCCGGCGCATCCGGCAGACCTTCCAGACCTTCCGGCGTGGGCGGTTTGTTCACCTGTTCCTCGGACATGCTGGCTGTCTACACAGGCGCGATGCGCCCGGCAAGGCTTGGCCGCGCGGCCAGCCCGCATTATGCTGCGCCGCAACGACTCGCAAAGACCCCACCCGCACGGACCGCGCAAGGACGGATCATGGAAAAAATCAAGGTCGAAAACCCGGTCGTCGAACTCGACGGCGATGAGATGACCCGCATCATCTGGCACTTCATCAAGCAGAAGCTGATCCTGCCCTATCTGGATATCGACCTGCGCTACTATGATCTGTCGATCCAGAACCGCGACGCGACGGACGATCAGGTTACGGTCGACGCCGCCAATGCGATCCTGGAGCACGGCGTGGGCGTCAAATGCGCGACCATCACGCCGGATGAGGCGCGTGTCGAGGAATTCGGCCTGAAGAAGATGTGGCGCTCGCCCAACGGCACCATCCGCAACATCATCGGCGGCGTCGTGTTCCGCGAGCCGATCATCTGCCGGAATGTCCCGCGCCTTGTCCCCGGCTGGACCCAGCCGATCATCATCGGCCGTCACGCTTTCGGCGATCAGTACCGCGCGACGGATTTCGTCGTGCCCGGCCCCGGCAAGCTGACCGTCAAGTTCCAGCCGGCGGATGGCGGCGCGCCGATCGAGCACGAGGTGTTCGACTTTCCCGGCGGCGGCGTGGCAATGTCGATGTACAACCTCGACGCCTCGATCACCGACTTCGCCCGCGCCTGCATGAATTACGCGCTGGAGCGCGGTTATCCGCTCTACATGTCCACGAAGAACACCATCCTCAAAGCCTATGACGGCCGCTTCAAGGACATCTTCCAGCAGGTTTATGATGCCGAGTTCAAGGACAAGTTCGAGGCCGCCGGACTGACCTATGAGCATCGGCTGATCGACGATATGGTGGCCGCGTCGATGAAGTGGTCGGGGGGCTATGTCTGGGCCTGCAAGAATTATGACGGCGACGTGCAGTCCGACACCGTGGCGCAGGGTTTCGGCTCGCTTGGGCTGATGACCAGCGTGCTGACCACGCCGGACGGCAGGACCGTGGAGGCCGAGGCCGCGCACGGCACCGTCACGCGCCACTACCGGATGCACCAGCAGGGCAAGGAGACCTCGACCAACTCGACCGCCTCGATCTTCGCGTGGTCGCGCGGACTGAAGCATCGCGGCAAGCTGGACGGCAATCAGGCGCTGATCGACTTTGCCGAGAAGCTGGAGGCCACGGTCGTCGAGACGATCGAGAGCGGCCACATGACCAAGGACCTCGCGCTGCTGATCGGTGATGAGCAGGGCTGGCTGTCAACCGAGGGCTTCCTCGACAAGATCGAGGAGAACTTGCGGGCGAAGATGGCGGCTTAAGGACCGCCTCAATGCCCCGCGGGCAGCAGCAGGAGCTGGAACGCTAGCATCGCCGTGAAGGCCAGCGTAAGCGACGTCCCGACGGCCGAGCCGGACACCTCTTCCATCGCGTCGGGGATCAGCTCGGCGAACACCATCCAGATCATCGCGCCGGCGGCGATGCCCAGCCCGATGGGCAGGAACGGCTGAAACGCCTGCACGAACAGGAAGGCGGGCACGGCCATCAGCGGCTGCGGCAGGCTGGTGAAGATGCTCCAGCCGGCGGCCTTCCACACCGGCGTGCCGCGCGGCACCAGCACCAGCGAGATCGCCAACCCCTCCGGCACATTGTGAAAGGCGATTGCCGTGGTGATGAAGATGCCTAAAGCCTCGGTCCCGCCGAACGACACGCCGACGCCGATGCCTTCCGCGAAGGAGTGCGCGGTCATGATGCCGAGGATGAGCAGCGCCTTGCGCGCGTCGACGCCGCCGAGATTGGCCACCTCAAGGCCGTCACCGGAAGGGATGAGCCGGTTGCTGGCGATGATCGCGCCCAGCCCGATCAGCACGCCGATCAATGCGCGCTCGGCGTTCAGCGCTACGCCCTCGGCGATCAGGCTATGGCTCGCGGCGAGCATGAGGCCCGCGGCGGCCGCGTTGGAATAGCCGAGCAGCCGTCCGTTGACATTGCGGAAGAACAGGAACGGCAGCGCGCCGACGCCCGTCATGATCGCGGTGATCATCGCCGCGGCCAGGACCGTCCAGATGTTGATTTCGAACACGGCTTATCCTTCGAATGTCCTGCTGCCGCCAAAAAACCTTCGGCGGCAGCATCTGAATTGCAATTATAATTAGAATAATTAAAAAAATAAAGCCCGACATACCGACTGTCGTCCCGTGCGCGGTGCGGGATATAATGACGCGCCGCAGACACGGGACCGGTATGTGTTTCGGGCGGGAGAATGAACCCGGGTCAGCAGCGCACCCCTTGCGTGCTGCGCAGCGCCCGGGATGACAAGCGCGCGCCGCCTCTCCGGTTGATCAGTCGGTGATGGTCTGGGGGTTGTCGCAGACGTCGGATGTGCCCGAGAACTGGTTGAGCGGGATCTTGAGGTAGGAGACGCCGTTGGCCTCCGGTTTCGGGGTGCGCCCGCCGCGAATATTGATCTGCAGGGCTTCCAGCATCAGGTGCGGCAGCGGCAGCTCGGCGTCGCGGGCGTCGCGGATGCGCACATATTCCTCCTCGCTCGGATTGTTCCGCAGATGGATGTTGTTGCGCTTTGTCTCTCCAATCGTGGTCTCCCATTTCGGCTTGCGCCCGTCGCGGCCGTAATCGTGGCCGACAAACACGCGCGTATCGTCCGGCAGTTCCAGGATGCGCTGGATGCTGCGGTAAAGCTCCCGCGAGCTGCCGCCGGGGAAGTCGGCCCGCGAGGTGCCGGAATCGGGCATCATCAGCGTGTCGTGCACGAAGGCCGCATCGCCGACGACGTAGGTGATCGACGCGAGCGTGTGGCCGGGGCTGAACATCACCTGCGCGGGCAGCAACCCGATCTCGAAGGTGTCGCCGTCCTTGAACAGATGGTCCCATTGCGAGCCGTCGGTCGGGAAGTCATCCGGCAGGTTGTAGATGTCCTTCCACAGCTTCTGGACCTTCACGACATGCTCGCCGATGGCGGTTGGCGCGCCCAGCTTGCTCTTGAGGTATTGCGCCGCCGAGAAGTGGTCGGCGTGCGGGTGCGTGTCGAGAATCCAGACCACCTCAAGCCCGGCATCCTGCACGTATTTGAGGATTTCGTCCGCGTTCGGCGTGCAGACCTGCCCGGCCTTCTCGTCATAGTCCCAGACCGGATCGATGATCGCCGCCTTCTTCGTGTCCGGGTCAGACACGACGTATTGCGCGCTGCCGGTCTTCGGGTCGTAGAAGCCTTTGACCTCCGGTTTCTGCTCCATCATCCCATCTCTCTCCGTGCTGTCTTGTGTCGCTGATGTCTGACGCCCCGGCCCCTCAATTGACGGAGAATGCGGCGCGGTCCAGCCCTGTGCTGCCATTGGCCGGGTCATGGGCGTAGACCACCACTTCGTAGTTGCCCGGCTCGCTGACTTCGAGGTCCGCGTCGAACTGGCTTACGTTCCCCGCATAGTTCAGCGTCACGGTCCGCACGGTTTCTCCGTCGCGCATGACCAGCGCTTCGATCTCGTAATCGTCGGCATCCCAGAGTCCTCCCGGCTCGATCGGGCAACCGCACATCATGAAGACATTTGCCTTCAGCGTGAGGGTTTGCGGCGCGTCGCCGGCCTTGAGCGGTGTTTTCGGCGCAACGACATCAACAATGAAGCCGGGCAGTTCAAGCAGCCAGGCATCGCCGCCCGTCACATCCTTGCCAGGCACCACCCACTGCGTTGAGGCGACAGTAACGGCGGACTGCGGCTGCGCAATCGGCCCGTAGGCTTCGACGCGCACAAGCCGCGGCGATTCCAGGTCGAGCGTGGCGGTAAACTTGGCCGAGCCTTCCGTAGAGACCGGCGCGCCGCGCTTGTGCGCCGTTTCCATGATCTTTTCGGTGCTGCCGGTGCCGCCGCTGGTCTGGCCCTTGGCAAGAAGCTCGTTCGTGTTGGCATCGCGCAGGGTGATCTGCACGCCGCCCATGCTGGAGCCGACGAACTTCGCGCCCTTGCTGATGATGCGGACTGTCACATCGGTCGGCTCGGCGTGCGCGGCGCCGGCGGATGCGACGCCGACCAGCGCGAGCGCGCAAAGACCGGCGAAAATGGTGCGAATTGGCTTCATGTTTCTTTCGGCTCCTGTCCGTCTTGTGCGTTGAAAGGCAGACGCGGCCATCGGCGCGCGCCGTCTACGGTGCGCTCAAGCGTATAACGCCTGAGTTGCCCCCCGTGTTTCAGTGACCAGATCACGCAGCCTTGTCCTCGCGCGTCGGCGGGGCCATGAATTCCGGGCCGACCGGCTGCTTGATGCACTCGTCGAGGATCTGGGCGATATCGCGCGCGGTCTGCTCGTCGATGTGGAAGTCGTCGATCTCGCTGATCGGGTCGAGCTGGCCAGGATGCCGCGCGCCCCACAGCGCCACGCTCACACTGGGCCGGTCGAGCAGCCACCGCAGCGCGAGATGGATCACGCGCTTGCCGAAGCGTTCCCTCGCCAGCTGATCGAGCTTCTCCGCCGCCGTCAGATACTGGATGAAGCGCGGCTGGCGGAATTTGGGGTCAGTCTGGCGCAGGTCGTCGCCCTGGAACTCCTGATGCTGCGTCATCTTGCCGGTCAGCAGGCCGCGGCACAGCGCGCCGTAGGTCAGCGTTGCGATGTCATGCTCGCGCGCGTAGGGGAGCACATCTTCCTCGATGCCGCGCTCGAACAGATTGTAGGGCGGCTGGATGACGTGAAGCGGGCAGACCTGCCGGAACCGCTCCATCTGCTCGACCGAGAAGTTGCTGACGCCGACCGCACGGATCTTCCCGGCGTCATGGATCTCCTTCATCGCGCCGGCGGTCTCTTCGATCGGGACCAGCGGGTCCGGCCAATGGACGTGATGGATGTCGATGACGTCGACGCCGAGGCGCTTCAGGCTGTCGTCGATCTCGGCTATCAGGCGCTCGCGCGTGGCGTTGCGGTAGGGTTGGCCGCCCTGCCATTCCAGTCCGGCCTTTGTCGAGATCACCAGCGTGTCACGGTCGGCCTGCGCGACGGCCTTGCCGACGATTTCCTCCGACCGGCCCATGCCGTAGACCGGCGCGGTGTCGATGAGCGTGATGCCGCGTTCAATGGCCGCATGGATGGTGCGGATCGATTCATGCTCGTCCGAGCCGCCCCACATCCAGCCGCCGATCGCCCAGGTGCCGAGACCTATGCGGCCGGGTTGCAGGTCTGTGCCGGGTATGCGGGTGGTTTGCATGGAGACCCCTTTCCTCTCCGACTGATTGCCGCTTGGGCAGTTGCGCCGCGGCTTTGCGCCGTGGGCGAGCGGCCCGTTGCAGGGCGCGGGGTGTTGCGCCGCATCCGTGGACCCCACGTCCCGCAGCGGGCGCGCGGTGCTGGAAGGGAAACCCAGGCAGGCCCTTGGGCGTTCCTTCCACCAAAGCGCATTCGTTAAGCGATACGGAAAGGTGATTTGATGAGTGATGACCAGTCCGAAGATCAGGAACGCCAGCGCCGCTGGAACATCATCTTCCTGATCGTCGCGATCATTGGCGTGCTGACCCTGCAATATCTCTACACGCAGTATCAGACGGTCGCGCAGATCCCCTATTCGCAGTTCGAGCAGTATCTCGACGAGGGACGCATCGAGAGCGTCGAGGTCGGCAGCGAAACGATCCGCGGGGAGTTCAACGAACCTGTCGATGGCCAGGATTATTTCGTCACGCGCCGGGTGGATGACGCATTCGCGCAGGGGCTGCGCGACAAGGACGTGACTTACGACGGAACGGTGGAGAACACCTTTTTTGAGCAGATCCTCTCGTGGCTCATACCCATCGGCATCTTCCTGGCGCTCTGGTATTTCCTGATCCGCCGGCTGGCGCGCGGCGGCGGCATGGGCGGCGGGCTGATGCAGATCGGCCAGTCGAAGGCTCGCGTCTACTACGAGGAGAAGACGGATACCTCCTTCGACGATGTGGCCGGCATCGACGAGGCGAAGGAGGAGTTGCAGGAGATCGTCTCATTCCTCCGCGCGCCGGAAGAATACCAGCGGCTCGGGGCGCATGTGCCGAAGGGCGTTCTGCTGGCCGGACCGCCAGGCACCGGCAAGACGTTGATCGCCCGGGCGGTGGCCGGCGAGGCGGCGGTGCCCTTTTTCTACATCAACGGTTCCGAGTTTGTGGAGATGTTCGTCGGTGTGGGCGCGGCGCGCACACGCGATCTGTTCAAGCAGGCGCGGGAGAAGGCTCCGGCCATCATCTTCATCGACGAGTTGGATGCGCTCGGTCAGGTGCGCGGCGGCAGTGGCGCAATGCAAGGCGGCGGCCACGACGAGAAAGAGCAGACGCTCAATCAGCTTCTCTCCGAGATGGACGGCTTCGACCCGTCGGAGGGCCTCATGATCATCGGGGCGACCAACCGCCCGGAGATCCTTGATCCTGCCTTGATGCGCGCGGGCCGTTTTGATCGCCGCGTGGTCGTCGATCGCCCAGATAAGATCGGCCGCGCGGAAATCCTGAAAGTGCACGCCAAGAAGGTGAAGCTGGGAGAAAATGTCGATCTGGAGCAGGTCGCGGAGCTGACGGCGGGTTTCACCGGCGCTGATCTGGAGAACCTCGTCAACGAGGCCGCGCTGCTAGCCACGCGGCGCGACGCGGATGCGATCCAGATGCAGGACTTCAACAACGCCATCGAGCGGGTCGTCGCCGGCCTGCAGAAGAAGAACGCCGTGCTGTCGGAGGAAGAGCGCCGGCGCGTCGCGTATCACGAATTGGGTCATGCGCTGGTTGCGATGGCGCTGCCCGGCAGCGATCCGGTCCACAAGGTCTCGATCATCCCGCGCTCCGTCGGCGCGCTCGGCTACACCATCCAGCGTCCCACCGGCGACCGCTACCTGATGACCCGGCAGGAGTTGCTCAACAAGATGAGCGTGCTGCTCGGCGGGCGCGCGGCGGAGCGCATTTTCTTCGAAGACATCTCCACCGGCGCGGCTGACGATCTGCAGAAGGTCACCGACATCGCCCGCTCGGTCGTCACGCAGTACGGGATGACGGACCATCTCGGCCAAATCACCTACGAGAAGCGCCAGCAGTCGGTCGGCGGAATGCCCCTGCCGCAGGAGCAGAAGACCTATTCGGAGGAGACCGCGCGCGAGATCGACACCACCGTGCGCCGGCTGGTTGATGAAGCGTTCGACCGGACCATGGACATCATCGAGAGCCAGCGCGACAAGCTGGATGCGGCGGCGCAGGCGCTTCTGAAGCAGGAGACGATGAACGCCGGAGAACTGCGGAAATATTTCGACGTACCCGAAGAGGAAACGGGGCGAAAGGAAGCCGAAGCGCAGACAGCCTGACCGCTAGCGGGCTTTCGATCAATCAGAGCCACGTCATGCCCGTGCTTGACACGGGCATCCATGGCGGCAGCCATCGAGCCATAAGCTGGATTGCCGGATCAAGTCCGGCAATGACGAGCGCCGAATTGTTTCAGACCGATCGAAGAGCGCGCTAGCCTTGCGGGGCGGCGACCGCGGCAATGTCGTCATAGGCCTTCGCCAGATGCACCCGCACCAGCGCGGCGACGAGGCGCGGGAAGTCTTCGCGGTCGACCATGCCGGCAAGCGTTTCGGTCGTTTCGCCGAGACCCAGCCGCTTCGCGGCGGTCAGCGCAGCCTTGTCGGCGAAGGGATAAAGCTCTGGCCAGGCGAGCTGTGCCTCGCGGAAGAAGATGTTCACGCCGACATCGCCAATGCCCGTGAAGCCCTTGAGCAGCCGCTGCTCCTTTGACGGCTTTCGCTCGGCGGCCTCGCGCAGCTTGCGCAGATCGCCGTCGTACTCGGACAGCAACAGGTCCACGGTGTCCCCGATCATCCGCGAGGTGCTCTCATCATAGCGGGCGTAGCCGTTAGCGTTCAGCACCTTCACGCGCTCTTCCCAGGTCGTGTCGGCCATCTTCTGCGGCGTGGTCCAACCTTCGGCGAACAGCGCCTTCAGCGCCTGCGTCGCGGCCTCAGCGCGGATGCGCGCGCTGTAGAGCAGTGACGCGCATAACAGCATGAACAGCGGCGATGGCGTGTTCTTCTCGATGTCGATGCCAAGCTCGGCCGCGTAGGTCTGGCCGTAGCGGTCCAGCAGTTCATCGAGCATCCGCTTCTGCGTGTGTGTTGCCATGAGCGCACCCGTTCCTTGTGCCGGCAGTCAAGCACGGCGCGCTGGCGCGCGCCTTAACCTCAGGCAAATGCGATGTCGAGAAACATCATCATGACCAGCCCGATGGTCAGCCCCAGCGTCGCCTCGTTCGCGAAACCGTGGCTGTGCGTCTCCGGGATGATCTCGTGGCTGATGACGTAGAGCATCGCGCCCGCGGCGAAGGTCAGGGCGTATGGCAGCAGCACTTGCGAGACGCTGACGGCGTAAGCGCCCGCAAGCCCGGCGACCGGCTCGACCAGCCCGGTGAGCGTGGCGACGGCCACCGCATAGAACCGCGAATAATTGTAGGATAGCAGCGCCACCGCGACGGCCAGCCCCTCGGGCGCGTTTTGCAGCCCGATGCCAGTGGCGAGCGTCATGCCCTTGGCGATGTCGCCGCTGCCGAAGCCCACCCCGACGGCCAGCCCCTCGGGCAAGTTGTGAATGGTTATGGCGAAGATGAACAGCCAGATTTTTGCCAGCCCCTTCGCTTCTGGTCCCTGATGCCCGGCCCGAAAGTGTTCATGCGGAATCCAGTGGTTAAGCCCCGCCACGAACGTCACGCCCATCGCGACGCCGACGACCGCGATGCCGGCGGCAATGGCCGAATACCCGTATTGGCTCTCGGCGATGTCCACGCCCGGAATAATGAGCGAAAAGAAGGACGCGGCCAGCATCACCCCAGCCGCGAAGCCCAGCAGCGCGTCATTCAGACGGCGCGGAATGGTCGTGCCGAACAGCACCGGCAGCGCGCCCAGCCCCGTGAACAGGCCCGCGGCCAGACTGGCAAGAAATCCCATCGTTACGATATCCATGTCGCGGGCTCCGTGGCGCGGCAGGCATCGCGGCGCACTGATCGTTGTTAATGCCGCTGTGGCGGTTCGTAATGTCAGATCTCATTGATGAAGAGCATTTTCGTTATCGGCATGGAGGCCTTCAATCTTGGCCTTCTCGAACAGATGGAGGGGGCAAGGGACTATGCGTTTCATACGCTGCTGACGTATGACGAGGCCGTTCGGCCCGCATCCAGCCATATTGAGTTCGATCAGCTTCTGCGCCTCGCGGAAGAGCGTCTATACCAGTTTGGCGGGACCGTTGATGCCGTCATAAGTTACTGGGATTTCCCGAGTTCCGCGCTTGCGCCGATGTTGCAGAAGGAGTTCGGGCTGCCGGGGCCGAGCCTGGAGGCTGTCGCGAAGTGCCAGCACAAATACTGGTCGCGCTGTCAGCAGAAAGAGGTCGCGCCCGACATGGTGCCGCGCTTCGTCGCGGTCGATCCGTTCGAAGACTTGCCGCCTAGCGCGGTCGACCTGCCCTGTCCGTTCTGGATCAAGCCGATCAAGGCGCACTCGTCTTACCTCGGCTTCGAGATCGCCGATGAAGCGGACTTCCGCCGGGCGCTGCCGATCATCCGCGGCAACATTGCGAATTTCGCGGACGCCTTTAACGAATTTCTCAAGCGGGTGGACCTGCCGCCGGAGATCGCGCCGATCGGCGGCTATCACTGCATCGCCGAAGAAAGCATTTCCGCCGGCCAGCAATGCACGCTCGAAGGCTATGCCTACGAGGACGAGGTCGAGATTTACGGCATTGTCGACTCGATCCGCGAGGGTGAGCGCGAGTCCTGCTTTGCGCGCTATCAGTATCCCTCACGGCTGCCGGAGCGGGTCCAGGGCCGGATGACGGATGCGGCGTGCCGGGTAATCCAGCACATCGGCTACCGGAACGCGCCGTTCAATGCCGAGTTCTACTGGGATGCGGACACGGACCATGTCTGGCTGCTTGAGATCAATGCGCGCATTTCCAAGTCGCACAGCCCGCTGTTCAAACTCGTTGATGGCGAGACGCATCAGAAGGTGGCGATCGACCTCGCGCTGGGCCGCAGACCGGCCATGCCGCGCGGGCAGGGCTTTTTCCGCCTCGCCGGCAAGTTCATGATGCGCGTGTTCGAAGATGGCATGGTCGCGCGCGTGCCTGGCCCGGATGATTTTGCGCGCGTCCGCGCCGAGTTTCCCGAGGTGATGATCCGGCTGATGGTGGAGGAGGGCCAGCTTCTTTCGCAACTGCTCTACCAGGACAGTTACAGCTTTGAGATCGCCGAGATTTTTCTCGGCGCCGACACCGAGGACGCGCTTCTCGAAAAATACGACAGGGTCTGCAGCTTGCTGCCCTTCGAATTCACTCCGATCGAAAAGGCAAACGCATGAAGGTCGCGGAGAACCTTCCCCACGAGGTGGCGGAGGAGCAAAATGTCTTTATTCCGATGCCGGACGGTGTGCGGCTCGCCGCGCGCATCTGGCGGCCGAAGGGGGCGGAGGACATGCCCGTTCCGGCGATCCTTGAATACATCCCGTACCGCAAACGCTTCGGAACGGCTGTGCGCGACGCGATCACGCATCCGTACCTGGCGGGGCACGGCTATGCCTGTGTTCGGGTGGACCTGCGCGGCAGCGGCGAGTCCGAAGGCGCGCTCAAGGATGAATATCTGCAGCAGGAGCTGGATGACGGTCTGGAAGTCATTCAGTGGCTGACCGAGCAATCCTGGTGCGACGGCAATGTCGGCATGATGGGCATCTCCTGGGGTGGCTTCAATTCGCTGCAGATCGCCGCGCTCCGCCCCGAAGCGCTCAAGGCCATCATCACGCTCAGTTCCACCGACGACCGCTACTCCGACGACATCCACCACATGGGCGGCTGCCTGCTGGGCGATAACCTGTCATGGGCCTCCGTCATGTTCGCCTATAACAGCCTGCCGCCCGATCCGGCGATCGTCGGCGAGCGCTGGCGCGACATCTGGCTGGAGCGGCTGGAGGGCAGCGGGCTATGGCTGGAGAAATGGCTTCAGCATCAGCGCCGCGACGAGTACTGGAAGCACGGCTCGATCTGCGAGGACTATGACGCCATCCAGTGTCCGGTGTTCGCGGTCGGTGGCTGGGCCGACGGCTATTCCAACGCGGTATTCCGCCTGCTGGCCAATTTGAAGGTCCCGCGCAAGGGGCTGATCGGCCCGTGGGGCCACCGTTACCCGCATCTTGGCGTGCCCGGTCCTGCGATCGGCTTCCTGCAGGAGGCGGTGCGCTGGTGGGACCGCTGGCTCAAGGGCGTCGACAACGGGGTCATGGACGAGCCGATGCTGCGCGTGTGGATGCAGGACAGCGTGCCGCCGACGACCAGTTATCGCGAGCGTCCGGGCCGCTGGGTGGCCGAGCCGGACTGGCCGTCGCCCAACACCATGGACACGCACTGGTATCTGATCCCGTCCGGTCTGGTCCCGGAGACGCAACGGGTGATGCCGACCCGGCTCGAAGAGTCGGCCCTGTGGATCCAGTCGCCGCTGACAGTCGGCATGTTCGCGGGAAAATGGTGCTCCTACGCCTCCGGCCCGGACCTCGCCCACGACCAGCGGCAGGAGGATGGCGGCGCGCTGGTGTTCGAGAGCGAGCCGCTTGACGAGACGTTCGAAATGCTCGGCGCGCCGATTATCGAGCTGGAGGTTTCGGCCGATCAGCCCGTCGCGATGATCGCGGCGCGAATCTCGGACACAAGACCGAATGGGGAGTGTACCCGTGTGACCTACGGCCTGCTCAACCTGACGCACCGCAACGGCAGCGAGACCCCCCAACCGCTGGAGCCGGGCCGCAAATATCGCGTGCAGCTTCAGCTTAACGACATCGCGCATTCGTTCCCGCGCGGCCACCGCATCCGCCTGTCGCTTTCGACGTCGTACTGGCCGCTCGCATGGCCGCCGCCCCGGCCGGCGCGCCTCACGGTCTATCTGAATAACTCCCAGCTTGCGCTTCCCAAGCGCCCGGCGCGACCGGCAGAGGAGGAAGCGTTGCGTCCGTTCGGGGAGCCGGAAGGCGCGCCGCCGCTCAAGCGCGCGATGCTGCGCCCTGAGGAGCATCGCTGGACGCTCCATCGCGACTACGAAACGGACACGTCCGTCCTGGAGGTGGTGAACGACCACGGCACCTACCGGATCGAGGACATTGATCTGGTCGTGCAGACGAAAAGCGAGGAGTGGTATCGCTCGCGCGGCAACGACTTCGACTCGGTACGCGGCGAGACGCTCTGGCAACGCGGGCTGAAGCGCGGCGACTGGGGCGTGCGGACCGTCACGCGGACCGTGCTGACCTCCAACCCGGAATGGTTCCATATCCGCGCGGACCTTGACGCCTTCGAGGCCGACGCCGAGGGCGAGCACCGTCTGATCTGCAAAAGCTGGAACAGCTGGGTTCCCCGCGACAACGTCTAGACTTCAGGGCGGCCGCCCGCCGCCTGGACAGAATTTTCTGCCGGACGTTCAAGTTTAACATGGATCAATGTCGCGGCCGCGCGCGGCATTTATGCTCGGCGCATCAAGATCGGGGAAACTCGTCCACATAACATCATGGCCTTACGGCGAAATCCCGGTTTCGCGCCGCGGCTGCGATGGAGGGCGGCGTTTCCACAGCGCGCCAACACAGACCCCAGGAGTACTTACCATGTCGAGCGAGTACAGGAGATCATCCGGCAACGGCAATCCGTTCGATCAGTTCGCGGACGTGTTTCAGCCGGGTCCGCAGATGTTTACGCGGATGATGCAGCCGATGCTGTCGGCCAATGCGTCGATGATCGGGATGCAGTCGAAGATGTGGCACACCGCGGCGCAGGCGTCTCGCGAGTGGTGCGATTTCGTGAGCAAGCGGCTGGAGAAGGACGCCCAGTTCCTGCACAGTCTCCAGGGTTCGCAGGATCCGCAGGACTTCATGGACACTTGCGCGCAGTTCTCGCGGCGCATGGCGCAGGACTACCAGGAAGAGTTCAGCGAGTTGTCCCGCCTCTCCAGCAAGGCCGCCGGCACCGCCAGCGAGGTGATGCGGGAAACGACCGAGCAGGTCGGCTCCGAGGCCCGGCGTGCGGCCGGGGAAGCGCAGCGGGCCGCGCATACCTGATCTGGCGACGCCAATAGAGGGCTGCTAAAACAACCCTTGTTGCCATTTCGTGAAGGTAAAGCCATGACGTCGTTGTTGCAGACGCTCGCGGGATCGGAAGGTTTCCCGCGTGTGAGCCTCATGTTTCCTACGCATCCGACCTATCCTGAATGCCAGCAGGATCCGATCCGGTTGTCGAATGCGCTGAAGGAGGTGGAGCGGCAACTGACTCAAGCCGGCTGGCGCGAGAGCGACGTTGCCGAACTGGTTTCCGGCGCGGCGTCCCGCGGCAAGGATGATGTTTTCTGGCGGCACCAGGACGAAGGGCTCGCCGTGTTCATCGAACCCGGCGAGACCCGCTGGGTCAAGCTGCCCGAAGGTGTGCCGGAACTGACGGTGGTCGCCAGCCGCTACCACATTCGCCCGCTGATCCCGATCCTGAGGGACAAGGGGCGCTTCCACGTCCTCGCTGTGACGGAAGATCATGCCCGCTTCTTCAACGGCACGCAGGAGGGGTTGCGGCAAATCCGCGTGCCCGACATGCCCGAAAGCGCGGAGAAGGTCTGGCAAAAAACCGAGTTCGACCGGGAAGTCGGTTTCCATTCGCGCGACCGCGGCCAGCAGGTCGGCGGCGCAGACACGCCGAAATACGCCGCGCTTGGCGAGAGCCCCGACGACTACGCGACCGTTGTGCTTGACCACTACGCGCGCGATGTGGCCAAGGCGGTCGATGAGCATCTGGCCAACAGCGACGCGCCGCTGGTGCTGGTCGCGCTGCCGCGAATGCTCGGCTACCTCGCGCAGCATCTCGATTATCGGAACGTCGTGCCCGAGCATGTGTCCGCCGATCCCGGCCCGCTTAGCGAGAGCGAGCTGCACCAGAAGACCTGGCCCGTCGCCGAGCCGATCCTGACGCATGAGCGCGCCGAGGCGCGCAACCGGCTGCGCAACCACGTCGAGGGCGACGCGCCGGACGTGACGCGCAACCTCGAAGGCATCATAAAGGCCACCGAGGAGGGCCGGGTGGATACCGTGTTCGTCGCGCCGGGAGAGCCGGTCTGGGGCATCTATGACCCGACTTACCGCGTGATCCGCATCGACCATACTCCGTCGGCGGACAACGAAGATCTGCTCAACCTCGCGGCGCTGCGCACCCTGGCCCAGGGCGGCGATGTGCGGATGCTGCCTGACGACGTGCGCGATCAGCTCGGCCCGGTCGCCGCGCTCTACCGCTACTGACAGCGCCGAGCGCTTTGACGGTTGTTAAAGCCGCGCAATTGCAAGGCGTTATGCTTTCATCAGAGGGACTGGGAAAGGCGTTCTGGCCCACTGGCCAGCGCCCGCCAGTCCGCCCCCAACATCATGAGGAGGGTATGATGAAAGTCCGCGAAGCCATGCACGAGGGCGTCGAATGGGTCGGCCCGGACACGTCCGTGAACGACCTGGCCCGCAAAATGCGCGAAGAAGACATCGGCGCCATCCCGATAGGCGAGAACGACCGGCTCATCGGCATGGTGACCGACCGCGACATCGTGATCCGCGGTTTCGTCGACGGCCGGGACACGTCCGGACTGACTGCGCGCGACGTGATGACCGAGGGCATCTTTTATTGCCGGGCGAATGAGGAGCTTGGCGACGCGCTGCGCATCATGGAGGACAAGAAGATACGCCGGCTGCCGGTGATCGACGAGAACAAGCGCATGGTCGGCATCCTCAGCATGGGCGACGTGTCCAGCGCGGCCTCGCACGAGCTTGCGGGCGAACTGGCTTCCGCGGTCTCCGCGCATCACGCCTGAAGCAGCCGCGCCTGGCACGGCGGGATCGGCAGGCACGCATGGCTCCCTGTAACGATCGCGGGGGCCAGTTTCGCTGATCGGGCATAGTCCGACCGGCAGTCCGGGACGAATCGGGCCGCAGATGGCCGATGCCTGAAGGGCTGCCGGAAACCTGCGCCGATGGCGATCGAGGGAGCAGGCCATGACCGGGGAAGAGCTGCACGCGATCATGCGGGAGCTGCTGGCCGGGCAGAAGGACATGACCATCGCCACCAACCGGCCGGATGGCTTCCCGCAGGCCACCGTCGTCAGTTTCGTCAACGAAGGAACCGATATCTATTTCGGCTGTGGCGCGCATTCGCAGAAGGCGGAGAACATCGCGCGGGATGGCCGCGTGTCCTGCACGATCACCGCGCCTTATACCGACTGGAATGACATCCGCGGCCTTTCGCTCGGCGGCCATGCTGTCCGCGTGACGGACCCGGATGCGTTCCAGCGGATCGAGCAACTTTTCATCACGAAGTTTCCGCAGGTTCTGGACTATGCGAGCGGGCCGCCGGCGGGGGTGACCTTTATCCGCGTGCGGCCCAAGGTCGTCTCCGTGCTGGATTACACCAAGGGCTTCGGCCACTCGGAGCTGGTTTATCTGTGAGTTCGAACAAGCGGTGCGATCCGCCGCCAAGGTGAAGGAGAGACGAGAGCGATGGACGTTCCTCTGGAGCTGGCCTTTCGCAACATGGAGCACTCCGACGATATCGAGGAGTTGGTGCGCGAGAGAGCGGCGCATCTCGACAAGCTGTACGACCGGCTCACAAGCTGCCGCGTGACGGTCGAGGCGCCCCACAAGCATCATCGTAAGGGCAACCAGTACCACGTTCAGATTTTCCTGGGCGTGCCGCAGGGACAACTCGTGGTCAGCCGCGATCCGGGCGACGTGTACGCCCACGAAGACTTGCGTGTTGCGATCCGCGACGCCTTTCAGGCCGCCGAGCGTCAGCTCAAGGAACATGCCGAGAAGATGCGCGGCGACGTGAAGGCCCATGTGCCGCCGCTGCAAGGCGCCATTACGCGGCTGTTCCCCGATCAGGACTATGGTTTCATCGCGACAACGGACGGCCGGGAGATCTTCTTTCACCGGAATGCGGTCGTGGATTACGACTTCGACGATCTGGAGAAGGGCCAGCCGGTCGAACTGGTCGTGTGGACCGGCGATAGCGAGATCGGCCCCCACGCCAGCACCGTCCGGCCGATCGGCTCGATGGAATACAACCCCCAGCGGGATATGAGGCCGCGATGACGCCGCAAATCGCGGCCGGTATTTAACGCCGGGTTTCCCACGTCTCTGCTCGGCGGAATGCCGAAACCGAACATTTTGCTACCATGATTGTTGTGCCAAGATAGGCCGCGCCGAGGGAGTCGCTGACCTCTACTCATGCAGTTTGAGGTCTGTTCGTTTTTCAGTATGACGAGGGAGAAGCAAGGATGAAGGTTATCGCGTGTTTCTGCGCCGCGCTGCTCATGGCAGCCGGTTTCGCCGCTTCGGCGTCCGCTGCGACGGATCAGAGCCAGATCGGCCTGCTGCCGGCGCCTTATGCGTCCGCTCCGGCGGATGAGGCCGAGCATATCAAGGTGGCCGACAGCTTCGGCGCTGGCCTGGTGACGGGCATCGTCGGCTCGATCATCGTCGGCAAGGCGCTCAAGCACAAGCGCTACCACGGCTATCACCACCGCCGCTATCACCGCTCTCGTTACCGCCGCGGCTGTGGCTACTGGAGCCGCCGCTGCGCGCATAACTGGGGCTATGGCGGCAAGAACTACCGTGGCTGTATGCGGTATCACGGCTGCTACTGAGCAAAATATGGCTTGCGGCCCGGTCAAGCGTCCAGCGCGCGCCGGGCCGCAGCCTGTCCAGCGTCCGCATCCGACCCCCTGATTAACAACGATTATTGGCTGTCCGGCCGGGTCCCGCGAAGATGGTGCCCGAGCAGCGGAGCTGCAGGTCAGGAGGTGGACGATGAAGGACGATTATCAAATCAAGCAGGACGTCCTCGACGAACTGGACTGGGACCCTGAAATCGAGGCGTCGCGGGTCGGCGTCGAAGTCACGGACGGCGCGGTGACCCTGGTGGGCGCTGTCGAGACCTACCGCCAGAAGCAGGCCGCGCGCGAGGCCGCCAAGCGGGTCGCCGGCGTGCGCGCGCTCGTTGACCGGCTGGAGATCGAGTTGCCCATCCAGCACCGCCTGAGCGATGAGGGGCTGGCAGAGCGCGTTGCCCATGTTCTCAACTGGAATGTCTCGGCGGAAGCGAAGAACATTCAGGCCGAAGTGCAGAACGGCGTTGTCACGCTGAGCGGAGAGTTGGAATATCATTTCCAGCGCAAGAACATCCTCGACCAGATCGAGCATGTAGCGGGCGTCGTGAATGTCATCGATCAGATGACGGTCAAGCCGAAGGTTTCTGCATCCGATGTAGAGGACCGTATCAAGGACGCGCTCAACCGTCACGCGGAGATCGAGTCGGAGAACGTGACGGTCAGCGTGCTGGACGGCACGGTCACGCTTGAAGGCGCCGCCGAGTCGCTCGACGAGATGGACCGCATCGAGCAGGCGGCGTGGGCCGGTCCCGGCGTCACCAACGTCATCAACAATTTGCGTCTGGGCTAACGGGCCTCTTTGGCCCTGGAAGGGGCGTGCGATCTCGCTGGCCCCTGCAGCGCGCGGTCTGCTCTCCGCGCGGACGCGGCCGACGGCGAGAGCCATTGACCGCCGTCATGGCCGAAACGGATCATTCCGCCTCCTCCCTCCTGTGGACGCCTGACCGCCGCGTTCAGACTCTTCCATAGCGCGCAACGCAACGCGCCCTTTCCGCGTGGGCGACTGATCCAGCAGGCAGGGTTCGTGCGTTTCCCGCAACGGCTGGTGCCGATTTGAAACGCGGGCGCGAAAAGAATTTGGAACGAAGCTTGCTGTGTATGCATTGAATTGGGAGCAGCGGCTTCTTGGGTTTCCTTGCCCGGCACCCGGTTGCGCTGTGTTAAAAAAGGCGCTGTAACGAGGCATTAGTGATGCCGCGTATGCGGATTGTTTGGATGCGATTCAGCAAGCTAATCAGAAAACTCAGGCGCGTTGACTCACGTCAATGCAACGAAGGTCGTGTCGAGTATGATGGACACAAGGTCCAGGGAACTCGGAATGACGCGTCCGACGCTGCGCAGGAGCCAGGGCCAGACGTTGTCGTAGAGTACCAGCGCGCGGACCAGGCCAAGATCGGACAACAGCTCCGGGACCGTTACGACGGGTTCGCGCAAGAAGAACTGCCCCGAGAGATCCTGGAAACGCTCGATGATTTGAACCAACGTCTGAAAGGACGGGATGGCGACTGACTCCGCCATTCAACGCGTTTGGAGTCGAAAATGCCGTTTCGGAAGTCGGATCGACCGCAATCGATATCCCACCAACTGCTTGAACACACATCGCATCTGAGAGCTTTTGCGATCTCGCTGTGTGGCGACAGGGACTATGGCGATGATCTCGTGCAAGAAACGCTGATGAAGGCCATCGCCAATATCGACAGCTTCAAGCCAGGGACCAACATGCGATCCTGGCTTTTTACAATCCTGAGGAATACATACTTCACGCAACTGCGCCGCGCGCGCCACGAGGTGCGGGACGCTGACGGAACGATGGCCGAGTCGCTGAGTTCCGAGCCGCCGCAGGAGCCGCACCTTGAATTCCAGGATTTCGAGCGGGCGCTGAGCTTGCTGAACGCGGAGCAGCGCGAGGCGCTCATTCTGATTGGCGCAGCCGGCTTTTCCTACGATGAGGCAGCGGAAATCGCCGGTTGTTCGAGCGGCACCGTCAAGAGCCGCGTCAACCGCGCCCGCAACAAGCTGGGCCAGATGCTGGCCGCGGAGCCAGGTCAGTCACCGTTGAATGCGTCGCGGCCCACAGCCGAGCAGCCTCAGGCGGCAAGCCTGACGTCCGGGCTGCGCTGAGCGAGCCTGCAAGCTCGGCGAAAATGCTGCCGGCGCGACGGCGTTGACATGGACCTTCCTGTGGCAACTTCGGGAAGGGCGCGTCCGCGCGCTTCGCAGCCGACAATACGGCCTGTTTGCAACTCCGCGATATTCGCGGCAGGAGGACGGGCTCCGCGTGCAGGCCCGGTCCCGTCGCGCATACCGACAACTCCAGGCGGCTTCGAGCGTTTCCGCGCGCCATGCCAGTCCCGCTCAAACAGATTTTTAAGCGCGGGCGTGCGCCGTGTTGGAACGCTATTGCGCATTGTGCGTTTTCTATTGGGCAATCGTTGTTCCCAGGGGGCGTTGCTCCTGTCGAAGAAGATGCGCCCTGCGCCGATACCGCATCAGACATGGCGGGGAAGTAGCGATGCTGTCATTCACTGACTCTGAATTCTTTTCCGGTCTGATGACGTGTTAGGCCGGCGACCATCGGGTACAATCTCTGTCAGGGTCGAAGCGGAGAGCATCATGTCATCTGTCATGGATCGGGCTAACGTAGCTTGCCGCGCCCCGCGCGAAGCATACGACGTCGAGGACACGCATAGTGAAAGCCGCGCCGCGCCGCCCATGAATGGTCCCGCCTTCGCGGGCAGCACGCTCGACGCCAACATGCTGCGTTTTGTGCCGCGCCGCGTTGCTGCCGGCTGCGACATCGTCACCGAAGGCGGCGAAAGCGCGTCGTGCCTCGTCATCAAGGAAGGCTGGGCCGCGCCTTACAAACTGCTGCGGGACGGCCGCCGCCAGCTTCTCGATCTGCTGATGGAACAGGACGGCATCCGCATCTGCCGCGACGAGCAGGGGCGCGCGTTTCACTCGATCGTGGCGCTCACGGATTGCTTCGTCATCGAAGGGGCCGCGGAAGACCTCGCCCGCTTCGGCGCGATCGAAAGCCACGGCAAGCCGTGCGCGGAGCCGGTTTTCGCCGAGCAACAGCGCCGCATGATGGACCGCATGGCGATTCTCGGCCACGGCCGGGCCGCGGAGCGGCTGGCGGCTTGTTTGCTTGACCTGTGGCGGCGGCAGGCGGCGCGCGGCAAGGTCGATGAGACTGGAAGCTGCGCCATTCCCATCCGCCAGAGCGATCTTGGCGACGCCGTCGGCCTGACGGCTGTTCATGTGTGCCGCACGCTTACCGTATTCCGCCGGCTCGGACTGCTGGAATTTGCCAGCGGCCGTCTCAAGATCCTGCGGCCGGACAAGATCGCTTTCATCGCCGGCTGCGAGAGCGAACGCCCACCCAAAGAAATCTAGCCGGGGGCAGCCCGCGTGGCAGTGCCCCCACGAACCGGACGGCAATGCCCATGCCACGGAACGATGCCTTTCCCGAGTCGTTGTCAGGACAAACAGCAGTCGACATTCGGGATTGGATACCATGAGCGACGAAGACAGAGTCGCCGTCGTGACCGGCGGCATCCAGGGCATCGGCGCGGCGAGCTGCCGGACACTGGCCGAGCGCGGGTTCAGGCCTGTCGCCACGCATCTGGGCGGAGGCGACCGAGCCAAGGCCTTCGCGGAGGAGACCGGTTTTCCCGTCTATGAGTGGGATGTCTCGGACTACAGCGCCTGTGAAGCGGGCATGGCGCAAATCCGCGAGGAACAGGGGCCGATTGAAATCCTCGTGAACAACGCCGGCGTGAACCGCGACAAGATGTTTCACAAGATGTCGCGCGAGGAGTGGGACGCCGTGATCCAGGTCGATCTCGGCTCGATGTTCAACGTGACCCGCCAGGTGATCGGCGAGATGCGCGACCGCGGCTATGGCCGGATCATCAACCTGTCTTCCGTGAACGCGCAGCGAGGCCAGCTTGGCCAGACCAACTACTCGGCCGCGAAAGCTGGCGTCATCGGCTTTACGAAAGCGCTGGCCCGCGAAAGCGCGAGCAAGGGGATCACCGTCAATGCGCTCGCGCCGGGCTACACCGAGACGCCCATGGTCGATAAGGTCCCCGACGAGATCATGGACAACATCCTGAAACAGGTGCCCGTCGGCCGGCTGGCCGAACCGCATGAGGTCGCCCGCTGCGTCGCTTTCCTCGCTTCAGAGGAGGCCGGCTTCATCACCGGCGCGACGCTTTCGGTCAATGGCGGGCTGTTCATGAACTAGCGATGGGCTGAAGCGGGCAGGTCAACAGGTCAGGAGCACGCGGAATGGAAACGACGACGGACACGCGAGCGAACAAGAGCACCGCCGTCGCCCGGCAGATGCAGCGGGAGGCCAAGGTCGACAAGCAGGAGATCAACGAAAGGTTTCCTTCGGCTGCGCCAGAGTTCAGCCTCGACGAACGGGCACCCATGCCCCGGCGCACGACCCATGCGCTGGACCGCGCTTTCAAGGCGCATCTGGCGCGGCTGACCTTCAGCATCTCGCCAGCGGCATTGGCTTCGGATACGTTCAACTGGATGGCGCATCTGGCGATTTCGCCGGGCAAGCAGCTCGAACTCGTCGAGAACGCCATGATGCGCTACATGCGCTTCCTGACGTATCTGCCGCAGACCATGCAGCCTGGCGGGGCCGATCCGTGCTTTGCGCCGCTGTCGGACGAGGACGATCGCTTTGACGGCGAGGAATGGCAGAAATGGCCGTTCAACGTCATTCATCAGTGGTTTCTGCTGCACCAGGAGTTCTGGCAGGATGCGACCAACGATGTCGAGGGCCTGCCGCGGGCCAAGGAAAAGGCGCTCTCATTCGTGGCGCGCCAGATCCTCGACCACGTCGCGCCGTCGAATTTCATTCTGACCAATCCCGAAGTTTTGCGCGCCACCAGGGAGGAAGGCGGCGCCAACCTCGTCAGAGGCGCGCAGCACGCGCTGGAGGACTGGCAGCGATTCATCGAAGGCCGGCTGCCCGTCGGCGCGGAAGAATTCAAGATCGGCGAGGATGTCGCGGCGACCGAAGGCAAGGTCATTTACCGCAACCACCTGATCGAGCTGATCCAGTACACGCCGAAGACGGAGAAGGTGCGGCCCGAGCCCGTCCTGATCGTGCCGGCATGGATCATGAAGTATTACGTGCTCGACCTTTCGCCGCATAACTCGTTCGTCAGGTATCTGGTCGAGCAAGGGTTCACTGTCTTCATGATCTCATGGCGCAATCCGACCGCCGAGGACCGTGACCTGTCCATGAACGATTACATCAGCATGGGCTTCTTCGACGCGCTGAAGGCCGTGAATACGGTCGTCCCCGACGAGAAGGTTCATGCGATCGGCTACTGCATCGGCGGCACGCTCCTGGCGATGGCGGCGGCGGCGATGGCCCGCGATGACGACAAACGGCTGCGGACGATCACCCTGCTCGCCGCCCAGACGGACTTCAACGAGGCCGGCGAGATCATGCTATTCGTCAGCGAGAGCCAGGTCTCTTATCTGGAGGGGCTGATGTGGGATCAGGGCTTCCTCGACAGCCATCAGATGACCGGCGCGTTCCAGATGCTGCAGTCGAACGACCTCATCTGGTCGCGCTACATCCGAGAGTATCTGATGGGCCGGCGCGGCAAGATGATCGACCTGATGGCGTGGAACGCCGATGCCACGCGGATGCCCTACAAGATGCACTCGGAGTATCTGCGCCAGCTGTTCCTCGACAACGAGTTGGCGCAGGGCCGCTTCACAGTGAACGGCGAGCCGGTCAGCCTGACGGACATACGCGAACCGATCTTCGCGGTCTCGACCACGCGGGACCACGTCGCGCCGTGGCGGTCGGTCTACAAGATTCATCTGCTGTCAGACACCAATGTGACCTTCGTGCTCGCCAATCGCGGACACAACGGCGGCATCGTCAGCGAGCCGGGGCACAAGGGGCGCGAGTATCAGATACGGCGAAAGATCGAGGGCGAGAAGTACATCCCGCCAGAGGAGTGGCGCGAGACCACGTCTATAAAAAGCGGCTCGTGGTGGCCGGCGCTTGTGAACTGGCTGGATGAGCGTTCCGGCGATTTGCGCGAGCCGCCCGGCATGGGCGCGCCGTCCAAAGGCTACAGACCGATCGCGGATGCGCCGGGCCATTACATCCACCAGCGTTAGCGGATCGGGCAAACCGGAGCGATCAACTGGGGCACAGGACATGATCCGACGCGTCGAGGACGAAGACGGCCGCGAACACGTCGAAGCCTCCCCGACGGAGGCGCGACAGGCGCGCAAGGGCTGGCCGATACTTTACGTGCTGGTGGGGGGAACCGTCGGAGCGGTCGCCGCGCTGGTTCTGATCTTCGTTTATTTCGCGTGATCGCGCCAACGTCTGTTCGCCGAAATCGGGAGATACGAGATGAAAAGAGTTCAGGACGACGAATACCACGAACATGTCGAGTTGTCGCCTGAGGAGGCGCGGCAGGGCCGGCCCGACTTGCCCGTGGTTTACGTCCTTATCGGGCTGGTGGCTGGCACGATCCTCGCCATCGGCGCCATCTACGCCTACTTCTTCTGATCCCCGCTCTTTCGGACCGGCGTGAGAGGGCAACCCTCGACGGCGGTCGGTGCGCGTTTGCACCCGTTCCCAATCAGGTTAACGACGTCTCGAAATGATCCAGCCACGAACCCTGTATATGATCGTCTTTCAGGGATGGCTTGCGCGGATGTGAGGGAGGCGCGGCTTGGGCGGACCATTTTCCAAGTCCCGAGAGGATGTTGTCGCCGAACTCGGGGTTGATCCCGAGGCTGGCCTCGACGCCGCCGAAGTGCGCCGGCGGCTGCGCGAGCATGGCCGCAACGAGCTGGCCGAGCACCGGCGTCGCGGCGTGTGGGAGATCCTTGTCGATCAGGTGAAGAGCCTGGTGGCCGCGCTGCTGCTGCTGGCCGCGCTCATCTCCTTCGGCTTCGGCGAGATCGTCCAGGGCATCGCCATCCTCATCGCGCTGCTTCTGAATGTCGGCATCGGCTTCTTCACTGAACTGCGCGCTACCCGCTCGATGGAAGCGCTCAAGCGCATGGAGCGCACCGAGGCGACGGTCCGGCGCGCGGGCAGGCAGCGTCGCGTCGAGGCGACCGGGATCGTACCCGGCGATATTGTCGTGCTGAACGCAGGCGACATCGTCCCGGCGGATCTGCGCCTGCTAAAGGCCGGCAACCTCGCCGCCGACGAGTCGAGCCTCACCGGCGAATCCGTGCCCGTTACGAAGTCTCCCGATGCGGTCGCGGAAGACACGCCGCTCGCCGAGCGCACCAGCATGATGTTCAAGGGCACGGCGGTGGCCAGCGGCAGCGGCTTGGGCATCGTGGTGGCGACTGGCGCCGGCACGGAGCTTGGCCGCATTTCCGAACTGGCCGAGGCGACGGCGGAAGCGCGCACGCCGCTGGAGCAGCGGCTGGATGATCTCGCGCTGTGGCTCATCATCGTGATCGTGGCGGTCTCGGCGGCGGTGAGCATCATCGGCATCACGATGGGCCGCGACCTCTATCTGATGGTCGAGACCGGCATCGCGCTGATCGTCGCGGCGATCCCGGAAGGGTTGCCGGTTGTGGCGAGCATCGCGCTGGCGCGCGGGATGTGGCGGCTGGCCAAGCGGAACGCGCTGATCGAGCAGCTCGAAGCGGTCGAGACGCTCGGTTCCGTCAACGTCATCTGCACCGACAAGACCGGCACGCTGACGGAAAACCGGATGACGCTTTCACAGCTCGTCCTCGCGGACGGGGCGGTGCAGGTCGCGAATGCCGAGGCCGCCGGCCTGGACGCTGAACTGCGGCGCGACAGCGAGGCGGTCGAGATCGGGGAGGCCGGGCCGCTGCGCGATGCGCTGGAAGTTGCGGCGCTGAGCAACACCGCGGGCATCGAGGAGGACGGCAAGACCGGCGACCCGATGGAGCGGGCGCTGGTCGTCGGCACGGCGGCGCTTGGCGCCGACCGGCGCGCGTTGCTGGAAGCGATGCCCGAGGCGCGGCGCGTCGAGTTCGACTCCGAGACGCTGATGATGGCGACCGTCCACGAGACGGAGGACGGCTATCGCTTCGCGGTGAAGGGCGCGCCAGAAGCAGTGATTTCCGCCGCGACCTCAGTGATGACGGGAAACGGGCCACGCGACCTGACCGACGACGAGAAAGACGAGTGGACGGACCGTAACGAGGAGATGGCCGCGGAAAGGCTGCGCGCGCTGGCGCTTGCCCAGAAAGTCGAGGACGACAAGGACGCCGAACCCTACACAGACCTGACGCTGCTCGGTCTCGTCGGGCTGATCGATCCGCCGCGCGAGGGCATCCGCGAGGCGATCGAGGCCTGCCGCAACGCCGGCATCAACGTCGTGATGATCACCGGCGACCACCCGGCAACCGCGCTGGCCATCGCGCGTGAGGTCGGCCTCGTGCGCGACGACGAAGAAGCCCGCGTGATGAAGGGGGGCGAACTCCAATCGTTCGAGGAGATGGATGAGGACGCCCGGCAGCGAGTGCTGAAGACGCACATCTTTGCGCGCGTCGAACCGGCACAGAAGCTCGACCTCATCGACATTCATCAGGATGCCGGCGCGATCGTCGCAATGACCGGGGACGGCGTGAACGACGCGCCCGCGCTCAAGAAGGCCGACATCGGCATCGCCATGGGTCAGCGTGGCACGCAGGTCGCGCGCGAGGCCGCTGCGATGGTGCTGAACGACGACAGCTTCGCCACGATCGTCGCGGCGGTAGCGCAGGGGCGCGCGATCTTCCGCAACATCCGGCGCTTTATCCTCTACATGCTGTCCGGCAATGCGGGGGAGATTTTCGCGGTCTCTGCCGTGGCGATCATCAACGCGCCACTGCCGCTGCTGCCGCTGCAGATCCTCTACATCAACATCATCTCGGACGTGTTTCCGGCGCTCGCGCTCGGCGTGACGCCGGGTGGGCAGACCATGGACCAAGCGCCGCGCCGCACGGACGAGGCGGTGCTCACGCGTCGGCATTGGGCGATCATCGGCGCCTACGGGCTCCTGATCGGCGGGTCAGTGCTGGCCGTGTTCGCCTATGCGCTGCTGGCGCTGGACATGAGCGAAACGCGCGCGGTGGCCATCTCCTTCGCCACATTCTCGCTGGCGCGGCTGCTGCACACGCTCAACATGCGCGAGCCGGAGACGCCACTGCTGGAAGACCCGGTGGTGACGAACCGCTATGTCTGGGGCGCGATCGGGATTGGCGTTCTGCTGCTGCTGGCCGCGCTCTATGTCCCCTACGTGTCGGACGCGCTGCAGACCGTGGATCCGGGACTGGACGGCTGGATCCTCATCATCATCGGCAGCGTCGTGCCTCTTATCGTCGGGCAACTGACCAAGCTGCGTGCGGTGCGCCGGCTTGCCGCGCGCTTCGGCGTCAACTGATTTCGTCGCGCACCTGCGCATAGCTCAGCAGGCCGAACAGCACCGTGCCGCCCACGACGTTCCCTGCCAGCGTCGGCAGCAGGAACCTGAAGAACACGTCCCATGTCGTCGCGGCCTGCGTCACCCACAGATAAAATGCCTCGACCGCCCCGGCGATGACATGCGTGAACCCGCCAAGCGCGATCAGGTACGTCATCAGGGCGATGAGAAAGATCTCGGTGTTCTCTGCCGATGGCAGCATCCACACCAGCGCCGCGATCAGCCAGCCGGCCGCGATGCCCTTGACGAACATCTCGCTTGGGGAATTGGCCATCATATGCTCGGAGATGCGGGTCGTTTCCGCCGCGACCTCAGGCGGCAGCATCCCCATATGGGCGATCGCCAATGCGAAGATCAGCGCGCCTGCCAGATTGGCCGCCAGTACGATCGCCCACAGGCGCAGCATGATCCAAACCCAATACAGCTTCCACGCGGTGATGACCGGCAGAACGGCTGTGAGGGTGTTCTCGGTGAAAAGCTGCTGCCGGGCCAGAATCACGATGATGAAGCCGACCGTGTATCCGAGTTTCTCGACGTTGGGCGTCCAGGCCTCATCGGGCAAATTGACCGCCAGCAGCGCCTGGGACAGTACGGAAAACCCGATGGACAGCCCGGCTGCCAGCCCGGACCACCACAGCGCGCGCGTGGTGCGGGCAAGTTCGCCCTCGCCCTCGACGCGGATCACCTCGTAGAGCATGGCGGCGCGCAGACGGCGGTGCTCCGAAATCCTCCTGGCTGTCCGCTTCTGGGTTTCCTCGTGCGGTTGAGGTTTTTCCGCCGTGTCTTGCTCAGATTTTTTCGCCATCGAACTTTCTATCGGACGTTGCAAGGCGTGCAGGCGCAAATTTGCTCGAATATTGCCGCCTTAAAGCGGTGCACCGACATGAGCGGCGTGCAAGTGTCCGCTTTGGCCGCAAATTTGCAAGCGATAGAACGAATGCCTTACCATTAAAGAAATGAACAGACACGCGAAACCGCCGCCGCAGCCTCACACGCTGCTCCAAGCCTACGAACCTGACGGTTTTTATTGCGAATTATGCGGAACCAGCGGGCGGGAGGGCACGCGCGAAATCCGCCGCCGTCTCGACCAGTTTGAGCTTCGCGACCTGAGACGGCGCGCGCGGGAAGCGGATCGCGAACTGTTCAATCTCGGCATCACCTTCACAGTTTACTCGGACCGCGACACCATTGACCGCGTTCTCCCCTTCGATGTGATCCCGCGTGTCCTGTCCCGTGCAGACTGGCGCGTTATCGAGCAGGGCGTAAAACAGCGCGTCGCCGCGCTCAATGCCTTCCTGTACGACATCTATCACGATGAACGCATTCTCAAGGACGGGGTGGCGCCTGCCGATCTCGTCAAGGGCAACAAGCACTATCGGCCGGAAATGCGCGGCGTGGAGGTGCCGGGAAACATCTATGTCCATGTTGCCGGCATCGACCTGGTGCGCGATCAGGAAGGCGCGTTCCGCGTGCTGGAAGATAATGCCCGCACCCCCTCTGGCGTCTCCTATGTGATCGAGAACCGCCACCTGATGATGCGGGCCTTCCCCGATCTCGCGAACGGCATTCCGATTGCCGATGTCGACACCTACGGCGCGCGGCTGATGAGCGCTCTGCGCGAGGTGGCGCCGGACGGGGTGTCCGATCCCGCGGTGGCGCTGCTTTCGCCTGGCGCCTACAACTCGGCCTATTTCGAGCACGTCTTCCTGGCCCGCGAAATGGGGGCGATCCTCGTGGAAGGGCGCGACCTGTTCGTGGAAAAAGGGAAGGTCTACGTGCGCGCCACCAGCGGGCCGGAACAAGTCCATGTCATCTACCGGCGCATCGATGACGCCTTTCTTGACCCGGAGGTGTTCAAGCCCGACAGCGTGCTCGGCGTGCCGGGCCTCTTCGAGGTCATGCGGCGCGGCAACGTCACGCTCGCCAACGCGGTTGGCACCGGCGTCGCCGACGACAAGGCGCTTTATGCCTACATGCCGCGAATTATCCGCTATTACCTCGACGAGGATCCGATACTGGAAAATGTTGAGACCAATATCTGCCGGGAACCGGACGGGCTTGCCTACACGCTGGACAAGCTTGACTCGCTCGTCATCAAGCCTGTCGCTGAGTCCGGCGGCTACGGCATCGTCATCGGCCCGAGGGCGAGCAAAAGGGCGCTGGCGGAGGTCCGCGCCAAGCTGAAGGCCGATCCCGGCAATTTCGTCAGCCAGCCGATGATAAACTTGTCCGTCTGTCCAACGCTGACGCGCTCCGGCGTCGCCCCGCGCCATGTCGATTTCCGGCCCTTCGCCATCACCGGAAAAGACACCTGGGTGCTCCCTGGCGGGTTGACGCGGGTGGCGCTGAAGCGCGGCTCGCTGGTTGTCAACTCGTCGCAGGGCGGCGGCTCGAAGGATACCTGGGTTCTTGTCTAAGCTCGTCTCACGCTTTGCAGAAAACGCCTTCTGGCTGGCGCGCTACGTCGAGCGGGCCGAAAATCTCGCGCGCATCATCGAGATCAACAAGACCTATACGCGGGATCAGAGCGGCGCCCTGGACTGGCAGCGCATTCCCGATCTGTATGCTGACCTGCCGCGCTTCAAAGAGAGGCATGATGAGGTCAACGAGCAGACCGTCCTCGACTTCTACGCGCTCGACCGGGACAACCCGACCTCGATCCGCTCGGCGATTACGTCGGCGCGGGAAAACGCGCGCGCCATCCGGCATCTGATCAGCACCGAGATGTGGACGCAACTCAACATCTTTCACGACACAAGCAGGGCATGGACGCGCCGCGACATCGACCTGTATAACGTGTGGCGCTTGTGCCAGACGGTCACGCTCAACTGCCAGGCGTTTGAGGGGATCGCGGAAGGAACATTCCTGCGCGGCGAGGCGTGGACCTTCTATCAGCTTGGCAAGCATATCGAGCGCGCCGACCAGACCACCCGCATTCTCGACATCGGCTATGACCGGCTGACTCTGGCCAAGGGCGATGCTGTAGGGTCCGTCTACTGGAACGCGCTGCTGCGCTCGGTGTCCGGGTATCACGCATACAGGCACCGCTACCCGGTCGACTCCTCGCCCGAAGACATCGCCCGCTTTCTGCTTTACGACCGCGAGTTTCCCCGCGCCGTCGCGCTATGCGTCGACCAGATCACCACGCGAATCCATGAGCTGGAACACCGCCATGGCGCGCGACGCCGCCACCCGGTGGAAAAAACGCGCAGGGAACTGGAATTCGTGCTGGAGACCGCGCTGGATGAGAAACTGACATCCGCCGCCCTGCATTCGTTTCTCGACCGGCTGCAGTTTTCTCTGGCTGGCGTTTCAAATGCCTTGGCGGAGACATATTTCCATTGACAAAGCCGTCACCGCGCTCATGCGGTAATGTCCCAAACGCTTTGTCCGGGTGAAATTTTGCAACGGCTTCGAGTCGATCATAAAACCACATACCGCTACGCGCGTCCGGTCACGTTCGGCGAGCATCGCTTGATGCTGCGCCCGCGTGACAGCCATGACCTGCGCCTGATCGAGGCGTCGCTTGTCATCCGGCCGGAAGCACGGCTGCGCTGGATTCATGACGTGTTCGGCAACTCCGTCGCCGTGGCTGAATTTTTCCAGCCGAGCAACGAGCTGTTCATCGAATCGATGATCGTGATCGATCGCTTTCCGATCCCCGCAGAGGGGTTTTATATCGAGCCGTTCGCGCGGACCCTGCCGTTCAGCTATCCCGCCCGTGAGGTGCCCGATCTGGGCCGCACGATTGAGCGCCACTACCCGGACCCGCAGCGGCTGGTCACGGAATGGACCCGACGCTTCTTGAACCAGGGGATCGGCACCACCGATACCGAGGATTTCCTGCTCAATATGACGGCAGCGATCAAGAACGAGTTCGCCTACGAGGTGCGCGAAGACGAAGGCGTGCAGACTCCCGCCGAAACGCTGGCGCGCCGCACAGGATCGTGCCGGGACTTTGCGCTGTTCATGATGGAGGCGGCGCGCAGCGTGGGCCTCGCCGCGCGGTTCATCAGCGGCTATCTCTACGATCCGGCGCTTGACGGCGAGCAAAGCAGCGTGGTTGGCGCGGGCGCGACCCATGCCTGGGTGGAGATTTATTTGCCCGGCGCGGGCTGGGTCGAGTTCGACCCGACCAACGGCTCTTACGGCGGACACAACCTCGTGCGTGTGGCCGTCGCGCGGGAACCGCAGCAGGCTGTGCCCGTTTCAGGCAGCTACGAGGGCCGGGCTGAAGAGTTCCTGAGCCTCAATGTGGAGGTAACGGTCCGGCGAGACCAGCCTCACGATGCGCCAGCCTTTCAGTGACATGGCCGAACGCTCGCCACGCCGCATGTAGCCGATCGCGCCGCCGCCGAAAGGGCGCGGCGTTTCGTGCGCGCCATGACCGGGCCGACTCGCCCTCGACGCGGATCACCTCATAAAGGCTCGCGGCGCGCATACGGCGCGCCTCCAAGATGCGTTCGGCTGTCTGCCTCTGGCTCTCCTGACGCGCCTCGGATTCGTCGTTGGACTTATTGTTCATGCAACTTTCGCGGTACTCGGGCAGTGTGCAGATTGCGCCTCCGCGTGAATGTCTTATCGTATCGCACAGCCGTCAACCGTTTGTCCCTGTGATTGTGCAACTCGAACTCGCCCACCGCGAACATGCCGGAGGCTGTGGGATCGCGCTGAGGGAATGGCAATTTCGCTGCAAATTGTTCGGCCTGCGCCAAAGCTAAGAAACGCGTCTCGTGGGCATTTTTTCTGGGATCGGCCAAACTTTCCAGTATTGTTTCCAATGCAATCTTTTCAGACTTGATCGCAATCACGCTTTCTTAAATGGGAGGAGAATAGATGCGTGGACTTGCTTTGGCTTGCTTGATCGGGCTTGCCGTTGCTCTGCCCCTTTCCGGAGCCTCGGCGCAGGATAAAGGTACTCTCGTTATCAATCTCACGAGCGATGATGTCTGGACCGGGCAGATGGCGATGAACTTCGCCCGCCGCATTCAGGAGGACGGCGGCAACGTCGTCGTGTTCCTGAACGTGCGCGCGGTGACGTTTGCCAACAGCAATGTGCCGCAACACACGCAGGCCGCCACCGGCAAGACGCCACACGAACGGATTCAGGAGATCATTGGCGCGGGTGGCAAGGTCTATCTCTGCCCGGGCTGCACGGAGCAAGCAGGCCTCAAGCTGGAGGACCGGATTGACGGCGTGGAAGTCGGCGGACCTGAGTTTCGTGCAATCCTGCTGGAGCCGAACACGCGGATCATGAGCTACTAGTGGTCCGGTACCGACATTTGCCGCCCCTTCGCAGTATCCGCCGTTGCAAAGGTCTGGATCAGAGGGAGCAGTAGCAGATTATTTAAATTTAGTGGAGCGAGTTTGACATTTGAGCGAGAGCCCGGCCGCAAACGGGACTTAAATGTCAAATTCGCTCCACTAGCGCGTGCTGCTTGCTGTCATTGCGAGGCCGCAGGGCCGAAGCAATCCGGCGAATCTGCTCACCGATTTGCTGGATTGCGTCGCTGCGCTCGCAATGACTGAGCCGCAACCGTTGGCTGAGCCGCTAGAAGACCGGCGTCTCGCGATAAGTGCCCCAGACCGTCTTCAGCGTCTCAACGATATCGCCCATCGTGGCGCCCTCGCGCACCAGCTCGATCGTGACTGGCACGATGTTCTGGCTCTCGTCCCGCGCGACCGCCTTCAATTGCTCCAGAAGCTCCTGCACCTTCGCCTCGTCGCGGTCCGCGCGCACTTCGCGGAGCCGGGCGATCTGACGCTCGGCGGTGTCCGGGTCGTAGGGGTGGATTTCGATGTCGTCTTCTTCCTCGTCGTCGCGGTAGCAGTTAACGCCGACGACCGGATGCTCGCCATCCTGCTTCTTGATCGCGATCTCGTAGGCGAAGTCGGAGATGTGGCGCTGGAACCAGCCCTCGTTGATGAGCTTGATGGTGCCGCCCTTAGCGTCGATCTCGTCGAGCATCGCGAAGATCGCCTTTTCATATTCGCTGGTCAGGCTTTCAACGAGGTAGGAGCCGCCGAGCGGGTCAATCACGTCCGGCACGCGCGTCTCGTGCGCGGCAATCTGCTGGGTGCGCAGCGCGACCTTCATCGCCTCTTCAGTAGGAATCGCGAAGGCTTCGTCCATGCCGTTGGTGTGCAGGCTCTGCGCGCCGCCCATCACCGCCGCGAGCGCCTGGTAGCCGGTGCGCACGATGTTGTTTTTGTATTGCGGCTTGGTGAGCGTCGCGGCGGCCGTCTGGCAGTGGAAGCGCAGGCGCATCGAGGCCGGGTTCTTCGCGCCGAAGCGCTCCTTCATGATCTTGGCGTAGACGCGCCGCGCCGCGCGGAACTTCGCCACCTCCTCGAAGAAGTCGGTCTGGCAGACGAAGAAGAAGGCCAGCCGCGGCGCGAAGTCGTCAACGTCCATGCCGGTTTTCAGCACCTCCTCGACATAGGTGATCGCGTTCGCCATCGTGAACGCGACCTCCTGTAGCGGCGAGGAGCCGGCCTCGGAAATGTGATAGCCGGAGATGTTGATCGGGTTGTACCGCTTCATGTTCGCGGTGCAGTATGTGATGCAGTCGCGCACGATCCGCACGGACGGCTCGATCGGGAAGATCCACTCCTTCTGCGCGATGTATTCCTTGAGGATATCCGCCTGGATGGTGCCCGACAGCTTGTTGAGGTCCAACCCGCGCTTTTCCGCCAGCGCGACATACATGGACAGCAATATCCACGCGGTCGGATTGATCGTCATCGACACCGAGATATTCTCCAGGTCGATGCCGTCGAACAGCGCCTCCATGTCGGCGAGCGTATCGACGGCCACGCCCTCGCGCCCGACCTCGCCCTCGCTCATCTCGTGGTCGGAGTCGTAGCCCATCAGCGTTGGCATATCGAAGTCGGTGGAAAGCCCGGTCTGCCCCTGCTGAATAAGGTATTTGAAGCGCCGGTTGGTGTCCTCGCCGGTGCCGAAGCCCGCGATCTGGCGCATCGTCCACAGCCGCCCGCGATACATCGTCGGATACGGCCCGCGCGTGAATGGATAGCGGCCCGGCAGGCCGATGTCTTCTTGCGGGATGTCGGCGGTGTCGAGCGGGGTGTAGACACGCTTGAGCGGAAACCCGCCGAAGGTCTGGAACGCCTCCTTGCGCTCGGGCTGGCGCTTCAGGAACTCGGCCAGCTCGCCCGATTCCCATTCCTTCAGCTCGCGCGCGGCCTCGGCCAGCTTGTCGCGCAGCACGGTATCCTCGCTCATCACATCGTCTCCTTGTTGATCTGCGCCAGAAGCCGGCGCGCGCCTTCGGCCGGCGCAAGCTCGCGCCGCGCCACGAGCTCGGCAATTTCCGCCACGCGCCCCTCGCGGTCCCGCTCAAAGCCGTCGCGCAAGATGTCCTCCGCGGTTTTCAGCACGCGCATCTCGGCCATGCGCCTGGTCCGCGCGGCGAGTTCGCCGGTCTCGCGCATCCGCGCCATGTGCTTGTCGATCGCGGCTTCCAGATCGCCGATGCCCTCGCCCGAGACGGCGCTCGTGCCGATCACCGGCACGGTCCAGTCCATCTTGCCCGACAGTTGCAGGCCGATGGTCAGCATCCCCTTGAGTTCGCTGATGGTGCGGTTGGCCTCGGGCTTGTCCGCCTTGCTGACGACGTGAATGTCCGCGATCTCCAGGATGCCCGCCTTGATCGCCTGAATGTCGTCGCCCAGCCCCGGCGCGGAGACCACCACAGTCGTATGGGCCGAGCGCACCACGTCCACTTCGTCCTGCCCGACGCCCACCGTTTCGATGATGACGACATCGAACCCGGCGGCATCGAAAATCTCGACCGAGGGCATCGTCGCGCGCGACAGCCCGCCGAGCGCGCCGCGCGTTGCCATCGAGCGGATGAACACGCCCGGATCGGCGTTGAGATCGCTCATGCGCACCCGGTCGCCGAGGATCGAGCCGCCGGAAAACGGGCTGGTCGGATCGACCGCGCTCACGGCGACAGTCCGGCCGCCATCGCGTATCTTGCGGCAGAGCTGGGCGATCAGCGTGGACTTGCCGCTGCCTGGCACGCCGGTGATGCCGACGATATGCGCCTTGCCGGAATGCCGGTGGATTTCCGCGAGCGCCTCGCCCGCCTCGTCGCCGCCGGATTCCGCGCGCGAAATCAGCCGCGCGATGGCGGACGGTTTGCCCGCCAGAACATCCGCAACGAGCGTCGTTGATGGGGCTGCCGTCATCAGCCGCCTCCGAGGGTCTGGGCGAAGGCGCGGAACATCTCGCGGTCGTCGATCACCCGGCGCGCCTTGAAGTCGGTACGCGGGATGGTCTGTTCCGCCACGACCTCGACACTGGCGCGAATGCCCAGCACGCGCTGCAACTCACTGGCGACCCGGTCGCGGAAACCGGCGACTGCGCCGTCCCCCGCCGCGTAGACGGATTGCGCCGCCTCGACCCGAACCACCAACTCATCCATCGCGGTCTCGCGGGTGATGATGATGCGATGTTCGCCGCCGTAATCGGGCATGGCGTTGAGCGCGGCGTCGATCTCGCTGGGGTAGACGTTTTCCCCGCGCACGGTAAAAGAGTCGTCGATCCGGCCAAAGATGCCATGCGGCAGATGCGGATAGGTCCGGCCGCAAGGGGTCGGGCCGTCCTGCCACAGTGTCAGATCGCCCGAGACGAGCCGAATCATCGGCTGGGAGATGCGCTCCAGATTGGTGTAGACCGGCGTGCCGCGCTGGCCGTAGGGGACGCGGCGCATGGTGTTCGGGTCGCAGACTTCCGTGTAGACCACGTCCTGCCAGGCGAGCATTCCGTCGGTCTGCGCGGTGCCGGCGACGTTCATCCACGGGCTGACCTCGGCCATGGAGCCGGAATCGATCACCCGCGCGCCGTAAGTCTCCGCGATGCGGTCGCGCACGCCCGGCACGGACGCGCCCGGCTCGCCTGAGAAGAACAGCAGCTTGAGCGAAAATTCGCGCGGATCGATGCCCTTGTCGCGCGCAACCTCGGCGAGATGGATCGCGTAGGACGGCGTGCCGTAAAACGCCGCCGGCTTCACCCTGCGCATCCAGTCCACCGCCCGCGCCGACATGCCGATTGCGCCCGCGCCGAACGGGAAAGACCGCGCGCCAAGCCGCTCCGCGCCGATCAGTGTGCCCCACGACCCCATATAGAGGCTGAACAGCGAGCCGATGAAGACAGTATCGCCGGGGCGCAGGCCCATCGCCCACATGATCCGGGCATGGGCATTGGCGATCGCGCGCCAGTCGTCGCGGCCAATGGCGAAGGCCGTCGGGTTGCCGGTGGTGCCGGAGGTGCCGTGGATGTGGTGGATATCGTTCTCGGGCACGCAAAGATAATCGCCGAACACCGGCGCGCGGTCCTGCGCTTCGCGCAAGTCGGCCTTGGTGATGACCGGCACGCGCTCCTCGAAATCCTCCAGCGAGGTCAGATGGTCGGGGTGGAAGCCATGCGCGTCCCAGTGGCGGCGGTAGAACGGCGCGGTGTCATAAGCGTAGCGCACGACCTGCTTGAGCCGCTCCAGAATGTGGTGCTCGCGCTCGGCGGGCGGCATGGTCTCGCGCTGCGGGAACCAGTAACGCGCGCCGGCGTCGGGAAAATAGCTATCGTCGTAGCGCGGGGGATAAGACCAGTACTCCATGATGCGCCCCCTTACCGCGGGCCGCGTTCGGCAACAAGTTCGCGCACCCGCGCGACGATCGCGTCCGGCGGCGTGTCCTGCAGCAGGATCTCCTGGACGCCCATCTCCTTGAGCTGGATGACGTCCTCGTCCGGGATGACGCCGCCGCCCATCAGGATGATGCCCCTGGAGTCCTGTTCTTCGAGGACCCGGATGACTTTCGGGAAGATGGTCATGTGCGCGCCGGATAACAGGCTGATGCCGAGCACGTCGACGTCCTCCTGCACCGCGGCGAGCGCGACTTCCTCGGCCGTGCGGTGCAAGCCGGTATAGATCACGTCCATGCCGGCATCGCGCAGCGCCCGCGCGACGACCTTCACGCCCCGATCATGCCCGTCGAGGCCGATCTTGGCGAGCATGATTCGGATCGGTGGATCCTTCTGTGGGTTCATTGCGTCTCCTCCGTGATTGCTTGGCGCGCTGTTGTTGGTCCGGCGCGTCCGTCGTCAGCTTTGACTGTATTTCGGCCGAGGCCGCTTGCACATGTGCGCGGGACAAAGCGCCCGCCCGCTCCGCGTCGCCGTCCGCGATTGCTTGAAGGATGGCGGCGTGCTCCTGCCAGAGGCGCGTGCGGTAGCTGGCGGCCTCCACCACTGCCATCATTACCCGCCGCAGATGGTGCAGATGCGGCTCCAGCGCCCGCCGGATCAGCGGGTTGCCGGACAGCCCATAGACGCATTCGTGGAAAGCCATGTCGCATTTCACGAGGTCGCGGACATCGCCGCGCTCCACCAGCCGCTCGCCTTCTTCGAGGATGTCCCAGCCTTCGGTCAGGTCGTCCTGGCGGGCGCGCTCGGCGGCGAGGCGCGCGGCGGTCTCGTCCAGCGAGCCGCGCAGTTCATAGATCGCGCGTACCATGTCGACGCTGACCGGAGTAACGATCAGTCCGCGCCGCCCGGCTTCGCGGAAGAACCCTTGAGATTTCAGAAGGACAAGCGCCTGAACCACCGGCTGGCGCGAGACGCCGAGCCGTTCGGCGATTTCGTCCTGCGTCACGCGCGCGCCCGGCGCCAGCTCGCCGTCGCAGACGGCATCGCGGATCGCGACGTACACGGCATCGAGAACGCTGGCTTGGCGGGGCAGGGAGTCCATCGGCGCACCTTCGTATTTCGTATACGGTATTCGCAGTATCCCGCCGCCGTCAAGCATCTGCGGCTCGGGCGTGAGGCGCGGCAGCCTCCGCGCGTCTTCACAAATACTTCATCCAGACCACCTGCCCGCTCTCGCAAACTTTATTCGACAGTGAGCAAAAGAAACGTCATGTCTTTCCGCGAAAGACGGGCAAATTCTTTTTTTGAGCAAGACAAGGAGAGATCCAATGGCTGAACAAACTTACGTCCAATACCCCGCGGCCGTTCGCGTTTCGCCGGACTGGCTGCTTCGCATCGCGCTCGCCTCGGTGTTCGTTTTCCACGGCTTCGCGAAGCTCGGCGACCTGGTGGCCGGCGGCGCCATCCCGATGGGCCATTCCTTCGAAGTCTGGGCGCTGGTTGCCTTCGCCGAGGTTGCTGGCGGGCTTGGGATCATCCTCGGCGGCCTGCTGGCGGGTCGGCTGGGCGATGCGATCACCCGGCTGAGCGGTCTGGCGATCGTCCCCGTCATGCTGGGGGCGATCGCGATGGTCCATTGGCCGCGCTGGAGCTTCGTGCCGAGCGAAAGCCACCCGATGGGCGGCATGGAGTTTCAGGTCGTGCTGCTGCTAATCGGGCTGTTCTTCGTGCTGCGCGGCAATCGCGCGTAACCCGCACTGACGAGATCGGGCGCGCTACGCGGCTGGCGCGTCCCATCTTGCAGCGGGCTGTTCTTCGCCGGCTCAAACGGGGCGCGTAATGGCGCGGCCATCCCGATTGTGCTTCCGTCCGCGCCGCGAAACATGCAGGTGAACAAATTGGCGCCGGTTGTCGCCGTCGAATGCCGGCGGAGCGGCTGGAGAAGGTGAAGTCGCTCACAAGCAGCGGCAGCGCGCCAACCGGGGCGCCGCGCCGGTCTTCGACTACATCTCTGGCGTGCTGCATTGCCCGGCTTACCGCGAGACCTACGCGGAGTTCCTGAAAATCGACTTCCCACGAATCCTCTGGCCCGCCAGCCCGTACGAAATCCGGGGCATCTCCACCAAGGGCGCGCGCTCTCGTTCGACGACATCAAGCATTATCAGCGCATCCTGAAAATCCTCAGCGAAACCGACCGCATCATGCAGACCATCACCATGACGCTGGAACCGCCGGAAAGCGCCACGGAGGAAGAATAACGGCGCGCGGGCTTTCGCTCTGGACAATCGCCCGCGACGCATCACATTCTCGGCGTGGGGCTGCCTGGCGCGTGAGGGGTTCTGTTTCCCGGGGCCGATACCGATCTCCTAGGGAGCTGACCCTGCCCGGGGCCGTGGCCTCGGACAATCGGCGCCCACCTACTTGTGTAGGGACCCAAGGGATCACTCACCCCCACGGCTACGGCGGCTCCACTTTCATTTCGCGCGGCGAGGACCCGCAGGCATGAGCGTCTCCCATCCCGACAAGGAAACCCTGCGCCGCGAAAGCCTCGCCCGGCGCGCCGCGATCCCCGAAGAGACGCGCGAGCAGGCCGCCGCCGCGCTGGCGGAGACCGGGCTGTCGTTTCTCGAATTGCCGGGGCCGGTCGCGGTGAGCGGCTATTATCCGGTCGGGGATGAGCTGGACGTGATGCCGCTGTTGCGCCGCCTGATCGGCGAGGGCCATACCATCGGCCTGCCGGTCACGCGCAAGGGGCAGCCGCTGCTGTTCCGCGCCTGGACGCCGGACACCGAGATGACGCAGGGGTCGATGGGCATCCCGCGCCCGACTCGCGATGCGCCGGAGGTGATCCCGTCAGTGCTGCTGGTGCCGCTGGCTGCGTTCGATGATCGCGGCTACCGCATCGGCTATGGCGGCGGCTTCTACGACCGAACGCTCAGCCATTTGCGCGCCGCCGGGCCGGTGATAGCGGTTGGCCTGGCCTTCACCCAGCAACAGGTCGATCGCGTCCCCAACGAGCCGCATGACGAGCCGCTCGACTGGATGCTGACGCCGGACGGCGCCTTTAGCGTGGGGCGCGACTGATGCGGTTTCTGTTCATCGGCGATGTCGTCGGCCGGGCCGGCCGGCGCGCGGTGCTGGACACGTTGCCAGAGTTGCGCGCGCGCTACGCGATCGACTTCGCGATTGTGAATGGCGAGAACGCCGCTGGCGGGTTCGGGATCACGGAACAGATTTTCAATGATCTGCGCGATGCCGGCGCGGATGTCGTCACGACCGGCAATCATGTCTGGGACCAGCGCGAGACGCTCGTCTATATCGAGCGGCATGACCGGCTGCTGCGCCCGATCAACTATCCGCCCGGCACGCCGGGGCGCGGCGCGGGCCTGTTCCCCGCGAAGAACGGCGCGCAGGTGCTTGTGCTGAACGTCATGGGCCGGCTGTTCATGAACGATCTGGACTGCCCGTTTCAGGCTCTCGACCGCGAGCTGGCCGCATGTCCGCTGAAGCAGGCGGCCGATGCGATCTTCATCGACTTCCACGCCGAGGCAACCTCGGAAAAACAGGCGGCCGCGCACCATATCGACGGCAGGGCGAGCGCGCTTGTGGGCACGCACACGCATGTCCCGACGGCGGACGACCAGGTTTTGCCGGGCGGCACGGCGTTCATGAGCGATGCGGGCATGAGCGGCGACTACGACTCCGTCATCGGCATGGACCCGGACGAGCCGATAAGCCGTTTCGTCGGGCAGATCCCCGGCGGCCGGTTTGCCCCTGCCGTGGGCGCGGCGACGGTTTGCGGCGCGGCCATCGACATCGACGACGCCACCGGGCTGGCCCGGCACATCGCGCCGGTGCGATTTGGCGGGCGGCTGCGCGCGAGCGAGCCGGACTTCTGGGCTTCAGACACTGGCAAGCCGCCAGACGAATAAGCTATAAAGCCGCAAAGCGAGCCGAATTGCTGTTGCGCCCTTTGCGGGCGCGCCTCATTCCGCATGGTTGCAGGCGGAACCAGAGAGAAGGACAAACATGGCAGGACATTCCAAATTCAAGAACATCATGCACCGCAAGGGCGCGCAGGACAAAAAGCGCGCCAAGGTGTTTTCCAAGCTGTCGAAGGAAATCACTGTGGCCGCGAAGATGGGCGCGCCGGAACCGGACATGAACCCGCGCCTGCGCCTCGCGATTCAGGCCGCGCGCGCGCAGAACATGCCGAAGGACAACATCGAGCGGGCCATCAAGAAGAGCCAGGACGCCGGCGGCGAGGCGTATGAAGAGATTCGCTATGAAGGCTTCGGCGCGGGCGGCGTCGGCGTGATCGTCGAGACGCTGACGGACAACCGCAACCGGACCGCTGGCGACGTGCGCGCGATCTTCTCCAAGCACGGCGGCAATCTGGGGGAGACCGGCGCTGTGTCATGCGTGTTCGATCGGATCGGCTCCGTAGAGTATCCGCCCGAGACCGCGACCGCGGAGGAAATGGTGGAAGCCGCCATCGAAGCGGGTGCGCAGGACTGCGAATCGTCGGATGATGGTCACACCATTTACTGCGACGTGGAAGACTTGGCCGACGTGGCCAAGGCGCTTGAGCAGCATTTCGGCGAGGCGCGCTCGGCGCAGATCATCTGGAAGCCGCAGAACACCATCGAGGTCGACGAGGAAACCGGCGGCAAGCTCATGCGGCTTCTGGAGGCGCTGGAAGATCATGACGATGTGCAGAACGTCTACGCCAATTTCGAAGTCTCCGACGAGGTGATGGAGCGGCTGTCCGCCTAGGCAAGATGTTCCACATCGTCAGTTCTTGCGTCATTGCCGGGCGTGACCCGGCAATCCAGAAGTCGCCCTGACGCAGCAGTATGGATGCCCGGATCAAGTCCGGGCATGACGTGGGGCCGGATTGAGGTGTTCGTGGGAGCATGACATGGCGACGGTGCGCATTCTCGGCATCGACCCCGGCCTGCGGCGCACCGGCTGGGGGCTGATCGAAAGCGCGGGGTCGCGCCTCACCTTCATTGCCGCCGGAACTATCCGCCCGCGCGAAGACGCGCCGCTCCCCGACCGGCTGGCCGACCTCTTCGCGGGCCTGTGCGGTGCCATCGACACCTGGAAGCCGTCCGAGGCCGCCGTCGAGCAGACCTTCGTCAACAAGGATGCCCGCGCGACGCTGAAGCTCGGCCAGGCGCGCGGGGTTGCCCTGCTTGCGCCGGCGCGTGCGGGTCTTGCGGTTGCGGAATATGCGCCGAACGCGGTGAAGAAGTCGGTCGTCGGCTCCGGCCACGCCGACAAGGCGCAGATCCGCGCCATGCTCGGCATCCTGCTGCCGCGCGCGACCCCGGACAGCGACGACGCAGCGGACGCGCTGGCCATTGCCATCACCCATGCGCATCATCGCGGCGCGCTCGCGCTTCTCGCGGGAGCGGCGCAGTGATCGGCAAGCTCAAAGGACTGGTCGATGCCACCGGCGATGGCTGGGTCATCGTCGATGTCGGCGGCGTCGGCTATGAGGTACACTGCGCAAGCCGCACGCTGGCGCGGCTTCCCGCGCGCGGGCAACCCGTCGAACTGGCGATCGAGACCCATGTGCGCGAAGATGCCATTCGCCTTTTCGGCTTTGCGAACGAGCTGGAACGGCGCTGGTTCCGGCTGCTTCAGGGCGTGCAGGGCGTCGGCACGCGGCTGGCGCTGGCCATCCTCTCGACACTGGAGCCGAACGAGATCGCCAATGCCATTGCGCTCGGCGACAAGGCCGCCATCTCGCGCACGCCCGGCGTCGGGCCGAAGGTTGCGCAGCGGCTGATCGGCGAGCTGCGCGACAAGGCGCCCGCGCTGGTGCAGGCAGGCGCGGCGGCGGTGGCGCTGCCCGAAGGCATGAACGCGCGGGACGGCACGGCGATGGGCGATGCGGTTTCCGCGCTGACGAATCTGGGCTATCCAGCGGCGCAGGCCGCCGGGGCCGTTGCCACCGCAATGCGCGAGGCTGGCGATGACGCCTCGACCGAAACGCTGATCCGGCTGGGCCTGAAGGAGCTTGGAAGTTGAGCGACCGGCTGATCGAGGGCGCGCGCAACGAGCAGGACGACGTCGAGCCGAGCCTCCGCCCGCAGCGGCTCGCCGAGTTCATCGGCCAGGAGCGCGCCCGCGCCAACCTGCGCGTGTTCATCGACGCCGCGCGCGGCCGGGGCGAGGCGCTGGATCACGTGCTGTTCGCCGGGCCGCCGGGGCTGGGCAAGACCACGCTCGCGCAGATCATGGCGCGGGAGCTGGGCGTCAATTTCCGCATGACCTCCGGCCCGGTCATCGCCAAGCCGGGCGACCTCGCGGCGCTGCTCACCAATCTCGAAGCGCGCGACGTGCTGTTCATCGACGAGATTCACCGGCTCAATCCGGCGGTGGAGGAAATCCTCTACCCGGCGATGGAAGATTTTCAGCTCGACCTCATCATCGGCGAGGGACCGGCGGCGCGTTCGGTGCGCATCGACTTGGCAAAGTTCACGCTGATCGGCGCGACGACCCGCACCGGCCTGCTGACAACGCCGCTGCGCGACCGCTTTGGCATTCCCGTCCGGCTGGATTTCTACACCGATGACGAGCTTGAGCAGATCGTCACGCGCGGCGCGGGCGTGCTCGGCATGGCGATGACGCCGGCGGGCGCGCGCGAGATCGCCAAGCGCAGCCGCGGGACGCCGCGCGTGGCCGGACGACTGTTGCGCCGGGTGCGCGATTTCGCCGCCGTGGACGGCTCCGGCGAGGTCGATGACGGCGTTGCGGACCGCGCGCTGACGCAGCTTGAAGTGGACCCCCTCGGGCTCGACTCGCTTGACCACCGCTATCTGCGCTGCATCGCCGACACCTATGGCGGCGGCCCGGTCGGCATCGACACCATCGCCGCCGCGCTGAGCGAATCCAAGGATGCGCTGGAAGAGACCATCGAGCCGTTTCTGCTCCAGCAGGGTTTCATCGGGCGCACGCCGCGCGGACGGATCGTCACGCTCAAGGCGTTCAAGCATCTTGGCATGGCCGCCCCCGCGCAGATGACACAGCCCTCCATGCCGCTGTTCGGGGATAGCGATGAGTGAGGAAGAGGTGCTGCATGGCCGGACTGAAAGATTTCGATCTGGACAAACTCGGCGACGAGCAAATCGCAAACCTTTTGGAAAACTATCGGAAGGCGGGCAAGACTGAAGAACCGAAATATACTGAGATTTTGGCTGAATACGCTCGCCGCCAGGGCAAAGGGCTTTCATTCGAGAAGTCTCTTGCTGCCATCAGGGACGCCGCTTCGCGGAGACAGTTCCTGAGCTACAAACAACTCGCGGAAGCGAGCGGATTGAAGTGGTCTTTTGCGGTGCGTCACGCGATGCCGTCGCATCTGTGGAACCTGTTGGAGTACAGTTATCGGAACGGTCTGCCGCTTCTCAGTGCCATTGTCGTCAACCAAAAGAATGTCGGCACTGGAGATATGGAGCCGGAAACGTTGCGTGGGTTTATTGCTGGTGCGCGCGATCTCGGGATTGCCGTTACGAATGAGAGTCAATTCCTGAAGGAACAACAACAAGAGGTCTTCAGGCGCGCCAAGGAAGGGACGCTGAATGTCTGAGGCCAACGCGCCGATGGACTGGCCGCATCTCGCCGGGCGGCTGGAGGCGGGCCGCCATGTCCTGCCTGTGCGCGTGTACTATGAGGACACTGACTTTTCCGGCCTCGTCTATCATGCCAGCTATCTGCGCTTCATGGAGCGCGGGCGCTCCGACATGATCCGGCTGCTCG
>CAZINX010000005.1:15097-30080 GCA_964540795.1 uncultured Hyphomicrobiaceae bacterium | reverse complement strand
GCCAGCTATCTGCGCTTCATGGAGCGCGGGCGCTCCGACATGATCCGGCTGCTCGGCGTGCATCACAGTGCGCTGGCGGCGGGCGAGGGCGCGCGGCTGGTCTTCGTCGTGCGGCGCATGGAAATCGACTTCGTGCGGCCCGCGCGGATTGACGACGTGCTGGAGGTTGTCACAGGGCCCGCCGAGCAGACCGCCGCGGCCTTTACGCTGGCGCAGACCGTCATGCGCGGTGACGAGCGGCTTGTCCGTGCGCGGGTGCAGATCGTGCTCGTGGACGAGACCGGCCGGCCGCAACGGCTCGCGACCGCGCTGCCGGAGAGCGTCACGCGCTGGATGCGCTCAGGCTGATCGCCACGGCTTTTCCACACTCCCCGGTCAGGGAGGTGGCTGTACGTCAACCACGCCGGACCACGTATCCAATGGAATCGCACAGCCCGCCCGTGATCTTCGTTGCCGCGCGGGCGGACGTGTCGGTTTTCGCGCTTTTCGGCGAGGCGGGCGCGGTGGTTCAGGCCGTGATCCTCGCGCTGGTCGCGGCCTTCATATGGACGCTGGTTGCCGCCGCCGGCAAATACGCCGAGCTGGCGCGCGTGCGGCAGCAGGCCGATGCTTTCGAGCGGCTGTTCTGGTCCGGGCCATCGCTTGACGAGCTTTACGCCTCGATGAACGGCAAACAGACCGGCTCCTTGTCGGCGATATTCATGGCGGCAATGTATGAGTGGCGGCGCACGCTGGGGACCTCGCCGCGTGCGCTTCCCGGGGTGCAGTGGCGGATGGAGCGGCTCATGGCGGTGTCGATTGCGCGGGAAACAGACCGGCTGGAGCGGGGGTTGAGCGTGCTGGGGAGCATCGGTACGGCCGCGCCGCTTCTGGGCCTGGCTGGCGCGCTATGGGCGCTTATGGCGGGCTTTGCGGTGGCGGGCGACTTCTCCGCGCTGGCCCCGGCGGCGGCGCAGGGCGCGTTCGCGGGCGCGCTGGGGCTTTTCGCCGGCGCGGTCGCGGTTGTCTTCCATCGCGGGCTGACCCGCGCTGTGCAGCGCCATGCGCAGCGCATGAAGGATTTTGCGCAGGAGTTTTCCGCCATCGTGTCCCGCCAGATCGACGCAAACACATGATCCTCCGGCCGACCCATACGCGATCCAATGTGTTCCGCGCGACGCTTGCGCTGCTGGCGGCGCTATTGTTCGCGCTCACGCCGTCCGCCTTGGCCCAGGAGGATGCGCCCGAGCTGCCCGTTCGCATCGCCATTCCGGCCTTTTCCGGCGGCACGGCGGAGACGGAAGAGATGGCGCAGCGTATCGCGCGCGTCTTGACCTCGGATCTGGCGCGCTCGCAGGCCTTCATCCCGCTGGAGCAGACCGCGCTGGTGCGAGAGCGGGTCAGTCTCAACGCCATGCCAAGTTTTCCCGATTGGCGCGCCACGAATTCGTCGGCGCTTCTGGTTGGCCGCGTAACGCCGGCGCCTGGCGGACGGCTGCGGCTGGCGTTCCGCCTGTGGGATGTCGCGTCGGGCGCGCAGCGCATCGGCGCGCAATATTACGCGCCGCAGCAGCATTGGCGTCGGCTTGCGCATGTCGCGGCGGATGCCGTCTATTCCGAACTCACTGGCGCTCCGGGCTATTTCGATACCCGCATCGCCTTTATCGAGCAGCGCAACGACATCGATCCGCCAGCCACCCGGCTCGCCGTGATGGATCAGGACGGGCGCAATCTCGAATATCTCACCGACGGCACGCAGACCGTCCTGTCGCCGCGGTTCAGCCCCGCAGCCCAGCAACTCATCTATGTCGTCGATACCGGCGGCACGCTGCGCATTGTGCTGCGGGACCTGCATCAGGGCCTGACGGAGACGATCGGCGAGGTGCCCGGACTGATGGCCCCGCCCCGCTTCGCGCCAGACGGACGCCGCATCGTGATAAGCCTGCGGCGCGGCGGCAATGCCAACCTTTATGAGATCGACCTGCGCACCCGCGCCATGCAACGGTTGACCGAAACCGCCGCGATCGACACCGCGCCGAGCTTTTCCCCATCCGGGCGGCACATCGTGTTCGTCTCCGGGCGCAGCGGAACGAGCCAGCTCTACGTGATGCGCGCGAACGGCCGGTCCCAGCAGCGGATCAGCCGCGGCGAGGGCAGCTATGACGAGCCGGTGTGGTCCCCGCGCGGCGATCTGATCGTCTTCGTCAAGCGGCTGCAAGGGCAGGCATTTCTCGGCACGATGAAGCCGGACGGCTCGCAGGAGCGATTGTTGACGGCAGCCGCGGATATCGGCGGTTTGTCCTGGGCGCCGAACGGGCGTGCGCTGGTGTTTTCCCGGCCGCGTTCGGGCGAGCAGGGTGGTGCGGAACTGGTCGTCATCTCGCTGAACGGCAATGGCGAGCGGGTGCTTGAGACGCCGCATTCCGCGACCGATCCGTCATGGTCGGCTCCGCTGGGCGCGCGGCAGTCGGTGACCCGCCGCTAGCCCCGATGCAGCTTCGTTAACAGCTGTTTACAAGCGCGCGCTGGCGCCGCCGGGCCGCCATGCCTTCGTGTCTTTTTCGCATCATCATGGCGCAAATCTGGCGGGGCCATGCGGTGGTGCGCTTGATCTGACCCCGAGCGCCCGGTAATTGCTGAAGGCGGCAATTGCCGTAAATTCAGAGGAGATATCATCATGAAGGGTCTGAAAGGCGTTATCATCGTGGCCACCGTTGTCGCGACCGCCGCTGCCGTCAGCGCTTGCCGCAAGGAAGTTGCCGAGCCGTCTCTGAAGCTGGGCGCTGCTGACGTGGCTGTGCACGTGGTCCGCTAAGAGGCGCGGTCTTGAAGTGCTTCAGCGCGGAGTGCGTTACTTCGCCTGGAATAAAGAACTGAAACGCTGGGTTATTGGGGGGGACCCATGATCTGCAGCGTTTCAGTTCACTCCACGAAGAACTGACCAGGCAAGCTCAACAGGGTCCACTACGGTCCAGGCCCGTGTTTTTCTCGCGATATTCGGTCGAGGGCCGCCGTCAGTATCGACGGCGACATCTATTTTCTGTAGCTCCTACCGCGCGCTGTGCATCTGCAGCCGTTCCCTGATCTCATCCAGAATCGCCGGATCGTCGATCGTCGCGGGCACGCGATACGCCTCGCCATCCGCGATCTTGCGCATCGTGCCGCGCAGGATCTTGCCCGAGCGCGTCTTCGGCAGCCGGTTGACCGTCAGCGCCAGTTTGAACGCCGCAACCGGGCCGATCTCGTCGCGCACAAGCTGGATGATCTCCGTCTCGATCTCCGAGGGATCGCGGTTCACGCCCGCGTTCAACACGACGAAGCCCGCTGGCACCTGCCCCTTGATCGGGTCGGCGATGCCGACGACGGCGCACTCGGCCACGTCCGGGTGGTTCGCGATCACCTCCTCGATCCCGCCCGTTGACAGCCGGTGCCCGGCGACATTGATGATGTCGTCGGTGCGCGCCATCACGAAGACATAGCCGTCTTCGTCCAGATAACCGGCGTCGCCCGTCTTGTAGTAGCCGGGGTAGTCGTCGAGATACGAGTTCCTGAAGCCTTCGTCGTTGTTCCACAGCGTCGGCAGACAGCCCGGCGGCATCGGCAGCTTGATGCAGATCGAGCCGTTCTGTCCCGCCGCCACGTCGTAGCCCTGCTCGTCGAGTACGCGCAGGTCATAGCCCGGCATCGGCACAGTCGGCGAGCCGTACTTTACCGGAAGCATCCCTAATCCCATCGGGTTACCCGCGATCGCCCAGGCCGTCTCCGTTTGCCACCAGTGGTCGATTACGGGGACGTTCAGCACCTTCTCCGCCCAGCGAATGGTGTCCGGGTCGGCGCGCTCGCCCGCAAGGAACAGCGTCTCGAATTTCGAGAGATCGTAGTTGCCCGCCAGCTCGCCGCTCGGATCATGCTGCTTGATCGCGCGGAAGGCCGTCGGGGCGGTGAACAGCGCCTTGACGCCATGCTCCGAGATGACCCGCCAGAAAGCCCCTGCGTCCGGCGTGCCGACCGGCTTGCCTTCGTACATGATCGTCGTCGCGCCGTGCAGCAGCGGCGCATAGACAATGTAGGAGTGGCCGACCACCCAGCCGACATCGGACGCGGTCCACCACACGTCGCCGGGGTCGATATTGTAGTGGTTGTTCATCGTCCATTTCAGCGCGACCATGTGCCCGCCATTATCCCGCAGGACGCCTTTCGGGATGCCGGTCGTCCCTGATGTATACAGGATGTAGAGCGGATCGGTTGCGGCCACGCTCACGCACTCGGCATGTTCGCCCGCCCGCCGCGCGCGCTCCACCGCCTGTGCCCAGTCATGATCGCGCGGGGCAAACAGCGGCGCATACGCTTGCGGCCGCTGGTAGATGAGCGTCGCTTGCGGCTTTGTCTCGGCGTGCGCGATGGCCTCGTCCAGCAGCGGCTTGTATTTCACGATCCGGCCCGGCTCGATCCCGCACGACGCCGACAGGATCAGCTTGGGCTCGCAATCGTTGATGCGCGTCGTCAGCTCATGCGCCGCGAAGCCGCCGAACACCACCGAGTGAATTGCACCCAGCCGCGCGCAGGCGAGCATGGCGATGGCAGCCTCCGGGATCATCGGCATGTAGATGATGACGCGGTCACCCTTCTCGACGCCCATGTCGCGCAGCACGGCGGCGAACAACGCCACCTCATCGCGCAGCTCGCGGTAGGTGTAGGTCCGCTGCGCACCGGCCATCGGACTGTCGTAGATCAGCGCGGGCTGGTGGCCGCGCGCCGGCACATGCCGGTCGAGACAGTTGTAACAGGTGTTGCACTGCGCGCCGACGAACCAGCGGCCATAGACGCCCATTTCGGGATCGAAGATTTTGTCGGCGGGTTTTTCCCAGTCGATTTCCTCGGCGGCTTTCGCCCAGAAGCCCTCCGGGTCGTTCTGCCATTCGCGATAGACGTCGTGATAGAGGCTCATCGATTTTCGCTCCCTGGGTCGGCGGGCATTGTTGCTTGTTGATGCGCTGCGAGACGCGATAGCGGCCCAGCTTCGCTAAGGTCGGCGCTATTTTGAGAATGGCGGGCGGGATTGGCAAGAGCCGTGGCGCGCGACAGGGGCCGCGCTGTCCGTCAGAGGCAGGTGAAGGCCGCGACGCTGGAAGAAAGGTCGAGCAGCATTGCGTTGCCGCGCTCAAGCCACAGCGCCGCTGCCCCTGCGATGAGGGCGGCGCCGGTCATCCAGATGAACAATGTCACTGAACGCGGCATGGGTGCAGTCTCCTCAAGATGTCGCGCCCGCTGGAGCGGGCCGGCGCTGGCGGATAAAGCCGTGAACCAGCGCGGACAACACGCCCAGCGCGATCGAAATCCACCACATGATGTCATAGCTCTGGAAGATGTCATAGAGATATCCGCCCAGCCACGCGCCCAGGAAGCTGCCGATCTGGTGCGACAGGAAGGTGATGCCGAACAGCAGGGACATCCAGCGCGGCCCGAACATGTCCGCCACCAGCCCGCTGGTGAGCGGAACGGTCGCCAGCCACAGCAGCCCGAGGAGCGCCGAGTAGATCAGCAAGCTTGAATAGGTCATCGGCAGCAGGACAAAGGCGAGGAAGACCACCGCCCGCGCGCCATAGAGGAAGACGAGCAGGTGCCGCTTCTCGAAGCGCCCGCCGAGCTGCCCGAAGATATAGGTGCCCGCGATGTTGCCGATCCCGATAATCATCAAGGCGAGCATCCCGGTTTCGGCGCTGAAGCCCAGATCGCTCACGTAGGCCGGCAGGTGCGTTGCGACGAAGGCGATGTGGAAGCCGCAGACGAAGAAGCCGATCGAGAGCAGGCGGAAGTCGCGGTCGGGCATCGCCTCGCCAAGCGCGGCGCGGATCGTCTGCTGGCCCCTCGGCGCGGCGCTGGCAGCCCGGCCCTTCGCCTCGCGCCCCGCGCCGGAGGCGAGCGTCCAGCCCAGCGGGGCCATCATCGCCGCGGTCAGCGCCAGAATGACGAGGCTGAAGGACCAGCCGTAGGAGTCGATCAGCACATGCGCATAGGGAAGCGCGGCGAATTGCCCGATAGCGCTGCCCATGCTGGCCAGCCCCAGCGCCTTGGCGCGGCTTTCCTCCGGCGCGGCGCGGCCGACGACGCCGAGCACGGCGGTGAAGCCCGTGCCGCTTACGCCCAGCCCGATGAGCACCCCGGCGGTCAGCAGGCTCGCCTCGCCCGAGGCATTCGCCATGATGAGAAGGCCGGCCGCGTAGAGCAGCGCGCCCACGGTCAGCACGCGCCCCGCCCCGTATTTGTCCGCGAAGCCGCCGAATGCCGGCGCGGTGAAACCCCACATCAGGTTCACCAGCGCCATCGACAGGCCGAATGCCTCGCGCCCCAACCCGAGATCCATGCTGATCGGGTTCAGGAACAGGCCGAAGCTCTGGCGGATGCCCATGTTGATTGCGAGCACGAGGCTCGCCGCCAGCACAATGATCCAGAGCAGCGGCGTCGCGGCGATACGCGGAGAAGCCAAAACGAGAATCCTGCTGTTGGCCGCGGCGCTTGACCGCCGCGTAAACTGGACTTGAGTCTAAGCCGCTGCCATATTCCGGCGCAAACGCAAAAAACGGATCGCTGATATGAGCTTGTTGTCCGACATATTTACCTGGTGGAACGGTGCCACGCTGGGCACCAAGCTGTTTACGCGCCGTCACGGCCGGTTGGTCGGCGAGGACGAATGGGGCAACAAATACTATGAGCAGCGCGACGGCAAAGGCCCGCTGGGCAAGCCGCGCCGCTGGGTGATCTATAACGGCGTTGCCGATGCATCAAAGGTGCCGCCTGAGTGGCACGCCTGGCTGCACTACACCGTCGACACGCCGCCGACGGAAGAGGCTTACCGCGCCAAGCCGTGGGAGAAGCCGCACATCCCCAACATGACCGGCACGCCGCAGGCCTACCGCCCGCCGGGAAGCATCCTGCGTCCCAATCCGCGTCCGCAGGGCGAGCCGGATTATGAGCCGTGGCAAGCCGAATGAGCGGGCAAACCTCTCACGAGCGGCCAGAACGGGCGCAGACCTGGAGCGCGGCGGGCTATGACGCCCACGCCCGCTTTGTCTCCGAATATGGCCTGGAAATCCTCAATTGGCTGGCGCCGCGGCCAGGCGAGCGCATTCTTGATCTGGGCTGCGGCGACGGGGTTCTGAGCCAGAAGATCGTCGAGGCGGGCGCGGAGGTCGTCGGCGCGGACAACAGCGAAGATCTGCTGCGCGCGGCCCACGAGCGGGGTATCGACGCGCGGAACATCGATGGCGAGGCGCTTCCGTTCGACCGCGAGTTCGACGCGGTGTTCTCAAACGCCGCGCTGCACTGGATGCGCAATGCCGACGCGGTCATCGACGGCGTGAGGCGCGCACTGAAGCCGGGCGGCCGCTTTGTTGCCGAATTCGGCGGGCACGGAAACGTTGCGGCCTGCATTACGGCCATGCGCGCGGCGGCGGACAAGTTCGGCGGCGACGCGGCGCTGGCTGGTCCGTGGTTCTTCCCGACCCCGGAGGCGTATCGTGAGCGGCTGGAGGTCGCGGGCTTCACGGTCGAGCGTATCGAGCTCATCGCGCGGCCCACGCCGCTGCCGACGGGCATGGAGGGCTGGCTGATGACCTTTCGGCCGCCGTTCTTCGCGCAGTTCGGGAGTCGCCAGAACGAGGTGCTGGCATGGGTCACCGATCTGCTGGAGCCGGTGCTGCGCGCCAGCGACGGCCAGTGGTTCGCCGATTACATGCGCCTGCGCGTGGCCGCGACGCGTCAATGAACCTGAAACCCCTCTAGCCGATGAGACAGCGCATCATGGCACGACTGGGAGCGATTGCCTTAGCGGCCTTCCTGACGCTCGCCGCCTTCCCGGCGGAAGCGGCCAAGATCGCCAACGACGTCGCCGTCTTCGCCGCGCTCGACAAGGTGACGGCGCGGGTCTCCAAGCTGGAAGTCCCGATGGACGAGACGACCGTATTTGGCGCGCTGAAGATTACCCCGCGCGCCTGCTACACCCGCCCGCCGACGGAGCGCCCGCGCACTTCGGTATTCGTCGAGATCGACGAGATTCAGCTCGACGGCAAGGAGAAGCGCATCTTCACCGGCTGGATGTTCGCCGAAAGCCCCGGCGTTCACGGGGTCGAGCACCCGGTGTTCGACGTCTGGCTGACCACCTGCAAGATGCCCGAGGGTGAGACGTCATCCGAGAGCTTGTAGAAGTCGGCCTTGCCGCGCACGGCGGAGGCTAGCAGGCTCTGGAATTGCTCGCGGCCGATCTCCCGCGCGCCGAAGCTCTTGAGATGCTCGGTGACGAACTGGGTGTCGAGCAGCGTGAAGCCGCCGTGAATGAGCCGCGCGGCGAGATAGACCAGCGCGACCTTGCTGGCGTCGCGCTCATACGAAAACATGCTCTCCCCGAAGAAAGCGCGGCCCAGCTCCACACCATAAAGCCCGCCCACCAGCTCGCCGTCCAGCCAGGTCTCGATCGTGTGGCAGTGGCCCATCTTGAAAAGTTGTCCGTAGAGGCGGCGAATCTGCGAATTGATCCAGGTGGTCCGGCGGCCGGGCCGCGAACTCGCGCAGCCGTCGATGACGCCGTGATAGTCCGAGTCGACGCGGACCTCGAACTTGCCCTTGCGGATCGTGCGGGCCAGCCGGCGCGGGATATGCACCTCGTTCAGCGGCAGGATGCCCCGCAACTCCGGCTCGACCCAGAACAGCGAATGGTCCAGCGCGCTTTCGGCCATAGGGAATATGCCGCAGGCATAGGCCTTGAGGAGGACCTGGGGCGTGATTTCCGTATTGAGATCGGATGGCGATCCCATGCGACTCCACCGCTCGATGCTCTCACGGGGCTGGCTGCCCCCGATTCTGAACGGAGTTAGTGTTCGTCCAGATACTTTTCGAGCCAGTGGATGTCGTAAAGGCCATCCACGATGTCCGGCTCGGATACCAGCATAGCATAAAGCGGTATGGTCGTTTCGATGCCGTCGATCACGAACTCGCTTAACGCGCGCTTGAGCCGCATGAGGCACTCGTTGCGGTGCCGGCCGTGGACAATGAGTTTGCCGATCAGGCTGTCGTAATAGGGCGGGATCGTATAACCCGCATACACGCCGGAATCGACGCGCACGGACAGCCCGCCGGGCGGATGGAAATAGCGGATTTTGCCGGGCGACGGGGCGAAGGTCGTCGGGTTCTCGGCGTTGATGCGGCATTCGATCGCATGGCCGTTGAACTCGATCTCCTCCTGCGCGAGCGTCAGCGGCGCGCCGGATGCGATGCGGATTTGCTCGATAATCAGGTCGATGCCGGTGATCATCTCCGTGACCGGGTGCTCGACCTGAATGCGGGTGTTCATCTCGATGAAGAAGAACTGGCCGTTCTCGTAAAGGAACTCGACTGTTCCCGCGCCGCGGTATTTCATCTCGCGCATGGCCTTGGCGACGGTCTCGCCGATTTCGCGGCGCTGTTCGTCATTGAGCGCGGGCGAGGGGGCCTCTTCCCAGACCTTCTGGTGGCGGCGCTGGAGCGAGCAGTCGCGCTCGCCGAGATGGATCGCGTTGCCGCGCCCATCGCCAAGCACCTGAATCTCGATATGGCGCGGCTGTGCGAGATATTTCTCGATGTAGAGGGCGTCGTCGCCGAAGGCCGCCTGCGCTTCCGAGCGCGCCGTGGACAGCGCGACGGACAGCCGGTTCTGCGAATGCGCCACCTTCATGCCGCGCCCGCCGCCGCCGGCCGCGGCCTTCACCAGTACCGGATAACCGATTTCCCCGGCAATCTTGTAGGCTTGCTCGTCGGTCGTGACCGCGCCCGGCGAGCCTGGGACAACAGGGATTCCCAGACCCTTGGCGGTCTCCTTGGCCTGGATCTTGTCGCCCATAAGCCGGATGTGCTCCGAAGTCGGGCCGATGAAGGTGATCTCGTGCTCTTCGAGGATTTCCGCGAAGCGCGCATTCTCGGACAGGAAGCCGTACCCAGGGTGGACTGCATCCGCGCCGGTAATCTCGCAGGCCGCCAGCAATGCCGGGATGTTCAGGTAGCTCTCGCTCGCCGGCGGCGGACCGATACACACGCTCTCATCGGCGAGGCGCACATGCATTGCGTCGGCGTCCGCGGTCGAGTGGACCGCCACCGTGGCGATGCCCAACTCCTTGCAGGCGCGCTGGATGCGCAATGCGATCTCGCCGCGGTTGGCGATCAGGACCTTGTCGAACATGCCGGGTTCCGCTCCGTCATTCGATGATCATCAGCGGCTCGCCATATTCGACGGGTTGGCCGTTTTCCACGAGAATGGCGCTCACTGTCCCGGCGCGCGGGGCGGGGATGTGGTTCATCGTCTTCATCGCCTCGACGATCATCAGCGTCTGGCCGCGCTCGACGGTTGTGCCGACCTCGACGAAAGGGGCCGCGCCCGGCTCCGGCGCGCGATAGGCGGTGCCGACCATCGGCGAGGTAACAGCGCCGGGATGCGTGGCGAGATCGGCGTCAGGGTCGGCTGCGGGCTTCTGCGCCGTGGCGGTGTCGGCGGTGGCCGGGGCCGGACCTGCGGCGGTGACCGTCGCGGTCACGTTGCGCGCCACGCGGATGCGCAGGCCCTTCTGTTCCACCTCGATCTCGCTCAGGCCGGTGTCGTTCAGCACCTCCGCCAGACCGCGAATGGCGTCCTCATCGATCAGCGGAGATTTGGATTTTTCATTCATGGGTTTTGATTTGCCTCGCTTTTCCCGGTCACGGGCTTGGCTTGAGCCGGGTCGCCATCGCCTCCAGCGCCAGATCGTAGCCCTGCGATCCAAGACCGCAGATCACGCCTGTCGCCGCCTGTGACACCAGCGACCGGCGCCGGAAGGGCTCGCGCTTATAAATGTTCGACAGATGGACCTCAATGCAAGGAATGTCGGCGGCTGCCAACAAGGCATCAAGGATTGCTATGGATGTATGGCCATAGCCGGCCGGATTTACGATGATGCCCGAGGCGGACGCGCGCGCTTCCTGAATCCAGTCGACCAGCTCGCCCTCGCGATTTGACTGGCGAAAATCGACCGTCAGGCCCTTGCCGGCCGCGCTCGCCTCAAGCCGCTTGCGGATGTCGTCCAGCGTCTCGCGCCCGTAAATCTCCGGCTCGCGCGCGCCGAGGAGATTCAGGTTCGGGCCGTTGAGGACGAAGACGGGCTTGAGCATCGCGGTCTCGGATGGAGAAATGGCTGGCCGCGCGCATAGCGGGATTTCCGCGTCGGCGCGCGGCTTTGCCTAGCAAATATTCCGGGCGTTGCAAAGCGCCGTGGGGCCGGGGGCCGCCGGGATCAGCAGGCCGCGCAGCCTTCGCGAGCCTCTCCGATCGCGCGGATCAGCTCGTCGCGCAGGTCCTCCGGCGCGCCGGGGATCGAGGTGTCGCCGATGAAGAACGCGGGCGTGCCCTGAACGCCGAGCGCATCGGCGAGCTGCAGGTTCTCGTCGATCATCTCGGCGATTTCCGGGTCCTGCATATCCGTCTTGAGCCGCTCCAAGTCCAGCCCGACCTGCTCGGCCACATCGAAAACCGTTTCCTCGTTGTTGATGCGATCTGTAAGCTGCATCAGCGCATCATGAAACTCGATGTATTTGCCCTGCTTCTCGGCGGCGAGCGCGGCCTGCGAGGCCATCGTCGACATTGGTCCGAGCACCGGGAATTCGATGAATCGGACCTCGATATCGGTCTCCTCGTGGATTTCGCTGAGAATGTTGTAGGCCTTGCGGCAGAAGGGGCAGTTGTAGTCCATGAACTCTACGACCACGACATCGCCCTCGCCCATCCCGAAGCGCTTGTATTCCGAATCCGCGCTGTAAAGATCGTGCAGATAGTCCTGGCGTGCCACCGCAGCCTCGGCCTCGCGTTTTTTCTGCAACTCGGCGATCACTTCTTCAAGCAGTTCCGGGTTCGCCAGGAGGTAGGAGCGGACGATCTCCTGGATCGCCTTTTCCTGCGCGTCGTCGAACTGATCGGTTGTCGCCGCGCGCGGCTCGATCGCAAACAGGGCGGAAACGGCCAGCACGGCGGCCGCAATCACAAGTTTCTTCATGCTCGGACCTTTCGGGATGATCGTACCTTTGAACGGTTACCGCTTAGGCGGCTCGAAATTCACGATGTCGTCGGCCTTGATCCACGACGCCGACTGCGGCGGGAAGCCGGCCTTGGCGCGCTCGGCCTGTTCCTTGGCGAGTTTAAGCTTGCCTTCATAGAAATACGCCTGTGCGGAAGCAAGTTCGGCATCGGCGATGCGGCCCAGCCGGCCATAGGCGATGGCAAGCTGCCGGTAACCGCGGGCAGACTTGTCCTCGGTCACCAGCGCCTTGCGCAGGTGGTTGACCGCCGCGCTGAGATTGTCCTTCTCGCCTTCGGCCAGCAGCGCCTGCGCCAGCATGATCCTGATGAGCCCGGCATCCGGCGCCAGCTCCGCCGCTTTCTGCAGCGGCGGGATCGCGCGCTCCACCTGCCCGCTTTCCAGCAGGAACTGTCCCTTCAACTCGTGGAAATACGGGTTGCCGGGCTGGGTTTCGATCAGCGCGTCGATTTCCGGCACGGCGGCATCGACGCCGGCGGCGAAGTTCCGCGCGATGGCGCGGGCGTAGCGCGCGGGCAATCCCTCCTTCCCGGAATACTTGTTGAACACGGCCTGCGGATTGCTCTTGTTCATGAAACCGTCGAGCTTGGCGCGCGCCAGGGCGTGGCGTCTGCGCAATTCCTCCGGGTCGCGCTTGTCGTAATGCGGGCTTTGCCGCACAAGCTGCCGGAGTTGCTGGATGCGGTCGCGCGAGATCGGATGCGTCCGCGCATAGGGATTGACGACTCCGACGGCCGCCAACTCCCGTTCGGCGAAGAATTCCATCACCTCGATCAGGCCGCGGCCCGACTGTTGCGTCCGGTTGAGATAGGTCACGGCGGCCTGGTCCGCGGAATATTCCTCGGCGCGGCGATAGGCCATGATCGTGTTCATCAGCGCGGTCTGGCTGCCCAGCGCCAGCGCCTGGCCCGCTTGCGCCGCGTCGCCGCCTGCGCCTGCCGCCACACCGCCGACCGCCGCGGCGATGCTGAGCAACTGGAGCATGAGCGAGGCGCTCTGGGCGCGCTGCATCAGAGTGCGCAGCCGCGACAGGTGGCCGCCGGCGATATGCCCGGCCTCGTGCGCAATCACGCCTATGAGCTGGTTGGGCGTCGAGGCCTGCATGATCGCGCCGACATGAATGAACATGTTGCGGCCGTCGACCACGAAGGCGTTGAAGCTCTGCGAATTGACGAGATGAATGTTGATGTTCTGCGACCCGAGGCCCGCCGCTTCAAGGACCGGCCCGGCGTAATCCTGCATCAGGGCCTCGATCTCGGCGTCGCGGATCAGCCCCTGCGCGGCGGCCGGCGTCCCGCTGGCCGCGAAGGTCATCGCCGCCGTCACGATCGCTATGGCCTGGAGTTTCAGAGAGGCGCGCCGCCTGGACCCGCCCGGCGCGCGCTCCTCGGCGAAGCGGTCGCGAGCGCGGAACCATCGCGTTAAGCGGCCAGATAAAGCGAACATGAGCATCTCGAACGATTTGTGTGGGTTGCTGCTGCGCGCTGCGCGCGATCCGCAAGAGCCTATGGCACGGGTTTGCACCGGTCAACGCGCGACGCGCCAAGGGCCCTGTACACGAACGGGTAACATGCCGAGATTGACGAAAGCGTGACGGGCAGCTTGGGTAACGAAAGAGTGAATGGTTGGGAGCGGCGATACGATGAGCGACCTTCAGGTTTCCAGGCGCGCGCAGATCGACTCTTTCGTGGCGATGGATGTGATGGCCGAGGCGAACCGGCGCGATGCGGCGGGCGAGGACATCATACATATGGAAATCGGCCAGCCGGCCAGCCCCGCCCCGCAGAAGGCGCGGCAAGCCGTGAAGCTGGCGCTTGACAGCGGCGCGCATGGCTACACGGATGCGCCGGGCCTGCCCGAGCTGCGCCAGCGGATCGCGCGCTACTACGCCGAGCGGCACGCGGTCGAGGTTGCGCCCGAGCGGATCATCGTCACGACCGGGTCTTCCGCCGGCTTCGCGCTCGCCTTCCTGATGCTGTTCGATCAAGGCGGCGCGCTGGGCCTGCCGCAGCCGGGCTATCCCTGCTACCGGCAGATTGCCAGCGCGCTGGGTGTGCGCCCGGTGGCCGTGGAGGCCGGTCCGGCGGAGCAGTGGATGCCGACGCCGCGCGCGCTGGAGGAGGCTGCGGCGCGGGTTCACGGCCTGGACGGTCTCATCGTCGCCAGCCCCGCAAACCCGACCGGCGCCATGCTGGACCCCTCTGACATGGCCACGCTGATTGACGAGTGCCGCGGGCGCGGAATGTGGTTCATCTCCGACGAGATTTACCACGGGCTGGAGCACACCATCGCGGCGCAGACGGCGCTGCGCTTCTCCGATGACGCCATCGTCATCAACAGCATGTCGAAATATTACTGCATGACCGGCTGGCGGATTGGCTGGATGGTGGTGCCGGAACGGCTGATCCGCGCGGCGGAGCGCCTGCAACAGAACCTGTATATCTGCGCGCCGACCCTGTCGCAGATCGCCGCGACGGCTGCCTTCGACGCGACGGACGAACTGGACCGGATCAAGGCGGGCTATGCGCGCAACCGGCAGCATCTTCTTTCCGTGCTCGGCGATGCAGGCTTTGGCGAAATGGCCCCGGCGGACGGCGCGTTCTACATCTATGCCGACGTGAGCCACCTGACCAACGACAGCCGTGACTTCGCCGCCCGCGCGCTGAGCGAGGCCGGCGTTGCAATCACGCCGGGCATCGACTTCGACCCCGACGGCGGCCGTCGCTATGTCCGGCTAAGTTACGCGGGCGGCTTCGCGCAGATGCAGAAGGGCGCGGCCAGGCTCGGCGAGTGGATCGCATTGCTGCGCGCATGAACCGTGCATTCACGCCACATAAACGGCGAAAGCGCTCGTCGGCGCGGGGGAGCGCTGGCCGTCGCGCCCGCGATCGGTTAACCTGTCGCATCACGCAAAT
>CAZINX010000005.1:0-14997 GCA_964540795.1 uncultured Hyphomicrobiaceae bacterium | reverse complement strand
GGGGGAGCGCTGGCCGTCGCGCCCGCGATCGGTTAACCTGTCGCATCACGCAAATTGAGGGGTCAGATGCTGCGAGGTCTGTTTTCCGCCATCGCCGTAGCGGCGGTTGCCTTTGGCGCGATGCCTGCACAGGCCGTGGAGCCAGGCGCGCCGCAAGAGCTTATCAGCCGCATGGACGCCGCCGCCTTCAAGCTGCAGGGCCGGCTGAGCGAAAGTTTCAAAGACATCTCGGAGGCTGAGAAGCGCGAACGCGGCGCGATGGCCGAGTTCTACTCCGAGACCGGCTATGCGTTCCTGTGGGTCGATGAGCAGGGGCTCAATGACCGCGCCGCCGCCGTGGCGGACGTGGTGGCGCGCGCGGGGGAATTCGATCTCCGCCCGGAGAACTATCCGCTGCCCGACCCGGACGGTTTCGCGACGGCTGACGGTCGCGAGGCGCAGTGGCTTGCGACCGCGGAATATCGCATCAGCCGTTCCGTGCTGGCCTATGCGCGACATGCCCAGTCGGGACATCTCGACCCGCGGGCGGTTCACCGCGATCTCGACATCACGCCGGACGCGCCCGATCCGCTCAAGGTGCTGCGCGGGCTGGCGGCGGAAAATGCCGACGTGGCGGCGTATCTGGAGCGCTTTCACCCGAGCCATCCGCAGTTCATTGGCCTGCTGGAGCGCCTCCGCGAGCTGCGCAAGGTGGCCGCGCGCGAGCCGGTGCAGATTCCCGACGGCGATCTCATCGAACCTGGCGACACGCACCCGCATGTGCCGCTGGTGCGCAAGCGGCTCAATCAGCCGGATGCCGGGACGCCGGAGACCTATGACGAGACGCTGGTCGCCGCCATCCGCGAATTTCAGAAGACGAACGGCTTGCACGTCGATGGCCTGATCGGCCCGGCGACGCGGCGCGCGCTCAACCGCAGCCCGGCGGAAAAGATCGACATCATCCGCGCCAATCTGGAGCGCTGGCGCTGGTTCCCGAATGACCTGGGCGCGCGCTATGTCCGGGTCAACGTGCCGGAATACAAGGTCCGCCTGGTCGAGGAAGGCGAGACGGTGTTCGAGGAGCGTATCGTGGTCGGCAAGCCGCGCCACGCCACGCCGTCCTTCTCGGACGAGATGGAGCTTGTGGTATTCAACCCGTACTGGAACGTGCCGTACTCGATCACGAAGAGCGAGATCATCCCGATCGCCCAGCGCAACCCAGGCTATCTGAGCCGCCAGAATTTCCAGGTGCTGTGGCGCGGGCAGCGGCAGGTCGACCCCTACGAGGTGGACTGGGACCGGGTTGACGCCAGCAAGGTGCGCCTGCGGCAGTCGCCGTGGCGCGGCAATGCGCTTGGCGAGGTCAAGTTCCTGTTCCCGAACAAGCACGCGGTTTACCTGCACGACACGCCGTCGAAGCATCTGTTCAACCGCTCGCGCCGGGCCTACAGTCACGGCTGTATGCGGGTGCGCAACCCGCGCGATTTCGCTTCGGCGATCATGCGCACCGAAGGCTGGAGCAAGCAGGCGATCGACCGGACGATCGAACGCGGAAACAACCGCGCGATCCGTCTGGAGCAGAAGCTGCCGGTTCATGTGACCTATTTCACCGCGGCGGTCGCGGAGGACGGCGGGGTCCGCTTCTTCGCGGACATCTATAACCACGATGGTCGGGTGCTGAAGGCGCTGAAGGCCAGCTAGCCCGGTTTCCGACCTGGACACTTGAATGATAGCGTGCCGTGAGCATGGATCGAGTGTCCGGGTCGCTGCACCAGGAGCGCCGGCCTTGCAGTGTTGAAGCGTGCCGGGCGCGCGATCGCAAAAAGCGGCTACCGCACGGCATTTTGCGCGCGCCATGTTTTTCCCGCAATTTGCGGCAATTACTCCCCGTTAAGCAACAACGTTTAAAGTTCCGGGTATTCAGGGTCGTGCCGATATGGCGGGCGCTGGCGTTGCCCACGGGGACCGAATGTTCCGCGCGTTTCGCAGTCTCTTCCACAACATCGCTCTTGCGCTGATTGCCGCTTCCGGCTTCCTCCTGGCGGTGGCCGCTGGCGCGGACGCTTCCGAGCGCCGTCTGCAGATCTACAGCGTCAACACCGAAGAACGCATCGACGTCATCTACAAGCGCGACGGCGCGTACATCCCCGAGGCGCTCGAAAAAATCGACTGGATCATGCGCGACTGGCGCCGGGACGAGAAAATCGAAATGTCCCGCGAGTTGATCGACCTGCTCTGGGAAGTGTACCAGCAGGTCGGCGCGGAGGAGCCGATCCACCTCATTTCCGGCTACCGCTCGCAGAAGACCAACAACATGTTGCGCCGGACCAAGGGCGGTCAGGCCCGCAAAAGCCAGCACACCCTCGGAAATGCGGTGGACGTTCATTTCCCGGATGTGCCGGTCAAGCGGCTGCGCAATGCCGGGCTGATCCGCCAGTATGGCGGCGTCGGCTACTACCCGACCTCGGCGATCCCGTTCGTGCATCTCGATGTCGGCCGCGTCCGCCACTGGCCGCGTTTGCCGCGCCAGGAGCTGGCGCTGCTGTTCCCGTCCGGCAAGAGCAAGCATGTGCCCGCCGATGGCCGGCCGTTGAGCAAGAAGGACGTGAAGACGGCGCTCGCAAAGCTGGAGGAGGACGGCAAGCCGCTGCCCTGGGCGACGCGCCAGCAACTCAAGCGTGCGCCGCGCCCAATCCTGGCAAGCCTTGGGCCGGTGGTTTTAGGCTTCGACCTAGGCGGCGAGACGGCCCCGCCGACCGTGCAGACCGCCGCGGTCCCGGCTGGCCCGGCGCAGATTCCCGAAGCGCCCGAGCCGCGCACCATAGCCCGCGCAAGCGTCGCCAGCGCGCCCGAATATGACGACGAACACGCCGACGAGCTTTACTACCAGCCGTTCCCGCTGATGCCGATGATCGCCGAGGCCAGCGTCGCGTCGATGGACTTCAGCCGCGACACCGAGGGCATCCTGAAGAAGGTGCACCTGTTCTTTGACGATGGCAGCGGCAATCTGCCGATCGAATTCGAATCCGGTCTGCAATACGGGAAGCTCTACTGGGCGTCGCGCTTCTCGGGCCGGGCGGTGAGCCGCGTACTGGAGGAAAGGGCCGAAGCCCAGCCTTCGCCGAAACCCGCGCGACTGGCGCAGCGTTGAGCCGTCACTTCAACATTTCGCGGACGTAGCGGCTCGCCTTGGCGAAGTTCATCTGGTCCTTGTAGCGCGCCTTGAGCGCATTCATGGTTCGCCCGACATCCTTGAGGCCCGACGCGCCGATCTCCCGAACCACCTTCTGGCATTCCTGCCGGGTCTCCGGCTCGTCGAGTTCCTTCGGCAGGAAGGATTCAAGAATGTCAATCTCGTCCAGTTCCTGCTGCGCAAGCTCCAGCCGGCCGGACTGCTCGTAAGCGTCCGCCGCCCGCCGCCGCTGCTCAACCATCTGCTGAAGCAACTCGATGACATCGGCCTGGCCGAGGCTGCCCTCGCCATTAGCCCCTTTTGCCGCACAACGGTCCTGGATCGCGGCGTTGACCAGCCGCAGCATGTGGATGCGCCGCTTGTCCCCGGCCGCGATGGCTTGCTTGAGCGCGCGGTTGATCTGTTCGCGTATCATGCGTATTGCGCAGGCTGACGACAGCCAGTCCCCTTGAACTCGTGCCCGGCACTGGCGGATGTACGTGAACGTCGAAAAGCCGACGAGAGACACTCGACCGGCCCGCCAGTTTTCGCACTGGCTGGCGAGCGGCGCGTCCCTTGCCCTTGACCCTGTCCCGTCCCCTACGTACTTTTCCCGCAATGCCCGAAGAATGGCAGCAAGATGGCGATGTTCGCCCCGCCGGTCAAGCCGTGGCGCGCCAGCGCTTCGCCGACGCTTAACAGACCCGTAACTGGAAAACCGCATGACCGATCATCCGACCGATGCCGCACCGCTCGGCGGCCGTTTGCCTGCGAGCGGGCCTGCTGCCGCACGGCCGCGACATGGCCTTCCGGTCCGCGTGACCGCCGTTCTGGTGCTTGCCGACGGTTCGGTCATCCGCGGCGCGGGGCTGGGGGCGACCGGCCAGGCCTGCGGCGAAGTCTGCTTCAACACCGCGATGACCGGCTATCAGGAAATCCTGACCGATCCGTCCTATGCCGGGCAGATCATCACCTTCACCTTCCCGCATATCGGCAATGTCGGCGCCAACGCGGAGGACATCGAAACCTCGAATCTTGCCGCCAGTTCCGGCGTGCGCGGCTGCGTGCTCCGCGCGAATATCACCGACCCGTCCAGCTACCGCGCGACGCGCGCGCTCGATGACTGGCTGCGCCAGCGCGGCATCATTGGCATCGCCGGCGTGGACACCCGCGCGCTGACCGCCCTGATCCGCGAGCACGGGATGCAGAATGCCGTCATCGCGCACGAGCCGTCCGGCAATTTCGACATGCACGCGCTGAAGGCCGAAGCGGAAGCCTGGCCGGGTATCGAGGGCATGGATCTGGCGCGCAATGTCACCTGCGGCCAGAGCTATCAGTGGGATGAGACGATCTGGCGCTGGCCGGATGGCTTTGGCCGGCAGACGCACCCGGCGGCGCATGTCGTCGCGGTCGATTACGGGCTGAAGCGCAACATCCTGCGATGCCTGGCAACCACGGGCTGCCGCGTCACAGTCGTGCCGGCGAGCACGAGCGCCGAGGACATCCTGGCGCGCGAGCCGGACGGCATTTTCCTCTCGAATGGCCCCGGCGACCCGGCGGCGACAGGCGAATATGCCGTGCCGGAGATCAAAAAGCTGATCGAGTCGGGCAAGCCGCTGTTCGGCATCTGCCTGGGCCATCAGCTTCTGGGCCTCGCGCTTGGCGGGCGCACGCAAAAGATGCATCAGGGCCACCACGGCGCGAACCACCCGGTGATGGACTACACGACCGGCAAGGTCGAGATCACCTCGATGAACCACGGCTTCGCAGTGGACCGCGACAGCCTGCCCTCCGGCGTCACCGAGACGCATGTTTCGCTCTTCGACGGCAGCAATTGCGGGATCCGCATGGAGGGTCGCCCCGTATTCTCCGTACAGTATCATCCGGAAGGCGCGCCGGGGCCGCAGGACAGCCATTATCTGTTCATGCGCTTCATGAACCTGATCCGCGCAGCACGCGGCGAGCCGCAGCTGCCCGAGGTGTGGGATCATCGCACTGGCCCGGAGACGGCCGCGCCGATCGACTGACGAGGACGCCCATGCCGCGCTCCCTTGCTGCCGCCCTCGTGCTGACATGGGCGACGATGACGCCGATGCACGCCGCCGAACCCTGGACTGACTGGCAGGCCCCGCTTCATGCCGGCAGCGAGATGGCGGGAACGGTTTGGGATGCGCGTGCCGGGGCCGAGATCGAACCCGCGGAGATGATCGACCGCCTTGCGCAGGCGCGCTTCGTTCTGATTGGCGAAATCCACGACAACCCGGACCACCACCGCCTTCAGGGCTGGATCATAGCGCGGCTCGCGGCGGCGGGAGCGTCGCCTGCCGTGGTGATGGAGATGATCTCGCGGGACAAGGCGGACGTGCTGGCCGACTATCTCGCGCAGCCGGATGCTTCGGCCGAGGGGCTTGGCCCGGCGCTGAACTGGGGCGAGTCGGGCTGGCCGGACTGGCCGAATTATCAGCCAATTGCCGAGGCCGCGTTCGAGGCCGGGCTGCCGATCCGCGCAGGCAATCCGACAAACGACCTGACGCGGCAAACGGCGCAGCAGGGCTTCGAGGCGCTAGGCGGGACGCGCACCGCCGAACTGGCGCTTGATCAGCCGCTTGCGCCCGCGCTGGCCGAGGCGCTTACCGAAGAGCTGTATGCGGGGCATTGTGAGATGCTGGCGCGGGAAAAGCTGTCGCCGATGGCCAAGATTCAGCGGCTTCGCGATGCCTTTCTGGCTGACGGTATGCTCACAGCTGATCGCGAGACGGCAGTGCTGATTGCGGGCAACGGGCATGTCCGGGCCGATCGCGGCGTGCCGTGGTATCTGCGCCGCCGCGCGCCTGAGAGCGAGGTGGCGGTGGTGGCGCTCGTCGAACTGGACGGCGAGCGCGCCGCGCCAAGCGATTACGTCGAGACCGGCCCGGACGGCGCGCCAGTCGCAGATTTCATCTGGCTGACGCCGGGCGCAGAACGCCCCGATCCGTGCGAGCAGATGCGCGCCTATTTCGAGAAGCGCAACGGCGGCAACTAAAGCGCTTGTCGCTCCATAACAGCTATGTCATGCCCGTGCTTGACACGGGCATCTATTGCGGCGGCCATTCACTCTATAATCTGGGTTGCCGGATCAAGTCCGGCAACGACGTCAGGTAAACTCGTCGGCCGATTGTTTCGCCGCCGACATGAAGTAGTTGACGCCGGTGTCATCCGACAGCCGCCATTCGCGCGTCAGCGGGTTGAAGGTCAGCCCGCGCGTTTCGACGACGCGCAAACCGCTCCCCCGCAGCGCATCGCTCAACTCCTCCGGCGTCACGAAGCGATCCCATTGATGCGTCCCTCGCGGCAGCCAGCGCAGCACGTATTCCGCCCCGACGATTGCCAGCGCGAACGCCCGCGCCGTGCGGTTGATGGTCGACAGCAGCATCATCCCGCCGGGCCGCAGGACCTGGGCGCACACACCGATAAACGCCGGCACGTCGGGCACATGCTCGACGACCTCCAGCGCGATGACCGCGTCAAACTGTGCGCCCTCGGCCGCCAGGTCTTCCACCCGCGCCGCGCGATAGTCGATCTCAAGCCCGCTGTCGGCGGCGTGGCCGCGCGCGGCGGCGACGTTCTCCTCCGCCGGGTCGATGCCCGTGACGGACGCGCCTAGACGCGCCAGCGGCTCGGACACCAGCCCGCCGCCGCAACCAATATCGGCGATGCGCAACCCCTCCAGCGGCCGCGCCGCGTTACCGTCCCGCGCGAAATGGCGCACCAGCTGCTCGCGCAGAAAGCGCAGCCGCTCCGGCCCGATTGCGTGGAGCGGGGCAAATTCTCCCTCCGGATCCCACCACTTCGCCGCGAGCGCGCGGAACCGCTCAACCTCGCGTTCGTCCAATGTGCTGTCTGACTGGCTCATGCGCGCGAGCCTAGCAGATGCGCGCGCCGCCCGCAGCTTCCACGGTTGTGGCCCACTTGCAGCACTTGTCGCACATGCTATAAGCGGGGCGCGTTTTGTTGGGGGTGCTGCGCGAAAGAGGCAGGGGTCTTGGCGCGACTGGTGATGAAATTCGGCGGGACGTCGGTTGCGAATGTCGAGCGCATCCGCAACGTGGCGCGGCATGTCCGGCGCGAGGCGCAGGCCGGGCATCAAGTGGCCGTCGTCGTGTCGGCCATGGCCGGGCAGACGGACCATCTCGTCGGGCTGGTGCGCGAAGCCGCCGCGCGGCACGACCTGCGCGAGTATGACAGCGTGGTCGCCGCGGGCGAGCAGGTAACAAGCGGCCTGCTGGCGATCATTCTGCAGGATATGGGCATCCCGGCGCGCTCCTGGCTGGGTTGGCAGGTGCCGATCCGCACCAACGAGGCCCACGGCGCGGCGCGGATCATGGACATCGAGCCGGGTCCGCTGCGTGAGAGCCTGGATCGCGGCGAGGTGGCGGTTGTCGCCGGCTTCCAGGGCATCGCGGAAGACGGACGCATTGCAACGCTGGGGCGCGGCGGCTCGGACACCAGCGCGGTCGCCGTGGCGGCGGCGCTGAAGGCTGATCGCTGCGACATCTATACGGATGTGGACGGGGTCTACACCACCGATCCGCGCATCGTGCCAAAAGCGCGCCGGATTCCCAGGATTTCATATGAGGAAATGCTGGAGAGCGCGTCGCTGGGTGCAAAGGTGCTGCAGACCCGCTCGGTCGAACTGGCGATGGTCCACGGCGTTCCGCTGCAGGTCCGGTCCAGCTTCGCGCCGCCGGAAACCGGCGGCAACGATTGGCCGGGAACGCTCGTTTGTGATGAGAGTGAGATCATGGAACAGCAGGTTGTAAGCTCGATCGCCTATGCGAAGGACGAGGCAAAGGTCACCCTGCTCAATGTCGCTGACAAGCCGGGTGTCGCCGCCAGCGTCTTCGGCCCGCTCGCGGCGGCGAATATCAATGTGGACATGATCGTCCAGAACATCTCGGAGGACGGGCGCTTCACCGACATGACCTTTACCGTGCCCGCGGGCGATCTGCACCGCACGCTTGACGTTTTGGCCACTGCGAAAGACGAAATCGGATATTCGGATTTGCGCGGATCGGAAGATGTTGCCAAAGTATCGATCATTGGGGTGGGGATGCGCAGCCACGCCGGGGTTGCGGCGCAGATGTTCCGCGCGCTGGCGGAGAAAGGCATCAATATCGAGGCGATTTCGACCTCCGAGATAAAGGTCAGCGTTCTCATCGACGCCGATTACGCCGAACTCGCGATCCGCACCCTGCACAGCGTTTATGGGCTGGATGCGACCGAAACGGCGTAAAATTTGACGGAAGTTATTGAGCATCCGCCCGGCTCATGTGTTTCCGATAGCGAGAAAATGGAAGCGCGGCTGGGCCATCGCCGCTCTTACGTGTTCGTCCGCGTGTAGGCGCGGGCGAGGGCAAGCGGCGCTCGCGACCTGGAAGACAGGACCGCCATGAAAGCGGCCAATCCCGACCGAGGAGAAACGGGGCGTATGCCTTGGAGACTGAGCGCACCACGGGTCCTGCTGAGGCGCCTGCGCGAGGCCATGGCCAATTCTCCCGGCGGCAAGGTGAGTCTCGACGCGATCGTGGAGCTGGTCGCCGCGAACCTGGTTGCGGAGGTCTGCTCCATCTACATCGCCCGATCTGACGGCGCGCTTGAGCTTTACGCCACCCAGGGCCTGAAACAGGAGGCGGTGCATAACACGCGGCTGAAGCCGGATGAAGGCCTTGTAGGCCTGATCGCCACCAGCGGGCGGCCGGTGAACCTGCCCGACGCGCAATCTCACCCCGCTTTCTCGCTGCGCCCGGAGACCGGCGAGGAGAGCTACACCTCATTCCTCGGCGTGCCGGTTCTGCGCGGCGGCCGGACGCAGGGCGTGCTGACAATCCAGAACGTGCAGCCGCGCAAATACACAGACGAGGAAGTCGAGGCGCTGCAGACTATCGCGATGGTGCTGGCCGAGATCATCGGCTCCGGGGCGATCGAGGGCGTCAGCGCGGCAGAGGCTGATCCGCGCCGCACGCAAGCGCAGTCCGCTGAGGGCGTCGTGCTGTCAGAAGGGATTGCCCTCGGCCATATCGTCTATCACGAGCCGCAGGTCATGGTCACGCGGCTGATTTCCGACGACCCGGCAAGCGAGTTGAGCCGGCTCGAAGCGGCGGTCGAGCAACTGCGCAAAAGCGTCGATGCGATGCTGGAGCGCCGAGATGTTCCCCTGACCGGCGAGCACCGGGAGATTTTGGAAGTTTATCGCGTGTTCGCGCATGACGAGGGGTGGCTGCGCCGGTTGCGCGAGGCGGTTGGCGCGGGTCTCACGGCCGAGGCCGCCGTCAAGCAGGTCCAGAACCTCCAGCGCGAGCAGATGCTGCGCCATCGCGACTCGTTCTGGCGCGAGCGGCTGCATGACCTGGATGACATCGCCAACCGGCTGCTGCGGCTGCTGGCGGGGCGTAACGAAACGGCAGCGAGCGAGGAACTGCCCAAGGACACGATCCTCGTCGCCCGCACGATGGGCGCGTCCGAACTGCTCGACTACAACCGCGAGAGGCTGCGCGGGCTGGTGCTCGAAGAGGGCGGGCTGACCAGCCATGTGGCGATCGTTGCCCGCGCGCTCGGCATCGCGGCTGTTGGCGAGACGGAGAATGTGCTCAGCATCGCCGCGCCGGGCGATGCGGCGATCCTCGATGCCGAGCGGGGCGTCCTGCATCTCCGGCCCACCGGCGATCTCATCAAGTCCTATACCGACAAGGTTCGCTTCCGCGCGCGCCGGCAGGCGCAGTATGCGCGGCTGCGCGACCGCGAATCCCGAACGCTCGACGGCCAGCGCATCTATCTGGGCATGAATGCGGGGCTGCCGATCGACGTGCCGCATCTTGAGGACAGCGGGGCCGACGGAATTGGCCTTTACCGTACCGAGCTGCAGTTCATGATCTCGTCGAAGCTGCCGAGGCTGCATCAGCAGATCCGCACCTACCAGGAGATCATGGACGGCGCGGACGACAAGCCGGTCGTGTTCCGCACGCTAGATATTGGCGGGGACAAGGTGCTTCCCTATATACGGCACATGCAGGAGCCGAATCCGGCCCTGGGCTGGCGCGCGATCCGCATCGCGCTCGACCGCCCGGCCCTGCTGCGCACCCAGATGCGCGCTCTGTTGCGCGCCTGCGCCGGGCGCGACCTCAGCATGATGATCCCCTTCGTCACGGATGTCGCGGAACTGCGCGAGGCGCGCGGCTACCTGGACAAGGAACTGGCCCACGCCGAGCGGCACGGCTACGAGCTGCCGCGCGAGGTGCGCATGGGCGCGATGATCGAGGTGCCGTCTCTCTTGTGGCAGCTCGACGAGATCCTGCCCGAGGTGGATTTCATCTCGGTGGGCAGCAACGACCTGTTCCAGTTCCTCTTCGCCGCGGATCGTGGCAATGCGAATGTCGCAGCGCGGTTCGACCCGCTTTCGCCGCCGGGGCTGCGTGTGCTGCGCCAGATCGCCGAAAGCGCCGGGCGTCACGACGTGCCGTTGACGCTGTGCGGCGAGCTTGCTGGCCGGCCGATCGAGGCGATGGCGCTGATCGGCCTGGGCTATCGCTCGATTTCGATGTCGGCAGCGTCGATCGGCCCGGTCAAGGCGATGGTGCTTGAGCTTGATGCGGGCAAGCTGGAAAGCTATGTGCTCGAATGGCTGGAGACCGGCAACCAATCCATCCGCGCGCGGCTGCGGGACTTCGCCGAGGCCAACAACATCCCGCTCGGCTGAGCCGGGCTTGTAACGCGCGCAGAGACGACGCTATCTAACAACATGCCAGAGATTTCGCCCGAGAAGCTCGACAGGCTCGTGGAACGCTGGGAAGCGGTCCAGTCCGAGCTTGCCTCCGCGCCGGAGCAGGATCGTTTTGTGACGCTTTCGCGCGAGTTTGCCGAGCTTGACCCGATCGTTGAGGTGATCCGCGACCTGCGCGGCGCGCAGGACGAGCTGGCGCAGACCGCCGAACTGCTCGCCGCGCCGGACACCGACCCTGAAATGGCCGAGCTTGCGCGCGCGGAACAGGCCGAGTTGCGCGAGCGCATCGAGGCGCTGCAGGTCGACTTGCAGATCAAGTTGCTGCCAAAGGATGCCGCCGATGCGCGCAATGTGATCCTGGAGGTGCGCGCTGGCACTGGCGGCGATGAGGCGGCGCTGTTCGCGGGGGACTTGTTCCGAATGTATCAGCGCTATGCCGAGGCGCATGGCTGGTCCGTGAACGTGCTGTCGGCGAGCGAATCGGAGGCGGGCGGCTACCGCGAAATCGTGGCGTCGATCTCCGGCAAGGGCGTCTATGCGCGGCTGAAATACGAATCGGGCGTGCATCGCGTACAGCGCGTGCCGGAGACCGAATCGGGCGGGCGCATTCACACCTCGGCGGCGACGGTCGCGGTGCTGCCGGAAGCCGAAGACATCGACATCGAAATCCGCAACGAGGACCTGCGCATCGACACCATGCGCGCCTCTGGCGCGGGCGGCCAGCACGTCAACACGACGGACAGCGCGGTGCGCATCACCCATTTGCCGACCGGGATCGTCGTCACTTCGTCGGAGAAATCGCAACATCAGAACCGCGCGCGGGCGATGCAGGTGCTGCGCGCCCGGCTGTTCGACGAGGAGCGCCAGCGCGCGGAAGAGGAACGCGCGGCTGCCCGCAAGGATCAGGTCGGCTCGGGCGACCGCTCTCAGCGCATTCGCACGTACAATTTCCCGCAGGGCCGCGTCACCGACCATCGCATCAGCCTGACGCTGCACAAGCTGCCCCAGGTGCTCGCGGGCGAGGGTCTGGACGAGATCATCGACGCGCTCATCACCGACCATCAGACGCGCCAGCTCGCCGCGATGGACCAGCAGGAAAGCTATGCGTGAGCTGGCGTCCGGGACGGGGCTGGAGGCCGCGCGGCGGGCGCTGGCGCGGGCGTTTCGCGATAGCGGCATTGCCAATCCCGCGCTCGATGCGCGCCTGCTGGCGATGGCGGCCTGCGGGGCAAGCCACGCCGAGCTGATTTGCGATCCTGAGCGGCCGCTGAGTGATGCGGAGCGCGCGCGCCTCGACGACTGGGCCGGACGGCGGCTGGCGGGCGAGCCGGTTTCGCGCATTCTTGGCAGCCGCGCCTTTTGGGGTCTGGACTTCCGCTTGTCGCCCGACACGCTCGATCCACGCCCGGACACCGAGGCGCTCGTGGAGGCCGTACTGGCCGCGCTGCCGGAGCGCGATGCGCCGCTGCACATTCTTGATCTGGGAACCGGGACGGGCTGCATCCTGATCGCCCTGTTGAGCGAGCTTCCGGTTTCGCTGGGCACCGGAACGGATATCAGCCATGCGGCGCTGCAAACCGCGCGGGCGAACGCGCGGGCCGCCGGTGTGGCGGATCGCGCGCGATTCGTCCAGGCGGACTGGCTGCGCGGCATCGGCGGGTGTTTCGATGTCGTCGTCTCGAACCCGCCCTATATCGCCCGTGCCGAGCTTGCCGCCCTGAGCCGCGAAGTGCGGGCGCATGACCCGGCGGCCGCGCTCGATGGCGGCGCGGACGGGTTGGCCGCCTACCGGGCGATTCTCGGCGAGATCGGCCGCGTCCTGAAACCGGGCGGGATTGCAGCGTTCGAGGTCGGACAGGGGCAGGCGGGGGCCGTCAGCGCGATGATGCGCGCCGCCGGCATGACGCCCGCGTTGCCCGACGGGGCGGCCAGCGCATTTGACCTCGCCGGCATCGAGCGCGCGCTGGTCATGAAGCGCCCGGAAGCGGGCGAAATGGCAAAAAAACAGTTGGAAAGCCGCGCCATTCGCGCTAGCCTGTTTTAAACATCGCGGGCGTGGATATGCGCAAGCGGTCCCTTGGACCCTGATCCCGAGCGCTGCCCGAGCGGTCAAGCAATTCGCCAAGATAACGTGTTGCCGGTGTTCAGCGAAGCGAGCTGTAAAACGGCCGTCATGTGAGCAAATCCGGTGAATCTGGATGGTGCGCCCGACGAACACGACAGGTGCGTTATCCGTCGATCAGGGTAACGGCGCGCCACGGCGGCATGTGACGCAGCCAGCTTTCAGGACGTTCCGGCGACGATGAATGCGTAAGCCATCACCCAAAAGCAGGAAACGGTAAGCAAGCCGTAACCTCAACGTATGCACGTCCCGCATGGGGGACCGGCAGCATAAACCTTGGCGCGTCGAGCGGCTCGCGTGAGCGCGTCAGATCGTTTGAGGCAACAACTCAAGACAGGAGCCCATGAGGCAAGGACAGCAAAACCGGAGGGGGCGCAACCGCAGCGGCGGCGGCGGCCGCAAGCCGCAGAGCGCGCTGACGCGCAACTTCGAATCCAACGGACCCAACGTGAAAATTCGCGGCACGGCCGCGCACATCGCCGAGAAGTATCTGGCGCTCGCGCGCGATGCGTTGTCGTCGGGCGATATCATTGTCGCGGAGAGCTACTTTCAGCACGCGGAGCATTACAACCGTATCATCATGGCGGCGCAGGCCGAGCGGCAGAACGGCGTCGAGCAACGCGCCGCGCACGGCGGCAACGGTCGCGATCATGGCGACGAGCTGGATCTGGATGGGGCGGATGAAGAGCCTGCGCCGACCGGCCACGCCGTCGCGCAGCCATCGTCCGGGGACCAGGAGCAACCGCAAACCAGCCGCCGCCGCAAACCCGGCAACGGCTCTGGCGGCGCGGAAGTCAAGGCTGACGGAAATGCCGGCGAGGCCCAGAAGCCGTCGCGCGGCGCGCAGGCCCGGCGCAAGCGCCCGAAAGTCGAATCGACCAGCAGCGCGCGGCAGAAATCCGCCAACGCCAACGGCGCGAATGGCGCCAGCGCGAACGGCGCGAGCGCCAGCACCGACGACAGCGCTTCGGAAGGGTACTCCGCTTAGAGGATATCAGGATCGTTCCGTCATAGGGCCAGCGGGCTATCTTCTGCCCTGTCCCGCCCCCATGGTCTGCGCCAACGGGCGGCGCATCGTCAGGCTTCCGGCGATCCTCCGTCCGGCGGCGTGGTGTCTCCCGCGCCAAGAGGCCGCTGCAGATAGACGGTGTCCAGCCAGCGCCCATGCTTGTAGCCGACTGACTTGAAAACGCCCACCTGACTGAAGCCGAGCGCCTTGTGCAAGGCGATAGACGCCACGTGATCCGAACCGCCGACGACCGCGATCATCTGGCGGAAGCCTCGCGCGGCGCAGGCCTCGATAAGCGCAGTCAGAAGCGTGCGGCCGACGCCCCGCCGCTGCGCCGCCGGCGCGACATAGACCGTGTTCTCGACACTATGCGCATAAGCGGGGCGGGGGTGGAAAGGGCTGGCATAGGCATATCCGGCGAGCGCGCCAGCAAGTTCCGCCACAAGATAGGGCAAGTCGGTCTCGACGATGGCTGCGCGGCGGCGCGTCATTTCCGCGAGGTCTGGGGGCGTCAGTTCGAACGACGCTGTTTCCTCGCGCACCGATTGCGCGTAAATGGCTGTTATGCTTGGCATGTCCGCCTCGGTAGAGGCGCGGACAATGATCTCGGTTTTCGTCATCTCCCGTTTCCGCCGCACATGGGGCATTCCAGCCAAGCCCGATATCTCGCGAAAAAAGGCCCCGGCTGTGCGCCGGAGCCTCATCACTGTCACGCTTGATTGCAGCGCGCGCTACTCGCGGTTGCCGAACAGCGACAGCAGCATGATGAACAGGTTGATGAAGTCGAGGTAGAGCCGCAGCGCGCCCATGATCGCCTTGCGGCCGGCGACGGCGGTGCTGTCGCCCTCGAAATACATCTCCTTGATCTGCTGGGTGTCGTAGGCGGTCAGGCCGGCGAACACCAGCACGCCGATCACCGAAATCGCGAACTGTAGCGCGGACGAGCCGATAAACAGGTT
>CAZINX010000004.1:165654-187004 GCA_964540795.1 uncultured Hyphomicrobiaceae bacterium | reverse complement strand
AACCATTCATGTACAGTTCACGCCAACGCCGCTAGTTTGACGGCAATCGCGAGCTTTCATGGCTGAACTGGACGAATGACAACGCTCTTAACAAGGCTGCGCGCCGCCGCCGGACTTGCCGCCCTCGTGATAGGGCTGGCCGCGCCGCTGACCCTCGCTCAGGCGCAGGCCTGCACCTCATCCTGGTCAAAGTCGGGCTATAAATCCTATTCGCAAATTCAGCGCGAGGTCCGGGCGCAGCTCGGCGATGCGCGGATCGTGCGGGTTGAGCTTTGCGGCAGCGGCGCTTCGGCGTATTTTCGGGTCATCGCGCTGACGGGCGGCGATGGCGGGGAGACGCGCCGGCAACTGCGGATCAGCGCGCGATAACGTTCTGGCTGGAGCACATCATAAAGGTCTGCTGCGATGCGGATACTGGTGGTCGAGGACGATCAGGACCTGAACCGGCAGATCAAAAGCGCCCTGTCGGAAGCCGGCTATGCGGTCGACTGCGCCTTCGATGGCGAAGAAGGCCACTTCCTCGGCGACACGGAAGCCTACGACGCGGCGATCCTCGATCTCGGCCTGCCGACGCTGGACGGGCTGAGCATCCTGGAGCGTTGGCGTCGCGAGCAGCGCAACATGCCGGTGCTGATCCTCACCGCGCGCGACCGCTGGAGCGACAAGGTCGCCGGCATGGACGCCGGCGCGGACGATTACGTCGCCAAGCCGTTCCACATGGAGGAGCTGCTGGCGCGGATACGCGCGCTGCTAAGGCGGCAGGCCGGCTTCGCCAGCTCGGAGATCGAGTGCGGCCCCCTCCGGCTCGACACGCGCGCGGCCCGCGTCACCTGCGACGGCGCGCCGGTCAAGCTCACCTCGCTGGAATTCCGGCTGCTCAGCTACCTGATGCATCATCGCGGGCGCGTTGTGCCGCGCATGGAACTGGTCGAGCATCTGTACGAGCAGGACTTCGACCGCGACTCCAACACCATCGAGGTGTTCGTCGGCCGGCTGCGCAAGAAAATCCCGGCACATCTGATTGAGACGGTGCGGGGGCTGGGCTACCGCCTCGCGGATGCCGGTGACAGCGACCAGTCGTGATGACGCGCAATTCTCTCGCGTTCCGCCTCTCGGCTGCGGCGGCGGCCTGCATCCTGCTGATCCTGCCCGCCACTGGCGTGGTCCTCGTCTCGCTCTATCGCGGCGCGATCGAGGACAGCTTCGATTCCCGGCTGAACACCTACGCCAGATACCTGATCGGCTCGACCTTCCGCACTGAGGACGGGTTGACGCTCGAAGCGCCGGAGTCGCTTGGCGAGCCGCTGTTCTCGCTGCCGGCCTCGGGCTGGTACTGGCAGATCGCTCCGGCGGATGGCGAGGGCGAACCGCTCCTGAAATCGCCATCGCTGGTATCGGAATCGCTGGCGCTGCCGGCCGCCGCGCCTGGCGGCGAGTTCGAGCGCGCCTATATCACCGGGCCTGATCGCGAACTGCTCCGAGTGGTCGCGCGCGACATCATCTTCCCCGAACCGGGAGACGCGCGCGCTTACACCTTCGCGGTCGCCGGAAACGCGGGCGAGATCGACGAGTCGGTCTGGAGCTTCACGACCATGCTGATCGCGGCCTTCTTCGCGCTGGGCGTCGCGCTCCTGGTCGCCACCTTCATCCAGGTACGCTACGGCTTGCGCCCGCTGGGCGACATCCGCGCGCGGCTGGCGGCCATCCGCTCCGGCGATGCGGAGACGCTGGAGAGCGAGCTGCCCGACGAAATCCAGCCGCTGCAGAAGGAGTTGAATTCGCTGATCCGTGCAAACCAGCAGATCATCGAGCGCGCGCGCACGCATGTCGGCAACCTCGCGCACGCGCTCAAGACGCCGCTGAGCGTCATCACCAACGAAGCGCGGGATCGTGACGACCCCTTCGCGCGCAAGGTCAGCGAGCAGGCCGAAATCATGCGCCAGCAGGTTACGCACCATCTCGACCGGGCGCGGGTCGCGGCGCGCGCCGGCGCGGTGGGACGCGCGACGGCGATCCAGCCGGTGATCGAGACCATGCGCGGCGCGCTCGCCAAGATCTACAGGGACAACCAGCTCGACCTGACGGCCGACTGTCCGGGCAACCTGCATTTCGAGGGGGAGAAGCAGGACCTTCAGGAGATGATCGGAAACCTGATGGACAACGCCTGCAAATGGGCGCGCGGCCGCGTCGCTGTCTCGGCGGCCAGGCACGCGGATAACGCGCGCTACCTGTGCATATGCGTCGATGACGATGGCCCCGGCCTGCCGCCGAAGGCGCGCGAGCAAGCCATGAAGCGTGGACGCCGGCTGGACGAGAACAAGCCTGGCTCGGGCCTCGGCCTGTCCATCGTCGCCGACCTGGCGAACCTGTATTCAGGCGATTTCCGGCTGGAGGAATCCCCGCTCGGCGGGCTGCGGGCGGTGTTGATCCTGCCGACTGTTCAAAGCGCCTGAACCGCCGCAAAAATGACAGAATATCTCAATTGAGTCCGTGCGTAATCGTGAACAAATCGTGACCGTCCATTCCGGATCACGCGGACGACAGATCGGGGGCAATCTTGCGGAACGGCATCATCCTGGCGCTGGTCGCCGTATTGACCATAGGCCTGGCCGGCTGTGCAAGCCGGCAGGAGTCTGGCGCGGTGATCGGCGCGGTCACCGGCGCGATCGTGGGCAACCAGTTCGGCTCCGGCACCGGCCGCGCGCTTGCGACCGCCGCGGGCGCGGTTGTCGGGGGCATCGTGGGCAGCGAAATCGGCCGCAAGCTGGACGAGGCGGACAGGCGACACGCGGCGGCGGCGGAATATTATGCGCTGGAAGAAGAAGAGGTCGGCAGCAAGCGCGGGTGGCGGAATCCTGAATCTGGCCATCACGGCGAGGTTGTCGTAAAGCGCGAATACCGACGCGAGGGGCGTCTCTGCCGCGATTACGAGCACACCATCTACATCGACGGCGAACCGGACGTGTTGAGCGGCACCTCCTGTCGGGGCAACGACGGCCGCTGGCGCTCGATCGGTTAACCGGATCAGCCCCTCTGGCTACGTGATTTCGCCGGAGCTTATACAGCCCTGGCGAAAACGCGTCTTTTCGCCGCCAGCGCTTTGAATCGCGTCCGGTTTCGCTTGCGCTGCAAGCTGATCATTTCATATTTTACAGACGTGTGACGCGGAAATGAGCAAGGCGCGATGGTCCTTTGGGCAGTACTGGCCGTTCTGACAGCAATCGTTATCACGTTCGTCTGTCTCCCTCTGGTGCGGCCCAAGGGGCAGCAAACCCTCTCGGCCCAGTCGGACGCGCAGATCTACCGGGCGCAGCTCGCCGAAATCGAGGATGAGCGCGGGCGCGGGATCATCAGCGACAGCGAGGCCGAGGCCGCCCGTATCGAGGTCAGCCGCCGGCTTCTGCGCAGCGCGGAGAAGGGCGAGAAAGGCGGCGCAACCGGCAGCACAGGAAAGGACAATGACCGCGCGCTGGTTCTCGCGTCGGTGCTGGTGCCGGCGCTTGCGCTGGGCGGTTATCTCATGTACGGCGGCCCCTCGATCCCGCAGCAGCCCTACGCGGCGCGCTTCGACGATTCGCCCGAGGCCAAGCGTGTTGCCGAGATGGTCGAACGCGTGGAAGAGCGGCTGCGCGAGCACCCGCGGGACGGCGCGGGCTGGGACGTGATCGCCCCGGTCTATCTGCGCCAGCAGCAGTACCACGACGCGGTCTTCGCGTTTCAGCAGGCGCTGCGCCTGAACGGCGAAAGCGCCGCCCGGCTCGAAGGTCTGGCCGAAGCGATGGTGCTGCGCGACAACGGCGAAGTGAACCAGACGGCGCGCATGGCTTTCGAGCGCGCGTTGCAGCGCAACCCGGAAAGCCTCAAGGCGCAGTTCTGGGTGGCCGTCAGCGACGAGCAGGACGGCAATTACGAGCAGGCCGCCGATGCCTATCGCAAAATTCTTCAGGCCACCCCGGAAGGCGCGCCGTGGCGCATGATGGTCGGAACGCGGCTTGCGGTTGTGCAGCAGCGCCTCGATCCCGCAGGCAGCAGCGCGCCGGCGCTTTCGTCCGAGACAATGCGCTCGGCGGAAGACATGACCCGCGAAGAGCGCGCCCGGATGGTCGAGACCATGGTCGCCGGCCTCGCCGAACGGCTGGAAGCGGACGGCAACGACCTGGACGGTTGGCTGCGCCTGATGCGCGCCTACATGGTTCTGGGCAAGTCGGGCGAAGCCGAGCAGGCCGCCGCCGCGGCGCGCGAGAATTTCAAGAACGACCCCGGCGCGCTGGAGCGCATCGACAGCGCCGCGCGGCAATTGGGGCTGCAGTCGTAACGGGAGCGGTTGGAAACAGATGACACGGAAACAGCGCCGGAGCGTCCTCATTGTGCTGGGCCTGATCGTGCTTGGGGGGGCGACGACGATGGTGCTCACGGCTCTGGATAGCAAGATCACCTTCTTCTACAGCCCCAGCGACGTCGTGGAGAAATCCGTCGGGCCCGGCCAACGCTTCCGCCTTGGCGGTCTCGTCGCCGACGACAGCGTGGTGCGCAGCGAGGGCACGACGATCCGCTTTGCGGTGACGGACACCGCCCGCTCGGTGGAAGTCAGATACTCCGGCATCCTCCCCGACCTTTTCCGAGAGGGTCAGGGCGTGGTGACGGAAGGCCATCTCGACGAGAACGGCATCTTCAAGGCCGACACCGTCCTGGCCCGCCACGACGAGAACTACATGCCGAAGGAAGTCGCGGATGCGCTGAAACGCCAAGGCTACTGGCAGCACGGCGCGGCTGGCGATGACGGCGCGGCGCAGGCCCAGCCGTCGGCCGACGCGCCCGCGCGGCAAGATGCGCAGTACACCGACTAACGCCGAGACAAGAGAGGGCCCGGACCGTGATTACCGAGATCGGACATTTCGCGCTGCTGCTGGCGCTGGGCGTTGCGGCCGTACAGACCATCCTGCCAGCCTGGGGCGCGCATCGCGGCAACGCGGCGCTGATGGAAACCTGCGTGCCGACGGCGGTGGCGCAATTCGCACTCGTCCTGATCGCGTTCGGCGCTCTCACCCATGCCTACGTTATCTCGGACTTTTCGGTCTCCAACGTCGCCTACAACTCCCACTCCGCCAAGCCGATGATCTACAAGATTACCGGCGTGTGGGGGAACCATGAAGGCTCGATGGTGCTTTGGGTGTTGATCCTTGCGCTGTTCGGCGCGGGCGTGGCGGTGTTCGGGCGCAACCTGCCGTCGACACTCAAGGCCAACACGCTGGCGGTGCAAGGCTCGCTGTCGCTGGCTTTCCTGATCTTCATCATCGCGACATCAAACCCGTTCACACGGCTCAACCCCGCGCCGCCGGAAGGCAACGGCCTGAATCCGATCCTGCAGGACGTCGCGCTCGCCTTCCATCCGCCGCTGCTCTACGCGGGCTATGTCGGCTTCTCGATGGCGTTTTCCTTCGCCGTCGCCGCGCTGATCGAAGGGCGCATCGACGCCGCCTGGGCGCGCTGGGTGCGGCCGTGGACGCTGGCGGCGTGGATGTTCCTGACCATCGGCATCTCGATGGGGTCGTGGTGGGCCTATTACGAGCTTGGCTGGGGCGGCTGGTGGTTCTGGGACCCGGTGGAGAACGCCTCCTTCATGCCCTGGCTGCTGGGAACGGCGCTGCTGCACTCCGCCGTGGTGATGGAAAAGCGCGAGGCGCTCAAGGTCTGGACGATCCTGCTGGCGATCCTGACCTTCGGGCTGAGTCTGCTCGGCACCTTCCTGGTGCGCTCCGGCGTGCTGACCTCGGTCCATGCGTTCGCGACCGACCCGACGCGCGGCGTGTTCATCCTGATGATCATCGGGTTCTTCATGGCAGCCGCGCTGGCGCTTTATGCGTGGCGCTCGCCGCTGCTCCGCCAGGGCGGCGTATTCGCGCCGATCTCGCGCGAGGGCGGGCTGGTTCTGAACAATCTGCTCCTGTCCACGGCCTGCGGCGTGGTTTTTGTCGGCACGCTGTATCCGCTCGCGCTGGAGGCGGTCACGGGCGAGAAGATTTCGGTCGGCCCGCCGTTCTTCAACGCGACCTTCGTCCCGCTGATGCTGCCGCTGCTGCTGGCGATGCCCTACGGACCGTTCCTGGCGTGGAAGCGCGGCGACATCCTCGGCGCGAGCCAGCGGCTGGCCTTGGCGGCCGTGCTGGCGTTCCTGGCGGGGGTCACATCGTTTGCCGTCGCCATGGACGGGCCGACGCTCGCCCCGATCGGCGTGGCGCTTGGCATCTGGACGATTTTCGGCGCGCTGTCGGAGACGGCCTTCCGCATCAAGCTGTTCAACGCCCCGCTGGCCGAAAGCTGGCGGCGGGCCCGCGGCCTGCCGGCGTCGAGCTATGGCGGGATGCTGGCGCATCTGGGCGTCGGCGTTATGGTGCTCGGGATCGTCGGCGTCAGCGCCTGGGCGAGCGAGCGGATTGTGGCGATGAAGCCTGGCGAGACGGTCGAATTCGCCGGGACGCAGGTGACCCTGAACGAAGTCAGCCCCTGGCGCGGCCCGAATTTCGTGGAGGAGCAGGGCGAGTTTCTTGTCCGCAGCGGCGGCGAGACCTTCATACTCACACCGTCCAAGCGACTTTATGACCAGCCGCGCCAGGCCACCTCGGAGGTCGGCATCCATCCGTTCTGGACCGGCAACTTCTATGTCGCTATCGGCGACGAGCTGAACGACGGCGCGTATTCGGTGCGGATGTATTTCCACCCGCTGGTGACGCTGATCTGGATCGGCACCGGCATCATGTTCCTTGGTGGAGGGATCTCGCTGGCGGACCGCCGGCTGCGGGTCGGCGCGCCGCGCAAGAAGCGGCAGACCTCAGCGGCAGCGCCCGCGCCGGCGGAGTGAGGTCAAATGCTCATGCGCGTGATCGCGATCTTTCTGGCGCTCGTCCTCATGCTGCCTGCGACCGCGCAGGCGGTGGAGCCGGACGAGGTGCTCGACGACCCGAAGCTGGAGGAGCGCGCGCGGGAGATTTCCAAGGGCCTGCGCTGCGTCGTCTGCCAGAACGAGTCGATCGACGAGTCCAATGCTGATCTCGCCAAGGACCTGCGCATTCTGGTGCGCGACCGCCTGGAGGCTGGCGACAGTAACGACGAGGTCGTCGAATACGTCGTCGCGCGCTACGGCGAGTTCGTGCTGCTGGAGCCGCGCTTCGCGCCGCACACCTATCTGCTCTGGATCGCGCCGATCTTGCTGCTGCTGTTCGGGCTGATGCTGGCGTACAAGCTGTTCCGCGGCCGGGCCGAACGGATCGATGCGAGCGCGACGAAGCCGCTGAGCGAGACCGAGCGCCAGCGCCTGACCAGCCTGCTCTCCGACACCTCCGATGACACCACGGGCGCGCGATAACGCAAGCTTGACGGGCCGTGAAGCCGGCGCGCTTGCGCAAGGCGCGGCGCGGTGGGCATCCTGCCGGCGAATTCCGCGATCCAGCAGGAGACGACCGATGCCCGCCAATTCGCAGAAACTGACCTTCCCCGGCTCGCAAGGCACGCAGCTCGCCGCCCGGCTCGACCTGCCCGCCGGCCAGCCGCGCGCCTGCGCCCTGTTCGCGCACTGCTTCACCTGCTCGAAGGACATCTTCGCCGCCGCGCGCATCGCAAGCGAACTCACCGACCGCGGCTTCGCCGTCTTCCGCTTCGACTTCACCGGGCTGGGCGCGAGCGAGGGCGAATTCGCCAACACCAACTTTTCCTCCAACATGGCCGACCTCGTGCACGCCGCCAACTTTATGCGCGAGATGCACGAAGCGCCGACCCTCCTGATCGGGCACAGCCTGGGCGGCGCAGCGGTGCTGGGCATCGCGGGCGAGATCCCCGAGGTCAAGGCCGTCGCCACGATCGGCGCGCCGGCCGATGCCGAGCACGTCGTCCATAACTTCGGCGCGCATCTCGACACCATCGAGAAGCAGGGCGTCGCCGAGGTTGAGCTGGCGGGGCGCAAGTTCACGATCAAGAAGCAGTTCCTCGACGATGTGAAGGGCCACGCGCTGACCGACCGCATCGCCGCGATGCGCAAGGCGCTGCTGGTGTTCCACTCGCCGGTGGACAACGTCGTCGGCATAGAGAATGCGGCAACGATCTTCGGGGCGGCCAAGCATCCCAAGAGCTTCATCTCGCTGGACAGCGCCGACCATCTGCTCTCGCGCCGCGAGGACGCCGCCTATGTCGCGGAGGTGCTGAGCGGCTGGGCGTCGCGCTACCTGCGCGGCGCGGATGACGGCCACCGGCTCGACTATCCCGGCAAGAAGGGTGTGGTCAGCGTCGGCGAGACCGGGCGCGGCAAGTTCCAGCAGGAGATCGTATCCGAGCGTCACCGCCTGCTGGCGGACGAACCGACGAGCTATGGCGGCCTGGACACTGGCCCATCGCCCTACGATCTGATGAGCATGGCGCTGGGCGCGTGCACGTCAATGACGATCCGCATGTATGCCGACCGCAAGAAGCTCGATCTGAACCGGGTGCGCGTGGATGTGCGCCATGAAAAGGTTCACGCCGAGGATTGCGATGCCTGCACCGATGAGCAGAAGGAAAAGGGCGGGCGCATCGACCGCTTCGAGCGCGGACTGTTCATCGACGGCGAACTCACGCCGGAGCAGCGCGAAAGCCTGAAGCAGATCGCCGACCGCTGCCCAGTGCATCGCACGCTGGAAGCCTCATCCGTGATCGAAACGAAGTTGTCGGAAGAAGGCTAGCGGCTCACTCGAATGGCTTCACAGCCCATTCCTGCACATTCTGGTGCTCGATCGCCGCGCCAGCGCCCTCGGTGATGAGCGTGGTCAGCAGCAAGCGGCTCGGCAGGCCGGTCATGGTCTCGCCGCGCAGGCTCTCATAGGCGCGGATCGCGCTGCGCGTGCCGCGCCCGAAAATCCCGTCGATCGGGCCGGTATAGAGATTGCGCGCCTGCAATTCCTTCTGAAGGTCAATCACTTCACGCTTGGAGGAGATCATCGTTCGGCTCGCCAGCGGCTCGATCACCGGCGCGAAGGCGCGCGCATTGACGGCCGTGTTGGCGATAATGTCCGGCTTCTGACGGCGCACAACGTCGCCCTGACTGAGCAGCAGGCGCGTGCGCGTATAGGTGCCGACATTCAACCCAACGACCATTGGCCCCTCGGCCGTGTCCATCAGGATCGGCGAGCCGGAGGACGCGCCGCCGGTATCGCAGTCATGCAGCAGCAGATCGTCCGCGCCGGAGAAATGCTGGCGAATGTAGCGCCATTCGATGCCCTTGAAGCTTCGGCGGATCTTACAACGGTCGCTATAGGCCAGCTTCCAGTGCGTATAGTCCCAGTGGTAGCTGAGCTGGAAGATGCGGCGCTCCTGCGACGCCTGGATCAACTCGTCCGTCGGGCGCGGCGACACCTTCATGGTCCCGAACTTGCACACCGGCCGCTCCAGCTTCGCCAGCGCCCAGTCTTTCGGCGCGGACAGCGGCGGTTCCTTGCCGAAGCGCGTGGTGCCCACGGCAACGCCGTGCTTGGGCGTGCCCGCCATGCGCCCGGAAATGCCGGAGGACAGCGAAAGATCGCGGTGCTCCAGCCGGAATGTCATGTCGGAAAGATTGGGCAGCCGGCCCTTGCGTGGCTGAAACAGACAGTGCGACGCGGTGGCGACGACATTCGGCGAAACGCAAAAGGCCGAGCATAGCGTCTGCGTGTCCGGCTCGTAGACCATGCCGATTTGCCCGGAAAGGTGCGCGTAGGCCGGCGGAACGTCCCGCCGCGTGTCCTCGCCGAACACGGCTGCGGAGGCGCTGCCCGCCGCGATCGAAACCGCCACGGCAACTCCCGCGCCGGCCGCTTTTCCGGCGCCGCGCCGCGCTCCCCGAACCAACGACAAGGCCCGACCCAGCATAAGACCGCGTTTCCCCCGTCTCGCCGCACCGAATGAACGCTCGCAAACGATGGCGCAAGGATCGCCGCCGCCGGGCTGGCGCTCCATGAACAAAGTTTAACCTGCCGGAAAGTGACCAGTAATGAGCGTCCGCTTATATCCGAGCTATCGAAATACGAAACCTGACAGGAGAAGAGTAAGTCCAATGGCGGAAGAGTTCAACAAATCTGAACGCGCAAGAACGAGCCCGTGGCGGCGCGCGGGGCTGGGAACGGCCGCCGTGGCGCTGGTCGGCGCGCTGGCCGGCACGGCGGCCTGGCAGGGCGCTTCGCAGACGCCGCAACTTGCCGGCCCGGCGCAGGCGCAGGAAATGCAGAACGGCGCGCCCTACAGTTTCGCCGATCTGGCGGAGGAGGTGCGTCCGGCTGTGGTCAGCATCGAGGTCAGCGGGCGCGGCGGCATGCAGTTCGGCCGCGGGCGCGACCGGGACCGTGAAGGCGACGAGGATTTGTTCGGCCTGCCGGAGGACCATCCGCTGCGCGAGTTCTTCGAGCGCTTCGGCGAGCGGATGCCGGAGCGGCCGCGCCCATCGCGCTCCGCCGGGTCGGGCTTCTTCATTTCGCCCGACGGCTACATCGTGACGAACAACCACGTCGTTGAAGATGCCGAACGCATCGAAGTGACGATCGGCGAAGATGAGGCGACCTACGAGGCCCGCCTGATTGGCACCGACGCGCGAACCGACATCGCCCTGCTGAAGATCGAGGGCAACGGCGACTTCCCTCATCTCGAATTCACCGACACGCCAGCCCGCGTGGGCGACTGGGTGCTTGCGGTGGGCAACCCGTTCGGTCTGGGCGGATCGGTCTCCGCCGGCATCGTCTCGGCGCGCGGCCGCGACATCGGCTCCAGCCCCTACGACTTTCTCCAGGTTGACGCCGCCATCAACCGGGGCAACTCCGGAGGTCCGTCCGTGAACCTCGAAGGCAAGGTCGTTGGCGTGAACACCGCGATCTTCTCCCCGTCCGGCGGCAATGTCGGCATCGCGTTCTCGATTCCTGCGGGCCTGGTTCAGCAGATCGTTCAGGACCTTCAGGAGGACGGCGCGGTCGACCGCGGCTGGCTTGGCGTGACCATTCAGGACGTTGACCGCGATCTGGCCGAGGGCCTTGGCATGGACGCGAGCGATCCGCACGGCGCGCTCGTCACCAACATCCTGGATGACGGCCCGGCGGCGGGTTCGGAGTTGCAGGTCGGCGACGCCATCATCGAAGTGCAGGGGCAGCGCGTTGAGGATTCCCGCGATCTGGCCCGCAAGATCGCCGATGTACAGCCCGGCACACCGGCCGATCTGACGGTGATGCGCGATAGCCGCGAGCAGACTGTCACCGTGGAGCTTGGCCAGTTCCCCACTTCTGATCGCATGGCGGCGCTGACGCCGAGCGAGCCGTCCGAGATGCAGATGGAAGACCTCGGCATCACGCTGGCCCCGGCTGACGGCGGGCGCGGCGAGCAGGGCGTGCGCATCGAGGATGTCGAAGCCGACTCCATCGCGGCCGAGAAGGGCCTGCGCGCTGGTGACGTGATCGACGAGGTCGGCGGCGAGCCGGTCTTCAGCCCCCGCGACGTGCGCCAGAGCCTGAACCGGATGCGCGGCGACCAGAGCGAGGTCGTAGTGATGCGCATTCGGCGGGGCGACCAGCGCCGCTTCGTCGCCCTTCCGCTTGAACAGCGGTAAGCGATTGCCGCGACTGGCATTCCCGGCCCGGCCGTCCTATGATGGCCGGGCCACGCTTGTGAGAAGCAATGCTGTCTTCGCGGTTGTGAAGGGGCCATGCGCATCCTTATCATCGAAGATGACGAAACGGCCGCCGGCTATCTGATCCGCGCGCTCAAGGAGGCCGGTCATGTCTGCGACCTCCATGCCAACGGCGAGGACGGTCTGTCGGCCGCGCGCTCCGACGATTTCGACGTGATGATTATCGACCGGATGCTTCCCGGCCGCGATGGCATCAGCATTATCGAGACGCTGCGCCGCGAGGGCGTGAAGACGCCGGTGCTGGTGCTCAGCGCGCTTGGCGGCGTCGACGACCGCGTGACGGGTCTTCGCGCGGGCGGCGACGATTACCTGACCAAGCCATATGCCATGTCCGAACTGCTGGCGCGCGTGGAGGCGCTCGCCCGCAGGCCGGCCCCGGAAGAGGCGGAAACGCGCTATGTCGTGGACGACCTGGTGCTCGACCGGCTGGCGCACAAGGTGACGCGCGGCGGCGAGCAGATCGTCCTGCAGCCGCGCGAATACCGCCTGCTGGAATATCTCATGAAACACGCCGGGCAAGTTGTCACACGGACAATGTTGCTCGAAAATGTCTGGGACTATCACTTCGATCCGCAGACGAATGTCATTGATGTCCACATTTCGCGGCTCCGCGCCAAGATTGACAAGGGCTTTGACCGCCCGCTCCTTCACACGGTTCGGGGCGCGGGATACATGGTCGGCGAAACCGGGCCCTAACATCTTACGCAGCACCGCCTTCCGCCTGTCGCTTCTCTACGCGGCGCTGTTCGCTGCGGCCGGCGCGCTGGCGATGGGCTATGTCTATTGGCAGACCAGCGTTTTCTACGCCCGTCAGCTCGACGATACCATCCAGGCGGAGGTGCTCGGGCTGGCGGAGCAGTACCGGCTGGGCGGGCTGCCCCGGCTCAATCAGGTGGTGGCGCGGCGCAGCGCCGCGGCGGGCGGCGGTCTGTATCTGATCGCGAATGCTCAGGGCGAGCGCGTTTCAGGCAATCTGGCCGCGCCCTCGCAGGCGCTTCTCGACGAGCGCGGGCGTGTCCAGTTCCCCTATCGCGCCCCAGCGCCGGGCGGCATGGAGACACGGCTGGCCCTCGGGCAGGTGTTCCAGCTTTCCGAGGGTTACCGGCTGGTGGTCGGCCGGGACATCGAGGACCGGCGCAAGCTGGAGGCCATTTTCACATCCGCCTTCCTTTGGGGCGTCGGCTTCATCGCGCTGATCGGCGTTTTTGGCGGGCTTCTGGTCAGCCGCGTGCTGCTGCGCCGGATCGGCGCGATCACCGATACCAGCCAGCGCATCATGCATGGCGACCTGTCCCAGCGCGTGCCGCTCGCGGGAACGGGCGACGAGCTGGACCGGCTGGCGGGCAGCCTCAACACCATGCTCGACCGCATCGAGCAGCTCGTCGCCGGCCTGCGCGAGGTCTCCGACAACATCGCGCATGACCTCAAGACGCCGCTCACGCGGATGCGCAACCGTATCGACACCACGTTGCGCGACGCGCCGGACGCCGAGACCTACCGCGAGACGCTGATCCAGACCATCGAGGAAGCCGACGAGCTGATCCGCACCTTCAACGCGCTGTTGAGCATCGCGCGGCTGGAGGCAGGCGCGCAGCAGGTCGAGGAATTCGAGACCTTCGATCTGGCCGCGCTGGCCGCCGACGCGGTGGAGCTTTACGAGCCGGTGGCGGAGGGCGAGGGCATCAGTGTCTCGCTGGACGCGCCGCAGCCGGCGCAGGTGAAGGCAAACCGGCAGCTTCTGGCGCAGGCCACCGCAAATCTCATCGACAACGCGCTCAAATACGCGCGGCCGGAAAGCGGCGACGGGGCGATCACGGTCTGCGTCGAGCCGGGTGAGTCACAGGTCCGGCTGATCGTCGCCGACAATGGCCCCGGCATCCCGGAAGACCAGCGCGAGCGCGCGCTCAAGCGCTTCGCCCGGCTGGAGACCAGCCGTTCGCGACCGGGCAGCGGGCTGGGCCTGAGCCTCGTGGCGGCGGTCGCCCGGCTGCACGGTGGCGGGATTGCGCTGGAGGATAACCGGCCCGGCCTGCGCGCCGTTATCACTCTGCCGGCCGCGCAAGACCAAGCAGGAAAGGCGCGCGCATGACCGAGACCGCCCTTGCCGACCAGATCGCCGCGACGCCCATCGTCGCCGACGAGGAGGCCGCCGCGCGCTTCATCCACGATGTCGCCGCGCGCGCATCCGAAGCCGGCCTGAGCGATCTCGCGGCCCTGCTCGAAAGCGGCGGGCAGACAGTCGACCTGTTGCGCGGCATCGGCGCGGATTCGCCCTACCTGTCGAGCTTGTGCCTGCGCGATCCGGAGGCGCTGTGGCTCACCCTGTCGCAATCGCCCGACGCGCGGCTGACGCAGATCACCGATGCGCTCGCCGCGGCGATGGAAACTGACGAGCAGAAGGCGGCGATGCACGCGCTGCGTCAGGCCAAGAACCGCTATGCGCTGTGCGTGGCGCTGGCCGACCTGGGCGGCGCGTTTGATCTCGACCGGATGATGGCGGCGTGGTCGCAAGCAGCCGATACGCTGCTCCAGCACGCCGTGCGATTCTGCCTGCGGCGCGCCTCGGCACGCGGCAAGTTCCAGCCCGCCGACCCGGACGCGCCAGAGCGCGACAGCGGCTACATCGTGCTGGGCATGGGTAAATACGGCGCGGGCGAACTGAACTATTCCAGCGACATCGACCTGATCGTGTTCTATGAGCCGGACCGCGCGCCGCTTGCGCCCGGCGAGGAGCCGGGGCCGTTCTTTGTGCGGCTGACGCGCGAGCTGGTCCACATGCTGAGCGAGCGCGACGTCGAAGGCTACGTGTTCCGCACGGATCTGCGCCTGCGCCCCGACCCGTCATCGACGCAGGTGGCGCTGTCGATCGATGCCGGCTTGCAATACTACGAAAGCCACGGCCAGAACTGGGAGCGCGCGGCCTTCATCAAGGCGCGGCCCGTGGCGGGCGACATACCGGCGGGAGAGCGGTTCCTCGAAGAACTCGCGCCGTTTGTCTGGCGCAAATATCTCGACTTCGCCACCATCGCCGATGTCCATGCGATGAAGCGCCAGATTCACGCCGTGCGGGGACATGGCAAGATCGCGCTGCATGGGCACAACCTCAAGCTCGGGCGCGGCGGCATCCGCGAGATCGAGTTCTTCGTGCAAACGCAGCAACTCATCGCGGGCGGGCGTCAGCCGGCGCTGCGCTGCCGCGGCACTCTGGAGGGGTTGCGCGCGCTGCTGGCCCGCGACTGGATTTCGGAGCAGGCGGCGGAGGAGTTGGCGGAGGCTTACCGCTTCCTGCGGCGCATTGAGCACCGCCTGCAGATGATCGCGGATGAACAGACCCACGCTCTGCCCCGTAACGAGGAACAGCTTGCGCGCGTCGCCAACTTCGCGGGCTATCAGACGCTCGGGGATTTCTCTGATGACCTCGGCAAGCATTTGAGCGCGGTCGAAGGCCACTACGCCGCGCTGTTCGAGGATGTGCCGGAGCTGACCTCCGCGCGCGCGTCGGGCAACCTCGTCTTCACCGGCGACAGCGACGACCCGGACACGCTGCGCACGCTGGAACGCATGGGCTTCCAGAACCCCTCGGCGGTCACGACGATCGTACGCGGCTGGCACTATGGCCGACACCGCGCCACGCGTTCAGCAGCGGCGCGCGCGCGCTTGACCGAGTTCCTCCCCGCGCTGCTGGAAGCGCTGTCCGACACCGCCCAGCCGGATTTCGCGCTGGCGTCCTTCGACAAGTTCCTCGCCGAGTTGCCCGCCGGCGTGCAGCTCTTCGCCATGCTGCGAAATAATCCGCCGCTGCTGAAGCTGATCGCCGATATCATGGGTTCCGCGCCGCGGCTCGCGCGCGTGCTCAGCCAGCGCCGCCGGGTCATCGACGCCGTGCTCGACCCCGGCTACATGGGCGAGTTGCCCGAGCCGGACGATCTGCGGCGGATGGCAGCTGAGGAGCTGGGCGACGCGCAGGACTATCAGGACGCGCTGGACCGTGCCCGCGTGCTGGGGCAGGAACAGCAGTTCCTCATCGGCCTCGGCCTGCTTTCCGGCTCGGTGGACAGCGACCGCGCCGCCAAGGCCTACAGCGATCTGGCAGCCATTCTCGTCGACGCGCTGAAAAGGCAGGTCGAGATCGAGATGGAAAAGGCGCACGGCCGGATGCCGGACGGACAGTGCGCGGTGCTGGCGATGGGCAAGCTGGGCAGCGGGGAGATGACCGCCTCCTCCGACCTCGACCTCATCATCGTCTACGACCACGCGCCGGACGCCGGGCAGTCAGACGGGCCGAAGCCCCTTTCGCCGCAGCAGTACTACGCTCGTCTCACCCAGCGCCTCATCGCCGCGCTCTCCTCGCCGACCGCGCAGGGCACGCTCTACGATGTCGACATGCGGCTGCGCCCTTCCGGCAATGCCGGGCCGGTCGCCGTGAGCTTCGAAAGCTTCGTCGAATATCAGAGTCACGGCGCGTGGACCTGGGAGCACATGGCGCTCACGCGCGCCCGCGTGATCAGCAACGGCACGGACCTGCGCGAGCGGATCGAGGACACGGTAGGGCGCGTGCTCACCCGGCCGCGCGACCCGGACAAGGCGCTCAGTGATGTGCGCGACATGCGCGCGCGCATCGCCCGCGACAAGGGCAGCGGCGGCATCTGGGACATCAAGATGGAGCGCGGCGGGCTTCTCGATATCGAGTTCATCGCCCAATACAAGCAGCTTGTTCACGCGCATGGCGCGCCGGACATCCTGCGCCGGAATACGGTGGCGGTGCTGCGCGCGCTCGCCAGCCACGGCTTCCTGGCCGGGCCAGACGCCGAAATCCTGACCCGCGCCGCCGCGCTCTACCACGACCTCACGCAGGTGATACGCCTGTGCGTCGAGGAAGCGTTCGACCCGGCCACCGCGCCGCAGGGGCTGAAAGCCGTTGTCGCGCGCGCCGGCGGCGAGACGGATTTTGCGCGCCTGCAAGCCAAGCTGATGGAAACCGAGCGCGCGGTCGCAGCCATCTTCGACCGGATGGCCGGCCGGGACTGACACGGGCGGTTGCAAAACCTTGGCGCCGCAGCTGTGGATTGTCGCCGCTGGCGTGGCGGTTGAACCATGTTGAGCGCTGGTCAAACACCGCATCGATTTGATATAAGCTGAGATCAATCCGGGCGGCGGCGATGCTGCCGGTCTGCTTGCACCTCCAACGACGCGGATTGCCGAGAATGCACATCGCCTGTCACCGCCCGAGACCTGCTGGCGGAGTGATGCGGTTATGAGGGCGCGATATCCCGGCGCCAGACGCCGGGTCTGGATCACCGGATTCGTTTTTTTGGCCGTCATCGCTGGCATCGCGGTGTTCAGCGCGCGAGCAGCCATCGAGGCCGAAATCCAGTCCCGCGCATCGGAAAAGCTGGTCGAAGCCGGATACCCCTGGCTCGGCGTGACAGCCTCGGGCCGCGATGTGATCCTGAAGGGCGCGGTCTTCTCCACCGAGGACGAGGCGCGCGTCAAGACCGCGCTGCGCGAGGTGTGGGGCATCGGGGACGTTCAAAGCCAGCTTCAGGTCGCCGTCCGCGAGGAGCCTTACGTGATCTCGATGTCGCGCTCCGACGACACGCTGAAGCTGCGCGGCAGCGTTCCCGACGATGAAGCGCGCAAGACCATCATCGGCTTGGCGAAGGCGAACTTTCCGGGGCTGAAGCTCTCGACCGACCTCAGGCTCGACCCGAACATGGCAGAGACCGAACGCTGGTTGACAGGCGTGGGCTTTGCCCTCAGTCAGCTCAAGCATGTTGTTTCCGGACACTCGATCCTCGCTGACACGCAGCTATCTTTTGAGGGCCGCGCAGCCAAACTCGGGGCTTATGAGAGGCTTCGCAGAGCTTTCGAGGAAGAAACTCCGGCGAACATTTCGGTCGCCCAGTTTCGTCTGACTCCGCCGAAAGCCGATCCTTTCACCTGGAAGATCAGCCGGGAAGACGACCGGGTTGTGCTGGCAGGTTATGCGCCGAACAATGAAGCCAAGGCATGGATGATCGGACTGGCGGAACGCATGTTTCCCGGCATGAAAATCGTTGACGGGATGTTCATCGCGAACGGCGAGCCCGACGGCTGGTGGACAGCCGCCCAGCTTGCAGTGCGCGCGCTCGACCATCTCCGGTCCGGCTCGATTACGCTGGGCGCATCGGAAGTCAAGGCGGAAGGGATCGCCAAGAGCCTTGACGCGCGGCGCGCGCTTTCCGCGCTTCAGGACGCGTGGCCCGCCGGCTTCACTTTCGAGGCGGCTGTTCAGGTGTCCCGCTGGGGGCCCGCCGAAGCGAGTCCGCAAGATCGAGGCGCCGCGAACCCGTCGCCCACTCCGCTCTGATCGTGCCAGCCGCAATGGTCTCCGGCCGGATGCGCGGGCTTGGAGCAGGGCCAAATTCTGTGGCCACTCCGTCACGCGCGGCTCGCCAAATGCCTTAACGAATTGCCAACACGCGCATTATGCGTAAAACGATGCGTAAAACGAAGCCGTATTCGGTTTCTCAGCCGCGCGCTCTCAGCGCTCGCCGAAAGGACGACATGACATGGGATACCTGATTGCGCAACTCTGGCCGTTCCTGCTGCTGGCCCTGCTGGTCGGCGTCGCCGTGGGATGGTATTCGGTCGAGAGCTGACGAAATCCAGCGGCACAAGCAGGACAACCGCTCGCGGGACAAAGCGAAATGACGGAATTCGAGCTTCAGATCATCGCTCTCATCCTCCTCGCATTCGTCATCGGCGTGGTGATCGGCTATTTCCTGCGTGCGCGGGTCTTCCCGGCGGTCGCTGACGAGCGCGAGGGCATCACGCTGGAAAGCCGTCAGGAGCGGCCAGCCCATTCGCTGCTTCGCGGCGGCGCGGCGACGAAAGCAAAGGGCGGCGCGAAACCCGCTGCCGCAAAAGCGCAGAAGCCAGCGCCAAAGCCTGAGGAAAAGCCCAAACCCGCGGCCAAGACGAATGCCGCGCCTGACAATCTGCAGCAGATCAAAGGCATCGGCGCGGTGCTGGAGAAGAAGCTGAACGCGATGGGCATTGAGCGGTTCGAGCAGATCGCCAACTGGACGGAAGACGATATCGCCGAGGTTGACGAGCAGCTGAACTTCCGTGGGCGCATCCAGCGCGAAAAGTGGGTCGAACAAGCCCAGGATCTGGCGAAACGCTCTTAAACCAGCTGGCGCCTGCGCTGGTTCAACCCGCGGCGCAGCGTCGCGGAACGGCACATTTGCCGGAATCTGCTCAGCTTGCCGCAAGAAATTTTGGCAACCGGGGTAGCGAACCTCCGGCCCGGTGGGGTAGTTTGCTCTCGATCCGCCCGCAGCAGGCGCCTAACGGACAAAGACCGCGTCGACGACACCGCGATTTGCTCAACCCTCCCAAATATCAAGGACGCATCCGCGCCCCGGCCCTCCGGCGCGCAGCCTAAAACCACATCTGATCACGACGTCCCAGGAGGTCTTCATGGCCATTGCAGAACAAATCCCGCGCGCGCAGCAGGAGCGCGCCGCGCGCTCCGCGCACCTCCAGCAACGCTTCTCGGAAACGCGCGCGCTTTCCACCCGCCTCGCCGAACCGCTCACCGACGAGGACCAGACCCCGCAGTCGATGGAGGATGCCAGCCCGACCAAATGGCACCTCGCGCACACCACCTGGTTCTTCGAGGAGCTTGTGCTGAAGGCCCACGCCGGCGGCTACCGGGAATATGACCCATGCTTCGCCTATTGCTTTAACTCCTACTATGAAACGCTGGGCGAGCGGCATCCGCGCCCGCGTCGCGGAATGCTCACGCGCCCGACCTGCGCCGAGGTTCGCGCGTTCCGCGCCCATGTCGACGAGGCGATGATGCGGATGTTCGAGGTTGATGACCTCCCGGACGAGGCGCTCGACCTGGTCGAACTCGGCATCAACCACGAGCAGCAACATCAGGAACTGTTGCTCACCGACATCCTGAGCCTGTTCGCCGTTCAGCCGCTGCGCCCGGCCTATCGCGGCGACACCGACACGGCGCGGGGCGAGACGCCGCCGCTGGAATGGCTCAGATTCGACGGCGGCATCTTCGAGGTCGGTCACACGGGCGATGCGTTCGCCTACGACAACGAAGGCCCGCCCCACGAGCAGCTCATCCGCCCGTTCAGGCTGGCGCACCGTCCGGTGACCAATGGCGAGTGGCTCGAATTCATGGCCGATGGCGGCTACGAGACGGCAACGCTCTGGCTGTCCGACGGCTGGGCGACGGTGAACGCCGAAGGTTGGCGTGCGCCGTGCTACTGGGAGCAGCGCGACGGCGTCTGGCGCCAGATGGGGCTTGGGGGGCTTGTGCCAGTCGACCCGGCCCGCCCGGTCTGCCACGTCAGCTATTACGAGGCACAGGCTTTCGCCCTGTGGGCGGGCAAGCGCCTGCCAAGCGAGTTTGAATGGGAGATCGCCAGCCACGGGCTGCCCGAAGAGGGCAACACGATCGGCGCGGGCCTTCTCCGCCCAGCGCCCACGCGCGCGCCGGACGGCACACTCCAGCAGATGTTCGGCGATGTCTGGGAGTGGACCTCCAGCGCCTACAGCGCCTACCCCGGTTTCCACACGGTCGAAGGCGCGGTCGGCGAATACAACGGCAAGTTCATGTGCGGGCAGTATGTGCTGCGCGGCGGCTCGCTCGCCACGCCGGACGGCCATGTTCGACGCAGCTACCGGAACTTCTTCTATCCGCATCAGCGCTGGCAGTTCATGGGCCTGCGCCTGGCTGACGACGCTTGAGACGCAACGGGGAGCCAACCATGCAAACCACCGCCCAGGCCCAGGCTGCCATTCAGCACGATTTCGTAGCGCAGGTGCTGGATGGCCTGAGCCGCCGGCCGCGCTCGATTCCGTGCCGCTTTCTGTATGACGCGCGCGGTTCGGAGTTGTTCGAGCGGATCACCGGACTCGAAGAGTATTATCCGACCCGCACGGAAATCGGCCTGCTCGAGCGCCACGCCGGCGACATCGCCGAGATGGCGGGCGAGGACGCGGCGATCGTTGAGTTTGGCTCCGGCTCAAGCCGCAAGACCGAAATCCTGATCGCCGCGTTGCGGGAGCTGGCGGCCTACGTCGCCATCGATATCTCGGCGGCGGCGCTCGCCGAAGCTGCAACGCGCCTGCGCGGGCGGTTTCCTAGCCTTGAGGTCATTACGGTAACCGGCGACTTCAACGAAGCGATCACGCTCCCGGCCAAGCTCGCCGGCACGCGCAAGCTGGGCTTTTTCCCCGGCTCGACCATCGGCAATCTCGGCAAGGACGAAGCCGTCGGCTTCCTGCGGACCGCTCGGGAACTGCTCGGCGAGAACGGCGCGCTCCTGATCGGGGTCGATCTGAAGAAGGACGCGTCGATACTGGTCCCGGCCTACGACGACAGCGAAGGCGTCACGGCCGCGTTCAACCTGAACCTGCTGACGCGCATCAACCGCGAGCTGGACGGCACCTTCGACCTCACGCAGTTCGCGCACGAAGCGATCTACAATGCCGAAGCGGGCCGGATGGAAATCTACATCACCAGCCAAGCGGATCAGGAGGTTTCGGTGCTCGGCCGTCGTTTCGCCTTCGCGGAGGGCGAGCGCATCCACACCGAGAACTCGCAAAAATACGCCCTCGCCGACATCACCGCAATGGCCGAGGCCGCCGGCTGGACGCACGCCCGCGCCTGGGT
>CAZINX010000004.1:0-165554 GCA_964540795.1 uncultured Hyphomicrobiaceae bacterium | reverse complement strand
CCGACATCACCGCAATGGCCGAGGCCGCCGGCTGGACGCACGCCCGCGCCTGGGTTGACGATAACAACCTCTTCAGCGTCAACATGCTCACGCAGGCGGGTTAGCCCGACGCGGACCCGCGATCCTTGTCACGCAGGCGCCGCTCAGCCGACGCATCGTTCGAATCGCTCATATGGGACGGCTGCCCGCTGCCATCGATCGGGATGAAATGGGCTTGCAGCCGCACCAGCGCGGTCGAGAGCTTCTGCGCTTCACGGAAGGAATGCTCGTCGGGCGGCTGACCGTTCACATCGCCGCGCGCCAGCGCCCACGCGAAATCCGCCAGCCGACGCATGGTAGCGGCAATGCCCTGGAGGAACAGCAGAAGGATGCCGAAGGTCGCTGCCACTCCGACCGCCAACGAGATCCAGAAATGCCGGATGAGCCAGTGAACCGGCTGCAAGGCCACGGCGGCATCCTTTCGGATGACCAGCCGCCATCCGAAGCTGGGCAGATCGCGGTATTCTATCTCCGGCACTGTCACGGTGACGTAGCTCTCGCCGTCCGGCCAGGTTTCGATCCGCGCGGTCGGCTCAAGGCGGCTATCGGGCGCTACGGTGCTGAGCCGTAAGCTGTCGCCCTCAAGGCGTTCGGGGCCGAACAGCACCACCCGGTTGGCGCTGAGCAGAAAGGTCTGCGCGTCATTGGCGCCGAAGCCCGCGAGGATGCTGCGCACTTCGTCCCAGTCGAAATGCGCGCCCAGGACGCCAACAGTGTGCCCATCGCCATTACGAATCGGCGCGGCAAAATCGAACATGCGCTGAGTAGCCATGCGCCGCGGCAGCATCGCCGCCAAGCCCGGATCGCGATGATAATCGCCGGCAAACGGGCCGTGGAGGCCGCTCTCGAACCACGGCCTGCCGCTGACCCGCTGCCCTTCGCGGACGCCGGATGACGCGGCATAGACCCTGCCGTCGGTTCGCGCGATACCTAGCCAAAGATAGCGCTGATCTGTCTCGACGATCCGCGTGAGCATCTCCCGCAGCTGGATCGGATCGTCCATGCGGACCGTATCCGCGAGCCGCGCAATATCCCGCCATGGCAGATAAAGCTGCCGCGCAAGGGCATGGGCCTGCAGGCGTCCGCTCTCTTCCAGGCTGTTGAACACGATCCGCTCGCCGACCCCTGCGAGGCCAGCCGTATAGACCAGGGCGAACAGCAGCAGAGGACAGATGAGGACCGCGATCATCACGGCGACGAGCCAGGATCGCAGGCTGGGAGGTCTACGTTCGCTCATGGCCGCGCCTCGCCCAGATCAGGCGCCAGCACGCGCCGCCCGACCCCGGCGAGAACCAGCGTCAGTTTGCTGTCCACCGGCGCCGGCGCCCCTTCTCCGGTGTGCAATTTCTGGACGAGCAACTCATGTTGCTCATCCGTCAGATACAGCCGTAGCCCATACCCGTCCTCATAGAACTCGCCCGTTTCCGCGCGGACGAAACCGACCCCGTCGACCCGCAGATAGACCATCTGGTGCTCCCGCAGGCCAGGGGTTGCGCGTATCCGCGCGCGTGCCGGTTCGATCGTCATGATCCAGGCCGGCAGGGTTTCGCCCGCCGTAACGATCGCTGCGGCCTCCACATGGGGCCGCAGCGTGTGACCGGGGCGAGGCAACTCCACGCAGACGAACGCGGCGAGGATGAGCACGACGAGGTTGTAAAGCGTCCAGAACAGGATCACGACGAGGCCGTCGCCAGCGTACTGGCCCGGATTGTAATCCGTCAGGAGCGGCAGCAAGAGGCCGATGACGGTGAACGCGATCAGCAGCAGGAAAGGGCGCGCGAGCTGCCACTGGACCACCCGTCGCCCGCGGTCGCGGCCCTTGTCCGTCACCTTGAAGCTGTGCGCCCCCGGCAGGAGCAGCCCCGCCGCGACAGTCCGCATGACCGGCCATGCGACAACAAGCTGCGCAACATCGGTGACGAATGGAATGATCAGCCCGCGCGAAAGCCAGTTGAGCGCGATGAGCGTGGCCGCATACGCGGGAGCAAAATAGTTCAGCACATCGGCGACATCGGCATTCACCGCGAGAATGCCGAAAAACCAGTAGAGCAGCGGCACGACAATGGCGGCAAGACGAAACGAGAAGGTCGCAACCCAGTAAAGAAACGAGTCGAGAGTGCTCAACCGGTGTCGCAGGCTCAAGCCGTGACGGGTGCTGAAGGGGTTATAGGGGCCGCGCACGATCTGCATCATGCCAAGGCACCAGCGCTCCCTCTGGGTGGTGTATTCCCGAAGCCCCTCCGCGGCCAGGCCTTCCGTCAGCGCCTCATTCAGATAGACCGTCTCATAGCCGTATTCGGCGAAACGCAGGCTCAGCAGGAAGTCCTCGGTCACGCTCTCGGTGGGAACGCCGCCAATCTCGACCAGGGCGCTCGCGCGGATCAGCGAAGACGTCCCGCAACAGATCGCAATGCCCCAGGCGTCGCGCGCGGGCTGCACGTGATTGAAGAAAAAACGCTGTTCGTCCGGGCAAACGTCCGTGACGCCGAGATTGTGCTGGATCGGGTCGGGATTGAAGAAGTGCTGGGGCGTCTGGACCAGCGCGACCTTCGGGTCATGAAACAGGCTCACCGCCCGATCGAGGAAGCGCCGGTGCGGCACGAAGTCGGCATCGAGGATGGCGATGAAATCCGGCGCGTCCGGCGCGCGCAGGCGTTGAGCGAACGCGTTGTTGATGTTGCCCGCCTTGGCGTGGACGTTTCGTGGCCGCGTGATGTAGCCGACGCCCTTCTCGGCGCAGAGCGCGCGCAGCCAGCGCCGGTTCCCGTCGTCGATCACGAAGATTCGGGCGTTGGGGTACATGGTCGCCCGCGCGCCGGCGATGGTGCGCACAAGGATGTCGCGATCCTCGTTAAAGGTCGCAATGTAAACGTCGATGCGCGGCGGATCGCGATCGCCCCACCAGCCCTGGAACTGACTGGCTTCCTGATGCCGGTCCCTGGTCCGGGCAAGAATCAGCGCGGCAATGGTCGAAGAGGTCATCGCCAGCGCCTCCAGCGTGGCGAAGCTCCAGGCGACGACGCTGTCGATCTCGAAAGCCAGCGGCGGGATCGTGCTTTCGAAGCGCCACGCGATGTAACGCCAGCTCAGGAAGATGACGCCCGCCATTAGCAGGACGCGTAGCAACGGATCGTCGCGCCGGCAATACGGGAGCGCCAGACAGGCCAGCCCAACGACCGCCAGTGTTAGGCCGAGATTGGCGAGGTACTCGTGAATGACCAGCATCGCGCCCCCTCGCCTTCACAGTCCAAGCCGCGCGAGCAGGGAATGCGCCGCGTTCACCGGCGAGCCGGCGAACACCACCCGGCCCGTGCGCCCGATCATGCAGCCGGTATCCCTCTTGAAGGCGAGGTCCGGGACCTTCAGGAGCACGTCATAGCGTTCCAGTTGCTCCGGCCCGGCGGCGATCGCGAGCCGGTCGTACCGCCCGCCTGCCCCTGATCCGGCCAGGCGCGTGACGGTTGCGGCATAGGAGGTTTCCCCGCCGCGCAACCGGAACTGCGCCGAGTCGCCACGTCTTAGGCCGTTATAGAGCCGCTCGCTGACGCCGGCCGTCACCATCACCGTGTCGCAATCGACGACGCGCAGCAGATCCTGCCCCTTCCTGACCGTTTCGCCGCTGTTGGCAAGGAAGTCCCACACAATGCCGTTCACCGGCGAGACCAGTTCGGCGCGCGAGAGGCGCGCGAGGCGCACGCGCTCGACATCAAGCTGGGTGTCCAGCTGGGCCTTCTGGTCCTGCAGGCTGTCCAGTTCGGCGTCGAGCTGTCTCAGGCGCAGCTCCAGCTCCTTGATGCGCTGCTGCGAATAGGGAGCGTCATTATAGGAGTCGCCGAGAAAAGTCCCTTGCCGCGCGGCCTTCAGCTCGACCTGCAAGAAGGACTCGCGCTGGCGCGCGGCCTCGGTGTCCTTGACGGCAACGTCGTAGTCTGACCGCGCTTCTTCCAGCCTTGCAGCGGAGAGGACGCCGCGCTCGCGCAGTTTTTTCGCGCGCTCGTGGGCTTGCAACGCCTTACGCTCGCGCGCCTGTGCCGCCGCGGTTCTAGCCCGGGCCTCGTCGATACGGGCGCGAAGCTGGTCGATTCGCCCGCTCTTGTAAGAGGCGACCTGCATGAACAGCGCTTCGCGCGCAGTGCGGGTGTCCTCCCGCTGCTGTTCGACCTTGCGGATCTCGGATTCAATTCGCGCGCGGCCGTTGGACAGGTCGGACAGCCGAGAGTTGTCGACTCGCTCATTGGTGATCTCGCCGAGGCTCTGGCGCCGGCGGATCACGCTGCCGATCTGGTCGCTTGCGAAGGTGACCGTGCCGTCGATGGGCGCGCGGATGGTGGTGAGCCGTGCGTTGACGGTAGCATTCGCGCTGACGCCGGCCAGGTGCTCGCCGACGACGACATAAAGGCCCGCGATGAGCGCAAGGACCCCGAGAGCGACGCGCAACATCGTTTAATTTCCGCTTCCCCATCAGAAATCAACTTATGGTTGTAACGCTAACAAAACGTTAGCTGGCGGAATCCGGCCGCTCGCCGGCCGAATTCGCGCGTCCGCGCGGCAGGAAATAACGACCTCAGAAGCCGCCGAACAGGCTTGCCAGCGCGATGACGACGATGAGCGCAAGCATCGGACCGACGATCGCGGCCATGAAGATGTCCCCATAAGCCTCCTTGTGCTTCAGCTTGCAGATGCTCAACACGGTGATGACCGCGCCGTTATGCGGGAGCACGTCGAGCGTGCCGGAGGCGATCGAGGTGACGCGGTGCATCGCCTCAAGCGAGATATTCTGCGCCTCGGCAAGCTGCACATAGGTCGGGCCGAGCGTCTCCAGCGCGATGCTCATGCCGCCGGATGCCGAGCCGGTGATCGCGCTGAGCAGGTTGACGGCCACCGCCAGTGAGATCAGCGGGTTGAAATCGCCGAGCGCCAGCAGCGCATCGCTGATAAGCTCGAAGGCCGGCAGCGCGGCGATCACCGCGCCGAAGCCGACGAGACTTGCCGTGGCCGCAATCGGCAGAACGGAAGCGTTCGCGCCCTCGTCGAGGCTGGCTTGCAGGCTGGTCAGGCGCGGCCAGTTCAGCGCGACAATCAGCAGGATCGCCGCCACCAGCGCGACGATGATCGCCCAGACGCCGCGCACCGCGTCAATGTCGGTCGCGCCGAATTCCGGCTGGGCGAGATAGGCGGTGTCCATTGCCGGAACGACGAACTGGATGAACAGCAGGTTGACCAGCACGACCGCCACGACCGGCGTGATCGCAACCGCGAAGAAGGGCGGCGCGGCTTGGCCCGGCGTGCCCATCGGCAGCTCTCGGATGTCGTAGCCATCGCGCACTGCGCCTTCACGTGTCATCAGGTCGGCAGTGGGCACCGCATCGTCGTGTTCGCCGTAGCCTTCGCCCATAGCCAGCGCGCCGGCACGCCGACGGTTCAGCCACCACATGCCAAATGCCAACATGATCAGCGCCGCAATGATCCCTAGACCGGGCGCAGCGAAAGCGGTGGTGCCGAAGAACGGCATCGGGATTGCGTTCTGAATGGCCGGGGTGCCGGGCAATGCGGACATGGTAAAGCTGAACGAGCCGAGCGCGAGGGTCGCCGGAATCAGCCGCTTGGGGATGTCCGCATCGCGGAAAAGCGAGGCCGCGATCGGATAGATCGCGAAAGCGACGACGAACAGCGACACGCCGCCATAAGTCAACACGGCGCAGCATAGCACCACGGCGAGGATGCCCTGCTCCGGGCCAAGCCAGCGGATGACGGTGTTCGCGATCGCTGCGGCCGAGCCGCTGTCATCCATCAACTTGCCGAAGATTGCGCCCAGAAGAAACAGCGGGAAGAAGGCGATGATGAAGTCGCCCATGTTCGACATGAAGATCTGCGTGTAGGCGGCGAGCGCGGGAAAACCAGCCGTGAGGACCGAAGCGAGCACGGCGATTCCAGGCGCGAGGATCAGCAGCGTGATCCCGCGATAAGCGAGGTACATCAGCAGGACGAGCGAAAGGAAGACGATAATGACGTCGATCATTTCACCTGATCGACCTCTCTTGGCGGTCGCGTTCCGCCGCGCAGATGCGCCGGGCGCAGACTTTCCTCGAACACGTAATAGGGGCGGAAGGTTGTGCGCGCGCCGAGGTCGTTGGCATGGTTCGCCAGCCAGCCCTCAGCGGTGCGCCGGCCCAGCTTGTGGAGGTGGTCGAAGAAGGCCCATTCGGCGTTCAGCTTGCTGGACGCGCCGAGCTGGCGCATCTCGTTTTCGGCGTCGATGCAATGCAGGTTGGTGGTGCGATACGCCTCCCGCTCCAGGTTCTCCTCTCGAATGATCTCGGCCAGAAAGCCGAGCGCGCGCAGCTCTTCGATCAGGCTGCCGTTGAAGACGATCTCGTTGAGCCGGTCCTCGATCTCGAAAGCGGTGAGCGGGAGTTCCGGCCGCTCGAACGGGTTGATCCAGATAATCATCAGGTCGCGCGCGTCGGTCTCGTCCACCAGCGGAAACAGCGGCGGATTGCCCATGAAGCCGCCGTCCCAATAGGCGTCCCCGTCTATTTCCACGGCGTGGGACAGGTACGGCAGGCAGGCGGAGGCCAGCACCGACTCCGCGCTGATATCGGGCTGCCGGAACACCTTGCGCCGTCCCGTGCGGACATTCGTAGCCGCGATGAACAATTTGGTCGCGCTGTCATTGATCGCGTCGAAGTCGAAGAGATCGCGAACGACATCGCGCAGCGGGTTCACCGAAAACGGGTTGAGAACGTAAGGCGACATCCTGCTCAGCACGTTTCGATAAAAATGAAAGCTCGGGGAGAATTCCAGCGACCAGCGGCCCATCATCCGGTCCAGCGGCGAACGCTGTATCGGGCTGAACAGGGCCGCCCGGGCGACCGCCGACCAATAGGCGCGCAGCTTGGCCCTGGCCGCTTCCGGCCCGCCGCGCGCCAGACCTTCGACCAGCGCGCAGGCGTTCATCGCACCGGCGCTGGTTCCGCTGACGGCCTCGATCTGAATCCAGTCCTCTTCAAGGAGCCGGTCGAGCACGCCCCAGGTGAAGGCGCCGTGGGAGCCGCCGCCCTGGAGCGCGAGATCGATGGCAACCGCGTTGCGGGCGGTCATGGGCGCTGTGTCCGGTGATGGAGTGCCGCTGGGGACGATGCTTCTTTACGAATAAGCCGCCCATTCGCGCAAAGCCATGACGGGCTTCAAGCCTCGTTAGCAAACTGCGAATGGAAAGCGCCGATTTCGCCAGGCCGGGCTCAGTAGCCGGACGCCTCAAGCACGAGCAGCAAGGCGGCGATAATGACGGCCCCTGCTGTGAAGGCGCCAAACTCCCGCCGCGTGCGCACATGCGGCAACTCGGTGAGGGTCGTGACGAGTATGATCCCGCCAGCCAGAAACGAGGAGCCGAGCGCCAGCACCTCCGGCTGCACCGGCATGGCGAGCGCGGTAAACCAGCCGGCGAAAAGCGCGGCAATGCCGAGGCCTCTCAGTGTGTCGTCATAGATGCGCGTGAACCGCGTTCGGGCCAGATGATCCAAGCCGACGAAATGGATCGCCATGACCAGCGCGAACAGGATCGCTGGCGTCCCGCGCTGCATCGCGTAGACGCCGATGAGGTCGCCAATCAGGAAGTTGTAGGCAGGAAAGGCAACGGCCGTCAGCTTGATGGCGGCGGGCGCTTCGCGGAAGCCGATCCGGTCGGCGGGAAGGTGCGCGGAGCGCGCGCGGGCGAGGTGCGCGGCGTAAAACGTGATGAAGCCAACGAGCGCCAGCAGATACGAATGCCCGACGATATAGCGCAGCCATCCGGTCGTTTCGGCGGCTGTGAGCACTTCGTGGCCGGAAGCGAGCTTGGGCAGCAGGCTGACGAAGACATAGCTGACGGCAACGCCCGCCGAAATGGCGATCCACGGCAAGCTGGTATCCGCCAGGAAGCGCAGCCGATGCACGCGCAGATGCACCAGCGCAACCAGCGCAACGCCCACGAAGGAGATCGCATAAACTACGAGCGCATTCGTGTTCGCGTCCACTCGGGTGTCCTCTTGCCCGCGCCCGCAGAGGCGGCCCTGCGGCGTCCAGCGCGCAAAGCCGCGGCGACCGACCGATCATCGGGCGTTCAGGACAATTTCCGCTCAATCCGATTGTTAGAATTGCGCAGATCAAAAGCGAGGGCGGCTGCCTCCACCGCAACCGGCTCGCGGACGACCCAGACCGCCGATGTGACCGCCCTGCCGAGACGCTTATCGGCCAGCGCGGCGGCGAGACGCGGCGCCGGGTCGTCGCACGTTGCGGTGCATCGTCGGGGCGCCTACTGCCCCTGACCGAGGGAGAAGCCCGGCTCGCCGTCGAAGGTGAACAGCTGCTCCGTCTTGATGAAATCAACGCCGGCCTGGGCCAGATTGCGCAGCAAATCCACGATCATCGTCTTGTCGAACTGGCGTCCCTCTTCTGCCATGAAACGGCAGCGCCAGTGATCGGTGCAGAAGGTCTCGGGCAGCCCGCCGGGCCAGATTTTCACGCCCCGATTCGTGATCATGACCAGCTCGGCAAGGCCCTGTCCGGCGGTCTGCATCTTCGCGGCAAGCTCGTCGACCGGGCCGGCGAAATGCACGAAGACATCGATCCCCACCAGTTCCTTGCGGACCGGCGCACGCCGCTCGTAGGTCGGAATGGCGATAGGCCGCGCTTCCTTGTCGTAGGTGGCGGCAGGCAGGGTCGCGGGCCGCTGGCCAAGGCGCTCAATCACCGCATCGGCAAACGCCGAAGTGCCCACCTTGGTCCGCGAGATGCCCTCCTTGAAGATGTCGTAGGTGTGAATGCCATCCTCGATGGCCTTGAGCCAGGCGTTATGCACGCGCTCGGCAACCTCGGGCTGACCGATATGGACCATCATCATCACGCCCGCCAGCAACAGGCCCGACGGGTTCGCCATATCCTGCCCGGCGCGGCGCGGCGCGGAGCCGTGGATCGCCTCGAACATGGCGCAGTGCTCGCCGATATTCGCGGACGGGGCGAGGCCAACGGAGCCGGCGATCTGGGCGGCCACGTCGGAGAGCACATCACCGTACAGGTTTGGCATCACCACGACGTCGAATGCGCCCGGCGTGTCCGCCAGCTTGGCCGCGCCGATGTCGATGATCCAGTGCTCGTTCTCGATGTCGGGATATTCCGCCGCCACTTCGTCAAAAACCTTGTGGAACAGGCCATCGGTCAGCTTCATGATGTTGTCCTTCGTGAAGCAGGTGACCTTGCGGCGGTTGTTCGCCCGGGCGTATTCGAAGGCATAGCGGACGATCTTCTCGCTGCCGGGCCGCGAGATGAGCTTCAGGCACTGATAAACCTCGTCGGTCTGCCGGTGCTCGATCCCGGCGTAGAGATCCTCTTCGTTCTCGCGCACCACGACCACATCCATGCCCGGATGCTTGGTGTCCACGATGGGGGCGTAAGCCACGCAGGGCCGCACATTGGCGAACAGCCCCAGCGACTTGCGCACCGTCACGTTCAGGCTCTTGTAGCCGCCGCCCTGCGGCGTGGTGATCGGCGCCTTGTAGAAGACCTTGGTGCGGCGCAGACTGTCCCACGCGTCGGTGGAAATCCCGGCGGTATTGCCGGCTAGGTACATCTTCTCGCCGATCTCGATTTCCTCGATCGCCAGCCTGGCGCCTGCCGCCTGCAACACCTTCAGGCTGGCCTGCATGATTTCAGGGCCGATGCCATCGCCATGGGCGACGGTGATCGGAACCGCATCCGCGCTGCCTTGCGTGGTTTCCGCTGTCTTGGTTTCGCTATCGTTCATGATGTTGTCCAGAGCAGATCGGGTTGGAGATGGCGCATGATAAGCCGGGCCTTGCTCGCGGTCCAGCCGCTGCCGGGCGCAGCCAACTGCGGCGCTGATTGCAGTCCGCGCGGAGCGTAGTGCGCTTCCGTTCGCTGAGACAAGCGCAATCCGCAGCAGCCTGTCCCGGAATTGATCGTAGCCGGGAATCGCTCATCGGAGAATTCGCGCGGCAAGTCAGCAAGATAGAGTATCCAGCGCAATCAAGCGGCATCTTCGCCGCGGTTGAGAGCGCAACTGCGACTGCAATCTCCAGATTACATTCGCAACTGCACCGAAATCACGGCAGATGATGCGAACAATGCATTTTTCTGCGTTCCGGCGACCGCCTTAACATAGCGGTGTGTGGTATGCCGGAGGCAGAGCTTGAACGGTTTGAGGAAACGGGACGCGGCGCGCCCCTCCTGCGCCGGTTGCTTCATTATCGCATGTCTTGTTCTCGCGTGGTCCGGGCCTGGCCTCTCTCAGCCGCAGCACGGCTATTCGCCAGTGCACGCCCTGAAATACGGCCCCGGCTTCCAGCATTTCGACTACGCCAATCCGCGCGCGCCGAAGGGCGGCGCGCTCAGGCTCGGCGCGACAGGGACCTTCGATTCGCTCAACCCGCTGCTCTATCCCGGGCGCGTGCCGCAGCTGGTGCGCCAACTCGTCTTCGATACCCTGCTGGTGCGCAGCGGGGATGAGCCGGCGGCCTATTACGGGCTGCTGGCCGAGACGGTCGCTGTGAGCGAAGATGGCGCGCGCGTGACCTTCAAGCTGCGCCCGCAGGCGCGCTGGCGCGACGGTGCGCCCATCACAGCCGAGGATGTCGCCTTCACCTTCAACACCTTGCTCGATCAGGGGCCGCCCTTCTACCGGCAGGCGCTGCGACTTTACACTGTGAGCATGAAAAGCCCGCGAGAGATCGTGTTTCAAACGCGCGGCGCGGCGAAGCGCGACATGGTGCGCATCCTCGGCACGCTGCCGATTCAGCCGAAGCATTTCTGGGCGAAGCGCGATCTGTCCGATCACGGGCTGACGCCGCCGCTCGGCTCCGGTCCCTACCGCGTGGAAAACGCCGATCCGGGCCAAGCCGTCACGCTGGCGCGCGATCCCGGCTACTGGGCCGCCGATCTGCCGGTCAATCGCGGGCGCTACAACTTCGACCGGATCAGCGTCGCTTATTACCGCGATGACAGCGTCGCGCTGGAGGCGTTCCGCGCCGGGGACTTCGACCTGCGCCTGGAGAAGACCGCGGCCAAATGGGCGCGCGGCTATGACGGGCCGGCGCTGCGGAACGGCCGGATAAAGCGCGATGTCATCGAAACCGGAACCACCGGCGAGATCGCCACGCTGGTATTCAATCTGCGCCGCGCGCCGTTCGACGACCTGCGGGTCCGCCAGGCGATCAGTCTCGCTTACGATTTCACCTGGACGAACGACAGGCTGATGTACGGGCTGATGGCGCCGGTCGAGAGCGTCTTCGGCGACACCGGCTTCGCCGCGCGGGGTCCGGCCTCTGAGGCCGAGCGCGACGTGCTGGCGCCTGTTGCCGACGATCTTCCGGCCGCGCTGTTCGAGACGCCCGATCCTGGGCTGCGGGATGGCCTGACCTCCCGGCGCGCGGTCTTCGCCGAGGCCGACCGGCTGTTGCGCGCGGCCGGCTTCCCGGTCAAGGACGGGCAGCGCGTGGCCGAGTCGACCGGCGCGCCGCTGCGCATCGACCTGCTGAACTACGATCCCAGCCTGATCCGCATTCTCGGCCCCTTTGAACAGAACCTGAACCGGTTGGGGATCGATTTGCGCTACCCGCTCGTCGATCCGGCAAGCGGCACCCGGCGGACGCTCGATCACGACTTCGACATGACCGTGCTCAAATGGTCGCCGCGCGCCGTGCCCGGCAATGCGGAGAGCCTTCTGTGGGGCAGCGCCCTTGCGGACCGCAAGGGTTCGTATGCGCTGGCGGGCGCGAAGGATTCGGCGCTTGACGCCGCATTGGAAGCGATGGTTACAGCGCGCGACATGGACCAGCTCAAGACAGCGGCGCGGGCGTTTGACCGCGTCCTGCGCTGGCGGCACTACACCATCGGCCTGTGGCGCAAGAGCGATGTCTGGCTGGCCTATTGGGACCGCTTCGGCCGGCCCGCCGCCGCGCCGCGCTACGCGCCGAGCTTCGTCGACCGCTGGTGGATGAAGCAGGAGCTGCGCGAAAGCCGCGCCGAACCAACGGCGCGCTAACGATCACGCAATTCAACCGGACGGGAGGACGTCGATGTACATCGCCATGAACAGGTTCAAGGTGGCCAGGGGCCGCGAGGCAGCGTTCGAGGACATGTGGCTCAGCCGCGAATCCCACCTCCGCGAAGTTCCCGGCTTTGTGGCGTTTCACTTCCTGCGCGGACCCGAGCGCGAGGATCACCGCCTCTATTCCACGCATACCGTCTGGGTTTCCTACGATGCCTTCGAGGCCTGGACGCGCTCCGACGCCTTTCGCAAGGCCCACGCCAGGGCCGGCAATCGCAGCGAAGGGATGCTGATGGGCGGTTCGGAATTCGAGGGGTTTGAAGTGCTCAGCGAATTGAAGCCTGACAAGAGCGTGTCCGCCGCTTGAATGTCGACTAAGTCCATGCAATCAATTAGCGGCATTTATTGATTTTAAAGCCGATAAATTCAGATTCGTATCAAACAGATAAATTATGTTGCAAAATAATTTCCCCCGAATTTACGGCATCAGAATCTTCACATTACCTGCCTCAACATCCAAGGATTGGGCTGATCTGCCTGTTCTGCGCTGTGAGCACTGCGCCGCCCGGAGAAATTGACGGCGTGACTTTGGCGCGCTGATCACGGGAGACGGCAAAAGGCGTGTGACGTGAGCGCCATTTGGAACCACGCGATCGATAGCAGACTTCGATCCCGGTTGCGAAAGGTGGCGGAGGGAGAGGGATTCGAACCCTCGAGACGGTTTCCCGCCTACACGCGTTCCAGGCGTGCGCCTTCGACCACTCGGCCACCCCTCCGCGGCGCTGTCGTCAAGGTAATCGTTCCAACGCAGGCCCCGCAATATAACGAAGGCGCGCGCGCGCACAAGACGCGCGTTCGCCCGCGCGGATCACGCGGCCTTCGGCCTTGAACCATGGGCCTGGTCCGCATACACATCGTCCAGATATTCGTCCACCCCGGCAGGATGAAGGGGATTCGGCATGATGGTATTCAGATTACTTGGCGTGTGGCTGATGCTGCTCGCCGTGGTCGCGCTGGTCTACGACGGTACGCGGATGCTGGCGGACAACGGCGCGCTCGCGTTTACGCCGCTCGGCGAGCACTGGTTTTCGATCCATCCGCAGAGTTTGAACGCCGCGCAGGCAGGCATCGAGCGGCATGTGGCGCCGTTCCTCTGGGACCCGGTGATGACAACGATCCTGCTCCTGCCCGCATGGCTCGTGGTTGGCGGGCTGGGCGCGCTGCTCTACCTGCTGGGCTACCGGCGCCAGCGGATCGACGTATTCACGAACTGACTATCCGGCGAGGAAGTATAGCTCGGCTATCTGGAAGCCGATCGCCGCGACGACAGCGATGGCGAACACCGCGAAAGCGGTCATCCAGAGCCACTTCTCGCGGTTGCGCGCCTTTTCGACGTCGACCTGCGCGCATTCGTTCGTGTCCCAGCTCGGTTCGTCCTGGATCATCACGCGGAAGCGATTGCCGCAGTCGACCACGCCGCGCTTGTTGATGGAGACGCCGGCGCGTTCGGCGATCTGCTCGGCGACCTCGTTGAACGGTACGGCCGGGTCGGTCGTGCTCTCGCGGATATAGCCCAGCGTGAAGCGCTCGCCGTCCTTGCGCACAATGCTGACAGAGCGCATCAGCGTCGGAAGCAGCAGATAGCGATAGATTTCCCCGCGCGTCTCCACCGCCAAGATCTGGTTATAGGGGATTTCGATCTCGGTGTAGGGGAACAGCGGCATGGGCCCGCGCCAGTTCGGCAGCACCATGCGCGCCCCGTCTTCCGCCAGCTCCAGGCGCGTATGCGAGGCAGCGAACAGGAAGATGCCGATGTAGAGCAGAATCACAAGCCCGAGAATGAACATCACGCCGAAAATGGTCGCCGTGCCCGGCAGGTTGTGCGTCGCCAGCCAGACGGTCCCCGCCCCGGCGTTGATCACGAAAAGCAGGAAAAGAAAGAAGCCGATGCTCAGAATGACGCGCAGCCCGCGCCCATGCATGTAGGCCGGAATTTCGCCGGATGCCGTCGCTTGCGCCATTGCCCCTTCTCCATCTCCAGTCGCAAAGCGATAGCAAATTGCGCCGGGGCGCGGTGCTGGTCAACACGAAAGTGATGAGCGCGCGGTTTGCACCAGCCGATCCGCAGCTTACCTTCCAAGGGCCAGCCACTATTCAGCGAGAGATGTCATGGGACTGTTCACGCCACGCAAGAAGCTGACGATGCCCGCGCCGGACGAGGCCCTGCCGGGCCGCAGCGAGCCGATGCCCACCGCAGAGCGCCATTTCGTCAACGGCAAGCCGCTCAAGGGGCCTTACCCTGAGGGGATCGAGACGATCGTTTTGGGCATGGGCTGCTTCTGGGGCGCGGAGCGGCTGTTCTGGCAGATTCCGGGCGTCCATGTGACCGCCGTGGGCTATGCCGCCGGCCACACGCCCAACCCGACCTATGAGGAGGTGTGCTCCGGCATGACCGGGCACAACGAGGTCGTGCTGGCGGCCTATGACCCGCAGCAGGTATCGCTGCAGAAGCTGCTGCAGGTGTTCTGGGAAAGCCACGACCCGACCCAGATCATGCGCCAGGGCAACGATGTCGGCACGCAGTACCGCTCGGGCATCTACTACACCACGCCAGAGCAGCAAGAGGCCGCCGAGGCTTCGCGCGAGGCCTATGCCCAGGCGTTGAAGGCGCAGGGCAAGGGGCCGGTCGCCACCGAGATCAAACCCGCGCCGGAGTTCTACTTCGCCGAGGATTATCACCAGCAGTATCTGGCGAAGAACCCCGCGGGCTATTGCGGCATTCGCGGGACCGGCGTGGCCTATCCGATAGCCGAGGCATAGGCGGCGGGCGTCCGCCTGCCGGGCCGTCCCGGCCTAGCCTTCGCTGTCGCCGTCCGCTTTGCCTTCACTGCTGGCGATGGCGACTGAGGTATCGGCGTGGCGCTTCGCGTGCCGCGCCTCGCCCGCTTTCTTGAGATAGACCTTGAGCTTCTTGATCCGGCGCGGGTCCGCTTCCAGCACCTCGAATTCGATCCCGCTCGGATGCGGCACAAGTTCGCCCCGCAGCGGCACCCGTCCCAGCAGCGTGAACACCAGCCCGCCGAGCGTGTCGACCTCGTCCTCATGCTCGGGCGCGACCAGTTCCTCAACGCCCAGCCGCTCGGCCAAATCCTCGATCGGCGTGCGCGCCGAGGCGATCAGCCCGTCCGTCGTCTCGCGGATTTCCAGATCGCCATTGGTGTCGTGCTCGTCTTCAATATTGCCGACGATCTCCTCGATCAGGTTCTCGATCGTCACCAGTCCGTCGGTGCCGCCGTATTCGTCGACCACGATGGCGAGATGGATCGGCTGGCTCTGCATTCGCAGCAGCAGGCTGACCACCGGCATGGAGGGCGGCACGTAAAGCACCTCGCGCACCAGCAGCGAGGAATGGATCGGCCGGGACAGATCGACGGCCCCAAGCTCAAAAGCCGCTTGCCCCCCGCCCTCTTGCCGCTCGCCCTCTTGCCGCTCGCCCTCTTGGCCCTCGGCGGATGCGATGCTCTGTTCCGCCTGCGCGGCGATCCAGGTGAGCAGGTCCTTGATGTGGATCATGCCGGTCGGCGCATCGAGGCTCTCGCGGTAAACCGGGACCCGCGAATGCCCCGCCTCGCGGAACAGCCGGATGAGATCGGACAGCGGCGCGCTCTCTTCGATGGCGACGATATCCGCGCGCGGCACCATCACATCCTCCACGCGCAGGCCGCTGAAGCGCAGCGTGTTCAACAGCCAGGTGCGTTCCTGCCGATCAAAAGCCTGGGCCTCGCGAGTTTCGCCTTTCAGCGCGCGTTCAAGCCGTGTGCGCAAGTCTTCCTCGCTCTCGAAGCCAAGCCGCTGCGCGAACTGGCTGAAGAAATTTGCGCCATCCGCCGAACTGTCGTCCTCCGGTTGCGCGTGCGCCCCGTTTCCGTTTCGGGACGGTTGAGATATCTCGCTCATCTTTCGTCTGGGTTGGAGTGTTCAGGTTTACGCAAGGGTTGTCTCCGCGTATGGGTCCGGCAGGCCGAGACGCGCCAGCGCCGCGACCTCCAGCGCCTCCATGCGCGCGGCATCCTCCTCGGCGTCATGCGTATGGCCGAGAAGATGCAACACGCCGTGAACCGCCAGATGCGTGGCGTGATCCAGGAAGCTCTTGCCCTGCGCGTCGGCTTCTAGCGCCACCGTCTCGAGCGCGAGGATCACGTCGCCCAGATAAGGCGGCGCGCCTGGCTCCGTCGCGCCCCCCCCGGCGGAGAAGGACAGGACATTGGTGGGTTTATCGGCCCCGCGGAACTGCCGGTTCAGCGCGCGGATCTCTTCATCATCGCTCAGCAGGATCGTCACCGCGCCGGGGCCGGCCCCTGCCATCTCCAGCGCCGTCTCCGCCGCGACGAGAAGGCGCTCGACAAGCGCGCGAACTTCTGGCGTTTCAGATTGAGCTTCGGGCAGGAGAACGTCGATCGCAAAGCCGGACGCCGCAGCATCCGCCGTCGCCGCGGCATTCGGTCTTTGCCCAGGGTCCGGGTCGTCGTTCATCGTCCTTAACGGGCTTTGTTGTAGGCTTCGACGATCCGGGCAGCCAATTCGCTGCGCACAACGTCCTGATTGGTGAAGGCGATATGATCGATGCCTTCAACCCCGTCCAGTACCGACGTCGCCTCGGCAAGGCCGGATGTCTGGCCCGGCGGAAGATCGATCTGGGATGGATCTCCCGTTACGATCATCTTGCTGCCTTCCCCGAGACGAGTCAAAAACATCTTCATCTGCATGGTTGTCGTGTTCTGCGCCTCGTCGAGGATGACGACCGAGTGGCTCAGCGTGCGACCGCGCATGAAGGCCAACGGCGCGATCTCGATCACGCCGGTTTCCATGCCGCGCTGAACCCGCTCCGGCGGCAGCACGTCATAAAGCGCGTCATAGAGCGGGCGCAGATACGGATCGACCTTATCGCGCATGTCGCCGGGCAGGAAGCCCAGACGCTCGCCCGCCTCCACGGCCGGGCGCGACAGAACCAGCCGCTCGGTTTCGCCGCGCTCCAGCAGCGCCGCCGCGTGCGCGACCGCAAGATAGGTCTTGCCGGTGCCCGCCGGCCCGGTGCCGAACACCAGATCGCAGTTCTGCAGCGCGCTGATATAGGCTGACTGCGCCGGCGTGCGCGCCGTGATGACGCGCTTGCGCGTGGCGATCTCGCCTGGCCGGTCTTTCTGGCGCGTGTGCGCGGCCGCCGCATTGGCCGCATCCTTCGCCCGGCGTCCCGCCCGCGCATGGCGCAGTGCGCCGTCAACATCGCCCGGCCCCACCTGCCCGCCGGCTTCAAGCCGCGAATACAGCCCCTGCAGCACGTCGCGCGCCACCTCACATGCAGCCTGAGGGCCGTCCAGCATCACGACATTGCCGTGCGCGACGGCCTCGATCCCAAGCTTCTCCTCGATCATGACGAGATGGGAGTCAAACTCGCCGAGCAGCGCAGCCAGAAGCCGGTTGTCTTCGAAATGGAGTTGGAAGCGATCTTGCGTTGGCAACGTCGGGTGTGCCTTCAAAGGCGAGCGCTGTTGCGGCATACGCGGTGGTGACCTCTCCGTCGGGGGCGCCGGCGTGTCCGTGCCCGATCCATCATACCCGGATCGCCTTGACGGTACCGGGCTTTCGCAGCGTTTTTATGACACCTTTCAAACTGTTCGCGCCAGCTTCGGCGATCTCGACGTCCATGATCTGCCCGGCAGCTTCGGCCGGCGCTTCCACATGAACCGGCTGCAGATACGGCGAACGGCCGGTAAGCTGACCCGGATTGCGGCCGCTGGCTTCGAACAGCACGGGCAGCGTCCGACCCACCATCGACTCGTTGAAGGCGCGCTGCTGATCGGCCAGAAGCGCCTGCAGCCTGTGCAACCGCTCCAGCTTCACATCCTCCGGCACCTGAGCGTCCATCTCCGCCGCCGGCGTTCCGGGGCGGCTGCTGTACTTGAACGAGAAGGCGCTGGCGAAGCCGATTTCGCGCACAAGCTGCATCGTGGCCTCGAAATCGGCATCGGTTTCACCCGGAAAGCCCACAATGATGTCCGTAGACAGCGCAATATCCGGGCGCGCTGCACGCAGCTTGTCGATCGCGCGGCGGTATTCGTCGGCCGTATGGCGGCGGTTCATCTTGGCCAATATGTGGTCGCTGCCCGCCTGAAATGGAAGATGCAGATAAGGCATCATCTGCGGCAGATCACGATGCGCCGCATAAAGATCATCCGTCATGTCGAGCGGATGGCTCGTGGTGTAACGCAGCCGTTCGACGCCGGGAATCTCCGCCAGCGCGTGCATCAGCCGCGCAAGCGACCAGTCGTTCCCGTCCGGGCCTTCGCCGTGATAGGCGTTGACGTTCTGGCCGAGCAGGGTGAATTCGCGCACGCCGAACCCGGCCAGACGCCGCGCCTCGGCCAGCACTTCCTGGACCGGCCGCGAGAATTCAGCCCCGCGCGTGTACGGCACGACGCAGAAGGTGCAGAACTTGTCGCAACCTTCCTGAACAGTGAGGAACGCACTCGGCCGGCGAGTCGCGGCGCGCTCGGGCAGTTCGGCGAACTTGTCCTCTTCCGGGAATTCGGTCTCCACGACCTTCTCGCCGCGTCCGGCCCGGCCCAGCAACTCGGGCAGCCGGTGATAACTCTGCGCGCCGACGACGATATCCACGGCTGGCGCGCGGCGGATGATCTCCTGCCCTTCGGCCTGTGCGACGCAGCCGGCCACGGCGATCAGCGTTTCGCCTTCGCCCGCCTCGCGGCGGCGCTCGCGCGCCTCGCGCACGCGGCCCAGCTCGGAATAGACCTTCTCGGCGGCCTTCTCGCGGATATGGCAGGTGTTCAGGATGACCAGATCGGCGTCATCCATCGACTCGCTCTGCGCATAGCCCATCGGCGCCAGCGCCTCGGCCATGCGGTCGCTGTCATAGACGTTCATCTGACAGCCGAAAGTCTTGATGAACACCTTGCGGTTCGCTGTAGACTGCTGCCGCTCAGACAATTCTCGTCACCCGTTGCCGTTATTTCTGCGCCCACTGATTGCAAGCATATCGCAAGCCCCATGCCCGCGCGCAACAGCTTATTCCGCCGCCACGCGCGCGGTCAGCAATTCCGCGAAGTTGCGCCGGACCTGCGCTTCGGAGATCGCCGCCAGCTTCTTGCGGTCGCGTACGTTTTCCAGCCGCAGCGGAGCGCCGATTCGCACCTCCACGTCCAGCGGCCCCTGCCGCAACAGCCCCCAGACATGCGGGATCATGTCCATATCGCCGTACCAGGCCACATGCGTGCGGGCCACGCGGCCCATCGGCAAGCCGTATATGCGCGTGTAGGCCAGCGCCAATGTCTGCACATCCGCGCCGTCGCCCTCTTCTTCCGCGGCCAGCGCCGCTGCGCCGATCAGCGCGCTCTTGAACGGAAGAATCTGGTTGCCGTCGCTGCTGGTCCCCTCGGCGAAGAGCACCACGCGCTCCCCCGCCTCCAGGCGTTCGGCGATCTCGTGCGCGGTCTCCTTGACGGTGGTGCGCCGCTCCCGGTCGACGAAGATGGTGCGCTGCAGCTTGGCCATCAGCCCGAAGAACGGCCAGTCCGCGATCTCGCGCTTAGCCACAAAATGGACCGGCGCGAGCGTGCTGATGACGATGATATCAAGCCACGAGACATGGTTGGCGATGAGCAGCACCGGCCGGTCACGCGAAATCTCGCCGGAGACATGGACGCGGATTCCCATCATCCAGCAGAGGAGGCGGTGATAGTAATAGGGCAACCACTCGCTGCCGCCGCGCCAGCCCGTCTTCAGGAACAGCCACTGCACCGGGATGAGCAGCAACGTCGTCACGAAAAACGCCGCCAACAGCAAGGCCGCGCGAAGCTTGTCCATCAGCGTTGTCCTTCCCGCCGCGTCTCAGGCATCGACTTCCCCATCTTCGCGATCGGTGCCCTTCTCCTCATTTGCTTTACGCTCCAGCGGCACGCCGTACAGCTCCATCCGGTGGCCGACGAGGCGGTAGCCCAGTTCGCGCGCCACGCGCTCCTGAATGCGTTCGATCTCGTCGTCGCGGAACTCGATGACCTGGCCGGTGTCCATGTCGATCAGGTGGTCGTGATGGCTGCCCTCGGCCTCCTCGTAGCGCGCCCGGCCATCGCCGAAGTCATGGCGCTCCAGAATGCCCTGCTCTTCGAACAACCGCACCGTGCGATAGACTGTCGCCAGCGAGATGCGCTCGTCCACGTCGTTCGAGCGGCGGTAGACTTCCTCCACGTCGGGGTGGTCGGTGGCGCTCGACAGCACGCGCGCGATCACCCTGCGCTGGCCGGTCATGCGCAGGCCCTTTTCCTCGCAAAGCTCCTCGATGCGGCTCCGGCGTTTCGGCTTGGCCGGCATTCTCCCCTCGACAATCTTTCGCCGCCCCTCACTGCGGCGCGGCGTCGCACGCGTCGCAGCGTAGCACAAGCGCCGCCGTGCCCGCGAGGCCGGGGGCTTGCGCGCCGCGATAATATGCTTCGCGCCGGCCGACGCAAATGAAGCCCGTCATGCCATAGAGATTTCGCGCGGCGTGATTATCCTCGGCCACGTCGACGAAAACATGCCGCGCGCCGCGCTGGCGCGCTTCCTCCATCGCGACGGTAAGCAGACGCCGGCCCCGCCCCTGCCGCCGCAGATCCGGCAAAACGCCGAAGGTCAGCACCTCCGCCTCGTCCGCTGCGGCCCGGCACAGGATAAAGCCGGTGAGCGTCTCGGCGCGGGTGCCGAAGCCGAAGACTGCCGCATCGCCGAGGAAGCCGCGAAAATCTGCTGCGGGCCAGCCGGGCGGGAAGAAGATTGCGTGGAGCGCGGCGAGCACAGCCGCATCGGCGGTGGTGAGCGGCGCGATTGTGAAGGGCGGCGCCTGCGCCCTGACGTGTCTCACCTGCCGAGCCGCGCCACGGCGAAGCCGTCTTGCGGCTTGGCATCCGGGGCGCGCAGATAAAGCGGCGACAGCGGGGCGGTCTCGGGGGCGCGGTCGGCGCAGATCGCGGCGAGATCGGCGGCATCCGGCAGGGCATCAGGCGTCAGCGCGATCACCCGCCGGTCAGGCCCGGCCGCATTCGCCAGCAGCGGCGCGCCGCTGCCCACAGCGATGCATTCCTCATGCGGCATGGTATGTGCGCAGTCCTCCGGCGACAGCGCCTGCGCATCCGACACCGCACGCCCGCCAGCGAACTGCTGGCAATACAACTCGCCGCGCCGCGCATCCATCGCCACAATAAACGGCTCACGCGCCTGTTCAGCGGTCAGCCGCTTGGCCGCGCGATGCGCGATCACCTCCAGGCTGGTTGCCGCGATGACCGGCCTATCCGCCGCCAGCGCCAGCCCGCGCGCCGCTGCAACGCCGACGCGAACGCCGGTGAAGCTGCCCGGTCCGCGCGTGACCGCGATCGCGCGCAGATCGGCAAAGCTCACGCCCGCCTCGGCCATCACCTCGCTGATCATGGGAAACAGCGCCTCGGCGTGGCCACGCTCCATCGGAGCGAAACGGCGCGAGATCACGCGCTCGCGCCAGACCGCCGCGGAGCACGCCGCCATGCTGGTGTCGATGGCGAGCAGGGTCATGCCCGCCTCCGGCCGCTGCGCTTGTCAGAGATCAACACTAATTACTAGCTCCGGACACGACAGAAAAGTGCGAAAGGATTTCCTTTGTGCTCAATGATGACCAATCGACTCCATCAGCCCAACGACCTGCTCCGCCGCCCCGGATAACTTATGCCGCAGAACGGCCACCTGTCGCGACCGCTCGCGCCCTCGATTCAACAAGAGACGAATGCCGTTCATAAATCAACCGGAATGCTTCTGCTTTGGACCTACCTGATTTCCCAACAAAACTGCGCGCGATATTCTTCGCATCCTGCGCCTTTAAATTGTCGTCAGCCTTAATACTATGGAATGTCTGATCAAACACTGCGTCTTTACCAAGTGCAGCCTCGAGTTGTTGAACGTAGTCTCCGACCTCTGCGTCACTCAATGAAGCAGTGTTTCTGCGGCTCGTGGATTTCTGGACTTTCTGCGCCAATGCCAAATCCACTGCTTCGACTAAATTACCGAAATCTTCGTCTTTCCGCTTCGACAATGCTGACGCAAATGTGTCAAGTGACTTAACTGCGCTCACCTTACCTAGAGTCCTAGTCGCGCCGACGAAAGCATCCACGATATGACTCAAGTTTCGCGCGTTTGGCCCGTCACCTTTTTTTAAGTCAACTGCCTCAATAACCGACGATAATGCCTTAAGTGTTATGCTGCTGTGAGTGGCAGCTAGCTCTTTGAGCGCCCTCAACTGCTCCATATTGACGTCCTGACAGACAGTCTCAATAACTTGGATATGGCCGTCAAGCCACTGTTGGAACTGGCGGAGTTGCATCTGTTTCGATCCCCTGAAATGCGGGCGGCAAGTGCATTCTTACCGCAACCGTGCAAGCAAGTCTGCGAATTTGTTCCTTGAGGGCGCGCTCTCTTTCTCCATTTCCGCACACATTGTAGGCGATTCCTCTATCGGCCGCATCCGCAAAAGCCGTACTCTCGGGGATATCTACATCTGGCGGGAGGCAAACCGTTTTCCCAGCGAGACCGCCGTCTACCCATGACCGGGCGAGCTTGTCGGAAAGCGACCGCCTAGCCTGAGCATAGTTAACGCTGCCACGCACCATTGTGGCCACAACGCCGATATAATCAATATTGGGACAAACACCCCCTGCACGCAATATTTCTATCTGTCTTCCAAATGTAACCACTGCATCTGCAGACGGAGAATCTAGTTTCGTGGGAATCAAGACATGCGTGGCTGCAGCAATCGCCTGAACCGCAGCCGTAGTGAAGCGCGGCGGACAATCGATAATAACCATACTGTAAGAGTTTAAAATCTCATTCGACCATAGAAGCTCGCGCAAACGAAATCGGATATCGGTTTTACGATCACTCACAAGCCAGTGAATCATCTCCCTGTTTTCGGCTTGCGCTAGATCGTAATATGCCTTGACAATTTTGAGTTGGCTAATCGAACGCGCATGGCCGTGAATCAATGAAATGGCCGTTTGGTCGATGCTGGCAATCCGTGCGGAGTTCCAATCACCACTGATAAGATAAGTTGCGTCCGAGTCTTTTTCTGCCCCAGGGAGCCAGCCCGTCTGGGTCGCAATCGCCATCGCGGACAACGTGCCTTGAAAGTCGAGATCGATCAATAGGACAGGTTTCTGCGAAGGCGTTGCCTGTTCAGCGAGCTCGGCAAATCTCGCGGCGATGTTAGCCGCTACAGTCGTTTTCCCAACGCCGCCTTTCGCGTTGGCTACAATCAAAACTTTCGGCGTGCTTTTGCTGGGCAGTAAGGCGATGTCAGGCGCGTGAACAGGTTTTGATAACCAGAGACCTTCGCCTTCTTTCCAATAACCGTCAATTTTTTTACGAGAAACGTCCGAGCGTACCTTTTGCAAGCGGGATGTGTAAGCCAATAATTTTTGAACAAGCCGATAACCAAAGCCAATTACTAGACACAAAAATGTGAATATTGCACCGCCAATTATTGCGCCCAACTCGGACCCAAAAGCGGTTCTGACGTACTCCCACATTCCGCCAAGCACAAAGATCGTTTCAGACATAAGACTCCCCAACGCAATGAACTATTAACTGTTTGTCAGGTTATGCATCACCCACGGGGTAAAGGTCAATGTCAACCAAACTTTAAGAGGGCGGCACCCCTATTCCGGACCACAGGTTGCAGGAGTTGAGTTGTTGGCGGACGTGAAAAAGCGGCCCAACGCGGTGTTCGGGCCGCTTAAGAGCTAATGCTTCGTTATTGTGTTGCGCCAGCTCAGGCGGTCACAACTGTCTCAAACGATACTGGCGATCTCATCGAACTCGAAACGCGGCAGCCGCGGGAAGAGCACGCTCTCGTCACCATAGCCGATATTGCAGAGGAAATTCGACTTGTAGCGACCGTCGGGGAAGAACTCGCGGTCCACGCCGTCATTGTCGAAGCCCGACATCGGCCCGCAATCCAGCCCCAGAGCGCGCGCGGCCATGATGAAATAGCCGCCTTGCAGCGTGCCGTTGCGAAAGCCATGCATGAAGGTCGCGTCCTCGCTGCCGGTGAACCAGTCGCGCGACTCAGGTGCGTGCGGGAACAGCTTGTGCTGATACTCGTAGAATTGGGTGTCCCAGGCGATGATCGCGCAGACCGGCGCGGCCATCGTCTTGTCGCGGTTGCCGCCCATCAGATGCGGCTTCAGCCGCTCCTTGGCCTCCGGCGATTTGACGAAGACGAAGCGCGCCGGCGAACAGTTCGCGCTGGTCGGGGCCATCTTGGTCAGGCCGATAAGCGCGTGGAGCTGCTCGTCCGTGACCTCGCGGTCATGCCAGGCGTTGTGCGTGCGCGCTTCGCGGAAAAGCTGGTCAAGCGCCGCGTCGTCCAGTGGCTCGGCCATGGTTTCCCCGTTCTCCTTGCGTGTGATCCGCGTCGAGTTTACCGGCGCGGCCGGCTTACATCACGGGGCGAACGGCTTGAACCTCGGGGACAAAATGGCGCAGCAGGTTCTCGATGCCCTGCTGGAGCGTCGCCGTGGAGGACGGGCAGCCGGCGCAGGCGCCGCGCATATGCAGGTAGACGACGCCGTCGCGATAAGCGTGGAAGGTGATATCGCCGCCATCCTGGGCCACGGCCGGGCGCACGCGGGTGTCCAGCAGCTCCTTGATGGTGTTGACCGTGTCCGCGTCTTCCTCGGCATAGTTCTGCTCGCCGGTGGCCGGGTCTTCCTCGATATCCGTGACGACCGGCGCGTCGGACATGAAGTGCTCCATGATCGCGCCGAGCACGGCCGGACGCAGATGCTGCCAGTCCTCGCTGTCGCGCTTGCTGACCGAGATGAAGTCGGTCGCGAGGAAAACGGCCTCGACGCCGTCAACGTCGAACAGGCGCGCGGCGAGCGGGGAAGCTTCGGCCGCCTCGGACGGATCGCGGAAGTCGCGCGTGCCGGAGGGGAGCACCTCGCGGCCCGGAATGAACTTGAGCGTCGCCGGATTCGGTGTCGCTTCGGTCTGGATGAACATGGTGCACCTCGGAGTTAGCGAACGCCGGCAACATGCCGGCTGAATTAGAACGTTTATAATCTGCCCTGAGTTTGGGCTTGCCGGACGCGAATTGCAAGCCGGCGCGCAATGCGCTGGATCAATTTTCGGGAAAAACCGCCGCGCTAGGCGGTGGGCCGCTCTGGATCGGTAACGCGCGCGGCAGCGAGGACATCCACCCCTTTTGCTCCAGCCTCCTTGAGTGCGAGCGCGCAGGCCTCGACAGTCGCGCCGGTCGTGATCACATCGTCAACGAGCAGGACGCGCTTGTCCGCCAGCGCAGCCGCGCGTTTCAGCGAGACGCGGAACGCGCCTGCGACATTGGCGCGCCGCTCGCCGAAAGCCAGGCCGACCTGCTGCTTCGTATGACGCACGCGCTGTAGCCCGAGCATCAGCGGCTTGTCATGCGCCCGCGCCAGCCGCCCGGCCAGCACCGCCGACTGGTTGAAGCGCCGGCGCAAGAGCCGCCACGGATGCAGCGGCACCGGCGCGATCACGTCCGCCTCGGCAAGCAACGTGCGGCCCGCATCGCTCATCCAGCGCGTGAACAGCGGAACCGCCTCGTGCCGGTCGGCGTATTTAAACGCATGGATGAGATCGCGCGCAACGCCTTCGAAGGCCAGCGCGGCCCGCGCGCGGTCGTAAAGCGGCGGGTGCCGCAGCGCCATGGACGAAACCGGCTGATCTCCGGCATCATAGGGCAGCGGGATGCCGAGCCGGTCGCACAGCGGCGGTCGGATGAAGCGAAGGCCGCTCCAGCAGCGCGGGCAGAGGGCGTTGTGCCGGTCCAGCGGATCGTGGCAGGCGATGCAGACGGGCGGCAGGACAAGATCGCCCAGATAGCGCAGGCCGGCGGCGGCCCAGTCACGGAGGCCAAGCGTGTGCTCATTATGTGACGGAAGCGCCAAGACAATCACCCCTCACGCGAAACGCTCGGACTATAGCAGGCCCAGCACCCATGACCAGCCCGGAACTCTTCGACCGCAAGATGCTTGTACGCCAGCGGGACCGCGCGGCGCAGCGCATCGGGGCGTATGACTTCCTGCTCCAGCGTGCGGCCGAGGATATCGTCGAGCGGCTTCGGGGCATCCAGCGCGATTTTCCGGTCGCGGTGAACCTCGGCGCGCATCATGGCGTGCTGTCGCAGGCGCTCGCCGCGGCGCCGAGCGCCGGTACCGTGATCAGCGTGGAGGAAAGCGCGGGCCTGCTGCGTCAGTGCCCGCAGCCGCGCCTGCGCGCCGATATGGAAATGCTGCCGTTCGGCGGGGAGCGGCTCGATCTGGTCGTCTCAGCGCTGGCGCTGCAATTCGCAAACGACCTGCCGGGCACGCTGGTACAAATCCGCCGTGCGCTCAAGCCGGATGGGCTATTTCTCGCCGCGCTGCTCGGTGGGGCGACGCTGCAGGAACTGCGGGCCGCGCTGATGACCGCCGAGACCGAGATCACGGGAGGTGCCGCGCCCCGCGTCGCGCCGATGGCCGATGTCCGCGATTTTGGCGGGCTTTTGCAGCGCGCCGGCTTCAATCTGCCAGTAAGCGACACCGATGTCGTGGAGGTGAGCTACGCGACCCCGTTCGCCCTGATGGAAGAACTGCGCGGCATGGGCGCGTCGAACGCGCTACGCGAGCGCTCAAGCCGGCCGCTGCGCCGCGACGTGCTGATGCGCGCAGCGGAGATTTACGCGGAGCACTACGGGACGCAGGATGGGCGCGTTACGGCGACCTTCGAGATCATCACGCTGACCGGCTGGGCGCCGCATGAAAGCCAGCAGAAGCCGCTGCGTCCCGGCTCTGCCGCCGCGCGTCTCGCAGACGCACTGGGCACCAAGGAACAAAGCGGCGGCGTCAAGGCCAATCCGGGACAGTCCAAACGTTGATCGTTTCTGACCAAACCGGATGCACTTACGTCGTTGCCGGGCTTGACCCGGCAACCCATGTCGGAGTCTAACAAATCGGCGGTAATGGATGCCCGTGTTCCTCGGGTTACGCCCGAGGACAGGCAAGCACGGGCATGACGGCAATCCGATCGATAGGAACTCGGTCAGAAGTTTGGAGTGAACCCGGCGGCTTCCAAATCGCTGATCAGCTTGGTCGCGGTCGCCTCATCCAGGGGCTGCAGTGGCGGACGCACCGTGCGCATCGATGGTGCCTCGCGATAATGCGCTAGCACGGCCTTGAGCGCAGGGATGGTGCCGGCCTCGCGGATCACCGCGCGGATCTTCGAAATCTGAGCCTGTAGCTCTTCGGCCTCCGGCTCCTCCCACTTGTCGTAAAGCTCGGCGATCATCGGGGCGTTGATGTTGGCCATCGCCGTGATGGTGCCCGCACCGCCCGCGCGTCGGTTCTCCAGCAGGAAATCCTCGCTGCCAGAGAACACCGCGAACCCCGGCACAGATTCCAGCACCGCCTTGGAATAGGACCAGTCGCCGGAGGAGTCCTTGAGGCCCACCACCGTTTCCGGGAATTCATCGGCCAGCCGCTTCACGAGTTCGACCGACCAGCCGACATGCGCGACGGGCGGGATGTGGTAGAGGTAGATGTGCAGCGTCTTGCTGTCCATTCGCTCGATCAGCTCGGCGACATAACGGAACAGGCCCTCGTCGCTGGCATTCTTGTAATAGAATGGCGGCAGCAGCAGCACGCCGCGGCAGTCCAGTTCATCGGCCTGGCGCGTCAGCGTCACCGTGTCCGGCAAGGAGCACATTCCCGTCCCCGGCATCAGGTCGTCCGGCGAAATCCCGCTGTCGATCAGCCCGCGCAGGAGTTGCTTACGCTCGGTCTGGCCCAGCGATGTCGCCTCGCTCGTCGTGCCGAAGGGCGCGAGCGCGTCGCAGCCGTTCGAGACCAGCCAGTGCGCGTGCTCGTAGAACCGCTCCTCGTCGATCGCGCCGTCCTCCTTGAAGGGCGTCAGCACCGGCGCAAGCACGCCGCTCATCTGGTCGTTATTGGCCATATTCGATCCTTGGGGTCAGGGCATCGGCACTTCGGATTCCGGGTTCGGCACGGCATAGCCGCGCTTGACCGCCGGACGCCCCGCGATTGTCAGGTACCACCGCTTGACGTTCGGATAATCGTCCAGATCAATGGTCTGATAGTCGAAACGCGCGATCCACGGGAAAATCGCCATGTCCGCGATCGTGTAGACATCGGCGACGAATTCGCGATCCGCAAGCCGCCGGTCGAGCACGCCGTAAAGCCGCTTACCTTCCGTGAGATAGCGCTGTTCGGCGTATTCGCTGACACCGGGGTTGAACTTGACGAAGTGATGGACCTGCCCGAGGAACGGACCCGGCCCGCCCATCTGCCACATCAGCCATTCGATCGTGCGCCATTTGCCCTCGAAGTGCTGCGGCCAGAACTGCCCGGTCTTCTCCGCCAGATACATCAGGATCGCGCCTGATTCCATCAGCGCCAGTCCGGTGTCGTGGTCGCGGATCGCCGGTATCTTGTTGTTCGGGCTGACGGCAAGGAACTCCGGTGAAAACTGCTCGTCCTTGCCGATGTTGATCGGGATGACGTTGTAGTCCAGCCCCATCTCTTCCAGCGCGATGGAGACCTTGCGCCCGTTCGGCGTCGCCCAGGTGTAAAGGTCGATCATGTAGCTTCCTCTGACTGCGTCCGTTTGCCGAGGTTATGGCACGGGCGCGGGCGCGATGGCCAGCGGCTACCAGGCTCACGGCATCAGCCCGACGAGGCGCATTGCGAAAATCCAGCCCGTGACCGTGAGCGCGCTGAGCACGGTCGTGAAGAACACGATCGCGGAGACGAACTGTGGCTGGGCGCGGTACTGCGCCGCGAAGATCGCCAGCATGATGCCGGTCGGCGTCGCCGTGCCCACGACGAAGAACGCCACCATCGCATCGGAAAACCCCGTGGCCACCGCCAGTGCCCAGGTCACCGCCGGCGCGGCGAGCAGCTTGATGGCCGCCGTGCTCGCCAGCGGTCCGCGTGCGGTCTCGGTTGTCACGGTCGTCAGCTGCGCGCCAAGCAGAAACAGCGCCAGCGGCGTGAACGCATCGCCCATCAGTTCCAGCGGCGTCGCGATTGCGACCGGCAGACTGACCTCGAAACCCTTCAGCGCCAGTCCGGCCGCCACGGCGGGCAGAACGGGCGAGCCGAACAGAAGCTTTGTCGCGCTGGGTCCATCCGGTCGCCCGCGCGCCATCAGCCAGATGCCCGCGGTCGAGACCAGCACCATGTGCGCGCTGACGGCGATGGTCTGGTGCAGCAGGAAGTCGGACGGAAAGGTCAGCGCGATCAGCGGCAGCCCATAATTCCCGCTGTTGGGAAACGCGATCAGCCAGCCGAACAGGTGCCGCGTATCCGCGCTCTGGCCGAGCGCCAGCCCCAGCAGGTAGCCCATCAGGTAGTGCGCCGCAAACTGCAGCAGCACGAACCAGGCGGTCGGCCAGATCTCGATGAGCGGGATTTCCGCCGATGTCAGAAAGTGAATGAGCGCCGTCGGCAGGATGACGTTCACCATGAGCCGCGACAGCGTGTCGAGATCGAATGCCAGCCGCCGCTGGGCATACCAGCCCAGCGCAACCAGCACGAGAACAGGCAGGGTGATGCCCGTCAGAATGTCGATGAATATCGCCAAGGATCAAACCTGCTAGAGGGCAGAGCGCGCGCGAGGCATTCAGACGTTAAACGCGCGGCTGTCAAGCGAGAGTTTGCAGTTTGACAGGCCGTGCAGGCGCGCCCGGCGCGCGGCTGACATGCGTAACGCGCAACAGCCGTAAGCAGGAAAACGCAGCCGTCGCCCGCTGCGTCAGGCAGAGCGCCGTTCGGGTAAAGGCGGGAAAGCGATCGTCGCGTCTGACGCGCTGCGAGACAGGGGGCCGCGCCAGTGGAGGCAACCGGACGCCCCGTCTCAAATCATGCAGTTGGAGAGCCGCGCGCCCGAGGGCCTCGGGATGACGGCGCGCGGCGAGCGGCCCGTTTAGTCGTCGTCCTCGTCTTCTTCCGCCGCGGACTTGCGAACCTGCATTGCCGTGTAAGCCTGCTCGCCAAGCCGGTCGAGAAGGCTCAGCTGGGTCTCCAGCCATTCGATGTGGCCTTCCTCATCGTGAACCAGATCGGTGAACAGGTCGCGGCTGACAAGGTCGCCGGCCTCCTGACATGCCTGCGCGGCCTGGGTGTAGAACCGGCGCGCCTCGTGCTCGTCGCGCAGATCCGCCTCGAACATGTCGCGCAGCGTCTGCGCGCGGTTGACCTTGTTCATCGAGGTCATGTCCGGGTCGCCCTCAAGGAACAGCATCCGCTCCATCAGCATGTTGGCGTGACCCTGCTCTTCCTCCATTTCCTCGGTCATCTTTTCAGCAAGCCCTTCCAGACCCCAGTCCTTCAGCACATGCGAATGCAGCATGTACTGGTGGGCTGCGGTAAACTCCATTGTCAGGGCCTTCTGCAAGTGTTCGAGAACGACGCCTTCGCCTTTCATTCCGATCTCCCTTCCTGTCTTGATGGGTCTGTACTCACCTGAAGTCCGTCATTTTGCGCTGGCCAGAGGATGCCGGACAATCGTTGACGGAACGCGAGCGCCCCCGCCTCAGTTCCCGCCGCGCGCCGGATTGACGCGCACGCCGGGCGCGGGGCGCTCCAACAGCACCTCGCGGCGGAAGCGGTAAAGCTGCGCGGGCCGCCCGCCCGTGGCCGGTTCGACGCCGCCGGCCGGCTCCACCAGCCCGGCATTGGCGACCAGGCGGCGGAAATTCTGCTTGTGGAGGCGGCTGCCGAGGATGGCCTCAACCGTGCACTGAAAGGTCGAGAGGGTGAACCGCTCCGGCAGCAGCTCGAAGATCACCGGCCGGTATTTGATCTTGCCACGCAGGCGGCTCATCGCGGTGGCGAGAATGCGGCGGTGGTCATAGCGCATCGGGCGTCCGGGGCGCACAGGGTTGTTCCAGGCCCGGGCCGCCGCGCGCCCGTCATGCAGCGCCTCGGCCACAAGCCCCGCCTCGTACAGCAGTTCGTAGCGCTCAAGCGCCTTTTCCTCGTCCCACGCGCCATCGCCCAGGCCGAAGCAGATGTTTAGCCGGTCGCAACGGCGCAGCGGACGCGCGGGCTCGCCCGGCGCTGGCGGGCGGCTGGCCCAGCGTTCAAGCAGCGGGGCCAGAGCATCGAGTATGGCGGGCGTTGCGCCGCGGCGGTCTTCCCAGGGGAAATAGTCGTACCACGGCCGCCAGACTGCGCCGCCGCCGCAAGTCAGGGTTTGCGCGCGCGTGAGCGCCAGATACCCGATCGACATGACATGGGGGCCGGTGTCGCCGTAGCGCGCGCGCCGGCCGCGATCGCCGAAGGTGTAGAGCTGTTCGACATAGCCGAGCTGCAGGCCGGTCTGCTCCGCCACCCAGGAGCGCAGGCCAATCTCCAGCGTGCGGTGAGCGAGCGGATTGAACGGACCGGAGGGCAGCGCGTCCAGCTCGTCCTCGTTGCGCACGACGAGGATCTGCGGCTCTCCCTCATGCACGCAGATGATCGCGGCGCTCAGGCCGATCTCGACGGACGGCGCCTCGGTCGCCGCGTGGGTGTCCGGCGCTGGATCGGCGGGTTTGTTAGCCGTGGGAGCCCTGACCAAGTTGGGAACCTTGCGCGGCCGTCTCGGACGGCCAGGATGTCGCCTCCTGCGATGCGCGCGCCTTTGGCGGCGAGGTTCGCCGCGACGGGCGCAGCGCGATGAAGAAGCCGGCGATAACGTCGATGAGGGCTGCGACGGTGATGACCAGGAAAACCGACGTCGCCGCTTTCTCGACCATCAGAAACTGGATCACGCAGATAATCAGAATGATCGTCGAAAGCGCCTGATCGGTGAGTGAAATGCCGCGCCGTCGCGCCGCCTTCATCAACTCGACGAACAGGAACACCAAGGTCAGCAGCACGATCGCATCGCCCACGCCCAGCGACCAGCGCGCGCCCGACATGAGCGGGATTGTCACGATCTCGGTCTGCATCGTCGCCTGCGCGCCCGCCACGCCGGGGCCGGCAAAGCCGAACACGGCGATGTCATAGACGATCAGCGCGACCGCAATCCAGGGTACTGCCGCGAGCATGATGCTCTCCGTTCGACGATTGCGCTCGGCAATCAGTATTCTTCCTTCGGCTCAAGCACCTGGCGGCCGCGATACATGCCGGTCTTGAGGTCTATATGGTGCGGCCGGCGCAGCTCGCCCGTGTCCTTGTCCTCGACATAGGTCGGCTGCTTGAGCGAGTCGTGCGCGCGCCGGTTGCCGCGCTTCATGCGCGAAACTTTGCGTTTTGGGACTGCCATTGTCGTTCTCCTGAAATCCTGCGCGCGAGCCGCCCCGCGCGCGAACGTGTTGGGTTGGTGTATAACGGGTATCGGTCTGGTTGGCCAGCGTTTCACGCCGCTACGGCGCATGCCGCGCGATCCTTCGGACCGCTTGTCGCCGTCCCGGAAATTTGCAAAACAAAACAGGACAGTGCGTCGCCCGTCATCCCCATTTCTGAAATGTAGAGCGATCATCCATGTTTAAAGAGCGTCTGGAGGCGAATGCAAGACTTGTCGAAGACCGCCTCCACGATCTGCTGAGCGGCGAGGGCGACGGCGACTTCGCGCCGCCGGAGCGGCTGGCCGAGGCGATGCGTTACGGCACGCTTGGCGGCGGCAAGCGGCTTCGCCCGCATCTGATGATCGAGAGCGCAGGCGTCTTCGGCGCGGAGCGGGAGGCCGCGCTCGACGCGGCTGCGGCGCTGGAATGTGTGCACTGCTACTCGCTTATTCATGACGACTTGCCCGCGATGGACGACGATGACCTGCGACGCGGCCGGCCAACGTTGCACAAGGCGTTCGACGATGCGACCGCGATCCTCGCAGGCGATTCGCTGCTGACGCTGGCCTTCGAGATCATGGCGCGGGAGAGCACGCATTCCGACCCTGCGGCGCGGGCGCGGCTGACGGCGGGGCTGGCCCAGGCGGCGGGCTGGCGCGGCATGGCGGGCGGGCAGATGCTCGACCTGATGGCGCCGGGGCAAGAGCTTGACGCCGACGACATTGCGCGGCTGCAGGGCATGAAGACCGGCGCGCTTCTGAGATTCGCTTGCGAGGCTGGGGGGATCATCGGCGGCGCGAACGCTGACGAGATGGCCGTGCTAAGCCGCTACGGCGCGACGATCGGGCGGGCGTTCCAGCTTGCCGATGATCTGCTCGATGCCGAGGGCGACGCCGCCACGCTCGGCAAAGCGACCGCCAAGGACGAAGCCGCCGGCAAGGCGACGCTCGTGACGCTGCTCGGGCTGGAGGCGGCGAAGGCGCGGCTGCGCGAACTGGAGCGCGAGGCAGTACGCGCGCTGGAGCCGTTCGGCGCGCGCGGCGAGATGCTGGCGACGACCGCAGACTTCATCATCCGCCGCACGCACTGACAGCGGCGCATGAACTGGCCGCAGGCGATACGCTGCATAACTTTCGTGGCCGCCGTCATCCCGGGTGCTGCGCAGCGCGCGAGTGGTGCGCTGCCAACCCGGGATCGGGACGGGCTTGGTCGGAAGCGCACCCGTGTCTGCGAAGCGGCACAATGCGCCGCATCGCGCACGGGATGACGACGGTCCTTACGACGTCGACTTGGAGGACTATCATGGCTGACAAGAACGAGCTGCTTGCGTTCCGCCCGCCGCATCCGGGTGAGTACTTGCGCGAGGATATCTTGCCGGCGCTCGAATTGAACGTCTCGGAACTTGCCGTGCATCTCGGCGTGAAGCGGCAGACGCTGTCGCGGCTCATCAACGAAAAGAGCGACGTGTCTGTCGACATGGCGCAGCGGCTTGGGCAGGCGTTTGGCAATGGCGCGCGTTACTGGCTGGCGCTCCAGATGCAGTACGATCGGTGGGAGGCGCAGCAGGACAGCACGATCAAGGTGCCGCCACTGAACTGGAAGGCGAACGCCGTGGCCTGAGCCTAATCGGCGCAGGCGCGATCGCGGTAGCGCGACAACACATAGACGCGGATGGCGCTGGACAGGCCGGACGCGCCGCGCGCCTCGTCGATCTCGGCGACGATGTCACCCACCGGCCGCTGCTCCTCCTCAGCGATGTCGCGCAGCGCCGACCAGAACGCATCCTCCAGAGAGATCGAGGTGCGGTGCCCGGCGATGTTCAGCGAATGCTTGCGCGGGCGCGCGCTCCCAACGACGGCGGTCATGACGACGGTCCCACCATGTTGCCGGGCTGCACGATCTCGTCGAACTGTGCCTCGGTTACATGGCCGAGCCGCACCGCTTCTTCCTTGAGCGTCGTGCCGTTCTTGTGCGCGGCCTTGGCGATCTCGGTGGCCTTGTCGTAGCCGATATGCGGCGCAAGCGCGGTCACCAGCATCAGCGAGCGCTCCATCAGTTCGCCGATGCGCTCGCGATCCGGCTCGATGCCCTCGATGCATTTGTCCGTCAGGCTCACGCAGGCATCGGCCAGCAGGCGGATGGATTGCAGCGCGTTATAGGCCATCACCGGCTTGAACACGTTCAGTTCGAAATGGCCTTGGCTCCCGGCGAAGGTGACTGCGGTGTGATTGCCCATCACCTGGGTGCAGACCATCGTCATGGCTTCGCACTGGGTCGGGTTCACCTTGCCCGGCATGATCGAGGAGCCCGGCTCGTTCTCCGGCAGCTTCAGCTCGCCGAGACCGGAGCGCGGCCCGGAACCGAGGAGGCGGATGTCGTTGGCGATCTTGAACAGGCTCACCGCCAGCACGTTGAGCGCGCCGGAAAGCTCCACGATCGCGTCATGCGCGGCCAGCGCCTCAAACTTGTTGGGCGCGGTCACGAAGGGCAGCTCGGTGATCTCCGCGACATGCTCGGCGAACTTCTGGGCAAAACCATCCAGCGCGTTAAGCCCGGTGCCGACCGCCGTACCGCCCTGCGCCAGCGCGTAAAGGCGCGGCAGCGTGTCATGCACCCGCTCGATACCGTTTCGCACCTGCGCGGCGTAGCCGGAGAACTCCTGACCGAGCGTCAGCGGCGTCGCGTCCTGCAGATGCGTGCGGCCGATCTTGATGATGTCGCACCAGGCTTCCGCCTTCCATTCGAGCGAGCCGGCGATCTTGTGCAGCGCGGGCAGCAGCCGGTGATGCACCTCCTCCACTACGGCGATGTGCATGGCGGTCGGGAAGGTGTCGTTGGAGGACTGCGAGCGGTTGACGTGATCGTTAGGGTGAACCGGGTCCTTGGTGCCGATCTGCCCGCCGAGCAACTGGATTGCGCGGTTGGCGATCACCTCGTTGGCGTTCATGTTGCTCTGCGTGCCCGAGCCGGTCTGCCAGACGACTAGCGGGAACTCCGCGAAGTGCTTGCCGTCGATGACCTCCTGTGCGGCTGTCGCGATGGCGTCGGCCAGGCGCGGCTCCAGCGCTTCGAGGTCGCGATTCGTCAGTGCGGCGGCCTTCTTGACGATCCCGAGCGCGCGCACGAGCGGCGGCGGCATGGTCTCGCCGCCAATCCTGAAATTCGTCAGGCTGCGCTGGGTTTGCGCGCCCCACAGGCGGTCTTCGGGGATTTCGAGCGGGCCGAAGGAATCGGTTTCGGTGCGCGTGCCGGTCATGTCGGTTGCCTTTCGCTGCCGCCGCGCGGCCTAAAGTTTGTCGGCATCGCGCAGCGGGATTACCGTAACTATCCCATCTGCAAGTTTTATATCCGGCACGCACTGCGCGGTAAACGGGACCATGAAAGCTTTGCCCGAGGGAGGCGCGATCTCGATCAGGTCGCCCGCGCCGAAATCATGCACGGCGATAACCCGGCCGAGGCAGTTCCCGTCGGGATCAACCGCCGTCAGCCCGATGAGATCGCTGTAATACCACTCGTCTTCTTCCGCCGGAGGCAGCCGGTCGCGCGGCACAAACAGGTCGCGGCCAGCAAGCGGCTCGGCCGCATTGCGGTCGTTCACGCCTTCAATGCGCGCGACGACAAACGGCCCCTTGGCCGGGCGGATCGCCAAAAGCCGGAAGCTGCGCCCCTGGGCATCGCACAGCGGGCCATAGGCGCCCACATCCTCCGGCGCTTCGGTAAAGCAGCGTATCTTCACTTCGCCGCGAACGCCGTGAGCGGCGGTGATTCGGCCGACGCGCACGCGCTCGCTTATCGACATGGGCGCTGCTCAGGCGGTTATTCCGCGGCGGCCTCTTCGGCGGGGGCTTCCGCTTCAGCCTGGGCGGCTTCGGCCTTCTCGCGGCGCTCCTGCTCGCGCTCCTTGGCCTTCTGGCCCGGCTCGGCCCTTTTCGGGTTGTTGCGGGCGGGGCGCTTGGCGAGGCCGGCGGCGTCGAGGAAGCGCAGCACGCGGTCGGTCGGCTGCACGCCCTTTTCCAGCCAGTATTTCACACGCTCCTCGTCGAAGACGACGCGATCCTCGCGATCGCGCGGCAGCATGGGGTTGTACGAGCCGAGCTTCTCGATGAAGCGGCCATCGCGCGGCGCGCGGCTGTCCGCCACTACGATACGGTAAAACGGGCGCTTTTTCGCCCCGCCCCGGGCCAGTCTCATCTTCAGTGCCATCTTTTGTGTCCGTCCTCGATCATCGTCAGTTGAATGACTGCTCTCGTCTCATCATCGCTTGCGCTTCGGGCGTTTTTTTGTGGCGGAAACCTTGTTGCGTCCGCCGCCGGGCATCCCGCCAAGACCGGGCAGCCCGCCCGGCATCTGCGCGCCGCCGAAGCCGCCCGGCATCTGGCCGCTTGCCGCCATTTTCTGTGCTTCGGCCATTGCCTCGGGCGGCATATCCGGCATCTGGCCGCCGCCCATGAGTTGGCTCAGCATGCCCTTGTTCTTGCCGAACTTTTTCATTGTGTCGGCCATCTGCCGGTGCATCTTCAGCAGCTTGTTGACCTCTTGCACGCTGGTGCCGGAGCCGGCGGCGATCCGCTTCTTGCGCGAGGCGTTCAGCACCTTCGGGGCGCGCCGCTCATGCCGCGTCATCGATGAGATGATCGCGCGCTGGCGCTTGATGAAGCCGTCGTCGAGGCCCGACCCGTCGATCTGCTTCTTCATCTTGCCGATGCCGGGCAGCATACCAAGCACGCTCGACATGCCTCCGAGCTTTTGCATCTGGCCAAGCTGTGTGTTCAGGTCGTCAAGGTCGAACGCGCCCTTGCGCATCCGCTCGGCCATGCGGTCGGCCTGTTCCGCCTCGATCGTCTCAGCCGCGCGCTCGACCAGGCTGACCACGTCGCCCATGCCGAGAATGCGCCCGGCGATCCGCTCGGGGTGGAAATTTTCGAGGCCGTCGAGCTTTTCGCCCGTACCGATCAGCTTGATCGGCTTGCCGGTGACCGCGCGCATTGACAGCGCCGCGCCGCCGCGCCCGTCGCCGTCCACGCGGGTGAGGACGATGCCGGAGACGCCGACGCGCTCATCGAAGGATTTCGCGAGGTGCACCGCGTCCTGGCCGGTCAGCGCGTCCGCGACCAGCAGCGTCTCGTGCGGCTGCGCGATGTCGCGGATTTCGGCCATCTCGGCCATTAGCGCTTCGTCGACATGGAGCCGGCCAGCGGTGTCGAGCATGACGACGTCATAGCCGCCGAGCCGCCCGGCTTCCATCGCGCGCTTGGCGATTTGCGTCGGCGACTGACCCTCGATGATCGGCAGCGTGTCGACCTCCGCCTGCTCGCCCAACACCTTGAGCTGCTCCTGCGCGGCCGGGCGGCGCGTGTCGAGCGACGCCATCAGCACCTTGCGGTTTTCCCGGTCGCTCAGGCGCTTGGCGATCTTGGCGCACGTGGTTGTCTTGCCCGAGCCTTGCAGGCCGACCAGCATGATTGGCACCGGCGCGGGCGCGTTCAGGTCGATGGTCTCGGCCTCGGAGCCGAGCGTGGCGACCAGCTCGTCATGGACGATCTTCACGACCATCTGGCCGGGCGTGACTGACTTCACGACCTCCTGGCCGACCGCCTTTTCCTTCACCCGCTCGGTGAAGCCGCGCACGACCTCCAGCGCGACGTCGGCTTCCAGCAACGCGCGGCGCACCTCGCGCATCGCGGCGCTGACGTCCTTTTCGCTGAGCGAACCGCGCTTGGTCAGCGAATCAAAGACGCCGGAAAGCCGATCGGAGAGCGTTTCAAACATTCATGTATCCGTCAGACGTGCTGCGTTCCTCACCGCATATGGGGCCACGCAATCCTTCAGACAAAGCGAAATGGCATCCGCGGGCGCAACGCGCTGGCGGATGGTCATCCTGCCCCCTCCCGGCGTGCTTTGCCATGTGAGACCGGACGATTTCGGCACTCTCTGTCGAGATTTTCCGCAGATGTTTCCGGCAAGCGGACCTGAATGTCAAGCACGCGACGCGCCGATCGGAACGCGGAGGCGGCCCTTAACGCTGTTGCCGCGCTGCAACAGACGTCGTATTGCGTCGCCGAAAAATCTCCAGCATACTTTCACAAAAGTTAATGACGGACGCGCGCAGGATCAGGAGCGCCCATGAAATATCATGCCTATGAGCTGATGCACGCCTTCATCTCGCCGATGCGCTTCGGCGCCCGCAACCTCCGTCACCAGATCGACGCGCCCTTCAACCCATGGTCCGCAATGCCGTTCGCGAAGAGCGTCTCAGCGGCCTGCGAGGTTTTCGAGGATGTCACCCGCCGCTACGGCAAGCCGGAATGGGGCATCGACGAAACCAAGATTCATGGCCAGCCGGTGCCTGTCCGCGAAGAGGTGATCCTCCGCAAGCCTTTCTGCAATCTTATTCATTTTGCGCGGGATGAAAGTGTTATCGGCCAGCGGCATGACCCCAAGGTGCTACTGATCGCGCCGATGTCCGGGCACTACGCCACGTTGCTGCGCGGCACGGTGAAGGCCATGCTGCCCGAGCACGAGGTGTTCATCACCGACTGGATCGACGCGCGCGAGGTGCCGGTCTCGGACGGGCCCTTCGATCTGAACGACTTCATCGACTACATCATAGAGTTCACCCAGTTCGTGGGCACAAACACGCACGTCATCGGCGTATGCCAGCCGGCGGTGCCCGCGCTCATCGCCGCGGCGGTGATGGCGGCGCAAGACGATCCGTGCCAGCCCACCTCGCTCACGCTTATGGGCGGCCCGATCGACACCCGCCGCAATCCGACGGCCGTCAACAATCTGGCGGAGCAACGCTCGATCGCATGGTTCCGCTCGAACGTCATCTCCACGGTGCCATTCCCGAACCGCGGCTTCATGCGCGAGGTCTATCCGGGCTTCATCCAGCTTACCGGCTTCATGACCATGAACCTGGACAGGCACCTCAACGCGCACCGCGACCTGTTCAACAACCTCGTGAAGGGCGACGGCGACTCTGTGCGCCAGCACCGCGCGTTCTACGAAGAATACATGGCGGTCATGGACCTGCCAGCGGAGTTTTACCTCCAGACTGTGGAGGAGGTGTTCCAGCGCCATTCCCTGCCCGATGGGCACTTTGTGCATCGCGGCCAGCGCGTGGACTGCGGCGCTATCACCAACACCGCGCTGCTGACCATCGAGGGCGAGCGCGACGACATCTGCGGCCTCGGCCAGACCGAAGCGGCGCACGACCTGTGCGTCAACATCCCGATGGACGAGAAGTACCACTACGTCCAGCCCGGTGTGGGCCATTACGGCGTGTTCAACGGCACCCGCTGGCGCACCGAAATCCAGCCGCGCATCCGCGAGATGATCCGCACGATCGAGATGAAACGCCGAATGGGCGACACGAAGATGTCCTTCGGCCTGCCCTATCGCAGCCTGCGCGACGAGCGCGAGGACGAGATCGACTGGCGCACGCACAAGCCGAATTAGGAAAGGGGGTCAGGTCGATGCCACATGGCCTGGGTCGTTGCGAGCGCAGCGACGCAATCCAGACACTTGTCTCGTGCTATTGGATTGCGTCGGCCTTGACGGCCTCGCAATGACGGCCACGAGATCAATCACGCGCCCGTATCGGCCTGAAAACCGGCGGCTTCGATGCCCGCGAGCGCGCAGGCTTCGTCATTCTCCGACGTGTCACCCGTCACGCCCACCGCGCCGACCGCATTGCCCTGCGCATCGCGGATGACGACGCCGCCCGCGACGGGCACGAGGTTGCCGTCGGCCAGCGCATTCACTGCATTGATGAAATAGGCCTGCTGCTCGGCCCGGGCGTGCAGCGCGCGCGAGCCTGCGCCCAGCGCGATGGAGCCATGCGCCTTGCCGAACGCGATCTTGAAGCGCAGGAAGCTCGCGCCGTCCTGCCGCTCAAAGGCCTTGAGATGCCCGCCCGAATCCAGCACGGCCACCGCCAGCGGATTCAGCCCCAGTTCGCGGGCCTTGGCGAAGGCCGTCTCGATAATGGTTTTCGCCGCGTCCAACGTCAGTTCGCTCACATCTCACTCCATTCTTGTTCTGCGGCCCGTCATTTCAGCAGACCGACCCAGCGCGGGTCAGGGCGCCCGGTGCAGCGGTATTCCTGCGGGACGGGGCAACGCGCCGCCGCCTCGCCGGAGCCATACAGCCGGAAGCGCAGCACATCCCCGCCATTCATGTTGAAGCCGGTGAAACAGGCGACCGGGCCGGCGACCTGCGCGCCGCTTTGCTGCAGCGCGCGGTCAAATTCCGCCTGCTCCTCATTGGTCACGACGGCGAGCCGCCCGGTCTCTTCGCCCAGCCAGCGCGCCGCCGCCGCGCCGCCCAGCATCGGCGTCTCGGTGCCCAGATGGAACACCGCGCTCGGCTCGCGATAGCCCGACAGCGCGACCGGCCCGGCATAGCAAGGCTTGAGGTCGGCGCGCAGCGACGCAATCCGCTCGCTGTTCCAGAGCGGGGTCAGACGCGGCAGCACTTCGCCAATGATCGCGGCATAGACCGCGACCGCGCTGACGAGCGCCAGCGCCAGCCCGGCGTAGAATGCCCGCCGCCACATCGCCAGCGCGGTCAGCGGCGCGGCCACCGCGAACACCGCCGCCAGCACGACCGCAGGCACGCTCGGCGTCGTCTCGAACAGCCACAGCGCCCCGGCGAACACGCCGACCTGCACCACGCCGATGAAGAACCACAGCACCGCCGCCTGCTTGTAGGTGCGCATCGGCACGACCAAGCGCGCCGTCTGAGTGTGCAGCACCCAGGCCGCGGCCAGCGCGATCGCCGGATAGATCGGCAGCGCGTAGTGCGGCAGCTTGACCGGCACCGCCTCGATGATGAGCCAGTACGGCACAATCCACGCCAGCAGGAACGCCGCCCGGCGCAGCGTCCGGTTGCGCCACAGCCAGATTGCCGCGCCGCCAGTCGCCACCAGCGCCGCCGGCCAGAACGTCCACCAGAACAGCAGGAAGTAGTATCCCGGCGGGGCCGAATGAACGCTCTGCCCGCCACCGACCTTGGCGCCGAAGTCCTTGCCGAGCGAGAGCGCGTAGAACTTGCCCTCCGAGATCACGCCGATCGCTATGAACCAGGGCAGCGTGATGGTCAGCAGCAGCGGGATGCCCCAGGGCGCATGGAGCCGGCGCAGCCAGTCACGCGCGCCGCCGAAGACGATCAGCGCGACGATCGTGACGGCCGCGACTGCGGGCGCAATCGGCCCCTTGATGAGGATGCCGAGCGCGAGGCTGATCCAGAACAGCGCCGCCAGCCCGACCGCATCGCGCAACGGCTGCCGGACGAGATAAAGCCGCATCAGCGCGCCCTGCGCCAGCGCGATCGCTGCGATCAGCGCGCCGTCCGACTTGGCGATGCGCGCCTCCAGGTTCATCGTCACGACTGCCGCGAACAGGGCCGCGGCGATCAGCGCCACCTCGCGCCCAAACAGCGGCCGGGCCGCCCACCAAAGCGCGAGCACCGCCACGATGGCGCCGAGCAGCGAGGGTACCCGATAAGTCCAGATTTCACGCTGGTCGAGATCGCCGAAGACCGAAGCGCTGATCGACTGAAGCCAGTAGATGCCGACCGGCTTCTGATAGCGCGGCTCGTCCTGAAAGCGGATATCGATGACGTCGCCGGTCTCCAGCATCTGCGTCGTGGCCTGGGCGAAGCGGCCTTCGTCGCGATCGGTGACCGGAATGTCCACGAAGCCGGGAAGGTACAGCGCCAGGCACAGCAGGATCAGCGCGCTTGCCGCGCGCCAGCGCGTCGCCGCAAGCCAGGCGATACCGTCGCGGACCGCCGCATCGAAGCGGGCGAGCCGGCCGGCGTCCTCAGCGCGAGCGGTTGTTGGCGCGCGGTCCTGCACGATGGCGTCCTTACGCTGAACAATGGCGCGGGATTGCGCCGGAGCCCTCACGCGGTGAGCGATACACCACCACGGCGCGGATCGCCAGCACCTTGCAGCAGCCCGTCGGCCTGTCGCGCAGCCGCATGGACGCCCCCGAAAAACAGGTTGCGCTCAGGCCACGGATGCGCCTGCGGGAAGGCTGCGAGAAGCGCGTCCCGATCGACCGGGTCCAGTAGATCCTCGAAGCTGACGGTCCCGCATTTCTCGACATGCAGGCGCGGCGCGGCGACCGCCTCGTCGATGGCCATGCGCCGGTCGATGAGGTTGAGCGCCACCTGGAAGATCGCCGAGCGAATGCGGTTCGAACCGCCGGTGCCGAGAGCGACCAGCGCGCCGTCCGGCGCGGTGATGATCGCCGGCGCCATCATGCTCGACAGCCGCGTGTCGGGCGTCCAGGAGTGGAAGCCGCCGGGGTGCAGGTCCTCCTCGCCGAGCATGTTGTTGAGCATGAAGCCGCAGCCATCGACAATGTGGCCGTTGCCCTCACCGTTGGAGATGCTCACGCTCGCGGCGTTGCTCTCGCCGTCGATGACGCTGATATGCGTCGTGCCGCGATAGGACGGGGCGTGGCCGGCGAGCCTGGCGATTTCCGCGGCGATCGTCTCCGGCGCAACGTCCTCGGTGAGTTGGTCCAGAAGCTCGGGGCGCGCGGCATTCACGCGCTCCATGATCCGCGCGATAGTGACTGGCTCCGGGCTCGGCGCTTCAGTCTCGGCGATGGCCAGCGCCAGCGCGATCAGCGGGCCGCTCGCCGCCGGCGCGGGGTTGAGCGACAGCCGGTGCGCGCGATGCGTCCAGGTCAGCGGCTTGCGCCGCGCGACCTGATAGCCGCGCAGATCGTCGACGGTCAGATGCCCGCCATGCGCCCGCGCCTGCGCGATGATCGCCTGCCCGGCCTTGCCGTCAACGAAGTAGTCCGGGCCTTCGGCGGCCAGCGCCTCACAGGTCGCGGCCAGATCGCGGTTGGCGTGGACATCGCCAGTCTCAGGCAGCGCGCCGTTCGGCGCGAACAACTCGCGGGACGGCTGGGTCGCGCGGATGATCGGCGCGACTACGTTGTAGATGTAGGCGTGGATCGGCTCGGTCTTGACGCCCTCACGCGCGGCGCGGATCGCCGGCGCGGCGACCTTGCTCATCGGCAGGCGGCCCAGATCGCCATGCACGGCAAACAGCCCAGGCACGAAACCCGGCGTCGCGCTGGCCCCTGCCCCGATGTGGAACTCCTGCGTGGCCGGGCCGAAATCCGCGTGGATCGCCCTGAATTCGATGTCCTCCGGCGGGCGCTTGCGCTGCGGCGTCTGGGCGAAGAAGTCGTACAGCGTTGCCTGACCGTCCAGCGTCTGCGCCATCAGAAAGCCGCCGCCCCCTGGCGACGCCAGCACCGGCTCGCACACGCAAGCCGTCAACATCGCCGCGCAGGCCGCGTCGAAGGCATTGCCGCCCTCGGCCATCACCTCGGTCGCCGCCCGCGCCGTGACCGCATGTCCCGCTGCTGCTACCCCTTTGACCATGAGACCGCCCGCTTTTCTGCGCCTGTTCCGGTCTGGCTTACAGCTTTCGCCGCCCGACGCCAAGCGCGGTGGCGATATAACCGCGGATTGTCTAATCTTTGAGGACGAAGGCGAGATACGAGGAAACAGAAAAGCCGCTGCCGGAGGAAACCCCCAATGTCCAACGACGCATCCGACGACCTGAAATCCGGCGCGCTGTATTATCACCGCCACCCGCAGCCGGGCAAAATCGAGATCACGCCGACAAAGCCACTTGGCAACCAGCGCGACCTGGCGCTCGCCTATTCGCCCGGAGTCGCCGCACCGTGCGAGGCGATTGTCGAAAACCCCGAAGAAGTCGACACCCTCACCTCGCGCAGCAATCTCGTAGCCGTGCTGACGAATGGCACCGCTGTGCTCGGGCTCGGCAATATCGGTCCCCTGGCTTCCAAGCCGGTCATGGAAGGCAAGGCGGTGCTGTTCAAGAAGTTCGCCGGCATCGACGTGTTCGACCTGGAGGTCAAGGCCGACGACCCGGACAAGTTCTGCGAGGTCGCCGCGGCGCTGGAGCCGACCTTCGGCGGCATCAACCTGGAGGACATCAAGGCGCCGGAGTGCTTCGAGATCGAGGAAGCGCTGACCGCGCGCATGAACATTCCGGTGCTGCATGACGATCAGCACGGCACCGCGATCATCGTCGCCGCGGCGATCCAGAACGGGCTTTCCATCGCGGGCAAGCGCATGGAGGACGTGAAGATCGTCACCGCCGGCGCGGGCGCAGCGGCGCTGGCCTGCCTCAACATGCTGCTGCTGCTGGGCGCGCGACGCGAGAACATCTGGGTCACGGATATCGACGGCGTGGTGCATACCGGCCGCGCCGAGAGCATGGACCGCTGGAAGGCGAAGTTCGCGCGCGAGACGGCGCACCGCACGCTGGCCGATGTCATTCCGGGCGCGGACATTTTCCTGGGCCTGTCCGCCGGCGGCGTGCTGAAGCCCGAAATGCTCAAGCACATGGCCGACCGCCCGCTGGTGCTGGCGCTCGCGAACCCGATCCCGGAAATCATGCCGGACGTAGCAAAGGAAGCCCGGCCAGATGTGATGATCTGCACCGGCCGGTCCGACTTCCCGAACCAGGTCAATAACGTGCTGTGCTTCCCCTACCTGTTCCGCGGTGCGCTCGATGTCGGCGCGACGCAGATCAATGACGCGATGAAGCTCGCTACCGTCAAGGCCATCGCATCGCTGGCGCGCGAGCCATCCTCGGATGTCGCAGCGCGCGCCTATGGCGGGCAGACGCGGCTGTTCGGCCCGGACTTCCTGATCCCGACACCTTTTGACCCGCGCCTGATCCTGCGGCTTGCGCCTGCGGTTGCCCGCGCGGCGATGGAAAGCGGCATCGCCCGCCGCCCCATCGAGGATTTCGACGCCTACAACGACCGGCTCAACCGCTTCGTCTTCCGTTCCGGCCTCATCATGAAGCCGTTGTTCACCCAGGCGCGCACGGCCACCCAGCGCGTGATCTACGCCGAGGGCGAGGACGAGCGGGTGCTGCGCGCCGCGCAAGTGGCGATCGAGGAGGGGCTGGCCCAGCCGATCCTTGTGGGGCGGCCGGATGTCGTACGCACACGGCTCGACCGCTACGGGCTGTCTATTGAACCCGGCAAGGATTTTGAGCTCATCAACCCGCAGGAGGACCCGCGCTACCGCGATTACGTCGACACCTACCTGCACCGGACATGGCGGCGCGGCGTCACGCCGGACCGCGCGCGGACAGTGGTGCGCACCTCATCGACTGTCATCGCGGCGCTGGCGGTGGAGCGCGGGGAGGCTGACGCAATGATCTGCGGGCTGGAGGGCCGCTTCGACGCGCATCTCGCTCATGTTCGCGATGTGATCGGCGTCGCGTCCGGCGTGCGCAATTTTTCCGCGCTCAGCCTCGTGATCGTGTCAAATGGCGCATATTTCCTCGCCGACACGCATGTCACCACCGACCCGACCGCCGACGAGATCGCCGACATGGCCATTCTGTCGGCGCAGCAGGTCGGCCGTTTCGGCATGACGCCGAAGATCGCGCTCTTGTCGCACTCCGCCTTCGGCAGCCGCGACACGCCCAGTGCCCAGAAAATGCGCGATGCACTCGCGCTAATTCAAGAGAAGGCGCCAGAGCTGGAGGTCGAGGGCGAGATGCACGGCGATGCCGCGCTCGACGAGGCCTACCGCAAGCGCGTCTATCCGCTCTCGACGCTGACCGGCGAGGCGAACATGCTCATCATGCCGAACCTCGACGCGGCGAACATCGTGTTTCACCTGCTCAAGACGGTGAGCAACGCGCTGCCCGTCGGGCCGATCCTGCTGGGGGCGGCCAAGCCGGCGCATATCCTGACGCCTTCTGTGACGGCGCGCGGCGTGGTGAACATGACGGCGATCGCCGCGGTCGAGGCGCAAAGCTGCGCCGAAGGATGAGAATGCCGCATCTGTGAAGCAAATCCTCCACCGCTTCTTTTATTGCATCAGTATTTTACGCTTTTTTTACGTAGTCCCGCCAACGTGGTGTCCGGGAAGAATGCTTGCACGGGCGCGGTCGGGGCTGCGCGGCGTTTTGCCGTGCGCCCGTATCGCTTGCGCGCTGTTTCGCGCGCGCGGCGCAGACGCCAGCCGGAAACCACGGGTCATGGGCGATGTCCACGTCTCATCCGCATACCGGCGGGACGCCGGGGGCCGACGCGGCCGGGGGACGCGGGGCTTGGTATGCCCGCGCGGCGGCCGAGGACTTCCCGTACACCCTGCGTGAACTGCGCAATCATCTCGACAGGCTGGGCTACCGCGCGCAGACGGGAAAGGTCGGCGGCGAGGAGGTCCGCGAGATGCAGGCGCGCGTCGCGGCTTTTCGCGATTCGCTCGAGCGCCGCGCCCGGCGATATTCGACGCTGGACCCGCACCAGCGGGGCGACGACGATCACGCCGCGCGCAAGCGCTATTACGAGCAGCGGATTCATGCGGCACTCGCGGACATGGCCTCGCAGCTTGGCGACAGACACTGGGCCGATAACGCGCCGCCGGGGCTGGATGTGGCGAGCCGCGCCTGGCTCGACCAACGCTTCGGGGCGCTGCGCGACCAGCTCGATGATGCGCTGAAGCGGCAGACGCCGTCTGCAAACGCCGACGCGGCGCTGGAAGACGCCCGCGCGCGGCTGGTCGCAATGGAGCGCACACTCGCGCAAACCACCGAGCGCCAGCAACAGGCGAATGACAAGATCCTTGGACTGGTCGATGCGCGCATCCGCGAGGCAATCGCCCCGGATGATGGCCCGCGTCTGGAGACGCTGGACCGGCGCCTGCAATCGCTGCAGCAAGGCTTCGAGCGGGCGATGGGCGAACTGGAAGCGATGAAGACGGGCACCCAGCGCCTTGCCATCCGCGCCAGCGCCACGGTCGCGCGCCAGACCGCGCGCGCCACAGCCTTTCACGTCGCCAAGGCCGTGCGCGAGGCCGCGCCCGAGCGCCGGTTCGCGCGGCTGGAGGAGGGGCTGACCGATTGCATGGACGAGACGCGCACGCTGCGCCACGAAGCCGGGGTGATCCAGCAGACACTTGAGGATGGGCTGGAGGATTTGCGCTGTCGGATCAACGAGTTGACGCTGGTTACGCGCAAGGCGTTGACGCCGCAAACGGCTGCCGCCGGCGAAGCGGCCTACGCCCCTGCCGCGCCGACGCCTCGGCCCGGTTACGGCGCTCCGGCGCACCCGCGTCCGGTCCAATTCAGCCGGCCGCGCCAGACCGCGCCAAACGCTCGGGGCGGCCCGGCGCGCTCGGGCAGCAGCCTGATCTCGCGGCTTGGGCTTGCGGTGGTCGTGGCGCTCCTGATCGTGGCGAGCTTCGCGATGCTTTATGCGCAGCTTTCGGGCCACGGCTGGCGGCTGCCAGCGATCACGGAGCAGAAAGCGCCGGCCTCAACCTCGAACGCGGACCAACGCGATCGAACAACGCCAGTGCGTGATGAGGACGATGGGCGCGTGATCCTGCCCGGCATAATCCTCACAGGCGACCCGGCCCGCCAGGTGTAAGCCCCTCGCGCATCAGCAGCCGGCGCAGCGGGCCAACGGTGTTTACCGCATAAAGCCCCGCCCCGCGCGCAAGCTGAAACGGCAGGAAGCCGGAATAGAGCGTCCGGTTGAGCAGATCTGCCGCCAGCGTGCGCGTCGTCACGTCGCCGCGCCGGGCCAGATTGTAAGCGCGCATGACCGCTTCGCCGCCCGGGTCGCCGCCTGTCTCTCTGACCGTGTGGGTCAGGGCCGCCACATCGCGATAACCGAGGTTCAGCCCCTGCGCGCCGATCGGTGGCACCACATGCGCCGCCTCGCCCACCAGCGCAACGCGGCTCCTCGCGAAATCCCGCGCCTGCAGGCCGGAGAGCGGGAAAGTCCCGCGCGGGCCGACCTCGGTGACCCGCCCCAGCGCGTAGTGCAGCGACCGCTCCAGCTCCCGCGCGAAAGCCGCCTCATCAAGCGCGCGCAGGCGGTCGGCCTCCTCCGGCCGCTCGACCCAGACGAGGCTTGACCAGCCATCCGGCAGCGGCACGGCCGTGAGCGGCCCGCTGGCGGTATGAAGCTCGATGCAGGTGTCTTCGTGCGGGCGAGTGTGCGCGAAACTGCACGCAATCGCGGTTTGCGGGTAGTCCCAGGTCTGCGCCTTGATGCCCGCGGCACGGCGGCAGAGCGAACGGCGTCCATCCGCCCCGACGACGAGGCGCGCGGTGACGCCGCCGCCTTCGGTGAGCGTAATTCGCACGCTGTCGTCTGCCGGCGAGACATCGGTGACGGCTTGCGTCGGCTGGAACGTGACGCGCTCGCGCGCGGCGATCGCGCGGTGCAGCGCCAACACCAGCGCCTGATTGGGGATATTGTAGCCGAACGGCCCCTCGCCCAGCTCCGCGGCATGGAAGGCGGCATCCGGCACGCGGAACAGCCGGCCGGTATCGTCGATGAGGCGCAGCGTGTTCAGCGGCGCGGCTTGCGCGCGGCACTCCTCCCAGACGCCGAGGTCTTCGAGCAGTTCGATCGAGGGCTGAAGCAGGGCGGTCGTGCGCGTATCGGTCGGCGCGAAAGGCTGGCCCACGCAGATCACCTCGAAGCCAGCCTGCGCGAGTGACAGCGCGGCGGCCAGCCCGGCCGGGCCTGCTCCGACGACGGCGATCTCTGTGTGCGTCTCGGCGGGATTGGTTTCACTCATCGCATCCTCCTGGGCCAGACGTAGCGCAGGAGCGCCGGCCGGCCAGATGACAATTCGCCGCCGCTACCCGAGCATGAAAAGAAGCGCCGCGATGAAGCCGCCGAGAATGAGGGTCAGCAGGATCAGGCCAGTCCAGGCCAGGCCGCCGGCCGGATCGCGCGGCGGCGCGGGGCCGGAAGTCTCCTCTGATTCCGACGCGGGATCACCCGGCCCGGAGGTCTCATCGACGGGTTCGGGTTCAGGCTCAGGCTCAATGGGCTGCGCGCCTGCGCCGCGCCGTGCGGTCCGCGCCTGCGCCGCTCGCAGCGCGCGCCTGCGGCTGTCCTTTCGAACTTGCCGGTGCTTGTCCCACATCGGCGCGGTCCTCGCCGTTCGGCGCGCGGCGTCAACTGCTCAGTCCCATCCGGCGAACGGGCTCGGCTCGCGCACTGTCCGCCGCCGCACCCCGAAGCCGAAGATGCTGCCGAGCAGCCCAGCGAGCACGCCGACGACGATCCGCGCGACAATCAGATAACCGATAAACACCAGCTTGTCGCCGCCGAGCAGGATATCCACCCACACGAGATATTCGTCCGAAAGGCCGGACGCCGCGAAATGCTCGGGAATCTGCCGCGCGACGCTGAGCAACTCGCGCATGAGGGTCGGTTGCTGGATGGCCGTCGCGGCAAACGCGAACGCGCCGAGCAGGATGGTCAGGATGAACTTCACCGATGCCGAAAAGGTGCCCATGCGCCCACTCCGAGATGGCCATGCACGACCTCGCGCGCGCTCCCCGCGCGCTCCGGTGCATCAACCTGATTTACGAAAGGACGTTTTGCGCTGCAACAATCTGCGCTACACTTTTGCATGTCGTGCGGTGACAGCTGCATGACACGATAGCATACACAAATGGAGGGTGCGCGGCGACAAGGTGGCGGCGCATCCATAAACGGGGAGGAGCGGATGCCTGTTACAGTAGAAGCGCTGGTCATTCTGGTTCTGGTCGGGCTGGTTGCCGGCTTTCTGGCCGGGCTGGTCGTGAAGGGCGGCGGCTTCGGGTTCGTCGGCAATGTCATCATCGGCATCATCGGCGCTTTCGTCGGCAGTTATGTTTTCGGAGCGCTCGGCATTTCGATCGCGCCTGGTCTGGTCGGAATGATCGTCACGGCGGCGATCGGGGCGATTCTGGTCCTGTTCGTAATCAGTCTGCTCCGAAGATAGAGTTAAGCGCGCCGGCGGGGCCGTCGGCGCGCATACACGCCTGGCACGCATCATCGAGGTCCGACTATGACCCAGCCCACCGACGCCGATAAGCCCCGCGAACGCGACAACCCGTGGATCTTCCGCACCTATGCCGGCCACTCGACCGCCGCGGCCTCCAACGCGCTGTTTCGCGGCAACCTCGCCAAAGGGCAGACCGGCCTGTCCGTCGCTTTCGACCTGCCGACGCAGACTGGGTATGATTCCGATCATACGCTGGCGAAAGGCGAGGTCGGCAAGGTCGGCGTGCCGATAAGCCATCTGGGCGACATGCGCACGCTGTTCGACGGCATCCCGCTCGACCGGATGAACACGTCGATGACCATCAACGCCACCGCGCCGTGGCTGCTGGCGCTTTACGTGGCGCTGGCCGACGAGCAGGGCGTGAGCCGCGACAAGCTCACCGGCACGGTCCAGAACGACATCATCAAGGAATACCTTTCGCGCGGCACCTACGTCTTTCCGCCCGCGCCGTCGCTGCGGCTCATCAAGGATGTGATCGTCCACGCCTGGCGCGAGATCCCGAAGTGGAACCCGACCAATACCTGCTCCTATCATCTGCAGGAAGCTGGCGCGACGCCGGTGCAGGAACTGGCCTTCGCGCTGGCCATCGCGACGGCGGTGCTGGACGAGGTGCGGGCCTCCGGCCAGGTCAGCGAGGCCGAATTCCCCGAGGTTGTCGGGCGCATGTCGTTTTTCGTCAACGCGGGCACGCGCTTCATCACCGAAATGTCGAAGATGCGCGCCTTCGTCGATTTGTGGGACGAGATCTGCCGCGAGCGCTACGGGGTAGAGGACGCGAAGAAGCGGCGCTTCCGCTACGGCGTGCAGGTCAACAGCCTCGGCCTGACCGAGCAGCAGCCGGAGAACAACCCGTACCGCATGTTGCTGTCGATGCTCGCCGTCACGCTGTCGAAGCGCGCCCGCGCCCGCGCCATCCAGCTTCCGGCGTGGAACGAGGCGCTGGGCCTGCCGCGCCCGTGGGACCAGCAGTGGTCGCTGCGGCTGCAACAGGTGCTGGCCTACGAGACCGACCTGCTGGAGTTCGGCGACATATTCGACGGATCGGAAGAGATCGAGCGCACGGTCGAGGCGCTCAAGGACGAGGCGCGCGCGGAGCTTGCGCATATCGATGAGCTGGGCGGGGCGGTCGCGGCGATCCAGTACATGAAGCAGAAGCTGGTGGAGTCGCATTCCGAGCGGGTGCGCCGGATCGAGAGCGGCGAGCTGACCATCGTCGGCGTCAATGCCTTTACCGAGAGCGAGCCGTCACCGCTTTCGGCGGGCGCGGACAACATCCTGATGGTCTCAGAGGCGGTCGAGCGTGAACAGGTCGAGCGGCTCAATGCATGGCGCGCGGCGCGCGACGAGGCGGCCGTCGAGGCGGCGCTGGCCGAGTTGCGGGCCGCCGCTGCAGAGGGGCGCAATATCATGGAGCCGTCGATCGCTTGCGCCAAAACGGGCGTGACGACCGGCGAATGGGGCGGGCTCTTGCGCGAGGTGTTCGGGGAATACCGCGCGCCGACCGGCGTTGGCGCGGCTTCAATGCCGCCGCAGGGCAATATCGCCGAGGTGCGCGCGCAAGTTGAGTCGGTGTCGCAACGGCTGGGCCGGCGGCTCAAGCTGCTGGTCGGCAAGCCGGGGCTGGACGGGCATTCCAACGGCGCGGAGCAGATCGCCGTGCGCGCGCGCGACGCGGGCATGGAGGTGGTCTACGAGGGCATCCGCCTGACGCCCGCGCATATCGTGAACACCGCGCTGCAGGAGAGCGTGCATGTCATCGGCCTGTCGATCCTGTCGGGCAGCCACATGCCTCTGGTGCGCGAGATCATGGAGCGGATGCGCGCGGCGGGGATCGACGATGTGCCGGTGATCGTCGGCGGGATCATTCCGGAGGAGGACGCGCAGGCGCTGCGCGCGGCGGGCGTCGCGGCGGTGTATACGCCAAAGGATTTTCAACTCAACGCGATCATGGCGGACATCGCACGGCTCGCCGACCGGCAGGGCGCGGCGGCTTAAGCGCAGATATCCCTCGCCACTGCCCGCTCCCGTCATCCCGTGCGCGGCGCGGCACTTGCCGCGTCCACCAAGGGGGCCGCAATGACGCGCCGCTGACACGGCATCGCTATCGCCCCCCGTCGAAAGAGGATGCACCCCGGCTTTGAAGGCGCAAGCGGGACCCGGTCCCGCATCCGCGGTGCATCATCTTCGATGCTGCACAGCGTGCAAATTGATTTGTGTCAATTCAGTAACATTTGTGTTGACAGCGACACGCCGCTCGTAAAACATAAAGATGAGCGCGCGGGGGCGACGCTCTTTCATCAATAAGATATAAGAAGGAGGGGGCTGGAGATGACGGCGCCTTTTGGTATTGCGTTGGGGTCGACGCCGAATGCTTGGAGCTCTACTTATGCTGTCGCCTTCAATAGTATTCCAAAATTGCACCCCAAATTTCCCATCGTCTTGGGGCGGTGGTCGCCGAATTGCGGTCTCTGGAAAGTCATAGGCTATTCTCACATCTATGGCAATGGCCCCGAAGGCCTCGATATCCGCTCCGATTTCGCGAATGTGACGAGAGAGCTGGAACAGAAATACGGTCACTGTGAAGAGCTGGACTACAGTGAATGCAAGAAGCTCTGCGATCTAAGGGCACATCTGTTTTCTGGCGGAGTGATGACGGAGCCAACAGCGAGCGTATGCTGGACGCGGGACAGTGGCGCGGCCCTGCCAGAGGGAATGGCTCACATTTTGCTGGTCATTGAGGCGCTGGTATACCCCGAAGCCCGGATCAGCTTGACATATGCGGCGCAAACGGATGACTTCGAGGTGGCGGGCATCCTGTGAAGCCCGGGCGGGTCACGCGGTGCGGCTCGCCCGCATCGCGGCAAGAGCGGCGCGTCGGAGCTTGCCGTTCGGCGTGCGCGGGAGGCTCTCGATGAAGATGTATTCGCGCGGGCGCTTGTAGCGGGCCAGCTGTTCCCCGGCATAGGCGTCCAGCGTCGCCGCGCTGACAGCGTCGCCGGGCGCGCGCACCACGAATGCCGCGATGATCTCCACGCCGGGCCGCGCCTCGATCTGCGCGACCGCCGCCTCGGCCACGCCGGGGTGCGCGGCAATCACGCTCTCCACCTCCAGGGGCGACACGCGGTAGCCCATCGCGTTCATCAGCTCGTCCGCGCGGCCCAGATGCGCGATGTAGCCGTCCGCGTCCATCATGCCGAGATCGCCAGTGATGAACCAGTCGCCGCGGGTGGCCGCCGCGTCCTCCTCCGGGCGCTGCCAGTAGCCGAGCATCAGGCCGGGGTCAGAGCGGTGAACGGCGATCAGCCCGCGCTCTCCCGGCGGCAGCGGCTCGGCCCCGCCCTCCTGCGGCAGGATCGCCACGCGCCGGCCCGCCTGCGGCTTGCCCACGCGTCCCGGCTTGGGCGGCACGCTCGGCGATGATGAAATGAAGGTCGAGATTTCGCTCTGGCCCAGCGCCTCGTAGAGCACTGTGCCCGTGCGCTCTTGCCACTCCCGCGCGACCGGCTCCGGCAGCGCCTCCCCCGCGCAAAGCCCGTGGCGCAGGCTGGGCATCGCGCCCGGCGGCAGATCGGCATATTTCAGAATGCGCCGATACAGGCTCGGCACGGCCGCGAAGATGGTCGCCTCGGACGCCGCGATCAGCTTCGGCCACACCGCCGGGTCTTTCTCGCCAGTGAAGATGATCGCCGTCGCGCCGTTCGCCCATGGGTCGGTCAGGCCGGTGCCGAGCGTGTAGGTCCAGTTGAAACCGCCCGCGTGCATCATTCGGTCATCCGGCCCGATGCCGTACCAGCCCTGATACATCGGGCGGCGGCCCCAGGCGGCGCGCTGCGCGTGGAGCACGCCCTTGGGCTGCGCGGTCGTACCGGAGGTGTAGATCAGGAAGGCGGGGTCATCGGCGCGGGTATCGGCGAAGTCCGCACGCGGGCCGTGGCGCAGCGCGGCGATGTCCTCCGGCGTGAACACCCGGACGTCTTCGGGAAGCGGCTCGACCGGCAGCGTGGGCTCAAGCGCGATTGCCGCCGCGCCGCTATCGGCCAGCAGGAAGCCGGCTTCGCGCGCGCTGAGCTGATCGGACACCGGCACGGGCACGACGCCGGCCGCAATCGCGGCGAAGAAGCTGAGGGCATAGACGCTCGTATTCTCAAGCCGGATCAGCAGCCGGTCGCCCCGCGCAAGGCCCGCCGCGCGAAATGCCCCCGCCATGCGCAGGACCGCGTGCTCCAGCGCCGCATAGGTCCACATCTCCGCCGGCGTACCGCTCGCATCTTCCGCGACGATCAGCGCGGCCTTGTCTGGCGTGCGGGCCGCCGCAGAAAAGCAGTAGCGCGCCATGTTGAAGCGGTCTGGCGGGGGCGCGCTCGCGTCGAAGCTCATTGCGCCTCGGCAAGGTCGGTCGCCATCCACCAGGTGTCGATATCCACGCCGCTGAATGGCGGCGTCTGCGGGTGCTGAAGCTCGCGCCAATGCGCGACCCACAGCTTCGGCAGATGGAACAGAGGAATCACATAATGTCCCGACATCAGCACGCGGTCGAGCGCGCGCACCGCCGAGACGAAATCCTCGCGCGACTTGGCCTGGAGCATCGCGTCGATCATCGCGTCCACGGCCTCATTCTGCACGCCGGCATAGTTGAACGTGCCCTCGCGCTCGGCGGCCTTCGAGGACCAGCGGAAGGTTTGCTCGTTGCCCGGCGAGAGCGACGACCCCCAGCGGTTCTGGATCATGTCGAAATCGTAGGTCTGCTTGCGCCGCTGATATTGCGCGGAGTCGACGATGCGCACCGACGCCTCGATGCCGGCCCGCCTGAGCGCGCGCGTGTAGGTCAGCAGCAGCCGTTCCTGCTCGGGATCGACCGCGAGAATCTCGAAACGCAGCGGCTCTCCCGAGCGCGTGTTGACAAGCTGCCCGCCACGCAACTCGTAGCCAGCTTCGCCGAGCAAGCGCAACGCAGAGCGAACCTGAGCGCGGTTGCGCCCTGACCCGTCGCTTTGCGGTAATGCGTATGTGCCATCCATGATGGCCGGATCGACGGCGTCGGGGAACGGCGACAGAAATGCGCGCTCGCGTTCGTCGGCCGGGCGGCCATGCGCGGAAAGCTCCGAGCGCGCGAAATAGCTCTGGCTGCGCTCGTAAAGCCCGTGGAACAGCTTGGCGTTCATCCACTCGAAATCGAACAGGTTGATGAGCGCGCGGCGCACCCGCTCGTCGGCGAACACGTCACGGCGCGTGTTGAAGACCAGCGCGTTCATGCCCGCCGGCAATTCCAGATCGAACTCCTTGCGCAGCACCTTTCCTTCGCGCACGGCCGGAAACGCGTACTCGCGCGCCCATCCGCCGGGATCGCTCTCCGTCGTGAACAGCGAAACGCCCTTCTTGAATGCCTCGAACATGGCGTTGGCATCGCGGTAGAAGTCGTACTGGATTTCGTCGAAGTTGTAGTGGCCGCGATTGGCTGGAAGGCCGCGCCCCCAATAATCCGGGTCGCGCTCGTAGATGATGCGGCTGCCGGGATCGACCTCGCTCACGACGTAGGGCCCGCTGCCGACCGGCGGCTCCAGCGTGGTTTTGTCGAAGGTCTCGGGATCTATGGCGTGTTCGGGCAGGACCGGCATCAGCCCCATGATGAGCGGCATTTCGCGGTCGCCTTCATCGTTGAAGGTGAACTTCACCGTGCGCGGGCCGGTCTTCTCCACCTTCTCGACCTTCGCGTAATAGAACTGGTGGTTGGGCCGTCCCCGGTCGCGCAGCAGCGCGTGGGAAAAGATCACGTCGTCCACCGTGACCGGCTCGCCGTCGGAAAAGCGCGCCTCCTCGCGCAGCGTGAAGGCGACCCATGAGCGATCGGGGGGCGTCTCGATGCTCTCCGCCAGCAGTCCGTAGAGCGAAAACGGCTCGTCCTGCGCGCGCGCCATAAGGCTCTCGTAGACGTATTCGCGCATCCCCGGCGCTGCCTCGCCCTTGATGATGAGCGGGTTGAGACTGTCGAACGACCCCTGCACGGCGCGGACCAGTTTGCCGCCCTTCGGCGCATCGGGATTCACGTAATCGAACGCCTGAAAGTCAGGGCCGTATTTCGCCTCGCCATGCATGGCGATGCCGTGACGCGGCTCCGCCGCCGCGCCTGTGACCGTCAGGGCTATCGCCGCAGCCAGCGCGGCCGCCGCCCACGCTTTTGCCTGCCGATTTCTATGTACCGTCATGCGCCTTCGCTCCGCCTGCCGCCGGGTTGTGAGAACTCCCGGAAAATAAAAGGGCCGCCGTCCGGGCACAACCGGACCTCACGCGAGTGTTGGCCACAAAATGAGCAAAAAATCGATTACCGTGCAAAGCGGCAGAGGAAAGACCGGGGACCAGGCCGGACGTGGTGATGAACGCACGGTGAACGCGCCGCGCAATGGGGATTGGCGGCCTCTGTGCATGAGGGACCGGCGAGCGCATCACGCGTCACGAAGTCGCCTCAATTCGACGTAGGCAGGACAATCGTTGGGGGGCGCCAGCGCGGCGGCAGAATGCCGGAGCTAGGCCCGGAACAGTTCGTGAAAGGTTGATTGAATGTTGGACGTTACGATGAACAAGATCTGCCGTTCGGGTTTTGCCTTGTGCGGCCTTGTGGCCGGAGCCGCACTGGCCGGTTCGCTGATGGTGTCGTCTCAGGCCGTGGCCCAGGAAGAACAACAAAAACAGGAGGCCGCGTGGGTGAAACTGTGCGAGAAGGCTCCGAGCCTTCAGGAAGAGGGCAGTGAAGTGGATGTCTGCCTGACGCACCACGAGCGCATCGACGGCAACACCGGCCGCGTGCTCGTTTCGGCGGCGATCCGCCAGGTCGAGGGCAAGGACACGCGCTCGCTGATGGTCATGGTGCCGTTGGGCATGGCGCTGGCGGCCGGAGTCCAGGCGAAGGTGGACGAAAACGAGCCGATCAAGCTGAAATACACGCTCTGCCATGTCGGCGGCTGCACAGCCGAAGCGCAGGCGACGGATGAGATCATCGAGCAGTTCCGCAATGGCGAGCAGATCGTGGTCGCCGCCATGAACCTCGCCGGCAAGCCGATCGGTTTCCCGGTGCCGCTCAGCGGTTTCACCAAAGCCTATGCCGGCGATCCGGTTGACAACGAGAAATACCGCGCCGCCCGCCAGCAACTGATGCAGACCATCCGTCAGCGCCAGATCGCCATGATGGAAAAGGCGCGTGAGGAGCAGCAACAGCAGGGCGAAGGCCAGCAGTAGGGCCAACCGCTTCAAACCGCTTCAGGCTGCCGCTCGATACGTTCGGGCGGCAGTTTTTTGTGCTCAGGCCGCCGGATAGAGTTCATAAGGGATGGGGCTGAAGGTCTCCCGCTGCGGATCGCTGTGAGCCAGAAAGCGTCCGACCTCGCCGATGCTGAACCGGTCGAGGAACATCACCGGGTGCCCCTGCGCCGGGACGGTTAGCGCGGTGGCATCGGGACGCCGGCGCTTCATTTCGTCGAATGTCTCCGCCGGCAGCAAGTCGGTGTTCTCTCCACGCAGGATCATCAGCGGCGCGTGCGCAAGCGCGTCGTAATAGGCCCACATGTCCGGGATGCGCTTCGAGATGTCGATCTCCGAAAGCGCCTTGGCGATGCGCGTGTCGTAACCCGCCGCCGGCCGGCCACCATCACTTTCGTTGAAGGTCATGCGCGCCCAGGCCTCCCAATCATCGGCGGTCATGTCGGTAAAAAACCGCTCATTGACCTGCTGGACCAGGGCGACCGCTTCGCTCCAGTCCGACGGAACCGGGATCTTGCCCGCGTAACCCATGATCCGCGCCAGCCCGGCCGTGCCGATCTCCGGGCCGATATCGTTGAGCACGGCCGCGCCAATCATCCCCGGGCGCATGACCGCAATCATCATTGCGATGATCCCGCCGCGCGAGGTGCCGACCACCGCCGCGCCGTGCAAATTCGCCGTCGTCATGAAGTCGAGCGTGTCGAGCATCTCTATGAAGGGCGAATAGTTGCGCCAGTCCGGGTCGTGCTCGGATAGCCCGCGTCCGCGATAATCCAGCGCATAGACTTCGCGCGGCGCTTCGCGGTCGTTGGCGAGATGCGTGGCGAGAAAGTGAAAGTCGCGGGCGTTGCGGGTCAGCCCGGCGAGGCAGATAACAGGGCGCGCGTCCGGGTTCGGCCGGCCGTAATGGCGCACATGCAGCCGGAGGCCGTCGAAGGACGTGTAATAGATGTCGCGCCAGGTCTTTCGCGGCGGTATACGCGGGTTCGGTCGTGTCATGGTCCCTCGGAAGGCAGGCGATGTTCCGCGCTGTCAGCGCAGTGTTAATTCATCGCTGTGCCCGCGTAAATCGGCGCGGGCGATGAGCCGGTGCGGCCGCGATGCAAATCGGTCGCCAGCGTGACATCTCCGGCCTCCCCCTGCGCCAGCACCGCGCGGTAGACCTGCAGGCTCTCCATGATCTTGTGGACATAGACGCGGGTCTGCGTGAAGGGGATGCGCTCGACCCAGTCCACCGGATCGACGCCCGGCCGGCGCGGATCGCCGAACAGCTCGATCCACTGGTTCACGCGGCCCGGCCCCGCGTTATACCCCGCCAGCATCATGATGTAAGAGTCATCGAAGCGGTTGAGCAGCCGGCGCATATACGCGCTGCCCAGCTTGGCGTTGTATTCCGGGTCGCTCAGGCTCGCCAGGCGGTAGCTCATGTTGTTGATCCGGGCCATCATCCGCGCCGTGCCCGGCATAAGCTGCATCAGGCCGCGCGCGCCCGCGCTGCTGACCGCTTCTGGGTTGAACTCGCTCTCCTGGCGCGCCAGCGCCAGCATCAGCGCCCGCTCGACAGGACGCGCGCCCGCGAGCATCTCGAATTCGGGAATGTCCGTGGGATAGGCGTAGGCCTCGACGGGGAAGCCGCGGTTCAGCGCCACCTTGCCGAAGCGCACAACGACATTGGGCGGCGCGACCCGGCGGGCCATTTCGGCGGCGAGCGTCATCTCGCCGGGCGACACGAAATCGCGCGCCATCTCGTAGATGAACAGCGAGAGGAAGGAGTCGAAACCGGCCTGCCGGGAAATGGGCAACGCCCGGACCACGCCGCGCGCCGCGAACCGCTCCATATCCTCGTGTGTCGGTGGCGCAGGCTTGCGGAAGCGAATCGGCTCCGCCCTGTCGCCGAGCGCCAGTCTGGCAAGCTGACCGTAATAGACGTGGAAGTGCTCAGCAGCGCGGGCGAAGAACTGCTCAGCCATCTCATGATCGCCAAGCTGGAGCGCGGCGCGGCCCGCCCAGTAGTCGCTTCGGGCGAAACCAGCCGGCAAGTCCGCGCCCTCGCGCGATGCGGAGAAATGCTCTTTTGCGGCCTCCGGCTTGTCCAGGAAGCGCAGCGCGATCCACCCGGCCAGGAACTCCGCCTCGTGCAGATCATCGCCGGTTGCGCCGCCATGACGGCTGGCGATCTCGTAGGCGATTTCGGGCTTGCCGGCGTTGAGCGCCGTGCGGGTTTGCACGCGCCGCTCCTGCCACCACTCGTTGGGGTCAACCAGCGCTTCGGCATCCTCCGGCGCCATCTTCATAAGACGCCAGGCCTTTTCGTCGTTGCCATGCCGGCGCAGCCAGCGCACCCGGCTGAGCAGCACTTCCGGTTTGGTCTTGACCGCCTCATCCAGCCGCGTGAGCAGCCCGCCTGCGCGCCGCGACCGCCGCACCTCGGCCACGCGGGCGTCCAGCGATTTCCGGTCGAGCGCGTCCAGCTCAGTCTTGAGCCGGCGGGCGTCGTCGGTCAGATCGCGGTCGTCCTGCGCCAGCAGCCAGTCGGCGCGCGCCTTGTGATCCGCCTTGCGCAGCAGGTCATTGAACCGCTCGCGGATCGCATCCCGCGCGCCCTCGTCCAGCGCGTGCTTCCGCCATGCCTCGCGGATCAGGCCGGCACCGCGCTCCTTCTCGCCCGTCGCGATATAGGCCGCGCCAAGCGCCGCCTTGCCCGCGCCCGTCCGCGGCGGGTCGCCGGCGAAGAACGCGAATATCTCGTCGACGGGCGGCCGTTTCACCAGCGCGGAGAGTTCGGCATTGCGCCGGAGCACCTTCTTGCTCGGCCACATCGGATGATCGCGCCGGAAGGCGACGAACTCGGCGAGATCGGCGTGGCCCTTGCTTGAGCGCAGGTAATACCAGCGCGCCATCAGCCGCGCCGCGTCGTCCTCGATGCGCGCGATCAGCGGCTTTCCGGCGTCGAGCCGGTCCTTGTAGAACAGCCGGATCGCCTCCTTCAAAAGCTTGACATCGCTATCGGAGATGCGGATGCGCTCGATCTGGTTCAGCCGGTCGGCGATCGCGGTCCTGTCCAGCCCGCGCGGGCGCTGCTGCAGGTCGTGCGACATCGGCGGCGCGGAAGGCGAAACCGTGGCCCGCCCCAGCGAGGCGATCTGCGGTTCCGTCCGGGGAGGCGGTTGCTTGCGCGCCGGAGGCATGGGCAGTTGCGCGGGCGCGCTGCCCTCGGGCTGACCGGACACCGCTGCTTTCGGCAGCGGGCCGACGACCAGACCATCGCCCGGCGCAGCGGCCGGACTGGCCGGCTGTGAGGGGCGGTGTTGCGGACGCGCGGCCAAGTCCGGCGTGTCCGCCGGCGCGCTGCTGGCCGCTGTCTCCGGCGCAACGGAGGCGATGCGCTGGTCGCTCCCGGCCCATGGCTGCAAGCCGATGACAAGGCCGGTCAGCGCGCCGCCGACCGCCACGCCCGCGAGGACGATACCGAAGCGCCTGCCCCCCGCGTCATTCTCAGATGCTGTCCCCATCGGTGCAGATGATCGCCTGTGTTACCCGGCGTGTACGCGAACCACGCACCCTCGCGCGCTCCCGACCGACGTAGCCGCACACCCGCCGCAAACGTCAGGCCGGGCAGATCGAAGCGGGAGAAATCCGGCATTATCATGACCGGGCGATCCGGCAAGCAGCAGTGTTGCCCCACCCCGGCCAACTCATTATCGTCGCGTTAAACCTCATCAATCAAGGATCACCGATGTTCAGAGGCTCCTATACCGCGCTGATAACGCCGTTCCGCGACAATCGGGTCGACGAGGAAGCGTTTCGCGCGCTCATTGACCGGCAGATCGAAGCCGGCACGCATGGTCTGGTCCCCGTGGGAACGACCGGCGAGTCCCCGACGCTGTCCCATGATGAGCACAAAGCCGTTATCGAAATGTGCATCGATCAGGCGGCGAAGCGCGTGCCGGTGATCGCCGGGGCGGGGTCGAACAACACGGCCGAGGCGATCGAGTTCAGCCAGCACGCGCAGAAGGCCGGCGCGGACGGCATCCTCAGCGTCATCCCGTACTACAACAAGCCGACGCAGGAGGGGCTTTACCAGCACTTCAAGGCGATCAACGACGCGGTGGACATCCCCGTCATCATCTACAACATACCTGGGCGCAGCGTCGTCGACATGTCGGTGGAGACAATGGCGCGGCTCTTCGAGCTGCCGAACATCGCCGGCGTGAAGGACGCCACGGCGAATATGGCGCGCGTCAGCCAGCAGCGCGCCGCGATGGGCGAGACCTTCATCCAGCTGTCTGGCGAGGATGCAACGGCGCTCGGCTTCAACGCGCATGGCGGGCACGGCTGCATATCCGTGACGGCGAACGTCGCGCCGGAGCTTTGCGCGAAGTTCCAGGACGCCTGCGAGGCCGGCGACTACACAACCGCGCTGAAGCTGCATGACCGACTGATGCCGCTGCACGAGGCGCTGTTTATCGAATCGAACCCAGCGCCGGTGAAATATGCCGCGCAGGTGCTGGGGCTGTGCCGCGAGGATGTGCGCCCGCCGCTCGCCACACTGCGGTCCGAAACCAAGCGGGCAGTTGAGCGCGCGCTGGAACAGGCCGGCGTTGCATAAACCCGGCGGCTGCAGCCGCGAGAGCAGGTCATGAGCAAGAAAGACGGACCGGCGCGCCGCGTCGTGGCAGAGAACCGCAAGGCGCGTCACAACTACGACATCATCGAGACGTTCGAGGCCGGGATCGCGCTGGAAGGCTCGGAGGTGAAGAGCCTGCGCGAGGGCAAGGCGAATATCGCCGAGTCCTACGCCAGCCCGGAGGACGGCGAGCTGTATCTGATCAACAGCTCGATCCAGGAATACAAGCAGGCCAACCGTTTCAACCACGAGGAGCGGCGGCCGCGCAAACTGCTGATGCACAAGCGCGAGATCGCCCGGCTGATCGGGAACACCGAGCGGGAAGGCATGACGCTCGTGCCGCTGAAGCTCTATTTCAATGACCGCGGCATCGCCAAGGTCCAGCTGGCGCTCGCGAAGGGCCGCAAGATGCACGACAAGCGAGAGGCGGAGAAAGCGCGCGATTGGCAGCGGCAGAAGGCGCGGCTCCTGCGCGAGCGGGGCTAGCCGCGCCCCTCCGAATTCTAGGCGTTTTCAGTCATCAGGCTCGCGTAAGGCGCGCCACTACCTCGGTCGTCGCCAACTGGCGGCAGCGCCACCGCATTCAGCTCAAGACCGCAAAGCTTGGCCACTCTCTGCACGGCCTTTTCCGGGTCGGAGACCATTTCCTCGTAGTGCACCGTAATCGCGTTGTCCGGCATCTTGGCAGCCATAATATCCATCATCTCATGGCACCATTCGAGATAATGGTGTATGTCATCAATATTCCAAGCGTATTCGTTCCCACCTTTATAGTTTCGCATGTAAATTCGGATCACTTGATCCTCCATGTTGCGCTTTACGAACACGAACCGAGTGTTTGGGATGCAGGATGCGATGCGTAATGCGTCTTCGTTGCGGCTTGGAAGGGTATTGGTAAAGACCTGGGCTGATCCTGCACGCTGCCGCAGTTCTTCCTCGTAGAACCGCGCAAAGAGATCAGAAAGCCCGGATGGCAATTCCAACGGTCGGCTACGGGTCGGAAAACCGCCGACTTGAAAGCTCCGCCGGACGGCATTCTCTACGATCGGATTTTCGTACCCGCGCTTGACCCCTTCATAGGAGCCGATCAGACGCTCCAGCGTCGTTTTGCCGGAGCGCGAGGGGCCAACGATAAACAGGGAAATTGGCCGATCAGGAGCGTCCGCGGAAGGCGCGATCGGCGTCATTTCCTCTTCGCGCATCGCCTCGCGGACGCGATCGTAAAGGGCACGGCGCCTGGCGTATGTATGATGGTGTTGCGCTTGCTCCGTCTTTCGAACGGCACAAATCGTTTCCCACGCCTCTTCATGGCGCCCCGTCTTGTCCAGCGCCGTCGCTCGCGCAAATCCTAGCTGCTTCCGGGAGCTCGGCTTCGCTGCTGTCAGTGGATCGGCTGCAGCCTCTTCCAGCAACTTGAGTACATCGAACTCAACCATGTGGGCAGGCAACTGGCTGAGCATGTAAAGCGCGCTTATCGAGCGCGAGCCATTTGCAACCAGCTTGTTATAGGTGCCGGCTGCGCGCTCCAGATCCCCAATGTGCTCGCAGCATCGCGCAAGCCCCACCTCGGCGGCGGTGAACGTGGGGTCGATTTCCAGTGCACGCTCGAACGCCTCACAGGAAAACTCGTACTCCTTTTCTTCCCGGTATATCTCGCCCAGTGTGGCGTGCACCGAGGCGTTGTCGGGCGCCAGCTTCAGGGCATGTTCGAGTGTGCGCGCTGCCACTGCGCTATAGCCCATCCGCAAATAGACCCCCGCGAGCGCGGTCAGCGTATTGGCGTCGTGAGGGTTGAGCATCGACGCGCGATGCAGGTTCTGGAGCGCGCGGTCGTATTCCTGATTGTCGGCAAGGGTCAGGCCGAGCGTGTGCAGCGCCGCGACGAAGTCGGGAAACTGTCGAAGAACCGAGAGACAGCTTGCGCGTGCTTTGTCGAGTTTTCCCGCAAGACGTTCGCGCTCCGCTTCCTGGATAGCGTGTCGCGCTTCGTCCATCGAAAACTGGTTCTTTGATTGTTTCGCGCTGCGCGGACGCGGCTGAACTGCCACTCGTGACATAGCTTCCCCCTCATCTTAGCCCAGTGCACAGCATAACCCGCACCGAAACGCGCGCTAGCGTGCGATGTGGGAACCACCGCGCAAGGCACGGGATATCCACGCAAACTACAAAATTGTGACTTGCAGGCAACAGGCCAGAGCCGATTGGCAACACCGCTCGCCAGCTTGTGACGTTTTCATGACGAGACGTCAGCGAATCACTTCAGGTTCGCCCCTGAGTAGGCGGATGGGGGTTCGTCTACTTGCTGCCGAGAGATGAGCTGTGTGTCGCGTGCGATTTCTCGTTCGATCGCAGCAATATTTTATTTTTGGGCACATGGAGAAGGAACATGAAACTTAGAAATGCCGTGCTCTCGGCCGGCGTATCTGCTGCCGCACTGCTGGCGGCGCAAGGCGTTATGGCGGGCAGCCTGAAGGATGACGGCTACGAGCCGATGCCGGCGCCAGTGACTTCGTGGCAGGGCTTCTATCTGGGCGCGCACATCGGCGCCGGCGAAGCTGACCTGCAGGGCGTTTACGACGATAATGACAGCCAGGTTGATTTCGATCGTATAGATCTCTCAGGCGTGCTGGGCGGCGCTCATGCGGGCTACAACTGGGATTTCGGTCACTGGATTATCGGCGTCGAGGCCGACATCTCCGCGATGGACTGGTCTGGCGTGGCGCAGGCCCCCGACAGCACGGAAGAAGCTGAAGGCGAGTTTGATACCTTGGCATCTATTCGTGGACGCGTGGGTGTTCCGGTTGGCTCAGACAGAAGCGGCCTGCTCTACGCAACGGGTGGCTTCGCGTTCCCTGACGGGTCGCTGCTTGTATGCGAGAGCGGATGCTTTGCAGACGATCCCGATGAATTCGCTAACCTCGATTTTGACGACGTTGGTGGCGTTGTTGGTGGCGGATTTGAATGGGCGGCTACAGACAAAATCCGTGTTCGGTTCGAGACCCTCTACTACATGTTCGATGAAGATGAGGATTTCGATGTCGACGGTGGCGCGGATGGCACTGCAGGCCTTGATGACGCGTGGACTGCACGTGTGGGCGCGACCTGGTACCTCAACGGAAACTACTAAGCACATCCTTCGCCTGTAAGGCGGGGTGGCGCACGAAACCCCTCTCAATGCACCAATGACGGAGAGGCTGCTCAAGAGATTGGGCAGCCTCTCTAACTTTTTGGAGGTTTGTCGGCTAGCCGCGCCCCTCGGCGGGGGTGAGGTCGGCGAGGTTCATGAGTTCCGAAACGCTGGGAATCTCGACCTCGCGGTTGCCGTGCAGCCGGATCACCCCGTCGCGCTTCATCTTGGTGATCTGGCGGCTGACGCTCTCGGTCGTCAGCCCAAGGAAGTCCGCGATGTCCGCCCGGGCCAGCGGCAGCAGAAAGGCGGCGCTGTCCTCCTTCCCCGCGCCCTGACACCCGAGATCCTGCGCACGCCGCGCGATCATCAGCAGGAAGGTCGCAACCCGCTCGGTGGCGTTCTTGCGCCCCAACAGCAGCGTCCATTCATGCGAGGCGTCCAGTTCGTCGAGCGTGTGCGCCAGAAGCCGGCTCTGCAGCTCGGGGAAGCGCTGCATGAGCCGCTCGAAATCGCCGCGCGGGAACAGGCAAAGCTCGACGCCTGTCGCGGCTTCGGCCCGGTACGGGCTTTCCGCGCGCATGGCGCGGCCCATGAAATCCGACGGGAACAGCAGACCGACGATGTGCTGGCGCCCATCGGTCATCGTCTTGGTCAACTTGACGACGCCGTTGAGAACGTTGCCGAAGCACTCCTGCGGCTCGCCCTCATGGATAATGACGGACCCTGCCTCGCAATACCGGCGGTGAGCGATCTTGTTCATCGCCTCGATTTCATCAGGCGACAGCGCCCCGCAGATCGCCCGCCTGCGAATGGTGCAAACATCACAATGCTTCGGCAGCGACCGTGGGTGAAACATTCTCAATCGTCCACTTGTGAATGGCTGAGAATTATGAGGCATTCGGCAGCGGCGAACAACCAAAGCTTGTCGGCGCTGACCCGGCGCCGGATTGCATTTGGCCGCGGACGCCAAAACCCTCTATGACTTGCGCCGGCGCATCAAGAACGGCGTCCGGGCATCCGCTGCCGCCCGTTCTTGCGTAACGCCTCAATATGCCAAGGAAAACCGCCGCCATGCCGCACGCGATCGAAGTCTCGAATTTGAGCAAGTCCTATGCCGATGGCTTCCAGGCGCTGAAATCCGTGGACCTGACGATACGCGATGGCGAGATCTTCGCGCTGCTCGGCCCCAACGGAGCAGGTAAGACGACCCTTATCAACGCAATCTGCGGCATTGTGACGCCCTCCACCGGCCAGATCATCGTCAGCGGCTACGACAACCAGAAAGACTACCGCGAGGCACGCGGGCTGATCGGCCTTGTTCCGCAGGAGTTGACCACCGAGGCCTTCGAGACGGTGTGGACCACGGTGAGTTTCAGCCGCGGGCTGTTCGGCAAGCCGCGCGACGACAAGCATCTCGAAAAGGTGCTCCGCGATCTTTCGCTTTGGGACAAGCGCAACAGCAAGCTCATCACGCTTTCAGGCGGGATGAAGCGCCGCGTCCTGATCGCCAAGGCGCTGTCGCACGAGCCGCGCATCCTGTTTCTCGACGAGCCGACCGCGGGCGTCGATGTCGAACTGCGCCGCGACATGTGGGAGGTGGTGCGGCGGCTGCGCGAGACCGGCGTCACCATCGTGCTCACGACCCACTACATCGAGGAGGCCGAACAGATGGCCGACCGCGTCGGCGTCATCAATGAAGGCGAGTTGATCCTGATCGAGGACAAGGATGCGCTGATGCGCAAGCTCGGCCAGAAGCAGATCATCCTCGACCTGAACCAGCCGCTCAGCGGGGTTCCAGAGCATCTGCGGGACGAGCGCCTGACGGTGGAAGGCAACGGGATGCAACTGGTCTATACCTATGACAGCCACGCCGAGCGCACGGGCATTACGACCCTGCTACAGGACCTGCGGGACGCCGGCGTCCACTTTCACGACATCCACACAAAGCAAAGCTCGCTCGAAGACATCTTCGTCGATCTGGTCAAAAGAAGCTGATGAATTTTCACGCGATCAAGGCGATCTACAATTACGAAATGGCGCGGACCTGGCGCACGCTGTTCCAAAGCATCGTCTCGCCAGTGCTGACGACCGCGCTCTACTTCATCGTGTTCGGCTCGGCAATCGGCTCGCGCATAGAGCAGATCGGCGGGGTCGATTATGGCTCGTTCATCGTGCCGGGGCTGATGATGCTGACGCTGCTGACGCAAAGCGTTGCGAATGCGTCGTTCGGCATATATTTCCCGAAATTCACGGGCACGATATACGAGCTTCTTTCCGCCCCCATCTCCGCATTCGAGATCGTGCTGGGCTATGTCGGCGCGGCGGCCACCAAGTCGCTGATCCTCGGCATCGTCATTCTGATCACGGCAAGTTTCTTCGTCGATCTGCGGATCGAGCATCCTTGCGTGATGATGCTGTTCATGGTGCTCACGGCGATCACCTTCAGCCTGCTCGGCTTCATCATCGGCATCTGGGCGGACGGCTTCGAGCAGTTGCAGATCGTCCCGCTGCTGGTGATGACGCCGCTCGCTTTCCTTGGCGGCACGTTCTACTCGATCGATATGCTGCCGCCGTTCTGGCAGACGGTGACGCTGTTCAACCCGGTGGTCTATCTCATCAGCGGCTTCCGCTGGAGCTTCTACGAGGTCGCCGATGTGAGCGTCTGGGTCAGCCTGGTGATGATCTTCGTGTTCCTCGCCGTGGGGCTGACGCTCGTCTGGCGCATCTTCCAGACCGGCTACAAGCTCAAAAAATGATGATCGATCGTCCGGTTAACAGGATTTGTCGCGCTTCGGACAAACTGGGACGGTACACATCATTGGTAAATGCTGATGGGCTAGTATTTTGCCTGGCGGGGGACCGCGCAGGATCGGGAACTTTCCGACACCGATGGCCATGATTGAACAATTCAGGCGCTGGCGCCGGAATCTGGCGCGCATGTCCGAAAAGCAGGACCAGCGCGCACGCGCGCGCGGCGAGGATGTGTTCCGGTTCGAGCCGGAGCCGCCGAAGCAGAAGCCGCGCCGGTCGCTGATGTGGCGGATCACGCGCTTCTTCCTGATCTCCGGGACGATTGCGGCCGCCGTTCTGGTGCTGGTCGTGGTTGGCGCGGTGACGGTCTACTCCTATCTCGCCACCGACCCGCTCAAGGCCGGTCTGAGCCAGAACCCGGCCAAGCTCACGATCCTCTCCGAGGGCGGCGAGGTCATCACCGAGAAGGGCCTGCGCCGCACGCACGTGCCTTATGAGCGGATGCCGCGGCATCTTGTCGACGCGGTCCTCGCCACCGAGGACCGGCGCTTTTACTGGCATTTCGGTTTCGATCCGATCGGCATTGTCCGCGCGATGATCGCCAACCGCGAGGCAGGCCGGATCGTGCAGGGCGGCAGCACCATCACCCAACAGCTCGCCAAGGTCCTGTTCCTGGAGCCGGAGCGCACCTACTGGCGCAAGATGGAGGAGGTGCTGCTCGCTCTCTGGCTGGAATACCGGCTGGAGAAGGCCCAGATCCTGGAGCTTTATCTGAACCGCATCTATTTCGGCGCGGGCAACTACGGGGTCGAGGCCGCCGCGCAGCACTATTTCGGCAAGACGGTCTCGGACGTGGGGCTGTACGAAAGCGCGATCCTCGCCGGGCTGATCCGCGCGCCGTCCTACTTCGCGCCGACGCGCAGCCTGCGCCGCGCGCGCCAGCGCGGGCAAACCGTGCTGGGGCTGATGCTGGAGACTGAGGCGATCACACGAGAGCAATATGACGCGGCGTTGAGAAACCCACCCAAGCTGCGCGCCTTCCTGCCCTCGGAAAGCTACGGCTACGTGATTGACTGGATTGTCAAGGAAGTCGCGGATTTCCGGCAGACGCTACAGGCCGATCTCGTCGTCCAGACCTCGATCGACTATCAGCTCCAGGGCGCGGCCCAGACGCTCGTCGCCAAGGCCATGGCCGAAGAGGGCGAAAAATATGACGCCGGGCAGGCTGCCGCCGTCATCCTCGACGCCAACGGCGCCGTGAAAGCGCTCGTCGGCGGGCGCGACTACCGCGAGAGCCAGTTCAATCGCGTGGTCGCGGCGAAGCGCCAGCCGGGGTCAACCTTCAAGCCGTTCGTTTTCCTCGCCGGGCTGGAAAACGGCCTGACGCCCGAAAGCCTGGTTCATGACGGGCCGCTGGAGGTCGAGGGCTGGTCACCGAAGAACTATAACGCGCGCTACCACGGCGACGTGACGCTGCGAAAGGCGCTGGCGCGGTCGATGAACACCGTCGCCGTCCGGGTGTCCGAATGGACCGGGCGCGAAAAGGTGATCGAGGTGGCCCGTCGCCTCGGCATCCAGTCGGCGCTGACCCCGGAGCCGTCGCTGGCGCTGGGCACCTCGGAGATATCGCTGCTGGAACTGACCGGAGCCTATGTCCCGTTCAGCAATGGCGGGTTTCGCGCCGCGCCCTATGTGATCGAATCGATCGTGGACTCCGAGGGGCGCGTTCTTCTGGAGCATCGCGCTGGCGAGGGCCGTCGGGTCATCAGCCGCGAGCATGTCGCCGCCATGAATGACATGCTCAGCGCCACAATCCAGGCCGGCACCGGCCAGCAGGCCGCGCTGCCGCCGCACCCGGCCGCCGGCAAGACCGGCACCGGGCAGCAGTATCGCGACGCCTGGTTCATCGGCTATACCGCGCACTACGTCACGGGCGTCTGGCTCGGCAACGACGATTTCAGCCCCATGAAGCGAATCACCGGCGGCTCGCTCCCCGCTACGATCTGGCGCGAGCTGATGGATGCGGCGCACCGCACGAAACCCCCTGCCGCGCTGCCCGGCGGCGTCTGGGCGGAAGCCCGCGTTGAGGAAGAGCGCCGCGAACCCCGCTCATTCTGGGATGCGCTGTTCGGCACCAGCCAGCCCCGCGCGGACACGTCGCTCGGAGTCCCGTCAACGCGTCAGGCACGGCAGGGGCAGGGTTCCGATCGCGAATCGAACGATTGGGCGCGTGACGTGTTCTTCGATAACTGAGCGAGAAGCCGGCGCGGTTGATGCGCCGCCAAATTCGCCCCACTTCCAAAGTTGCGGGCCGCCCGCAGCCAAAGGAGCAGAGGTGACGACTGAGGAACGCGCCTGCGGGGATAATCGGGACTATTCGCTCACCGGCCTGTTCGACCATGTTCTCGCCAACGCCGAAGGGGATAGGGTCACATTCGGCGAGGCCGTCGCCACCTTCCGCCAGCAGGCCTACGGGCCGCTTTTGCTCGTCCCCTCGATCATCGCGCTCGCGCCCGTCATCGGGGCAATTCCCGGGGTGTCCGTTCTCACCGCGACGCTCATCGTCCTGATTGCCGCCCAGATGCTCATCGCGCGCAGCCGCCCCTGGCTGCCCGCGCGGCTGAGTAATATCTCTCTGCGGCGGGACAAGCTCGAACATGCGCTCAAGACCATGCGGCCTTATCTTGACGCGATGGATCGGTGGACGCGCCCGCGCCTGCTCTTCCTGACGGAGCCGCCCCTATATCTGCTCATCCCGGTCGCAAGCATCCTGTTGGCGTTGCTGATGTATCCGCTGGCGCTGGTGCCCTGGGGCGTGACACTTCCGGCGCTCGCTCTGACAATTCTGAGCGTGGGACTGACAGTGCGCGACGGCTACCTGTTGGCCGCGGGCTACGGCGTCACAGGCATCTCGATCCTCAGCGCGTTCTGGATGCTGTAGCGGCTCACGCCTGCGTCGCGAGAAAGGCGAGGACACCCTTCTTGTGCGCGGGGTCGCCGACCGCGCGCATATGATCGCGGTTCGGGATGTCCAGCACCTGCGCGCCGGGCAGCAGGGCAGCCAACTCGCTTGCGGAGCCGGCGACCACATCGTCCGTGCCCACCGCAATAAGGGTCGGCACGCCTGCGCCGGCGAGCGCCTCGGCTGTGATCGGCTCGCGCGAGGAGCGGATGCAGGCCGCGAGCGCGTGCCGGTCGCTGCCGGTCTGATCGGCGAACAGGCGGAAGCTGCGCGCGGCGTCGTCCTTGACGTCATCAGGGCTGTCCGCCTCCAGCGCGGCGGCGATCGGCTTCGCGCCGCCCACGCCGCGCACAAGATTGATGCCCATCCCCGACAGGATGAGGCTCTTCACGCGATCGGGATGGTTGATCGCCAGGAACGCGCCGATCCGCGCGCCCATCGAGTAGCCCAGCACATGCGACCGCGCGATCCCGAGGTGATCGAGCAGCCGCCGCGCATCCTCGGCCATCAGCGGCGCGCCGTAGGCGGCTTCGCCGTAAAGCTTCTCGCTTTCGCCGTGACCGCGATTGTCGATCGCGATGGCGCGGTAGCCTGCGTCGGTCAGCGTCTGCATCCAGCCCGGATCGACCCAGTTGACCTTGCTGTTGGAGGCAAAGCCGTGGATCAGCAGGACCGGCTTGCCCGCGCCCTCATCGCGATAGGCGACCTGCACGCCATCGGAATCGAAAAACTGCATCGTCATGCGCCACCGGGTTGGCTGTTGTCCGCGCCGCGGCTTTCGCCTATCACCACCGGAGCGGTTGCGCAAACCGCAAATGCGCAGCCGAGCGGAGAGGCAAACACCGGAGGCGACGGGTTTTGGAGGCGATCATGGCAACACGGACTCCCCGGTTCTGCAACGATATCGGGGTGGAGAAAATCCACATCGGCGTGAAGGAGTTCGAGTGCATTGGCGCGCGCCCGCCCCAGGACCACCCACACATCTATCTCGACATGGGCGACGATCAGCAGATCGTCTGCCCTTACTGCTCGACCCTCTACATCTATGATTCCAACCTCGGTCCAGACCAGTCCGACCCGCCCTACTGCGCCTACACCGACGAAACCGACGACCGCTAAATGCTGAGCGACGATAACCGGCGAGTGCTCATCGCAGGCGGCGGGATCGGCGGCCTCACGGCGGCGCTCGCGCTGGCGCAGGCGGGCACGCCGGTGCAGGTACTGGAGCAGACGGCGGAATTTTCGCAGGCCGGCGCGGGCATACAGCTTGGGCCGAACGCCGTTCATGTGCTGCGGGCGCTGGGCGTTGCCGATGCGCTTGCGAGGCACGCTGTCGCGCCGGAGGGCGTGCAGCTGATCGACGCGCGCGCCGGACAGCGCCTGACAACGGTGCCGCTCGGCCCGATGGCGGAGATGCGCTACGGCGCGCCCTACTGGGTCGCGCATCGCGCGGACCTGCAGCGCGTGCTGCTGGAAACGGTGCAGGCGAATGACAACGTCGTCATCACCCAGCCGTTCCGGGTGATGTCATGGGCGACGGAAGGCGAACGGGTCCACGTCGAGAGCGAGGCGAGCGAGACGGCGGCCGGCGGGGCGCTGGTCGGCGCGGACGGTATCCGCTCGCAAGTGCGCGCGGCGTTGAGTGATGCCAGCGAGCCGGTCTGGTCCGGCAAGAGCGCCTGGCGGATTACGGTTCCGTTCGATGAGGCCGCGCTGCCCATGCAACAGGACGCCATCGGCCTGTGGCTCTCGCCCCGCGCGCATATGGTGCACTACCCGGTGCGCGGCGGCGCGGAGGTGAACGTGGTCGTGATCGTCGATGATCGCGATGCGCCCGAAGGCTGGAACGTGCCGGGCGCGGCGGAGGAGTTCCTGCCGCATCTGAAAGGCTGGCCGGAGGCTGTTGCGACGTTCCTTGCCCGGCAGAGCGGCTGGCGGCGCTGGGCGCTCTATGACATGCCGCCGCTGCGCCATTGGTCATCCGGCCGCACGGCTCTGTTGGGCGACGCCGCTCACCCGGTGTTGCCGTTCCTCGCATCCGGCGGTGTGCTGGCAATCGAGGATGCCGCCGCGCTGGCGCAGGCCGTCGCTGCCGCCAAGGGCGATGTGCCCGCCGCCTTCGCAGCCTATGCGCGCAAACGCCGGCCACGCGCAGCGCGCGTTCAGGCCCGCTCGCGCCGGATGGGCCGCGTCTATCACATGAGCGGGGTCATGCGCTGGAGCCGCAATCAGGTGCTGACAAGCCAAAGCCCGCAGGACCTTTTGCGCCGCAACGACTGGCTCTACAGCTACCGGGCGGATGAAGCCTGAGGCTTGCTCGCCTGGAACGGGGCCTCGCGGATCACGTCGGTCGCCTGGGCGAGCACCTCTTCTCTCGGTTCGGCTTGCAACAGCGCGTTTCCCGGATAGCCGTCGCCGGAGAAGCCGAGCCGCACGAAGCGGATTGGCGCAGCGCCGCCGCCGGTCTTTACGATCAGATCGCGCCAGCCGGCATTGCTGCCCGGCCCTACCTTGACCGGCCCCCGCACGCGCGTGGTCCGCGATACCGCCTCATAGCCCGTTTCGCTCTGACGGAAGACGATGAAGGAGCAGCCGGTGGTGACGCACCAGTCCGGGCCGGTGAAAAGCGCCAGCGCTTCAGGCACGCCGTCGCCGGTCAGATCGACGCCGGCGGTCTCGACCGGGCTTTCCTCGCGGTCCAGCTTGATCCGGTAACGTTCGATGGCCTTGCGCAACTCGGTTTCATCGACCGCGGCCAGCGTCACGCGGCGCTCGGTAGCGCTGCCGGAAGGCGGCGCGAGCGTAACTGGCCGGTTCGTCGTAAACTCATCGGGGCCGCTTGTTGGCTGGGTGGTGCAGCCGAGCATCAGGACGGCAGCAGCCGCCGCCGCGGCGAGGCCCGTGGCCCGCGCGCCGGAGCGCCACCTTTTCCCGACTGGTCCAGAGTCCGACATTCGCCTGCTCGTCTGCATCCCCGAATCGTGGAAATGATACACGTCTTTGGGTTGCGGACAAATGCGCCACAGTTAAGGCGACAACCGGACCGGGAAAATCGGAACTCACAGGCCGAACCAGCGCCGCCAACGCCGCCGCTCTGCGGCTTCGCCGCTGGTGTCATCCTGCTGAGGAACGGCGTCTTCCGGGTCCTCATCGACAGCCGACAGGCGGGAGCGCAACGAGTCGCTGGACCGCGTCCCGGCTTCGGTCTCGTCGTAGTTTCCAGCGCGCGAGCCGCGCAGAGGCGGCAGAATCTGCGCCCTCGCCGCGTTCCCGGTTTCAGCCTCGGTCTGCTGGTCGGGCGGCTCGCTACGCTGCTTGCCGTTCGGTCCTTTAGCCCGCGCTTGCTCTGCCGCACCGTTTTCGCGGCGCTTTCCGGTCCCGCGCTTGCCTTTACGGTCGCGGATGCCGAACAGGCGGCGCACACGGTCCACCGCCTCATCGGTGGGATCGTCCGCGGCGGGTGGCGGCTTTTCCTCTGCCTTATGCTCGGGAGCCGCTTCACGCGCCGAGGCAGGTTGCGCCTCCGGTTGCGGCGCTTCAGTCTCCGTTGCCTGGGCCTCCGCCTGAGCCTGAGCCTCGACCTCGTCCTCCTCCGGCGTCACATCGCGCATCCGCCGCGCCGGGCGGCCCCAGCCCCGCGCCCAGGACCGCGCCTGCGCACGTAATCCGCCCGGAAAGTCCGCGCCCGCTTCGCGCGGCGACGGCGGCGGCAGGAACAAACGCTGCAGCGGGGACGTCAGAAGGTTAGTGGTCTGCGCGGGTTGCGGCGGCGCATCGGCGAGCCGGTCGCGCAGCCGCTCCAGCGCGGCGATCAGGACCGTCAGGAATCGCACCAGCTCCAGCCGCGCACGCCGGCGCAGCTTCGCGGTGCCAAGCCGCAGCCGTTCGGAGCGCTTTTCAAGCTCCAGCCGCGCGATGAACTGCTTGCCAGTCTCGGTCAGCTCCGGCGCGCGGCGCAGCATGTCGGCGTAACGCTGGCGCAGGCTGTGCGCCTTGACGAGAAAGTCGTAATGCAGGCCAAGCTCGCCCGCCTCGAAGTCTCGCGCGCGTTCGCGGGCATTGAAGGTGGCGGCCCTGGCGCGGGCGCGCACGTCGCGGGCCATTTCCCCGGCCCGGCTCAATCCCTGCGCGACTCGATCCGGGAAGCGGTCGCCAGCCCGGCGCACGGAGGCCGCGATACGCTCCACGGCCGGGTGCTCCCGCAAGCTGGCGATGCTGCGGCCAGCGGCCTTTGCGTACTCAGGAGCGCGCGCCGCAGCCCCGCGCATCCCGGCGCCCATCGCGGCGACGCGCGGCTTCGGCATCCGAACGCGCGGACGGCGCGCAACCAGCGCGGAAAGACCACGCACGCCACGCCCAAGCGCGGCGGACGCTTCGCGCAGCACCGCCCATATCGCCGCCCCTGCGGCCAAGGCCACGCGGCCGACCTCAATCGCCAGCCGCCGGATTTCGCGGCCCGCGGTTCCGGCCCCACGCCCGGCCAACGCCAGCGCGCGCGGCACCGCCCGCACCCAACTCACCGGATAGGCGACGATCTCGCGCCAGGTCGGGAAGCGCTCGCGCTCACGCTCATCGGCGATCTCGCCCTCGACGCCGCTGACGAAGGTCTGCATGTCCTCATCCGCCAGCGCGAGGCGCAGCGCGATCGGGTCGTCCCTCAGCGGCGCGGCGTCCAGAAACAGCAAATCCTCCGCATCACGGCAGAACTCCTCATAGGAGCCGGGTTGGGAAAACGCCTCGCCGAACACCGCCGGATCGTCGATCAGCAGCACGTCGGCGGCGGCCCACATGTCGCGGCGCAAATTGAGGATTTCGGTCAGCGGCGGGCAGTCGTCGCGCTTGAGGGTACGGGACAACTCGGCGCGCAGTGCGCTCACGTCGTCGAAATAATCGCTGTAATCCCGCACGCGGCTGAGCAGGGCATGTGTGCGCGCCTGACCGCCGGCGGCGTCGATTCCCATGCCGGCCGCGCGAATGTCCGCGAAAATCTCCGGGGCCTCGCGCACCCGCATCCAGGCCTGGTTGGCGAGCGCCAGCTTGCGGCGCTGCTTGCGATGCGCGAGCAGCCGGTGGAGCCACCAGGCGCCAACGCTTGCGATGAGCCAGACGACGATAACGCCGAGAAGGGACGTGATCTGCTGCATACAGGCTGATTAACACATGCGCGCCGCCGCGCCACGCCTACGATGCGGCGCGCCCCCGGCCTTCCGCCGCCGGGGTGAAAAGTTTTGGCGGGATTATAGCAAAAATGCACGATGCGCTGTTGGATAGACGCGCGCGGAACGCTATGCTGGCAATACTCTTGGGGCGTTTGTCGTAACTTTTGGGGCGGTTGTCGCATAAAACGAATTCGGTACGCCGCGCCAGCGCACCGCAAGGAGGTCAACCCGATGACCGATCGCAATGACAAGTCCGACCGTTTCGACGTCCTCCGGCAGTTGAACGAGATCAGCCGAAGCAACATCTCGTATCTGACCGGAACGTTGCCGCCCTTCGCCGCCGCCCTGGCGAAGTGGAATCTGGAGATGCTGCGGTTCAGCGCACAGCGGGCGCTTGAATACCGGGAGCTGTCGTCGCGTATGGCTCAGTGCCGCACGCCTGTGGAGGTTTGGGCCGAGCAGAAGCGCTTTTTCGAACATATGCAGGAGGAGTACGCCGAGGAGATGGGGCGGCTGCTCGACCTGATGAACGGCATCTCGAATGTGAAGCCGCAGGAGGGCGAGACAGGATCGCCGCAGACAGCGGACGCGCCGGAAGCGCCGGCAGAGGTCGAGCCATCTTCACACGCCAACCCGGCCACACCGGCCGCCGTCGCCGGCGCGGCTATGCAGCAATCTGCCGAGGTCACGGACAAGGCCGGCGGGAGCGCGCGTGAGATGGCCGGCGCGGCGGCGGCTGCCGCCGAACATGTCGCGGACGAGGCCCGCTCGGCGATGGCGCGGGTGGACCGGAACGCGCCGGGCGCGCCTGAGGCGCAGGCCGCCATCAACGCGGCGGAAGCCGCCGCCAAGACGATCGCGCGGCAGGCGGAGGCAACCGCGGCGCTCGTCGCGGGCAGCGCGGCGATGATGGGCGCGGCGACCGCCGCGGATGCGCTCGGCGATGCGGACAACGCCGGAAGCGACGAGGCCGAAGGCGACAGCGAAGATGCGGACATGGCCGCGTCGGTGATCGCGGAACAGTCGCCTGGCGCAGAGGATGACGATAGCGACGACGAACCCGGCGCGAGCGCGGTCGAGGATGACGGCCAGACCGCCGAGGCCATGCTCTCGGAACCCGCGCCGGAGCAGGACGAGAACGCGGAGGACGACGGCGAAGATCCGGCCGAAGCTCTCTCCGATGCACAGGACGAGCCGCCGGCGGAACATGCCGCGCCGGAGGAGGCGGAGTCGTCCGACAACGGGTCCGCCACGGACACCAAACGAGACGGAGATGCTGCGGCGTCTTCGCCCGACGCGCCGGAGTCTTCCGCCTTGTCAGGGGACCGGAGGTAGCGCGGCTGCCGGCAAAAAATGGCCGCGATTACTGGCCTTTGTGCGCCTGTCCCATCCTGGGACGCCCGAACCGTTAAACGAGGAGATAGGTGATGCAGGAAATGCCGAATATGGGCGAAATGCCCGAGCCGATGCGGCAGGTGGTCAAGTCGAGCATCGAACAGGCGCGCAGGGCGTTTGAAACCTTCATCGCGGCAAGCCAGCAGGCGATGGCGAACATCGACACCAGCGCCGCCCCGGCCTCGCACAGCATGAAGATGCTGAACCAGAAGATCGCCGAATTCACCAAGGCGAACGCCGAAGCGAATTTCGACCTGGCGATGAAGCTGGCCGACGCCAGGGAAATGAAGGATGTCATCGAGCTGCAGAACCAGCACGTTCGCCAGCAGATGGACACCTTCGCCCAGCAGCTTGAGGAGCTGCGCCGCCTGACCACCGAGGTCGTGACCGACGCCGCTTCCAAGGCGACGTCGCAGATGACTCCCGGCGGCGCCGGCTACTGAGCTGCGCGACGGCTTATCCCGCTACGAAGAGCCGGGGCCGCGCCATGCCGGCGCACGGTCGTCCCGGCGCAACGTGTCCGTTGAGCGCGCGGGCTGAGTGCGGGTCCGCGCGTCGTCCCCGCGTGTCTGGCTCTCGAAGCGGGATGGATACGGACGCTCCTGGCTCTGTCCGCTTCGATCCCACTGGCCCGGACCTATCGCGGCGTCATACACCATCTGGGCGCCGTAATATGCGCGGTTCGCCACGGCCCCGGCGAAGGAGCCAACCTCCTCGCAGAGCGAAGCATTCCGCACGCAAAAGCCCCCGACAGTGTCGACGGCTTCCGATACGCCGCGATAAACCCGGTCCTTCTCCTCCGCCGAGGAGGGCAGGAAAAGAGCAATGACAAACAGCACGATGGCAAGCCGAAAAAGACTCATGACTGACGTTCCCTTTGGCGTTGCAATGGACGTAATCCACCAGGCGTGGAATACTACCTAGCAGTTGTTGGATAACGCAGAGCAAACCGGAACGTGCAGAATTTAGCCGTCTTTTCGTAAAACCGGGCTAACGTCGCGCGAGGGGGTCGTGTGGCCGGATCTGCACATCGTCAGGGGCTGCAAGGGGAGCCAGGAGGGATGACGCCCTTTTCGGCGCGGCTGACCTTTTTCGGGTTCGTTTGTCTGGCGGGCGCGATCGCCGCGAACGCCCTGTATTTTCAGGAGCCGCTCGAAAAAAACCCGGAAATCACGGGGTCGGTCGCGCAATCGGAGAAGCAAGACGCGCAAGCGCCTGCTCAGCGAGACGAACCTGAGGAGCCGGTCGAGGCCGCGCCCAAGGGCAACCTGCAACCAATCGCCGGCAGCGCGGACGGGGCCGCGCCGGACACGCGGCCTCCGGGCGCCGTCGCGCGCACGCCCAGCCAGGCCCGGACGCCGCCCCCGGAGGTGGTCCGCGCCATCCAGCGCGAACTGGCCTACCGCGACTACATCGTCGAACGGCGCGATGGCCAGGTCGACACATCGACCAGAATTGCCATCCTGAATTACCAATACGACAACGGGATGATCTTGACGGGCCGGCCATCCGAGAGTGTATTGGAGCACATCCTCTTCGGATCGTTTCAGGCTGCGCCCGACCGTGGCCGCATCGCGCGTCTGGAAGCCGACGGGGCGCTTGTCGCCCGGGTTCAGCGGACGCTTTCGCGCCTCGGCTTCGGCAATCTGCCCGAAAACGGCCGCCTCGACGCCCAGACGCGGGACGCGCTCCGCGAATTCGCCGCTTTCCGGGATCTTCCGCGTGATGGCCGCCTTGCGCCGCGCCTGCTTCTGGAGCTGTCCGATGTAACGGATGAGCCGCTGGCTGGCCGCGGGGTCGCATTGTCCGGCGACGTCAACTGAACGCCTCAAGCATTGTGGACGCAGCCGGTCATATACGGCTAAAGTCGTAGTCATGAAATGCTATCACTTCCCGGCAGCGCTGGGGTCAACGCGGGATCGCTGTCGCAGATGAAGGACCATCATCTCATCGTCGTTGACGACCATCCGCTGTTTCGCGACGCCCTGAAGCAAATTTTGCGCGGCTCGATCTCCGGGCTGACGATCAGCGAGGCCGGGTCGTTCGATCAACTCACGGAAGCGATCGAGTCGGGGACAGACTTGGACCTCGTTCTGCTCGACCTGGCGCTGCCCGGCGCGGACGGACTTTCGGCGCTGATCCAGTTGCGCGTGCGCTATCCCGAGCTGCCGGTCGTCGTCGTCTCGGCGAGCGAAGCGCCGCCCACCGTGCGCCGCTGCCTGCAGCTCGGCGCGCTCGGCTTCATCCCCAAGAGCCTCTCGGCCGATCGCATCCGCGAGGCGGTGGAGGCGGTCCTGGATGGGCGGGTCTGGACGCCGGCCGAGATTGACCTGGACGGCGCCGAGGCCGAGGAGGTTTCCGAGCTTCTCTCGCGCATGGCGACGCTCACGCCGCAGCAGGTCAGGGTGCTGGCCATGCTGTCCGAGGGCCTGTTGAACAAGCAGATCGCGTTCAAGCTCGGCGTGTCCGAGGCGACAGTGAAGGCGCATGTCTCCGCGATCTTGCAGAAGCTGCGGGTCGACAGCCGCACCCAGGCGGTCATCGCAATGAACAAGATCGACAGTCTCGATCCCCGCACGGCCGATACCGAAAGTTAACAGGTTCGGCAACCTTTGGCCCCCGAAACGCCTGATTCGCGCTTTCTCTGCGAAGCTCGGAATGTTGAGGTTTGCCGGGTTTTTCCGGTGGGTCGCGGCCGGAACACACCCCCCTCGCAAGGCAAATTCGCACGTGAAGGCGATGAGGCATCTTCACGTCAGTCAAGCATTTTTCGCACTTGCTTTGCGGCTCCAACTCGCTAGGATCGCAGTCCGCGCGGGTTCGTGACCATATCGCCACAATTCGCGCAGATTTCGGTCGTGATTGTCCTTTCGGAGTCATGCAAGACAGGCTTGGAGGCATAAGTCAGATGGCAACCATCGCACTGGTTGACGACGACAAGAACATTCTGACCTCGCTGCGAATGCTGCTCGAATCCGAGGGATACAAGATCGACGCCTACACCGATGGCATGTCCGCGCTGGACGGCCTGAGCGACACGCCGCCGGACCTCGCCATCGTGGACATCAAGATGCCGCGCATGGACGGCATGGAACTGTTGCGCCGCCTGCGCCAGAAATCGGACATGCCGGTGATATTCCTGACGTCCAAGGATGAGGAGATCGACGAGCTGTTCGGTCTGCGCATGGGCGCGGACGATTTCATCCGCAAGCCTTTTTCACACCGGCTGCTCGTGGAGCGGGTCAAGACGGTGCTGCGCCGCTCCGAACCCCGCGCCGGCGGCCCCGGCATTGTCGAGGGCAAGTCGGTCCTGGAACGCGGCAAGCTGAAGATGGACCCCGAGCGCCACACCTGCCTGTGGGACGGCAAGCCGGTGACGCTCACCGTGACGGAATTCCTGATCCTTCAGGCGCTGGCCCAGCGGCCCGGCGTGGTGAAAAGCCGCGACGCGCTGATGGATGCCGCCTATGACGATCAGGTCTATGTCGATGACCGGACGATCGACAGCCACATCAAGCGGCTGCGCAAGAAATTCAAGATGGTCGATGACGACTTCGACGTGATCGAAACGCTTTACGGGGTGGGGTATCGCTTCAAGGAAGCCTGACCCCGCAGCGTTTTTCGCTCACGTCCGAAACGGGCGCGGCTTGCGCGCATAACAAGACGGGTGGGACAGCATGGCCGTTGACATAAGCAAGGGCTTGCCAGGGGGGGCCGCTCTGCGGTTCCCGCCGTTGAATTGGCGCGCGATTTACCGGCAGATCGACCGGCTCGGCCTGAAGCTCAGTTTCCATTCGATCGCGCTGCGCATTCTGGTTTTGAACTTCGTCGCGCTGCTTGTCCTCGTCGGCGGCATCATCTGGCTCAATGACGTGCGCGAAGGGCTGGTCGAAGCGCGGATCAACAGCCTTGAGACGCAAGGCGAGATCATGGCGCAGGCGATGGCGCAGACCGTTGCCGCGAGCAACGCTTCGGCTTCGGTATCGGGCGCGAACGGGGGCGAATTCGGCGTGGCGAGCTTCGAGGCTGAGGACGCCGACCTGACCGGAATGGGCTTCAGGCTCGACCCGGAGCAGATTTCGCCATTCCTGCGCCGCATGGTCGAGCCGACAGATGCCCGCGCCCGCGTCTACGATGCGGACGGCAATCTGCTCGTCGACAGCCAGAGCCTTTACGCGCGCGGCGAGATCATGCGCTACGGCCTGCCGCCCTTGCAAACCGAAGAGGCCGGCGTGTTCGAGCGCGCATGGAACTGGATGCAGGCGCAATTCCGCAGCCAGCAACTGCCGCTCTACAAGGATGTCGGCACCGAAAACGGCCGGGCCTACCACGAGGTCCAGATGGCCCTTAACGGCCAACTCGCGCCAATCGTCCGCGTGGACGAACACGGCGAAACGATCATCAGCGTGGGCGTGCCCATTCAGCGCCTTCAGCAGGTCACGGGCGCGCTGATGCTCTCGACGCGCGGCGGCGACATTGACGAGGTTATCGCGGATCAGCGCGCGTCGATCATCTACATGGCGGGCTTCGTCAGCTTTGTGACGCTGGTGTTTTCGCTCATCCTGGCTGCCATGATCGCCGGGCCGATGCACAGACTGGCCAAGGCCGCCGAGCATGTCCGCCGCGACGTCAAGACCAAACGCAAGATCCCCGATTACTCCCACCGCCGCGACGAGATTGGCTACCTGTCACGCGCGCTCAACGATATGACGGCCGCGATCTACCGGCGCATGGAGGCAATCGAAACCTTCGCGGCTGATGTCGCGCATGAGTTGAAGAACCCGCTGTCTTCGCTGCGCAGCGCGGCCGAATTGCTGCCCCGCGCCAGGACCGAGGAACAACGCAACGAGCTTGTCCGCGTCATTGGCGACGACGTGCAGCGGCTGGACCGGCTTATCACCGAAATATCCGACGCCTCGCGCCTCGACGCGGAACTGGCGCGCGAGCGCGCCAAGCCGCTCAATGTCGCCGACCTGCTGATCGGCGTGTCCAACGTGAACAACGGCTTCCACCGCGACGACTACCCGCCGATCGAACTGAAGATCGAGGGCATCAACCACGAAAAGGCGGCGCAGAAGTCGCGGGCTTTCACCGTGAACGGGCACGAGACGCAGCTGACCCGCGTTCTGACCAATCTGCTGGACAACGCGGCCTCGTTCTCCCCTGACGATGGCAAGATCATGCTGTCCATGCGCCGGCTGCCGAAGACGCGGGAGGTCGAGATTCTGGTCGAGGACGAAGGACCTGGGATCAACAACCAGGATCTGGAGAAGATCTTCAACCGCTTCTATACCGACCGGCCGGAGGAGCATGGATCCGGCAAGAACTCCGGGCTTGGCCTGCATCTGGCGCGTCAGATCGTGGAGGCGCATGGCGGGCGCATCTGGGCGGAGAACCGCACCTTGCCCCGGCCGCAGACCGGCGCGGCGCGCGCGCCGCAGCGGGGCGCGCGCTTCGTGATCCGCCTGCCGGCTGCGTGATGCCATGTCCGCCGCGACCGCAAATGGCGGCGGCGCGGTACAGATACATGCGACATGCGTGGCGATCGGCGGCAAGGGCGCGTTGCTGCGCGGTCCGCCCGGCTCGGGAAAGTCCGACCTCGCTTTGCGGCTGATTGCCGGGCCGCCGCCTGAAGGCCAGCGGCCGGCCTATCTCGTCGCCGACGATCAGGTCACGCTATCGTTGGAAAACCGCCGGCTGATCGCCCGCGCACCCCGGCCGATAGCCGGGCTGCTCGAAATCCGCGGCGTCGGCATTCGCCGTTTGCCGTCCATCGAGGCGGCAGAGGTGGCGCTAATCGTCGATCTGGCGCCGCGCGATGCCGTGCTTCGCTTGCCGCCAGAGCCGCTCCCGACGAAAGACCTCATGGGACTGCCGTTTCCGGTTGCGAAGCTTGCGCCATTCGAGGCGTCCGCGCCGCTCAAGCTGCGCGCGCTGCTCGGCGCATGGGGGACCGGGGTGGTTTAACGTTATGCGGCCTGCTTGGCGTGTCCGGCCAGGTCTGCCAGTTCCCGCGCCAGCCAGCGCGCCCCTTTCAGCCGATCCTCGATGCTGTCCCAGTCGGCCTTGTAAACCAGCCTGTGATCGGCTTGCAGCTTGGTGCGCGCGGAATTGGCGTTGATGAAACTCACCAGCCCGGCCGGATCGGCAAAGCTGTTGCCGCGGAAGCCGACGACCGCGCCCTTCGGCCCGGCCTCCAGCGTGGCGATGCCCGCCGCGCGGCACAGACCCTTGAGCTTCACCACCTCCAGAAGCTGCTTGACCTCGTCGGGTAGCGGCCCGAAGCGATCGGCCAGCTCGGCGGCGAAGCTGTCGATCTCGGTCTGCTCGGTCAGGTTCGCCAGCCGGCGATAAAGGCCCAGCCGCACCTGCAGATCGGGCACGTAATGCTCCGGGATCAGCACCGCCATGCCGAGCGAAATCTGCGGCGACCACTGCTCGCCCGTGTCCGCCGTCGCCTCGCCGTCGCGCAGCTTGGCCACCGCCTCTTCCAGCATCGACTGGTAAAGCTCGAAGCCGACATCGCGGATATGGCCGGACTGCTCGTCGCCAAGCAGGTTGCCCGCGCCGCGAATATCGAGATCGTGGCTGGCCAGCGTAAAACCCGCCCCGAGCGTGTCGAGAGAGTGCAGCACCTTGAGACGCTTCTCCGCGCCGGCGGTCAGCTTGCCATTTGCCGGGATCGTCAGCATCGCGTAAGCGCGCGTCTTCGAGCGGCCAACGCGCCCACGAAGCTGATAAAGCTGCGACAGCCCGAACATGTCCGCGCGATGGACGATCAGCGTGTTCGCGCTCGGCACGTCGAGGCCCGACTCCACAATCGTGGTGGACAACAGCACGTCGATCTGCCGGTCGTAGAACGCGCTCATCACGTCCTCGAGCTGCGTCGCGCTCATCTGGCCATGCGCGATCTGGAATTTCAGCTCCGGCACATGCTCGCGGAGGAACCCGGCGACCTCCTCCAGGTCGGAGATACGCGGGCAGACATAAAAGCTCTGGCCGCCGCGATACCGCTCGCGCAACAACGCCTCGCGCAGCACCAGCGGATCGAATGGCGTGACGAAGGTGCGCACCGCCAGCCGGTCCACCGGCGGGGTGGCAATGATCGACATCTCGCGCACGCCGGTCAGCGCAAGCTGCATGGTGCGCGGGATCGGCGTGGCGGTCAGCGTCAGGACGTGGACGTCGGATTTCAGCTCCTTCAGCCGCTCCTTGTGGCGCACGCCGAAATGCTGCTCCTCGTCAATAATCAGCAGGCCGAGATCGTTGAAGCCGACCGACTTCGCCAGCAGCGCATGGGTGCCGATCACGATGTCGATCTGCCCCGATTTGAGGTCGGCGCGGACCTGAGCCATCTCCTTGCCGCTCACCATCCGCGAAGCTTGCGCGATGCGCACCGGCAGCCCGGCGAACCGCTCGGTGAAGGTCTTGTAGTGCTGGCGCGCCAATAGCGTGGTCGGCACCACCACCGCCACCTGTTTGCCGCTCATCACGGCGGTCAGCGCGGCGCGCAGCGCCACTTCCGTCTTGCCGAAGCCGACATCGCCGCAGATTAGCCGGTCCATCGGCGTGCCCTTCGACAGGTCTTCGAGCACCGCGTCGATGCTGGTCTGCTGGTCCTCGGTCTCATCAAAGCCGAATCGCGCGCAGAACTCCTCATAAAGTCCGTCCGGCGGCGACATCACCGGCGCGCTGCGGGTGGCGCGCTGGGCGGCGACCTCGATCAACTGCCCGGCCATCTCCAGCACGCGCTTTTTCAGCCGCGCCTTGCGGGCCTGCCATGCGCCGCTGCCCAGCCGGTCGAGCGCCATGCCGGCCTCGTCGGAGCCATAGCGGCTTAAAAGCTCGATGTTCTCGACGGGCAGGAACAGCTTGTCGCCGCCGTGATATTCCAGCTCCAGGCAGTCATGCGGCGCGCCGGCGGCGTCGATGGATTTCAGCCCAATGAACCGGCCAATGCCGTGATCGGCGTGAACGACCAGATCGCCCGGCGTCAGGCTGGCGGCCTCGCTGATAACCTCGGAATGCTTGCGGGCCTTGCGCCGCCGGATCAGCCGGTCGCCGAGAATGTCCTGTTCGGCGATGACCGCGAGGCCGGGCATCTCGAAGCCGCTCTCCAGCCCCAGCACGGCGAGCGCGGCATATTTCGGCGGAAGCGCCTGGACCTCCGGGTAGCTGTCGGCGGGCGCGCGCAACTCCAGCCCGTGCGTGCTCAGCAACTCGCCCAGCCGCTCGCGTGAGCCGCGCGTCCAGCCCGCGACGATCACGCGCTTGTCCGCCTTCTGCAGGCTGCGGATATGCGCGGTGACCTCGTCGAACAGCCCTTCGGCGTTGCGCGCGCGCTCCGGCGCGAAGTTGCGCCCACCCTTGCCTTCAAGGTCAACGACGGGCACGCCGCCTTCGGTCTCCGGCGCGCTGTAGGGCGCGATGATGCGGGTGGCGCGCCCAGCAAGTCCGCCGTCCCACTGCGCCTGATCGAGAAACATCAGCCTGGGCGGAGCGGGCTGATAGCGCGCCGCGCCAAACGCTTTTTGCTCCAGCGCGCTGAGGCGGGCGTCATAATGGTCGTTGATCTGCTCGATGCGCTGGTTGACCGCGTCCTCGGCCAGGTGGTCGAGGCTGACGATCGCGCCGGGCAGATAGTCGAACACCGTCTCCAGCTTGTCGTAGAACAGCGGCAGCCAGTGCTCGATGCCCGGATAGCGCTGCCCGGCCGAGACGGCCTCGTAGAGCGGGTCTTCGCCCGTGACCGCGCCGAAAAGTTCGACGTAGCGCTTGCGGAAGCGCCGCGAGACATGCTCGGCCGCCGGCACCTCGCTCATGGGCAGCAGCACGAGTTGCTTGCGGTTGCCCTCGGTGCGCTGGGTCGCGGGATCAAAGTTGCGGATCGTCTCAATCGTGTCGCCGAAAAAGTCGAGACGCGCGGGGCGCGCATGGCCGGGGGCGAACAGGTCGATGATGCCACCGCGCACGGCGTATTCGCCCGGCTCCATGACCGTTCCCGTGCGCACGAAGCCGTGGCTTTCCAGCCGCTTGAGCAGCGCGTTTCGGTCCGCGCGCCCGCCGGCCACCAGCTTCACCGCGCCGCGGCGCATGTGCTCGCGCGGCGGCACGCGCTGGAGCGCGGCGTTCACGGTTGTCAGCACGACGGTCGGGCCGCCCTTCCCCCCGCCCTTCATCGTGGCGAGGCGCACCAGCGTCGTGATGCGTCTGGCGATGATCTCCGGGTCCGGCGAGACGCGATCATACGGAACGCAGTCCCATGCCGGCAGCGTAAGCACGCGCAGATCGGGATCGAAGAACTGGATGGCCGAGGCGAGCGCCGCCATGCGCCGGTCGTCGCGCGCGACATGGAGCAATGCAGCGGGCGAATCCTTCGGCTGATGCTGTCGCGCCATATGCGCCAGCGCCAGCGCGTCCACGCCGTCCGGCGCGCCGCCAACGAGCAGCGGCCCGGACTCGCTGACGAGACGGTCCCAGCGTTCCGCGATTTTTTCGGAGGGTTTTGTCTTTACGCCTGTCGCCATTTAACGTTGCATCAGAAGCGGTGAAACGCGCGAATGCGGTGGATCAGATCGGCGAAGATCTCGGGCGGCTCATCACCGCGGATCCAGCCGTCGATCTGCGGGTCGGGCAGCGCCAGCATCTGCTCGAACAGGACCAATTCGCCCGCGGTCAATTCATCGAGGCGAGCATCCGCGAACCGGCCCAACAGGATGTCCATCTCCTTGGTGCCGCGATGATTGGCGCGGTAGTGGACGCGCCGCCGCCGGGCTTGTGGATCGATCTCCTGCGGCATCAGTTGACCCTTTCAGGCTGTGGATGCGGCCGGCGCGGCGCTGGGCAGGCTTTGCCGTTCGCCCTACGTTCTGAAGGAAAGTGCAGCCGCTGATGCAGCCGAAAGGCGCCGACGTGAAAATGCGACCCGCTTCCCTCAATCCGCTGTTCGCCAGCTTGCGCGACCTGAACGGCGTGGGCGAACGGCTGGAGGAGGCGCTTGGCCGGCTGACCGGCATTGCCCCGGATCAGACCCCGCGGGTAATCAACCTGCTCTGGCATTTTCCAACTGGTGTCATTGACCGGCGCGAACGCCCCGCCATCGCCGATATCGTGCCCGGCAACCTCGTGACTTTGAATGTGCTTGTCAAGGCGCATCGGGCCCCGCCGCCGAGCGTCGCGCGCGCGCCCTACAAGGTTGTTTGCGAGGATGACACAGGCCGCATCGAACTGGTCTTTTTCCATGCGGACCGGCGCTATCTGCAGCGGATGCTGCCGCCCGGTGAGCGGCGGATCGTCTCGGGCCGCGCCCAGGCTTATGGCAAGCATTTGCAGATCACGCATCCCGACCACATCGCGCCGGAGGGCGACCCCGAGGCCATTCCGCTGCTGGAGCCGGTTTATCCGCTTGGCCAGGGCGTGAGCCAGCGCGCTGTCCGCAATGCTGCGCGCCAGGCGGTGGCGCGCGTGCCGGATTTGCCGGAGTGGCTGGACCGCGATTTCGTCGCCGCGCAGGACTGGCCGGGCTTCCGCCGCGCGCTCGAAATCCTGCATGTGCCACGCGATGACACGGATATGGCCGCCGCCGGGAAGGCGCGCAAGCGGCTGGCCTGCGACGAGCTGCTGTCGAGCCAGCTTGCGCTCGCGCTGATGCGCCGGCGCTTCCGGCGGCTGAGCGGGCGGGCGATTACGGGCACAGGCGAGCGCGCGAGCCAGATTCGCGCGGCGCTGCCCTTCAAGCTCACCGGCGCGCAGCAGCGGGCCGTCGCCGAAATCCTCTCCGACATGGCCGCGCCGCACCGGATGCTGCGGCTCTTGCAGGGCGATGTCGGCAGCGGCAAGACGCTGGTGGCGCTCATGGCGATGGCGACAGCGGTGGAGGCCGGCGGCCAGGCCGCTCTGATGGCCCCGACCGAGGTGCTCGCCCGCCAGCACTACAAGACCATCGCGGAGATGGGAAAGGCCGCGGGCCTTCGGGTTGCGCTGCTCACCGGGCGTGAGAGCGGGCCGGGCCGCGCAACCACGCTCAAGGCGATCAAGGAAGGGCACTCCGATATCATCGTCGGCACCCACGCGCTGTTTCAGGCAGATGTGGAATTCCGCGATCTCGCGCTCGCGGTGATCGACGAGCAGCACCGCTTCGGCGTCTACCAGCGGCTGGCGTTGCAGGCCAAGGGCAATGGCGGCGTCGATATCCTCGTGGCGACCGCCACGCCGATCCCGCGCACGCTGATGATGACGCATTACGGCGACATGGACGTCTCGGTGCTGGACGAGAAGCCGCCGGGCCGCAAGCCGGTGACAACGCGGGCGGTGCCCGTCGAGCGCATTCACGATGTCATCGACGCGGTGCGCCGCACCGTGAAATCGGGCGCGCAGGTATTCTGGGTCTGCCCGCTGGTGGAAAGCTCGGATGTCGCGCCGGCCACGGCGGCGGAGGAGCGCGCGGCACATCTGCGCCAGCATTTCGGCGACCGGGTCGGCCTTGTCCACGGGCGGATGAAGGGCGCGGACCGCGACACGGTGATGAACGCCTTTGCCGCCGGGGAGCTGGGCATCCTCGTCTCGACCACGGTGATCGAGGTGGGCGTTGACGTGCCGAACGCCTCGGTCATGGTCATCGAGCACGCCGAGCGCTTCGGCCTGGCGCAACTCCATCAGCTTCGCGGGCGCGTCGGGCGCGGCGCAGCGCAGGCCACCTGCCTGCTGCTCTATCAGGGGCCATTGAGCGAGACGGCGGAGGCGCGGCTGAAGGCGCTGCGCGAGACAAATGACGGCTTCAGGATCGCGGAAGAAGATTTGCGCCTGCGCGGCGGCGGTGAAATCCTTGGCGCACGTCAGTCGGGCGATCCCGGCTTCCGCGTGGCGCGTCTGCCTGGGGACAGCGAGGTGCTGGAGGCTGCGCGGGACCAGGCGAAGCTGCTTCTGGAGCGCGACCCGAAGCTGGAAGGGCCGCAGGGTGCTGCCGCGCGCGCGTGCCTTTACCTGTTCGAGCGAGATGCGGCCATTCGGACGGTGCGGGCCGGATAAAAGGAGGGGTGAGCCGGAGCGCCGGCCCACCCTTCAGAGACAGGGAGGAGCATGTCGATATTGTAGTTAGCCGTTATTCGAGAACTGCTGCCACCAGGCGTGGCTGCCGAACTCCGGGTCAGCCGGCGCGGCCGAAGCGGTGGCAACAGCGCCCATCAAGGCCAGAGCGGACAGAATGGTGACGAAGGTTTTCATAGTGGTTCTCCTTGTGTTTCAGGTACGGTTTTCGTGTTTCAGGCGTTGTGCTTAGCCGTTGTCCGAGAACTGCTGCCAGAACGCGCGGCTGCCGAACTCGGGATCAGTCGGCGCGGCAGAAGCAGCCGAAGCAGCGCCAACAATCGTCAGAACAGAAAGAAGCATTACGATGGTCTTCATAGTCGTTCTCCTTTGAACAAGATTGGTTTCATTTGCGCCGCTTGCTTTTGTCTGCGGCATGATTGGAATATAGATCGGTTTTCCCGAGATTGGAATGGGGTTACACCGCCTCGTTACTACAGATGAAAAGCATGTGAACAGGCGTGATTACCTGAATCGAAGGGCGCGCGAAAATGGCTGATTTCAGCCAGCCGCGCCCCACGAAAACGCCATTCACGGTGAGCGGAACGCGCTTTAGGATGGCGGCGAGGGCCGCGCCATGCGCTTGATCGGCCCGACTCGTCGCTTTTGCGCGCCCGGCGCGCCCACGCGAACCAGGCCCGGAGCATCGATGACGCCGCCGCCCTTTCTGCTGCTCAAGGCTGTCGACGCCTTTCAGGAGCTGACGACCGACGATCTGCGCGCGCTCTATGCGGCGGCCCATGTCGTCTCGCTGGCGACGGGGGAGAAGCTGGCGGATGCGGGCGCGCCGGTGTACGCGCTGAATATCGTCATGTCCGGCCGGCTCATTGCCACGGCGGATGACGTCTGGCAGCCGGAGGAGCAGGCGGCAACGGCGGTGTTCGGTCCGGGCGCAGCGGTAGATGCCTCCGCCTTTTTCGGCTTCGACAAACATTCTTGGCAGGTCACGGCGGCGCGGCCGAGCACGGTGCTGCGCCTGTCGCGCGAGGACTTCCGCGAGGTGATGGCCGGAATGCCGCATCTTTGGGAGACGTTGCTGTCAGGGTTGGTGAAGGGCGGCGCGCGCGTGTCGCCGGCCGCGCCGAAACCGGCGGCGCGGACCATAGCGGTCTGCCCCGGCGCGAGCGGGGAGGCGCCTAAGGATTTCCTGCGCGCGCTGTCGGAGGCGCTGGAGGGGCTGGGCCCGTGCCAGGTTCTGTCGGCGGACGGCCTGGGACAGAACCAGCCGGGCGGGATCGCGCTCGATGACCCGGAGGTGGCGCAGGAACTGGAAGAGAGCGAGCGGCGGAACGACGCCGTGCTCTATGTCGCCGACGGCACGCTGACGCCGTGGACGCGGCGCTGCATCGACCGCGCCGACGAGGTGCTGATCGTCGGCGTAGATGATGGCGATCCCGCAGGTCCGCGCATCCCGACGACCGATGTGGAGCGCTGCGGGCTGGGCATGGCGGGCGGGCGGACCTCGCGGCTTGCGATCGTCACGGGGCGGCTGTCAGGCCGGCTGCAGGGCGGGGCCGAGCGCTGGCTCGCGGCGCGGCCAGTCGATGCGCATCATTTCGTGGCGCTCGGCGACAAGGCGTCGTTTGCGCGGCTGGCGCGCTTTATCATGGGCCGCGCCAACGCGGTGACGCTAACGGGCAGCGGTCTGTGCGGCGCGGCGCATCTTGGCGTCATAATGGCGCTGGAAGATTTTGGCGTGCCCATCGATGCGGTCGGCGGAACCGGCGCGGGCGCGGCGGTCGGTGCGTTGCTGGCGTGCGGGCTGGCCCCGGAAGACATCAACAGTCTGGCGAGGACCATCTTCGCGCAACGCGGCGTGCTCCGGGGCGCGCGGCGGCAGACCGCGTTTTTCGGCGGGCGTCTGGGGCTGTACGGCCACGGGCGCTATGACCGGCTGATCGACCGGCACATCCCGCACGGCACGGCGGCCGACCTCCGGCTGCCGTTCCACGGCTTCGCGGCGAATATCTCCCGCGCGCGCTTGTGGCACCATGAGCGCGACAGCCTGCAAGCGATCGTGCGCACCAACTGGACGCCGCCGGGCGCGCTCGCGCCTTTCATGACGCCGGATGGCGACATGCTGGTCGATGCATCGGGGGCCGCGCCGCCGCCGCTCGACGAGCTGCGCGCGCTTGGCGTCGGGCGGCTGTTTGCCGTGCAGCCTCTGGCCGGGCCGCTCGGCCGCGCGCCGGCGGCTTATCGCGATCTGCGGCGGGCGATGTTGCGCCCGGCCCGGAGCAAGGGGCTGGCGCAGGACGCCGCGCTGCCGACCATCCCCGATATCGCGCTGCGCGCGCAAACCCCGCGCTGGTTCACCAGCGACGATCTGCCAGACGATCTGGTCGTGTTCCAGCCGCCGATGCCGCGCGGCGTCTCGCTGCTCGACTTCGCCCGCCATGCGCGGATCATGGCGCTGGCGCATGACTGGACCGTGCGCGAGATCGCGCATCTTAGGGAGGAGGGCGATCCGGTGTTCGCCGCCATCGCCGCTTCGGTCGAGCAGGCGCTGGAGGAAAACCGCTAAAGCCCGTCAGCCCTCGCCGAGCCGCCCGTTCGCCTCGTCAGCGAGGCGCGCGCGAAGCGGGCTGGCCGGATAGGTGCCCAGAAACGTCACTTTCGACGAGAAGAAGTGAAGCTCCTCCAGCGCGAGCTGAACGCGGCGCTCATCCGGGTGCCCCTCGATGTCGGCGTAGAACATCGTCGCGTGAAAGCTGCCTTCGAGCTGATAGGATTCCAGCTTGGTCATGTTCACGCCGTTGGTGGCGAAGCCGCCGAGCGCCTTGTAGAGCGCGGCCGGCACGTTGCGCACGCGGAACACGAAGGAGGTGATGACCGGCCCGTTCCCGGCCGGGACCGGCGCAGGCTCGCCCGAGAGCACGAGAAACCGGGTGGTGTTATGCGCGGCGTCCTGAATGTCGCTGCGGATCACCTGCAGATTATGCACCTCCGCCGCCAGCGAGGACGCAATCGCCGCCTGCGAGATGTCGCCCGCCCGCGCGATCATCCGGGCAGCGCCCGCGGTGTCGGCCTGCGTGACCGGCTCAAGCCCGAGGCTCTGAATCACCTGACGGCATTGGCCGAGCGCCTGAATGTGGCTGTGGACCGAGCGCAGATCCTCCATGCACGCGCCGCGCAACGCCAGAAGCTGGTGCGAGATGCGCTCAAAGTGCTCGCCGATGATCTGCAGGCCGGAGTCCGGCAGCAGGTGATGCACATCAGCCACGCGGCCCGCCACCGAGTTCTCGATCGGAATCATCGCGCAGGCTGCCTCGCCGGCGCGCACGGCATTAAGCGCGTCCTCGAAGGTGGCGCAGCCGACCGCTTCCATCTCAGGGAATTTATCGCGGCAGGCGATGTGCGAATTCGCCCCCGGCTCGCCCTGATAGACGATCCGGCCCGCGGCGGCGCGCATCTGCGTCCTGGAAACGCCTTGCGGCGTCCGCGCCATGCTCCGGCGGCGCTTTTTCACTTTGGTTTCGGTCATATCGGATTGTCAGTTCTGCGCGCCGACCGGCGCTTGGGCGGCCGTTTGCTGGGCGGCGAAGATGGCGCGCGCCCGCTCCAGATCGCCCGGTGTATCGACCCCGAGCGGCACGCTGTCAACCACGCGGACGCCAAAACGCATCCCGGCTTCCAGCGCGCGGAGCTGTTCCAGCCGCTCGCGCTTCTCCAGCGTCGAGGCGGGCAGCGCCACGAACCGCGCCAGCGCCTCGCGCCGATAGGCGTAAATGCCGATATGGTGCAGGAACGGCCCGTAGCCAGCCGGCGCGGCGGCGCGCGTGAAATACAGCGCGCGAAGGGTTCCTCCATCACCGGACGGCGTTCCGATCACCTTCACCACATGCGGGTCGATGACCTCCCCCGCGTCGTCGATCTCCGCGGCGAGCGTTGCGATGTCGATGTCCGGGTCCTCCAGCGGCGCGACACAAGCGCGCACCAGCGCCGGGTCGAGCGTGGGCAGGTCGCCCTGAATGTTGACGATGATATCCGCCGGCCCGGCCCCGCCGACCTGGCAGGCGGCTTCGTAGACCCGGTCCGATCCGCTCGGGTGATCCGCGCGCGTCATGACCGCCTCGCCGCCGGCGGCCCGGATCGCGTCGGCAATGGCCTGATCGTCCGTTGCGACAAAAACGTCGCCCGCATTGGCCGCGACGGCGCGCCGCCACACATGCACGATCATGGGCGTGCCGCCGATTTCGACGAGCGGCTTGCCCGGCAGGCGGCTGGCTTGCATCCGCGCTGGAATGATGATTAACGAGCGTGTCATTGTCGTTTTTTGGTTGGTTGCAAGATCGGTTTGGCCGCCCCCAGGGCCGCGCCGATCCAAGTTGCGCAGCGCGTCCAAGAAAAGCTATATGATGCTGGCAGGTCAACCGATTTTCCCCGCGCGTCCGCGGCGGCGCCCGTTCTCAGCTTAAGAATTTGAGGATCGCAGCACATGGATCTTTGGGAGTTCAACAAACTGGCGGCGGCCGTACTGCTGTGCCTTCTGGTGATCTTTGGAGCCAACACGGCGGTTCCGATCCTGTACCCTGAAGGCGGGCCAGGCGACTATCGGGTCGTCGAGGTCGAGGGAGAGACCCGGACGGCCGAAGTGGAGGCGCAGGAAGAGGAGGCACCCCAGGAAGAGCCGCTCGCCGTGCTGCTGGCCGCTGCCGACGTGGACAGCGGACAGACCGTTTCACGCCAGTGCACGGCCTGCCATGTTTTTGAAGAGGGGGGAGCCAACCGCGTCGGGCCGCATCTCTGGGCGGTGCCGGGACGTCAGGTCGCTTCTATCGACGGCTTCTCCTATTCCGGCGCTTTGCAGGAGTATGGCGGCGAGTGGACATATGAACGACTGGATTGCTTTCTGGAGAACCCCTCGGAATGCGTTCCGGGTACAAGCATGGCGTATGCGGGGGTCAAGGACCCACAGGATCGGGCCGATCTGATCGCCTACCTCGCCTCGCTGGGCGAGACGGCGCCATTCCCGGAACCGGAGGAGACGGCAGAAGCGCCCGCCGAGACGGAACAGGCAGCCGCGCCGGAGGCCGCGCCCGCGGAGGACGGCGAAGCAGCCGGGGAGCAGGCCGCCGCGCAAGAGGAAACCGATATGGCGGAGGCCGAAGAGCCTGCTGGCGAGGAAGCGCCGGACGAGGAGCCGGCGGAGACGTCCGAGGCCCCGGCGGGCGAAAACAAGCTCGCAGCATTGCTGGCGGACGCCAGCGCGGCGGAAGGCGAGAAGGCCGTTCGCGTCTGCGCCGCGTGTCACTCTTTCGAGGAGGGGCAGCCCCACCGCGTCGGGCCGAACCTATACGGCATCATGGGCGAGGACATCGCGGCCGTCGAAGGGTTCAACAACTACTCGGATGCGCTGAAGGGGCTGGACGGCGAGTGGACTTACGAACGCATGGATGAATGGCTCGCCGCGCCGATGGATTACGTCCCTGGAACGACGATGGCCTATCAGGGCGTGAAGGACGAGGCCACGCGCGCGGATATCATCGCCTATCTTGCGTCGCTGGGCGATGCGCCGCCGATGCCAGGAGCCGAGGAGGACGCCGGCAAGGCCGACACCGGCGAAGACGCTGCGCAGGCCGACGACGCCGACTCTGAAACCGAGGCGGCAAGCCTTGAAGGCGATACTGTCGCCAACTAGAACCAGGTCGGGCGTGTCCGCGAGGGCGCGCCCGCCGTATGTCTTCGGGCGACCGCGAACCTCTCGCGCGACCGCGCTGGCGATGGAGGTTTTTTAATTTGCCGCTGAATGTGCTGACGGGGCATGTTAAAAGACCTTCAAAGTGAGGCCGGCGCGGATTAACGGCCCGGCCTCTTGGCGAACCCAGCTTTTGTCCGGGAGTATCATGGACTGCCGCAGCCTTGCCATTGCCTTTGCCGTTCTCGGTGTGATCCTGTCCGGCCCTTCGGCGCTTGCCGAAACGTCTTCCGACGCGGCCCGGAAAAAGCATCATGGCCTGTCGCTCATCACCCCGGAACCGGAGCTGCCGCCCGACTTCGCGCACTTCCCCTATGTGAATCCGGATGCCCCAAAAGGCGGCGAGGCCAATCTCTGGGCGTTCGGCACATTCGACTCGGTGAACCCGATTCCGCTTAAAGGCAACAAGGCGCAGGGGCTGGGCCTTGTGTTCGAGCCGCTTATGGCCAACAGCCTCAGCGAGGCTTCGACGGAGTATGGCCTGATCGCTGAATGGGTCTCCTACCCGGAAGATTACGCCTCGGCGACCTTCGGCCTGCGCGAGGAGGCCCGCTGGCACGACGGCGAGCCGATCACCCCGGAAGACGTGATCTTCTCATTCGAAACGCTCAAGCAAAACAACCCGTTCTACAAGGCCTACTACGCCAACGTGACGCGCGCGGAGAAGACGGGCGAGCGCGAGGTGACGTTCCATTTCGACGTCGAGAACAACCGCGAACTGCCGCTTATCATCGGCCAGCTGCGCGTCTTCCCGAAGCATTACTGGGATGACGCGAAAGGCCGCGATCCGGCCGAGACCACGCTGGAGCCGCCGCTCGGCTCCGGCGCGTACCGCATCGCCCAGGTCGAGGGCGGCCGGCGCATCGTGTATGAGCGCGTGGACGATTACTGGGCGGAGGACCTGCCTGTCCGCAAGGGCTATTACAACTTCGATCGGATCAAGTTCGAATATTACCGAGACTCGACCGTTGCGTTTCAGGCGTTCACCGCCGGCAAAATCGACTTCTACGTCGAAAACAGCGCCAAGAACTGGGCCACTGGCTACGATTTCCCGGCGCGCGAGCGCGGTGAAGTCATCAAGGAAGCCATCGAGCTTGACACGCCGCAGCCGATGCAGGCTTTCGTCTTCAATACCCGCAGGTCACAATTTGCCGATCCGCGGGTGCGTCGGGCGTTCAACTTTGCGTTCGACTACGAATGGACCAACAAGAACCTGTTCTATGGACAATACGAGCGCACCGACAGCTTCTTCGAGAACACCGAGCTTGCGTCTCAGGGTTTGCCCGAAGGACGCGAGCGCGAAATCCTGGAGCAGCTTCGCGAGACGCATCCCGAACATGTGCCAGAACAGGTCCTGACCAAGGAATACTTCAACCCGGAAGGCGGCGGCCGGCGCGAGACGCGCGGCAACCTGCGCGAGGCGCTGTCGCTGCTGCGCGAGGCCGGCTGGGAAACGCGGCAAGGCGAGCTCGTCAGCACCGAGACGGGAGAGCCGTTCGAGGTCGAGTTCCTGCTGCAATCGCCGGCGATGGAGCGCGTCGTTCTGCCCTACAAGCAGAAGCTGGAGCGCATCGGGATCGACGTTTCCGTGCGGGTTGTCGATTCCTCGCAGTATCAGGAGCGCACCAACAACTTCGACTTCGACATCATCGTCGACAGCTTCCCGCAATCGAATTCGCCGGGCAACGAGCAACGCGACTTCTGGGGTTCGCAGGCTGCCCAGACGCCAGGCAGCAGAAACACCATCGGCATCCAGAACCCGGCGGTGGACGCGCTGATCGACAAGATCATCTTTGCCAAGGATCGCGACGAACTGGTCGCGACGACACGCGCGCTCGACCGCGTGCTGCTGTGGAACCATTACGTCGTGCCGCAATGGCACTCGCCGGCCACGCGCATCGCGTACTGGAACAAATTCGCCCATCCAGAGCCGCTGCCGGACCGCGCAATTGGCTTCAGCCAGATCTGGTGGTACGACCCCGATAAAAGCGCGCAGGTGGCGCAATGAGCGGCGCGACGATGCGCGGCGGTTTCCGGCAGCTTGTCCTGGTTGGCGCCCTGCTCGCGGTCAGTCTTGCCGGACACCCGCCCGCCATGGCTGGCGGCGCGCCCGAAGGCGCGCGACACGGCCTCTCCGCGTTCGGCGACTTGAAATATCCGCCGGATTTCACGCATTTCGATTATGTGAACCCGGACGCGCCGGTGGGCGGCAGCCTGTCGATGATCGGCACGGCCGGCCTCATCACCTTCAACAGCTTCAACCCTTTCATCATCAAGGGCGACCCGGCCCAGGGCATGTCGTTGCTGTTCGACAGCCTGATGACCCGCGCCTATGACGAACCCGACGCGGTGTACGGCCTCGTCGCGCATTCGGCGAAGCTGGAGCCGGACCGCAGCGGCGTAACCTTCTACATGCGGCCCGAGGCGGAGTTCGCCGACGGCTCGCCGGTGACCGCAGAAGACGTGGTTTTCACCTACGAGACGCTGAAGCGCGACGGCCGCCCGATCTACAACGCCATGCTGCGCGACATCGAAAAGGCCGAGGCGCTGGACGACCACACCGTCCGCTTCACGTTCAGCGCGCCGGGGCAGCGCCGGCTGCCGATGATGATCGCGGAACTGCCAATCCTGTCGGAGGCGTATTACGAGGCGCAGCCGTTCAACGCCTCGACGCTCGATCCGCCGCTCGGCTCAGGACCCTACGAGATCGGCGACTTCAAGCAGGGCCGCTTCGTCACTCTGCGCCGCCGCGATGACTATTGGGGCTGGGACCTGCCGGTCAATCAGGGTCGGTTCAATTTTGCCGAGCTGCGCTACGAGTATTTTCGCGACCGCACAGCCGAGCTTGAAGCGTTGAAAGCGGGCGAGTTCGACCTGCGCGAAGAGTTCACGTCGAAGTCCTGGTCGACGGAATACGACATTCCGCAGGTGCGCTCCGGCCAGATGAAGCTGAAGACGCTGGACGACGGCCGGCCATCCGGCGCTCAGGGCTTCTTCATCAACACGCGGCGGGAGAAGTTCGCCGACCCGCGCGTGCGCCTGGCGCTCGATTATGCATTCGACTTCGAATGGACCAACAAACAACTATTCTTTGGCATGTACGAGCGCACCGCGAGCTACTTCGAGAATTCGCCGCTGAAAGCCCAAGGCGCACCGAGCGAAGCGGAGCTTGCGCTTCTGGAGCCTCACCGCGACCAGTTCCCGGAAAGCGTCTTCGAGGACGCCTATGTCCCGCCTGAAAGCAACGGCTCGGGGCGCGACCGGCGGAAGCTTCGGCAGGCCTCGCGCCTGCTCAATGAGGCGGGCTGGGTGATCCGAGACGGGCGCCGCGTCAACGCGGAAACGGGCGAGCCGCTAGAGATCGAGTTTCTGATCTTTTCGCCGACTTTTGAGCGTGTTATCGGCCCCTATGTCAGAAATCTGGACATGATCGGCATCGATGCGCGCATCCGGCGGGTCGATCCTTCGCAGTTCCAGGAACGAATGAAGAGCTTCGACTTCGACATCACGACCCAGCGCTTCGTGCTCAACCAGACGCCGGGGCCGGAGCTGCGCAATTACTTCGGCAGCGATGCGGCGGAGGCGAAGGGCAGCTTCAATCTCGCGGGGATTTCATCGCCGGTGGTCGACGCGCTGATCGACGAGGTGCTGGCCGCCGACACGCGCGAGGACATGCAGACAGCCGCGCGGGCGCTCGACCGGGTGTTGCGCGCAGGCCATTACTGGGTGCCGCAGTGGTATAAAACTTCGCACCACGTGGCTTTCTGGAACAAATTTTCCTGGCCGGAAACAAAACCGCCTTATGATCGTGGCGTGATCGAAACGTGGTGGTACGACGAAGGCAAGGCGGCTCGGCTGGAAGCCGCGCGCTAGAACAGCCGCGCAACCCTGCGCGCAACATTGACGCGCCGCCAGCCGGTCCGCAAAGGATTCGCGCATCATGACAGCCTACATCATTCGCCGTCTGCTGCTGATGATCCCCACGCTGTTCGGGATCATGGTCATCAGCTTTATCATCGTGCAGTTCGCGCCCGGCGGCCCGGTGGAGCGCGTTATCGCCCAGCTCACCGGAACGGACGTCGCGGCTACAGCGCGCGTCGGCGGCACCGAGACCGGCGATTTCGGCGCGGCCGCCGGCGGCGAGGGCGCTGGCGAGGGGTCATCCCAATACCGAGGCGCGCAGGGCCTCGACCCGGAATTCATTGCGCAGCTCGAAAAGCAATTCGGCTTCGACAAGCCGCCGCACGAGCGCTTCGTGATGATGATGTGGAATTACATCACCTTCGACTTCGGGGAGAGCTACTTCCGCGACGTCGGCGTCCTTGAGCTTATCGCCGAAAAGCTGCCCGTCTCGATCTCGCTCGGCTTGTGGATGACGCTGATATCCTACGGCATCTCGATCCCGCTGGGCATCCGTAAGGCGGTGAAGGACGGCACCAGCTTCGACGTCTGGACCAGCAGCGTGGTGGTGGTCGCCTATGCGGTTCCGGGCTTCCTGTTCGCGGTGCTGCTGATCGTGCTGTTCGCCGGCGGCACCTTCCTCGACTGGTTCCCGCTGCGCGGACTGACATCGGACAACTGGGACGAGTTGAGCTGGCCGATGAAGATCGTCGATTATTTCTGGCACCTGACGCTGCCGCTGCTCGCGCTGTCGCTGTCGGCGTTCGCGACCACCACGTTCCTGACCAAGAACTCGTTCCTCGACGAGATCAAGAAGCAGTATGTGATGACCGCGCGTGCCAAGGGCCTGAGCGAGACGCGCGTGCTCTACGGCCATGTGTTCCGCAACGCGATGCTGATTATCGTGGCGGGCTTCCCCGGCGCATTCATCGCGGCGTTCTTCACCGGCTCGCTGCTGATCGAGACGATCTTTTCGCTCGACGGGCTGGGGCTGCTGTCGTTCGAGTCGATCGTCAACCGTGATTACCCGGTGGTCTTCGCCACGCTTTACATCTTTTCGCTGATGGGGCTGGTCATCAATCTGATCTCGGATCTGACCTACACCTGGATCGATCCGCGCATCGATTTCGAATCGCGGGAGGTCTGACGCCATGGAACAGAAGGTCAGCCATTTCGAACCCGAAGGCTACATCGAGGCTGGGGCGGCCGTTCCGCCACGACGCCGCTGGTTCGAGCTGTCGCCTCTGAACAAGCGCCGCTGGAACAACTTCAAGGCGAACAGGCGCGGCTTCTGGAGCCTGTGGATTTTCCTGATCCTCTTCATCGTCTCGCTGTTCGCGGAGTTCATCGCCAACGACAAGCCGATCCTGATCCAGTACCAGGGCGGGTACTATACGCCGATCTTCAACTTTTACCCGGAGACGGCGTTTGGCGGCGAATTCGCCACTGAGGCCGAATACCGCGACCCTTATGTGCAGGAGCTGATTCAGGAAGGCGGCGGCTGGATGATCTGGCCGCCGATCCGCTACAGCTACGAGACGATCAACTACGACCTGCCGGTGCCCGCGCCCGCGCCGCCGTCATCGGAGAACATGCTCGGCACCGACGACCAGGGCCGCGACGTGCTCGCCCGGGTCATCTACGGCTTCCGTATATCGGTGCTGTTCGGGCTGACGCTGACCATCCTCTCATCGGCGATCGGCATCGCGGCGGGCGCGGTGCAGGGCTATTTCGGCGGCTGGACCGACCTGATTTTCCAGCGCGTCATCGAGGTCTGGCAGGCGATCCCGACTCTATACCTGCTCATCATCATCGCGGCGGTGATCGAGCCGAATTTCTGGATACTGCTCGGGATATTGCTGTTGTTCAGCTGGGTCGCGCTCGTGGGCGTGGTGCGCGCGGAGTTCCTTCGAGGACGCAATTTCGAGTACATCCACGCGGCGCGGGCGCTGGGCCTGAGCGACGGCAAAATCATGTTCAAGCACCTGCTGCCAAACGCGATGGTGGCGACGATCACCTTCATGCCGTTTCTGCTGAACGCCTCGATCACGACGCTGACCTCGCTCGACTTCCTTGGGTTCGGTCTGCCGCCCGGCTCGCCGTCGCTGGGCGAATTGCTGGCGCAGGGCAAGAACAACCTGCAGGCGCCGTGGCTCGGCATCACCGCGTTCATGGTCATCGCGATCATGCTCAGCCTGCTGATCTTCATTGGCGAGGCGGTGCGCGACGCGCTCGACCCGCGCAAGACGTTCCGGTGAGGCGGGTATGAGCGATTCCACCAAGCTGCTGGATGTGCGCAACCTGTCGGTGAACTTCACCTCCGACGAAACCGAGGTGGAAGCCGTCAAGGGCGTATCGTTCAGCATGGACCGCGGGGATACGGTCGCGCTCGTCGGCGAGTCCGGCTCGGGCAAGACCGTCTCCGCCTTGTCCGTCATGCGCCTGTTGCCGCCGTCCGCCTCGCACCCCACCGGCGAAATCTACTTCAAGGGCCGCAATGTCCTGAAGCTGCCGCTCCGCGAAATGCAAAAACTGCGCGGGCGCGACATCGGCATGATCTTTCAGGAGCCGATGTCCTCGCTCAACCCGCTGCACAAGGTCGAGAAGCAGATCGGCGAGGTGCTGAAGGTCCATCATGGCATGTCGGACACGAAGGCGCGCGTGCGCGTGCTGGAACTGATGGACAAGGTCGGCATCCCGGACCCGGAAACGCGGTTGAACGCATACCCGCACCAGCTTTCCGGCGGGCAGCGCCAGCGCGTGATGATCGCCATGGCGCTGGCGAACGAGCCGGACCTGCTGATCGCCGACGAGCCGACCACCGCGCTCGACGTAACGATCCAGGCGCAAATTCTGGAGCTGTTGCAGCGGCTGAAAAAAGAGCTGGGCATGGCGCTCTTGCTCATCACGCATGACCTGACAGTCGTGCGCAAGATGGCCGAGCGCGTCTGCGTGATGAACCACGGCGAGATTGTCGAGGCGGCCGAGACCGAAAAAATCTTTACCGAGCCGCAGCACCCGTACACCAGGCACCTGCTCGCCGCCGAGCCGAAGGGCGAACCGCCCGCGAGCGATTCGAGCGCGCCGGTCATTATCCGCACCGACAACCTGCGGGTCTGGTTTCCCATCAAGCGCGGGCTGCTGAAGCGCACCGTCGGCCATGTGAAGGCGGTCGACGGTCTGTCCCTGCAAATCCGCGAGGGGCAGACGGTCGGCGTGGTCGGCGAATCCGGCTCGGGCAAGACGACGCTTGGCCTGGCCTTGCTGCGGCTGACCTCCAGCGACGGACCGATCGTCTATATGGGCCAGAACATCGACGGGCTGACCTTCAAGAAGATGCGCCCGTACCGCCGGCAGATGCAGATCGTGTTCCAGGACCCTTATGGCTCCCTCAGCCCGCGCCTTTCGGTCAGCCAGATCGTGGAAGAGGGCCTGATCATCCAGCACCCGAAAATGCCGCCGGAAGAGCGCCGCGCGCGCGTTTCCAAGGCGCTGAGCGAAGTCGGGCTCGACCCGGCCACGCAAGACCGCTATCCGCACGAGTTTTCCGGCGGGCAGCGCCAGCGCATCGCCATCGCCCGCGCGATGGTGCTGGAGCCGAAATTCGTGATGCTGGACGAGCCGACCAGCGCGCTGGATGTTTCGGTTCAGGCGCAGATCGTCGACCTGCTGCGCGACCTGCAGGACCGGCACAATCTGGCCTACATGTTCATCAGTCACGACCTGCGGGTGGTGCGCGCGCTGTCGAACTACGTCATCGTCATGAAGGACGGCAAGGTCGTGGAGCAGGGCGAGGCGCGCGAGGTCTTCAACACCCCGAAGACCGATTACACCAAAGCGCTGATGGCCGCGGCCTTCGAGCTGGAGACGGCCCACACCGGCGCGGTCTCGACTTAGGATCTTTTTCGGGCGCTCAACGCAGGTCATTGCGAGGCCTGACAAGGCCGAAGCAATCCAGCGGCGATGCTGGACGGGACTGGATTGCTTCGCTTCGCTCGCAATGACATAGCGGCTGTGGAACGCGAGGCGCTCTAGAACAGTGCGGCGAGGAAATCCTCGATCCCGAACAGGAAAATGCCCGTCCCGCCGATGATCACGTGCGACACCGACACCGCCAGCAGCGAGTGCGTGCGCGCGAACAGCCAGCCCCAGAAGATGCCCGGCACGAAGGTCGCAAGCGCGAAGGTCGGGTTGGTGTGCGCGTGCGCGGCGGCGAAGGCGAAATTCGATACGAGGATCGCCCAGGTGCGCCGCCCCAGCTCCGACCCGTCGAGGAAGGCATAAAGTGGGGCCTGAATGCCGCAGCGCGCGACGAACTCCTGCGCGGGCACGAACAGCGCGTAGAGCACGATGACGCTGGCGTAAAGCCCCCATGAGAATTGTCCATCAGCGATGCTCGCCGGCGTGATGACCGTCCAGCCCTCCAAACCGGGCACGCTGACAATCAGCAGCCATTTCAACGCCGCCATACCCGCAACGAAGATCAGCGATGCCTTGACCGCCAGGCGGAGCGCGGGCCGCCAATTGTCGAGCCGCAGCCCGTAGAAGGCGGGCGGAAAGCGACTGAGCCGGATGACCGCGAGGAACGCCGCGGCGAAGGCCAGGATGACCAGCGGGGTGATTGCCAGCCGCGTCTCCTGAGAGATGTCCATGCCGGCGACCGCGCCGAACGCCAGCGTATAGACCGACAGCATCGACAGCGCGCCCACCAGCACCAGCGCGATGGCATTGCGATAGCCGGCCAGTTCGGCCTCGTTGCGCAGCGCATCGACTCGCGCGTCCAGCGTGTCGCGCAGCCGCGTCGCCAGGTAAAAGGCGAGTTGGTTTTCCAGCGCGCGGCGCACCTTCCGCGGCATCGAGCCCCTCGGGATCGCGTCGAGATCGAGGACGGCCGCAGTCACCTCGCTGCGGCAGCGCGCCGTCGCCGAGGCCGGCCGGCGGTCTAGCAGCGACACGGACCCGACGATCTGCTCAGGCCCGCGCACTGCAATCTCGTATTCCAGCGGGGCGCGGCTGACGGGGTCGTGCCCGCTTTTGCAGATCGACACCTCCCCCGACAGGATGATGTAAAGCCGTCCGCCCGCCCGGTCGCCTTCGCGGAACAACGGCTCGCCCGCGCCAAACTCGACACGGCGCAGATAGGTGCGCAGCACTGCAAGGACCTCGGCCCCGAGGCCGGAGAATGGCTCGATGCGCTCAAGCCGGATGCCCGGCCATGCCACGGTTTGGGATGGTGTTACGGCGGGAACGCTGCGCCGATCGGCAGGACGGGCGGCTGTCGCGCCGCTGACCAGTGAGGCTGTGGTGTCTGCTGCCATTGATTGCCCTTGGCGTGCGGCTCTCCCGACCCTGAAAACAGCTTATCCTCGAAGTGTTGATATTGGCTCACTCGGCTCACCGATGACAGGCGCACTGGCGCGGCTTTGAGCCAATGTTACCCGGCGTGAAAGCGGCTGGCGGAAATGACACAAGGGCGTTCGCCGCGCGCGGCCTCCCGCGCTATTCAGTTGCACGCGGCATCCCGGTTCGGCACAGTCGCCGCAACATATGGCGGCAGCTTTTGACGCGGTCTCTGGCGCGCGTGTGCCGCGCTTGCCCGCGTATTCAGCGCCTATTCATTCGCCATGTCTCATGGTTGAAGCGGATAGGCAGGTTGGGAGGCATTCATGACTGCGAAACTGTCACGCACGGGACGCGCGTTGTTGATTGCGCTGTTCCTCGGGCCGGCGGCGGCGACGGGCGCATTGGCCCAGGACTTTTCAAGGCTTCAGTGCCCGACGCTGACAGAATTGCGCATGGAAATGCTGGTGCGTTACGGCTATTGCCCGCGCGACCGCTTCTATGGCCGCATGTTTGCCGAGCAGGTGCAGGACTGCGACCCCTCGCTGAGCGATCTGCAGGTGCAGGACAAGATCCTGAACGACGACTCCGTCCCCGCTGAGGACAAGGAGCGCTACGAGACCCTGCTGCGCTTTCTTCAGCGCAACAACTGCGAAATCTGAAGGTCGGGGACAATCGGGCCGCGGACAGCGCGCGACCGCTTCTGCGAAAGGCGTCTGCGTGGTAGTTGTGGTTAACAAACGGTCAACACGGCCGGTTTAGCCGGGGGTATCGAGCCATGTCGCAACGCGAAGCTGGGCAGCTGCCGCTCATCTGGCGCTTTTTCAAGATTATCGGCGACGTCATCTGGGATATGCGCGCGCCGCTGCTGATCTCGGTCGGCGCATTCATCGTTTTCTACGTCCCCGGCCAGACCCGAGAAATCTACCGCGCACTGGCGCTCGAAGTTGAGACGGCGCCGTACCGGCCGATCATCTCGCTGATCCTGCTGGCAGCGCTGAGCTATTTTCTCTGGTCGATGTCGCGCTCGCTCTGGAAAAATTCCGTCGATATTGACCCGCATATCACCTTCAGCCCGCTCGCGCGGGTCATCTCTCATGTCTTTTCGATGATTATCGCGCTGCTTCCGATCATCGGCGTCATGATGGCAATGATGCCGGCCGGCGTCGTCTCGACCGTCGGGCTGATCGCGGAGGTCGGCATCCCCAGCGCCGAAGAGCGCGAGACCGTCGGCGGACAGTTCGCGGTCGTCTCCCAGGACATCGTCCAGAGCCTGCGCGGGCAAACCGATTTCCCGCCCTACATCACCGACATCGTCGACAATTACAATCAGGTGGCGGTGTATCTGCTGATCGCCATTCAGGCGACGGCGGCGCTGATGCTGGTGATGTTCCTGTTTCTGCTGTGGCGCGCAACGCAGCGCGGCACGCATTTCGGCGAGCAGCCGTTCTCGCTGCGGTATTTCATTCCGATCGTGGTCGCGATCGGCGCGATCATCGCGCTGGTGGCGGCCCAGCCGATCATCCGCTCGCTCGGCGGCGGGCCGCTGCTCGTCACCTGGATCATCACGGGCGCGGGCAGCTTCGCCATCATCTGCATCTTTCTGATGGCGCTGACCTATCTGCTGGCGGGCTGTACGCGCATCTATGACGTTATCGGTATCCCGGCGGTCACCATTCTCGTCTCGGCGGCGCTGATCTTCGCGTTCTTCAACTGGAACAACAACCATCGCGTGCGGATGCAGCCGGCCAGCCCTGAGGCTCAGGCCAAGCCGGACGACCTTTACATCGCCTTCCTGGACTGGCTCGACGCCCGGCCGGACGAGCGCAAACGGCTGTATGCCAACAGCGCTCAGCAGACCTATCCGGTCTATGTGGTCGCGGCGCAGGGCGGCGGCGTCTATGCGGCCAATCTCGCGGCGCTGACGATGGCGCGGCTTTACACGGCCTGCCCTGCGCTGCGCCACCACGTTTTCGCCATCAGCGGCGTCTCCGGCGGCAGCCTGGGCGCGAGCGTGTTCAACAGCTTCTGGCTACAGGCGCGGCGCAGCGAAAGCCCGGAGGTGATGGGGGATTACTGCGAGCTTCAGGCCAGGACGGACGGGCGCGTCAGCGACCTCGAACGCGACATCCGCACCTATCTGGGCCATGACTTCCTGTCGCCGGTGCTGTCCGGCGCACTGTTCCCGGACTTCTTTCAGCGGTTCATCGTGCCCGGCTTCGGTGTTCTCGACCGCGCCCGCGCCTTCGAGGCCAGCCTGAATCACGCATGGCTCGACACGAACCGCGCCCACGGCGGCGAGGCAGAGGGAGAGATTCCGTTTGAGCAAAACTTCCTCAGCGTTTCGGCCGATTTCCGCGACCCGGAGGTGCAGGCGCCCACCCTCGTGCTCAACACCACCAGCGTGGAGACCGGCGAGCGTTTCATCGTGGCGCCGTTCCTGAAAGACCCGATCGTGCCGATGGAGTTCGTCTACCCGATCATGGCGGAGGGCGAGGACGGCCTGCCGGCCGAGCAAGACATCTCGCTCGCCACTGCCGTCAGCCTGAGCGCGCGATTCCCGATCATCCTGCCGCCGGGGGCCTATCCGCGGCAGATTTCGCCGTTCCACTTCTCGCAGAAGAACCTGGTGGATGGCGGCTATTTCGAAAGCTCGGCGATCGAGACCGCGATCGACCTGGTCAACGGCATCAAGCAGCGGATCGACCGGCTGTCGGACACGCTCGATGTTCAACCGGAATTTCGCATCATCATCCTGAATGAGGACTTCACCGCCGATCTGGAGCCGGCGGGGCTAACCGAGTTTGGCGCGCCGGTCATGACGCTCGACAAGACGCGGCGGCGGCGCGGCCAGTTGGCGAAATGGCGCGTCAAGACGGGCGAGGCGTTCGAGCGGTTCTACTCGGTGGAGCTGCAGCACGACTACTTCTACATGCCGCTGGGATGGCACCTGTCGCGGACGACCCAGAACATGATCGCCGAGCAGATCGGGTTCCCGAGCGAGTGCAGGATCCCGGCTTACACGCCGGACTCGGAGACCGCGGCGGTCTTCGGGCGGAGCCCGTCGTTCCGCAACTTCATTCAGCTGGTGAACAAGCTGAACAACAATCGCTGCAGTCTCGCCGACATCATCACAGAGCTTCCGCCCGCCCGCGCGCAGGCCGCTGTGGCGGAATGAGGCGCGGCGCGTAGCTGGTTTCGCCCTGACCGCCGCGCCGTTTACCCTTCGGCACACGCCCGCACATGCATAGCTTGCCGGCGCGGGGGGGGGCGGTGCACTGTATCAGGACGCCGTCTCCTCTGTCTCGATCTGAGGAATTTCCGTGCGCTGCTCTTCTTCCGCGCCGCAAACAAGCTCCACGGCCCGGTCCGCCGCGTCCTGAAACGGCTCCAGAACAATGTCGGCTCCAGCGGCGAACAGCTGCTCGGTGTCGCGTTTGTGGTGCGAGGTCACCGCGATGCGCCCGCGGAAACCGGCCATGCGGATCAACTGGATCAGCGTATTGCGGGGATCCTCATGGCTCAGCCCGGTCGCATGAACCGGGACGGTGGAGACGACCCACTGAGCTTTTGCGAGGGGCAGGTCTTTCACGAATTCCGGCTCGCCCGCGTCGCCGTATTCCGCATCCAGCCCCAGCTCGCGCCAGCGCCGCACGGCCAGCGGGTTGAAATCCACGCCCAGCACGCGGAAGCCCCGCTTGGCCAATCGCATCCCGATCGCCGTGCCGAATCGTCCGAGACCGAAGATCAGCACGTCGTAATCGCGTCCCGCGAATTCAGCTTGATCGGCGGATTCGCGGGGCGTGCCCTTGCGCTCGAACACGCCGAGATAAGGCTCGAAGAGGGGATACAGCTTGTGCGAGTACGTGATCATGTAGGTCGACGCCGCGATGGTCACGAGACCCACCAGCGTCACGAGGCCGAGCGCGTCCTGCTCGACATGGCCGAGCGACACGCCCATCGCGATGAAGATCAGCGAGAATTCGCTGATTTGCGCAACTGTCAGCCCGGCGAGAAAGCCGGTGCGCTTGCGATATCCCATCGCGCCCATGATCGCGAGAACGATCAGCGGGTTGCCGATAAGAACGAACAACGAGAAGACGATAGCCCCGGTGACATGTGTGCCAAGCAGCGAGAGATCGAGCGTGGCCCCGAGGGCGATGAAGAAGAACAGCAGCAAAAAGTCGCGCAAGGGCGCGAGCCGCGCCGCGATGGTTTCGCGGTACGGGGTCGACGCAAGCGAGACGCCGGCCAGAAGACCGCCGATCTCCTTGCCGAGCCCGACCAGATCACCGATTGCCGCAAACATCGCCGCCTGGGCGATGGCGAAGATGACAAGCAGTTCGGGCGCGCGGGCCAGCCGCTCCGTCAGCGGGTCCGCGACGTAGCGGACGAACAGCACGACTAAAGCGACCAGCGCAACCCCCGAGGCCAGCGCCAGCAGCACATCGGCGGCCCCCCCGCCGCCGTCCGCGCCAGCGCCGATGCCTATCGCCGACAATACGATCATCGCCAGCACCACGACCAGGTCCTGAACAATCAGAAATCCAAGGGCGATCTGGCCATGCAGCGCGTCAATCTCGCGCTTGTCGGACAGCAGTTTGACGATGATGATCGTGGACGAAAAGGTCAGTGCTACCGCGACATAAAGGCTCGTGACGTGCCCGAGACCGAGCGCGAGTCCGATGAAGTATCCGAAGATCGACGTGAAAGCGACCTGTCCAAGGCCCGTCAGCAGCGACACCGTACCGAGAGACCGGATCAGCTTAACGTCCAGCTTGATGCCCACGAGGAACAACAAGACGGCGATGCCAAGTTCGGCGAGAAGGTCGATCTGCTCATCCGAGTGCACCACGTCCAGCCCGGACGGCCCGGCGATCAGCCCGACGGCAATGAAGCTGACAATCAGCGGCTGCCGCAGGATGATTCCGAAGAACCCGGTGAGCGCGGCAAGCACGAGCAGCGCCGCGATTTCTCCGAAAGGGGATTGAGTGATCGCTTCCATTCGTACCCTGGTATTGTGTTCGGTGTGCTGAGACGAACGCAACTTCAGCGTTCCGCCGATAGTCTTGGCTTGGTGTTGCCCTCACTTGGCGGACATCGCAAATCGTCAGAGGAAAGTGGGCGACCGATCAGCGTTATGTGTGAAGCAGGCCGGTGAAAATCCCTGAATTTTTAACGAGTATACAGAATGACGCCGCCCTTTTCCACAATGGGCATCGCGCAATTTTGCGCTCGGCCGCCTCGCGCTCCGCGACCGGCTCGGTGCGGTCGCGGCAACAACCGGGCAACGCTCTCTCACACGACCTTGTTGATTCGCGCGTCACATCCTTTATAAGCGCGTGAGCCGCAATTGCGGGCGCGCGACGACGGCCCGCCACTTCTCTGGCCAACAGGCGCACGGCGCGAGCTGAATGCCCAAACGCACCGACATTGACTCAATTCTGGTGATTGGCGCCGGACCGATCGTTATCGGCCAGGCGTGCGAGTTCGACTATTCCGGCACGCAGGCCTGCAAGGCGCTCAAGGCCGAGGGCTACCGGATCGTTCTGGTCAACTCCAATCCGGCCACGATCATGACCGACCCGGAGCTGGCCGACACGACCTATATTGAGCCGATCACGCCGGACTTCGTGGCCAAGATCATCGCGCGCGAACGCCGCGAGCGCCCGAACGAGCGCATGGCGCTGCTGCCGACGATGGGCGGCCAGACCGCCCTCAACACATCGCTTGCGCTCCACCGCGACGGCACGCTGGACACATACGGCATCGAGATGATTGGCGCGAACGCCGCCGCCATCGACATGGCCGAGGACCGGCAGGCCTTCCGCCAGGCGATGGACCGCATCGGCATCGCCACGCCCCGCTCGATGCTGGTGCATAGCCTGAACGAGGCGCTCGGCGCGCTGGACTATGTCGGCCTGCCCGCGATCATCCGGCCGAGCTTCACCCTCGGCGGCATGGGCGGCGGCGTGGCCTACAACCGGGAGGAATATCTCTACATCATCGAGCGCGGTCTGGACGCCTCACCGGCCAATCAGGTGCTGGTCGAGGAGTCGGTGCTCGGCTGGAAGGAATACGAGATGGAGGTCGTCCGCGACAAGGCGGACAACTGCATCATCGTCTGCTCCATCGAGAATATCGACCCGATGGGCGTACACACCGGCGATTCCATCACCGTCGCCCCGGCGCTGACGCTGACGGACAAGGAATACCAGCTCATGCGCAATGCCTCGATCGCGGTGCTGCGCGAGATCGGGGTGGAGACCGGCGGGTCGAACGTGCAGTTCGCCGTCAACCCGGAAGACGGCAAGCTCGTCGTCATCGAGATGAACCCGCGCGTCTCGCGCTCCTCAGCGCTGGCGTCAAAGGCCACCGGCTTCCCGATCGCCAAGGTCGCCGCGCGGCTGGCGGTCGGCTACACGCTTGACGAACTGGATAACGACATCACCCAGGGCGCAACGCCCGCGAGCTTTGAGCCGACGATCGACTACATCGTCACGAAGATCCCGCGCTTCGCCTTCGAGAAATTCCCCGGCAGCGAGGACTCGCTCACCACGTCGATGAAGTCGGTGGGCGAGGTGCTCGGCCTCGGCCGCAGCTTCCCCGAAAGCCTGCAAAAGGCGCTACGCTCGATGGAAACCGGCCTGACGGGGCTGGACGACATCACGCTGGAGGGCCTCGGCCGCGGCGACGACAAGAACGTCATCCGCGCCGCGCTCGGCACGCCCGCGCCGGACCGCATCCTCAAGGTCGCGCAAGCGCTGCGCCTCGGCGTCGATCAGGAACAGGTTCACGCGTCCTGCAAGATCGACCCTTGGTTCATCGAGCAGTTTCAGGCCATCGTTGATTGGGAAAACTGGGTCCGCGAGAACGGCCTGCCTGATGACGCGGCGCATTTTCGCGCGCTCAAGAGCATGGGCTTTTCCGATGCCCGGCTCGCCACGCTAGCGGGCGCGATGCCGGCGGAGGTCACGGCCAAGCGCCGGGCGCTCGGCGTCAATCCCGTCTTCAAGCGTATCGACACATGCGCGGCGGAGTTCGCATCGCCCACGGCCTACATGTATTCGACCTACGAGAGCGGCCTGTTCGAGCAGCCGGTCTGCGAGGCGCAGCCGTCCGGGCGCGAAAAAGTCATCATCCTGGGCGGCGGCCCGAACCGCATCGGCCAGGGCATCGAGTTCGACTACTGCTGCTGCCACGCCGCCTATTCTCTCGCGCATGACGGCTACGAGACCATCATGGTCAACTGCAACCCGGAAACGGTCTCGACCGACTACGACACCTCCGACCGCCTCTATTTCGAGCCGCTGACCGACGAAGACGTGATGGAAATCATCCGCGTCGAGCAGCAGAAGGGCACGCTCAAGGGCGTCATCGTGCAGTTCGGCGGGCAGACGCCGCTGAAGCTGGCCAGGGCGATCAAGGAGGCCGGCGCGCCGATCCTGGGAACGCCGCCCGAGTCTATCGACCTCGCCGAGGACCGCGACCACTTCAAGATGCTCGTTGACCGGCTCGACCTGCGCCAGCCGAAAAACGGCATCGCCTCAAGCGTCGAGCAGGCGCAGATCGTGGCCGAGGACATCGGCTATCCGCTGGTGATCCGCCCATCCTACGTGCTGGGCGGCAGGGCGATGGCGATCATCTATGACGAGACCGACCTGCAGGACTACATCGACCAGACGCTGGCCGGTTTCGTGCCGCCCGATCTGCGCCAGAAGTATCAGGAAAGCAGCGCCCGCGTGAACGCGCTCCTGGCGACCAATGCGCTTCTGTTCGACACGTATTTGCGCGACGCCATCGAGGTCGACGTGGATGCGATCGCCGACGGCGAGGACGTGTTCATCTGCGGGATCATGGAGCACATCGAGGAAGCCGGCGTGCATTCTGGCGACTCGGCCTGCTCGCTGCCGCCGCACTCGCTGCCCGCGCACTTGATCGAGGAGCTGAAGACGCAAACCCGCAAGCTCGCACGGGAACTCGCTGTCGTCGGGCTGATGAACGTGCAGTTCGCCATCAAGGACGGCGAGGTCTATCTGCTGGAGGTGAACCCGCGCGCCAGCCGCACGGTGCCGTTTGTCGCCAAGGTCGTCGGTCTGCCCATCGCCGGGCTGGCAGCGCGCGTCATGGCCGGGAAGAAGCTCGCCGATCTGCAGATCGAAACGCCCGCGTTCCGGCATATCGGCGTGAAAGAGGCGGTATTTCCGTTCTCCCGCTTCCCCGGCGTCGATCCGGTGCTCGGCCCGGAAATGCGCTCCACCGGCGAGGTCATGGGGCTGGATGACGATTACGCCGTGGCCTTTGCCAAGAGCCAGATCGGCGCGGGCAACATGCTGCCGGCCTCCGGGACGGTGTTCATCTCGGTGAAGGACGACGACAAGGACCGCATTCTCGGCCCCGCCCGCGACCTCGTGGCTATGGGCTTCCGCATCGTCGCCACGCGCGGCACCAAGCGTCATCTCGAAGCGAACGACATCCCCTGCGAGAAAATCAACAAGGTGCTGGAGGGCCGCCCGCACATCGTCGACGCAATGAAGAACGGCGAAGTGCATCTGGTCTTCAATACGACCGAAGGCGTGCGCGCGCTCTCCGACAGCGCCTCGATTCGCCGGACCTCCCTGCTTTATCACATTCCGTACTACACAACCGTCACCGGCGCGCTCGCCGTTACACAGGCCATCAAGGCCATGCGCGCGGGGATCCTTGAAGTTGCACCCCTGCAGGAATATATCGCCCGTCAGCGCTAGACGGCGGGCATTGCATTACGACCCGAAACGCTGCTTCAATCACAAATGCTAGAGTGAAATCCGGCACTGAACCGGAATCAGGAGACGGCTGGAAATGTCGCAAGAAAAAGTTCCTATGACCGCTGAAGGTTATGCTTCGCTGGAGCGTGAAGTGAAACGCCTGAAATCGGAGGAGCGACCGCGCATTATCCAGGCGATTGCCGAGGCGCGCGAACACGGTGATCTTTCCGAGAACGCCGAATACCATGCCGCGAAAGAGCAGCAGAGTCTGAATGAGGCGCGCGTCGCCGACATCGAAGACAAGCTCTCGCGCGCGCAAATCATCGACGTGTCGAAACTTTCCGGCGACACGGTCAAATTCGGCGCGACCGTCACGATCGTCGACGAAGAGACTGACGAGGAACTGCGCTATCAGATCGTCGGCGACGACGAAGCCGATGTGAAGCAGGGTCGCATCGCCATCAACTCGCCGATCGCCCGCGCGCTGATCGGGAAGTCCGTCGGCGACAGCGTCGAGGTCGTCACGCCGAAGGGCAGCAAGGACTACGAGATTCTGAAAGTCGAGTTCATCTAGGCGCTAAGCCGGTGCCGGCGCAGCGACCACAAGCGGAGTGGATGACATGAACTATGTGCGCACGGCAATGCTGCTGGCATTGCTGACCGCTCTTTTCGTCCTCGTCGGTTATGCCATTGGCGGCCAGGCGGGCATGTTGATCGCCTTCGTGATCGCCGCCGGCATGAACTTCATAAGTTACTGGAACGCCGACAAGATCGTGCTGCGCATGAGCGGCGCGCAGGAGGTCGACGAACGCACGGCGCCGGAGCTATATGACATTGTCCGCCAGCTCGCGCGCAACGCGAACCTGCCGATGCCGAAGGTGTATCTGATCCACGAGGATCAGCCCAACGCCTTCGCGACTGGGCGCAACCCGGAGAACGCCGCCGTTGCCGCGACCGTAGGGCTTTTGCGGACACTGAGCCGCGAGGAGGTCGCCGGCGTGATGGCGCATGAGCTGGCGCATGTAGAGAACCGCGACACGCTCATCATGACCATCGCCGCAACGATCGGCGGCGCGATTTCGATGCTGGCGCAGTTCGGACTGTTCTTCGGCGGCTCGCGCGACAACAACAGCCCATTCGGGATCATCGGCATTCTGCTTCTGGTCATCCTCGCGCCAATCGCCGCGGCGCTCATCCAGATGTCGATCAGCCGCGCGCGCGAATACAAGGCCGACCAACTCGGCGCCGAAATCTGCCAGCGCCCGCTCTGGCTGGCCTCTGCGCTGGAAAAGATCTCCGGCGCGGCCAAGCGCATCCAGAACGATCATGCCGAACGCAACCCGGCGACCGCGCATATGTTCATCATCAATCCGCTGGCCGGACTGCGCATGGACAACCTGTTCTCCACGCACCCGCCGACCGAGGAGCGCATCGCGCGGCTGCGGGCAATGGCTAGCGAAATGGGTCAGGGCGGCAGCGTGAGCGCGGCCGAGGGCGGCCCGTGGGGCGCGCGCAGCGAAGGCCCCTGGGGCTAAGCGAACAGCGCCGGTCAGGGCGCGACACCTGTGAGCCAAGCGACCAAGCGAAAATCCGGGGCGTCTGCCCCGCCCTCGGGCTTTGACACGCGCGATCTCTGCGCGCGCATCCTCCGGCAGGTCCTCGCCAAGCATCAGCCGCTCGACGAGGCGCTGGGCCTGCTCGACCGGGCGGAGCCGCCGCTTGCGCCGAACGACCGCGCCTTCGTCCGCGCGATGGTCAGCACGGTGCTGCGCCGCAAGGGCCAGATCGACGACTCGCTCGCGCGGTTCATCACCACGCCGCTGCCCGACAACCGCGGGCTGCTCGACGAAATCCTGCTGACGGCCGGAGCGCAGCTTCTCTTCATGGAAACGCCTGCGCACGCCGTCATCAACATCGCCGTGGAGCAAACCCGGCGCGACCGGAGCGCCCGCCGCTTCGGTTCGCTCGCCAATGCCGTGCTGCGGCGCGTCGCCGGCGCGGGCGCCGAGATCATCGCGGCGCAGGACGCCGCCCGGCTGAACACGCCGGACTGGCTGTGGGACCGCTGGGCCGCGCATTACGGCAAGGCAACCGCCCACGCGATCGCCGCGCAGCACCTGATCGAGCCGCCTCTCGACCTCACCGTGAAAGCCGAGCCCGACGGTTGGGCTGCGCGGCTCGGCGGGGTGGCGCTGCCGACGGGAACCGTAAGGCTCGCGGCCCGCGGCCGGATCGAGGCGCTGGCGGGTTATGACGAGGGCGCATGGTGGGTGCAGGACGCCGCGGCGGCGCTGCCTGCGCGCGTGCTCGGGGATATGGCTGGGCGGCGCGTGGCCGACCTGTGCGCCGCGCCGGGCGGCAAGACCGCGCAGCTGGCCCAAGCCGGGGCGCACGTGGTCGCGGTCGATCAGTCCGCCAAGCGGCTGGAGCGCCTGCGCGAGAACCTTGCGCGGCTGAACCTGGAGGCGGAAACGGTCGCCGCCGACGCCACCGAATGGCGGCCAGACGCGCCCTTTGACGCCGTCCTGCTCGACGCGCCCTGCACCGCCACCGGCACGATTCGCCGCCACCCGGATATCTCGCACCTCAAACGTCCCGCCGACCTGGAAAAACTCGCCGGTCTGCAAATGCGCCTGCTCGACAATGCGGTCGCGATGCTGCGTCCCGGCGGCGTTCTCGTCTATTGCACCTGCTCTCTGGAGCCGGAGGAGGGCTACGACCAGATCGAGCGCCTGCTGGCCCGGCGCGACGACCTCACGCTAGAGCCGATCGACCCCGCCCCGCTTGGCGCGCGGCCGGAATGGGTTCGCCCGCCCGGCGTCATCCGCACGCTGCCGCACCAATTCCCGGCGGAAGCCCCGGCCATGAGCGGCATCGACGGGTTTTTCGTCGCGCGGTTGTGCAAGACCCGTGCATAATCGAAGGCTACGCCGCGTCTCTATTCCGCCGCGAAGGGGTGGGAAGATATAGTTCGAGCAATCAAAAAACGTCGAAGCCGCCCCGTCATGGCTACTAACGACATGACCGAGAAAATGCGCCTGGCCGCAATGGCCGCCTCACACGCGGGGCGCGCCGCGATGAAAACCGTGATCGGCTCCGCGCCGCTGCGATGGGTCGCCGGACCGCCCGCGGCGTACCAGTTCGTGCTTATTCCGCAAGACCTGCGCACCGCCGACCCCTCGCTATCGGCGGAGATGTATGACGGGTATTTCGGTCTGGCCGGCGCGGTCGCGCCCATCGGGTCGCAATCGCCGTTCGAGGTGCGCCCGCCCTCGCAGCCCTGGTTGCGGGAGTTGCACGCCTTCAGCTGGCTGCGCCACCTTCACGCGGCGCAGGACGACGTCGCCCGTGAGCGGGCCCGCGCCCTGATTCGCGACTGGCTTGCGCTCGGCGCGCGCGCCCCCGACTTCGCATGGGAAACGGACATCGCCGCGCGCCGGCTGATCGCGTGGCTGTCCCATGCCGGCTTCGTGCTCGAACGCGCCGACGCGGATTTCTATGACGCCTACATGGCCGGACTAACGCGGCAGCTGCATACGCTCTCGCTCAGCGGACGTGACGAGGGCCAGAACGTCGCCCGCCTTCGCGCGTTGATCGCGTCCACGCTGGCGACGCTGTGCGTTGCGGAGTTCGAATCACATCTGGCGTCCTACACGCCCTCGCTCGCCTCGGAGCTGGACCGGCAAATCCTGCCCGATGGCGCGCATGTCTCGCGCAACCCCGGCGCGATCGTCGACATCCTGCTCGATCTGCTGCCTCTGCGGCAATGCTTCGTCAGCCGCGGCTTCGATGTGCCCGAGGCGCTGAACGAGGCGATCGCGCGCATGGCGCCGATGTTGCGCTTCATGCGGCTGGGCAACGGCGCGCTCGCGCGCTTCAACGGCATGGCGGCCACGCGCGTTGATGAGATCGCCAACATCCTCGCCTATGACGACTCGCTCGCGCCGGCGGAAAACCTGATGACCAAATCCGGGTATGCGCGGCTGGCGAAGGGCGAGGCCGTCGTGATTACCGATGTGGGCGAGCCGCCGCCGCTCTCGGCCAGCGAGGGCGCTTGCGCCGGCTGCCTGGCCTTCGAGTTCAGCTCCGGCGAGAATGAGATCGTCGTCAACTGCGGGGCGCCGGGCGACGAGGAGAGCGAGTGGCACATCGTCTCGCGCGCCACCGCCGCGCACTCCACCCTCACGATCAACGACGCCTCCTCCTCCCGGCTCATCAAGCGCCAGTTGCTCCAGCCCCCGCGAGAAATCTATCTGCTGTCCAACCCCAAGGCGGTGCGCAGCGAAATCTCCATCGGCGACGCACAGGTCACGCTGCGCGGCGCACACGATGGTTACCGCGATCGCTTTGGCCTCTTGCATCAGCGCCTGCTGAAGCTGTCTAATGACGGGGATCGTCTGGATGGCGTCGATCAGCTTCTCGACCCGCGCAAGAGCGCCACGGCCGCCTCGGCCGATGCGATGTTCGCCATCCGCTTCCATCTGCATCCGCGCGTCAAGGTGAGCCTGTTGCCGGATGAACGCGGCGTCGCGCTGATGCTGCCGAATGGCGAACGCTGGCAGTTTTCGGCCAGGGGCGCGACGCTGGAAATCGAGGAAAGCATCTTCCTGGCCGACCCGATCTTTCGCCGGCGCTGCCTGCAGATCGTGTTGACAGGCCCTTGCTATCCGCCGCCCAACGTGGAATGGAGCTTTCAAAAAACCACGTCCGCGCCGGCCAGGCCCAGCCCCTTCGAGTGAGGCGCGCGGCCGGCGGCGGACACAGCCATTGCCGGAACCGCACATGCCTGACACCGAACCCGTTATCCGCCGCGCCCTGATTTCCGTCTCCGACAAGACGGGCGTGGTCGACTTCGCCCGCGAACTCGCCGGCCTGCGCGTCGAGCTGATCTCCACAGGCGGCACGGCATCGCTGCTGCGCGAAAACAACCTGAGCGTCCATGACATTTCGGAGGTGACCAACTTTCCCGAGATCATGGATGGCCGGGTGAAGACGCTGCACCCGAAGGTGCATGGCGGCCTGCTGGCAGAGCGGAACAACCCGCAGCACGCCCAGGCAATGGACACGCACGGCATCGCGCCGATCGATCTGCTGGCGGTGAACCTCTACCCCTTCGCGCAGACGGTCGCGCAGGGCGGGGATTTCGACGCCTGCATCGAGAATATCGACATCGGCGGCCCGGCGATGATCCGCGCGGCGGCGAAGAACCATGCGCATGTGACAGTGGTGGTCGATCCAGCCGACTATCCGCTCGTCCTCGACGAGATGCGCCAGCACGGCCATGTCCGCGCCAGGACACGCCGCGCGCTGGCCGCGAAGGCCTATGCGCGCACCGCCGCCTACGATGCCGCCGTCAGCGCCTGGTTCGCCGAGCAGATCGGCGAGAAGGAACCGAAATGGCGCAGCTTCTCCGGCGAACACAAGCAGACGCTGCGCTACGGCGAGAACGCGCACCAGAATGCAGCGTTTTATGTCGGCGGCACCTCGCCCGCGCGCCCAGGCATCGCGACCGCCCGGCAGGTGCAGGGCAAGGAACTGAGCTACAACAACATCAACGACACCGACGCGGCCTATGAGCTTGTCGCGGAGTTTGACCCGGCGGACAGCGCGGCCGTGGCGATCATCAAGCACGCCAACCCCTGTGGCGTTGCGCTGGGCGAGACGGTGGCCGAAGCCTATGACAAGGCGCTGATGAGCGACCGGGTGAGCGCATTCGGCGGGATCATCGCGGCCAACCGCACGCTCGACGCCGAAGCGGCCGCGAAGATGATGGAGATTTTCACCGAGGTCATCATCGCGCCCGATGCGGACCAGGCGGCGCTCGACATCATCGCGCAAAAGAAGAATGTCCGCCTGCTCCTGGCTGGTGATCTGCCGGACCCCGCCGCGGAGGGCCTACATCTGCGCAGCGTCGCGGGCGGGCTGCTGGTCCAGACGCGGGACAACGGGCGCATCGGGCCGGACGATGTGCGGGTGGTCACAAAGCGCACGCCGAGCGAGCAGGAATTGGCTGATCTGATCTTCGCCTTCCGCGTCTGCAAGCATGTGAAGTCGAACGCGATCGTCTATGCGCGCGACGGCGCGACGGTCGGCATCGGCGCGGGGCAGATGAGCCGGGTCGACTCGGCGCGCATCGCCGCGCACAAGGCGGAGGACGCCGCGCGCGCCAAGCGCGAGTCCGGGCTTGCCAACGAGATGCCGCAGGCCACGGAGATGCCGCGGGGGATGGTTGCGGCGTCGGATGCGTTCTTCCCGTTCGCCGACGGTCTGCTGGAGACGGTGAAGGCCGGCGCGAAGGCCGTGATCCAGCCGGGCGGGAGCCAGCGCGATGATGAGGTGATCGCTGCGGCGGACGCGCACGGCGTGACGATGGTGTTCACCGGGATGCGCCACTTCCGCCATTGAGCGGCCCGACGACGTCTGTCTTTGCGAAGCCCAACGGGCTGAAGCAATCCAGCCGCACAAGTCGGCATCCCGTGGCTGGATTGCGTCGCTTCGCTCGCAATGACGATGATTATTTCACAAAGCGAATTACCGAGAGGCGGGCTTGACAAACAGCATGGCGATGAAGCCTGCGACCAGGAACACGCCGATGCTGGCGATGCCGATGCGCTGGCTGTCGCTGAGCACGGTCACGCCCGCGACCAGAAGCGGCGCGGCGAAGGCTGTGATTTTCCCGGAGAACGCGTAAAGCCCGAAGAACTCCGCCGACTTGTCGGGCGGGGCGATGCGCGCCATGAAGCTGCGGCTGGCCGATTGCAGCGGCCCGGCTGCCAGCCCGATGAGGATGGCAAAGCCCAGATAGGCCTGCTCCGCGAAGCTGGCCAGCCCGCCCGGCTCCGGGCCGCCCGCGATGGGCACGACGAACAGCACGGAGTCGCGATCGATGGACAGCGCGCCGACCGATCCGGTGATGAGCAAAAGCAGCGCCGCGAGGATCACCGGCTTCGCGCCGACACGGTCGTCCAAGACGCCGCCGAGCGCCGCCCCGATCCCCGCGGTCGCGGCAAGCACGATGCCGAACAGCCCGAGCGTCGCCGAGCCCCAGCCGAAAACCGACACCGCGTAAATGCCGCCAAACGCAAAGATCGCAGAAAGCCCGTCGGTGTAGAGCAGCCGGGCAAACAGGAAGCGTACGACGTTCTTGTATTTCCAGACATTGCGCACCGTGCGCCCGAACTCGCGCCAGCCGCTGCGCGCTGCGGCGGAGAGCGCGTGCTTTGGCCCGCGCAAATCCGGCGTGAACAGGAACAGCGGCACCACGAAAATGAGATACCACACCGCTGCGAACGGCCCGGTGAAGCGCGCGCCCTCGCCCGCTTCGGGGTCGAGCGGCAGCAGCGGCGCGAAGCCGAGCAGCGTCTCGTCCGCCCCATCCTGTACCAGCAGAAACGCTGCGAAAATTACCAGCGCCAGCAGCCCCCCGGCATAACCCGCCGCCCAGCCGAAACCCGACAGCCGCCCCTGCGCGCGCGGCCCGACCAGCGAGGGCATCATCGCGTTGGTCAGCACCGTGGAGAACTCCGCCGCCAGGATTGCCGCGACAATGGCCGTAATGATGAGCGGCAGCGCGCCCATATCGCCCGGCGCCGCGAACCACAGCGCCGCCTGCGCCGCGATGAACACCACCGACCAGCCGAAAATCCAGGGCTTCAGCCGCCCGCTGGCATCGGCCATCGCGCCGAGCATGGGGCTGAGCAGCGCGACCGCGACGCCCGCCGCGGCCGTCACGAAGCCCCAGAGCGACTGCCCGGCGACCGGATCGGTCATGAAGCCTTGCACGAAATAGGGCGCGAACAGAAAGGTGGTTATGAGCGTGTAGAACGGCTGCGCGGCCCAGTCGAACAGCACCCAGCCGCCGATTCCTTTCGGGCTGGCGCGGGTCTGCGCGGGCGCGGCGCTTTCGGCCACGCTGCTCATCCGGCGAGATCACGCAGTTGCGCGACGGCGACGGTCAGCTTCGCCAGCGACGGCTCGCCGCCTTCGATCAGCGAAACGATGCCGCCCCGCGTCCGCGATACGGCCGCGCTCGTCTGCTCGAACCAGGCATCGAAATCCGGGTCGGTCGCCTGCATCTCCGCCTCATTCAGAATGCGCAGGGTCAGCGCGCGCAGCGCCACCGCCGCCAGCTCCATCGTCGTGTTGACCGCCAGCCGGTCGTAATAGTCGGTCTGCGCCAGCCCCTCCGCGACGCGGCGCAGCGCCCCCATGCAGAAATAGCCGGACAGTTGATAATACACCCGCGCGGTCTGCAGCAGATCATAGCCGCCTTCTTCGGCAGTGAGAATGATGTCCGGGGCGTCACCGAGCGGCCCCAGCTCGGCGAGCTTGCCGGCAAGGCTTTCCGGCACGCCTGCCGCGTCATAATCGGCCTGCGTGACCTTGACGTGCTGGGCCTGTTCCGCCGGGAGCACAGCGTCAAGATGGTCGGAGATGCGCGCGATCCCGTCGCGATAGCGCGAGATGACCGGCTCCAGCCCGCGCTCAAAGCGACCGTGACGCAGGAACCAGGCGGTTTGCCGCCGGACTTCATTCTGCAGAAGGAGATAAAGATCGAGCTGGCGCATCCCGTCGATCTGGTTGTCGATCGCGTCGATGGCGTCATAGAGCCGCCGGAAGCCGTAGCTCTGCATCACCGCCGCGAAGGCGTAGGCGATCTCGTCGGCGGAATTGCCCGTCTCCTGCACCAGCCGGACGATGAAGGTCGAGCCGCCCCGGTTGATGATCGCATTGGCGAGCTGCGTGGCGATAATCTCGCGGCGCAGCGGGTGCGCTTCGATTTCGTCGGCGAAGCGGGTGCGCAGCGTCTCCGGGAAATAGTCCTGCAGCGCGTAGCTGAGATGCGGGTCGCGGCAGACCGGGGAGTCGACCAGCCGGTCATACAGGTCGATCTTCGCCCAGGCGAGCAGCACCGCCAGCTCTGGCCGGGTCAGCGGCTGGTTCTGCTGGCTGCGGCCTCGGATTTCGGCGTTGCTCGGCAGGTCCTCCACATCGCGGTTGAGGCCGCTGTCTTCCAGCGCCTCCATCAGCCGCGCCTGAAAGCCCAGATCGGCCAGCCCGCGCCGGGCGCCAAGGCTGATCGCCAGCGTCTGCAGATAGTTGTTGCGCAGGCAGTCATGCGCGACTTCGTCGGTCATACTGGCGAGGATGTCGTTGCGCTCTTCGCGGGTGATCTTGCCGGCGCGCCCGGCCTTGCCCAGCGCGATCTTGATGTTGACCTCGAAGTCCGACGAGTTGACGCCCGCCGAATTGTCTATCGCGTCGGTGTTCACGCGCCCGCCGCGCATGGCGAACTGGATGCGCCCCCGCTGGGTGATGCCCAGGTTCGCGCCCTCGCCGATCACCCGCACACGCAGCTCGCTCGCGGTGACGCGCACGGCGTCGTTGGCGCGGTCGTTGACGTCGGCGTTGGTTTCGCTGGCGGCGCGGACAAACGTGCCGATGCCGCCGAACCAGAGCAGGTCGGCCTGCATCCGCAGGATCGCATTGATGAGCTGGTTGGGCGTGACCTCGTCGGCCTCCAGCCCCGTCAGTTTGCGGATTTCCGGCGTCAGCGGGATCGCCTTGGCGCTGCGGCTGAACACGCCCCCGCCCTTGGAGATCTTGCTGCGGTCGTAGTCCTGCCAGGTGATCCGCGCGATATCGAACAGGCGCTTGCGCTCCCCCCAACTCGTCACCGGGTCGGGATCGGGGTCGATGAAGATGTCCCGATGGTCGAAGGCGGCGAGCAGCCGGGTCTGTTTGGAGAGCAGCATTCCGTTGCCGAACACGTCGCCTGACATGTCGCCGATCCCGATCGCGGTGAACGGTTCTTTCTGAATGTCGTGGTTCAGCTCACGGAAGTGCCGCTTGACCGCCTCCCAGGCGCCGCGCGCCGTGATGCCCATCTTCTTGTGGTCATAGCCCGCCGAACCGCCCGACGCGAAAGCATCGTCCAGCCAGAAGTCGTTTTCCTGCGCGATCTGGTTGGCGATGTCGGAGAAGGTCGCTGTGCCCTTGTCCGCCGCCACGACGAGGTAGGCGTCATCGCCGTCGCGGCGCACCACCCGCTCCGGCGGGATAACAAGGTCTTCCTTCAGGTTGTCGGTGATGGAGAGCAGGCTGGAAATGAACTGCTTGTAGCAGGCCACGCCTTCTTCCATCCGCGCCTCGCGCCCTGCATCGGCCGGAATCTGTCGCGGGTAGAAGCCGCCCTTCGCGCCCTGCGGCACGATCACGGCGTTCTTCACCTGCTGCGCCTTGGCCAGCCCGAGCACCTCGGTGCGGAAGTCCTGCGCCCGGTCGGACCAGCGGATACCGCCGCGCGCGATCGGCCCGCTGCGCAAGTGGACGCCCTCCACGCGCGGCGAATGCACGAAAATCTCGGCGTAGGGGTGCGGCAGCGGCAGCCCCTCGATCTGCCTGCTCGCCAGCTTGAAGGCAATCGTTGCCGGGCCGCCGTCAACCGGACCGTGGCGGTAGAAGTTTGTGCGCATCGTCGCCTGAATGACGTTCAGGAAGCGCCGCAGGATGCGGTCCTCGTCGAGGCTGGCGACGGCGTCGAGCGCGTCCTCGATCCGCGCGGCGAGCGCGTCGGGGTCCTCAGCCTCGGCCGGGTTCGGGCCGGGGTCGAAAAGCCGGTGGAATACTGCGATCAGATCGCGCGCGATGTCGCGATGCCGCTGAAGCGTACCGGCCATATAGCCCTGGCCGAACGGCGCGCCGATCTGGCGGAGATAGGAGCCGTAAGCGCGGAACACGGCCGCCTCGCGCCATGTCAGCCCGGCGCGCAGGATCAGGCCGTTATAGGCGTCGTTCACCGCCTCGCCATACCAGACGCGCAGGAAGCCGTTTTCCAGCCGCTCGCGCACGGCGTCGATCTCGATTGCGCCCTCGGTGCGCGGCTCCAGCAGGATGTCGTGCAGATAAACCGTGCGCCGCTCACCGCCAATCTGCGGCTCGACCGTGAAGGTGCGCTCCGAACTGGCGGCAAAGCCCATGTTCTCGAAGATCGGCACGCGCCGGCTCAGCGAGATTGGCTCATCGAGCTGATAGAGGCTCACACGCACCTGGGTCGGGCCGCAACTCTCGTCCTTGCAGAACTCCACGGTGATCGGGCACTCGGGACACAACTCTTCCAGCTTCTGGATGTCGCCGAGCGCGCGGTAAGTGGAGTTGTACTCTTCATAGCCCGCGGAGAAAGCATCGCTGTAACGCGCGATCAGGCCGCCCGCGCGCTCGCCATGGATTTCGCGCAGGCGGTCGCGCAGCGTCTCGCGCCAGGAGCGGACGATATTTTCGACCTGTTCTTCGAGGTCGGCCGGGGCGGGGCCGATCGGCTCGGCGCCGGTGCGCCAGACGATGACGTGCAGCCGCACAAGCGGCGCGCTGGTGAAGAATGGCGTCGCCTTCGTCACCTCGCCGCCGAACGCCTCCGCCAGATACTCGCAGATGCGCACGCGCTTTTCCGTCGAGAAGCGGTCGCGCGCGACATAGATCAGCACCGAGGCGAACCGGCCGAAGGTGTCATAGCGCACGAAAGCTCGGGTCTTCGGCTTGAGTTCGAGCGAGAGGATTTCAGTGGCGAAGGACAAAAGCTGATCCACGTCGATCTGGAACAGCTCGTCGCGCGGATAGGTGTCGAGCACGGTGCGCAGCGCGCGCCAGGAATGGCTCTGCTCGGGGAAGCCCGAACGGTCGAGCACAAGCTTGGCCTTGCGCCGCAGGAACGGGATGTCCTCGACAGAGCGCGTGTAGGCCGACGCGGTGAACAGGCCCGCAACGCGGATTTCGCCGACCGGATGCTCCTCCCGGTCATAAAGCTTCATGCTGATCGTATCCATGTTCACGCGCCGGTGGACGCGCGAGCGCAGATTGCCCTTGGTGATGATGAGCGGCTCCGGGCGCAGGAAAACCTCCACCGCCTCGGAGCGCATACTGGTCCCCTCTCCCGGCTGGCGCAGCAGCTTGGCGTTGATGTCGCGCAGGATGCCCATGCCGGACTCGGGATCGGGCGCCAGCTCGGGCGGTTCGCTGTTCGGCTCGAAGCGGTAGTTCCGCATCCCGAGGAAGACGAAGTTGCGATCGGAAATCCACTCCAGAAAGCGGATCGACTCCGCGCGCTCATCCTCCGGCACCGGCGGATTGCCGGTCTTGTAGCGTTCGACGGCTTCGCGGAAACGCGCCATCATAGGCTTCCAGTCGCCGACGACGGCGCGCACGTCATGAAGCGTCTGGATGATCGCCTTTTGCAGGACATTGCGCTCGGTCTCGGACGGCATGTCCTCAAGCTGGATGACCATGACGCTCTCCAGCCCGGCTTCCGGCATCTCCTCGACAGGCGGCTCCTTCGCCTTGTGCTCGTCGAGATAGAGAAGGCGGCAGTCCGGGTCGCGCCCGACATGCAGGATCGGGTGGGCAATCCAGTCGAGCTTCAGGCCGCGGTCGATGACCTCGCCGAGTACCGAGTCGACCAGGAACGGCATGTCGTCGTTGACGATATGAACGATGGTCCGCGTTGCCCCGCCCGGCCCGGTCGGCGCGCGGCTGATGCGCGCATTTGGCGTGCCGCGCTGGCGCTTATGAAAGAACGCAAAGGTCTCGCGCGCCAGCGCCGCCAGCGCCTGCGCATCCGACTGGCGCAGGTCGGCCTCGTTGAGGTCGCTGTAGAGGAGCCGCGTGAAGGTCGTCAGATTATCGGTATCTGTGATGTTCCCGGACGCCGCAATCGCGTCGAGCGCCGTGAGAACATCGTCCATGCTGGAACTCGGAAGAGGCTCGACGGCGGAGGCCATGACGCTTCCTGTTTTCTTGTCTGTCGGTCGGCACGTCGAGGATTGCCCACGATCACGGGCAGCGTGCCGCATTAGTAGGCAGAGAACAAGGGCCTCCACATCTTCACACAGTGTGAACAGGTTTCATTTACAAATTCTGGTCTCCGGCTTTGCGGCGCTGGAAGGGTCCCGCTAGGATGCGTGTATCAATCCGATACGGTGGTTAAATATGAAAAAGTTGAGTTTGTGTCTTGTTCTGGGTGTCGTCGCGTTTGCGTTCGGCGTATCGGGCGATCTGCGGCCCGCCCAGGCCCTGGGCGACTGGCTGCGCGGCGACGACGGCTGCACGCTCATGCATGAGCCGCGCGTGCATCACCGGGTTGTGCGCGAGCATGTCGTCGACCGGCCCGGCATTTACCGGATCGAGCGCCTGCCGGGCGTCTATGGGTACCGCAAGGTGAAGGTCCGCACGCGCTCGGGCCACATCGTCTACCGCAAGAAGCGGGTGCTGCTGAAGCCATACGAAAACGTCGCGCGGTATCACGGGCCGAGCCAGCGCTGGGTTCACAAACGCCAGCGCGTTTATGTCCCCGCGCCAACGCGCCCGCGCGCAGCATGGCCGGACGGCTGCTGAAGCCGGCACCGCGGGCTTGACCGCAAGTTTGATCTCGTGTTGCGCCGCACATTTTTGTTGCGACGCAATATTTGCCTGTTTATTATAGGAAAAGTTGCATTTCAGTTATGGGATCAATGCGGTGTTCTGGCTCTTGCCTCTGATGGCCGTTGGGACGGCGACCGCTGCGCCATGCGGCGCAAGCGGAGGTGGAAGCGGCGCGCAAAAGCGCCAGCAGTCTGCGCCCGTCACAAAGCCGGAACAACGCTCCCGAACCTTGACCGGCATAACGCACGGCGCTTCCCGTGAGATGGCGCTTCACGTCACGACCACGCTCAGCCGCACATGGCATGGCCTCAGTGTTGCCTTCGGCCGTGTCCGGAACGCGATCGCCTATGAGCGGCTCATGCACGCCACGTTCGGCTGGGCCCTGACCCCGATGCAGCGGTTGATGCCCTCGGCCGCCTGGCCGCTGGCCTACGCCTCGCCCCAGACCTTCAGCGCCTTCACGCGGGGCGCCGGGCCTGTCACCGGTGCGGATATGTTCGGGATGAGCATCGCCTGGTGGCGCGGCCTCACGCAGCCGACCCCATGGCAGCAGCCGCTTCTTCGCGCGCCTCAGCCGCCCCAGTCCGGTCGTGCGAGCGGGCGGCCGAACGACTTCGCGGCGTTCGCGTTCGCGCCGATGCTGGGCTTCGCCGCCGGGCTGCAGCAGATGATGCCGGGGATGGGCTTCGGCCTGCTTATCTGATCGACGCTCGACCGGGCAATCACAAGTCTTGTGTCCCGCACATGCTCCGGCCTCGCCGACCTCGACCTTGTGCCGTTTTTCGACGAACGGCTCCCATCCCTCAACCGATTATTAAGAAAGCTGAAGCATGTAATGGGGACTGCTTCGTTTTGGCTTGAGGAAGTTTTACCATGAACAAACTGTTGAGCGTCGTGGGCGGCGCGGCCCTGGCCGTGTCGCTTGCCGCTGCGCCGGTTGATCGCGCGAAGGCCGATGGCGGCGCCATCGCGATCGGCGTGGGCGCTTATCTGGTCGTCGCCTATCTGGTTGGCGAGAAGTGCCATATGTACAAGTGGCCGTTCAACATCATCAAGAAGACGGCCTACAAGCTTAAAGGCGAGCCGGTGTGCCAATACTATCGCGAAGACCGGCGCTACAAGCACTACAAGTAGGGCTTCGCGCAGGCGTCCGGGCGCGCGCGCCGCGGTCTATCTGGACGCCTGCCGCCGCTTGAGCCAGGCGTGATGCAGAGCGATGGCCGCGGCGTTCGAAACATTCAGGCTATGAATCGCGCCCGGCGCGGCCAGCGCGCAAACCGCGTCGCAGTGCGCGCGGGTGAGGCGGCGCAGGCCCTTGTCCTCCGCGCCGAGCACGAGCGCCAGCCGGTCGAACGCCGGCAAATCCTCGAACACCTGATCGCCGCACGAATCCAGTCCGATCCGCATGACGCCGCGTTCGCCCAACTCTTCCAGCCCGCGCGCGAGGTTCGGGATCAGCGCCACCGGCACATGCTCCAGCCCGCCCGACGCGGCCTTGGCCAGGGCGCCTTCCAGCGGCGGCGAGTGCCGCGCGGTCGTCACCAGCCCGTCCGCGCCAAAGGCGGCCGCGCTGCGCAGGATCGCGCCGACATTCTGCGGATCGGTGACTTGGTCGAGCACGACGACGAGGTTGAGAGCCTCGAAGCTCGCGATGTCGCGCGGCGGCAGCGGCTCGGTCTCCACGACCACGCCCTGATGCACCGCGCTCGCGCCTAAACGGGCCGCGAGATCGTCGGGCCGGACGATTTGCGGCGTCAGCCCACGCGCGGCGAGTACATCGCTCAGCTTTTCGGCGGCATTGGCGGTCGCCAGAACCGCGCGGATTTTGCGTTCGGTGTTGGCAATCGCGGCGCGTGCCGCGTGTAGGCCAAAGATCATGACGCCCACGCGCCGGCCGGCCGCAGGCTTGGCGCTGCGGCGTTTGGCAGCCGGTGTGTTTGGCCCGCGCGATTTCGGCTGTCGGCTCATCGGTGCGCAACATTCGGCTGCGGTTGACAGAACGATCACAGCCTCCCATAACACAGAAAAGGTCGCGGGCGATCCGCGCGCGACCGATTCCCGCCAAGGCCATCCGCGCCGAAGGGACTCCGGGATTATGGAGGAGTGCCCGAGTGGCTAAAGGGGGCGGACTGTAAATCCGCTGGCTATGCCTACGTTGGTTCGAATCCAACCTCCTCCACCAATTCATCGATATATGAATGATACGCCAGTAAGTCAGGAGAAGCGATTTTAATAGCCTTTCAGGGCAACGCTTCCGCGCTCCTTGAAAATTTGGTGCCAGACGAAAGGTAGTTGCGGAGGAAAGTTACCAGAGTTAAGATAACGACCTGCAGATTGCCGGATCCGTTGATTGGCAACCCAAAATTTTTTGATAATATTGCCCAGAGGTTTAAGAGCCATAGAGTGATCGGCTGGCGAAAAGTCCGAATGAGGTGTCAATATGCTAAAAATGCGCTTAAAGTCAAAGTTGCTCCCGCGCGGCCAAAAACATGATGAATATCTGATAGATCAAAAAGCGCTAAGCAATATTAACGATAGTTTTTTATCGGTGATCAAAGAGCTATCGATGGACGTTATTCAACGGCGCCTCAACGAAATTACAGTAGAACGCGTCCAGAAATCGAGCGATATTATTGAAGCCCGGAAAATTCTCGATTCTGAAGGTATTGTTGTCGTCAGAAACTTTCTTAGAGCCTCTCAGCTATCTATTGCTGAGGAATGTTTGAAGGTCTTAGAGGCAGCATTGGCGCAGTCATCCAATAATCATAACTTTGAGGACGATAGAATTTTAGTGCAGTCGGCACATTATAAGCTCAACAGCTATCAGGCGCTGGCATCATATTCTAAGACAGTAGCAGATGTGCGGCGTGGGGCTGACGAAGGAATGATTGATACCTTTAATTTTGATCGACTTGCTGGCACTAGTCAACAAGAATTGCGCGATCCATTTTCGAACAATTCCATTCTCAGCTTGCTAAGCGGAGACGGTATGGCCGTTCAGCCACGCAACCTAAATCTTTATATTAATCGTGGCGTAATGAAGACGCGGGGATTTCACGTTGACCGTTACAAGCGAAAACTAAAGGGATTTGTGTATCTATCTGACGTCAATCGCCTCGAAGATGGACCATACTGCTACGTTAGGGGCTCCGCTCAAGACGGGCCATGGCGATGGATGAACCAAGCGATCGCGCAAATGACCTTCAGCTCAACAGAAGCGCCGCTCATCGACTTGCAATCGGTGGTTCCTGTTCTGAGCTCCAAGGGCTCTCTTGTAATCTCCGATCAAGCTGGCATCCATCGCGGGCTCCCGCAGGACTCGGATGGAGAACGCGCAGCTTTAGTAATGGCATATTATTAACGTCACGCATGAAATTGGTCCACGAACGAAGATGGTGTACTGGTATCTATCTTTACTCGAGGCAAGCGACTGTACGGATTGGTACTCATATAGTTTTCTCAAAGTAAACGTCTTTCAAGAAACTATACATCTTTGATTCCTTGACAAGATCATCGGTCATGCCAGACCTATATCTTTCGTCGAGCAGCTTACTATGCCCGGGCAAAGCCTGGTCAAGTTCAAGTGGCTTAAGTTGTCCGTCCCAACGCAATCCATAGTGGGCAAAAACAGACCTCAATTCGGACTCAAATATAGTTTTGGTGTAGTCTACTCGCAAGTATTTTATGATTTCTTTGCTATCAAACGTAGTATCGTCTTCTAGCGCATTTATGAATATATCAGGAGCCTCTTGCAATGTCGAAAACTGGAAAGAATTTTCTGGTGTTAGAAAATCCCGACCCCCCCCCTGTAGGTAGCTGCGAACAATGACTTTGCAGCCACAACACAGCGCCTCTGCAATAACCCTAGATTCTCCCTCTCGCTCGCTAAATAATGTCAAATAACGACTATTACGCATCAAAAATGCAATATCTTCTCGGCCTATTGGATATAATTCGCGATCTCTATGTAGCGGAAGGAACGTAAAACGGCGTCTTTGATCTTGGGAAAACAAACTGTAATAATTATTAAATAACTCTTTATCGGCTTTTTTGCCAGTCACAATAGGCGATATTAATAATATTCGTGTTTCTGGACGCCTCTTCATAACCGCCTGCATGACGTAAAAGAACTCGGCCAGCTTCTTATTCCTACCTCCATTTGAGATATTGATGATATCCCAACGTGGCGACTTAGGTCTGTCTTTTGAATCAAAATAATTCGGAACAAAATTCCTACTTGCAAGGTGAATTCTTGGAGTTTTTGATATTGGAGCTACAGTATAAACATTTGGAGAGCCCATAAAAAAATCAATACACCATATATCCGGCACGGCGTTTGCTTGATAGCCCCCAAAGTGCATACCAATCACATAATTATTTCGAAGTCCTGAGATATATTTTCTCACCCGTCGACTGGGGTGTTCGATTTGTTGCCGTTCTTTATGAGTGAACATTACGATGCCTTTGCTTTTTGCCGATGCTTCTTTAAGAACGACAACCATAAGAGTGCTCCATTTTTCCCTATCATAGAGGTTGACCAATATTCTTTTATACAACCCGTATGCCTCTGTTTGGCTGATGATTTGATAGTATGAATGCTTTGGACGGTCAAGGGATATTCCGACAGGAATACGAAATGGCATCTCGCGCATTCCCGCTCAACAAGATTTGTATATTTTGGCTGGATTATTCAGAGGTGCCGGTCATCTTGCGCCAAGTAATGATGCTCATTTTCGTCCCGGTGCAGAGGGTAATTGTACCGGGTCGGCGCGACGTGGGCGATCCGCGCACAACCCATTCCCGCCAAGGCCATCCGCGCCGAAGGGGCTCCGGGATTTTGGAGGAGTGCCCGAGTGGCTAAAGGGGGCGGACTGTAAATCCGCTGGCTATGCCTACGTTGGTTCGAATCCAACCTCCTCCACCATTTTCCGTTGTCGATTCAACGAGATATGGCTGCCGCTTCGATAAGCGCCGGCATCTGCTTCTTCAGCTTGAAGAAGCCCTTGGTCGCGTGGGGCCACGCCGCCGCGTCCCACGGGCGCAACACCTCGATGAGCGAGACGCCCGCATCCGCCAGCGCCGCACGCGCCGCCGCGAGGCGCTCGGCCGCCGGGCCAATCGGCGCGTAAGCCGTCAACACGGTATCCAGATCATTTGTGCGCGCCCAGTCCGTCAGCGCCGCGCCCCAATCCGCCGTCTTCGGCTGCTGGCTTTCGGCGCCGAAATGCGCGCCGGCCCGGGCGAGCGCGTCGGCGACCGCGCCTTCCGCGAAGCTGCACGCGCCCTCCGACACCGGCAGGGGCGAGCGCGCCTGTGTGGCCGTGAGGCCGATTGCGGCAACCGGCCGCGCGGGCCAGGCGATCGTCTCCGGCGCGCAATCTTCCTCGGTCACCAGCAGGCCCGCCCGGCGCGGCTTAACCGGCGACTCCCTGTGCCGCAGGGGCACGAGCGGATGGTCCTCATCCTCACTTAGCGGCGGCGCGGATGTCGCCAGCTGGCCCGACGGGTTGAACCGCCCCTCGGTGAATTTCGCGATGTTGTCCGGCCGCGCCAGATATGTCTTGCCGCGGGTGTGCAGCCCCCCAACCCAGCGCCAGCCCAGCGTGTTCGAGGCCGGATCGCCATCCAGCAGGTGCCGCAGGAAGAAATCCGCGCCGAGCTGCCACGGCAGACGCAGGGTGAAAATCCAGATGCTGGCGAACCACATGCGGGCATGATTGTGCAGATAGCCGGTCTCGATCAGCTCGCGCGCCCAGGCGTCGAAACAGTCAATGCCGGTGCGCCCCTCGACCGCCTCGGCATAGCCCGTACGCAGGCCCGGCTCGGCCTCCAGCCGCTCGGCGAGCGCGGCGACATCCCGGCGATAGGCCCGCCAGATGCCTGGCCGCTGCTCCATGAAGCCCTTGAAATAGGTGCGCCAGACCACCTCCTGCACGAATTTCTCCGCCGATGAGAGGCTGTGACGCTCAAGCGTCTGCGCGACCACCTCTTGCTCCAGCACGAGCCGGTGCCGAAGCCAGGGCGACAGGCCGGAGACCTGCGTGTGTCGTTCTGGCCCGAAGTCAAAATTGCGCAGCTTTGCGTAGTCACGCCCGGCGCGCGGCACGAAGTCCGCAAGGCGTGCCAAACCCGCCTCACGCGTTGGTTCGGGGTGCGCGGCCATGTCTCCAATCCGTCTAAGGTGCGATGCGTAGAGAGGGTACGCGCCGCACCATGCGCGGATTGTTAACGTCTGCCTGCGCCAATCGCTTCATACTGCCGCACAAGAAAGGCGGAAGAGATGGACAGTTTTGCCCTCATCGACATTGCTGCACTGCTCGCCGCCGGGGTTCTCGGCGCGATGTTGTTCTTCGCCGCCGTGGTCGCGCCGCTGGTGTTCGCGCATTTCCCCGAGGACGAGGCCGGCGCGTTCATCCGGCGGCTGTTCCCGCGATATTATGACGTTCTGGCGATCGTGAGCGCGCTCGCGGCCGTGCTGGCGCTCGGCACGCTTGAGGGCGTCATTCTGGCGGCAGTGGCGGCGCTGTTCGTCCTCTCGCGCTTCTGGCTTATGCCGCGGATCAACGCGGCGCGGGACATGGGCGCGGCGGCCGTCAACCGCTTCGAATCACTTCACCGGGCAAGCGTTGTCATCAACCTTGTGCAGATGGTCGCGCTGCTCGGCGTTATGGTCTTAGCGCTCGCCTGAACGAAAGGATCAATGGGATGAAAGTCGTCATTTTCGGCGCGAGCAAGGGGATCGGGCTGGCAACCGTGCGCCGCGCGCTGGAAGCCGGCTATCAGGTGCGCGCCTTCGCCCGCACTGCCTCGACGATCCCGGATGAGCATCCCAATCTGGAAAAGGTGGACGGCGACGCGCTGGACCCCGATGCGGTGCGCGCCGCGATCGGCCCGGACGACGTCGTGATCCAGGCGCTCGGCATCTCCTTAAGCCCGCGAAACGTTATCGGCTCCGTAACGCTCTTCTCGGATGCCACGCGCGTTCTGGTGGACGCAATGAAGGAGGTCGGGGCCAGGCGGCTAATCTGCGTCACCGGCTTTGGCGCGGGCGACAGCGCGGGGCGCGGCGGGTTTCTGTACCAGGCGTTAGGGCGGCAAGGGCTTCTGAAGCGCGCCTATGACGACAAGGACATCCAGGAGTGGATCATCCGCCGCAGCGGTCTGGATTGGACGATCGCGCGGCCCGGTATCCTGACCGACGGGCCGCACACTGGCCGCTACCAGGTGCTGACTGATGCGCGGGAATGGAAGCTCGGCAAGATTTCGCGGGCGAACGTGGCGGACTTCCTTGTTCAGCAGATCGGCAGCGACGCGCATATCTGCGAGACGCCCGTGCTGATCGAATAGGCTCACGCGTGGATCGTTGGAGCCAGCGGCGGAAATTCCGCGAGCGCGGCGATGATCGCTTCCGGCGCGTCCTCCTGCACCAGATGCCCCGCCCCCGGCACCTCGACGAAGCGGCATTCCGGCAGCATGGCGTGGAAGCGCCGCCCAGTCTCGATGGGAATCCATTGATCCTCGGTTCCCCAGAGCACCTGCGCCGGGCAGCGCAGGTCTCCATAGCGCGGCTCCACCTCGTCGGTGTATTTCACGTCCATATGCGCGATCTGGCGGTAAAACGCGATCTGCCCGGTCTCGCCCAGCCACGGCGCTTTGTAGGGCGCAAGCTCCTCCGTCGAGATCGGGCGCGCAATCGCTGTGCGCAAGTAAGCATCCAGCAGCGCCTCATGCATGTAGGCTGGCATTCCGGCGAAGGCGGCCTCGTGGTGGCGGACATGCGCGACGAAGGGCGAGCCCCAGGGGCGGATCGCCACGGGGTCGATCAGCGTGAGCGAGGCATAATCGCGCCCGTTCAGGAGATGCGCGCGCAGCGCCGTCGCGCCGCCGAAGTCATGCGCCACGACATGCGGGCGCTCCAGCCCCCAATGATCGAGCAGCGCGGCGAACACTTCGTTCTGGATGCCGAGCGAGACATCGCGCAGATCGCCCTTCGCGGACGCGCCATAGCCGAGCATGTCGTGAAAATGGACGCGGAAATGCCGGGCCAGCCAAGTCGCTACGCGGCGCCACTCCTGCACGGAAAACGGCGTGCCGTGCAGCAGGACGAGCGCGGGCGCGCCCTCCGGCCCCATGACGCCGTAGCAGATTTCGTGGCCGCGGAAGTTGTAAGCGCCGCCAAGGGGGAGCGACATTGACGTTCTCGCTGTTTGATCCGAAACAGGCGGCGCCCCGTGATAACCGTGCCGGCAACGGAGCGCGCTGCCCGCTCCCGGACACGCCTATTCGTAGTTTCCGCCGCGATATCCGCCTTTGAGACCGTCCAGCTCGCTCCGCAGCCAGCGCACCTCATGCTCCAGAAACTCGATCCGCTCTTTCAGCTTCAGGAAAATCCAGATCACGGTGCCGGCGATGAGCAGGATCATAATGTTCTGAAGGGCGTCCATCCGCAGACCTTTCCTGTTGGCGGGCGTCAACGCTCGGGCGAGCGCAGCACCAGCACGGAGCATTTTGCGTGCCGCACGACGCGATGCGCCGTCGAGCCGAGCAGGTAATCGCTAAAGCCCGGCTGATGCGACGCGATGATGATGGCGTCGGCGTTCTTTTCCTTCGCCGTGCCAAGGATGCCGGCGGAGGCCTGGCCGCTGCGAACGACGATCTCCGCCTGCACCCCGGCCTCGTCCGCGATCTTGGAGAGCGCCGAATGCGCGTTCTGCCTGGCGCGATCCAGGAAGCCGCCCGGGAGTTCGGCCGCGACGTAAGTGGGAATGTCCTCGACAACGCTCATCAGGATGATGCGCGAATCCTCGCCGCCGAGTTGGCGCGCGGCGTGAAGCATGGGCTGGGCTTTTTCGACTTCCGACAGCGCGACTGGAACAACAATTGTCTTGAACACGGGCGATCCTCCTCTTTGTCAGCTTCCGCACTGCCAGAGTTTAGGACAGCGCGCCGTGCGGAGCATTCATTTTGCGCGTCGCGGCTAAAAAGTCTTGTGCAGTATTGCCGGCTCAGCGGTCGCGCGGAATGGGCCTCGGCCGCTTCTCGGGCAGCACCCCCTGCCGCCGGGTCAGGAGCACGATCTGGAGCAGAACGCCGATCATGAGCACACGCGCAGCGCCCGCCTGCGTGGCCATGTCGGGCGGCAAGGCGCGCGTGACGATCTCGGTCCCCGACCAGACCAGCCAGACCAGCACGGTGCCCAGCAGCGCGCCCTTGTTGTTGCCGCTGCCGCCGACAATCAGCATGGCCCAGACGATGAAGGTGCCGAAGACCGGCTGGAATGCCTCTGGCGAAATAAAGCCGAAGAAATGCGCGTAAAGGCCGCCGGCGAAGCCCATCAGCGCGGACCCGACAACGAACGCCTGAAGCCGGAAGCTCACCACATTCTTGCCCGCCGCCTTCGCCGCGTCCTCGTTGTCGCGGATGGCGCGGAGCACCCGGCCCCAGGGCGAGACGCGCGCGCGTTCCACGAGGAAATAGGCGATCACAACGGCAATCAGGGCGATGAGCAGGAACACCGGCCCGGCAAGCGGCCCGCTCTCAAGCAACGGGCGTGGAATGTCGGAGATGCCGCGGACGCCATGCGTGATCTGCTCCTCGTTCTTGATGAGGAAACGGATGATCTCGGCCAGCCCGATCGTCGCGATGGCAAGATAGTCGGAGCGCAGGTTCACGGTAATCATGCCGATCAGCAGCGCAATCACCGCGCTCACAATCACCGCACCGATCAGACCGGCGATCACCGGCAGTGCGAAGCCGCCGAGATGGTCGGGGCTGGGCGGCGTTGTCAGGATCGCGGAGGTATAGGCGCCGACGGCGTAGAACCCGGCGATGCCGATATTGATCTGCCCGGTCATCCCCCACTGGATGTTCAGGCCAAGCGCCATGATCGCGTAGATGCACGCGAAGGAGGCGAAGAACACGAAATAGCTCAGCAGGCCGGCTAGCTCCATCAGCAGTCCTCCCCGCCTGCGCGCGCATCGGTCATAGCGAACTCCCGCGGAAGATCCCGGTGGGGCGGACGATGAGCGTCGCAACCATCAGCGCAAAGGCCACCGCCTGCTTGTAGGCCGGGTTGAATACCATCGTGGACATTTCCATCGCCACGCCGATCAGAAGACCGCCCGCCATTGCACCGTAGGGCCGGCCGATGCCGCCCACGATCGCCGCTGCAAACACCGGCAGCAGCAATTGCCAGCCCATAACCGGATGCAGGCGCGTGTCCATCGCGAGGAAGATGCCGGCCATCGCCGCCAGACCGCCCGCGATAACCCAGGCGATCAGGATGACCCGGTTCGTCGGAATGCCGGAGATGCGCGCGAGATCGACATTGTCCGCCATTGCCCGCATCGCCTTGCCGAATTTGGTGTATTGCAGGAACACATGCAGCGCGGCGATCAGCGCGAGCGTGCCCGCGATGATCCAGAGGTGGTCGGGCTTGATGGCGATGTCCCCGACGCGGATCGGAAGCTGGATGCCCGCCGAGTAGACCTCGTTGCCGGTACCCCAGATGAGCTGGACCGCGCTGCGCAGGATCAGCGCCATGCCGAACGACGAGATCAGCAGCACGATCGGCGAGCTGGCGCGCAGCGGCCGGTAGACCGTCAGCTCAGTGGCGATGGCGACGGCGGCGACGACGAGAATCGCGAAGGGCGCGGCCACGACGATCGGCATACCCGCGCCCGCGACGATCACCAGCGCGGCATACGCTCCGACCGTCATCAGGTCGCCATGCGCGAAATGCGCGAAGCGCAGGATCGAGAAGACGAGCGAGACGCCGATCGCGCCGAGCGCGAGGATGCTGCCCGTGACGATCCCGTAGATCAGGAGCTGGATGATGTCGCCGATCATGCGCCCTCGTTATTCTGCCGCCAAACTCACCCGCCAAGAAACATCTCGGCGATCTCCCTGTTCTGCAACATCCGGTCGGCGCGGTCCTCGTAGCGGTTGCGCCCCATCGCCAGCACATAGCCGCGATCCGAAACCGCCAGCGCCTGTTTCGCGTTCTGCTCGACCATCAGGATGCCGATGCCAAGGCTGTTGATCTCCTTCACCTGCTCGAAGACCTGATCCATGAAAAGCGGCGACAGACCCGCCGTGGGCTCGTCCAGGATCAGCAGCTTCGGCTCCAGCATCAGCGCGCGCCCCATCGCCACCATCTGCCGCTCGCCGCCAGACATCTGCCAGACCGGCTGGGAGCGCCGCTCGCGCAGGCGGGGGAACAGCGTGAAGATCTTCTCAAGCTGGCCGCTGTAGTCGTCCGTGCGCAGGAATGCGCCCATCTCCAAATTCTCCATGACGCTCATGGAGGTGAACACGTTGCGCTCCTGCGGGACATAGGAGATGCCGATGCGCGCGGCGGTTTCCGGCGCGATGTGGGTGATGTCCTGCCCGTCGAAGCGCACTTCGCCCGCGCGGATGGTCACGAGACCGGCCAGCGCCTTGATGAAGGTGGATTTCCCCGCGCCGTTCGGCCCGACGATCGTGACGATCTCGCCCGGCTCGACGCGCAAGCTGACGCCGTTGAGGATATCGACGCCACCATAGCCGCCGTAGATGTCGCTTGCCGCCAGCAGGCTCACACCGCCCCCCCATTTGCCTCATGCCGGCTCGGCATGGCCGAGATATGCTTCGCGCACTGCCTCGTTCGCACGAATTTCCGCCATCGTGCCCCGGGCCAGAACGGCGCCCTGCGCCATGCAGATGACCGGATCGCAAAGCTCCGCGATCATGTCCATGTCATGCTCGATCAGGCAGAAGGTGTAGCCGCGCTCCCGGTTCAGCCGGCGGATCGTCTCGACGATCTGCGCCAGCAGGGTCCGGTTCACGCCCGCGCCCGGCTCATCGAGCAGCACGACCTTTGCGTCGGTCATCATCGCGCGGCCGAGATCGAGCAGCTTCTTCTGCCCACCCGACAGCCGCCCGGCAAGTTCGTCAGCAAGGTGGGAGAGCTGCAGGAATTCGAGCACCTCATCCGCCTTGTTGGCGATCTCGACCTCCTGCCGGCGCACAGCGCCCCAGCCCAGCCACGAGGCCACGAGGCTCTCGCCCTTCTGCGCGGCGGGCACGAGCATCAGGTTTTCGCGCACGGTCATGCGGCTGAATTCATGCGGGATCTGAAAGGTGCGGATCAGCCCGAGATGAAACAGCCGGTGCGGCGTCACGCCGGTGATGTCGCGCCCATCCAGCAGCACGCGGCCGGAATCCGCGCGGATGAAGCCGGCGATGATCCCGAACAGCGTCGACTTGCCCGCGCCGTTCGGCCCGATCAGCCCGGTGATGGAGCCGTCCGCGACCTCCAGCGAGCAGTCACGCACCGCCTTCAGCCCCCCGAATGACTTTGACACGTTCTCGACGACAATCACGCGAAATGCCCCTGCCTGCCATATGCGCCATCACTCTGTGCGGCAGCGCGCCCCCGCAACGTTCAATATGAAAATTCGGTTGATGTCCATGCCCGCAAGGACGCGCGGGATGCATGAAACAATCGGCGCGGGATTGCAACGCTTTGCGCGTGAGATGCGCCCGCGCGCCGAGAGGCGGCGGCGCCCGGAAAACTCCTGCGGTTGAAACGCAGCTTTCTGGCTCAATTTGAACGGTCGTGCTAACTTCCGCGCGCTGTTTCGCCCCATGCGGGGCACACGAAGGGAGGTGAAAGCATGAGGACTCGTATCTTCCAGGCGCTGGCCGCCGCGGCGGTCGGCGTGGCGATGGCGGCGCCGGCGCAGGCGGAGCCGCTCAAGATCGGCGCGCTGATGCCGATGACCGGCGATCTGCAGGCGTTCGGCGAGGCGGACCTGACCGGCATTCAGTTCGCCGCCCAGCAGATCAACGCGGCCGGCGGCGTGAACGGCGAAGACATCGAGGTCATTGTCGCGGACACGCAGACCCAGCCGCAGGCCGGCGTTGACGCTGCGCAGAAGCTCATTAACGTCGACAGCGTTGATGCCATCGTCGGCGCGCTCTCCTCGGGCGTGACCATCCCGGTCGCAAGGACCGTGACCAGCCGCGAGGGCGTGGCGCAGATCTCGAACGCCTCGACCTCGCCCACGATCACGACGCTGGAGGACAATGACTTCCTGTTCCGCTCGGTGCCGTCCGACGCATTCCAGGGCGTGGCGCTGGCGAAGCTGGTCGAGGAAAAGGGGCTCACCAACGTCGGGGTCATGTATGTGAACAACGACTATGGCCAGGGGCTGGCCGACGCTTTCGTCGAGGCTTTCGAGGGCAATGTCACGGCCCCCATCGCCTTTGAACAGGGGCAGTCGTCCTATCGCGGCGAATTGCAACGGGCCGCTGGCGTCAACGCTGAGGCGCTGCTGCTCATCGCCTATCCCGAAAGCGGCAGCGTGATCCTGCGCCAGGCGCTTGAGGGAGGCTATTTCGACCGCTTCGTGTTCACGGACGGCATGAAGGCGCCGGAAATCGTGGAACGGATCGGCGCGGATATCCTTGAGGGCGCGTTCGGCACGGTGCCGCAGGCGCCCGATTCGGAAGGCCGGCGCGTGTTCCGCGAGGCCTATATCGCCGAATATGGCGAGCTGCCGGGCAAACCGTACTACGACACAGCCTATGACGCGGCGTTTGCGATCGCGCTGGCGGCGCAGAAGGCCGGCTCCAACGACCGCGAAGCGATCCGCGACAATCTCCGCGATGTCGCCAACCCGCCGGGCGAGGTGATCCTGCCGGGCGAGTGGGAGAAGGCCGTCCAGCTGCTGGCTGACGGTCAGGACATCAACTATGAGGGCGCGGCTGGTTCCGTGGACTTTGATGAGGCCGGCGACGTGCCGGGCACGATCGGTCACTGGGAAATCCAGGACGGCGAGATCGTCGACGTCGCGCTTATCGAGTAGGACTGCCGGGCGGGGTCGTCGCGCCCCGCCCATCATCTTCCGAGCAGGAAGCCCGCGCCGATGCCCGTCGGCGCCAGCACGGCCGCCGCCCAGACAAAAGCCGACATCAGACTCGCCAGCCCGAAGGGCAACATCGGCATCCGGCAAATCCCCGCCACCAGCGGCGTAAACGAGCGCAGCGGCCCCATGAATCGCGCGAGGAACAGGCTCGCCCACCCCCACTGCGCGAAGAACAGCCGCCCGCGCGCGACCGTGCGCCGATTCTGATAGAACGGCCAGCGGTGCCGCATCCGGCGGTAAGTGAACCGCCCCAACCCGTAAGACACCCAGTCGCCAAGGGCAGCGCCCAGCCCGGCGGCGATCCACAGCGTGGCGACGCCGACCCCGCTCGCGCCTAGCAGCGTGGAGGAGGCGAGCAGGATGATCGTGCTCGGCACGAACAGCGAGACGACGATCACCGACTCGGCCATGCAGATGAGAAATGCGATCGGCAAAAGATATGCCTCGTGGTCACGCACGAAAGCGAGCACGGCGTCCCAGATCCCGGTCAATCGCGGCTCTCCCTAGCATGTGAATCGCCGCGACTATGCCGGGCTGGCGTGTATCTTCTGTGACGCCGCGCCCCGCTCACCAGCTTGCGCTGCCGAGCGCGCCCTTGATCGGCCCGGCGATCTCGGAGGTCACCCAGCCGCCGTAATAGCCGCCGGGCTGGCTCGCAGCGCGTTCGTCGCCAACATAACAGGCCAACTCTTGCGGGTAGAACGCGTACCAGCCGACCAGACCGCCGAATTCGGGATAGGCCTGGATCAGCACCCAGCCGGCGCGCTGGACGCCCTCAGCCGCCAATTCCTCGGAAATGCCTTTCCACTCGCAATGGAAGCTGTCGCCCGTGCGGCGCAGCAGGTGCGTGTTCACGTCTTCCGGCGGGAAGTAGAAGGTCGGCGCGCCAGCCGTCTCCAGCACGCGCATCCCGCGCGTCGTGCGGGCAAGCCCGGTGTCGCCCAGCATCACGCTTAGCGGCTTGCTGGCCGGTTCGATGCGCGGCGGGCGCGGGAAATCCCAGACGGACTCCTGCCGCGGCCCCGGCTCTTCGGCGAATGGCGGGCGCGCGCTGCCGTCATAGCGCCAGTGCTCGCGGGCGCGCTGAACCATCGCATTGGGCTGAATGATCGTCATGCGGTCCTCATTCGGGTAGCGGGATGAATTCGCCCCTGTCGCCCGGCGGCAGCTGAAACCGGCCATACGCCCAGTCGCCCTCGGCCCAGGCGCGCTTGGCGTGCTCGATCTTGTCCTGCGACGAGGCGACAAAATTCCACCAGATGTAGCGCGGGCCGTTCAAGGTTTCCCCGCCCAGCAGGATCAGCCGCGCGCCCTGCGGCCCGGCCTTCACGCTTATCGGATCGCCGGGGCGGAACACCATCATGCGGCCGGCTTCGAAGGTATCGCCGCCAACCTCGATCGAGCCTTCGACGACGTAGACGCCGCGATCCTCGTGGTTGTCGGGCAGCGGGAGCAGCGCGCCCGGATCAAGCGCCGCATCGGCATAGAACATTTCGGAGAAGGTCTTGACCGGCGCGCGCTCGCCATACGCCTCGCCGATGATGAGCCGCACCTTCTTGCCCTCGGCGTCGAAGTAGGGCAGCGCCTCTTTCCCGTGATGCTCGAAGGCCGCGCCGGTCTCTTCATGGTCTTCCGGCAGCGCCACCCAGGTCTGGATACCGAACAGCTTGTGCGGCTGGGCGCGCGTCTCGGCGCTGGTGCGCTCGGAATGCGTGACGCCGTGGCCCGCGATCATCCAGTTGACCTCGCCGGGGTAGATCATCTGGTCGGTCCCGAGCGAGTCGCGATGCTGGAACTCGCCGCGATAGAGATAGGTGACCGTCGCCAGCCCGATATGCGGATGCGGGCGGACGTCGATGCCCTTGCCGGTCAGGAAGTCCGCCGGCCCCATCTGGTCGAAAAAGATGAACGGCCCCACCATCTGCCGCTTCGGCGAGGGCAGCGCGCGGCGCACCTCGAACCCGCCGAGATCGCGTGCGCGCGGGACGATGATGGTTTCGATGCGGTCGAGGTCCTCAGCCGACGGGCAGACGGGGTCAAGGGCGGGGTTCCAGCTCATGCGGCTCTCCAAAAATTCGCGGCACCGTTGCGACGGAAAATATCACGGATTGGCGGCGCTCGTCGCGCCTGGGACGATCGCGTCAGCCGAGCACCTCGGCGACAACGGCCATGCAGTCGCCCGCCTTGACGAGACCGGGGAAGTGCCGCGCGGCGAGGATGCCGTCGCGCTTCGCCGCATACCTGACGGGCGGCACGCCGGTGCGGTCGGTTGGCCAGACGCGCGCGACCTCCTCGCCCTGCCGAACGTAATCGCCGAGATCGGCGGTCGGCTCGATCAGCCCGTCATGCTCGGCGAAGACGAAGCAGTCGCCGTCCGGCATGTCCATCTCGATGCTTGACGCCATTTCCGGCAAACCCTCCAGGATGCCGGCATGGATCAGGAGGTTGCGCGCGCCCTTCTTCGCGATGGCGATGGAGCGCGCCGTGGCCGTGCCGCCGCCGCCCAATTCGGTGGTGACGAACGCCTTGCCCTGCGCCTCCACGTCCGTATCGAACATCCCGGCGCTGTCGATCTCCAGCATCCGCATACTGTAGGGCGCGTTGAACGCCCGCATCGCCGCCATGCAGGCGGCCTCCTGCGCCTTGTCCTCCAGAATGTGCGCTGCCGCGAACGGGATGAAGTCGAGCGTCTTGCCGCCTGAGTGAAAGTCGAGCACGAGATCGGCCATCGGCACGAGTTCAGTGCAGACATAGTGGGCGATCTTTTCCGTCACAGTGCCATCCGGGCGGCCGGGGCAGCAGCGGTTCAGGTTGCCGCCGTCGATCGGCGAAGTGCGGCTTGCCGCGCGAAACGCCGGGTAATTGAAGGCGGGCACGATAATGACGCGCCCCGTGATGGTCGCCGGGTCGAGCGTCGCGGCCAGGTGTTGTAGCGCCACCGGCCCCTCGTACTCATCGCCGTGGTTGCCGCCGGTGAACAGCGCGGTCGGCCCGTCGCCGTTGCGGATCACGCTGATCGGGATCATCACAGACCCCCAGGCGGAGTCGTCGCGGCTATACGGGAGACGCAGGAAGCCGTGATGCGCGCCGTCCTGATCGAACGGGATCGTCGGGCTGATTGGATTGCGCAGCGGCATGGCTATGCCTTCACGAACATGCGGCGCGGCGTCTCGGTGAGGCACTCCACCCCGTCGTCGGTGATCAGGATCGGCTCGCTGATCTCCAGCCCGCCGTCATCCAGCCACAGCGCCGGCATGAAGTGGAAAGTCATGCCCGGCTCCAGCACGGTCTCGTCGCCGCGGCGGAACGACATCGTGCGCTCGCCCCAGTCCGGCGGATACGAGAGCCCGATGGGGTAGCCGCAGCGGCTTTCCTTCACGAAGCCGAAACGGTTGAGCGTCTCGTTGAACGCGATCGCCACATCCTCGCAGCGGTTGCCGGGCTTGGCGGCCTCCAGCGCGGCCTCGATGCCCGAGAGCACGGCGATTTCCGCGTCCCGGTATTTCTGCGGCGGCTCGCCGAGGAAAAGCGTGCGCGACTGCGGGCAGTGATAGCGGCGATGCACCCCGGCGATCTCGAAAAAGGTGGTCTCGCCTTCGGCCAGTGGGCGGTCGTCCCAGGTGAGATGCGCGGCAGTGGCGTCCAGCCCGGACGGCACGATCGGCACAATGGCCGGGTAGTCGCCCCAGTGGCCGTCCGCGCCACGGATCGCCGCATGGTAGATGTCCGCCACCAGTTCGTGTTTCGGCAGGCCCGGCTCGGCGCGCTCGAAGATGATCTCATGCACGCGCTCAACGATGCGGGCGGCCCGGCGCATGTATTCGATCTCGACCGCGCTTTTCACCGCGCGCTGCCAGTTCACCAGCGCGGTCGCGTCGCGGAAGGTCGCGTCGGGCAGGTGCTTGACCAGCGTGAGATAGGCGGCGGCAGAGAAGTAGTAGTTCTCCATCTCCACACCGATGACCGCCTGCCCCAAGCCGCGCTCCAGGATCAGATCCGCCAGCGCCTCCATCGCGTGCTTTTCGGGGTTCTGCACGTAGGTGTCGTCATAGCCGACGATGTTTTCATGACTCATCGTCACGGTGCGCCACGCGCCGGGCAGATCAATGCCGCGACCCCACCAGACGGGCTCGCCCTCCAGGCTCAGCAGCACGCATTGATGGGTGTAGAACGACCAGCCGTCATAGCCCGTCAGCCAGGCTATGTTGGAAGGGTCGGACACCGCCAGCAAATCGATGCCCCGCGCCTCCATCGCCGCGCGCGTCTTTGCGACGCGGGCTGCGTATTCTGCGCGCGAAAACGGAAGCACGGGTTCGCTCATGGCTGTCCGATCCGGCTGGCCTGCACGGCGGCGGGTTGCGAAACGCCGCGCATCCGGCGTTTAATGCCGCTTTATCAAAACGGTCGCCCTCGGGGAAGAAGGAACGAAACATGCTCAAGAATGACCAGCTGGATCAATGGGATCGGGATTATTTCTTTCATCCCTCGACTCATCTCGCCCAGCACGCCCGCGGCGACAGCCCCAACCGGATCGTGTCGAGCGGCTCCGGCGTCTATATCGAGGACCGCGACGGCAACAAGCTGCTGGACGCCTTCGCCGGGCTTTACTGCGTCAATGTCGGCTACGGCCGGCAGGAGATCGCCGAGGCGATGGCGCAGCAGGCGCGCGACCTCGCCTTCTACCACGCTTATGTCGGCCACGGCACGGAAGCGTCGATCACGCTGGCGAAGATGGTCCTGGAGCGCGCGCCCGCGAACATGTCGAAGGTCTATTTCGGCCTGGGCGGCTCCGACGCGAACGAGACCAACATCAAGCTGGTCTGGTACTACAACAACGTGCTCGGCCGGCCCGACAAGAAGAAGATCATCTCCCGCTGGCGCGGTTATCATGGCTCGGGTCTGATGTCCGGCTCGCTGACCGGGCTGGAAATGTTTCACAAGAAGTTCGACCTGCCGCTCGACCGGGTGCTGCACACCGAAGCCCCGTATTATCTGCGCCGGCCCGACTCAGGAATGAGCGAGGCAGAGTTCAGCGCGTACTGCGCCCAGAAGCTGGAGGAGCTGATCCTCGCCGAGGGGCCCGATACGATCGCCGCGTTCATCGGCGAGCCGATGCTCGGCACCGGCGGGATCGTCCCGCCGCCGGCAGGCTACTGGGAGGCGATCCAGCCGATCCTGAAGAAATACGACATTCTGCTGATCGCAGACGAGGTCGTGACCGGCTTTGGCCGGCTCGGCTCCATGTTCGGCTCTGCGCATTACGGTCTGGAGCCGGACATCATCGCCATCGCCAAGGGCCTCACTTCGGCTTATGCCCCGCTGTCCGGCTCGATTGTCTCGCACAAGGTCTGGGAGGTGTTGGAGCGCGGCACCGACGAGTTCGGCCCGTTCGGGCACAGCTGGACCTATTCGGCGCATCCCGTCTGCGCGGCGGCGGGCGTCGCCAATCTGGAGCTGATCGACAAGATGGCCCTCGTGCCGAACGCGCGCGAGGTCGGCGCCTATTTTAACGCGCAGCTCAGGGAGGCGCTGGCGGATCACCCGCATGTCGGCGAGGTCCGCGGCGAAGGGCTGCTCGCGGCGGTCGAGTTCGTCGAGGACAAGGCCAGCCGGACCTTCTTTGACCCGGCGAAAAAGGTCGGTCCAACGGTGACGGCGGCGCTCGCCCGCCACGGCGTCATCGCGCGGGCGATGCCGCAGGGCGACATTCTCGGCTTCGCGCCGCCGCTGTGCATCACGCATGAGGAAGTTGACAAAGTCGTCGCGGCCACAAGGCAGGCCGTTGACGAAACGCTGCCGCGCTAAACGCGCGGCGGCCGGCGTGTCTTGGGCGCTGGCCTGAATGTCTCGCGCCCAAGACCAAAGCCTTAATTTTGATTTATTTCTATACAACGCCTCAGTGTTCCAAAGCTGGAATGCAACACATACCGGCATCCCGGCCGCCGCAGAATATCGCCTTGGAAAAACAAGAATTTTCTGGGAGGGGCGACCGTGGTTCAGGTCATCCGCACGCGGCACCAAGGTGTCCCGGATATCATTCATATTCGTCCGAGAGAATTGCGGAAGGTCACTTTCGCATCGTCTGTCGGCACGGTGTTTGAATGGTACGATTTTTTTCTTTATGCAACGCTCGCCCCGTTTTTCGCCTTCCTGTTCTTCCCGCCAGGCAATGAGACGGCGGCCCTGCTGGCGGCCTTCGCGACTTATGCGGCAGGCTTCATCGTTCGGCCCTTCGGCGCGATACTGTTTGGGCGGTTCGGCGACACGGTCGGGCGCAAATACGTCTTTCTCATCACCATCCTGCTCATGGGCGGAGCGACCTTCGCGATTGGCCTGCTGCCCACCTTCGAGCAGGTCGGCTGGCTCGCCCCGGCGCTGCTTGTTACTCTGCGCATCACGCAGGGCCTGGCGCTCGGCGGCGAATACGGCGGCGCGGCAACCTATGTGGCGGAACACACCGTCAGCGAGCATCGCGGCTATGTCACCAGCTTGATCCAGACGACGGCGAGCGGCGGCTTCCTGCTCTCGCTGATCGTCATTCTGGCGTGCCGGCTCGTGATCGATGAACAGGATTTCGCCGAGTGGGGCTGGCGCATTCCGTTCCTGCTGTCGCTTGTACTGCTGATCCTGTCGATCTACATCCGCCTGCGCCTGAGCGAGTCACCGCTGTTCCAGTACATCAAGTCGCGGGGCCAGGACTCCAAGCACCCGCTCCGCGACGCTTTCCTGCGCTATCCGAACAACAAGAACGCGCTGCTGGCGCTGCTGGGCGCGGCGGCGGGGCAAGGCGTGATCTGGTACACGGGCCAGTTTTACGCGCTGTTCTTCCTGCAGATCACGATGAAGGTCGATTACCTGATCGCCTACGGCATCATGATCTCGGCACTGCTCATCAGCATTCCGCTGTTCCTGTTCTTCGGCTGGCTGTCCGACCGGATCGGCCGCAAGCAGGTCATCCTCGCAGGCTGCCTGCTCGCCGCGATGACCTATTTCCCGCTCTTCCAGATGCTGGCGCAGGCGGTGAACCCGGACCTGGTGGCGTTTCAAGAGCGCACCGAGGTGAGCTTGCGCGCGAACCCGGATAACTGTCAGCTGCATGTTTTCGTGGGGCCGTGGTCGAACTTTACCGACTGCGATCGGGCGCGCGACTTCCTCACCGACCGCGGCGTATCCTTCGCGATCATCAACGTTCCGGTAAACGCGCCGCAGACGATCACCGTGGGCGACAGCGACCCTGTCCCCATCGAGAACTGGCAGCGTGAGACGAATGGCGATGCCGTGCTGTCGGCATTGCGGGCTGCAGGCTTCCCCGAACAGGCCGATCCGCGCGACATCAACCTGCCGCTGGCGGTGTTCATCATCGTGGTGATGATCGGCTATGTGGCGATGGTTTACGCGCCGATCGCCGCCCTGCTGGTCGAGATGTTCCCGACCCAGATCCGCTACACCTCGGTCTCCGTGCCCTACCACATCGGCAATGGCTGGTTCGGCGGTATGCTGCCGCTCATCGGGACGGCGGCGGTCGCGGCGACCGGCAATATCTATTACGGCCTGTGGTATCCGATCATCATTGCCGTTATGAGCATTGTGATCGGCGGCCTGTTCCTGCGCGACACGCGCGGGCGCGAGCTGACGGAGACGTCTTGAGCGATGTGGACGGGCCCGCGGCGCTTCGTTCGGGAAGGACGGCATGGCTGAATTTCACGCCTGGGCGGCGACGGGCACGGTCAAGAATCTCAGATCCTGGATGGAGGCGTTCGCCAACGCATCCGGGACGCCCATCGCTTCGAAAGGCCGGGTCGTCGTGGCCGAGCGGGTGGTCGAGCATGTGCAATTCACGCTGCAGCAGGCGGACGGGCCGGACATGGAAGTCAGCCTGAGCAACGCCGGCATCCCGCTGGAAAACGGTCACACGGTCACGGTGGTCTGGGCCGCGCCAGAGGACAAGCCGCAGGGCAACACCTACTGCATCGCCCTTGTGAACCAGACCACGGGCGCCGTCGCGCGGCTGTCGCATAATCTGCCGCGCCTGCGCGGCGAGCCGGGTCTGACGAACGCGCTCGGCTTCGGGCTGCTATCGACTGTTCCGGCGCTTTTCGCGGCGCTGGCGTGGCAGGTCGCGCCATTGGGGTCTCTGCCGCTCGACCGTGGCACGCTGTTCATGATTACGGCCATCGGCGCTGTGCTGCTGTTCGGACTGGGCGCGCTGATCTCGCGCTGGATGATGGATATGCGCGCTCAGGATGATGACCGGAAAATCTGGTCCGCGGCGAGCGAGGCGCTCGAAGCCGCTGGCGGCGGACGGCACAATCTTGCGGGCGCGGCCTAGCCGTCCACACCGACCCGATCGACGATCGTGAAGGTGAAGTCGTACTCGTCCCGCGCGCCCGCTCCGTAATGCTCGCTGAGCGTCGTACGCCATTCCTCCGGCGGCAGGGCCGGGAAATATGTGTCGCCGGCGACATTCGCATGGACCCGCGTGAGATAGATCCGCTGCGTCTCCGGCAAGAACGCCTCGAAGATGTCCGCCCCGCCGATCACCATGATCTCGCTTGCGCCGCGCGCCCTCGCAAACCCGCGCGCCAGCCACAGCGCCGCTTTCGGCGAGGGCGCGACGTCTACGCCCTGCGCCGTGAAGCCCTTGTTGCGCGTGACGACGATATTGTCGCGACCCTCCAGCGGCCTGCCGATCGACTGGAATGTCTTGCGGCCCATAATGAGCGGCTTGCCCATCGTCAGACGCTTGAACAGCTTGAGGTCTGCGGACAGACGCCACGGCAGCGCGCCCTCGCGGCCGATGACGCCGTTTTCGTCCATGGCGACGATCATCGCCACTTTGGCCTCGCCCTCCGCCACTAGACCGCGACCTCCGCCTTGATGTGCGGGTGCGGGTCGTAGCCCGTGAGCCGGAAGTCGTCATAGGTGAAGTCGAACAGCGAGGTCACCTCCGGGTTCAACGTCATGGCCGGCAGCGGGCGCGGATCACGGTTGAGCTGCTCGCGCGCCTGATCCAGATGGTTCAGGTACAGGTGCGCGTCACCGAGCGTGTGAATGAATTCGCCGGGGCGCAGGCCCGTCACCTGTGCGGTCATCATCGTCAGCAGCGCATAGGAGGCGATGTTGAACGGCACGCCGAGGAAGATGTCGCCCGAGCGCTGATAGAGCTGACAGGAGAGCCGCCCCGCGGCCACGTGAAACTGGAACAGGCAGTGACAGGGCGGCAGCGCCATGCGGTCGAGATCGGCCGGGTTCCAGGCTGTGACAATGTGCCGGCGCGAATGCGGGTTTGTCTTGATCGCCTCAACGACCTCGGCGATCTGGTCGATCGTACCGCCGTCCCGCGCGGGCCAGGAACGCCACTGGTAGCCGTAAACCGGGCCGAGATCGCCGTTTTCATCAGCCCACTCGTCCCAGATGCTGACGCCGTGGCGCTTGAGATAGGCGGTGTTCGTGTCGCCGGACAGAAACCAGAGCAGCTCGTGGATGATCGACTTCAGGTGCAGCTTCTTCGTCGTGACCAGCGGGAAGCCGTCGTCCAGATCGAAGCGCATCTGGTGGCCGAACACGCTGAGCGTGCCGACGCCGGTCCGGTCGTGGACCCGGACGCCCTCGTCGAGAGCGCGGCGCATGAGGTCATGGTATTGCTTCATGTCGTGACCTTATGCCGATTCCGGCGCGCTGGGCCACCGGCCTTTGCAGATCTCAGCCATTCGGCTTGTTGTCGCCCCGCGCGGCGTCAAGCTCGGCGCGCAGCGAGGCGACCTCGGCGCGCACGCTTTTCAGCTCTTCCATGAGCTTGCGGAACTCGCCAGCCTGCCAGTCATGCTCGTCTTCCAACGCCTGACGCTGGCCCTCGGTATCTTGCTGGCCTTGTCCCTGGAGAGCCTCCAGCCGCTCGCGCGCCTGCTCCTGCATCGAATCCACGATAATACCGATGAACAGGTTCAGCACTGCGAAGGAGGTCATCAGGATGAACGGAATGAAGAACAGCCAGGCCAGCGGATGCACTTCCAGCACCGGCCGCACGATGCCCTGCGACCAGCTTTCCAGCGTCATGATCTGGAACAGCGAATAGGCCGACTCCCCGATCGTCCCGAAATACTCCGGGAAGGTGTCGCCATAGAGCATCGTCGCCATGACGGAGAACACGTAGAAGATCAGCGCAAGCAGCGCCACGACCGCCGTCATGCCGGGGATCGCGCGGAACAGCCCGGCCACGACCCGGCGCATCGACGGCACCGCCGAAATCAGGCGCAACGCGCGCAGGATGCGCAGCGCACGCAGGCCGGAGAGGCTTTCGGTCGTCGGGATGAGCGCAACGGCCACCACGGTGAAGTCGAACACGCTCCACGGATCGCGCCAGAACCGCGCGCCATGGGCGATCAGCCGCGCGGCGATCTCGATAACGAAGATCGTCAGAAAGATTGCATCCAGCGTGAGCAGCAGCGGGCCCATGCGCGCCATCACGCTGTCGCTGGTCTCCAGACCGAGCGTGACCGCGTTCATGATGATGATCGCAAGGATCGTGCGTTCCCAGAGCGGATGCTCCACGAGCGTGCGCAGCCGCGCCCGCCATTCCGGAACATCGCGTTTCGAGACAGACTTCGCACGGGTTTCGCTCAACGGCACTCCTCCAAGGAACGGATGACCGCCCCGGAACGGGGCGCGGCTGGCATGGTGCGCCGCCACGTGATATCGCCTTCGCGGTGCATTTTGGCAAGATCGCAGGCCCTGTCATGGGCATCGCCAAGCCCGCAGGAAATAGGAGAATCGGTGGGAGGAACGGAGGAGAACGCCAGACGGCCCCTGATCGGCGTGTCAACCTCGCGGCATCGCGGGCGGTGCAGCTATGCCTGGAATGCGCTCGCGCTGAGGCTTGCGGGCGCGCGGCCGAAGCGGATCGGCGCAAACTGTCCGCCGGAGGTCGTGGATGATCTTGACGGGCTGCTGATAGGCGGAGGCGACGACATCTCCGCGCGGTTCTACGAGGGCGATTTCACGCTGGACGTCCGCATCGACGAGGAGCGCGACCGCTTCGAGCTTGCCGCGCTGGAGCGCGCGGTGCCGCGCGGGCTGCCAATCATGGGCGTCTGCCGGGGCGCGCAGATGCTCAACGTCTTCTTCGGCGGGACGCTGCACCACGACCTCGACGAGAAGCTGTGGCGCACCAACCGCCGCACGGTGATGCCGCGCCTGCGCATCGAGTTGGTGCCCGGCACGAAGCTGGCGCGGCTCATCAAGCATCCCCGGGTCTTCGTGAATGCGATCCATCACCAGGCGGTCGACCGGCTGGCGAGCAACCTGGTCGCCGCCGCGCATGACGAGGAGCATATCATTCAGGGAGTCGAGGACCGCGAACGCCCATTCCTGATCGGGGTTCAGTGGCACCCCGAATTGCTCGTCTATCACAGCCACCAGCGGCATCTGTTTCAGGCGCTGGTGGATGCAACGCGCTCCCGTATGAAGGAAGAGCAGACCAGCGCCACTTCCTGAGAACGAGGCGTCAGTCGGCCAGCGCGGCGCTGTCCCCAGCGCCCACCAGTTCGATCTGCTCGGGATGCGTCACGTCGATCATGGGACCGTTTCGCCGCTCCAGCCAGCCGCGCACGCGGACGGCGCGCCCCTCCAGATCGGGAAGCTGGATGCCGGAGCCGCTGAAGCTGTCGCGGTCTGACGGGGCGACCGTCGCGGTAAAGTCGGTGCGCCAGTCATCGCCGAAATTCAGGTAAATTCGCCCGCGGCTCTCGGCGACATCCTCGACGCGCCCCTCGACGATCTGGAAGCTGTAGAGAAGGCCGTCCAGGCTGTCGAGATCGGCCGCATCCCGCACGCGGAACACGCCCTGCTCCCACAAACCCGCCTCCGCCTCGCGCGCGGCGCGCTCTGAGCGCTGCAGTTCGCGCACGCAATCGCGATTATCAGCGAACGAATAAACCATCGCCAGCCCGTCGCGGATCAGCGCCTCCTGCACCCAGATCGGTTCATCGCCTTCGCCGACGAACACATGCGTCAGCAGCCGCCCGTAGCGGTCCCGCTCGCGCGCGCCGAAGCGCAGCCGAACTTCCTTGCCGAGCAGCCGCTCCTCCAGCGAGGCCATAATCTTGTCCTCAAGGCCCATCGCCTGCGCCCAGCGCGTCTCGGTGCGCGGGCTCAACGTGCCGACAAGGCGGATCGCCCGGCCGTCCTCCAGCAGCAGCGATTCCGTGTTGAGAACCTCGACGATCGTCGCCTTGCCAGCGTCCTTGAGATCGCAGGCGGCCCGGGCCATGTCGGCGCCAAGCAGCATGACTGCCGCAATGATTAGCGCGAGCGTTCGGCCCCCGCCCCTCGATAATGCCCTCATACGCAAAACTCCCCGTCATTTATTTACGCATTATGTAACAGGCGCGCTGCGGATGCAAGCCTTGGCAAGGCTGTTTTGGCGCGCGAATTGTGCTACATCTCGGGCACGGCCCCGTAGCTCAGCAGGATAGAGCATCAGATTCCTAATCTGAGGGTCGCAGGTTCGAATCCTGCCGGGGTCGCCACGCCCGCCTTGGGGTCGCGCGGCGCAGCCCGCCCGCAGCGATCACCGCGACGGTGACAAGCGTGGTCAGGGCCGTCGCGATGAGATCGCCTGTCTCGGAAGACGCCACGATCTCTCCCGAGAAATTACCCATGAAATGAAACAGCACAGCCGCGAGCACGCTGCGGCCCGTGTGGTTGTAGATCCAGGTGATGAGCAGCGTGGTCAGCAGGATATCATAGGCGAACTGCCAGGGCGCGGGCGAACCCCCGAAAGGTGCATAATACCCGTCCATGACGAACAGCGGCGCGTGCCACGCTGCCCAGCCCGCGGCCAGAATCAGCGAGGCAAGGATCGGCGCGAACCGTGCCTGCAGCGCATAAAGGGCGAAACCGCGCCAGCCGATCTCCTCGGGCAGCGGGCCGAGCATCAGCGTGAAACCGGCCAGCGCCAGGAACGCGGCGGGATTGGCGAGATTTTCGGTCAATGGCGTGAAAACATCTGCCGGCGCAGCAGCCACCTGCGCGGCGATGACCGCGGCCGCCGCCTCGATCAGCGGAATGAGACCAATCACTGCCAGCCACCAGACTGGCCCGATCCGCCGCAGGTCGACCAGCCGCACGCCAAGCTCCCGCAGGCCCGACCGTCCGCCACGCGCACAAGTGAATATCAGGCCGCCCAGCAACGGCCCCGCCCCGCCGACATAGATGAAGGCGACGTTCGGCGTCGCCCAAGGGTTGCCGCCGACTACGACGGGCACGCTCCAGAAGCCCCAGGTCCAGGCCAGCACGAATGCGAAATAGCCGAGCGCCATGCGCCTTCACGCCCCCGCCGCTCTGCCCACGGAGTACACTGAGATGGGTCGAAAGAGATTTGGCTGGAAAAATGGCGCTTATCAGCCGAGCTCGGGCTTCTTGCCCCGCAGCGTGGCGGTCATCTCCGCGAGGATCGACACGGCTATCTCCACGGGCCCGACCGCGCCGATCGACAGCCCGACCGGCGCGCTGATCCGCGCGATGCCCTCTTCGCTCATGCCGGCTTCGCGCAGCCGCTCAACGCGCTTGGCGTGCGTGCGCCGGCTCCCTAGCGCGCCGATGTAGAACGCCGGGGATGCGACCGCCAGATGCAGCGCAGGATCGTCCAGCTTCGGGTCATGCGTGAGCGCGACAAGCGCGGTGCGCGTGTCCAGCCCGATCTCCGGCAGCGCAACATCCGGCCAGCGCGTGTCGAGCCGCTCGCGTTCAAACCGCTGCACCGTGGCGAAGGCCGTGCGCGGATCGACGATGACCACGTCATAGCCCGCCTGCTCGGCCATCGGCGCGAGAGCCTGCGCGATGTGCACCGCGCCAATGATGATGAGGCGCAGCGGCGGATTGTAGACGTTGATGAAGACCTCGCGTCCGTCGATCTCGACCGTCCGGCTCTTGTCGGTGCGGAAGCCTTCTCCCAGCGCCTCGGCCAGCGCGGCGGGCGTGTCAGCGCCGATCTCGTCGCGGCGGATGATCCGCTGTTCGCCGGTCTCCAGCCACGTCAACAGGGCGGCCGGCCGGCGCGCGGCCATATCCTCGGAAAGGGTGCGCAGATGGTCGACCTGCATGGCGTCAGTCCCGCGTAATTGGCTCCACGTAGATGCGGATGCGCCCGCCGCAGGCCAGGCCCGCGCGCCAGGCAGTTTCGTTGTCCACGCCGAATTCCAGCATCTCCGGCTTGCCGCTGTTGATGGCGTCTTCCGCCGCTACGATCACATCGCCCTCCACGCAGCCGCCAGACACGGAGCCCTCGAAATTGCCATCCGCGTCGATGACGAGCTGGCTGCCGGTCGGCTGGGGCGCGGAGCCCCAGGTGTCGACCACCGTGGCGACGGCCACGCGCCGCCCTTCTTCCGTCCAGTTGCGCGCAGTCTCCAGAACCGATCCTTTCACCGTACTCATACCGTCCTCCTTCCAGCCGCTGTGTCCGCGGAAAGCGCCGCCGCCAGCGCGGTGAGACTGCTCAGGTTGTGGCACTGACGGACCTCGTGGACATGCGGGGCCAGCGCCTTCGCCCCTTCGGCAAGCGGCGCGTAATCCTCGCTGCGCAGTAGCGGGTTGAGCCAGATCAGCCGCCGGCTGTTCGCCGCCAGCTTGCGCGCCGCGCGCTCCACGCCCTCGCCGCCCGCACGATCCAGCCCGTCGGTGAACAGCAGCACGGTCGCGTTTTGCGCCGAGATGCGCCGCGCCCAGTGCCGGTTGAAGTCGCGGAGACAGTCGCCAATGCGCGTGCCGCCCGACCAGTCGCGCACCCGGCCGGAAACACGCGCCAGGGCGGCATCCGGGTCACGGTCCTTGAGCAGCCGGGAAATCGGCGTCAGCTCCGTGCCGAACAGGAAGGCGTGGACGCGGTCGCGGTCGTTGGTCAGCGCATAGATGAAATGCAGGAAGATGCGCGCATAGGTGTCCATCGAGCCGGAGATGTCGCACAGCACGATGATCGGCGGGCGCACCCAGCGGCGGCGGCGGAAGGCGGGGCGCAGATAATCCGGTCCGCGCGCGGACATATCACGCAGCATCCGGCGCATGTCGAGCCGGCCGCGCGTCGATACCTGTGCAAACCTGCGGCTGCGCAGACGCTCGAACGGCAGCGTCATCGCCGCGATCCGGCGGCGCGCCTCGCGCAGTTCCGCCGCGCTCATCTGCTCGAAATCCTTTTGCTGGAAACGCGCTTGCCCGCTCCAGGAGCCGGTCGCATGAACGTCGATCTGCTCCTCGGCGCGCGGCGCCTCGCTCCCCCGGCTGGCGAACAGCGCCTCGGCCATGCGCCGCGAGAGCGCCTTGTCGTCCTGCGCCTGGTTGGAGCGCGCGGTCGGCAGCATCAGCGACATGAGCTGGTCGAGGAAGCCGGGGTCGCGCCAGAACATGACGAAGGCCTGGTTGAACAGGTCGTGCTCAGCGCGGCGCGCGACGAAAACCGAATGCAGCGTCCAGTAGAAGCGTTTGGGGTCGTCGATGCCGACGGCCAGCACGGCCTGCGTCGCCAGCGTGGTCTTGTCCGGCCCGGCGGGCAGACCGGCGGCGCGCAGCAGCCGCGCGAACATCGCGATGTTGTCGGCGATGCGCCCGCCATCGACTTCCGCCGCGACAATATTCGCCTGAATCTCCGCCGCGCTGCCGGAGGTCATGTCGCCTGCCCCCCGCCAGAACGCGCGTCGGCCTTGATCTTCTCCAGCACGCGCGCGGCTTCGCTGCCTTCGATGCGGCCTATATCGTCCTGATATTTCAGCAGCGTGCCGAGCGTGGTGTCTACGGCATCGGGGTCCAGCGCGACATGGTTGAGCGCGGTGAGCGCCTGCGCCCAGTTGATCGTCTCGGCGATGCCGGGGTTCTTGTAGAGGTCCATCGACCGGATTTCATGGATAAAGGCGATCACCTGACGGGTCAACTCCTCGCCGGCTTCAGGCACCTTCAGGCGCAGGATCGCCAGTTCGCGCTCGACGCTCGGATACTCGACCCAGTGATAGAAGCAGCGCCGGCGCAGCGCGTCGTGAACCTCGCGCGTGCGGTTCGAGGTCAGGATCGTCAGCGGCGGCTTGTCCGCCTTGATCGTGCCGAGTTCGGGGATGGTGACCTGATAATCCGAGAGCAACTCCAGCAGAAACGCCTCGAACGGCTCGTCGGCGCGGTCCAGCTCGTCGATGAGGAGCACCGGCGCTTCGCCCTCAGCGGAAAGCTCCAGCGCCTGCAAAAGTGGACGTTTCAGCAGATAGTCTGGCGCGTAGATGTCCCGCTCGACCGTCTCGGCGCTCGCCGCCTCGCCGGCCGCCTCGGCCGCGCGGATATGCAAAAGCTGACGTGAATAGTTCCAGTCATAGACGGCCGAGGCGAGATCGAGGCCCTCGTAACATTGCAGGCGCACAAGCGGGCGGCCGAGCGCCTCTGCCAGCACCTTGGCGAGTTCGGTCTTGCCGACGCCGGCCTCGCCCTCCAGCAGCAGCGGCCGCTCAAGCGTCAGGGCGAGGAAAGTGGCGGTCGCCAGGGCCTCGTCGGCGATGTAGCCGTGATCGCGCAGCAGCGTCTTCACGGCTGCCACGCTGTCAGGGCCTGTGGGCGCGGCGCTATCCAATCTCTGCCCGTCTCCTTATCCCGTGTTCGCCACGGCGCGTTCCGCCATCACCGGGATCAGCGCGGCGCGATACTGTGCGCTGGCGTGGAGGTCGCTGAGCAAGCCGCTGTCCGGCAGTTTGATGTCGCGCACGGCGTCGGCCGACCAACTGCTCTTCAGCGCAGCCTCCAGTTCTGTTGAGCGGAACACGCCATCCGCGCCCGCGCCCGTGACCGCTGCGCGCACGGATGTCGAGAACATGCCGGAGAACTGCGCAACGAACACGCCGACCAGCGCATATCGCGAGGCGCGCTGCTCGAACTTGGCGTAGCCCGCCTTGCTGGGGATCGGGAAGCTGACCTCGGTGATGATCTCGCCCGGCTCCAGCGCGGTCGAGAACAGGCCGGTGAAGAACGCGTCGGCGTCAATCTTCCGCTTGTTCGTCACCACTGTCGCGCCGAGGCCGAGGACCGCGGCCGGATAGTCTGCCGCCGGATCGTTGTTGGCGATGGACCCGGCGATTGTTCCGGCGTGGCGGACCTGCGGATCGCCGATGCCGCCAGCCAGTTGCGCCAGCGCAGGGATCGAGCGCTGCACCTCGGCGTTGCTCGCCACCTGCGCGTGCGTCGCCATCGCGCCGACGACAATGTTGGAGCCGGACTTCTCGACCCTGCGCAGTTCGGTGATCTCGCGCAGATCAATGACCTCGGACGGCGCTGCAAGCCGCTGCTTCAGCGTCGGGATCAGCGTCTGGCCGCCCGCCAGCAGGCTCGCTTCCGGCTTCTGGGACAGGATTTGCGCGGCCTCAGCGACCGAATTCGGGCGATGATAGTCGAATGCGTGCATGGTAGCCTCCCTCGCCTTATTCCGCCGCCGCGGCCGGACGACCGGCCTGGATCGCGCGCCACACCTTCTCCGGCGTCGCAGGCATGTCGATGTGATCGACGCCGTAATCGCGCAGCGCATCGCAGATCGCGTTGATGACCGCGGGCGGCGCGCCGATCGCCCCGGCCTCGCCGCAGCCCTTCACGCCGAGCGGGTTGTGCGTGCACGGCGTCGACGTGGTCGTGACCTGGAATGACGGCACATCATCCGCACGGGGCATCACGTAATCCATCAGCGAGCCGGTCATCAGCTGGCCGTTCTCGTCATAGACTGCATGCTCCAGCATCGCCTGGCCGATGCCCTGCGCCAGACCGCCATGCACCTGGCCCTCAACGATCATCGGGTTGACGATGTTGCCGAAGTCATCCGCCGCGACGAAGGACAAGATCCTAGTCTCGCCCGTGCGTGGCTCGATCTCAACCTCGCAGATATAGGTGCCGGCCGGATAGGTGAAGTTCTTCGGGTCGTAGAACGCCGTTTCCTCCAGCCCCGGCTCCATGTCCTCCAGCGGATAATTGTGCGGAACATAGGCCGTCAGGGCGACCTCGCCGAAAGTCTTCTGCTTGTCCGTGCCCTTCACGCGGTAGGCTCCGTCGATGAACTCGATATCGCCTTCCGACGCCTCCAGCAGATGCGCGGCGATCTTCCGGCCCTTCTCGATCACCTTGTTGAGCGCGCTGACGATGGCCGAGCCGCCGACAGCCAGCGAACGCGAGCCGTAGGTGCCCATGCCGAACGGCACCTTGTCGGTGTCGCCGTGCACGATCTCGACATTGTCGGCGGACACGCCGAGGCGATCGGCGACAAGCTGCGTAAATGTCGTTTCGTGGCCCTGCCCGTGGCTGTGCGAGCCGGTAAAGACCGACACGGAGCCGGTCGGATTCACGCGCACCTTAGCCGCCTCGTATAGCCCGGCCCGCAGGCCCAGCGCCCCGACCAGGTTCGACGGCGCAACCCCGCACGCCTCGATGTAGGACGACACGCCGATGCCGCGCAGCTTGCCGCGCGCGGCCGCCTCCGCTCGGCGCTGCTCGAAGCCGGCATAATCGGCCAACTCCATCGCCGCATTCAGGCTCGCTTCGTAGTCGCCCGTGTCATATTCGACCGCGACCGGCGTCTGATACGGGAACTGTTCCGGCTGAATGAAGTTGCGCCGGCGGAGTTCGGTCTGGTCCATGCCAAGCTCGCGCGCCGCCTTGCTCATCAGCCGCTCGACAATGTAGGTCGCTTCCGGCCGTCCAGCGCCGCGATAGGCATCCACAGGCACGGTGTTCGTGAACACGGCCTTCACGTTGGTGTAGATCGCCGGCGTTGTGTACTGCCCGGCCAGCAGCGTCCCGTGCAGCCAGGTCGGAATGCAGGGCGCCAGAGTGGACAGATACGCCCCCATGTTCGCCAGCGTGTCGCAGCGCAGGGCGATCGCCTTGCCGTTCTCGTCAAACGCCATTTCCGCGTGGGTGACATGATCGCGCCCCTGCGCGTCCGACATGAAGCTCTCGGTGCGCTCCGCCGTCCATTTCACGGGCCGGCCGATCTTTTTCGCCGCGAAGGTGACAGCCGCTTCCTCGGCATAGTGATAGATCTTGGAGCCGAACCCGCCGCCAACATCCGGCGCATAGACCCGCAGTTTGTGCTCCGGGATGCCGAGCACGAACGCGCCCATGAGCAGGCGGATGACATGCGGGTTCTGGCTGGTCGTGATGAGCGTGTGCTCATCCTTGGAGGGATCATAGATGCCGATTGCGGCACGCGGCTCGATGGCGTTGGCGATCTGGCGGTTGTTGACGAGGTCGATCTTGGTGACGTGGCTGGCGCGGGCGAAGGCTTCGTCGACAGCGGCCTTGTCGCCCAGCTCCCAGTCGAAGCAGAGATTGTCCTCGGCTTCCGTGTGCACAGGCTCAGCCCCGCCCTCCAGCGCCTTGCGCATGTCGACGACCGCCGGCAGCTCAGTCAGTTCCAGGTCGATCAGCTCCGCCGCGTCCTTGGCCTCGCGCAGGCTCTCCGCGATCACCGCCGCGATGGGGTCGCCGACATGGCGCACCTTGCTTTCAGCGAGGATGGGGTGTTTCGGCTCCTTCATGGGGCCGTCCTTGCCGGTGACCTGCCAGGCACAGGGGATACCGCCAACCTCCTTGAAATCCTCGGCCGTCAGGACCGCGACGACCCCCGGCGCGCTCGCCGCGCGGCTGGTGTCCAGCTTGTCGATGCGCGCGTGGGCCACGCCGGAGCGCAGAAAGTAGCAATAGGTCTGGTTGGTTTCGTTGATGTCGTCGGTGTACTTGCCGATACCCTTGAGAAACCGGTCGTCCTCGCGCCGCTTCATCGCCGCGCCGATGCCATCCGCTGCCATTGTGCTGACCTCCGTTCCGCCTGATTTCGCCTGAGCCGTCGTTACGCCGCAGCTTCGGTCTTGCTCTGCTGCGCGACGCTCTGAATCGCCTTGACGATGTTGTGGTAGCCGGTGCAGCGGCAGATATTGCCCTTCAGCCAGCCGCGGATCTCGTCCTCGCTCGGGTTCGGGTTCTTCTGCAGGAGGTCGACAGCCGACATCACCATGCCCGGCGTGCAGAAGCCGCATTGCAGCCCGTGCGTCTCGCGGAAGGCCGCCTGCATCGGGTGGAGGTTGTCGCCCTGGGCTAGCCCCTCGATGGTCGTGACCTGCGCGCCATCGGCCTGGGTGGCGAGCAGCGTGCAGGCTTTCACGGAATCGCCGTTGACATGGATCACGCACGCGCCGCACTGGCTGGTGTCGCAGCCGACATGCGTGCCGGTCAGGCCGAGGTTCTGGCGGATGAAATCAACAAGAAGCGTATGACCGGGGACATCCGCGGATACACTTTTCCCATTCACCGTCATGGTGACGTGCGGCATGGTTTCCTCCCTTTCTCACGGCTGCGGACCTGTTGCGGCCCGTCTGTTTGACGCCGATCAAGTTAGTCCGTGAGACTAATGCAATTCAGATTTTCTGCCAACCGGCAAACCGTGGGACGGCGCGACCGTTGCTTAGTTGCCGGACCACTCCGGCTTGCGCTTGGACAAGAACGCCTCCAGCCCCTCGCGGAAATCGGCGCTCATGTAGCACATGGCGATCAGGTCGCGATCATCGACATGCGCGGCCGCCGCGCGCAGGCGGCGCAGGCCCTCTTTCGTCGCGCGGAGGGTCAGCGGCGCGTGGCTGGCGAGCGTGGCGGCCAGTTCGCCGGCGCGCGCATCGACATCTTCCGCGATCTCGCTCACCAGCCCGATGGCCTTCGCTTCCTCCGCCTCGATGAGCCGGGCGGTCATCAGGATTTCGCGCACCCGCGCCGCGCCCATCAGCGCGCTAAGCCGCGCGAGGTTCGACACCGACAGACAATTCCCCAGCGTGCGCGCGACCGGAAAACCGTATTTCAGCGCCGGGTCCGCGATGCGCAGGTCGCACGCCGCCGCGATGGCCGCGCCGCCGCCGGTGCACGCGCCGTTGATCGCGGCGATGGTCGGCACCGGACAGCTTTCGATTGCGGTGAAAACGGCTTCCATGCGCTGCTCATAGGCCCAGGCGTCCTCCGGCTTCGAGAAGCCGCGGAACTGGCTCATATCCGTGCCCGCGCCGAACGCCTTGCCGCCCGCCCCGCGCATGATGAGCACGCGCGCCGCGCCGCCGGCCTCCGCCGACTCGCAGATTTCGCGCAGCCGCTCATACATCGCGAAGGTGAAGGCGTTGCGCGCTTCGGGCCGGTTAAAGGTGATCCAGCCGACGCCGTCGCGCACCTCGTAGAGCAGGTCGTCCGTCTCGCTCATGCGTCACCTCCGATTGCTGCGCTGCGCCATGCCGTGGCATGAGCCTATCACCGGAGCGGCGGGCGGCAAGCGCGGAGTCGGAGACGGGTGCGGTTCCTTGCGGACGCCCGCAAGGATGCCGCCAATCCGCACGGAGGGCAAAGCGGTGCGCTGCCCTTGTTCGTCATCCCGGGCGCAGTGCAGCACGAAGTGATGCGCTGCTGACCCTTAGTCATCCCGGACGCGCTGCAGCGCGAAGCGGTGCTGCGCTGATCCGGGATCGCTCTTGATTCATGCCCTCCCGATCCCGTGTCTGCGCCGCGTGACTGCGCCCCGCGCCGCGCACGGGATGACACCCCGCCGGACGCCCGCAAGGATACCGCCCCAGCGCGCCCTGGCGCGCTGTAAGGCCGGAGTCAGAGACGGGCGCGAAGCGACCACCGGCCGCCGCGCAGCAAGCCGTGCGTCATCCCGGACGCGCTGCAGCGCGAAGCGGTGCTGCGCTGATCCGGGATCGCGCGCCTCTGGATCCCGTGTCTGCGCCGCGTGACTGCGCCCCGCGCCGCGCACGGGATGACAGCTCCGCCGGACGCCAGCAAGGATACCTCCAATCCGCCCGCAGGGCGGCAAGCGCGGAGTCGAAGACGGGCGCGAAGCGACCACCGCGCGCCGGCCTTAGGCCGTCCCGGGCGACGGATGTCGCCCGAAAAGCAAAAACTCCCCCGCGCCGCGCACGGGATGACAGCTCCGCGCCTTCACGCCGCTGTCAATTCAGTTTAATAAAATTGCGGGAAACGCGGCGCGCGGGAGGGCGAGCGGATGCTGGATTTGCTGCAACAGTTTGCGGACTGGATTTGGGCCGGAATCGAGTGGCTGACCGGATGGACGCCGGGCGAGCACATCAAGAACGTGCTGGAATGGATCGGCGCGGTCCTCAGCGCGGGGCTAGGCATCTGGGGCGTGATCGCGCTGATACGCGGCGGCGGCGCGGCGACCAAGGCTGACATCAGCGACGTGAGCGAGGAGGTGGCCGCGCTGCGCGCGCAGATGGCCAAAATGCAATCCGCGCTGGGCAGCGACGCCGCCCTCGCCGGGGCGGGCGCGCAATCCCCCGGCGACGGCCTCGGCGCGGACCTCGACGCTGGTATCGACACGCTGCTGAAAGCCGGGCGCGCCGACGCGCTGCGCGACAAATCGGGCGAAGCGGCGCAAACCGCCATCGAGGAGCTGATCGCCGAGCGGGCGCGGGCGCGCGAGCGCATCGCCGCGGACGAAGCCGCGCTCTACCGGCAGAAGGGCGCGTTCGCCTTCCTGCATGACACTCACGCGGCGATGGACGCCTACGCCAGGGCGGTGGAGCTGGACCCGGACGATCCCGACGGCTGGAACATGCTGGGGCAGTTGCAAGCTCGCACCGGGGCGCTGGACGGCGCGATCAACAGCTTCGAGCGCGTGCTGGCGCTCGGGAACAAGCTGGCGGACAGGGAATGGGAAGCCATCGCCACCGGTAATCTGGGAGAGACATACCGCAGGCGCGGCGCGCTCGACCGCGCCGAGGCGATGCTGGGGCGCGCGCTCGAACTGGCCGAGGAGCTGGGCAACAAGGGACAGCAGGCCGCCGCCAGCGGCAATCTGGGGCTGATCTACCAAACGCGCGGCGAACTCGACCGCGCCGAGGACATGCACAAGCGCCAACTCGAACTGGCCGAGGAGTTGGGCATCAAGGAGCAACAGGCCGCCGCCACCGGCAATCTGGGGCTGATCTACATGACGCGCGGCGAGCTCGACCGCGCCGAGGCGATGCTCAAGCGCCAGCTTGAACTGGCCGAGGAGCTGGGCATCAAGGAGCAGCAGGCCATCGCCACCGGCAATCTGGGGCTGATCTACCGCACGCGCGGCGAGCTCGACCGCGCCGAGGCGATGCATCTCAAGAGCCTCGAAATCGAGAAGGAGCTGGGCGGCAAGGAGGGCATGGCCGCCGCCACCGGCAATCTGGGGCTGATCTACCGCAGGCGCGGCGAACTCGACCGTGCCGAGGAGATGTTCAAGCGCGATCTCGAACTCTCCGAGGAACTTGGCAACAAGGAAGGGCAGGCCATCGCCACCGCCAATCTGGGGCTGATCTACCAGCAGAGGGGCGACACCGCGCGCGCCTGCCAGCATTGGGCGCGGGCGCGCGATCTGTTCCGCGAGATCGGGTCGCCGAAAGCGGAGAAATACGCCAAGGCGCTGCGCGACTTCGGCTGCCCGGAGGAATGATCCCGGATCAGCGCGGCACCGCTTCGCGCTGCAGCGCGTCCGGGATGACAAAGGATCAGCAGCGCATCACTACGTGATGCGCAGCATCCGGGATGACAACGGCGTGTCGTCCCGTGCGCGGCGCGGGATGCAATCACGCGGCGCAGACACGGGACCTAGAGGTGGCAGAAGACAGCGATCCCGGATCAGCGCGGCACCGCTTCGCGCTGCAGCGCGTCCGGGATGACAAAGGATCAGCAGCGCATCACTACGTGATGCGCAGCATCCGGGATGACAACGGCGTGTCGTCCCGTGCGCGGCGCGGGATGCAATCACGCGGCGCAGACACGGGACCCGGAGGTGGCCGAAGACAGCGATCCCGGGTCAGCAGCGCACCACTTGCGTGCTGCACTGCGCCCGGGATGACAAGGGAGGCTGCAGCGCGTCCGGGATGACATCAACCCATGAGCGAGCGCTACTACGTCTACATCCTCGCCAGCGGCAAAAACGGCACGCTTTATATCGGCGTCACGAATGCGCTCGCCCACCGCGTCCAGCAGCACCGCGACGGCATCGGCAGCGCATTCACGCGCAAATATGGCGTCACGCGGCTGGTCCATGCCGCGCCGTTCGACGATATCGAGGCGGCGATTGCGCATGAGAAGCGCGTCAAGCGCTGGCGGCGGGCCTGGAAGGTGCAGCTTATCGAGGCGGACAACCCGGATTGGGCGGACTTGTTCGATCAATTCGTGTGATTCCGGTGCGGGCGTGTCGTCCCGTGCGCACGGTTTTTTGCTTTCCGGGGCCATCCGGCCCCCGGGTACGGCCTAAGGCCGGCGCGCGGTGGTCGCTTCGCGCCCGTCTTCGACTCCGCGCTTGCCGCCCTGCGGGCGGAGGGCGGTTCCCTTGCAAGCGTCCGGCGGCGTGTCGTCCCGTGCGCGGCGCGGCATGTCAATGACGCGGCGCAGACACGGGACCCGGAGGCGGCAGAAGAGAGCGATCCCGGATCAGCAGCGCATCACTGCGTGCTGCGCAGCATCCGGGATGACAACGGCGTGTCGTCCCGTGCGCGGCGCGGGGCGAAGTCACGCGGCGCAGACACGGGACCCGGAGGCGGCAGAACAGAGCGATCCCGGATCAGCAGCGCATCACTGCGCGCTGCGCAGCATCCGGGATGACACGAGAGGCGTGTGCGAGGGATCGCCCCCAGCGCGCTCTTGCGCGCTGTAAGGCCGGAGTCAGAGACGGGCGCGAAGCGACCACCGGCCGCCGCGCTTAGCGCGTCAGCGAAGCACGGATGTGCTTCGCAAAAACAAACTTGACAGCGCGGAAAATTGCGAACATAACAGGAACATCGGGGCGACGCGGGCCG
>CAZINX010000003.1:0-198340 GCA_964540795.1 uncultured Hyphomicrobiaceae bacterium | reverse complement strand
GGGTCAGATTCGTTCCGCCGATAGGGTCAGTTTTGCGCCGCCGGTGACAATCGCCGCGAATAATGATTCACGATGGAAAACGACGGGAGGTTTTCCATGGGAGCGGCTATCCAGCTTCGTTCTGACTATACCGCGGATGATCTGCACCGGCTTGCTCGGGCGAGCCGGGACGCAAATCAAACAAGGCGCTTGCTGGCGCTGGCATCCAATTATGAAGGCGGCAGCCGGAGCCAGGCGGCAAGGATCGGCGGGGTCGGGTTGCAAATCATCCGGGACTGGGTGGTGCGCTTCAATGCGCATGGCCCTGACGGCCTGCTCGATTGTAAAGCGCCCGGCAAGACGCCTCGCCTCAGCGATGCCCAGCGTGCGGCGCTTGCTCAAGCGGTTGAGGCCGGACCGCAACCTTATTGAGGCCGGACCGCAACCTTATCTGGATGGCGTCGTCCGCTGGCGGCTTGTCGATCTTGTCCAGTGGCTGCGCGAGGAATTCGGCGTATCGCTCAGCCGCCAGACGGTGAGCCGGGAACTGCGTGCGATGGGGCTTCGTCGCTCCGCGCCGGCCTTTGGCTTCACAAAACTCTCGGCCCGCCCTCGACATTATGCTCAAGACCCTGAGATCATTGAGGCATTTAAAAGAACTTCGCCGACAAGCTGGCGGCGATCCAACAGCAGCTCGCGCCGGGAACGCCAATAGAAATCTGGTTCCAGGACGAGGCCAGGATTGGACAGAAGAACAAGATCACTCGCCGCTGGACGCGGCGTGGAAGCCGGCCAACCGCGGCGCATGATCAACGCTCCAGATGGGCTTACATTTTCGGCGCCATCCCTCCGGCGAAGGGCAAAGGCGCCGGGCTCGTCATGCCCTGGTGCGACACGCCCGCCACGCAGGATCATCTTGCCCAGATCAGCGCTACGGTTGAGCGCGGCGCTCATGCCGTGCTTCTGCTCGATCAGGCCGGATGGCATATGTCGGCGAAGTTGAACGTTCCCGGCAACATCACCCTGCTGCCCTTGCCGCCCCGCTCGCCGGAACTCAACCCTCAGGAAATATCTGGCAATTGCTGCGCGATAACTGGCTCTCAAACCGGGTCTTCCAATCCTACGACGACATCCTGGCGCATTGCTGTGAAGCCTGGAACAAGCTGACCGATCAGCCATGGCGCATCATGTCAATCGGACTGCGTGACTGGACGCATAGGTTCTGATCAATGAGCGTTGGTAGAAGTACTGGATCGAAAGTTCGGAACGGGATATGTACCCCGATTACCAATGAACGGACTGCTGCCAGGTCAACAACCCAGAGTCGCAATGTTCCAATGACGGAACAAACGAGCGACCCCGAGTTGGTATGGCAAATCCGTGGCGAATCGAGAAACCGGCGAAGAGCGGAAGGCAACCGAAGCCCTAACAATCAACAACATCAAAAAGTTAGATGGAGCGGGCGATGAGATTCGAACTCACGACCCCAACCTTGGCAAGGTTGTGCTCTACCCCTGAGCTACGCCCGCGCAGTGGAGGGTAACGGCGCTTTTCACCACATCCGGTGTTATGGCGCATACGATCAGCGAATGCAAGGGCCTGCGCGCATCATTCTGCCTGCTGCGCGGCAGCGCCGGCCGGGCCGCGCTCTTCTTGCGGCTCGACGAAATTCATGATGTCGCGCCGGGTTAGCACGCCGACGACGCGTCCGGTATCGACGATCACGACATGCGTGTGCCCTTCGCGGACCATGCGCTTGAGCACCTCGCTGGCCGGCTCGGCTGGCCGGGCCATCGGCTGGTCGGTGAGCGGCTGCATGACCTGGCGCACCGGGATATCGTCCCATTGCATCTTGGGCACATGGGCATAGTCGCCAAGGGTCAGCGTGCCCACAACCCGCTCCTGGTCTTCCAAGAGCAGGATGCGCGGCCGAAGCCGGTAGAAATACGCTTGCGCCGCCGTCTCCAGCGAGGCATCCGCCGGCACGCGCGGCTGGTCGCGGTCGACGATCTGCCCGATATGCGAATGACCCGGCCCCGGCAGATTGCCGGCCTGCTCGCGCGCCATCCCGGCCGCGCGATAGATGAAGAAGCCAATCAGGATCTGCCACATGCCGGCAACGACGATGCCGGTGAAGGCGTTGTAAGCGCCAAATGCCATCAGCGCGATGCCCAAGCCACCGCCGACCGTGGCGGCCATGCGCGTGGCGCGCGACATGTTCCCGCTCCACCACCACAGGATCGCCCGCAGAATCCGCCCGCCATCGAGCGGGAAAGCGGGCACCATGTTGAACGCGGCAAGCACGAAGTTGATGAGAGCGAGATAGCCGGTCACGGCGAGGAGCGGCTCGACGCCGGCGAAGATGCCGCTTGCGGTGATGCCAAAGAACAGGATCGAGAGCAGGATGCTCGCGATCGGTCCGGCGATGGCGACGAGAAACTCGGCTTTTGCAGTGCGCGGCTCTTCCTCAAGCTGGGCGACGCCGCCGAATACGAACAGCGTGATGCCGGAGATTCGCAGGTTGTATTGCCTTGCGACCACGGCGTGCGCCAGTTCGTGGAAGATCAGCGAGGCAAATAGCCCCAGCGCGCCGAGCACGCCCATCCATAGATAGGTGACGCCCGCCAGTCCCTCGACCACGGCCGGAAAGTACCCGGTCGACAGCGACCAGACGATCAGGAAGGCGAGAATGAACCAGGAGGCGTCCAGTCCGATGCGGAAACCGAGCAACGAAAAAAGATAGTAACTGCGTCCGAACATGCTGCCTCCCTGCGCGCCGCCGGCTGTGTGCGTCCGCAGGCCGGATGTAGCGATTCAAGCGCGGAAAAAAAGATGCGGCCCGCAGGCGCGGGCCGCGTGACCAGCGGGGCGGGCGCGCCGCCGCCTGCCTCTCGCTTACGCTGAAGCGCGGTTCTGCCGCTGCTCGATCAGCTCATTGACCACGCCAGGCTCGGCCAGCGTCGAGGTGTCCCCGAGGTTGGAGAAATCGTCCTCGGCGATCTTGCGCAGGATGCGGCGCATGATCTTGCCCGAGCGGGTCTTGGGCAGACCGCTGGCGAACTGGATGATGTCGGGCGACGCGATGGGGCCGATCTCGTTGCGGACCCAGTCGCGCAGCTCCTTGTGCAGCTCTTCGCTGGGCTGCTCCCCGGCCATCAGCGTCACATAGACATAGATGCCCTGGCCCTTGATGTCGTGCGGATAGCCCACCACGGCGGCTTCGGAAACCTTCGGATGCGCGACCAGCGCGGATTCGATCTCCGCTGTGCCCATGCGGTGCCCGGAGACATTCAGCACGTCATCAACGCGGCCGGTAACCCAATAGTAGCCGTCCTCGTCACGCTTTGCGCCGTCGCCGGTGAAATACATGCCGGGATACGTGCTGAAATAGGTCTGCACGAAGCGTTCATGGTCGCGGTAGACCGTGCGCATCTGGCCCGGCCAGGAGTCGCGTATCACGAGGTTGCCCGCGCCGGCCCCCTCTATCGGGTTGCCTTCGTTGTCGACCAGCCCCGGCTGAACGCCGAAGAAGGGCAGGGTCGCGGAACCCGGCTTCAGATCGATCGCGCCGGGCAGGGCACTGACGAGAATGCCGCCTGTCTCGGTTTGCCACCAGGTGTCGACGATCGGGCAGCGGCCCTCGCCGACGACATGATAGAACCATTCCCACGCTTCGGGGTTGATCGGCTCGCCGACGGAGCCGAGCAGCTTGAGCGACTTGCGGCTGGTCTTCTTCACATGCTCCTCGCCAGCGCCCATCAACGCGCGGATCGCGGTCGGCGCGGTATAGAAGATGTTGACCTGATGCTTGTCGACGACGTCCCAGAACCGCGAGGCGCTTGGGTAGTTCGGAACGCCCTCGAACATCAGCGTCGTCGCGCCGTTCGCGAGCGGGCCGTAGACGATGTAGGAGTGGCCCGTCACCCAGCCGACGTCGGCCGTGCACCAGTAGATGTCGCCGTCCTTGTAGTCGAAGATGTACTGGTGCGTCATCGAGGCGTGCACGAGATAACCGCCCGAGGTATGCAGCACGCCCTTCGGCTGGCCGGTCGACCCGGAAGTGTAGAGAATGAACAGCGGGTCTTCCGCGCTCATTTCCTCGGGCGGGCAGTCCGCGGAGACCTGCTCCATCTGCTCATGAAGCCAGACGTCGCGGCCTTCGGTCCACGGAACCTCGGCGTTGGTGCGCTTGACCACCAAGACGTTCTGCACGCTCGGCGCATGGGTGAGCGCCTTGTCGGTGTTCGCCTTCAGCGGGACGGCGCGGCCGCCGCGCACGCCTTCGTCCGCCGTGATGACGAGGTTCGAATCGCAGTCGTTGATGCGCCCGGCCAGAGCATCCGGCGAAAAGCCGCCGAAGACGACTGAATGGATCGCGCCGATGCGCGCGCAGGCCAGCATCGCGTAGGCCGCCTCGGGGATCATCGGCAGGTAGATCGTGACGCGGTCGCCCTTCTTGACGCCCAGCTTCTTCAGCACATTCGCGAAGCGCGACACCCGTTCGTGGAGCTGGCGATAGGTGATCTTGAGGTCCATGTCCGGCTCGTCGCCTTCCCACAGGATGGCGACCTGATCGCCGCGCGCGGGCAGGTGCCGGTCCACGCAGTTGGCGCAGACATTCAGCGTGCCGTCCTCGAACCAGCGGATATCGACGTTGTGCGGATCGTAGGATGTGTTCTTGACCTTGGTGTACGGTTTGATCCAGTCGATCCGGTAACCGTGATGGCGCCAAAACTCGTCCGGGTTCTCGATGCTCTGCCGGTACATTTCTTCATATTGAGCGCGATTCACATAAGCGTTATTGGCCCAGTCTTCGGGAACGGGATAAATCTTATCGTCGGACATGTCAGGGCTCCTCCCGGGAAATTCTGGCAAGGCTTGTTCGATGCGCGCATTATGTCGGTGTGGCCGGTCAGGCGCAACGCCTCGTTCGTCGAAAGCGGGCTTGCGGCTTGACAGCAAGAGCGAGCGCGCCCAACAGGTGATATACCGCGCAGGTCGGCGCGAACGGGCCAGAACATGTACACGCCATCGCCGGAAATGCTTTACATATGTCCGCTCGACGCAATCGATCACGTGGTGGAGCGGACCCGGCCGGGGCATATGATCTCGCTGGTCAATGACGAGATCATGCGCGAACTGCTCACCCCGGCCTGCGTGCCGCGCGAGCGCCATCTACGACTGACCATGAACGACATCACCGAGCCGCGCGACGGGCATGTCGCGCCATCGCCGGAGCATGTCGCCGCGCTCGTCGATTTCGTCATGTCGTGGGATCGCGCTGCGCCGGTTCTCGTGAATTGTCTCGCGGGGATCAGCCGGTCGACGGCCGCGGCCTTCACCATTGTCTGCGCGCTGAACCCGGAGACGGATGAACACCGGATCGCCCGGCTCTTGCGCGAAAGCTCTCCGACCGCCCAGCCCAACCCGCGGCTTGTCAGCTTCGCCGATGAGGCGCTGGGGCGGGAGGGCCGGATGATCGAGGCGGCGGCGGCCATCGCAGAGAGTGCGGCGCTGGAGCCGGCCCGGCCGTTCGCCATGCCGGTTCGCGTCGAAGCGACACGCTAGGCGTCACTCCCCGCCGACCTTGGTGAACGCAATGCAGCAAACGGGGGCCGCCGCTGCATTGCGTCAACGCCCTGAGCATCCGCGGATCAGAACTGCGCGGTCAGCCCGACGAAGCCGCCCATCTCCTCGGCTTCCTCGAAGGCGATGTAGGCGTCCTGCGTGCCGTCGATGATGACCTGCGGCGCTTCGGTGCGGCGGTAGCGCCCGCCGAGTTCGAGGTTGATGCCCTCGGTCAGGCCGAAGGTCAGGCCGCCTTCGAAATGCAGCGTCCAGACGGTTTTCTCCTCGCTCATGTCTTTGGAGGATGTAACCCCGGGTTCGCTGTTTTTGATGAATTTGTTGCATGGCGCGGTTGGCACGCCCGTACATCCCCGAATGCCATAGTTATCGGGATCGTCCCACAGCTGGTCATAAAAAGAGGAAGAGGTAGCGTCGGCTTCGTGGAACTCGGCGGAGGCTTTTGCCGTGGCGAAATAGCCGATCTTGAGGCCGCCGTTATGCAGCGGGCCGCGCAGGCTCAGGCCGAAGCCGATGCCGGTGAAGTCGGATTCGATGTCGTTGTCGTAGGCGAACTGTATGTTACCCGGATGAGAGGCGAACGGTGAGTTCGGCTGTTCTTCTGGCGGGTCGTTGTCGGTGAAACCCGAAAAATGCTCGTTGACCTCGACCGTGCCGAGCGTGGCGAAAACCATCGGCTGAAGCATGTTCTGCAAGCCGCCCTCGACCGGCATGGGCGCGTCTTTCAGGCTCACGTCCTTCATGCTCGGGGCCGGATCGCCGCCGAAATAGAACGTCGGGCGGACCCCAAACGCGATCTCGCGCCGGTCGTAGTCGTTGCGATATTTATAGTCGTTGATATCGAATTGGTTGGTGTCGATCCACTTGAAGGTCCGGCTCTTGTCCAGTTCTGGGGCGGGCAGCATCAGGTGATATCCGTCGGCGTCCTCTGCTTCGATCGACCCGCTATCTCTGACATCGGACGAGATCACCGAGCCGCCGACGAAGAACGCGATCGAATAATCGCCAAAGCGCTTGCCAATAAACGCCTCGCCCTCAAAACCCGAAAACTCTTCGTCATTGTCGAAACTGACAAAATCCGGATCGACAACCTCTACATCGCCGTCGATCTTGAGTTTGCGGAAAAAGTCGCTGCCCTCGCGCTCCAGATGCCCGTACAGCCCCCGCGCGCTCAAGCCGACGAAATACTGATGCGGCGTCTCGTAAACGCCCTTGGCGGTCTCGTCCTGCCCCAACAGGTCCGCCGCCATCGCCGTCGGCGCCATAGCGCACAACGCCGCGACGCTCACGGCCCCGAGCACGGACCGCGCACGCACTTCCCCCATCAACACGTTTTACTCCCCCATCACCGGCGCCTGCGAATCGGCAGGCCGCCAAACTCTAGTGCCTTGTTCTCTCCCCAGTCGGCCCGCAAAGCGCAGGCCGGAACGCCGGGCCCAAATCCGCCGTCCCGTCTATACTGAAAAACATTTCATACGGCGATGGCAAGGCTTTAGCGCGCGTCATCCACCTCCGTCTGTGGCTGGGCTGCCGAATCGCGATGCGCCGTTACGCGAAAAGCACGTAAATTTTCGCCGCATTTGCGAGGTTCTCCGCCAAGTAGACAGGCGCGCGCGGATGGTGGTATCCGACACAGCAATGCACGCGCGGTGCGCGATGAGGGATACCGGCGAAAGGTCAATGTCGATGGATGCTGCGCAGACTCACGCCCAGGGACTTGGCGAGGCGGAAACCGTCTGGTTCAAGCTCCAGATGCTCGCCAAGCAGGACGACCCGATGCCCGCGCTGGTGCGCATGGGCCAGAAATACGGCGGCTGCATCCGCATCAATCTGCGCGATGAGCGCATCTTTTTCCTCAGCGACCCGGAGCTGTTCAAGCAGGTGCTGGTGAAGCGCTACGACGCCTACGGCAAGTATTTTGACGGGCTGCGCCCGATCTTCGGCAACAGCATGATCACGGTGGACGGCGCGCTCTGGCAGAAGATCCGTATGCCCCAGCAGGCCGCGTTCCAGCCCAAGATGTACACCGAATACATGCCCTATCTGCTCGCCTCGGTGAATGAGCGCAGCGCGCGCTGGGCTGAACTGGCAAAGACGGGCGAGCCGGTGAACCTGCTGGAAGAGACGTGGTCGCTGGCGGCCAACATGATCTGCAAGGCGCTCTTCGACCGGGACGTGCCGTTCAATCCGCACCTGATCTTCTCGGCGGTCAAGAGCTACACCGACGTGCTCAACCACAAGAAGGTGCGGCTGAAAAAGGTCAAGGGCGAGTGGACCGAGGTGCCGTCCGACGATGACGCCGCGACCGCGATCGGCCACTGGCTGTCCGTGCCGCCGATGGTGCTGGGCGCCGACCCGCGCGATTATCGCGAGCGCACCCTCTTGACCATGATGCGCGAGGCCGCGGCGGACCCTGACGTGCCGGAGTTCGACGAGCGCCAGGTCATGGACGAGATGAAGCAGTATCTCTGGGCCGGCACCGAGACGACCGCCCTCACGCTCACCTGGTGCTTCTACCTGCTTTCGCTTTACCCGGAGGTGGCCGAGCGCATCCGCGCCGAAGGCGAAGCCGTCTATGGCGACCGTGTGCCCACCTTCGAGGACATGCAGGCGCTGACCTACACCCGCGCGGTGCTGCAGGAAACCATGCGGCTTTACCCGCCGATCTGGAGCCTGATCCGCCAGGCGACGGCGGAGGATGAGCTGGCCGGCAACAAGGTCGAGCCGGGCGACAAGGTCGTGCTTTGCCCGTATATCGTTCATCACGACCCGCGCATCTGGGATGAGCCGGAGAAATTCGACCCCAGCCGCTTCGAGCCGGAGAAGGCGCGGGCGCGCGACAAGTACGCCTATCTGCCGTTCGGCGCGGGCAAGCGGGCCTGTGTCGGCGGGGCGCTCTCGCTGATCGAGAACACGCTGGCGCTCACCCAGCTCTTGCGCCGCTACCGGCTGGAATATGTCGGTCCGGTGCCCGCGCAGATCGCGGCGACGGTCACGCTCACGCCAAAAGGCGGCAAGCTGCCATTCCGCATCCTGCCGCTCTCCTGACGCCGCCGGGACTTTTCAGATTTACCAGCCGCCCTGAAACAGCAGCCCGGCCTGTCCGTCGCCGTTCTGGTGCGCGTGTCCGCTGGTGCCCTTGCCGAACTGGAAGATGCCGAAGGCGTTGTCATTGCCGTTCTGGGCGATGCTGGCATCGTGGCCGCTGCCGCGCTGATAAATCCCGGCGGTGTTGCCGCTGCCGTTTTGCTCGACATAGGCTGAATTGTTGCGTCCGCGACGCGCCGCGCGGCGCTGCTGGATGTGCGAGAACAGCTTCAGACCGCGCTCGACCTTTTGTTTGCCGCGCTCGCTTTTGGGCGAAACATAGATGCTGAAGCTGCCGCCTGCCTCGGCCGGCTCCGGCGCGGCGAGACCGCCAAGGCCGATGGTCGCGGCCATAAGGGCGGCGCAAAGCGTAGTGCGTTTCATCTCTCGGCTCCCCTGGTATCGCGCTTACACGTTGCCGCCGACGCGCTTGGCGCAGACGTAAGTCTCGCCGCCGGCGTGAACCTTGAGCTTGGCGTTGTAGGCCGAGCCCGTGCCGCCGAGCGTGACGACGCCAAGATGGGCCGGGCTGCCCGGATAAGCCGCAAAGCCGCCGGCCTGGTTGATGAGCGACTGTCCGCTCACGCCGTCCTGCTCGACCGTCAGCTCGTAGCGGCCGGAGACCTTCTCCTCGCTGAACACCACGCCGCGCAGTTCGACGCCGTAAGCGTTCGGCGTCACCTCGATCTCGCAGCGCAGGTTGTCGCTGGTGAACCAGCCTGCGCCGGCGTCATCGCCCGAAAAACCTGCACCCATCGCCATCATTCCTGCGGTCAGCGCGGCGCCCGCCAGGGCGCGGCGGATGTTTCTGTTGCGTCTGGTCATGTCATGCCTCCATCGGGCGGGGTTGCGAGGGGCGCGCACGCCCCCCGTCTTGATGATCGAAAAAGCTCAGTCCTGAACGATGACGCCGACGTTGCCGGAGCCATGCTGGTTGGTCGTGGCGCTGTTGCCATGACCGCCCTGGATGACGCCGACGGCGTTGCCGCGTCCGGTCTGGGTCGTGGTCGCGGAGTTGCCCGAGCCGAACTGGGCTATGCCGGTCACGTTGCGGCTGCCGCGCTGATAGCTGTCGGCGTAGTTGCCGCTGCCGCCCTGACCAATGACGGTGCGGTTGCCGTAGCCGTCCTGGGTGCTGATCGTGGTGTTGCCGCGGCCGTACTGGTAGACGCTGGTGCGGTTCTTGTAGCCGCGCTGACCGATGCCGGCGGCGTTGCCGCTGCCGAACTGCTCAAGCCACGCCTTGTTGCCGCCGGCTTCCGCCACGGAGCCGCCTGTCGTCAGGCCGAGACCCAGAACGAGAGCGATGGCGCTGGACGCCAGAACTGTGCGGATCGTCATGTCAAAATCTCCCTTGGTTTCTTGCCGTCTCATCCGAGATGACGATCCTGTTGTATCGGCCCCGCTCTGAATGCGTTTTGAACCTCGTTGTCGGGTTGTGTTCACCGGCGTGAACGTTGGCTGCGAGATGAATTCAGGTGTTGTTCATCCTGGCGCTGCCGCGACGAACGCTTGTCATCGCGCCCGCCGCGCATTACAACCATCAGAGTTGCAGAGACATGCGCCGAGACACGACGTGTTCGACATGAACCAAGCCGCCTCATTCGCGCCCGCGATTGATCGCCGCCTCCCGCTGGCGGCGGCTGCGCTGCGTCCGGCTCTGCCCGTCCTCCCGAACAAGCCTCTCCTAAGCCTTAGCAGCCCCTGAGCGTCGGCGGTTCGGCCCAGCCGGACGGATGCTCAGGGGATAATGACTGCAAACGGACAAGGTTTTTTTCCGGCGAAAGCCGGAAGGCATGAGAGGCAGGACATCATGAGCACAGAGACCACGAACCAGACGGCCGCGCCGGGCGACCGCGTCTTCATTTTCGATACCACCTTGCGCGACGGCGAGCAGTCGCCGGGCGCGTCGATGACCCGCGAGGAAAAACTCCAGGTCGCCGCCGTGCTGGACGAGATGGGCGTCGACATCATCGAGGCGGGCTTTCCGGCGGCCTCGCAGGGCGACTTCGAGTCGGTGCGCGAGATCGCGAAAGCAGCGAAGAACAGCGTGATCTGCGGGCTGTCGCGCGCCGGGAACGCGGATATCGACCGCGCGGGCGAGGCGATCAAGCCGGCGAAGCGCGGACGTATCCATACCTTCATCTCCACCAGCCCGCTGCACATGAAGTACAAGCTGGGCAAGGAGCCGCATGAGGTGCTGGAGGCCGTCACCGCGAGCGTGACGCGCGCGCGCCAGTACACCGACGACGTGGAATGGTCTGCCGAGGATGCCACGCGCACCGAGCACGACTTCCTGTGCCGCTGCGTTGAAGCCGCGATCAAGGCCGGCGCGACCACGGTGAACATCCCGGACACGGTCGGCTACACGGTGCCGGAGGAGTTTTTCGCGCTCATAACCATGCTGCGCGAGCGTGTGCCGGGCGCTGACGACATCACCCTCTCGACCCACTGCCACAACGATCTGGGCCTGGCGGTCGCCAATTCGCTGGCGGGCGTGAAGGCCGGCGCGCGGCAGATCGAATGCACCATCAACGGCATGGGTGAACGCGCGGGCAACGCGGCGCTGGAAGAGGTCGTGATGGCGATGCGTACCCGCGCCGACGTGCTGCCCTATCACACCGGCATCGACACCACGATGATTACCCGCGCCTCCAAGTTGGTCTCCGCCGTCAGCGCGTTCCCGGTGCAGTACAACAAGGCGGTCGTCGGCAAGAACGCTTTTGCGCACGAGTCGGGGATCCACCAGCACGGCATGATGAAGAACGCCCAGACCTACGAGATCATGACGCCGGAAAGCGTGGGGCTGAAGGAATCCACGCTGGTGATGGGCAAGCATTCCGGCCGCCACGCCTTCCGCCAGAAGCTGGAAGAGCTGGGTTATCAACTTGGCGAGAATGCTTTTGAGGACACCTTCCAGCGCTTCAAGGTGCTGGCCGACCATAAAAAGCACGTGTTCGACGAGGACATCGAGGCGCTGGTCGACGACGAACTGGCCAGCGCGCATGACAACATCAAGCTGCTCTCGCTGACGGTGATCGCCGGCACGGGCCAGCAGCGCGCGACCATCACGCTGGATGTCGGCGGCAAGCACGAGACCCGCGAGGCGGTCGGCTATGGTCCGGTTGACGCGATCTTCAACGCGATCAAGGCGATCGTCCCGCATGAGGCGCGGCTGCCGCTCTATCAGGTCCACGCCGTGACCGAAGGCACCGACGCGCAGGCGGAGGTCAGCGTGCGGCTGGAGGAAAACGGCCTGACCGTGACGGGGCGCGGCACGGACAGCGACACGATGGTCGCCTCCGCGCGGGCTTATGTGTCGGCGCTCAACAAGCTGATCGCGAAGCGCGAGCGCGTCGCGCCGGAGAGCCGCGCGGCGTCGTGATCCGCTCTCGGTGCTGCGTCATTCCGTGCGCGGCTGCGGCTGCCGTCGCGTGCGCGGCGCGGCATCGAATGACGCGGCGCAGACACGCTTAGCCCGTCATCCCGGGCGCTGCGCAGCACGTCAGCGATGCGCTGCAGACCCGGGATCGCTCCTGAATTCCAGCGCCGCCTTGGATCCCGTGTCTGCGAAGCAGCGCCACGCGCCGCATCGCGCACGGGATGACATGTCGGGAGCCATCACCCTATATGCGCTGCGCCGAGTTCGCCGAACAGGGCGCGGATGTCCACCGTCTCGCGCACCCCGACATCGTCGAAATGCGCGGTCAGCCATGTGTCCGCGCTGTCCCGTCCGAGATCGAACAGGTGCTCCAGGAACTCCCACTGCGGGTTCATGCGGCTGGACTGGCCGAGATCGGTGACTTCGCTGGGCGCCTGGATGATGTGAACGCGCATCCGGCTGAAGCCGTCCTCGGTCATCTTGCCCTCGTCCAGCAGCCGGTTGATGAAGTCGACCGAGCGCAACTCCTTCAGCAGGCTTGAGTTGAAGGTGATTTCGCGCAGCCGCTCCAGAATGCCTTGCGCGGTTTTCGGGGTGCCGGGCCGCTCGACCGGGTTGATCTGCACGATGATGATGTCGTGCGCGCCAACTTCCGAGGCGTAAAACGGGAATAGCGCCGGGTTGCCCATATAGCCGCCGTCCCAGTACGGCACGCCGTCCACCTCCACCGCCTGAAACAGGAAGGGCAGGGCGGCCGAGGCCATCACCATTTCGCAGCGCAGCTCATGCCGGTTGAAAATCCTGACGCGCCCGGTCTCGACATTGGTGGCGGAGATGAAAAGCTTGATGTCGTCGCAACCGCGCACAAGCTCGAAATCGACGACCGAATCCAGAACATCCGCCAGCGGGTTCAGATTGAGCGGGTTGAACATGTAGGGCGAGGCGACCTGCCGGAACATCTCGAAGAAGAGTGTCGCCGGCGACCGCGAGACGCTCCAGTTGCCGAGGAACACGTCGATCGGCGAGCGCTGCAGCGGGTTGAGCGGCGCGTTCTCCGCCACGGCCCGCCAGAACATGCGCAGCCGTTCGCGCGCGCTGTCGTAGCCGCCCCGCATGTAGCCGTCGGCCATCACCACGCCGCACATCGCGCCCGCGCTGGTGCCGCTGATCGCGTCGAGGCTGAGCCGCCCGTCCTCCAGGAACCGGTCGAGCACGCCCCAGGTGAAAGCGCCGTGCGCCCCGCCGCCCTGAAGCGCGAGGTTGACCGGCTTGGCGTCCGCGGCCGGATCGCTCATTTCGCGGTCCAGCCGCCGTCCATGGACAGCGCCGCGCCGTTGATCTGGGCGGCCTCATCGCCGCAGAGGAAGACCGTCAGCGCGCCGATCTGTTCGACCGTGACGAACTCCTTGGTCGGTTGGGCTTCCAGGATGACGTTGCGCTTGACCTCTTCCTCGGAGATGCCGCGCGCCTTCGCCGTGTCCGGGATCTGCGCCTCCACCAGCGGGGTCAGCACGTAGCCGGGACAGATAGCGTTGACGGTGACGCCGTGTTCCGCGCCTTCCAGCGCAAGCGTCTTGGTCATGCCGAGCATCCCGTGCTTGGCGGAGACATAGGCAACTTTGTAGGGCGAGGCGACGAGGCCGTGCGCGGAAGCCAGGTTGATGATCCGGCCCCAGCCGCGCTGTTTCATCTCGCCGAACACGAGCCGGGAGGTGTGGAACGCGCTCGACAGGATGATGGCGATGATCGCATCCCACTTCTCGACCGGGAACTCCTCCACCGGCGCGACATGCTGGATGCCGGCGTTGTTGACCATGATGTCGATCTGGCCGAACTCGCGCCGTGCGGTCTCGACCATATCCTCGATCTGGTCGGGCTTGGTCATGTCCGCGCCGTGAAACAGCACCTTGACGCCGTACTTCTCGTCGAGGCCGGCGCGGGTCTTCTCGATCTCGTCCGGGTCGCCCAGCCCGTTCAGCATCACGTTGACGCCCGCGCCCGCGAGCGCCTCGGCCATGCCCAGCCCGATGCCGCTGGTGGAGCCGGTGACGACGGCGTTCTTTCCTTTCAGCATTGCTCGCTCTCCTGATGTCGCGTTGGATCTACTGTCCCGGAAGCCCTTGTACCCGCCGGTCGCGCAGCGCCTCGGCGTACCATTCCATCTCGTCGAGGAAGCCCTTGACGAACTTGTAGGCGCTGTCGTCCACCGGCGTCCCGTCTTCGGTGAAGGCATTTTGCACCCGCGGGACGGGATAAATTGTGGGGATCGACGCCATGCCCAGCTCGGCCAGCGTCATGCGCAGCTGCATCGCCGCGCGCACGCCGCCGAAGATGCCGGCCGAGTAGCTGACGATGCCGGACGGCCGGTACTGCCATTCCTCAAGATAATGATCGAGCATGTTCTTCAACGCCGGCGGGATGCCGTGGTTGTACTCGCCCGAGACGATGATGAAGCCGTCCGCTTCCCGGATGACGCCCGCGATGCGGTCCATGAAGGCGGGCGCTTCGCCGGGGCCGTACTCCTTGTACATCCGGTCGAGCAGCGGGAACGGTTCCTCCATCGCGTCGATGAACTCGACCGTATGCCCGCGCGCCTCGAACTGGCGCTTGACGAAGCGGGCGGCCTTGATCCCCTGCCGGTCGCGGCGCACTGAACCGTAGAGCATCACAAGGTTGAGCGGCATGGCGTGTCCTTTCGGTTCGGTGCGCTTTGGGCGCTACCAGGGCAATTGGCTGCCGTCGGCGTGCCAGAAAGTGCCGGTCTCATCTATGCCCAGTTCGTCCAGCCGCGCGATCAGCCCGCGCGCCGACTCGTCCGGGCCGATATGCCCGCGCCCGCCGGTCATCTCCGTCTGCACAAAGCCGGGATGCAGCAAAAACACGGCGACGCCGAGGGATTTCAGGTCATGCGCGAGATTGACGCCCGCCATGTTCACCGCGGCTTTCGATATGCGATAGCCGTAGTTGCCCCCGGACGTGTTGTCCGCCATCGAGCCGACGCGGCTGGAGAGGATGCCGATCTTGCCGCCGGACTTCATGAACGGCGCGAAGGACCGCGCGACGCGCAGCGGGCCGAGCGTGTTCACCTCGAACTGTTCGCGCAACGTGTCCCAGTCCAGCGCGTCGAGATTGTCGCCCTTCAGGATGCCGGAGACATGCACCAGCACATCGACCGGCCCGTTCGCCTTGACGGCGGCGGTGAAGCGCTCCACCGACTCATCCTCGGTGACCTCGACATGCTCATGCACTTCCGCCCCGGTCTCGCGCAGCTCCGGGCTGGCCGCGCGGCAGGCAGCGACGACATCCTCGCCGCGGTCCTTCAACTGGCGGGTCAGTTCAAGTCCGATCCCCCGGTTCGCGCCGACGATCACATATCGCGCCATTATTGGTCTCCTTGTGTCCGGTTTCGCGCTCTTCGCGCATCGAAATCACTTAACGCGAGTCTAGCGTTTCGCGTTGCAGCATGAAAGCTTTAGCGGCCCGCCCGGCGGGGCGATGACGCAGGCGTGACTCAGCCATTGTGGAAAAACGCGCGCGGCGCGGGCGGGAGGCCGCAGCGTGTTATCCTTGTATCGATTCGGCAACGGCAGCGGGGAGCAGACAAATGGCAGTGGCCGAAAAGGCGCCGGAGACGACAGGCCCGTCAGCGAAGGCATCGACGAAGGACCGGGTGCATTACGAGGTCGATCTGTGGTGGACGGACCTGAACACCACCGAGATCGGCATCTATCAGCATTCGCGCCATCGGGCGAAATCGCGCCAGTTCACCACCGACAGCGATATTTTCGGCGAGGTGAAGGAAGACGGCGAGCGCACCCATCTCATCAGCTACCGCGAGGGCGCCTGGGACAAGACCGAGGCAATGGAGCGGCGGCTGGTCATCAAGCTGTTCTCGGAGTCGATGACCTGGCGCGCGACGATGGACCTGATGGTGGGGCGCAGCCTGCAGCTTTCCTTCGGCGCGGGCGGTTTTCCGGTCACGGCATTTTCGGTCAACGTGTCCGGCCACGACCAGATCGTCCATGTCGAGCGGACAGCGCGCAAATGGCCGGGCTTTCCCGAAAAATTCTCGTTCTTTATCCTGAAGGACGGCGAACCCTTCCTCTACAAGCTGCGCCGCAAATGGATCAGCATCGGCCCGGACTATGTGCTCTACGACCATAACAACGAGAAGATCGGCGTGCTCGACGGCAAGCTGGTGACGCTGGGCGGCCACTGGGACGTGAAGCTGCGCGCCGACCACGACGACCGCATCCTCAACTGCGTGCTGCAGCTCTTCTGCGCGATGTTGCGCTTCAACAAGGCGTGCCGCGCGCATGTCGAGGACCTGGTGCAGCGCATGGAGAAGCGCGAACTCAAGCCTCGGCTCGCGCATCACGAGGTCGATCTTTATCTCAATCCGCGCCGAACCCGTTGAGCCTCAGCCCGTGACGCGCGCGGCCGCGCCCGGCCCGGCAAAGGCGAGCAGCTTGCGCAGATCGCTCTCGCGCAGCGCGATGCAGCCTTCCGTCGGCGCGAATCCGGGCATAGCGAGATGCATGAAAATGGCGCTGCCTCGGCCTCGGATGCGCGGGATGTCGTTGTAGCCGAGCACCACGACGAGATCATACAGATGGTCGTCTCGCCAGAGCACCTCGTGGCTGGCGGGGTAGGGCAGGCGCACTCGCCGGTTGTAGTTGCGGTCGCGGGGGGCGTCGCACCAGCCGTCATGCGGGCGGATGGGCGATACCGGCAAGCGCGTGACGGGCCGCGTGATGCGGTCCGCGCGATACAGGACTTCGCGCATCGGCCAAAGCCCGATTGGCGTTGCGCCGTCGCCCTCGCGCTTCAGCGCGCGGCGTCCGCCGCGTCCCAGCGCGCACGGCAGCAGCAGCGGGCCGAGCGCCGCAATCCCATGCTGCGCCGCCAGTGAGCGGGCATGAATATTCACGCGGATTTGCATTTGCGCGATTGACCTTTCATCGCCTTGGGCGGGCCAGCATATTGCCTTGCATTGCGCCGCAGCCTAAATCGTCAATCAATGCGAACGAAGCGATTTCGGGAGAGCGCAGAATGAGCACGGCGCGAAATATTCTGGTGGTGGACGACGACGAAGATTTGCGGGATTCGCTTGCCGAACAACTCGCGCTGCACGAAGAGTTCGAAACCGAGATCGCTGGCGATGCGCGCGAGGCGATGGACAAGCTGAAAAATCAGCGTGTCGATCTCGTGCTGCTGGATATCGGCCTGCCCGACATGGACGGACGCGAAGCCTGCAAGCTGATGCGCAAGAATGGCTTCAAGGGGCCGATCATCATGCTGACCGCGCAGGACACCGACTCCGACATGATTCTTGGGCTGGAATCCGGCGCGAATGACTACGTCACAAAACCGTTCCGTATCGCCGTGCTTCTGGCGCGCATCCGCGCCCAACTGCGCCAGCACGAGCAGAGCGAGGACGCCGTCTTCACCATCGGTCCTTACACCTTCAAGCCCGCGAGCAAAGTGCTCCTCGATCAGGATGGTCGGAAGATCCGGCTCACCGAGAAGGAAACATCGATCCTCAAATATCTCTACCGGGCGGGCGAAAGCGTCATTACCCGCGACGTGCTTCTGCATGAGGTTTGGGGCTACAACGCCGGCGTGACCACCCACACGCTGGAAACGCATATCTACCGGCTGCGCCAGAAGATCGAGCAGGACCCCTCCAATGCGGAGTTGCTTGTGACCGAGGCCGGCGGCTACAAGCTCATGCCCTGAACAAGCCGCGCGGCGGCTTGCCTCGGGACGCCGACTCACATCATCATCGCGACAGATGGGGGTCTGCATGACAAACGAGGAACTAGGTGTTCTGGAAAACGTCCAGCTTTTCAGAGGGCTGTCCAACGACCAGCTCGCAAGCATAGCCGAATGCGCTGAGGTCATGTGGTTTGACGGCGGTCAGGCGGTGACGCAGGCCGATGAGCCGGGCGCGGCAGCATTTCTCGTGCTCGAAGGTTCGGTGATGGTGGCGGATGCGAGAGCTCCAGCCGGCTTTCAGGAGCCGCTGGGGCCGGGAACGCTGATCGGCGAACTGGCCATGCTCACGGACGTCTCCTATGCGGCCACGGTGATCGCGGCCGAGCAGGTCCGTGCGCTCGCGATCACGCGGCACGCGCTCTACGATGTCATGGAAGCCGATCCGTCGATCGCGGAGCATCTCTCCGGCAAGCTGGTTCGGCGTCTGGCCAGTCTGGCGGATGACCTGCGTTCGGTAGATGACCGCTTCGAGGCGCTGGAAGTCTCGCTGGAGGCCGTAGCCGACGCCGCGTAGCTTCAGCCCATATCAATGTCCAGGATGACCGGGACGTGATCGGACGGCTTTTCCCAGCCGCGCGCATCCTTCACGACCTCCACGCCTTGTGCCCGCTCTTCCAGGTCCGGCGAGGTCCAGATGTGGTCGAGCCGGCGTCCGCGGTCCGATGCGCGCCAGTCACGCGCGCGATAGCTCCACCATGTGTACAGCTTTTCCTCCGGCGGAATGAACCTGCGCACCGCATCGACCCACGGCTGCGTGTTTTGCACCTGGGTCAGATGATCGACCTCGACCGGCGTATGGCTGACCACCTTCAGCATCTGCTTGTGCGACCAGACATCGGTTTCCAGCGGCGCGACGTTCAGGTCGCCCGTCAGGATCATCGGGCCATTCGCCGCCATCTCCGGCTTTTCGAGCCAGCGGCGCATCGCGCGCAGATAGTCGAGCTTCTGGCGGAATTTCGGGTTCGCCTCCGGGTCGGGGATGTCGCCGCCCGCCGGGACATAGAAGTTGTGGAGAACCGGCTGCACGCCGGGCGCGTCAAGCCGCACGGCCAGATGCCGGGTGTGCCCGCTGGCATCGAGGTCCTCGGCGAACACCCGCGCAATCGGCACGCGGGACAGGACGGCAACGCCGTTATAGCCCTTCTCGCCATGCAGCTCGGTGTGCGGCAGCCCCAGTTCGGCCAGTTCCGCGCGCGGGAAAAACTCGTTGGGGCACTTGGTTTCCTGAAGGCAGAGCACGTCAGGCCGATACTCGGCCACGAAGCGCTGCACGAGCGGCAGCCGCAGGCGCACGGAGTTGATGTTCCAGGTGGCGAGCCGGAGGATCATGCGGACGAGTTAATGGCGCAGCCGGGCGCGCGTCCAGAGCCGGATCGCGCGTGCGCACAAAAAAAAGGCGCCCAACCCCGGCGATGGTTGGGCGCCAATGTGCGTTACTACGCGGTGCGCCGGGAGGGATGCCGGCGCGGGAACGGATAAGCCGTCGGCTAGACGGGGGGGCACTACCGATGGTGATTGGCTTATCCGATCGACATGAAAACAATAGCACAGAACTTTTTGGCTTGGGAAGGGGAAAAATCAAAAAATTTCGCTTGACAGTGCCCGAACAGCCAACTCACGGGATCGCGGCCATTCTTCGGTCCATAAGCTATGGCTGAACCCGTGCGCCAAGGCCCGGCCAACCTCGTCGGCAAATCATTTCATGAAGCAGGACGACGCTCTCGACATCCTGAAGACCGGCGCATCCGTCTTCCTGACCGGCGAGCCGGGCAGCGGCAAGACGCATACGGTCAATCGATACGTTGAGCATTTGCGCGCCTGCGGGCTGGAGCCGGCGATCACCGCCTCCACCGGCATCGCCGCAACGCACATTCAGGGCCGCACGATCCACTCCTGGGCCGGGACCGGCGTGCGCTTTCCGCTGTCGCGCGGCCAGATCGAGCGCATCGCCGAGAACCGCTATACCGCCAAGCGCATCCGCGGCGCGCCGGCGCTCATCATCGACGAGATTTCGATGCTCGGGCCGGACGTGCTGGATGCGGTCGATATGGTCTGTCGGCATGTGCGCGGCTCGCCAGCGCCGTTCGGCGGGCTGCAGGTCGTGCTGGTCGGCGACTTCTTCCAGATTCCGCCGGTTGTGCGCAGGGATGAGCCGGCGGGCGGCCTTGGGCTGGATACCCCGGATGCGCCGCTGTTTGCGCACGGCTCGCAGGCCTGGCGCGATCTCGACCCGACCGTGTGCTATCTCACCGAGCAGCACCGCCAGAACGACGGCGGCTTCCTCGAACTGCTGAGCGCGATCCGGGGGGATACCGTAGGGCCGGCCGAGCGCAAGGCGCTGGGCGCGCGCCGAGTCGACAAGGACGATCTGCCGCGCGACCTCACCCGTCTTTACACGCACAATCGCGATGTGGACCGGATCAATCTCGCGCGGCTGGGCGAGGTGCCGGGCGAGGCGCGCGTCTTCGGGATGCAGGCGCGCGGACCGGACCCGCTCGTCGCGGCGCTTAAGCGCGGCTGCCTGACGGGCGAGGAACTGGGCCTGAAGGAGGGCGCGGCGGTCATGTTCATCAAGAACGACCCCGGCGGACGCTATGTCAACGGCACTCTCGGTATCGTGACGGGCTTTGACGGCGACAAGGGCTGGCCGGTCGTGCGCACGCGCGAGGGGCGCAAGGTCGTGGCCGAGCCAGTGGACTGGCAGATGGAAGAAGACGGCAAGTCGGCCGCGAAAATCACGCAGGTGCCGCTGCGGCTTGCCTGGGCGATCACCGTGCACAAGAGCCAGGGCATGTCGCTCGATGCCGCCGCCGTCGATCTCTCCCACGCCTTCGACTACGGGCAGGGCTATGTGGCGCTGTCGCGGGTGCGCTCGCTGGAGGGGCTGCATCTTGCCGGGTGGAACGAGCGGGCTTTGCGCGTTCACCCCGAGGCGCTGGCGAAGGACGAGGAGTTCCGCGGCGCATCGGAGGCGGCGCTGGCCACGCATCGCAAGCTGGAGCGCGCCGAGGTTCGGCGTTTGCACGAAGAGTTCGTTCGCGAGGCTGGCGGCGAGATGCGCGCGCCCGCCGCGCCGCGCATGGGCCAGAACTTCACCGACATCCGCAAGACTCACGCCAAGGCCTATCAGCCGTGGAGCCGCGACGAAGAGGACCGGCTGCGCGCCTTCTTCGAGAAGGGCGCGCCGGTGAGCCAGATCGCCGACACGCTGGGGCGCAAGCCCGGCGCGATCCGCTCGCGGATGCGCAAGCTGGGGCTGATCCGATGACGGGCAACATCAACATGCTGGTGCGCTCGCCGTTCGCGCGGCTGCGCAGTTTGCTGCATGGCGTCGAACCGGGCGCTGAGCCGATCGACATGAGCATCGGCGCGCCGCGCCATCCGATGCCCGATTTCGTGGCGGCGATCATCCACGACCATGCCGCCGACTGGCAGCCCTACCCGCCGATTCGCGGCACGGAGGGCTTGCGCGGAGCGATCGCGGACTGGCAAGCGCGGCGATACCCGTCATTGGCGGGGCTGGTCGACCCGGAGACGCACATCCTGCCGCTGGCGGGTTCGCGCGAGGGACTGTTCTCCGCGACCTTCCTGGCGCTGGCGCGCAAGCCGCATGTCGCGCGCCCGGTCGTGCTGGTCCCCAACCCGTTTTATCAGGCCTATGGGGCGGGCGCGCTCGTCGGCGGGGCCGAGCCGCGTTTCCTGCCGGCCACCGAAGCGACCGGCTTTCTGCCTGACTTCGACGCGGTTCCTGACGACGTGCTGGCGCGCACCGCAGCGATCTTCCTCGCCTCTCCCGCCAATCCGCAGGGCGCTGTGGCGAGCCGTGCCTATCTCCATGATGCCATCGGCCTGGCGCGGCGCTGGGATACGATGCTGTTCGTGGACGAATGCTACTCCGAGATCTACAGCAACGCGCGGCCGCCCGGCGCGCTGGAGGTGGCCGCGCAAACCGGCGGCTTCGCCAATGTGATCGCGTTCAACTCGCTGTCGAAGCGCTCCAACGTCCCGGGGTTGCGCTCGGGCTTTTGCGCTGGCGATCCCGACTTCATCGCGCGCTTTGGCGCCTTCCGCAACGTGGCCTGCCCGCAGATGCCGCTGCCCGTTCAGCACGCCTCTGCCGCGCTGTGGGCCGACGAGCGCCACGTCGAAGCCAGCCGTGCGCTCTATCGCGAAAAGTTCGCCATGGCCGAATCCATCCTCGGCGAGACCGAGCCGGACGGCGGGTTTTTTCTGTGGGTCGACGCCAGCGCGCTCGGCGGCGGGGAGGAGGCAGCGCTCAGGCTGTGGCGCGAAGCGGGCCTCAAGGTCATTCCCGGCGCTTATCTGGCAATCGAAGCCGACGGCGCGACCCCCGGCGCGGAGCGCATCCGCATCGCCCTCGTTCAGGACGCCGACACCACGCGCGAAGCCCTCGCGCGCATGGCCCCCATCCTCGGTTGATACAAAAATCGCCAGTTTTTCTGCGCGGCGGAAACCTTTTGGCAACCCTGCCGTGGCAGGTTTTTACCGCGCGTTTACGTTTCACCGCCGTGGCTGCGGCGGCCAGCGAGCGGACCTATGGCTACGTACACCGTTTCCCGACAGTCGCGGCGTCTTTTGCCCGCGTCGATGGAAGCCGCACTGTTGCGGCTGTGCCGCCGTGCGCTCGGAGGCGGCTTGCTTTCGCTTGCGCTGGCTGGCTGGGCCAGCCTGCTGACCTGGTCGGTCGCCGATCCAAGCCTCAACCACATCACCGAACAACCGCCCGAGAACCTGCTGGGCGCTTACGGCGCGGCGCTTGCCGATCTGATGATCCAGTCGCTCGGGCTGGCCGCCGTGGCGGTGTTCCTGCCAGTGGCGGCGCTCGGCTTCCGGCTTGCCGCGGCTTATCCGGCTGGGCCGCTGCGGCTGATGGCGCTGCTCTGGCTGGTTGCGACGGCGCTCATTGCGATGAGCCTCAGTCCCTTGCCTGCGCCGCAGACCTGGCCGCTGGCGCACGGGCTTGGCGGGATCATCGGCGATTTCCTGATGGTCGGCGGCGTTCATGCGCTGGGCTTCACGCCCGACGAATTGGCGCAGGCCGTGGCGGGCGTTATCGCCGGGCTGGCCGGGGGCGCGGCGCTGGTGGCGGCCTGCGGCTTCAGCCCGCGCGATCTGGCGTTGCTGCTGGAAAGCGAGCGGGCTGCGCGGCCTGTGACGCCGGGCATTCGCGAGGTGTTGCAGAGGCTCACGCCAGTGGGGGAGGACGAATCCGACACGCTGGGGCCGCGCGAGTTCTGGATGAATCAGGGCTGGACCGGCGGAGGCGACGCGCCGGAGCCAGACGGGCGCGAACGCCGCCGCAAGCGCCGCATCGGCAGACGTCGCGAAGAGACGGTACGCGAAGAGCCACAGATGCGCGCCGAGCCGACGCTCAACGTCGCGCCGAAAGCGATCGACGCGCGGATCGAGCCATTTTTCGAGTCGCTGCGCCCCGCGCCACACAGGCCTGAAAGCTCGGGGGATATTTGGGCGGCGCATTACCGCGCGCATCAGGCGGTGGAGACGCCGCCGTCCCGTCCCGTGCCATCGCCGCAGCCGCAGCATAAGCCCGCGCGCGTGCAGCCAGCGGCGAAAGCGGCGTTCACCCTGCCAGCGACGGGCTTGCTCACCCAGCCTTCGCGCGCGCATGCGCAACAGGCGCCCACCGACGAGGAACTGACCCAGCGGGCCGAGCAGCTCGAAGGCACGCTGCGCGACTTCGGCGTGAAGGGCGAGATCACCGAGGTGCATCCCGGCCCGGTCATCACGCTTTACGAACTGCGCCCGGCGCGCGGCACCAAATCCGCCCGCGTGATCGGCTTGTCCGACGACATCGCCCGGTCGATGGGCGCGGTTTCCGCCCGGGTCTCGGTCATTCCAGGGCGCGACGCGCTGGGCATCGAGTTGCCGAATGAAAGGCGCGAGACCGTCTACCTGCGCGCGCTGCTGGAGACTGCGGAATTCCGCAACAGCCAGGCGAAGCTGGCCCTGGCGCTTGGCAAGAGCATCGGCGGCGCGCCGGTGATCGTCGATCTGGCGCGGATGCCGCATCTGCTGGTCGCGGGCACCACCGGCTCGGGCAAGTCGGTGGGGATCAACGCGATGATCCTGTCGCTGATCTATCGGCTGCCGCCGGACCAGTGCAAATTCATCATGATCGACCCGAAGATGCTGGAGCTGTCGGTCTATAACGGCATCCCGCATCTGCTGACGCCGGTTGTCACCGACCCGAAGAAGGCCGTCGTCGCGCTCAAATGGACGGTCGCGGAGATGAACCGGCGCTATGAGCTGATGCACAAGGTCGGCGTGCGCAACATCCAGGGCTATAACCAGCGCGTGGCCGAGGCGCGGGCGCGCGGCGACGTGCTCGGACGCACGGTCAACACCGGCTATGACGAGGCGACGGGCCAGCCGATCTACGAGCACGAGGATATCGACGCCGAACCGATGCCCTACATCGTCGTGGTGATCGACGAGATGGCCGACCTGATGATGGTCGCTGGCAAGGATATCGAGTTCGCGGTCCAGCGCCTGTCGCAAATGGCGCGCGCCGCCGGCATTCACGTCATCATGGCGACCCAGCGCCCGAGCGTCGATGTCATCACCGGCACGATCAAGGCGAACTTCCCCAGCCGCGTCAGTTTTCAGGTCACCTCGAAGATCGACAGCCGCACGATCCTCGGCGAGCAGGGCGCGGAGCAGCTGCTGGGCGCGGGCGACATGCTGCATCTGGCGTCAGGCGGCAGGGTGACGCGCGTACATGGCCCGTTCGTCACCGATCAGGAGCTGGAGAAGGTGGTGCATCACCTGAAGCAGCAGGGCGCGCCGGAATATCGCGCCGATGTGCTGGAGGCGCAGGACGATCCCGTTGATCCGCGCCTGAGCAATGATGCGAAGCCGTCGGGCGATGACCTGTTCGACGAAGCCGTCGAGATCGTCCGCCGCGACCGCCGCGCCACCACCAGCTATTTGCAGCGCCGGCTTGGCATCGGTTATAACCGCGCGGCGTCAGTAATCGAGCGGCTTGAGGATGAAGGCATCATCGGCCCGCCAGGACGTGGCGGCAAACGCGAAATTTTGATCGGCGAGGCCGAAGACGCGTGAATTTTTCGCGGTGATGTCTCCAATTTGACGCTTTTGTGGTCCATGCGGCCAGAAATATATTGAGCGGCGCGCCGAACGCGGCGGCCTTCCCGGCGATGCTATAACACAAGATGGATTGGGGTGACGGATGAGGGAACGACTGGCTAATTCGAGATGGCGGCCTGCTGCGCGCGTGCTGAGCGCGGGCATCGTGGCTTCAGCCGCAGCGGTGATCGCGGCCGCGCCGGCGCAGGCCGGCTCCTCGACGCACGCCAAGACCGTTTCTGGCGCTGAAGAGACCGTTTCTGGCGCTGAAGAGACTGCGCCGAAGCAGGCCAGCGCCCCGGCTGCCGAGGAAACCGCGCCCGAACCGGCCGCCGAGCCGGCGGAAAAGACTGCGAAGGCAGAGCCGACCGCCGAGGCAACCGAAAGCCTGCCGGAAGATGCGCCGCAGGAAGCCGCGATCAGCCCCATCGGCGGCGCGTGGGAGACCGAAACGCTGGTGCGCCAGGAAGCGGCGGATGAGGAGATTACCGACGAGGAAGCCCTCGCGATTATCGACAACGTGAATGCCTACTTCAACGACCTGAAGGAAGTGCAGGCGCCGTTCGTCCAGTTCGACGGCGACAATCGGAGGAAAACCGGCGATTTCTTCTTCAAGCGGCCCGGGAAAGTGCGCTTTGACTATAACCGGCCGAGCCGTATGAAGATCATTTCCGACGGGGAATATCTGGCCGTCGAGAATCATGACCTGCGCACGGCCGACCGCTATCCGCTTGAATCCACCCCCTTCAAGCTGCTGCTGGCCGAGGAAGTCAACCTGTTGCGCGATGCGCGCATCCTCGCCATCGACAAGGGCGAGGACGTTCTGATCCTGACCATGGAGGACAAGTCGGGTGAGTCCGCCGGCAAAATCCGGCTGTTCTTCCGCACGGACCCCGAGTTGCAGCTGGCCTCATGGATCATCACCGACGCGCAGGGCGTCGATACCCGCGTGGACATCGGCGAGATGGAGCGTGACGTGCAGCTTGCGGCCGAGCTGTTCGAATTTTCAGACATCGGCCTGCCGGATTTCGAAGGCCGTTAAAGGGGGGCGGCGCGCGCCGCCCCGCCCCATGCGCTCAGTTTCCGTGTTGATGGTGAGCGCCGTGGTTGTGGCTTTCGCCGGCGTCTGGCTTGCGATCGCGGACGACAACCTCGATCCGATGCTCGCCGGCCCTTTCGAAGGTTAGCGTCATCGCGAAGGTCTCCTCGGCCTCCAGCCGGTTTTTCAGTCCGATCAGCATGATATGCTTGCCGCCCGGCTCAAGCCCGACCGTTTCGCCAGCGGGCGCGGGCACGCCGTTTTCCAGACGCCGCATCCGCATGACCCCGTCCTCCATGGTCATGGTGTGCAGCTCCACCGCCTCGCTCACGTCCGTGGCGGCGGCGACGAGCGTGTCGTCGGTCTCTCCGGTATTGGTGATGGTCATGTAGGCGGCGCTGTTCGGCACGCCTTTGAGCGAGGATTTCGCCCAGGGATGCGTGATGCGCAGATCGCCGAAGCTGTAGTCGTGCGCGTTCGCGGCGGCGGCGAACATGCCGACTGCAAGAACGGCGAGGGTGTGAATGAGCGTTTTCATCGGGTCTCTCTTTGAAGATCGCGAAATATTCGGGAGCCTCGTTCGACCGCGCGACCGGCGCGCCGTGGGACGCGCTGCGCGGCCAGCCATAAGGTGTCCAAGAGGAAATTGGGGGCGGACGGTATCGCGCCCGCAACGCTCAGGCGGGCGGGGCGCGTGTGTTGACAAGCCGCGGCTGTCGATCATCCGGCCATTGGTCGCGCCCCATCGCTGCGTTCGCGCCGCCGCCCGCGGCGGCCGGGACCGGAATGGACGCGATTGCCAGCAGGAATGCGCCGGCGCCCTGATGGGCGCTGGCGCAGACAGGGCAGGCGCGCGTTCCCGGCGTGTCGGGATCTGCGGGATCGGCCGGAGCCTCGCCCGGTGCGCCTGGCGGCGCGGGGCCGTAGATTGTGCAGATGACCGGCGCTGTACCTCCATCGAGCGCGGCGGCTGCAACGGCCAGATGCGCGCTGCCAACCACGGCCTGAAAGATCAGGGCCGCGACAAGGAGCGCGCGGAGCAGGCTGCGCCCAAGATCGGCAAGGTCATCACAAAGACGCTGCATAATGACGGACTATCATGGAGGAACGGGACTGTCAGCGGGCGGAGCGCCGCAGCGCCGGACATGGCTGGCGCGTTGGCCAGCCTCTGACGTCGTCTGCCACAATTCTTCCATATGAACGCTATTTTAAGCTAATTTGCGGAAGTTTTTCCCGCCCGGCGCAATAGCGGTTTGCGCCGACCGGTTTCCAATCTGCGGGCATGGACTTGCCGACACGTTGTCCGTATCAATTCGGGGCGCGAGGAAGCATTCCGTTTTCGCCTTTGATGAGCAACATTCCGCGAGCGTTTCCAGGGAGAGTGTAACCATGCCAGCGCGTACTTCGCCCGGACGATCGGTTGTCGCAGTCGTCCTGACCCTGACTTTCTCTCTGGTCGCCGGCGCGCCGGCCGCCGCGCAGACCGATACGGATTATCAGGAGATGGTCGAGCGCGTGAACCAGGGGACGGTGCGCGTGATCTCGGGGGGCATCGGGGGCACCTACATCCGCATCGCCACGGACCTTGCCTCAGTATTGAATGACGGGAACCGTCTGCGGGTGTTGCCTATCGTCGGACAGGGTTCGGTCCAGAACATCACCGACCTGCTCTATCTCAGGGGCATCGATATCGGAATCGTCCAGTCCGACGTCCTCAGCTTCATCAAGCGGCGCAACATGTATCCGGGCGTCGAGGAGCGGATCGCCTACATCACCAAACTCTACAACGAGGAGTTGCACGTTGTCGGCGGGCCGGAGATTGGCGGTCTCGATGAACTGGCTGGCCGCAAGGTCAATTTCGGCGTAGAGGGCAGCGGCACGGCGATGACAGCCGAAACGGTTTTCGACAGCCTGGGCATCGAGGTCGAGCCGGTCTATCAGGATCAGGCGCTCGCGATGGAGAAGATCAAGAACGGCGAAATCGCGGCCACTCTCTACGTCGCGGGCAAGCCCACAAGCGCGATCGAGGAGTTGAGCCGGGACGAAGGTTTCCGCCTGGTGCCGGTGGACTACGCCCCCGCGCTGCAGGAGGCTTATCTGCCCACGACCTTCACGCACGAAGATTATCCGGGTCTGGTCCCCGAAGGCGCGCCGGTGCGCACAATCGCGGTTGGCGCGGTGATGGCGGTCTACGACTGGAACCCGGAAGGCGACCGCTACGCCAAGGTCGAGCGTTTCATCGAGGCGTTCTTCTCCAGCTTCGACGCATTCCTCCAGGCCCCGCGCCACCCGAAATGGCGCGAAGTGAACCTCGCCGCCGAACTGCCTGGCTGGACGCGCTTCGCGCCGGCGCAGGAATGGCTGGACCGGAACCGGCAGACGGCCTCGACAGAGGTGCGCGAGCAGTTTAACGCCTTTCTCGTCGATCAGACCGGCGCAAGCGATCTGTCGGAGGAGGATAAGGACGCCCTGTTCTCCGAATTTGTCCGATGGCGTCAGCAGCGCGAGGGCGTGGAGAATTAGGCGCGCGTTCGATACCAAAGGCGCTTCCGGGCGCGACAACGAAGGGGTGAGGCCGTGAAGCAGGGCCGAGCGATCGGGAAAGCGCGGACGAACCGCCGCAATGGGGATCCGCACGGCAAGCCTTGGCCGCAAGCCGCGCTATGCGCCGTAGTGATCGCCGCGGGCGTGCTGTCGCCGGACGCTGCCGTTGCGGCGACCCCGGCCGGCGTTTCGGCCCCCGCCCCGATGCCCGCGCGCGCGCCCGCGCCCCGGCTCGACGCGAGCCGGCTTGCCGACCGCGCCGCGCCCGGCGTGCTCGAACTTCAGCCGATCATCGTTGCCCAGCAAGGCGGGTTCTCGGTTCGCGACATTTCCGGTCCGCCCGATGCGCCGCTTCCCTTCGAGATCAGCCTCCCGCCGGAGAACGGTGACCTGTTCCGGGTCATCATGGTGCGTGGGCTGCCGGAGAATTTCGAGCTGACTGCCGGGGTCTCGCTCGACGACGCCTGGGCGCTGTCGCCGTCCGAGGCTTCTGGCGTCTCGCTCGTTGCCCCGCCCGGTTACGACGGCGCGTTCTCGATGGAGGTGCTGTTCATCCGCGGCAACGGAGAGTCGCGGGAACGGCAAGTCGTCAATGTCCGCATCGGACCGGAGTCCGGGGGCGAAGTCACTGCAACCGCCGAAGAGGCCGAGCGCCAGGAGGCGTCGAAGCCCGCGCTGTCGCCTGAGATCGAGACGTCGATGTTCGATCGGGCGCAGCGCATGATGGCGGGCGGCGACATCGCCGGCGCGCGGCTGATCCTGCGTTATCTGGCCGAGCATAACGTGGCGGGCGCGGTTTTTGCGATGGGCCAGAGCTACGATCCGGGCTTCTTGCAGGACATCTATGTGCGCGGCGGGGACCCTTCCGATGTCGCCAAGGCGCGCGAATGGTACCGGCGCGCGGCGGATATGGGCAACACGGATGCGCGCTCGCGCCTTACCGCGCTGGAATAGCGCCACCGCCGGCGCGCGTTGACATTAACCCGCCTGCCACGTATTTCTTCACACAATTGAAATGGGTCGCGCCAGCGCGTCCAAAGCCTTTTGCGGGAAGGATCATGAAAGTCAGAAACTCGATCAAGTCGCTGCGCAAGCGCCACCGCGACAATCGTCTCGTGCGGCGCAAGGGCCGCGTCTATATCATCAACAAGACCAATCCGCGCTGCAAGGCGCGCCAGGGCTGATCGCGCGCTTGCACTGCAGGCATTTTGAGCGCGCGCGCTTCGGTGTTACCCTCAGACGCATGGATAAGTTCCGGTCGCGTTCTTGCATTCTTTTTGCCGCCGCGGCGCTCGCCGTCGTGTGCGCGCCAGCCAACCTGTCCGCCCAGTCCACAAACCCGGGGCCATCGCTGCCGCCGGGCGCTGAAGACGGGGTCATCGACCCGGACGAGATCGCGCCCGACCGCGACATGCTGCTGGATACGCTCTATCAGCGCCTGGAACAGGCGGAGACGCCGGAGCGCGCACGCGCCGTCGCGCAGAGCATCCAGCGGGTCTGGCGCGCAAGCGGTAGTCCGACCGTCGACCTGCTTCTGGCGCGCGCCATGTCGCTCGTCAGCGCGGAGGAATACGCGCTCGCGCTGGCGATGCTCGATACCGTCGTGGTCTCCGAGCCGGAGTTCGCCGAAGGCTGGAGCCAGCGCGCGATGGTGCACTTCCAGAAACGCGATTTCCGCGCCGCCCTGCGCGATCTGCGGCGCGTTCTCGCGCTCGAACCCCGGCATTTCCGAGCCATGCAGGGCGTCGCCATAATCCTCAACGAGTTCGGCGAGAAAGAGCGCGCCCTGCAAGCCTACCGCCGCGTCCTCGACATCTATCCGCTCAAGAAGGAAGCGCGAGACGCGGTCAAGGAGCTTCGGCGCGAAGTCGAGGGGCAGGACATCTAGCGCGTATCCCGGCGGCGGCCCGCGGCATTCCAGGTTTTGGCCGATTGCCCCGCCCCGTCCATTGCGCTCGCGGCCCTTGTACGTGCGGCGCATGGCGTCGCTGCGCGCGGCAGCGCCTGCCCGCACAATTCAACCGAGGGAGAAGCCATTGACCAGCAGCGCAGCCCAGAGCTTCATCATGATCGGCGAGCGCACCAACGTCACCGGCTCGGCGAAATTCCGCAAGCTGATCGAGGCCGACGACTATGATCGCGCGATTGAAGTCGCGCGCGAACAAGTCGAGAACGGCGCGCAGATTATCGACGTCAACATGGACGAAGGGCTGCTCGATTCCGAAGCGGCCATGACCCGGTTCCTGAACCTGATTGCCGCGGAGCCGGACATCGCGCGCGTGCCCGTAATGATCGACAGCTCGAAATGGCCGGTGATCGAGGCCGGGCTCAAATGCACGCAAGGCAAGGCGATCGTCAACTCGATCAGCATGAAGGAAGGCGAGGAGGCATTTCTCGACCAGGCGCGCAAGATCCTGCGCTACGGCGCGGCGGTTGTGGTAATGGCCTTCGATGAGGAAGGCCAGGCCGAGACGGCGGAGCACAAGTTCAACATCTGCGCGCGCGCCTACAAGCTGCTGACCGAGAAGGTCGGCTTCGCGCCGGAAGACATCATCTTCGACGCTAACATTTTCGCGGTCGCGACCGGCATCGAGGAGCATAACAACTACGCCAACGCCTTTATCGAGGCCGTGCGCCGGATCAAGGCCGAGTTGCCATACGCCAAGACCTCAGGCGGCGTGTCGAATCTGTCCTTTGCCTTTCGCGGCAACGATCCCGTTCGCGAGGCTATGCATTCGGTCTTCCTCTACCACGCCATCCGCGCCGGACTGGACATGGCGATCGTGAACGCCGGCCAGCTTGCGGTCTATGAGGACATCAACCCGGAGCTGCGCGAACTGGTCGAGGATGTGATCCTCAACCGCCGCGATGACGCGACCGACCGGCTGCTCGAAGCCGCCGACAAGTTCAAGGGCGGCCCGCAGCAAAAGCGCGTTCAAGACCTGTCCTGGCGCGAAAAGCCCGTCGGCGAGCGGCTCACCCACGCGCTGGTGCACGGGATCGCCGATTACGTCGAGGACGACACCGAGGAAGCCCGGCAGCAGTTCGACCGGCCGATCCACGTCATCGAAGGTCCGCTGATGCACGGCATGAACGTAGTCGGCGACCTGTTCGGCGAGGGCAAGATGTTCCTGCCGCAGGTGGTGAAGTCCGCGCGCGTGATGAAAAAGGCCGTCGCCTATCTGATGCCCTATATGGAGCAGGAAAAGCGCGAGCTTGGCATCGAGGATCAGCCCGCCGCCGGGAAAATCATCATGGCGACGGTGAAGGGCGACGTGCACGACATCGGCAAGAACATCGTCGGGGTCGTCTTGCAGTGCAACAACTACGAGGTGATTGACCTTGGCGTGATGGTGCCCTCGCAGAAGATTCTTGACGCCGCGCGCGAGCACAAGGCCGACATGATCGGGCTGAGCGGGCTGATCACGCCGAGCCTTGACGAAATGTGCCATGTCGCCGCCGAGATGGAGCGCGAGGGCTTTGACGTGCCGCTGCTGATCGGCGGGGCGACGACCAGCCAGGTGCACACCGCCGTCAAGATCTGCCCGAATTACACCCGCGGCCAGGCGATTTATGTGTCCGATGCCAGCCGCGCGGTCGGCGTCGTCTCCCGTCTGCTGTCGGAAGAGCGCGATGCATATCTGCAGGACATTCGCGACAACTACGCCAAGGTGACGGCGGCGCATCAGCGCGGGCGCGGACAGAAAAAGCGTGTGAGCCTGAAGGACGCGCGGCGCAACAAATACGCGATCCACTGGGCGGCCTATCAGCCAACGAAGCCGCAATTCACCGGCACGCGCGCCTTCCGCGATTTCGACCTGCGCGAGCTGGCCCGCTACATCGACTGGACGCCGTTCTTCGCGACCTGGGAGATCAAGGGCGCCTATCCCGGCGTGCTCGAAGACGACCGCTACGGAGAGACGGCAACCCAGCTTTTCGAGGATGCGCAGGCGCTGCTCAAGCAGATGCTGGACGAGCAGTGGGTGCGCGCCCACGCCGTCGTCGGCTTCTGGCCGGCGAACACGGTCGGCGATGACGATATCGCGGTCTACACGGATGAGAGCCGCAGCCAGCGCCTCGCCACGCTTTACACGCTGCGCCAGCAGATCGCGCGCGACAGCGGCCGCGCGAACACCGCGCTGTCTGACTTCCTCGCGCCCGAAGACAGCGGCGTCGCCGATTACATCGGCGGCTTCGCAGTGACAGCGGGGATCGGCGAGATGGCAATCGCGGAGCGGTTCACGAAGGCGAATGACGATTATTCGCGCATCATGGCGCAGGCGCTATGTGACCGGCTGGCGGAGGCTTTCGCCGAGCGGATGCACGAGAAGGTGCGCAAGGAGCTTTGGGGCTATGCGCCGGATGAGGGCCTTACTATCGAGGACATGATCGCGGAGAAGTACCACGGCATCCGCCCCGCGCCGGGCTACCCGGCCCAGCCGGACCATACCGAGAAGCGCACGCTTTTCGATCTGCTCGACGCCGAGATGAATGCCGGGATAGAACTGACCGAAAGCTACGCGATGACACCGCCTGCGAGCGTGTCGGGGCTTTACTTCGCGCATCCGCAGTCGCACTACATCGGGGTCGGCAAGATCGACAGGGACCAGGTGCAGGATTACGCCATGCGCAAGGGCTGGCGCGTGGAAGAAGCCGAACGCTGGCTCGCGCCGATCCTGAATTACGACCCGATGGAAAAGGCGGTGGCGTAACGGTTAGTCGATCGTGGCGACGGCGGTGCGTTCCCGGCGCTCCTCGCGCTTGCGAAGCGCCGCCGCGCGGGCGCCGCAAACAAGCGGACGCAGTTTCGGCGCGGGCGCATCCATCCCGCCGCCGTAGCCATAGTGCTCCAGCCGCGGCGAAAACACCTGCTTCCAGTCATAGACCTCGAAGCCGTGATCGAGCAGCGCTCTCGCCCGCGCGGTGCGCGCGCGGCTGTTGTACGCGCCCATGACAACCGCGATGAGCCGGCGCTCGCCGCGCGTCGCGCTCGCCACCACATTGAAGCCGGAATCGCAAATAAAGCCGGTCTTCATGCCATCCGCGCCTTCGTAGACCCGTAGCAGCGCGTTGTGCGAGCGCATGTAGGCGTTGCCAATGCTGAAGGACCGCTCCGAATAGAAATAGGCGTATTCCGGGAATTCGCGCAGCAGCGTGCGCGCGAGGATCGCCATGTCGCGGGCGGTGGAGATTTGCCGCGCGTCGGGCAGACCGTGCGGGTTGACGAAGCGCGTGCGCGTCATGCCGAGACGCCTGGCCGTCGCGTTCATCTTTTCAGCGAAGGCTTCGACGCTGCCGGCGATCTTCTCCGCGAACATCACCGAGACATCGTTGGCCGACTTGATAATGAGCGCGCGCAGGGCGGTGGGGATGCTCATTTCCGCGCCGACGGGCGCGCCGATCTTGCTTGGCGGCTCGGCATGGGCGCGCTCCGATACGATCAGCTTGTCCTCCATCGACAGCTTGCCGTCGCGCATCGCCTCGAAAGCGAGATAGGCGGTCATGAGCTTGGTCAACGAGGCGGGGTGCCAGCGCCGGTCAATGTCCTCGGCGTAGAGCACCAGGCCTGTCTCCGCGTCGATCACCAGCGCGGGCGCGGCGCGTGCCCCGGATGTCATGCCGGCAATCAGGATCGCCAGTATAGCGCAGACAAGTGCCCACAGACGCATCACCGTATTACCCCGTTACGCTGCTGGTTCGTCGCACGCCAAGGTCGATTGCCCCAGACTACGCTGAAAACCTTGACCAAAATCGAAAATGGTTCAATCCGGTACAGAAGCTTTGTGAATTGCGTCGATGTTTAGCCGCTTCCGTGCAGATTGGGCAAGCTCTGGATTTATGAGGCGATGCGGTTCGCCTTGAGTGTCACCGTTGGATTGACATGTCACTTTCTAAGTGACAGTCATTGCCAATGATCAGGAGCTTCGCGGATGGAGCGCTGAAGCGGTTTTGGGAGCGCGGGTCTGCGAAAGGGATCGACCCGAAATCGCTGCCGAAGATCAAGCGTATTCTGGAAAGGTTGAACGTCATTTGCGATCCGGGCAGAAATTGTTCTGCCGGGCTACCTTTTCCATCCTCTCAAGCATGATCGTGCGGGACAGTACGCCGTGACCGTCCGAGCCAACTGGCGGATTGTGTTTGAGTGGAATGGTCAGCACGTCGTTCGCGTCCTACAGGAGGATTATCATGGAGACTGAAGAGACGATTTCCGGTGGCCCCTCTTTCGCTCCGGCGCATCCGGGTGAGGTGTTGCGCGAAGATGTGCTGCCTGCTTTGGGGATGAGCAAGGCGGCGTTCGCGGCGCATCTCGGGATCAGCCGCAATACGCTCTACAAGCTGCTGAACGAGGAGCAGCCAGTCACGCTCGACCTGGCGCTACGGCTAGGCAAGGCGTTGGGAGACGGTCCGCGTGTCTGGCTGGCGCTGCAGGCGCAGCATGATATTTGGCACGCCGAGCAAATGGGCAGGGTCGACGTCAAGCCGCTGAACTGGAAGGGTGCGGCGTGACGCCGCGCTGGTTGGTGCCCCAGGCCTGACTCGAACAGGCACGCCCTTGCGGGCAACAGATTTTGAGTCTGTCGCGTCTACCGATTCCGCCACTGGGGCCGCAGAAACACGTCTCCGACAGTCCCGCCGATCATAAACAACGCCTTTTTACCGTCAACATAAGAGGCCAGCAACGCCGCAGCCACGAATGGAAAATGCCCGGCAGCGCGCGGGTTTGATGGACAAACCTGGCGTCTCCCTATAAAGCACAGCGTTATGCTCAGAGCCCTTTACGATCGCGTGATGGCCCTCGCCGCGCACCGGCTTGCCGTGTGGTGGCTGATGCTTGTCAGCTTCGTCGAAAGCTCGGTATTCCCGATCCCGCCCGACGTGATGCTGGTGCCGATGGTGCTGGCCAAGCGCGCCAAGGCGTGGTTCTACGCGGCGATGACGACCCTCAGCTCGGTCGCGGGCGGCGCGGCTGGATACGCCATCGGCTACTTTCTGTTCGAGCTGGTGGGCCAGCCGATCCTGGAGTTCTACGGGAAGACGGACAAGTTCGACGAGTTCGCCACCGGCTACAACGCCTATGGCGCTTGGATTGTTCTCTTCGCGGGGATTACGCCATTTCCCTACAAGGTGATCACGATTGCCTCAGGCGTCACGGGGTTGAACTTCGTGGTCTTCATGCTCGCCAGCCTTGTGGCGCGCGGGTTCCGGTTCTATCTCGTCGCCGCGCTGCTTTACTGGTTCGGTCCGCCGATCCGCAGCTTTATAGAGCGCCGGCTTGGCCTCGTGACCTTCGCCTTCTTCGTGGCCTTGTTCGGCGGCTTCCTTGCGCTCAGATACATTTGAGGCGGCGCGGAGGCTGACATGCAGGACATCATTGAGCGGATCGGAATGCGGGAAGCGGCGCTGGGCGTGCTCGCGCTGTCAGTTGCGACGATCCTCGCGGCGCTGGCCTATGAGCATATCGGCGGCTATGTGCCTTGCGAGCTGTGCTATCGCCAGCGCTGGGCGTATTACCTCGGCATTCCCGCGGCCCTTGTCGCCGTCCTTGTCCTGCGGAGCCGGCCAGCAGTGGCCGCGGGCGCGCTGGCCGTGGCGGGCGTGGCTTTCCTGCTCAACACCGGCCTTGGCGTGCATCATGCAGGTGTCGAATGGGGCTGGTGGGCCGGACCGGCGGGCTGCTCCGGCGGCGTGCAGGTCTCCACCGACGCGAACGCGCTGATCGAGAGCCTGCGTAACGGCCAGACCGTGCGCTGCGACGAACCGGCCTTCCGCTTACTCGGTCTGTCCTTTGCCGGCTGGAACGCGGTCATCTCGCTGGCGCTGGCCGGGCTCGCCGGGCTGGGGCTGCAGCGTTTCGCGCGGCGGCATCTCGCGGCGGCCTGATCTGTGTCATTCAGCAACACCATCTCGAAAAAACCATAGTTTATACCCAGCTTACGCTTGTGCCGTGATGTAAGGGTAACATGCGTAAGCTGGAGTGAGTCGTGGAGCAGCAGTGGAATGCGTTGGGCGCGCTCGCAAGTCGCGTGTTGCGTCAGGCCGCCGAAGCGCGGGAACAGACGGTCGGCCAGTTACGTGAGGCGGAAGCAGTGCAGGGCGCGGCGGCGTATCGACGCCGCGCGCAGCAGCCCGCGGTGCGGACGGCAGCGACGGATGCGCCGCAGCAGCTCGAACTGCCGCTGGCCTAGAGCGGCTGCTCAGGACGACTCTTCGCGGGTCGCCACGGGCGTGTCGGGCGCTTCGCTCCATTCCGTCCAGGAGCCGTCGTAGACCGCGGCGCGCTCATATCCCGCCGTTGCGAGGCCCAGCGCGAGGATGCACGCGGTCACCCCTGATCCGCAGGTTGTCACGATCGGCTTGTTCAGGTCGACCTGCGCGATCCGAAACAGCTGCTGGATTTCCTCTGGCGAGCGCAACGTGCCGTCCGGGTTGAACATCTCCCCGTAATACAGATTCCGCGATCCGGGGATGTGCCCAGCGCGCCCCGTCGGACGCGGCTCCGGCGCAATGGCGTGGAAGCGCTCCGGCGAGCGGGCATCGACGATCTGCGCGCCGCCATTTTCCGCGATGCGCTTCATGTCGTCCAGATCGCGCACCAGTTCGGCCTGCATACGCGCGGTGAAGTGCTTGGGCTGCCCCGGCGCGGGCGGGTCGCTCTCCAGCGGCCGGCCCTCGGCCTTCCATTTCGGCAGCCCCCCATCCAGCACCGCCACATCCTCATGCCCCATCACGCGGAACATCCACCAGGCGCGCGGCGCGCTGAACATGCCGGCGTTGTCATAGACCACCACCTTGTCGCCGTCGCCGATACCCATCTTGCGAATCCGCGAGACGAATTTCTCCGGCGGCGGGAGCATATGCGGCAGCGGGTTCGAGGTGTCCGCAATCTCGTCAATGTTGAAGAATTGCGCGCCGGGGATATGCTCCATCTGGTAATGCGCATCCAGCGGCAGGCCGGGCATAAGCGTATAACTAGCGTCCAGGATCTTCACGTCCGGCGCGTCCAGATGCTCGGCCAGCCAGTCGGTGCTGACCAGCCAGTTCCGGGTCGGTTGCGGCATGGCGTTTCCCCGATATGTGTTGATGGCGCGTTATGAGTCCGCGTCCACGAAGACATCCGGCACGATGGGCTTGCGCTCCAGCCAGCCGGGCACCGGCAGCCCCTTCTCGCGGAGGAAGGCCGGATTGAAGATCTTGCTCTGATAGCGCTGGCCGTAGTCGCACAGGATGGTCACGATGGTGTGCCCCGGCCCGAGATCGCGCGCCAGATGCATCGCGCCGGCAACGTTCACGCCGGTCGAGCCGCCCATGCACAGGCCCTCCTCGCTCAACAGCGCGTAGGCGATATTGAGCGCCTCGGTATCGTCAATCTGGTAGGCGCGGTCGACGGTCACGCCTTCCAGGTTGGCGGTCACCCGTCCCTGGCCTATGCCCTCGGTGATCGAGGAACCTTCCGCCTTCAGGTCGCCGTGGGCGTAGTAGTGATACAGCGCGCTGCCCAGCGGATCGGAAATGCCGATCACGATGTCATCGCGCTTGGCCTTGAGGCCCATCGACACGCCGCCGAGCGTCCCGCCCGTGCCGACCGCGCAGATGAAGCCGTCGACCTTGCCGCCGGTCTGCTCCCAGATTTCCTCGGCCGTCGTCTCGATATGGCCCTGGCGGTTCGCGACATTGTCGAACTGGTTGGCCCAGATCGCGCCGTTCGGTTCGCTTTCGTTCAGCACCTCGGCGAGGCGCGCGGAATATTTCACATAGTTGTTCGGGTTGCGGTAAGGCACGGCCGGCACCTCGACCAGCTCCGCGCCCATGAGGCGCAGCGTGTCCTTCTTTTCCTGCGACTGGGTTTCCGGGATCACGATCACGGTCCGGTAGCCCAGCACGTTGCCCACCATCGTCAGGCCGATGCCCGTGTTGCCGGCCGTGCCCTCGACGACCACGCCGCCCGGCTTCAACAGCCCGCGCCGTTCGGCATCACGGATGATGAACAGCGCCGCGCGGTCCTTCACCGACTGGCCGGGGTTGAGAAACTCCGCCTTGCCATAGATGTCGCAGCCGGTTTCCTGGCTGGCGCGCGTCAGCCGTATGAGCGGCGTGTTGCCGATGCATTGCAGGGCGTTGTGCTTGAGGTCCAAAGCGGCGGTCCTTTTGATGCGGGGTGCGTGCGCTGGCGCGCCGAATATTCGAGTAAATCAGACTACTGAGGGCCGCGCAGGGGCGCAAGAGCGCGCGGGTTCAGCTTGCCTCATCTGTGTGTGAGCGGCTAGGCTCTGCCCCGGTTTCCACATACGGGACGCCCGGATGACCGGCAGCGGGCTCTTCTTTTACGTCTCCAAACTGGTCTGGTTTGCCGTTCAGCCCTCCAGCCTGATCGCGCTGCTGCTGGCGGGCGGGCTGGCGCTGGCGATCTGGCGGCGGCGCTGGGGTCTGCGACTGGTCGCGCTTGGCGCGCTTGGTTATCTGATCGCCGGGTTTTCGCCGCTGGGACACTGGCTGATGATGCCGCTGGAGGACCGCTTTCCGCGCCCTGAACTCACCGGGCAGGTGGACGGCATCATCGTGCTCGGCGGGTCGGTGGACACCTTTGTCAGCAAGGGGCGCGGAGTGACGGCTCTGAACGAGGCGGGAGAGCGGCTCACGGCAGGCGCGGCGCTGGCCAGGCGCTTCCCTGATGCGCGGCTGGTCTTCTCCGGCGGATCGGGCGAAATCCTCTTTGCAGGCGTGACCGAGGCGGCGGGCGCGCAGCGGCTGTTCGCGCGGCTCGGCATCGCGCCCGAGCGGCTTATACTGGAGGACCGCTCGCGCAACACGGCGGAGAATGCGGCCTTCACGCGCGATCTGGTGCGGCCCCAGCCCGGCGAGCGCTGGCTGCTCGTCACCTCGGCGTTTCACATGCCGCGCGCGGTCGGGTGCTTCCGCGCCGTTGACTTCGCGGTGATCCCCTGGCCGGTCGATTATCGCACCAGCGGCGGGAACGACATCTGGCGCTTCTTCCCGCGCGCGTCCGAAGGGCTGCGCCGGGTCGACCTGGCGGCCAAGGAATGGGCCGGGCTGCTGGCTTATTACCTGACGGGGCGCACGAGCGCGCTGCTTCCTGAAGCGTCCGCCCGATAGGTCGCGTTTCAGTTGTGGGGCGCGGCAAAGCGGTGAAACAGCCGGTCGAGCGCTGCCGTCAGCCTCTCGGTTGCCTCGGGCGGATAGGCGAATGGCTCGGGGGCGGGGGTCATCATGCCCATTGTCGCGTTGGCCTCGAAGAAGATGACGTTGCCTTCGTCGTCGACGTCGAAATCCATGCCGAAGATGTCCAGCGGGATCTTGCGGCCGATGGCTTCGAGCGCCGCGCAAGGCTTTGCGCCGAGTTCGGCGCGCGGGTCACGGATGATCGCATTGGCTTTTTCAAGCAGGTCCGGGTAGTCACGATAGACCTGCAGGTGTGAGACAAAACGGCTGCGAACAATCCAGCCTGATTCATAGTCTGCCCTGATGACGATAGGCTGACCACCGACGAAACTTGCTCGTATCCGCCTGAAATACCCGCGTTCGCGCGGCTGGCCGAGGTATTGGATGACGTAAATCATTGGCCTGTTCAAGCTGCGGATCGCGTCGGCAAGCTCGCGTCGGCTGTTGACCAGGATCATGTTGCGGGATTCCTGCTCATACACGGTGCGCACGATCATCGGATACGTTGTCTCCGACTCGATTTGATCCACCAGCGCGTCCAGTTGGGTCATATCGCAACGGTAACGGCGCACGCCGGGAACGATGAGGCCGTCGATGCCGGCAAGGTTGAGCGCGTTCTTTTGCCGGGTGCAATGGATCGCGGCGTCGGGCGGGTTTATCACGCGTTGCGGAATTTCGGCGAGGAAGGCGCGCGCCTTGCCGAGATTGTCCGCGGTCAGCAGGTGTTCCGCATTTGTGACGTTATTGATCACCACGTCCGGCTTGCACGCGTTGAATTCATCCACGGCCGCTTCGGTCGCACCGAGGAATATCGCCGCCATCCGGTAACGATCCGCCATGAACTTGACCAGTTGCGCCGGGTAGTTGATGGCGAAGTAGGCGCGAGGCCACGGCCTGCGCAAATTAGCGAATTTTGGCGGAACATCGACCACGCCCAAGGTCAATCTGTGCGAGGGACGTTCGGGAAGGATGACCGGCGGTACGCTATTCAGATAAGCTCGGCGCGCCGCAGCCGCGTCCGCCGTTCTGCCGTTCTCGCTCAGCAGATAGGCGAGAAGGGCTTGCCGTTCATGCGCTACCGTATTTGCCGGCGCACAGGCTTCCAGCAATTCCAGCGCGGCCTTCGTCTCCCCGGTATGCGCCATCGCGCGAACAAGCGGATCGAGTATCCGCCAGCCCGGCGCGATCAGGCGGGGCAGCGGCGACAACAGAGCGACAATCTGGTCGTGAAGCGCCAGATGCTGCATCAGTTCCGCCAGCGCCACGAGGCAAAGCTGTTCGTTCTCCTCGGGCGCGCGCGCCTCCTCCCAGCGCCAGCCGCGCCTGAGCAGTTCCGCCGCCTCCTCGCGCTTGCCGCTCTCGAATAGCAGCCCCGCCAGATTCGCGGCGTTGCGCAGGCGGATCGCAGTGCTCGCCGGTTCCGCAAGGGCCAGGGTCAGCGCGGCTTGCGCGTCCCCGGTCTCGCCAGCGTTGGCCAGCGCGATACCCTTCAGTCCAAGCAGATCCGGGTCGCGCGGCGTCTTGCGAAGCGCCTTGTCGAGCATGGCGATGGCCCCGCCCGGATCGTCGGCGTTCAGTTTGTCGAGGATAACCGCTCGTGACATCTTTTGCCTGCCGGACGCGCCGCGCGCCGAGGCGCGATGACCTCGTGCTGGGGGGTTAAATGACGTTATGCAATTTATACGAGTAGTTTGCGATAAATGCAATTTTCAAGCGCGGCGCGACCCGTCTGGACTGTGGAAGTTCGCGGACTGATAGGTGCAGAGATAAAGGTTGCGCGTCGCTCGCGCCGGAGGCCGGGGGAAATCGACGCAGAGGCCAGGTCAACTGCCCGAGCCGAGATAGCGCAGCGCCGCGCTCGACAGCGCGCCGCCCACGACGCATGGCACGCCCAGCGCCACTTGCCCCGCCGCCGCCGCGCCGACGCACCCCAGCGACAGCGCGACCTGGCCCATCTCCGCCCACCAGGCCGCGTCGCGCTGCGACCCCGGCCCCTTCTGGCGCAATTCGTCGATGGAGGCGATCACGTCCTTGCGCAGCCGCGCGGTATCCGCCGTCTCCGCCGCGATGATGACCTCGCTCATGATCCTCTGCACGGCCTCGTTCTGGTGCGGCTGGATGCGCCGCAGCGCCGCCAGCATCTCGGCATCGCGCGAGGCATTGACCGCCAGCGTGAACTTCGCCATCCCGCCGGCGGTGAGCTTGTCGAGGCTGTCGCGGTTCTCCGACCAGGGCAGCAGCGCGGCGATCCAGGCGATCGGCATGTCCTCGCCGGTGGCGAAATAAAAGCCCCACTGCACGTCGATCAGCTCGGGGTGAGTGGCGTAGCTGATCCGCACCGGCTCGTGTTCCTCCGCGCCGAAATAGGTGTCCCAGCGGAAGGCGCGGCGCACCCGGTCCATCGTCGAGGTTTCGGGCGGGGTGAACGGCACCGCATCGAGCGTGGGCAGCTTGCCGGTGATATAATAGCGCATGAGATGCTTGCGCTCCGGCAGCTTGGGCACAAGGTCGACCATCACCTGCTTCCAGTGTTCCAGCCCGGAATAGGCGATGGCGCGTACGAGCAGCCATTGATCCTTGAAGGGCAGCGGCAGACAGTCCGCAGCGATCTGCGCCGCATCCGCCGGGTTGTCGCGCAGCACGCCCGCCAGAAAGCCGACATAGACGCCCGCCTTTTGCGGCTCGTCGAACGCGCCCTGCTGGCTCAGCCGGCGGATCAGGCCGGGCACTTCCTGCGGCTGCGGGTCGTGGTGATAGTCCTTCATCCATTTCAGGCCGGCCTCGGGCTTGTCCTCGTCGGGGAGCGTCGAGGGCTGGGCGGCGTGAAACGGCGAAAGGATGAGCAGCAGGAGGAGCAGAAACCGCATCTATGCCTCGCGAGACTGTGGCAAAACGCTTGACTGTTGCAGTCGCGCATATGGCCAGTCGCGTAAAGACCGTAGATGGCGGTTTTGTGGATCGGCGCGTTCTGGGCCGCTAAGGCTTTCGATGCGCCGCGCCGTCCGGCGTCAGCGTGTCCATGTAGGTGAGCAGCGCGTTGATCTGCGCCGGGTTCAGCGTGAATTCCGGCATGTCCTCATGCCCGACCACAATGCCCTCGGCCAGCGCCTCCTGCAGGTTCCAGACCGAATAGCGCCCGGCGATCTCGCTGAAGGTCGGCGCTTCCGCGTTCTCGGTTTCATCCTCCGGGCCGATGGCGTGGCAGGCGCCGCACATCTCCTCGGCCAGCTCCCGCCCGTCGGCCGGCTCGTCGGCCTGCGCCGGCAGGCTCGCCGCGCTCAAGAGCAGCATGGCCGTCAGCAGCGTGCTCGCCGCGTATCGTGATCCTGGCATGATGTCCTCCCCTGCGTGTTTCGGTTAGCGGCCGAATGTGGCGATACCGTCCCGCGCGGAACGATCGCCGCGCCTGTGTCGTTATTGATCGCAAAGCAGTAAGCAGGAGCGGTTTATGAATTGGGAACAGGTGAAAGGCAACTGGCGCGAGATGAAGGGCCGGGTGCGTGAGCAGTGGGGCGAACTGACCGACAACGAGGTCGAGCAGATCGAAGGCCGCCGCGAGTGGCTCGCCGGCAAGATCCAGAAGCGCTACGGCATCACGCTGGAAGAGGCCGAGAAGCAGGTCGACGATTGGCTTGAAAAGATGGAGTAAGCCGGTTTTTGGCTGGGGCGGCAGGATTCGAACCTGCGAATCACGGGATCAAAACCCGTTGCCTTACCGCTTGGCTACGCCCCACCATAGGCAGTGTCCACGCTGACATAGCGAAGAACCGCTCCGCGGACAATGCCCGCGCGGACCGATCTGGACAATCGGTCAACGCGCCGCTTGCGAGCCGGTGGGCGGAAAGTTATAACGACCGCATCGCTTTCGTCAAAAGCCGGAGTGTAGCGCAGCCTGGTAGCGCACCTCGTTCGGGACGAGGGGGTCGCAGGTTCGAATCCTGCCACTCCGACCAGCCATTCTCTAAACCGTGAATTGTGGACCCGACCTCGTTCAGGCTGTCGCCATCAGGTCCGCGAGCGGCCGGAAGCGGTCGTCGAGATCGAGCGCCTCCGCGACGCATTTGTTCGTCACCGCGCCGGCATGGGTGTTTACGCCCTCGGCGAAGTCGGCGTCGTCCTTCAGAGCCGCCAGCCCGCCATCGGCGAGGCGCTGGACATATGCCAGCGTGGTCTTCACCAGCGCGCGCGTCGCGCTCATCGGGTATGCGCCGGGCATGTTGGTCACGCAATAATGGATGACGTCGTGGACCGTATAGACCGGATCGGCGTGCGAGGTCGGCCGGCTCGTCTCGATGCAGCCGCCCTGGTCGATGCTGACATCCACGATCACCGAGCCGGGCTGCATCGACGCGACCATGTCTTCGCTCATCACATGCGGCGCGCGCGCGCCGCCGGGCAGCAGCACCGCGCCGATCACTGCGTCGGCGTCGCGGATGTGCTCGCGAATGCTTTCCTCGGTGGACAACACGGGGATCACGTCCGGGCTGATCAGTTGGCGCAGTTCGTCGAAACGTTCCTCGAACAGCGTGAAAATGTACGTCTCCGCGCCGCCGCCAACAGCCGCATGGGCCGCGTGCTGGCCGACGACGCCGTCGCCGATGACAACCACCTTGCCATGCGGTTCGCCCATGATGCGTCCGAGCAGCACGCCCTTGCCGCCCGCGAATTTCGCGAGGTAGTGGCGCGCCACGCTGGCGGACATGCTGCCCGCCACCGCGGACATCGGCGCCAGAAGCGGCAGCTTGCCGTCCGGACCGCGCACCGTTTCATAGGCGATCGCGGTGACCTGGTTGTCCAGAAGCGCGTGCGTGAGGTTCGGGTCGACGCCGGCGAGATGGAGATAGGTGAAGAGCATCTGCCCCGGCCGGAAATGGCCGTACTCGCTTTCCAGCGGCTCCTTGACCTTCAGGACCATTTCCGCCGACCACGCATCCGCGGTATCGACAATGCGCGCGCCCGCCGCTTCGTATTCGCCATCCGCGAAGGCCGAGCCTTCGCCCGCGCCGCGCTCGACCAGCACCGTATGGCCCGAAGCTGTCAGCGTCTGCACGGCCGCCGGCGTGAGCGCGACCCGGTTCTCGTTGTTCTTGATCTCCTTGATGAGCCCGATCTGCATTGCTGCCTCTTATTGTTTTTGAGACCGTCGGTTTCGTTTTGCGGCGCGCAGTGTAGCATGAATGGGCGGCGTCCGCGCGGTGGATGCGGCAATTTTATGGCGCTAACCGCCATGTCCGGCGGACAGCGCGATGGTGGCCGGCACTTGGCCCGCCACGAATTCCTTGCCGGGAAAGTTCTTCTGCGTGGCGGCCTGGAGCGCGTCGATGAAGGCTGTGGCGGCTGGCGAGATGTAGCGGCGCGGGTCCCATACCAGAGACATGAAACAGCCGAGTTGGGCACCGCCGCGATAAAGCGGAATGGCGTTGGCGTGCAGCCGGTCAAGCAAGACGGTCGACGGAATGATCGCAGTGCCGAGGCCAACGGCGACGAATGCCAGCAGGCAGTGCGGGCTGGCGCTTTCCATCATCGCAGCGGGCTGGAAGCCGGCGGCCTCGCAGGCGCTGTCGAACAACTGCCGGGTCATGAAATGCCGGCGCATCAGCAGGAGTTTCTCGCCGCCGAGCGCGCTTACATCAAGCCGGGCCTCGCCCAGGTGCGGGCTGTCATTCGGCGCGACCGCGAGCACGCCAAGGGGGAACAGTTCGCGCCCGACCAGCGGCGAGTCCGTTGCCCGCCCGGCGATCGCGAGATCGAGTTGTCCCCGCAGCAGCTGTTCGGACAGGCGCGCCGAGCCGTCCTCCACCAGCGTGATATCGACGTCTGGAAAAGATGTCTGGAAGCCGGGCAAGAAGGGCGCCAGCACGCTCTCAAGCGTCTGCGGCGTCGCGCCGATGCGCAAACGGCCCGCCGAACCGCCTGCCAGCTCGCCGGCGCGGCGCGTGATCGCATGGGCGTCGCTCAGGATCATCTGGCAGTGATGCACCAGTTCCTGACCCGCAGGCGTAAGCGCAATCGTCCGCCCCAGCCTGTCGAACAGGCGCACGCCCAGCTCCTCCTCGAAAAGCTGGATCTGGCGCGAGAGCGCCGACTGGCTGATGTTCAACCTCTCCGAGGCGCGCGAGAAGCTCATCGCCTCTGCTACCGCCGTGAAATAGCGCATCTGCCGCAATTCCATAACCTATCCATATCAAAATGCGATCGGTGAGCGAACAAAATTGCATTGGACAAATAAGTCGTGGCGCGCGCAGACTGGAAATCACGGAAACGTGATAACAAACAGCGGCATGGCGGCTGCTTGCCGGACCAACTCAAAAGGTCACGAACAATGCGCCGGGAAACGCCCGAACAGACCGAACTCCGCGCTCGTGCTGCTCATTTCGCGAGGGAGCAGGTCGCCCCGCATATCGCGGAGATGGACCGCACGAATGCCTATCCCTGGCAGATCGTTGAGGGTCTCGCCCGCGAGGGCTTCATGGGGATGACCATCCCGCGGGCTTACGGCGGCGGCGGGCGCAGCCTGATGGACATGGTCGTCGTCGTCGAGGAACTCGCCAAGGTGTTCGGCACGATCGCGCGCATCGTCGTGGATGCGAACACCGCGATCCCCAAGGCGATCCTGGCGTATGGCACTGAAGCGCAAAAGCAGCGGTGGCTGTCCGAGATCGTGAACGGCGACAAGCCGGCCATCGCCATCACCGAGCCGGAGGCCGGATCGGCGGCAACGTCGCTGACGACCAGCGCGGTGCGCGAGGGCGACGATATCCGCCTCGACGGCAAGAAGTGCTGGATCACCGGCGCTGGCGTGTCGCGGACCTATCTCGTCTTCGCGCGTTTTGGCGATACGCCGGGCGCGGAGGGCATCGGCGGGGTGCTGGTGAGCGGCGACACGCCGGGCCTGTCCGTGCCGCGCGTGCCGATGATGATGGGCCTGCGCGGGATGCCGGAGGGCGAAGTCGTCTTCGAGAATTGCCGCGTGCCGGCGGAGAACCTGCTCGTCCCGCCGGGCGACGGGTTCAAGAAGCTGATGCGCTGCTACAACCTTCAGCGGGTCGGCGCGGCGGCGGTTGCGCTCGGCATCGCGCAGGGCGCGCTCGATCTGGCGGTGGATTACGCGGCCTCGCGAAAGCAGTTCGGCCAGCCCATCGGCGATTTTCAGGGCATCCGATGGATGCTGGCGGACATGCACATCAAGCTGGAAGGCGCGCGCGGGCTGGTTTATCGCGCTGCAAGCGAACTGACCGATGGTTACCCGGACAAGGTGAACGCCGCGCTTGCCAAGGTCTCGACGGCAGAGGCGGCCATCGAGGTGACCAATGCCGCGCTGCAGGTTCACGGCGCGAAAGGCTATTCCTGCGACTATCCGATCGAGCGGATGGTGCGCGATGCGCGCATGTTCTCTATCGGCGGCGGCACGACCGAGATGCAGCGCAACCTGATCGGCGAAGAGCTGGTGGCGCGGCGCGCCAAGCGGCTGAAGGACGTCGCTTAGCTAGTTCTCGCGTGGCGGGCGGCCCAGTTCCTTTTCGACCTCCAACACCTCGCGCGTGGTCTGCAGCACGCTATCGGCGTTGAGGCTCATCGAGTCGATGCCGATCTCGACGAGGAAGCGTGCGATCTCGGGATAATCCGAAGGCGCCTGTCCGCAGATGCCGATGTGCTTGCCGCTCGCCTGCGCGGCCTCGACGGCCATCCGGATCAGCTTGAGCACGCCGGGGTCGCGCTCGTCGAAGTCGAAGGCGACGAGGCCCGAGTCGCGATCCACGCCGAGCGTTAGCTGCGTCAGGTCGTTCGAGCCGATGGAAAAGCCGTCGAACAACTCGGCAAAGGCATCGGCCTGCAGCACGTTATTGGGGATCTCGCACATCACGTAGATTTCCAGGCCGTTCTCGCCGCGCTTCAGGCCATGCTCGGCCATCGCCTCCAAGACGCGCTTGGCCTCATCCACGCGCCGGCAGAACGGGATCATCAGCCGCACATTGCTCAGCCCCATCGTCTCGCGCACGCGCTTCATCGCCGCGCATTCCAGCCCGAAACCCTCGGCATATTCCGGGTGCGCGTAGCGCGATGCGCCGCGAAAACCGAGCATCGGGTTCTCTTCCTCCGGCTCGAAGAAGCGCCCGCCGATGAGCCGCGCGTATTCGTTCGTCTTGAAGTCAGATAGGCGCACGATCACCGGCTTGGGGTAGAACGCCGCCGCGATCGTCCCGACGCCCTCGGACAGCCGCTCGATGAAGAAGTCTGCCGGGCGGTCATAGTTCCGCGTCAGACGCGCGATCTCGTCGCGCGCGGCCTTGTCCTCCACCTTCTCCGGGTGGAGCAGCGCCATCGGATGGACCTTGATGTATTCGTTGATGATGAATTCCATCCGCGCCAGGCCCACGCCGTCATTCGGCAGGAAGCTGAGCTGAAAGGCCGATTCCGGGTTGCCGACATTGATCATTATATGCGTGGCCGGGCGCTCCAGCCCGCTCAGGTCGGTCTCCTGCGTCTCGTAGGCGAGCGCGCCCTTATACACGCGACCGACATCGCCCTCCGCGCAGGACACCGTGACCTCGCCCGCGTCGGCCAGCTTTTCGCCCGCGTTTTCCGCGCCGACGACCGCCGGGATGCCCAGTTCGCGCGCCACAATCGCCGCATGGCAGGTGCGCCCGCCCCGCGCCGTGACGATCGCCGCGGCGGTCTTCATCACCGGCTCCCAGTCCGGCGTGGTGCTGTCGGCAACGAGCACCTCGCCCGGCTTGAAGTCCGCAAGGTGCTGTGCATCCGGGATCACATGCGCCTTGCCGGTCGCGATCCGGTTGCCGACGGCGCGGCCCTTGGCCAGCAGCGGCCCGCGCTCCTGGATGTGATAGGTTTTGAGGATCTGCCCCTTGCGCTGCGAAGCGACGGTCTCGGGGCGCGCCTGTACGATGTAAAGCTGGCCGTCCTTGCCGTCCTTGGCCCATTCGATGTCCATCGGCCGGTCCTCGCCGGCCTGCGTGCTGTAATGCTTGGCGATGGCGATCGCCTGCCCGGCGAGGTCGAGCGCATCCGCATCCGAGATGCAGAAGCGTTGTTGGTCGGCTTCCGGCGTTGGCAGGTTGCGCGTCTGCTCGCGGGTGTGCCCGGTGGCATAGACCATCTTCATCTGCTTGCCGCCCAGACGCCGCCGAAGTACGGCGCGATAGCCCTGCTCATAGGTCGGCTTGTGGACGTAGAACTCGTCCGGGTCGATCGTGCCCTGCACGACGTTCTCGCCGAGGCCGTAGGCGGCGTTGATGAAGACGACATCCTTGAAGCCGGTCTCGGTGTCGAGCGAGAACATCACGCCGGCGGATGCCAGGTCCGAGCGCACCATCTTCATCACGCCGATCGACAGCGCGACCTTGAAGTGATCGAAGCCGCGCTCGGCGCGGTAGCTGATGGCCCGGTCGGTGAAGATCGAGGCGAAGCAGCGCCGGCAGGCGTCGAGCAGCATCTCGTCGCCCCTGACGTTCAGGTAAGTGTCGTGCTGCCCGGCGAAGCTGGCGGTGGGCAGGTCTTCGGCGGTGGCGGAACTGCGGACCGCGAGGCTGAGATCATCGCCATATTCCGTGCGCAGCTTGGCGTAGGCCTCAAGGATTTCGCTTCGCAGCGTCTCGTTCAGCCCCGCGCCGTAGACGATCTCGCGCGCGGCCGCCGCGCGCTCGGCGAGCGCCGTAACATCTGACTTGTCGAGAGCATCAAGAAGGGCGTGCAGCCGGTCCCACGCGCCGGCCTCGGTGAGCATTTCGTAATAGGCGTCCGCCGTGATGGCGAAGCCGTTGGGCACGCGCACGCCCAGCGGCGTCAGTTCGCGGTAAAGTTCCCCGATGGAGGCGTTCTTGCCGCCGACGAGCGGGACATCGTCCAGCCCCAGCTCGGAAAACCAGCGGATATAGCGGGCGGTCGTCATGCGCCGGCCCTAATCCGACACATCCACCCAGCGGTCTTTGAACTTCTCCATGAGTTGCGGCATGGTCGTGTATTCCATCTCGTCGAGGCCGAGGCGGTGCGGTTCGAACGGGCCATGCCGGCGGAGATAATCCGCGACCTCGTTGGCCTGCGCGCGGGCGCGGTCAAACGCCGGATCGGCGAACATGTCGCGCGGGCCGACCAGCTGCCCCTCGTTGACCTGGAAACCGGCGGCGATCACCCGCGGCGGGCCGTCGAAGCGCGAGGGCGTGGCGTCCTCGAAGCTGCACGGCATGAGCGGGCCGTGATGCGAGCCGCGCATCCAGCCCTCCGCCGTGTGCGGGAAGGTGAACGGCTCAAGCGTCTCTCCCACCGCCGGCAGGCCGGACTGACAGCGCGTGACCAGCACCGGGTCGTCCTTGCCGACATATTTGCCAGCGATCAGGCTGAGCCGCTGTGTCGAGGCGGACGCGGCGATCATCCCGTCCATGCGGCGATAGACATGCTTGATCATGTACCGTCGCGGCGCGCCGATGAACATGAGCATCTCGTACATCTCTTCCGGGCAGACGAAGCGGATGCTCTTGTGATCGATCACGTCCATGACCTCGAACTCGAAGCCCTGGTGCATCTTGGTGTCGATCACCAGCCCCGGCGAATTGAACGGGTTGGCGTAGATGTTGAACAGCGGCAGGTTCCACGCGCCGGGCGATGTCTTGTCGGCCATGAACACGATGACCGGCTCGCTCGGACGCTCCTCGAATTCCATTTCCGCGACGCCGGGGCCCATGCCCGTGACGTTCCCGGCGAAGGTGTCCGACAGCAGGTCCTGGCCCGCGCCGTAAAGTTTCAGGCTCTTGGCGGTCTCGGTGCAGGCGACGAAGGTGTCCCACGCGAACTGGTGGACTTCGCTGTGATCGACGCCGTGCCGGTGCGTCATGATAAGCTGCAGGTCGTCGCCGCAGTTGGTCACGTAGGCGTCGATGAGCAGGCCGGAACTGATCGCCTCGGCGGTCTGCTTGCGCGCGGTTTCCAGAAGCTCGGGGTGGACGTTGGAGTGGCCGACAAAGCCGCCCACATCGGCCTTGATGACGCTGAATGTGAGAAGATCAGCCATCTGCGACCTCGCTCTTTCACGGACATTACCTAGCAATAGGCTACGCCGTCGGCGGGTAGCCGGTCCTTTACCCTTGTTAAGGCATCCGCTAGCGCAGCGGACGTTCGATCGTCTCGCCGGGCCGGATCACGCAGGGCTCGCCATTGATGAAAATCTCGGCCGGGTGTGTGGCGTAGCGCGCCGCGCGCAGGCGGACGGCATCGCTGCGGATATGCACCTCCAGCTCGTTGTCCTGATAAACCATCGTGAAGCAGACCTCCCTCAGCTCATCCGGCAGGGATGGATGAAGCCATAGCCGCCCGTGGCGCAGCTCCATGCCGGAATAGCAGCGCTGGATGATGTCCACCGTCGCCGCCATCGCGCCGAGGTGGATGCCTTCATGGGTCGTGATGTCGTCACGGTAGGCAACGTCGTTCTTGAGCGCCTCGTGGAACAACCGCCAAGAGCGTTCGCGGTCGGTGCGCGCCAGCACCCAGGAGTGCACCACATGGCTGAGCGAGGAGCCATGGGCGGTGCGCTTGAGGTAATAATCGACGTTGCGCGGGATCGTGCCCGGATCGAAGGGATAGCCGAGTTGGCGCAAAAGCGCGGTGAGCTGTTCCGCCGAGAACAGGTAGAACAGCATCAGCACGTCGGCCTGCTTGGAGAGCTTGTAGCGGTTCGGCGTGTCGCCTTCGGACTCCAGGATGCGGTCGAGCCGCTCGATGTTGCCGTATTTTTCGCGGTAGCCAGCCCAGTCGAACTCGTCGAGCGACTCATAGCCCTCGAACTGGCTGATGATGCCGTCGCCGTGGAAGGGCACAAACAACTTCTGCGCGATGTCGGCCCAGCGGTCCAGCTCGTCGTCGGTCAGCGCGAGGTCCCCGCGGATTTCCGCCCGCCAGCCCGGCGGCAGCAGGTCGAGACATTCCCGCGCCGTGCTGAGGCACCAGACCGCCATGACATTGGTGTAGGCGTTGTTGTTCAGCCCCGGTTTGTCAGCGTCGGGATAGGCGTCGTGATACTCGTCCGGCCCCATCACGCCGCGGATGTCATAGCGCCCGCGCTCGGGGTTCCATTCCGCCAGGCTCGCCCAGAAGCGCGCGATCTCCAGAAGCATCTCCGCCCCGGCCGCGCGCAGGAACTTGAGGTCGGAGGTCGCCTGAAAGTGCTGCCACACATTGTAGGCGATGGCCGCGCTGACATGGCGCTGGAGGTGCGTGTTATCGGGAATCCAGTTGCCGGAGCGCGGGTTGAGGTGAATTCGCTGGCTCTCTTCCCGGCCGTTGCTGCCGCTTTGCCAGGGATACATCGCGCCCCTGAAACCCGCTTCACGGGCCAGCCGTCGCGCGGCATCCAGCCGGCGGTGGCGGTAGTCGATGATCGCGCGGGCGATTTCGGGGAACCGGACATTGAAGAACGGGAAGATGAACAACTCGTCCCAGAAGATGTGACCGCGATAGGCCTCGCCATGCAGCCCGCGCGCCGGGACGCCCGCGTCGAATTCGACCGTGTTCGGCGACATGACCTGCAGCAAGTGAAAAGCGTGCAGGCGCAGGAGCAATGTCGGATGGTCCTGCCCGCCGTCATGGATGGCAATGTCCGCGCGCTGCCACAGCCGGTCCCAGGCATCGGCATGGCTGCGCTGCAACTCCCGGAAGCGGGGGGCGCGCCGGGCGGCTTCACGGGCTTCGAGCGCGGCCTCGGAGATGGCCGTGTCGCGCGATGTGTAGAGCGCGACGATCTTCTCGACCGTGATCGGGCAGCCCTCCTGAAGCGCGAAGCTCACGTCCTCGGCGACACAGCCCGGTTCGGTGACAAGCTGGCGCGTGCAATCAACTGGTGTACCGTCCCGGTAGATCACCGTCCGGGCCGCCTGCGCCATCTCGATGCGCGACTGTTTGGTGCGCACGCGCAGCCAGATCGGGCTCGCATCGCCGTCGTCCTGGCCGGCCGGCTCAAGATGATCGCCGCGCAGATCGCGGTAGCGCGCCACGCCGCTGTTGGTGACGCGCCCGTCCAACGCGGAACGGAGTTGCACCGGGCCGGACCAGTTTTCGGCGGTGATGGTCGTCTCGATGCCCGCATATTGGCGTGCGCTCATATGCACGAAGCGCCGGCTGTCGAGGCGCGAGCGCCGACCCTCTCCATCCTCAACGCGCAGCGTGCGTTTCAGCAGGCCGTGGCGCAGGTCCAGTTGGACGCGGTAATCGAGGATGTTCGTCTGTTTCAGGTCCAGCCAGTCGCCGTCCGCAGGGCGGAAATTCAGCGGCAGCCAGTTCGGGAAGTTGACCAGATCCTCGTTTTCGATGACTTCGCCGGCGATATGAGTTTTCAGCCGGTCATAGCCGCCCGCAAGATAGGTGCCGGGATAGTGCACATGGTCCGCGCTCGCCTCCTGCGCCGCGCCGCGCGTCGCGAAATAGCCGTTGCCGAGCGTGCAGAGCGCTTCGCGCAGCCCCTCCCGCTCCGGGTCGAAACCGTCGAGGATCATCGACCACTGGTCATTGTCGGCGGCGGGCACGCCCGGCGAGCCGACGATGATATGGCCGAAATCACTGACCACCACATCCGCGCCGTGACCGATCAGCGGGCGGCCAGCATCGCCCCGATCCACGCCGACAACCAGGCCGAAGCCGCCGCGCCGTCCAGCCTCGACGCCGACAAGCGCGTCCTCGAAGACGACACTGCTGCCGGCTTCGACGCCCAGCCGGTGCGCGCATTCCAGGAAGCTGTCGGGCGCGGGCTTGCCCTTGAGACCGGATTGGGCGATGTCCTCGCCATCGACGCGCGCGTCGAACAACTCCGCAAGCCCAGCCGCCTCGACGATCAGTGCGCCGTTGCGGCTCGCGGTGACCAATCCGACCTTGACGCCCGCCGCGCGCAGCTTGCGGATCAGGTCCGGCGAGTCCTCGAAGACTTTTACCCCCTCGCTGGCGATGGCTTCGCGGAAGTGTTCATTCTTCGCGTTGCCGAGTGCGCAGACGGTGTCCATGCCCGGCGCGTCGGACGGGTCGCCGTAGGGCAGGGCGATGCCGCGCGAGTCGAGAAAGCTCTGCACGCCCTCATAGCGCGGTCGGCCGTCCACATATCGGTAATAATCGCGGTCGATATCGAAGGGCGCGAAATCCGCCTCGTCGCGCGCGCGCAGGAAGGCGTCGAACAGGCGTTTCCAGGCGCTGGCATGGGTGCGCGCCGTGTCGGTGATGACGCCGTCGAGGTCGAAAATGGCCGCGTCGAAGCGATCGGCGGAAATGACGATGGTTTCGGTTTGGGCCATCGGCGCAGTCGGAACATGCCTTTGTCAGTTGGCGCATAATAACACGCAACCGTGTTGAGATGTTCCGCGCCCGCCCGCCACTTATGAGCGCGAGGCCTCGCGATGGCGCAGGATCGCGCGGACGAGATTTGCGCGAATTATCTCGGCGATGCCGCCGGCGAGCAAGCCCCAGAACGGATCGAAGCTGACCGTCACGCCCGCGGTGATCGCGATCACCGGCCAGCAGGAGGGGCGGGAGTCGAACAGGCGCTTGCTGATCGCCAGTTCGCCCGCCGCGATCAGCAGGAGCGCGCCCAGCCCGGCTGCCGGGATTGCCGCGAGCGCCGTTGCGGTAATCTCCGAAGGGGCAAGCGCCAGCGCGAGAAAGGCCAGCCCCAGCATCAGCGGCGCGGCCCCGCTGCGCGCGCCAAAACGGTGATGCGCCGCCAGGCCGCCCGCGCCGTGGCACATCGGCAGCGCGCCGAACGGCGCCAGCGCGACATTCGCCAGACCGCTGGTCGTCGCCAACCGCGGCGGCGTGACATGCTCGGCCCGCTCGCCGAAATAATCCCCCGCGATCAGCGCGGTCAGCAAAACGGCGTTGGTCAGCGTGAGCGCGAGCTGCGGCAGGACGAGGTGCGAGATTGCGCCTTCAAGTTCAGCCAATGTTGGCCACAAGTCCGCGAGCGAGAGCGCATTGACGGTGCCAAGGGCGGTGTTCTCGACCCCAAAAAACTGCCCCAGCATGATCGCCGCCGCCACGCCGAGCAGCGCGGTTGGCAGCTTCGGCGCGATGAACATCAGCGCCAGCACGGCCAGCACAAACGCCCCGATCACCGGCTGCCCCGACATCAGTTCCAGCGCGACCGCGCCCAGCGCCAGGCCCAGCCCGAGTTGCAGCCCGGCGATCACCGACCGGGGCACGATCCGCGCGAATTTCGTAATCAGCCCCGTCAGCCCGAGCACCAGCAGCGCAACGCCCGTCAACACGCCGCCCGCCGCCAGCATCGCCGGTGTGACCGCCCCGGTCATGGCGATCGCGGCCATCGCCTTCATCGGCTGGACAGGAACCGGCAACCGGTAGATCAGCGCCGTCGCCACATAAAACAGCCCGAAGCCCGCGAGCACGCCCGCCGGCGCAAGGCCAGCCACCGCGATCGCGCCCAGCGCCAGCGGCAGCAGCGTGCCGAGGTCGCCGAGCGCGCCGCTCAGCTCCTGCGCGGACCAGCGATAGGGAGCGCCGCGAACGGACGTCACATCATCCTCCCGGTTGCATCTTTAGAATCATTATTGGCGGAGGCGCGCCGGATCGTGCAAAGGCTTTTGCACAGATGGACGCAGAAAACAAAATTCTGCATAACATTGCAGGGTTGCTCAGGATAGGCAGCGGTCCGTTGGCCACGGACAGGCAACCGCGGCGATGATAGGCTGCATGGCAAGCGCAATCCGAACCCTTGAGGTCCCGATGACCGTTCAGGATATTCCCATCGTGCTGTTCGCCGCCGGCAGCCTGGAAGCGCCGCTTACCCGGATCGCGGGCAGCTTTTCCGCCGCCTATCACGAGAAGGTGCAGGCCTATTTCGGGCCATCCGGCGTACTGCGCGAGGAAATCGAATGGGGCGAGACGGCGCATGTCTTCGCCTCGGCCAACATGGAACACCCCGGCGCGCTCGAAGCCCAGGGCGGCGGCGGCCCGGTGGCGCTGTTCGCGCGCAATGCGCTGTGCGCGCTGGCGCGCGGGGACATGACGGTGACGCCGGATACGCTGCTCGATCTTTTGCTCGAGGATGACGTTACCGTCGGCATCTCGACGCCGAAGGCCGATCCTTCGGGCGATTATGCGATGGCGATGTTCGACGAGGCCGAGGCGGTCGCGCCCGGCGCTGCGGACCGGCTGAAGGCCAAGGCGCTGACGCTGACCGGCGCGCCGGACAGCACGCCGCCGCCGGAGGGCCACAACCCTTACGCCTGGGCGATCAAGGAGGGCGCGGCCGATATCTTCCTGACCTACCGCACGAACGCCGCGCGCGCCGTCGCGCAGAAGCCCGAACTGCAGATGATCGCCCTGCCGCCGCAACTGGCCGTCAGTGCCGATTACGGCCTGATGGTGATGAACGGCGCGCCAGAAGCGGCCTGGCGCTTCGCGCTCTATGTGCTCTCGCCGGCCGGCCAGGCGATCCTCGCCGAATATGGCTTTGACGCCGTCAACCTGCCTCACGGAGACCGCTAGATGATGCGACTTGCCGCTCTCTTCGCGATCCTGCTCATCGCCGTCCCAGCCCACGCGCGCACCGTAACCGACAGCGCGGGCCGCGCGGTGGAGGTGCCCGAGGAGATCAACACCGTCTTTGCCGCCGGGCCGCCTGCGGCCATCTTCCTCTATGTGCTCAAGCCGGAGGCAATGACCGGCTGGCCGCGCGCGCTGAAACCCGATGAGCGGCCATTCATCGCCGCGCCATATCGCGAGCTGCCGGAGACCGGGCGGCTCACGGGGCGCGGCGGCGAAGCCAATCTGGAGCGCGTTCTGGAAACCGCGCCGGATCTGATCTTCGACTTCGGCTCGGTGCGCGACACCTATATCGATCTGGCCAATCGCGTGCAGGCGCAGACAGGCATTCCCTATGTCCTGATCGACGGGCGCTTCGAGGCCACACCGGAGGCGCTGCGGCTGATGGGCGATATTCTCGGCGTGCCGGAGCGCGGCGAGCGGCTGGCGCGCGATGTCGAGGAAACCTTCGCGCGGATCGACGAACTTGTTGCCGGGCTGCCGGAGGAGGAGCGCCCTCGGGTCTACCTGGCGCGCGGCCCTAACGGGCTGGAGACCGGCACGCGCGGCTCGATCAACACCGAGATCATCGAGCGCGCCGGCGGCATCAACGTCGCGGATGCGCCGGGGCGCGGGCGCATCGTTCAGGCCTCGATCGAGCAGGTGATCGTCGCCAACCCGGACACCATCGTTACCTGGGACCCGACCTTCTACAAGACTGTGTGGGACAATCCGCTCTGGCAGGGCATCGAAGCGGTAAAGCGCGGGCGCGTCTATCTCGCGCCGACGGCGCCGTTCGGCTGGATCGACCGGCCGCCCTCCATCAACCGCATGATGGGCCTGAAATGGATGGCCGCGACGCTTTATCCCGACCGCTGGGAGGGCGACCTCGCCAATGAGGTCAAGGACTTCTACAAACTGTATTATCATGTCGATCTGAGCGACGAGAAACTGGATACGCTGCTTGAATGGGCCAAGGGACGACCGCCGCAGTAACCCGCATCCGCGCCCGCGCCGGGGGCTTGAGCCTTGGCGTTTCGCTGGCCGGCGCGCTCGCGGTGCTCGGCTTCGCGGCGCTGATGATCGGGCCCTATCCGCTCTCGCCGGGGCAGGTCCTGGGCGCGCTCATCGGCACGGGCGATGCGCAGGCGGAGATCGTCGTGTGGAACGTGCGGCTGCCGCGCGTGGCCGCGGCGCTGCTGGTCGGCGCGGCGCTTGCGGCGGCGGGGGCTTCGTATCAGGCGCTGTTCCGCAATCCGCTGGTGTCGCCGGATATTCTTGGCGTCTCGGCCGGCGCGGGGCTGGGCGCGGTGCTCGGCATCTTCCTGTCGCTGCCGGTGGTGGGCATTCAGCTTGCGGCGTTCGCGGGCGGGATGGGCGCGGTCGCGCTGGTGCTGGTGGTGGCGGGCGCGGTTCGCCACGGCGACCGGACGCTGATCCTCGTGTTGACGGGGGTCGTCATCGGCGCGCTGGCCGGGGCGGCGACCTCGCTCGTCAAGGTCATGGCCGATCCGTACGACCAGCTTCCCGCCATCACATTCTGGCTGCTGGGCTCGCTCGCGGCCGTCACGCCGGAGGATGTCGCACCCGCGATCGCGCCGGTGACGGTGGGGCTGGCGGCGCTCGGGCTTTTGCGCTGGCGGATCAACGTGCTCGGCATGGGGGACGAGGAGGCGCGCGCGCTGGGCGTCGAGGCCGGGCGGCTGCGGCTTTGGACCATCGCGGCGGCGACGCTGATCACCGCCAGCGTCACGGCGGTCGCGGGCGTGATCGGCTGGGTCGGGCTCGTGATCCCGCATATCGGGCGGATGTTGGTCGGGCCGGGCTTCGGGCGGCTCTTGCCCGTCTCCGCGGCGATCGGCGCGGGCTACCTCCTAGTCGTCGACACGCTGGCGCGCACCATCGCGCAGACGGAAGTGCCGCTCGGCATCCTCACGGCGGTGATTGGCGCGCCATTCTTCGTCTGGCTGCTGGCGCGCGGCCGGCGGGGGTGGTCGTGATGCTGGAAGCGCGCGGCCTCGCCATCGGCCACGGCGGCAAGGCGATCGGCTCCGGCCTGTCGCTTGATGTGCGGCCCGGTGAAATCCTGTGCCTGCTCGGCCCGAACGGCTGCGGCAAGACCACGCTTTTCAAGACGCTGCTCGGCCTGATCCCCGCGCTTGGCGGCGAGGTGCGGGTCGACGGCGCATCGCTGGCCCGGATGTCGCGCGCGCAGATCGCCCAGGCCATCGCCTATGTGCCGCAGCAGCATGCGCCGCCGTTCCCCTATGACGCGATCGAGATTGTGCTGATGGGCCGCACCGCGCGGCTCGGCGCGTTCGCCCAGCCCGGCGCGGCGGACCGGCGCGTGGCCGAAAGCGCGCTGGAGCGGCTCGGCATCGCCGATCTGGCTGGGCAGGATTATTCGCGGCTTTCAGGCGGGCAGCGCCAGCTCGTGCTGATCGCCCGGGCGCTGGCGCAGGAAGCGCCGCTCATGGTCATGGACGAGCCGACGGCAAGCCTCGACTTCGGCAACCAGGCGCGCGTGCTCGCGGAGGTCGCCAAGCTGGCCCGCGATGCCGACACGGATGAGCGCGGCGTGATCCTCTCCACGCACGACCCCGATCAGGCTTTCTCGCTGGGCGCGGATGTGCTGCTGATGCGCGACGGGAAGATCGTCGGGCGTGGCCGGCCGGATGAGGCGCTGACCGGCGAAACCTTGAGCGCGGTCTACGGCGTGCCGGTCAGCGTTGAGCGGACCGAGAGCGGGCGGCTGGTCTGCGCGCCCGCGCTTCATCATTCCGCGCCGAGCATGACCTGCGACGCCTTGATGATGACGTAGACCTCCTTGCCCTCCGACAGTCCGAGATCGGCGACCGCCTCGCTCGTCACCATCGCCGTGACCACGTTGCCGCCGCCGACATCGACCTGCACCGTGCTGTTGACCGGGCCTTCGTTGATCTTGCTGACCGTGCCTTTCAGCTTGTTGCGCGCGCTGAGCTTCATCTTGCGTGTCTCCTTTCCATCATTTGGAAGCGCCTTGCCAAGGGGCTTTCCAGAACCTCGTATGAGGCGATTCGGCGATTCAAGGCTGAAGGGCGTTTCCGAAGCGATTGCTCGTGCCCTGTCAACATCTTTCGCCGCTTCTCCGTTCCCGCGCGTGACGGCGGCTCACGGAATCGTAAGTGTCCATCCACACTCCCGCCATTTTTCGTCGATCGGCGCTATCATTCAGGCCGCTTTCTAGGTATAGTCCTTTCATAGATTGTTAAAACTGCTCGCCTGTCGGGTGAGCGTCGTTGTGTTCCCCGTATTGGAGCTTAATGATGTGGCGGCCGGTCGCGTTGTCAGCGTTTTTAGCACTGCTGTTCGTCTCCTCTCGTTCCGGTCAGGCGCCGGTCGAAACCAATACCAACGACCTGGCGAAAACGGATTTCGGCGCCTCGGCCCCGGCGGAGAGCGGCGCGCCCGAGCCGGTCGAACTGGATCTTGCGAACGCTTCAACGCATCGCAAGTCTTCGGCGCACCCCAAGACGACTGCGGCGCAGGAAGCCTCTGACAAGGCTCAGAAAAGCGCAGACGCCGACGCGCCCTTGACGGTAGCCGCTCTGGCGGGCGGATCGATACCTCTGCCCGCGCCGAAGGCCGACGGGTCGGAGCGGGGCACACGCGTTGTCGTCGCCCAGGGCGAGCAGAAGACGGCGTTGACGACGGACGACGAGGCGCTGCGGCTGTTGCCGCCGGGGCCGGACTTCGCCGCCCAGGTCCAGCAGGAGCTGGCGCGGCTCGGCTGCTATCGCGGCCGGGTGGACAACATCTGGGGGCCGATGAGCCGGAACGCCGTGGCCCGCTTCAACCGCGTCGCCAAGGCCAAGCTGCCGCTGAAGCAGCCGACGCGCGCTCTGCTGAGTTCCGCGCGAAAGGCCCCGGACAATTATTGCAATGGCGGCGGCTCGGGATCGCGGGTTGCTTCGCTTGCCCCCGGCGCGGGCCTGGAGGCTGTGCAGGACCGTCCGGCCTATCTTCCGCCATGGATGCGCGGCGAGCCAATGCCCGAACCCGAGCCTCGGGAAGAACATGCCGAAAGCGAGCCGGAAGCAGCGCCGCAGGCCGCGCCGGAACGAAACACGACGACCAGCGACCGGCCGACGCGCACGCAGGCTCGGGAGCTTCGGGCTCAACGCCGGATCGTGCGGCGGCAGGTTCGCCAGGCGCAACGCAGCCGTTCGTCGTGGCAACAGAATCTGCCGGGCTGGCCTGGATCGACTTCGGGGCGTTAAAGCGCCAGGTCCGCGATCTCAGGCGTCCGTGGCGTCGCTCATCTCGGTCATGGCGTGCTGGCCGGCCGCGGGGAGCGGTTCGCTGGCCGGCGAGTCCGCCTGAGGCTTGCCGCCTTCCACGAGCCGTCCCACGCCGTAGTAGACGAAGCCTTCCTCGGCGGCGACTTCCGGGCGCATGACGTTGCGCAGATCCACGATGATGGACCCGCGCATCCGTTCCTTGAGCGCCTTGAGATTAAGAGCGCGAAACTCGTTCCATTCGGTGAGGATCACCAGCAGGTCGGCCCCCTCGGCCGCCTCCAGAGCGTCATCCGCCCACTCCACGCCCGGCAGCAGCGGCTCGGCATTGGCGCGGCCCTGCGGATCGTAGGCGCGCACATGCGCCCCGCGCTCCATCAGCATCGGCACGATCACCAGGCTGGGCGACTCGCGCATATCGTCGGTGTTCGGCTTGAAGGTCATCCCGAGGCAGGCGATGGTCTTGCCGCGCACCTCGCCGCCGGCGGCGCGCTCGATGCGCGGGATCATGGCGATCTTGCGCTCGGTGTTGACCTTCTCGACCTGCTCGATGAGCGACAGCGGCGCGCGCGCCTCCCGGCCGGTGCGCACCAGCGCGGAAACGTCCTTGGGGAAGCAGGAGCCGCCGAAGCCGGGACCGGGATGCAGGAACTTGTCGCCAATGCGCCGGTCGGAGCCGATCGCTGTCGCCACCTGCTGCACATCCGCGCCGACCTCCTCGCACAGATCGGAAATCTCGTTGATGAAGCTGATCTTCATCGCCAGAAAAGCGTTGGCCGCATACTTCGCCAACTCGGCGGACTCGCGCCCGACGAAGATCACCGGCGCGCTGCGTAGCCGCAAAGGCTCATAGACCCGCTCCATGGTCGCCTTCGCGCGGTCGTCGTCCACGCCCACGAGCACGCGGTCGGGATGGGTGAAGTCCTGGATCGCGGAGCCTTCGCGCAGGAACTCCGGGTTGGAGCACACGGCGAAGTCGGCATCGGGGCGCAACTCGCGCAGCCGCCGCTCGATCTCCCGGCTCGTGCCGACCGGCACCGTCGATTTCGTCGTGACGACAGTGAAACCCTCCAGATGCGGCGCCATCTCCGCGACTGCCTCATAGACGTAGCGCAGATCAGCGTAACCGTCGCCGCGGCGCATCGGCGTGCCTACCGCAAGGAAGACGAGATCGGCGTTGCGCACGGCTTCGGCCAGTTCGGTCGAGACATGGAGGCGGCCAGCCTTGATATTGCGCTCGACGAGCTCGTCCAGCCCCGGCTCATAGATCGGCATCCGGCCGCTGACGATCCCGGAGACTTTGTCGGCATCCTTGTCGATGCAGTGGACTTGCCAGCCGAAATTGGAAAAACAGGCCGCGGACACCAGCCCGACATAGCCCGCGCCGATCATGCAGATGTTCAAGACCGCTCTCCTGGATGATTTGGCCGCCCGCAATCCGCCTGCGAACGCCGCCGGAAGCCTCAGACGAAAGTCGCCTCCATTGCGGGCTAGATACCCAATAAGTCACCATGATGCAAACCTGCCGCGGCCGTGACGTGCGCTGCTCATTCAGCCGTGAAGGCGCTTTGCGGATAGCCCTGAAGATAGAGCAGGGCGCTCAGATCGCAGTGGCGGATGCTGGCGTCGGCCTGCGCGGCGACGACCGGCTTGGCGTGGAAGGCGACGCCGAGGCCCGCAAGCTCCAGCATTGCCAGATCGTTCGCGCCGTCGCCCACCGCGAGCACGTCGGTGAGCGGCACGTCATGCGCGCGTGCGTGCTGCAAGAGCGTCTCGCGCTTGGCTTCGCGGCCAAGAATCGGCTCGGCCACGCCGGTCAGCTTGCCGTCATCGAATAGCAGAACATTGCCGCGATGCGTGTCGAAGCCTGCGCGCGCCGCGATTGCGCCGGTGAAGAAGGTGAAGCCGCCTGAAACGAGGATCGTCACCGCGCCGTTTGCGCGCATGGTCCCGACCAGTTCCCGCGCGCCGGGGTTGAGCGCGATGCGCGTGGCCAGCACCTCGGCCAGCGCCGCCTCGGGCAGCCCGAGCAGAAGCCCGATCCGTTCGCGCAGCGCATCCTCGAATTTCAGCTCGCCGCGCATGGCGCGCTCGGTGATCGCCGCGACCTGGGGCTTGATCCCGACCGCGCCAGCGACTTCATCAAGGCATTCTTGCCCGATGATGGTGCTGTCCATGTCGGCGATCAGCAGGCGCTTGCGCCGGTTTTCCGCAGGCAGGATGGCGTAATCGACCGCGCGCGCGCCGATAAGTCCGGTCATCGTTTCATGCCAGGCCGCCAGCGTGTCGGGCGCGGCATCGGGCAGGGCGATCTCGGCGGCCTTGCCCGGCGCGAGCCATCGCGCCTCGCCGGCCGTCGGCAGCGCGGCTCGCGCCGCGTCGATCAGTGCGGCGACATCATCGCCCGGCGCGGGCGCCATCAGGACCAGCACATGAGACATCGGGCATCCATGCTGCGAGCAGATACAAAGAGCCGGACCGCGCGCTTCTGGGGAACGCAATGACCGCTATGGACGCCATCCTTATCGCAGGGCCGACGGCGAGCGGCAAGTCCGCCTTCGCGCTCGATCTGGCCGAGCGGCGCGGCGGCATGATCGTCAACGCCGACAGTATGCAGGTCTACCGCGAGCTGCGGATCGTGACCGCGCGGCCTGGCGAAGCGGAGCAGTCGCGCGCGCCGCACCGGCTTTACGGTTTCCGCTCCGGCGCTGCGCCCTATTCGGTGGCGCGGTGGCTGGACGACGCCGCCAGGGCGATCGGCGAAGCGCGGGCGCAAGGCCTGATTCCGATTTTCGTCGGCGGCACCGGCCTCTACTTCAAGGCGCTGCTGGAGGGCCTGTCGCCGGTGCCCGAGATTCCCGAGGACATCCGCGGCTATTGGCGCAAGCGTGGCGCGGTCGAAACCTCGCGCGCGCTCCACGCGCTTCTGAGCGAGCGCGACCCGGCGGCGGCCGCGCGGCTGCGCCCGTCTGACACACAACGCATCGTGCGCGCGCTGGAGGTCATCGACGCAACCGGCCGGTCGCTCACGCAGTGGCAGCAGGACGAAGGCGCGCCGCTTCTGGACGGGGCGCGCTCGGAGAAATATGTCATCGCGCCTGAGCGCGCCGGGCTTTACCGGGCCTGCGACGCGCGCGCGGCGCGGATGATCGAGTCGGGCGCGATCGGGGAGGTCGCCGCGCTTCTGCGAATGGGGCTTGATCCGGCATTGCCGGTCATGCGCGCGATCGGCGTGCGGCCATTGGGCGCATATCTGCGCGGCGAAACTGATCTGGAAACGGCGCTTGAGCGTTTGCAGAAAGGGACGCGGCGCTATGCAAAACGGCAACTGACCTGGGCGCGACGAAATATGATTTCGTGGCAATGGATGAAGTCGGAATAAACTGTCACGAAACGTCAGCAAAATTGTCGCTTTCGTGCGCCTCGCCTATTGACCGGGCAATCGCATCCCGATACCTTGCGCAGCGCTTGTGCAGCGCACTTTGTTGATGCGCGCGCGCCGAAGCATCGGAAACCCGAAATCAACGCCGGCAACACAAAGCGAGCTTTTTGGAGCGAGTTGAGATGAGCAATCACATGACGGGCGCGGAGATCGTCTTGCGCGCGCTGGCCGATCAGGATGTCGAACTGCTGTTTGGCTATCCGGGCGGCGCGGTGCTTCCGATCTACGATGAAATGTTCAAGCAGAACGCGCTGCGTCATTACCTTGTACGCCATGAGCAGGGCGCGGTGCACGCCGCGGAAGGCTATGCCCGCTCGACCGGCAAGGTCGGGGTGGTGCTCGTCACCTCCGGCCCCGGCGCGACCAATGCGGTGACCGGCCTGACCGACGCGCTGATGGATTCGATTCCCGTCGTCTGCATCACCGGGCAGGTCGCCACCCATCTGATCGGCAACGATGCGTTCCAGGAGTGCGACACAGTCGGCATTACCCGGCCCTGCACCAAGCACAACTATCTGGTCAAGGACATAAACGATCTGGCGCGCGTCCTGCACGAAGCCTTCTATGTGGCGAGCAGCGGACGGCCCGGCCCGGTTGTGGTCGACATTCCGAAGGACATCCAGTTCGCCAAAGGGCCATACGTCGCGCCGAACCAGATCACGCACAAGAGCTATCGCCCGGCGCAGAAGGGCGACCAGCAGGCGATCCGCGATGCGGTGGACCTGATCGCTTCCGCGAAGCGGCCGGTGTTCTATACCGGCGGCGGCGTTATCAACTCCGGCCCGAAGGCGAGTATGCTGTTGCGCGAACTGGTCAACCTGACCGGCTATCCGATCACCTCAACGCTGATGGGACTCGGCGCGTTCCCCTCCGCTGACCCGAAGTGGCTGGGAATGCTGGGAATGCACGGTACCTACGAAGCCAATATGTGCATGCATGACTGCGATGTGATGATCAACATCGGCGCGCGCTTCGACGACCGCATCACCGGGCGGCTCGACGCCTTCTCGCCCGGCTCGAAGAAGATCCACATCGACATCGACCCGTCCTCGATCAACAAGAACGTGCGCGTCGACATTCCGATCATCGGCGATGTGGCGCATGTGCTGGAGGAGATGGTCAGCGTGTGGCGCCGCCGCGCCCCGCAGATCGACCAGCAGGCGCTCAAGGCATGGTGGAACCAGATCGGCGAATGGCGCGGGCGCAAGAGCCTGAGCTACAAGAACCGCAAGGACGTCATCATGCCGCAATACGCGGTTCAGCGGCTCTATGAGTTGACCAGGGACCGCGACACCTACATCACCACCGAGGTCGGTCAGCACCAGATGTGGGCGGCGCAGCACTACCATTTCGAGGAGCCGAACCGCTGGATGACCTCTGGCGGCCTGGGCACGATGGGCTATGGTCTGCCCGCAGCGATCGGCGTACAGACCGCCCACCCGGACGCGCTCGTTATCGACATCGCTGGCGAGGCGTCGATCCTGATGAACATGCAGGAAATGTCGACAGCGGTGCAGTACAACCTGCCGGTGAAGATCTTCATCCTGAACAATGAATACATGGGCATGGTCCGCCAGTGGCAGGAGCTGATCCACGGCGGTCGCTACTCGCATTCGTATTCCGAGGCGCTGCCGGATTTCGTAAAACTGGCCGAAGCCTATGGCGCGAAGGGCCTGCGCGCGCAGAAGCCGGACGAACTCGACGACCTCATCCTGGAGATGATCGACACCCCCGGCCCGGTGATCTTCGACTGCTGCGTCAGCAAGGAAGCCAACTGCTTCCCGATGATCCCCAGCGGCGAGGCGCACAACAACATGCTGCTGGACGATGAATCCGGCAGCGCGGATATCGAGAGTGCGATCACCGAGGAAGGCAAGATCCTGGTATAATCACGCCGGTCGCACGGGACGGCCGGCGAAGATAACCGGCGCGGCGCTGCAGTTGCCGCGCCATTTTTCATGCGCTATGCGAGGATGCGCGTGACGCAAGAGGAAAACAATGTCGCCCCCGCAGGACTTGAAGGAACAACACACCATCTCGGTTCTGGTCGATAACGAGCCGGGCGTGCTGGCGCGGGTCATCGGCCTGTTTTCCGGGCGCGGCTACAACATCGACTCGCTGACAGTCTCTGAGACGTCGCACGAGGCGCATCTGTCGCGCATCACCATCGTGACGACCGGCTCGCCGATGGTGATCGACCAGATCAAGAACCAGCTCGACCGTCTGGTGCCGGTTCACCGCGTGGTGGACCTCAGCAAGCTTGGCAACCCGCTGCAGCGCGAGCTGGCGCTGGTAAAGGTCAAGGGGACCGGCGAAAAGCGCGTTGAAACGCTGCGGCTGGCCGAGGCGTTCCGCGCCCAGGTGGTGGACGCGACGACCGAGCATTTCGTCTTCGAGATCACCGGGCGGCTGTCAAAGGTCGAGCAGTTCATCTCGCTGATGGAGCCGCTGGGGCTGGTCGAGGTGGTGCGCACCGGCGCGGCGGCGATTTCGCGCGGCGCCGATCCGATCTAGGCTTTCCCGTTTCGCCCAAGCGGTTGACAGGCGCGGCTTTGCGGCTGCGCAACGCTCTTATGCGGCCAAAGCAATCACCGCCCGCAGGGCGTCATTTTTCAATGTTTTCCAAACCTATCCTGACGTAGCATGCGCGCGGCGCGCGGGACGGGGCCGCGCCGCACCGCAAGAAGACCAAAACGAAACACCACGGAATTTCACGCCCCAATCTGAAAAACGCCAGCAGCGCTTGGGAGATACGACAATGATGCGTCTACTCAGTGTGATCGGTCATATTATACGCGAACTCTCCGCGATCATCATGGCGGTGTTCATCGGCTTTTTCTTTTTCGGGGGCTGGGAGATCCAATTCACCAACCAGGAAGACGCAATTTTCTATTCCTTCATGGGTGCGATCTTCCTGCTGGTCTATCTCTGGCTGCAGTCCGGCGGCATCGCGCTTACGGGCGTGCCGAATTCGCTGGCGATGGCCACCGACGCCATATTCTCGATTATCCCGCTGATTCCGTTGCTTTTCGCCTTTTTCGAGTATCTCAGCGGCGATCTGCCGATGAGCTACTTCCAGTTCTATTTCGGACTCGCGTTGCTGGTGACGATTTTGTTCGACATCGTTGTCAACCTGACGCTGATGATCCGGTTGAGCCGGCGCTATCTCGGCGAGAGCGGGCTGGAATAGCCCGCCTCACGCAGTATGGGGCTGGTCGCCCGGGCGTGGTGCGATCCAGACATTTGCCTTCGCGCAAAAGACCGGGCGCGGCGCATGTCTCAATCATCCGGCCACGAGCGAGTTTGCGATCCTTGGGTTATGGAATTCGACGTTTGAGCGAGAGCCTGGCGGCGAAGCGGGACTCAAATGTCAAATTCGCTCCATAAGGCGAAAAGGGGCGAGATCCGTGATACGGGTCGCGCGCCTCCCGCGCCGGGAGCGCTGGAAAACCCCGTTTATGGTTTGACGCAGCGGCTCGCCACGGATTCGCCGCCCGCTGAGGCAGATGAATGCGGCGATGGACTTGCCGGCTGCGGCTGCGCCGCCCACGGGGGCGGTCGCGATGCATGACCGGACCGGCCCACCGGAAGCGGAAAAATGTCAGCCACCGCGCATCTGGCGCGTCATTGGTTCAGTTGTTCGGCCTCTTCCATCACGCGATCCCGGGCCTTCTCATAGGTCTCCCTGGCTTCTTCAGTCAGTTCACCTGCCTGTTCGCGCAACCGCTTGGTGATGCTGAGCGACTGGTTGTCGGCGGTGAGATATTCCGGCGCGTCGGTCAGATCGCCCTGGGTCGCGTCCAGCACCAGCTCGGTCCGGCCCTCTTCGCCCTCCTGGCGCGCCAGCTCACCGTAAGGAACGCCGACATTCTTTTCGCCCATCCCCAGAAAGCCGCCGACGCCAATGACCAGCGTCTCGACTTGTCCGGCGGCGTTCAGAGCCATGTCGTTGACGCGGCCAAGGGGTTCGCCGTTCGGGTTCACCACCCGCGTGCCCAGGAAGCGGCTGACAAGGTCCTGATCGTCTTGCTGGCGCTCCAGGAACGTGACGTTTTCCGCTGCCTCGGAGGCTGGCGCTGCTTCGTTGTCCTGCGCCGCCGCCGGGGCGGCAAGCATCAGACTGGCAAGAAGTACGGTTGCGGTTCCGCGCATGTTTGGTCTCCTTGTTGGTAATGGATGGCCGCCGCGTGGACGACCGGCACGGATGTCGACGAAGAGTGTTTTCAACCCGTTGTAACGTCTGGCAAGCGTTATGTGTTCCTTTATGGCGCGAATTTAACAGGCGGCGGCAGCCAGTGTCCGCCCTGCGCCATCGACAGCCCTCGGCGCGCTCGGAACCCCGCACCTGCGGCGCGCACGCCGCACGCAGGACTTTCGCCGCTCGCCGAAGTGGATATAATTGACGCAGATCAAACCGGCCGACGGCCCCAGGCATTAACGTCCATTCAGGCCACATTATTCGGAGCAGGTCCGCATGTCCCACGAGCACGCCGCCAGCCCCGCAACGGGCGCGTCCGCGGCCGCCGATCGCCTCGGCGGCGATCGGGTCGGCTATGTCCGCCTCATCCCCATTGCCAAGGTGCCAATGGAAGCGCCCTGGCGCTGGTTGGGCAGGGGCTTGCGCGACATGGCGCGCGCGCCGCTCCTGAGCCTTGCTTATGGCGCGGTTTTCGCTGTAATCGCCGCGGTCCTGCTGCTCGGGCTCTGGTATGCCGGCGTGCCGGCGCTGATTTTGCCGATGGCCGGCGGGTTCCTTCTGGTCGGGCCGATCGTGGCCGCCGGGCTTTATCGCATGAGCAGCCTGATCGAGCGCGGGCAGAAGGTGACGCTGCGCGATACGCTGCTGGTGAATATCCAGTCGCCTGGCCAACTCGCCTTCATGGGCGTCGCGCTGATGATCGCGTTTTTCGCCTGGGTGGAAATCGCGCTGCTGCTCTTCATGCTGGTTTTCGGGCCGATCGCCATGCCGCCGGTGCAGGAGTTCATCCAGACCCTGCTGCTGGAGCCGCGCGGACTGGTGCTGCTGAGCGTGGGCACATTTCTTGGCGCGGTGATCGCGTCGGTCATTTTCGCCAGCACGGTCGTGTCGGTCCCGCTCCTCATGGTGCGCGAGGTGGATGTTGTCACCGCGATCGTGACAAGCCTGCGCGCCGTAGCGCTCAATCCCGGCGTGATGGCCCTGTGGGCGATCCTGATCGCTGTCATCATGGCGCTCGGCTTCGCGCTGCTGTTCGTCGGGCTGCTGATCGCCTTCCCGCTCATCGGCCATGCCACTTGGCACGCGTTCCGGGACATTGTCCCGGAAGAAGACAACCTCGGCCCGCCGTCTGAGCCTGTGGCCCGGCTGGGCGACCAGCCGGAAAACCCCGCTCAGCCTGCCTGATCGCGCGGCGGGCCTTCGTCCGGCTGTGATGGCGGCTTGTCGCCGCGGGCCGCGTCTTCGTCGGTCGTCTCCGGCGCATCGTCCTCAAGGATGCGGTAGGCCGCGCCGTCGAGGTCGTCGAATTGCCCGCTGCGCAGCGCCCACATGAAGGCGAGCACACCCAGCAACCCTAGAAACAGGGCCGCCGGGATCAGCCAGGCCAGCGAGGTCATTTGACCGGCTCCAGCACGATCCGCGCGCCGCGCAGGCGCACGGCGTTGCTGGTCACGACGATTGAGGAGGCCGACATCGCGACAGCGGCGATCAGCGGGGTGACGTAACCGGCCATCGCCAGCGGGATGCAGATCGCGTTATAGCCCGCCGCCAGCCCGAAATTCTGCAGCGCCGCCAGCTTTGCGCGCCGCGCCAAGGCGATCGCCTCCGCCACCGGCGAGAGATGCTGGCCCTGAAAGATCGCGTCGGCCGCCGTCTGGCTGATATGCGCCGCGCTCGACGGCGACATCGAGGCATGGCCGGCTGCGAGCGCCGGCGCGTCGTTCAGCCCGTCGCCGACCATGAGCACGTTGCGTCCCTCGGCCTTGAGCTGGTCGAGCAGGCGAATCTTGTCATCGGGGCGCTGCGCCGCGCGCCAGTCCGCGATGCCAACGGCTTTCGCCGCGCTCGCCACCGCCGCCTTGCGGTCGCCGGAGAGGATGCGCACGTCCAGCCCGGCGCGCTGAAGCTGCGCCACCGTCTCCGCCGCGTTCGGCCGCAGCCGGTCCTCGAAGCGGAACGTCGCTGGCGGCTGCGCGGACCTGGCCAGATAGACCCGCCCGGTGTCGTCGGCGTCCGTGTCGTCGATCCCGCACCAGGCGGCCGAGCCGAGCCGCGTTCCGTCTGCCGCGCTCAGCCCCTGACCGGGATGCTCCTGAACGCCCTCCGCCGGCGCGACCGCCAGCCCGCGCGCCGTCGCCGCGGCGACAATCGCCGTGGAGTAGGGGTGGCGGCTCGCCAGCGCCAGCGCGGCCGCCTCGCCCAGCGCCGCGTCATCGATCTCCGCGCCGTTGACCAGTTCCGGCTTGCCGAGCGTCAGCGTGCCGGTCTTGTCGAATATGACGGTGTCGACTTCTGCCAGCCGCTCGAACCCGTCGGCGGCCTTCAGGATAGTGCCATTCGCGAAGAACCGCCCGGACGCCACGACCTGCACTGCCGGCACGGCCAGCGCCAGCGCGCACGGGCAGGTGATGATGAGAACCGCGATCGCGTAGGTCAGCGCCGTCTCCCAGCCAGCGCCCGCGATCATCCAGCCGATGAAGGTCGCCGCGCCGAAAACATGCACCCACGGCGCATAAATCCGCGCCGCGCGGTCGGCGAGCCGGACATAGGCGCCCTTGGCCTGCTCGGCGGTTTCCATCAGCCTGCGGATTTCGGCCAGCAGCGTGCTGTCGTCAGCCGCGCGCACCTCCATCTCCAGCGGAGCGCCAAGATTGAGCGTGCCTGCGTGGATTTGCGCGCCGGGCGCGGCCATGCGCGGCAGCGTCTCGCCGGTGATGAGGCTCTCGTCGATTTCGCTTTCGCCTTTGCGGACGATGCCGTCGGCGGGGACCCGCTCACCCGTGCCGATGAGCACGGTCATGCCTGGCGCGAGCGCCCGCGTCGAGACCTGTCGCGGCGCGCCGTCGCCGATCACCGTCGCGTAGCCGGCCTGCAGCCCCATAAGGTTCTGCGCGGCGCCCTTGGCCCGGCGGCGCATCCGCTGGTCGAGGAAGCGCCCGATGAGCAGGAAGAACAGGAGCGTGATCGCCGCATCGAAATAGACCTGCTCGGTGCCGCGAATGGTCTGATACAGGCTCATGGACGAGGCCAGCAGGATCGCCAGCGAGATCGGCACGTCCATGTTGAGCCGCCCGCCTTTAAGCGCGTCGCGCGCCGAAGCGAAGAAGGGCTGGCCGGAATAGAGGATGGCGGGCAGGGCGATCAGGGCCGATAGCCAGTGGAAGAAGGATTTCACCACCGGCGTCATGTCCTGCGCGATGCCCGCCCAGACGGCGACCGACAACAGCATGACATTGGCGGCGGCGAAGCCGGCCACGGCCATCGCGCGCAGAAGCTGGTCGTCTTCGCGCGACGGCGGCGCGTCGTCTGCCAGTTCGGCGGCTTGGAAACCCGCTTTCGAGAGTGCGTCGGTGAGGGCGGGAGCGGAGGTTCTCGCGGTATCGAAAGTTGCGGTGACGCGCTTTGCCGTGAGGTTGGCGCGCGCGCCCAGCACGCCCGGCGCGGCGTTCAGCACGCGCTCGACCTGGGTCATGCACCCGCCGCAATGCATGTTCTCGACGATAAGCGTGACCGTGTCTGCCCCGTCTTTGGCGGAGCGGGCAGGGTCCGCGCCCTGCGGCGCGGGATGTGGTGCAGCGCCGGGCGCGAATGTGTCGGCCCTGGCGGCGCTCAGGTCCCCGGCTTCAGCCATAGCCGTTTTTTCATCCTGTAAACGACCGGCTTCGCCTCGTCATAGCCTTCAAGCACTTCGAGCGAGGCCAGCCAGTTGCCCGCTCCGGGCAGCGAAACGTCCTGCGTATAGATGCCCGGCGAGGTTTCGCTGAGTACGACGGTCCGGTCGAACTTGTCCGTCGCCGGCCGGCCGACCCGCACGCGCACCAGCCGCCCCGAAACGGGCTGGCCGTCCGCGCCCTCAAGGGTGAAGCGCAGCTGCCCGCCGCGGCCGGCGAACTGGAGGTCGGCGTTCCAGCCGAGGCGGTCCTGCCGGGCTTCTTCCGCGAGGCGATCGTCGTATTCAAGCCCCTTGCGATAGGAGCCTTCGGCGACAAGCCCGTTGAACGTGGTCACCGCAAAATAGGTGAAGATGCCGTTTACGATGAACATCACGCCGAAAAAACAGACCAGGATGAAAAGCACGGTGCGGCCGGTGATAGGGCGGCCGTGCGCGAGCCGGGACGTCATTGCGGCCTCCGAAAAGTCGTCGTCACGCTGTCGCGCGTCTGCGCCTGCGTGTCGTTGATGACGAACTCGAAAGGCGTCGACTGGCTCTCAAGCGCGTCAAGTGCGTCGGCGGGCACCGTGATATAGACCTGCAGCTGGCGAAGATCGCTCGCCGGGACCTCGATCCGGGGCGACTGCACGCCTTCGAAGCCGAGAATATCCAGCGCCGCCCCTTGCGGCAGGCCTTGCGCGGCCACCGTGAAGGTGCGCGGCTCGTAGCGCTTGTTCAGGATCTTGACCGTGTAACGATTGCGCACGTCGCCGTCGGAGAGCTGGATGAACAACGGGTTGCGGTCGCGCAGCACGCTCGCCTCCAGCACCGTCTTGTTCATCAGGCCCAGGCCCATGATGCCGAGGACCACCACGATGAGGCTTGAGTAGAGAATCGTGCGCGGACGGAACAGCCGCGGCGGCGCGCTCTCGCCGTGCTTCTGCGCCTCGATGTTGCGGAACGTGTCATAGGCGATCAGCCCGCGCGGCCGGCCAACCTTGTCCATGACCGCATCGCAGGCGTCGACGCAAAGCGCGCACTGGATGCACTCCAGTTGCGGACCGTTGCGGATGTCGATGCCCGTCGGGCACACCGCCACGCATTGCAGGCAGTCGATGCAATCGCCGCGGCCTTCCCAGCTTTCGCCCTTCTTGTGCGGCCCGCGCGGCTCGCCGCGATGCTCGCGGTAGGTCACCAGCAGCGAGTCGCTGTCGAACATCGCGCCCTGAATGCGCGGCCACGGGCACATGTAGATGCAGACCTGCTCCCGCGCGAGGCCGCCGAGCAGATAGGTCGTGCCGGTGAAGATGCCGAGAAAAATGTAGGCGATGGCGGGCGCCGTGCCGTTGACCAGCTCGACCGCAAGCGTCGGCGCGTCGCGGAAATAGAAGACGAAGGCCCCGCCGGTGGCCAGCGCGATCAGCAACCAGCTGAGATGGGTGGCGGATTTGCGCCAGATCTTGTCGAACGTCCAGGGCTTCTTGTCGAGGCGCATCCGCGCGTTGCGGTCGCCCTGCCAGAACCGCTCCACCGCGACCATCAGGTCTGTCCAGACCGTCTGCGGGCAGGCATAGCCGCACCAGACGCGCCCGGCGTAGGCGGTGACGAGGAACAGCCCCAAAGCCGAGATCACCAGAATGCCGGTGATGAAGTAAAGCTCCTGCGCCCAGATATCGAGCCAGAACATGTAGATGCGCTGGTTGGCGAAGTCGATCAGGAAGGCCTGGTCGGGCAGGTTCGGCCCGCGGTCCCAGCGCAGCCACGGCAAGAGATAATAAACGCCGAGCGACAGCGCCATGACCGCCCATTTGACATTGCGGAACTTGCCGTGCGCCAGCTTGGGATAGATTTTCTCGCGCGAAGCGTAGAGTTGGCGATCCTCCGCGGTGTTGACCGCCTTGACGTCGAGCTGCTCCACGCCGGGGGCGGCCTCACGCTTGGAAGCGCCGCCCTGGGCGTGCGTCATCGCTGTATCGTCAGCCATGTATATAGGTCCTGCGTCCTCGCGGATGGACAATCAAGCCGTGGCGTTCTACTGACCACCACCCCATGTGTGCACGTAGACCGCCAGCTTCTTGATCGTCGCGTCGTCCAGTCGGCCGACGAATTGCGGCATCACGCCGCCGCGGCCGGTCTGGATACTTGTTACGATAGCATCCTTGCTGCTGCCGTAAAGCCAGATCGCATCGGTCAGGTTCGGCGCGCCGAGGTCGGTCATGCCTTCGCCGTTCTGGCCGTGACAGAAGCCGCATTGCTGAGCGTATATCTCCGCGCCGCGCTCGGCCGCCGCGTCGTCGTGGTCCAGCCCGCCGAGGGCGCGCACATATTCCGCGGCATCGTCGATCTGCTCCTCGTTGAGGATGCCGTCGAGGCCGAAGCGCGGCATTTGGCTCACCCGCGTTTCCGGGTGGTCGGCGCGGATGCCGTAGCGGATCGTCTCGTGGATATCCTCCAGTGTGCCGCCCCAGATCCAGGCGTCGTCGTTGAGGTTCGGATAGCCAGTGAAGCCCTGTCCGCCGCTGCCGTGGCAAGGGGCGCAGTTGTCGCCGAACGCGGCCTCGCCGCCAGCCATTGCGAAGCGCAGCAGTTCGGAATCGGCGCGGATTTCGCCAAGCTCCATAGCCTCGATCTGCTCGGTGAACCGGCTCTGCGCGGCGCGGGCTTCCTGGATCTCGCCGCGCAGCTCGGCGCGCTGGCTGTAACCAAGCAGGCCTTCGGTATGCGAGCTGATAAGCGGCCAGGCCGGATAGAGCACCCAGTAGCCGACCGACCAGACGATGGTCACGTAAAAGACGTAGACCCACCACTTCGGCAGCGGCTTGTTGAGTTCCTTCAGATCGTCGTCCCACACATGTCCGGTCGTGTCGAAACCGGTGACGTCGTCGCGTTCGGGTTTATCCGCCATCGCCCCCTCGCTGCGTATCGCGCTGCGTGTCTTGTTCCGGCCTGTCATCCTGATCCAGCGGCACTTTTGAAGCGCGTTCGAAGCGCTTCTTGTTGCCGGGCCACAGGGCGTAGATCAGCACGCCGACGAACAGCCCGATGAACAGGATCAGGCCGGCAATCTGCGTGATCGAGACCAATGTATCGTAGTCCATCACATAGCCCTAGCGCAGGTTGGGGCCGGTCTCGTCGTAAGTCGTGAAGTCGACCAGCGTGCCAAGCATCTGCAGATAGGCGACCAGCGCATCCATCTCCGTGATGCGATCGGGGTCGCCGTCGAAATCTCGTATCTGCACCTTCGGGTAGCGTTCCTCAAGCGCATCCGCTCCGTCCGCGTTCGGATCGGCCTGGGCGCGCAGGTCCGCCGCCGCGCTCTCGATCATGTCCTCGGTGTACGGCACGCCGGCCATGCTTAACGCCGTCAGCCGCCCCTCAATGTCCCGGTAATCGAGTTCGCGCTCGGAGAGGAACGGGTAGCCCGGCATGATCGATTCCGGCACGACCGAGCGAGGGTCCTTCATGTGCTCCACGTGCCAGGCGTCGGAGTACTTGCCGCCCACCCGCGCCAGGTCCGGCCCGGTGCGTTTCGATCCCCACTGGAAGGGGTGGTCGTACATGCTCTCGGCCGCCAGGCTGTAATGCCCGTAGCGTTCGACCTCATCGCGCAGGGTGCGGACCATCTGGCTGTGGCAGGTGTAGCAGCCCTCGCGGATGTAGATGTCGCGGCCCGTCAGTTCCAGCGGCGTGTAGGGGCGCATCCCCTTCACCTTCTCGATTGTCGAACCGAGCCAGAACAGCGGCGCAATCTCGACCAGCCCGCCGATCGACACGACAATCAGGATGCCGATGAGAAGAACCAGCGATTTGCGCTCGAAGGGTTGATGCCACTTCCACATGTGCGCGCTCCCTTATTCCGCCGGCGCGGCGGCCGGACCCTTGCCGCGCAGGGCGGGGGCTGCGGCAACGCCGGGCTGGTCTGCAACATCGACGGGCACATCGCCGCGGGCGGTGCGCCAGAGATTGTAGGCCATCAGCAGCGCCCCGATGGAGAAGATCGTGCCGCCGATCGCGCGGATGATGTAGAACGGATGCATCGCCTCGACCGTCTCCACGAAGGAGTACTGCAGGAAGCCGAGATCATCGTAGGCCCGCCACATCAGGCCCTGAAGGATGCCGGACACCCACATCGAGGTGATGTAGAGCAGGATGCCGATGGTCGAGAGCCAGAAGTGCCATTCGACCAGCCGCTGCGAATACAGGCCCTGCCGGTTCCACAGCCACGGCACCAGGCAGTAGAGGGCGCCGAAGCTGATCATCCCGACCCAGCCGAGCGCGCCGGAATGCACGTGCCCGATCGTCCAGTCGGTATAGTGCGACAGCGAATTGACCGCCTTCACGCTCATCAGCGGGCCTTCGAAGGTGGACATGCCATAAAAGGCGACCGAGACGACAAGCATACGGATCACCGGGTCGGTGCGCAGCTTGTCCCACGCGCCGGAAAGCGTCATCAGGCCGTTGATCATGCCGCCCCAGGAGGGCATCCACAGCATCACGGAGAAGGTCATGCCCAGCGTCTGCGCCCAGTCGGGCAGGGCGGTGTAGTGCAGGTGGTGCGGGCCGGCCCAGATGTAGAGGAAAATCAGCGCCCAGAAGTGAACGATCGACAGGCGGTAGGAGTAGACCGGCCGCTCCGCGCGTTTCGGAATGAAGTAATACATCATCCCGAGGAAACCGGCGGTGAGGAAGAAGCCCACCGCATTATGGCCGTACCACCACTGGGTCATCGCGTCCTGCACGCCGGAGAACAGCGAGTAGCTCTTGGTGCTGGTGAGCGAGACCGGCAGCGCGAGGTTGTTGACGATGTGCAGCATCGCCACGGTCACGATGAAGGCGAGATAGAACCAGTTGGCGACATAGATGTGGGGTTCCTTGCGCTTCATGATCGTGCCGAGGAACACGAGCAGATAAACGACCCACACCAGGGTCAGCCAGAGGTCGGCGTACCATTCCGGCTCGGCGTATTCGCGCGACTGGGTGACGCCGAAGACATAGCCGGTTGCCGCGATGACGATGAAAAGCTGGTAGCCCCAGAACACGAACCACGGCGCCCAGCGTCCGGCCAGCCGGGCCTTGCAGGTGCGCTGCACGACGTAGAACGAAGTCGCGATCAGCGCGTTGCCGCCGAAGGCAAAGATCACGGCGGAGGTGTGAACCGGGCGCAGGCGGCCGAAATTGGTCCAGGGCAGGTCGAAGTTCAGCGCGGGAAAAGCAAGCTGCCAGGCGATCCAAACGCCGACGAAGAAGCCGACGACGCCCCAGAACACGGTCGCTATGACGCCGGCCTTGACGACCGTGTCGTTGTAGTAACCTTCGCCGCCGACGACGAGATCGCCGTCCGCCAGGCGCGTGAGAATCCACCAGCCGCCGATTGCGGAACCGCCCGCCAGCAGCAGGCCGTGAAAGGCCATGACAGGATCAATGGATACGAAGAATAGATATCCGCCCAGCAACACGCCGAACGCCGCCGCCGCCAAGACAAGCGCATCGGCAAACGCCGACATTTCCTGCCGCGTGGCCTCCGCCATTCGCCCCTCCTTCATCCACCCTGGGCGCATCCGCGCGCCCGTCAGCTTAATCTGACACAGTTCTGGATGAGGGGTCTAGACGCGGCTTTGATCCAGATCAAATTTTAAATCTATACCCTGAGGCGTTTCGCCGCTGCTGGAGACTGATCCGGCGTGGGGGCGCTCAGCGTTGGTCGGAGGTTGTGATGCCAGCGAGCGTCCGCGCCGCAGGGTCCGAGGTCTCGAACGCCTCGCGCAGCCGGTCCACCTGCGATGCGACCGGGTTTGTCTCAGGGCGGGGCGGACAGTCGTTCGAAAGGCTGATGAGCCGGTCCAGCCTCAACACGCGGTCATAAAGCGCGTCGCATTCATTGACCAGGCGCTTCAACTGCTCGGGTAGATCGTCGAACGCCTCGGGCCGCGCGGAAAGAGTGGAATAGGTGAGCTTGGCCCGCTGGCGGGACTTCAACGCCTCTTCCAGCGTCATTTCCCCGCGGCCGACCGAGCGGCGAACCAGCAGCCAGGAGGCGATCTGCATCAGCTTGGTGGTCAGGCGCATACTCTCGGTAGAGTAAGCGAGGCCGACCGCGCCGCTCAGGCAGCGGGAGTCCTGGCGTCCCGGACCGTCGAGGTAGCTCGCGGCGTCCTCGACAAGCGCCATGCCTTCCCGGAACAGATCGTCGAACTGAGGCGAAACCGCGTACTTGTCGGCAAAGGGCACCGGGGCGTCGCCGTCGGCATCCTGGGGGTCGTTGGCTCTGTTGCTCATGGAATTCCCGCTTACGCTACGCGCGGACGCTAACACCGCTGGAGATATAGCAGTATCTCGGGGCGCCGCGCAATTTTCTCACTGCACAGCGTAGCCAGGGACGCTTAACATTGCGTTTTTGATGTGACGTCACTGACGAACAAAAAGAAAGAGCCGCCCGAGGGCGGCTCAGTTAGTGAACAGGGAGGCTGACAGAACGGAAAACCGTTCAGCGCCAAATTGACTGGACGATCATGACGTTACGAGGTTGTCCTTAAATCAAGGTTAACAGCGCGGGGAATTTTGCCCGATTTTTCCGATATTTGGAGCGATTTGGCGCAGTCGGCGGTCTGGATGCCGGCCTCCGGTTGCGCGGCCAGCGCGCATCGACTACCACCGGGGGACACGCTAAGGAGACACGCATGGCCGAGGCGACGCCGCTTCCCGAGCAGATGACCGCGATTTCCATTGCCGAACCGGGCGGGCCGGAGACGCTGCATCCCGCGCGGATGGCCGTGCCGCAGCCGGGCGCGGGCGAGGTGCTGATAAGGGTCGCGGCCGCGGGCGTGAACCGCCCCGACGTAATGCAGCGTCAGGGCCTTTATCCGCCGCCGAAAGGCGCTTCGCCGATTCCGGGGCTGGAAATTGCCGGGCAGGTCGTGGCGGCGGGGCCCGAGGTCACGCGCTACAAGCCGGGCGATCAGGTCTGCGCGCTGGTGACCGGCGGCGGCTATGCCGAGTACTGCGTGGCGAACGAGGGGGCGACGCTGCCCGTGCCAGCGGGCATGGACGCGATCGAGGCGGCAGCGTTGCCCGAGACCTTCTTCACCGTGTGGATCAACGTATTCGAGCGCGCCGGGCTGCAGCCGGGCGAGGCGTTCCTCGTGCATGGCGGCGCCAGCGGCATCGGCACCACGGCGATCCAGCTCGCGAGCGCCTCTGGCGCGCGCGTGTTCGCCACGGCGCGCGGGCCGGAGAAAGGCGCGGTTTGCACAAGGCTCGGCGCGGAGCGCGCAATCGACTACGAGACGGAAGATTTCGTCGAGGTCGTGAAATCCGCCACGGACGGTCACGGCGCTGATGTGATCCTCGACATGGTCGGCGGCGATTACGTTCAGCGAAACATTGCGGTGGCGGCGGAGGACGGGCGTATCCACCAGATCGCCTTCCTGCGCGGCTCCAGGGTCGAGGTCGACCTGATGCGGATGATGCTCAAGCGCATCACGCTGACCGGCTCCACGTTGCGCGCGCGCCCGAGCGAGGTGAAAGCCCGCATCGCCCGCGCGCTGGAGGCAAACGTCTGGCCGCTTCTGGAAACCGGAAGGGTGCGCCCGGTTATCGACAGCCGCTACGCGCTGACCGACGCGGCGCAGGCGCACCGGCGCATGGAAACAAGCGCGCATATAGGCAAGATCCTGCTCGTGACCGGCGAATAGCCCGGAAAAGCCGCGCGGCTGCGCCGGCGGGGTTTGCGCCTGCGTGCAGGCGGGACTATGTTTCTAGCGAGAAGCGATTCCCGCCGTTCCCTTCGACACAACCGATTTGAACCCGCTCAGGGTCTTTCCTTGAGCACGGAGAAAGCATGATGAGTGACAAACCGCTTATGCCGAAAGCCACTGCCGTCTGGCTGGTCGACAATACCTCGCTGACCTTCGAGCAGATCGCCGATTTCTGCGGCTTGCACGAGCTTGAGGTGAAAGGCATCGCCGATGGGCAGGTCGCCCAGGGCATCAAGGGCATGGACCCGATTTCGACCGGTCAGCTCACGCGCGAGGAAATCGCCAAGGGGCAGGACGATCCGGGCTATCGGATGAAGCTGGCGAAGAGCAAGGTCCACGTCCCTGAGACCAAGACCAAGCGCCGGCCGAAATACACGCCGGTCTCGCGCCGTCACGATCGCCCGAATGCGATCTACTGGCTGCTGCGCAATCACCCGGAGCTGCGCGATTCGCAAATCATGCGCCTCGTCGGCACGACCAAGCCAACGATCCAGTCGATCCGCGACCGCTCGCACTGGAACATGCCGAATCTGCAGCCGCAGGACCCGGTGACGCTTGGTCTATGCAAACAGATGGATCTCGATGCCGAGGTGCAGAAAGCGGCCAAGCGCGCGGAGGCTGAAAAGGGGGAGATGGCCCCGGCCAGCCCCGATGCGAGCCTGAAGCCCGTCGCAGATACGCCGCCGCAAACCCAGGAAACAGTCTTCGGAACGCCTGAGAGCGCGGAACAGCCGGCCGAGGCTGACGAGGAAAACGCCGAGGACCTGGCGGAGCGCGCTTTCGCCAATTTCGAGAGCAGCGAGACGACGGAAGAGGAAAACCGCTAGCGCAAGATGCGGGCGGCAGGGACCGCCCGCGTGTCGCACGCCGGGGCGATTAGCCCAGGAAGCCCTCGAACTTCTTCTTGAAGCGGCTGACGCGGCCACCGCGGTCGACCAGGTGCTGACTGCCGCCGGTCCAGGCCGGGTGCGTGTTCGGGTCGATATCCAGCGTCAGCGTGTCGCCTTCCGAACCGTAGGTCGAGTAGGTCTCGAACTCGGTGCCGTCGGTCATGACCACCTTGATCTTGTGGTAGTCGGGATGGATGCCGCTCTTCATCGTCTTTCGTCCTTGTCCGAAAAAAAACCGCCGCGGCGCCGCGCCTGAGCGCCGGGCCATATCTCGCCGCCGGATATAGCGCCTCGCCCCCGCCGATGACAAGTGTGAAAGCGGCGCGGCGGCAGCGCGGCCAAAGGGCCCAGTTGCGATTTTCCGTTTCATCGAGGTTACGTGTTCGGCTAGAACAAGTCCAAGAATAGCTAAAAAGGGCAGGTCTCAGTGGTCGTTACCTCACCCTCCAACACCGGCGCGCGGGACGCGGCAGGCACGCGGACGCGCGCGGGCAGGCGTCCGAAACGCCCCAGACGCTCGCTCGCGCCGCTCATCAATCTCCAGCCCTTTCTCCTGCGCTATCGCTGGCACATCACGCTGGCGCTGATCGCGCTGCTCGTCTCGACGCTGGCGACGCTGGCCCTGCCGATGGGCGTGCGCCGCATGATCGATTTGGGCTTTTCCGGCGAGAACACCGCGCTCATCAACGACTATTTCGCGACGCTGATCGTGGTCGGCCTCGTCCTCGCGGTCTCCAGCGCAGCGCGATACTACTATGTCAACTGGCTCGGCGAGCGGGTCGTCGCGGATTTGCGCGAGTCCGTCTTCCGGCATTTGTGCAGCCTCAGCCCGGCGTTTTACGAAAAGACCCAGAGCGGCGAGGTGATGTCGCGGCTGACGGCCGATACCACGCAGATCAAGGCGGCCGTCGGCGTTGCGGCGACGCAATTTCTGCGCAACGTGCTGCTGCTCGTCGGCGCGTTGATCATGATGGTGGTGACCAGCTTCGAGCTGAGCGCGCTGGTCGTTGTCGCGATTCCGGTCATCGTGCTGCCGCTGATGGCCTATGGCCGCGCGGTGCGCCGCCTCTCGGCCCACGCGCAGGACACCATCGCTGCTTCTGCCGCCTATGCCGCCGAGAACCTGGCGGCAGTGCGCACGCTACAGGCTTACACGCATGAAGACACCGTGACGCGGCGTTTCGGCGCGGCGGTCGAGACGGCGTTCGATGCGGCGCGCGACCGGATGCGCGCGCGCGCCGGCCTGACGGCGCTGGCGATGTTCCTCACCTTTGCGAGCGTGGTCGGCATCCTGTGGTACGGCGCGCAAGGCGTGCTCTCCGGCGAGATGACCGGCGGGCGCCTCGGTCAGTTCGTGCTTTATACGGTGATCGCCGCGGCGGCGATGAGCGGGCTGTCCGAGGTGTGGGGCGAGTTGCAGCAGGCTGCCGGGGCGGCGGAGCGGCTGGCCGAGTTGCGCCAGATCGAGCCGGAGATCAAGTCGCCGCCGAACCCCGTGCCGCTGCCCCGTCCGGTGCGCGGGGAAGTCGCGTTCACGGATGTTGTGTTCCACTACCCGACGCGGCCGGAGGATCGCGCGCTGTCACAAGTCTCTTTCGAGGTGGCGCCGGGCGAGCGCGTGGCCATTGTCGGCGCGTCCGGCGCGGGCAAGAGCACGATTTTCAGTCTGCTGCTGCGCTTTTACGACCCGCAATCCGGCGAGGTGACGCTTGACGGCATCCCGGTGCATCGTCTCGATCTTCAGGCGCTGCGCGATCAGGTCGCCATCGTCCCGCAGGATGTCGCGCTCTTCTCCGACACGGTGAAGGAAAACATCCGCTACGGGATGCCGGGCGCGAGCGATGCGCAGGTGCGTGCGGCGGCAGAGACGGCGCTGGCCGAGGAGTTCGTGACCGCTCTGCCTGAGGGATACGACACCCAGCTCGGCGAGGGCGGGGTGATGCTGTCCGGCGGGCAGCGCCAGCGCATCGCCATTGCGCGGGCGGTGCTGCGCGATGCGCCCGTCCTGCTGCTCGACGAGGCGACCAGCGCGCTCGATGCGCACAGCGAGAGCCTTGTGCAGCAGGCGCTGGAGCGGGTCATGGAAGGACGCACGACGCTGGTGATCGCGCATCGCCTCGCGACCGTGCTGAACGCCGATCGCATCCTGGTGCTCGATGAAGGGCACATCGTCGAACAGGGCGCGCATCACGAGTTGATGGCGCGCGGCGGGGTCTATGCGCGGTTGGCCCGCTTGCAGTTCGAGCTGGGGGCGCAAAGCGCCTGATCACGTTCAGAGCACCACCGAACCTTCTCCGCCGTGGACGGGCAGCGGCACCCCGGCCCGCTCGAAGGTTTCCTTCTGGCGGGCACCCACCTCGTCGATATCGAAATCCTGAATCGTCTCGTTGAAGAGATTGTGGAAGTTCATCTCCGCGTCGAGATGCAGGAACACGCCGCCCAGGCCGATGGCCGCGCGGTCCATGAACACGAACTCGCGCGGGACGCGCACCGGCCCCTTCTCCTGCAGCGCCTTGTGTACGGTGAACGCCTCGCGCCGGCCGTACTGCCCCGGCGAGATGCCTTCGGCGATGCGGCGCGTGCGGTCGTCCAGCAGCGGGCCGTAGATAAACCGCGCCCAGATGTTCAGGATTTCGATGACCTCGTAGGACAGGCCGACGAAGCCCCACGTCTCGTAGGCGTTGACGATCAGGTCGCGGTCGTCGTGCAGCAGCCCGCGATACAGGTTGATGACGCCCTCGACGAAGCGCGGCGCGAAGGTGCGGATGCAGCCGTAGTCAAGCAGGTTGATGCCCGCTGGCCGGCCGTCCGTCTCGAAGATCGTGTAGTTGCCCAGATGCGGGTCGCCGTGGATCGCGCCGTAATGGCTGAACGGATACCACCAGGCGCGGAACATTGCCCGGGCGATCTGATTGCGGTCCTCCTGCGGATGCTCCTTGTAGTGCATGAGGGGCGTGCCCTGCATCCAGCTCATGGTGAGCAGACGCCTGGTCGTCAGCGAGTCGTAGACCGTTGGCACCTGGATCAGATCGTCGCCATCGAAGATCAGGCCATAGAGCTTGGTGTGGCAGGCTTCGAGGTCGTAATCCAGCTCCTCATACAGCCGCGCTTCAAGCTCTGCCGCAATCTCCGAGGTGTCGATCGCCGGGTCCATCTGCTTGTGGATGCGCAGAAGCCAGCGGAACTGGTTGAGGTCGGCCTGAACGTAGGACTGCATGTCCGGGTATTGCAGCTTGCAGGCGAGCGCCTCGCCCTCATGCGAGCGCGCCTTGTGCACCTGCCCGAGCGAGGCCGAGGCGACCGCCTCGCGTGAAAACTCGGCAAAGCGGTCCTGCCACTCCGGCCCCAATTCGGCGGCCATCCGCCGCTTGACGAAGGGCCAGCCCATCGGCGGCGCCTGCGACTGAAGCTGCGACAGCTCCGCGGCATATTCCGGCGGGAGCGCGTCGGGGATCGTCGACAGGAGCTGGGCGACCTTCATGATCGGCCCCTTCATCCCGCCGAGCGCTTTCGCGAGCTGCTGCGCGTTCTTGTCACGATCGAGGCCGATGCCGAAGATCGCGTTGCCCGCCAGACGCGCGGCGGTGCCGCTGACGCCGGTGCTCACCTGCGCGTAGCGGCGCATCCGGCGCGAGAAGCGGTTGGCCTCCTCGTCGCGCGGGGCGGGAGGCCGACTTTCGTTGATGTCTGTCATTCAGGGGTTCCAACGCTGGACTCGGTGCGCTCGATTTCGTCAATCATGCCTTCGATGACGCCGAGGCCCATCTGCCAGAAGTCGGGATCGCGCGCGTCGAGGCCGAATGGGGCCAGCAACTCGCTGTGATGCTTGCTGCCGCCCGCGCGCAACATGTCCATGTAGCGCTGCTGGAAGCCGGTGTCGGCGTTTTCGTAGACGGCGTAAAGCGAGTTCACCAGGCAATCTCCGAATGCATAGGCGTAAACGTAGAACGGCATTCCTATGAAATGCGGCACGTAAGACCAATACGTTTCGTACCCGTCTCCCAGATGTACGGCGTCGCCCAGGCTTTCGCCCTGCACCTCCAGCCAGATCTGCCCGATGCGTTCGGCCGTGAGTTCGCCATGCTCGCGGCGCTCGGTATGGACGCGGCGCTCGAAGATGTAGAACGCGATCTGGCGCACCACCGTGTTGAGCATGTCCTCGACCTTCTGCGCGAGAAGCGCGTGCCGCTCCGCGGCGCTGGGGGTGCGGTCGAGAAGGGCGCGGAAGGTCAGCATCTCGCCGAACACGCTCGCGGTCTCGGCGAGCGTCAGCGGCGTGCGCGCCATCAGCGCGCCCTGCTCGTTGGAGAGTACCTGATGCACGCCGTGGCCAAGCTCATGCGCCAGCGTCATCACGTCGCGCGGTTTTCCGAGGTAGTTCAGCAGAATGTAGGGGTGCGCGCTCGGCACGGTCGGGTGCGAGAACGCGCCCGGAGCCTTGCTCGGCGTAGCTGGCGCGTCGATCCAGTTCTTGTCGAAGAACTGCTCTGCGATGCCGCCGAATTCCGGCGAAAAGCCCTTGTAAGCCCCCAGCACGATCTCCCGCGCCTGCTGCCAGTCGTAGACATGGTCCGGCGTGTGCGGCAGCGGCGCGTTGCGGTCCCAGTAGTCCAGCCGGTCCTTGCCCAGCCAGCGCGCCTTCATCCGGTAGTAGCGGTGCGACAGGGCCGGGTATTTGCTGCGCACGGCGTCCACCAGCGCATCCACGACCTCGGGCTCGACGCGGTTGGAGAGGTGGCGCGAGGCGGCGACATCGCCAAAGCCGCGCCAACGGTCGGAAATCTCCTTGTCCTTGGCCAGCGTGTTCATGGTCAGCGTGAACAGGCGGCCGTTCTCGCGGAAAACCTTTGCGAGCGAATGCGCCGCCTTGCGCCGTTTGCTGCCGTCGGGGCTGGTCATCAGGGTCAGCGTCGGCTCCAGCGAGAGCTGCTCGCCGTCCACCTCGAAGCGCAGCGCGGCGATCGTCTCGTTGAACAGCCGGCTCCAGGCGCTGCGGCTGGTCACGGACTTGTCGTGGAACAGAAGTTCCAGCTCCTGCGCGAGCTGGTAGGGCTTCTCCTTGCGGATGTCCTCCAGCCAGGGCCGGTAATGCGCCAGACCCGGATCGCCCAGCGCGCGCTCCAGCGTCGAATCGTCAAGCTGGTTCAGCTCCAGCGTGAAGAACACGAGCTTGGAGGTGATCGCGGTCAGCTTGTCCTGAATGTCGCCGAGCAGCTTGGCGCGTGCCGGATCGGCGGTGTCGGTGACGTAGTTCAGATGCGCGTAGGCCGCGATGCGCCCGATCAGGTCATTGAGCGCTTCGTAACGCCGCACCGCTTCGGTCAGACGCGCGCCCGCGCCGGTCGCCGCAGCGATCGCCTCGATGCTGCCACTATAGTCGCGGGCGAAGTCTGCCGCTTCGGTTTCGGCGCGCGCCGCGTCGTTCCACAAATCCCGCTGATCCGGCGCGGAATAGAGCGCACTCAGGTCCCAGCGCGGCAGATCGCCAAGCGCGGCGCCAGCCTCTTGCTGAGCGCCATCGGCGGAATGGGTGACACAGTCGAGGGGGGCGGCAGGGACCGCAGAAGCGTCAAACCAGTCTTTCATGAGCGATATGGCCTTGTCTGCAAGCGGAGTGTTGAGCGCGCGGAAAAGTCGTAAGCGCGACGTTGCATCTAATGTGCGCCGCGCCGCGCGCGCCCGCAAGAGGCCCCTCCTGCGGCATCAACTGACACATGCGTTCACGCGCGCTTAATCAGCTTCCCAGAAAGGACGTCACGTCCAGCCGCGGGTAAATCGCTCCTTTACGCCTGCTTTCGAAAGTCGAGAGTTGCGGGTGTGGCGGCCGCCTGCGCGGCCGGTTTGCGACAAGAGTATGCGTGCATGAGCGAAAACGTGCTGATTTTCGAGGGTGACGCCGCGCGCGTTGCAGCCCTCGTGGCGTGCGCCGAACGGGCGGGGTTCACCTCCGAAGTGGCGGGAGCGGACGATCAGGCGTTGCCCCGCGTGCGGGACCGGCTGCGCGACTTCGCTGTGACGGCGCTCGGTCCGGGTCTTTCCGTCGACGGGATGATCGCGCTGCTTGAGGGGCTGCGGCAGGAGCCGGATGCGCCTCCCGCCGTTGTGCTTGTCGAAGATCGGTCGCCGGAGGCCATCGCCGAGGCGATGCGCGCCGGAGCCTCGGAGGTGTTGCCGATGAGCGCGAGCGAACAGGCCATTGGCGCGGCCATGCGGCGGGCCGACGATGTCGCGCGGCTGCGAAGCGACCTGACCCGGATCAAGGGCCATTCCGACGCCGCCATACGTCTCGACGACCTTAAGGGCGCGGGCGACGATATGGACCGCGCCGTGGCGCTGGGCGAGCGCGCTGCGCGGATGCAGATGCATGTGCTGCTTGAGGGGGAGCCTGGCGTCGGCAAGAGCCTGATGGCCCGCGCCATCCACGCCGGCAGCGACAGGGCGGCCAAGCCGTTGATCGAGGTCGACTGCACCGCAATCGTCGGCAACGACGCCGAGGCCGCGCTCTTCGACCGGCGCAGCGGTCTGTACTGGAAGGCGCGCGGCGGCAGCGTGTTCCTCAACGAAATCGAGGTGCTGCCCCCCGGCGCGCAGGTGCGCATCGCCACGCTGATGGAAGAGCCGGAGCGCACGGCCCGCGAAATCTTCCACGACAACAAACCTGAAGTCCGTCTGATCGCCTCGGCGAGCCGGGACATGCTGGCGCTGGTCAAGGCGGGTGCATTCCGCGAGGACCTGTTCTACCGGCTGAACATCTGTCCGATCTGGCTGCCGCCGCTGCGACGTCGGCGCGAGGACATTCCCAGTCTGGCGCGCGGATTCATGGGGGCCTTCGCGCTGGAGACCGGCCGGCGGATCGACTCGCTCGGCCCGGAGGCCGCGGAGTTGCTTGCGCGCCATGACTGGCCGGGCAATCTGCCCGAACTGGAGCGCGAAGTGTTCCGAGCCGTGCTGCTGGCCGATGAGCGCGAGCTGGGACCGCGTCACTTCCCGCGGGTGCAGGCGCTTGCGGGTGTGCCGGAGCCGCAAGCGGCGCGGCCGCGCATCGCGGCAAAGCGCATTCGCGCGACGGAGCGCCGGGGACCGCCCAAGAAGGGCGCCGCGCTGGTCGAAGGGATGCCGATGACCTCCCTGACCAGCGAGGCCGGCGGCGTCTCGGTCGGGATCCCGGCGCTGACCGAGCGCGGCGAGGTGCGTTCGCTCGAAGAGGTCGAGGCCGACATGATCCGCTTGGCGCTTGGCCGCTACCGCGGCTCCATGACCGAGGCGGCGCGGCGGCTGGGGATCGGCCGCTCGACGCTTTACCGGAAGATCCGCGAATTCGGCCTGGACACGCGCAGCGGGTCGCGCTGATCTCAACTGTCTGTCAGTTCCGCAAGCTTCAGCCGCTGAATCTTGCCAGACGGCCCCTTGGGCAACTCCGGCAGGAAATGGACCCGCTCCGGGGCCTTGAACGCCCCCAGCATCTCCCGGCACATGGCAATCAATTCCGCCTCGGTGACGCTCGCCGACGGTTCGACCCTCACGCCGGCTTCCACGCGCTGGCCGTAATCCGGGCACGGACGCGGGAAGGCCGCCGCCTCGATGACGGCCGGATGGGCATACAGCGCCTCGTCAACCTCGCGCGGGGCGATGTTTTCGCCGCCCTTGATGATGAGTTCCTTCGAGCGCCCGGTGATATAGACGTAGCCGTCCTCGTCCTTGCGGCCGAGATCGCCGGTGCGGAACCACCGGTCCGGCGTAATGGCCTGTGCCGTGGCTTCCGGGTTCTTGAAATACGCCTTCATCACGCTGGGCCCATGCACTGCAACCTCGCCCTCAATGCCCGGCGGCAGTTCGTTCATCTCGGCATCGACGATGCGCACCTCGCAGCCGAAAGGGATGCCGGGCGAACCGATCTTGCGCGTGCCCGGCGGCAGCGGGTTGGAGAGAATTTGCGCCGCTGTCTCCGTCAGGCCCATCGTCTCGATGATCGGCACCCCGAAGCGCGATTCGAAGGCGCGCTGCACCTCCGGCGCAAGCGGGGCGGAGGCCGAGCGCCCGAAGCGCAGATGAGGCGGCGTCTCTGGCGGGCCGCTCGACTGATTGCTCTCATGCAGCAGGTAGGAAATCTGGGTCGGGACGACGCTGAACCATGTACACGCGTATTGACGGATCTGGTCCCAGAACCGGCTGGCCGAGAACCTGTTGGGCATGACGACCGATCCGCCCGAGACGAGCGGTCCCATGAGCGTCACGCACAGCCCGTTTATGTGATAAAGCGGCAGCACGCACAGCGCGCGGTCCTGCGGTCCGAGATGATGCGCGTTCACCGCGCACGCGCCGCCGGAGATGAGATTGGCGTGGCTGAGCAGGCAGCCTTTCGGCCTGCCGGTCGTGCCGGAGGTGTACATCAGCAGGCCGTCGGCATCCGGCGCAAGAGCGGCTTGCGGCGCCGGCGCGGGCACGCCATCCAGCGGCCGGGTCTCGCTCATCTCCATCAGGCGCGGGGGATTGGCTCCGTTCAGCGCGGCCTCCACCAGCGCGCGTTGCTCCGGCGAAACCAGCACCAGCCGGCACTCGGAATGCTCAAGCACGTAGCGGATTGTCTGTTGTCCGGCGACGAGATTCACCGCCGTGGCGCGAAACCCGCCGTAGAGCGCGCCGAGGATGGCGATCGCCGCGCCGGGGCCGTTGGCCATCGCATACCCGACGCTCTCGCCGGGCTTCAAGCCTGTGCCGGCCAGCCGTGCGGCCAGCGAAGCGGCGTGCTGTTTCAGCGCGCCGAACGTAATCCGCGCGCCGTTTTCCGGCTCGATCAGATAGGCGCTATCCGGTTGGCGCGCGGCGCGCGCGTCGATCAGATCGCGAACCGAAAATGTTTTCACGCGGGCCAGAACGTTGTCAGGCGTCAGTCCGTCCAGCGGATTCATTTTCCGGCCTCGCCCCAGTAATCCGCGAAAATCTCCTCGACCGTCGGCGCGCGCGGCGGGATCGGGCGTGCAACCTTCGTCATGTTGAGGAAGTGCCGGTAGTGCAGATTGTCGTCAATGGCGTTGCCGCCCCAGGTGCCGCAGCCCATCGACAGCGAGAAGGGCAGGCCGTTCTCGAAGGAGCCGCCAGTGGCAAAGCAGTGCGGCTGGTTGACGATCACGCGGCAAGTCGGCAGCTCCTGGCCGAGTTCGGCGGCGCGGTCGTCGCGCGTGCTGTGCAGGCCGACGGAATGGCCCGCGCCCTGATGCATCAGGATGCGCCGGGCCTTGTCCTTGGCGTCGGCGAAATCGCTTGCGGAGTAGAGCGCGGTAATCAGAGAGAGCTTCTCGCCGGAAAGCGGCTCTTCAGGGCCGATCGCCTCGGCCGGCGCGAGGAAGAAGCGCGCTGTCCCGGGTTCGGACGCCTCGATGCCCGCGACGCGCATGACGGTCTTTGCGTCCTTGGCGATCATCTCGCGGCTCAGGTTGCCGTTCTGCCAGAGCGCGGCCCTGACCTTTTGCGTCTGCGCGGGGTCGAGCAGCCGGCCGCCTGCGGCGTGGGCGGCCTTCAGGAAGGCGTCCCGGACCGTGTCCAGAACAATGATCGCGTTTTCCGAGGAGCAGGAGGTGGCGTAGTCGAAGGTCTTGGACGCAGCGATCCGTTCGGCCGCGGCTGCGACATCGGCGGTTTCATCAACGATGATCGTCGCGTTGCCGGTCCCGACGCCGATTGCCGGCGTGCCTGAGGTGTAGGCCCGGCGCACATTGTCCTGGCTGCCGGTGACGATGACAAGGTCGACAGTCTCCATGAGCCGCTGGGTCTTCACCTTGGATGGCGGCGCCGGGACCATCTGCACCAGATCAGGGTCCTCGCCGATCTTGGCGAATTCGGCGTGAATGTAGCCCAGTAGCCGCTCGCAGGCCTGCGCGCCGGCGGGCGAAGGCGACAGGATGATGGCGTTGCCGCATTTGAGCGCGTTGATGATGTTGTTCGCCGGCGTGGCGACCGGGTTGGTCGAAGGCGTCACCGCGCCCACGACGCCGACAGGCCGGGCGATCTCCGTCAAGCCCAGCTCCGGGATTTCACGAACGATGCCGCATGTCTTTGCGTTGCGGATGTCGCGGAGCAGGCCGAGCGTTTTCCGGTGGTTCTTGGTGACCTTGTCGTCGACATTGCCGAGGCCCGTCGTCGCGACGGCGAGTTCGGCCATCTCGCGGTTGCGCGTGGGTTCCATGATCGCCCAGCCCGCTGCCAGCGCGGCGCGGTCGTAACGCGCCTGCGTGGGGTTCCGGGAGAAACGGGCCTGAGCAGCGCGGGCGCGCGCCACGGTTTCGCCGACGGCGCGGATTTCCGCCGATCCGGGGTCCGTCTGGTGCAATGCGTTCTCGGCAGTCATTTGAAACCCTTTGCATAAAAGGCCGGACAGACGGGGCCGCGGCCCCGTCTGGTGTTTGGTATTCCGGTTCAGAGCCCGGCGAGCAGGTCTTCAAGATAGGTCTGGCGCTTCTGCCACATCTCCTGGACCTCGGCGCGGGTCATGACCCGTATCGGCGAGCCGCCGGCTGCCATGCGGCTTTGAACACGCGCGTTCTTGAACATTTCGGGAATACGCGCGGCCAGAAAGTCGATGCGGTCCTGCGGCGTTCCCTTGGGCGCCATGATGCCGCGGAAGTTCACCGAGGAATCGTCCACATCGATGCCCTGCTCCATGAGGGTCGGGACATCGGGCAGGAATTCCTCGTTGCGTTCGACATCGGCGACGCCGATGATCTTGACCTGCCCGGCTTCACGGGCGCGGTAGGCGTCGGACAGGTTGTTGATGCCGGCCATGACATCGCCGGCGATCACCGCCTTCATCGCGGCCGCGCCGCCCTGGTCGTTCGGGATGTAGGCCATTTCCGCGCCCGTGGCGGCTTCGATCTGCAGCGCGGCGATGTGATGGCCGACGAACAGGCCCGCGCCGGACACGGTGAGCTTGCCCGGGTTCTCCTTCATGTAGTCGACGAGGTCGGTCATGTTGTCGAACTCGCTGTCGGCCGCGACCACGACGACCGCCGGATCAGCGCCCCAGTTGGCGATCGGCTCGAAGCTGTCGATCGAGTACTGCACGCCGCCCTTGATGGACTGCGCGATGAAGTGCGGCACGTTATACGCGCCGAGCTGGTAACCGGTCGGCTCCGCCTCCGTGGCCATCCAGTTCCAGCCGACGCGTCCGCCAGCGCCCGGCCGGTTGACGATCACGGTCGGCTGACCGAGGAATTCCTCATTCGCCGAAACCATGGTCACGATGCGGGCCTGGAAGTCCGTTGCGCCGCCCGCGCCATACGAGACCATCAGCGAGACGGGCCTGTCAGGATAGTCCTGGGCGGAGGCGGACATGGGCATCACGGCCATGAGCGCGACCGCCGCGGCGGTCGCAAGGGTGGCTAGCAGTTTTCTCATGCGGCGTCTCCCTAGTTGGGGTTGGTGATTATTTCGGTTGGCCTACAGATAAAGCCCTCGCGGCGTCTGCACCTGGAGCAGAAGCGTGAAGAGGGCATAGATGACCGCCATGAAGGCGGCCGTAATCACGATCCGCTTGCCCCATCCCCGAACATTCGTGATCGGGGTCGGGTCGTAGATCGTGAAAAGCAGCAGGAACGCGATCGTTGAGGCCGTGTAGAAGCCCAACGTCTTCGCCGCCCAGAACACGTAGATCAGAATGAGGGCCACGCCCGGCGCCAGGTTGAGCGCGACCTCGGCCGTCAGTCCCGTGCCGACGCGTGAGATGCCGAGCGCCGCGCGCGCCAGGCTCCAGACCGCCATGACGAGCATGATGACCGAGATCAGCCGCGGGAACAGATAGGCCGCGGCCGGCTCCTGCGTAAAGCTGATCCAGGTGACGACCGCCGCCAGCCCTGTGACAAAGGCGTTCGGCAGCAGATGCTGGAGACGCTTCGCGGTGGGCATCTGGCTCATGTCTGAACCTCCGCGGTCTTTGCGCGTCGGGCGCGCGGCCCCATTGTGCTCCAGAAACTGAAAACGATGGAGGCAAGAACCAGGCCAATCAGCACAAGGTTCAGCGTGCCCGTCAGAAAGTATTCCATCCGCCCCACGGTCGCATCCGCGATCATGCTGCCCTGCAGGAAGTTGTTCTCCGCGATGGGGCCGAGAATGAGGCCGAGCACCAGCGGCGCGGCGGAGAAGCCGAACCGCTCGAGGAAATACATGCCGATGCCCAGCGCCAGCATAACATACACATCGCCTACCGACTGCTGGACCGAGTAGGACCCGAACACCGCGAGCACCAGCACCGCCGCAGCCAGTATCGGCGTGGGGATTCGCGCCACACGCGCGGCGAAGCTGGCGACATACAGGCCGAACAGCACCATCAGGATCTGGCCGATCAGCATGGAGTTGATGAAGGTCCAGGCGACGTCTGGGTAATTCGTGAACAACATCGGCCCGGGAAAGATGCCGTGGATGAGCAGGCCGCCAAGCAGCACCGCGGCCGTGGGGCTGCCCGGAATGGCGAGCGTCAGCAGCGGCACCAACGAGGGGCCGACCATGGCGTTATTGGCCGATTCCGCGGCGACGACGCCTTCAGGATGGCCAGTGCCGTATTTTTCCGGTTGCGACGACCACTTCTTCGACTGATCGTAAGCGACCAGCCCGGCGATTTGCCCTCCGACGCCGGGGATCAGCCCGATTATCGCGCCGAAAATCGAGCCCAGGCCGAGCGCTCTCAGGTTGGAAAACATGTCGCGCACCGAGTGCAGCACCTTGTTGGCGCGCACCTCGATGACCGAAATTTTGCGAGGCGTCCGGCCTTGCGTGAGCATCTCCAGCACCTGCGGGATCGCGAACAGGCCGATCAGCGCCGCGATAATGTTGATCCCGCCGGTCAGCGCGTCGTGGAAAACGAAACGCTGCGCGCCCTGGACGTCATCGTAGCCGATGGTGGACAGCCAGAGGCCCAACGTGCCGGATAGCAGCCCCTTGATAGTCGATTTCGTGTCGAGCGAGCCGATTACGGTGACGCCGAGAATGGCCAGCCAGAACATGTGCGACGGCCCGAAAGCAAGCGCCCACTCAGCCAGGACCGGCGTCAGGAAAATCAGAAGCAAAACACCGAAGACGCCGCCGACGCCGGAGGCCAGAAACGACATTTGCAGGGCGCGCGCGCCTTCGCCCTTCTTGGCCATCTCGAATCCGTCAAGAGCGGTGGCGATATTCGCTGGCGCGCCCGGGATTTTCAGAAGTATTGCGCTGACGGCTCCTCCGGCCACTGTCGCAGTATAGGCTGCGCCAAGCAGAATAAGACCTTGCACAGGCGTGAGATGAAATGTAAACGGGATGAGAAGCGCGACCGCCATTGTCGGCGATAGTCCAGGCGTTGCGCCGAGAATGAGCCCGCCGATTGTTCCGCCGAGCAGGAGCATGAAGGCGACGGGCTCGAAGACCGCGCCAAAATAATTGACGAATTCCATATGTCAGCCCTTGGCGTTTGCTCCCATGGCCAGCTTAGTCCGGCCTTATGACATTTTAGCGTAGCAGATGAAAAATCGTTTGCAAATGTTTTCATATCCGATACAAGCGGGGGTATGAGAAAGTCGTCGAAACGCACGGCGCCGGGCATTGTCCAGGTGGCGCGGGCGGCAGGAGTGTCGCCGGCGACCGTTTCGCGGTTCTACAACTCGCCGTCCGTGGTCCGGCCCCCGACGCGTGAGAGGATTGAACGCGCGGCCGCCGAACTCGGCTATATCCGCAATCGCGCCGCCGGCGCGCTGCAGAACCGGCGATCCGGCGCGGTCGGGCTGATCGTGCCGACAATCGACAACGCCATCTTCGCGGAAGTGACCCAGGCCTTCGCGACGCGGTTGCGCGCGTCCGAGCGCACCCTGCTGATCGCCGCGCACGGTTACAATCTGGAACTGGAGGTCGAACTGCTGCGCTCGCTGCTGGAGCACCGGGTGGACGGCGTCGCGCTTGTCGGCTTCGATCACCAGGCGGACGTCTTCAAGATGCTGACAGGGCAGGGCACGGCGTTCCTCGCCATGTGGAACTATCGCCCCGACTCCGACATCCCCTGCATTGGCACGGAAAATGAGCAAGCCGGACGCCTGGCGGCGCGGCATCTCATCGATCTCGGCCATCGCGACATCGGCTTGATGTTCCCGGACGTACAGATCAACGACCGCGCCCGCGACCGCATGAACGCTGTCCGCGAGGAGGCAGAGACGGCGGGCATCGACATCCCCGACCGCAGGATCATCGATTGCTCCTATAACATCACCGAGGCCAAGACGAAGGTGAAGGCGATTTTCGAGGAGGTCGACCCGCCCACGGCGCTGATTTGCGGCAATGACATCATCGCGCATGGCGCGATTTACGCGGGGCACGCGCTCGGGCTGGAACTGCCGCGTGATCTGTCGATCGTCGGGATCGGCGACTTCAAAGGGTCCGGGGAGATCGAGCCGGGGCTAACCACGGTGCGGCTGCCCGCGAAGCGCATCGGGCGCGGCGCGGCGGACATGATCGCCGCCCTTATCGACGGCCGTTCGCCTCAGCCATCGCGCGTGCTCATCCCGTCGGAACTGATGCTGCGCAAATCAACCTGCGCGCCGCGCGAAAGCGCGGTCCGCGCCGTCAGCTAGTGCGCGGCAGGTGCCCGCGCTTGATCCAGAGCAGACAGCCTTCCGGGCTTTCGATGCCGTGGCGTGAGCCGGCCGGATTGCGGATCCAGGCGCCTTTGGCGTAGCTGCCGTGCTCGTCCTGAAAGCTGCCTGCGATCACGAAAATCTCGTCGCCACCCTCAAGCTCGGCCGGCGCGAGCGACCCGCCCGCATCCAGCTTCTCCAGCGTAACGCGCTCATCCGGCCCCTCGAACAGCGGGATGACGTAATGCGCCGGGTTCTCTCCCGCTTGCCATTCAGCCTGATTGGTGTCGACCACCACGCGCTGCGTATCGTCGTCGCGCATCTGGCGCAGCTTGACGAGGATCGTGCAGCCCTCACGCGAGAACGGCTTGTGGCTCGACCCGGGCGGGTTGCGGACGTAGCTGCCGGCGGGGAACTCGCCGGTTTCGTCGCAGAAGGTGCCGCTGAGAACGAAGAATTCCTCACCGCCGCCATGCGTGTGCTCGGAGAAGCTGCTGTCTGCGGCGTAGCGCACGATGCTGGTGGCGCGCGCGACTTCCCCGCCGTCGCGCTCAAGCGGGCGGCGCTCCACGCCTTCTTCGGGAGAATCCAGCCATTCGAGTTCGTTGCTGTCGACGACGGCGCGCGCGGTCAAATCCGCGTTGACCGGCTTCGGTTCCATGTAGTTCATGCTGCGAACCCCATGCATCAGTGTTGCCCGATTGGCCCGCATTCTAACGCAGCTTTGCCTCCATGCAGCGGGCCGGGGCGATTTTTCCAAGATTTCTTGATTGCCGGTGCGCGGCGCAAGGGGCGGGATCACTCGGCCGCGGAAGGCGCGCGGGCGCGGACCGGCTCGCCGAGCAGCGCGCGGACGGCGATGACGGCGAGGATTGCGCCAAGGAACTCCGCGCCGACAAAGGCCGGCACGTCCTGCAGGCGGATGCCGGTGAAGGTGTCGGAGAAACCGCGGGCAATGGTCACGGCCGGGTTTGCAAACGAGGTCGAGGCGGTGAACCAGTACGCGGCCGTGATGTAAAGGCCCACGGCCATCGCCACCGCGTTGGGGCGCGTGCGGATCGTGATGAGGATCACGCTCACCAGACCAAAGGTTGCGACGATCTCTGCAAACCACTGCGACGGCCCGGTGCGCGCCGTGTCGGCGATCTGGAACACCGCTTCCTCGAACATCAGGTGAGCGGCGAGAACGCCGGCCAGACCGCCCAGCACCTGCGCGCCCAGATAGCCGCCCGCGCCGCAAACGCTCAGTTCGCCCCGGATCAGGAAGGCGGCTGTGACAGCCGGGTTGAAATGCGCCCCGGAAATCGGTCCGAGCATCGTGATGATGACCACGAGGATCGCCCCGGTCGGCAGCGTGTTGCATAACAGGGCGAGCGCGATGTTCCCGTCCGCAAGCCGCTCGGCCATGATGCCTGAGCCGACGACGGTGGCCAGCAGGAAGGCGGTGCCCAGGAATTCCGCGCCCAGGCGCTGTCCATAGGTGTAGGTCATGAGGCTCAGGCGGTTTCGGTGCGCGCGTGGCCGATGTCGTCGACGCGCTGCTGCAGGCTGAGGCGGTCGAGCGATTCGATCGGCAGGTTCGTGAAAATGCTGATGCGCTGATAGAGCATTCTGTGCGCATCGGCGAAGGCGAGACGGCGCTCGGCGTCGGAGCCGCTGGCGGCGGCGGGATCGGGCACGCCCCAATGCGCGGTGACGGGCTGGCCGGGCCAGACCGGGCAAGGCTCGGCGGCCGCGTTGTCGCAGACGGTGAAGACGAAATCGAGCTTGGGCGCGTCCGGCGCGGCAAACTCATCCCACGACTTCGAGCGCAGGCCGCTCACGTCATAGCCGAGTTCTGCAAGCATTTCGCGGGCGAAGGGGTGGATTTCGCCGCGCGGGCGGCTGCCGGCGCTGTAGGCGCGGAAGCGGCCTCCGCCCAGCTTGTTCAGGACGCATTCGGCGATCACCGAGCGCGCGGAGTTCTGCGTGCAAAGGAAGAGGACGTTAAACAGCGCATCAGTCATCGTGAGCCTCGTTCGGAGCGGGGCAAAGCTGGGAGGCCGTCAGATCGCCGCAAAGCTCCGGGCGGCCCTGGCAGCAATCCTCGGTCAGAAAGGCGAGCAGGTCGCGTATTCCGTCGATATGCACGGCGTAAACGATGTTGCGGCCCTGGCGCGTTGAAACCAGCAGGCCGGCGCGGTCCAGTTCCTTCAGGTGAAACGACAGGTTCGTCGCGCCGATGCCCAGCCGTTCGGCCAGTTCGCCCGCGCGCATCCCGCTCGGCCCCGTCTGAACGAGTGTGCGGAATATGCGCAGCCGATGTTCGTTGCCAAGCGCCGCAAGCGCCTTTACAGCCGTTGGATCATCCATGAGGGTGATAATACGTGAATTATTGAATTATAAAACCGAAAAATGCCGGGCGAGGGAACCCGCCCGGCGTATTCCGCTTAACCCAGCGTCGGCATGGTGTATTCCGAGCCGCGCACGCCTTTCGGCCAGCGGGTCGTCATGGTCTTGAGCCGGGTATAGAAGCGCACGCCTTCCGGCCCGTGAATGTTGTGGTCGCCGAACAGAGACTGCTTCCAGCCGCCGAAGCTGTGGAACGCCATCGGCACCGGAATGGGCACATTGACCCCGACCATGCCGACCTGGATGTCCTGCGTGAACTGCCGCGCCGCATCGCCGTCGCGGGTGAAGATCGCCGCGCCGTTGCCGTAAGGGTGCTTGTGCACAAGGTCCACGGCGCTGTCATAATCCTGCGCCCGCGCGACCGACAGGACCGGGCCGAAAATCTCGTCGCGCCAGATCGACATGTCCGAGGTCACCCGGTCGAACAGGCTGCCGCCGATGAAATAGCCGTTCTCGTAGCCCTGGCGCTCCATCTTGAAGTCGCGCCCGTCCACGACAAGCTCCGCGCCTTCGGCGACGCCCTTGTCGAGGTAGCCGCGCACGCGCTCCAGCGCCTCGGCCGTGACCAGCGGGCCCATTTCCACGCCGCGATCAACCGCGGGGCCGATCTTCAACTCGCGCACGCGCGGCGCCATGCGCTCGACCAGCGCGTCGGCGACCTTATCCGTCACCGGCACCGCCACCGAGATCGCCATACAGCGCTCGCCCGCCGAGCCATAACCCGCGCCCATCAGCGCGTCGACGGCCATGTCGAGATCGGCGTCCGGCATGATGACCATGTGATTCTTCGCGCCGCCGAGCGCCTGGACGCGCTTTCCGTTCGCCGTGCCGGTCGTGTAGATGTATTTCGCGATCGGCGTGGAGCCGACGAAGCTGACGGCCTGAACGTCCGGGTGGGTGAGCAGCGCATCCACCGCTTCCTTGTCGCCCTGGACGACGTTGAAGACGCCCTCCGGCACGCCGGCCTCCGCGAGCAGGTCGGCCACGATCAGCGAGGCGGACGGATCCCGCTCGGACGGCTTGAGGACGAAGGTGTTGCCGCAGGCGAGCGCCACCGGATACATCCACATCGGCACCATGACCGGGAAATTGAACGGCGTGATGCCCGCGACGACGCCCAGCGGCTGTCGCACCGCATGGCTGTCCACGCCGCTGCCAACCTCCTCGCTGAACTCGCCTTTCAGAAGCTGCGGCGCGCCGGCAGCGAACTCCGCGACCTCCAGCCCGCGCTGCACCTCGCCCAGCGCGTCGTCATGCGTCTTGCCATGCTCCTCGGAAACGGCCTGCGCCAGCCTGTCGGCGTTCGCGCGCACCAGCTCCTTGAAGCGGTCGATCATGCGCGCCCGGCGCAGGACCGGCGTGCGCGACCAGGCGGGAAACGCCGCCTTCGCCGCGGCCACCGCGCGGGCCACGTCCTCAGTGCTGCCGAGCCGGACCTGACGGACGGCCTCGCCGATGGCCGGATTGTAAACGTTGGCGCTCCGCTCGCCCGTGCCGTCCACGCGCTGGCCGCCGATATAGTGGGTGATCTGCTCCATGATCGCTTCCTCGCCGTTGTTCTTGGCGCAAACGCCTTGCGCTACATGACCTCGTCGGTGCGGTCGCCGGTCTCGCCATAGCGGTGGAGGGCCGGCGGCTTCAGCCCTTCATAGAGCTGGTCGATGTTCGCGTTGACCTGCTCGCCATGCTGCGCGAAGAGCGAGTTTCCCGCAAGGTCGCTGTCAACGATGAACGGGCCGAAATTCTCGACCTCGAACAGCCACATCGCCTGGGCGATGCCGAGTTCGTCCATCCAGAATGCATCGCGCACGCCCTTGATGCCGCGCCCGAGCAGCGCGCCGGTGCCGTAGCCGACGGTCGTGAGGTAAACCGCGCCCATCGGCGCGAGGACCTCCTTGTAGTCCTTCGACGGCATCCCGCCCTTGCCGATGATGATCTTGGTGCCGGTCAAATCCAGCCACTGCTTTATCCATTTGGAAAAGCGGAAGCTGGCCGTCGCCGTCACGCCGCCGATTCGGTAGCTGCCGTCATCCTGCTTCGCGGCGGCGGGCGAGCAATGGAAATTGGCGTTGCTGATGCCGGTGAGATCGACGGGCAGCGGCTGCCCCTCGCCGATCACCTTCTGATAGACGCCTTCGCGCGCGGTGTAGACAACGCCATTCATGTAGACGATGGAGCCGAGTTCGAGCGCCGCGATGTCTTCCGGGCTTGCCGGCAGGTTCAGGCTGACTTGCTTGAGGCCGGTTCCTGGCTGTCCCATTCAATCGTCTCCCTGCGCATGTAAGGAGTGAACCATTTCGGGTCGGTGCGATATTCGACCGACCCGTCGGCGTGAATCCGTGCGGTCGCGCGCCGAGATGACAGGCAGAAGGTATGCACGCTCATCGGCATTCCGCCGGTGTGGGTGAAGCCGCATTCGATATGCACATCCACGCACATCGACGAGCCGACGAAGCCCATCGCGCCCATGCCGATGTTGTTGCCGAGTTCCTTCAGCTCGTCCTCCAGCTCGGCCACCTTGGGGTCCGGGTTGCGGTCGCCGACCGGGCGCAGGCACGCCGCCTGCTTGCCGAGCACCATGCAAATGTCCTTCGAGCCGCCAAGGCCGACCCCGACTATCGCTGGCTGGCACGCCAGACCACGCTTGCCGAAGGCGATCAGCGTGTCGAGGAAAAACCGCTTGATGCCGTCGATCCCGTCGCCGGGGAAAAGCATCCGGTAGTCCGTGCCAAACAGCCCGCCCTTGTGGACCGTGGTGACGTCGATCCAGTCCGCGTCCGGCTCAAAGCTCCACTCGACCTCCGGCGCGTTCAGCCCGACATTGTTGTTATGCTCGTTGCGCCAGAGCGGGTGGACGCGGTTCGGACGCAGCGGCACGTCATGGGTGGCGCGCGCCGTGGCCGAGCGCAGCGCGCGTTCGATGCCGATGAAGCCGCCGTCGAACTTCGCCTCGTTACCTACCTTCACATAATAGCGCGGCAGGCCGGTATCCGCGCACATAGGGCGTCGGTCCTCGGTGGCGGCCTCCCAGTTGTCGAGCATGGCCTTCAGGACAAAGGCGGACAAGTCGCCCTTTTCCATGTCGACCATACCCTTGATCCCGTTCAGGTAATCCTCCGGGATGTCGATGGCGGCCTTGGTCATCACGTCGTAGGCCGCTTTCTCGATGGTCTCGTTGGGGATCATGTCTCCTCCCTTACTCCGCTGCGACCGGGTTGGGGTCGAGCAGCGATTGTCCCGGCTGCACGATGTCAAAGCTGACCGGCGCCATCTCCAGCTTGAGGTCGTCGCCCTCCAGCGAAATCCGCGTATAGCGCGATGTCTCCAGATCGCTCGTCTCGGGGAAATCCTCGCGGTAATGCGCGCCACGCGAATCCTCGCGCGCCAGCGCGGCGGTGGCGATCACCTTGCTGGCCAGCAGCAGGCTTTTCAGGTTCAGCCAGTCGTGCCAGGTGAGGTTGAAGCGCCGGTCGCCGTCGGCCAGCCCGGTGCGGTCGAGTTCGGCCTCGTGCTCTTCGAGTTTCGCCAGCCCGCGCTTGAGGCCCTCTTCGTCGCGCAGCACGCCGACATCGTCCCACATCGTGTGCCAGACGCGCTCGCGCAGGCCCAGCAGGTCGCCCGGTTCTTGCGAGAACGGATATTCCGCGCGCGCGATGCTCGCGTCGATCGCCGTCTCATCCGCCTCGCGCCAGCCCTCGCGTGCCACGAACGCGGCCATGCTGTCGCCAGCGATGCCGCCGAACACGGTGGAGTTCGCAACGCCGTTGCCGCCCAGCCGGTTGGACCCATGGACGCCGCCGCAGTCCTCGCCAGCCGCGAACAGGCCGGGCAGCGCGGTGGAGGTGTCGGGTTCGAACTCCGCGCCGCCCATCAGGTAATGCGCGGTCGGCACCACCTCGACGCGCCCGCCCGCCAGATCGAAGCCGCAATCCGCGCAGCGCTTGACCATGCCGGGGAACGCCTTCGCGACCTTCTCCGGGCCGAGATGCGCCATCTCGATATAGACGCCGCCCATAGGCGTGGTGTGGCCGTCGCGCATTTCGCTGTAGATCGCGCGGGAGACGATATCGCGGGTCGCGCGTTCGCCGCGTTCGTCATACTTGTGCATGAAGCGCTCGCCGCGCCCGTTGAGCAGGTAGCCGCCCGCGCCGCGCAGGCCTTCTTCCAGCACGGTGCCGGTCATGCGCGTATCCGGTCCGCCGAGCAGGCCGGTCGGGTGGAACTGCACCATCTCCATGTCGCGCAGGGCGAGGCCTGAGCGCAGCGCCATGGCCAGCCCGTCGCAGGACTTGTCGCCGGAGGGGGTGTGATAGAGATACATCGTCGGCCCGCCCCCGCTTGCGAGCAGCACGGCTTTCGCCTGCACGAAGCGGTAGACGCCTTCACGCATGTCGATCAGCAGCGCGCCGGCCGCGCCGGAGCCGTCCTTGGCCGGGATGATGTCGAGCGCGCGGTGTTCCTCCATCGCGCTGACGCCGCGCGCACGGACCTGTTCCATCAGCCGGTTGATGATCTCGATGCCCGTGAGATCGCCCTTGTGCACCGTCCGATCGAAGGTCTGCCCGGCGAACGCCTTTTGATGCAGCGTGCCATCGGGGTTGCGGTCGAAGAAGCAGCCAACCTCGTTTTCCAGTTCCTGAATGCGCTCCACTGCGGTGGTGCACAGTTTCCAGGCAAGGTCCTGCCGGGGCAGCCACTTGCCGCCCTCGATCGTGTCCATGAAGTGTCGCTCGATGGAGTCCCCCGGAGCGAGCGCCACGTTGTAGCCGCCCTGGACCATGCGCGTGCAGCCGCATTTGCCCATCAGCCCCTTGACCGCGATGGTCACGTCGAGATCGGGGTTCGCCTGCTTGGCGTGCAGCGCGGCGAACAGCCCCGCGCCGCCCGCGCCGATAATGAGGATGTCCGTGCGGTGGCGTTCGATATGCATCAGATCGCTCCCAACAGGAAGGCGCCGCCCGCGACGATTGCCGCGCCAAGACCCGCCGTGATCCAGCCCTCGCGCGCCCCATCGCGCCACGGCAGCAGCTCCAGCGCCAGCAAGCGCAGGCCGAAGAACAGGTGAATGCTCAGCAGCACGACGAGGCCCCATTCCGCGGCCTTGAACAGCGGCATCTCGGCGAGCACAAGGAAGCGGTCCAGTTCCGCTGCGCCTTCCAGCGCAAGACCAAGCACCAGAAAATGCATCGGCAGGAACAGCGCCAATGCGACGCCGGATAGGCGATGCCCGATGAAGGCCCAATAGCTGCGGTGGCGGCGTGGCGAGCTCTTCATAGCGGCCCTCCGATCACGGCGATGACGGCGCGCGCGCCCATCGCGACCAGCACGACCCCGAACAGCAGCATTGCCCAGTCGATGAGGCGGCGGGACACCGGCGTCCACTCGATCAGCACGTTGCGCAAGCCGATCGGCGCGTGCACCGCAGCGGCGACCACAAACAGCGAATAAAACACCGCCCAGCCGATACTCCCCTGCGTCCGGCCAAGGATGGCATCGGCGCTCAGCCCCTCGCGCACCGCGTAAAGGATCAGCAACAGATGCACCAGCACCAGCGGCGCGAGCAGCATCGCGGACAGGCGTTGAGCGATGTAGAGGTTGCGCTCCATCACCGCACCCCCAGGAAGTCGAGCAGGGTCATGCGCCGCAGACCGGAGATACTTTCCGTGGGGCTGATGCCGACGGGGCAGTGCTTCATACAGCTTCCCTGCGTGTGGCACGCGCCGCAGCCGCCGGCTTCGGTGACCTTGCGCAGTGTCTCGCGCCTTGCGGCGTGGCGCTCATCGTTCACCAGCGTCCAGGCGCGGTTGAGCGCGGCAGGGCCGAGATAATCATCATTCCATGACACCACATCGCAAGCCGCATAGCAGATGCCGCAGTTGATGCATTCGATGCCGCGATCGGCGTTGCGCCGTTTCTTGCTGGCCGGATTGACCGCGATCGGCGCGTCGGCGCGTGTCTTGCTGCCCTCAAATCGACCGCCGGCCTTCTGCCACTTGTCGAAGAACGCGCTCATGTCGCAGGCGAGGTCCTTGATGACCGGCATGTTGCGCAGCGGCTCGATGGTGATGTGGCCGTCGCCCGCAACGCGGCGCACATGCGTGCGGCAGGTCCAGCGCGGTACGCCGTTCACGGTCATCGCGCAGGAGCCGCAAACGCCGACCCGGCAGGCGAAGCGATAAGCGAGCGCCGGTTCGTGGTGGCGCTGGATCTCGGTGACGACATCGAGCACGGTCTGGTTCTCGCGCCACGGCACGGTGTAGGTCGCGAACGCGCCGTCCTTTCCGCCGCGCCAGACATCCACGCGCAGATGGCGGGTTTCCTCTGTCCCGGGCGTTTTCTCCAGTGCCTCTTGCATTGCCTAGTGTGCTCCTGGCGCATCCTTGGCGAAGACGGGCGCGGGCTGCGCATTCAGCTTGACGTTAATGCAGGCCGGCTTGCCGCTGGCGAGCGCCCGCTCCAGCGCGGGCCGTAGCTCTTCGGCGGTGGTGACGTATTCCCCGTGCGCGCCCAGCCCTTCGGCCGCCTGGTCATAGCGCGTGGGCAGCAGGTCACAGCCCGTCTGGCGGTCCGCGCCGAATTCACGGATCTGCAACATCCGCTCGGCGTTCCAGCAGGCGTCATTGCCGATGACGAAGATGGCCTTCGCGCCCTCGCGCACGGCGGTGTCGAACTCGCCGAGATAGAAGCCGGCGGTACCGTCGCCGAGCGTGCAGATCACGGTGGCGTCGGGGTCGGCGATCTGCGCGCCGATGGCGTTGCCCATTGCGCTGGCGATCGCTGCGGAAACGCCGTTCATCACACGCCGAGGCGCGTTGATGAAGCCCTGCATCCATTGCCCGAACTCGCCGCCGTCGGCCACATAGATCGCGCTGTCCGCGCGCTCCACGATCTCCTGCAACGCGCGCCCAACGTCCCACGGTACGACGCCGTCGCCGGTCGCGGACGCGGGATCAAAGTCGCGATTGGCCAGAGCCGCTTCGACCTCTGCGCGCCAGGCCTCGCCCTGGTTGCTGCTCTTGGCCGCGCGGATAAGGTGCTCGGCGCACAAATCGGCATCCGCCTCGATCCGCCCGGTCAGACGCGGCCCGAGCGCGCGTTCGGCCTGCTCCAGCGCGGGCGCATCCGGCGCGATGGCGAACACCTTGGCATCGGCCGGGAACACGCCTGTTTCGCCATACTTCACAGTGTAGTCGAGCTGCTTGCCGAGGCTGACGATGAGATCGGCCTGGTTCAGACAATCCGAAAAGCGGCCGAGGGCAGGATCGCGTAGCGCGCGCGGGCTTTCGATCGGCACGACGGGCGCGCCAGTGGCCTCGCAAAGCGCGCTCAGCAGATTGCCAGCGCGCGTGTGGGTCATTGCCGGGCCGGTCAGGACCACAGGACGCTCTGCGTTGGCGAATGCTTCCGCCAATGTCTCAATCTCGCTTGCGCGCGGCTGGTTGGGCTGGCGGGCGAAGGTCTCGGCGGGCGGCGCCGGCGCATTCGTCTGCGCCATGAGCACATCGGCGGGCAGCGCGACATGAACCGGCCCCGGCCGGCCCGAGCGCGCAAGGCGGATCGCGCGCGCCAGGTCCTCGCCCAGCGTGTGCTCGCTCATGACCCGGACGGTGTGTTTCGTCACCGGCCCCGCCATCGCGCACTGATCGAGTTCGTGGAAAGCGCCCTTGCCGTCATGGGCAAGCGGCGAATCCCCGCTCAGCAGCACCACTGGCGTCTCCGACGTCTTGGCTGAATACATCGCGGACAGGGTATTGGCGAAGCCCGGCCCGGCCGTCACGAGCGCCACGCCAATATCGCCGGTGAGTTGCGCCCAGGCTTCGGCCATGAAGACCGCGTTTGCCTCGTGGCGCGTGTGGATGAGGCGCAGATCGGTGTCCAGCGCGGCGTCGAAGATCGACATGATCTGGTTGCCGGACAGCGCGAAGACGGTCCTGACGCCGCATGTGGCCAGCGATTGCGCAACGATGTCCGCGCCTCTCATGCGCTGTCCTCCCTCGCCCCGGCGGGCTTTGCTTTGGTTGATTATGACGTTAAAAGTTTTTGCTGGCTCAATCAAGCCTCTTGCCTTTTGAGCCTGGCTAAATGAAAGGCGTGGAAGCGGATCGATGGACGTGAAATCCCTTTATACCCTTATCGCGATTGCCGATCAGGGCAGTTTCGGCGATGCCGGCCGGGTGGTCGGCCTGTCCACCTCGGGCGTGAGCCTGCAGGTCCGCGCGCTTGAGGACGAGTTGGGCATGACGCTGTTCGACCGCAGCACCCGCCCGCCGCGGCTGACCGATCAGGGCCGCGCTTTCGTGCAGCGCGCCCGGGAGGTGATCGCGGCCTGGGAAAATCTCAGCGAGAGCCTGAAGCGTGACGCTACGCGCGGCGTGCTCCGGGTTGGGGCGGTTCACACCTCGGTGTCGAGCATCATGCCGCCGGCGCTGGCCCGGCTGCAAGCGCGCACGCCCGATTTGCATATCCACCTGATGACCGCGCTGTCGCACGAGCTGGAGGACGCGCTGAAGCGCGGCACGCTGGACGCCGCGATCCTCTCGCGGCCGGCCTCGGTCGATCCGGCGTTTCGCTACCGGACGGTGGTTGAGGAACCGCTGGCAGTTATCGCGCACGAAAGCCTGGAGGGCGACAGCGACCGCGAGCTGCTGGAGCGCCACCCGTATGTGCGCTTCAACCGGTTCGCGCGCGTGGCGCGGCAGGTGGAGGCCGAGTTCTCCCGGCGCGGCATTGTCATCAGGTCCCGGATGGAGGTGGATACGCTGGAGGGTGTGGTTCGCCTTGTCGGAAGCCTGCTTGGCGTTTCGGTCGTCCCGGTGCCGCGCGTGGGCTTCCAGTTCCCGCCCGAGATTCGCGCGGTGCCGTTCGGCGCGCCCCCGATCCTGCGCGAGCTTGGGCTGCTCGAACCGGCTGTGAACGCACGCGCGCATTTCTGCGATCTGCTCTATGAGGAACTGGAAGCGCTTGCGTCCGTGGATCGGAAGAAAGGAAAGGATGGTACCGCTGCCCCGGCTCGAACGGGGGACCTCTAGATCCACAATCTCTTTACCGCCTGCTCCCTAGAGTTGCAGTAGATCAGAAATTGTCAGGTTTAACAACGCATTAACCTGTCACACGGCTGCAAGGGCTTGCCGCGAATCACCCTTTCCACGTATCTTCGACGTAGCTTTGGCGTAGCTCACAGCGGTCGAGCTACAGGAGATACAGGAGATACGGGGTTCAGCGATGCCAAAGGCAAGGATCACTGAGGCGGCGGTCCACGGGCTTGAACAGGGCGAGCAGCTGTTCGACGCGGAGATCGCGGGGTTTGGGGCGCGGCGTCAGAAGGACGCGGTGTCATATTTCCTGAAGTACTCCACGGATCGAGGGCGGCAGCGCTTCCTGACGATTGGCAACTCCCGCGCAGGATGGAAAGCCGCCACGGCACGGAAAGAAGCCCTGAAGCTGCGAGGGCTGATCGCCAGCGGCCATGATCCGGCGGTGGACCGCAAGGGCGCGGCCCGGTCCACGGTTGCCGATTTGTGGGCTGAGTTCGATGAAAAGCACGTGTCGCGCCTCCTGAAGCCCTCCACCAGGTCGCTCTACAGGACGCTGGCGCGGTTGCACGTGCTTCCGGCGCTCGGCAAGCACCGGATCAGGGACGTGACGCGGCGCGACATGGAAGCATTGCAAGACCGGCTGAAGGACCGCCCGCGTCAGGCGAACCATGTGCTTGCTGTAGCGTCGTCCATGTTCACCTTTGCAGAGGATCAGGGCTGGCGCGAGCGCGGGTCCAATCCGTGCGCCGGGATCAAACGGTACAAGGAGCGGCGGCGCGAGCGCTACCTTAGTGTTGCCGAATTGCAACAGTTGGGCAAAGCGCTCAAGGCGTTCGAGCAGGAGGGCGGCAATGTCTACGTGGCGGCAGCGATCCGCCTGCTGCTGTTCACGGGCGCGCGTCTCTCTGAAATTCTGACGCTGCAATGGGCGCATGTCGATCTGGAGCGCGGCGCGCTGTTTTTGCCGGACAGCAAGCCAGGCCAGAAGGCGATCCATCTTGGTGGGCCTGCTATCGCGCTATTGCGCGACCTGCCCCGGATCAAGGAGAACGCTTACGTGCTGCCGGGCAACAAGGAGGGGCGGCCGCTGGTGAACTTGCAGAAGCCCTGGCGGAAGATCAGGACGGTGGCTGGCCTCGATGATGTCAGGCTTCACGATCTGCGGCATTCCTACGCCAGTGTTGCGGCCAGTCGCGGCGCATCGCTGCCGATGATCGGCGCTCTGCTGGGGCACGGCCAGGCTGCCACGACGCAGCGCTACGCCCATCTCGCGGCCGATCCGCTCAAGGCGCTGAGCGACGACACGGCTTCAGCGATTGCCGAGGCGATGGGCGGAGACGGATAGCGCGATCAGCCGCGGCGGCGTGTGTTGCATTTTCGCAACACAGCGCTGCCTGCCTCCCATGCGGCGATGGCGATGGCTGCGCCGATCAGCCCGGAAACAGGGCCGAAGATCAGCGCTGACGCGGCGGCGACGATGGCGTACTCGATGAGCCTGGCGCGCTGTTTCATTGCGCATCTCCTTTCCGCCAACTGTGGATCCCCCGCGGGATCCATCGGCGGCATTGCTACAGCTCCTTGTACCCACGTTGCAGCCGAAGCAGGGCGATCTCGGATCGTAGGGCGGCGGCTGTCGCGGCCAGGTCGCGCGGGTCGATCTCGGCTACGAAGGGCGCGCCCGATACCCTCTCAAGAAAGAGCATACTATCGAGGAAAGTGGTCAGACCCTCGTATTCAGCTGCGAGCACCCGAATGTCGTCGTGCGTTATGTTCTCAGCCATCTGTCTGGACCATCTGCTGCTCGACCCAGGTTTCGATGTCGCCTTTCCTGTACAGAATACGCCGCCCGACGCGAAAGTGCTTCGGCCCGGTCCCGTCTCGCCTCATTCGCCACAGAGTGACAGGGTGAACACGAAGCATTTGCGCCAGCTTCTTTTCGGTTATGACTTCACGCTCAGACATTTTCAAGACTCCATTTGGTTTCATTGGCCAGTGGTGAAACACTTATGCCTGATTGTATCGCCTTCAGCAAGCATTCGATTGCACGGACGCTGTAGGGCTGGGCGGCTTCGCTAAATCGGGACTTCGGTGAGACAGATGATCTGTGTCTCATGCAATCTTGTGCAATCGAAATTTTTGACCCCAGAAATACTCGCGAGGCTATTTACAGGCTGACACGACGCGCGATCGCGGCCCCCTGGGTACCCCATACCCTCCCCCCGTCGCGAAATTGGTTTTCCGGCAACCAATCAACGTCTTTGGCATGTGCGACCCGGCCAGCGCGCCAAGGGAGCAGCGCTTGGGCAATCCATCCCCGGATCAGCTTCGCCGCCAGCACCACGCCGTCGAGCGTGGATCGCCGTCGTCCGCGCGGTTCGCTTCGAAGAAGCGCCACAGGCGGATCAAGGCTTCAACTGATTATATATCAGTCGTTCGGTGTGCTGGATGCATTGGTGAGCAATGGTTTCGGGGAAGGCGTGGACTTGCTGGTGTCGTGCTGGGGATTGATGCGGGCTGGATAGAGCAGGCTTGAGCGGTGCTCTGATGAGCGTGGCGCGTGGCGGCAGTGCTGCGCAACGCAAGTTTCACTCGCGCGCGAAGGCAGCCATACGCTCGACCTGGCCAGCATTGGTCTCTGCGAATGTGTTGCATCACTAATACACTGTGACATTTAAGCAACTTTGTCTGGATCAGAGCGGCAGCGCGGCAGAACGCCATCGAAGCGTTGGGGCAGTGCCTCGATGGAGCAGCGGTGCATCGCGGCAGAGCGACGCCGTGCCAGTGCGGCAGTGCTGCCAGAACAGCGCCACGAGCCGCCTCGCATCGCGATGAAAATATTTTCATTTCACCGCCAAGGTGCGACATTCCGTCGCAGCATCGAGAAGCCGATGAAAAGATTTGCATCACGATAGGCAGGAGTGCTGCCCCATATCGTGCAACACGCTCAATCCGGTTCATCCCTATACAGGGATGAAGGTGTTCGTCGGCCGTATTTCCCGGAGAAATGTGGAACAGAACAACTATCGAATACTGTTAGCTTACTGCGCTGGGGATCTCTTGAAGGCGGATGGACAGACGAAAACAGCCAGTCTCTTCTTGAAGAGACCAGCTGTCGAGAGTATCTCGTGAGTTGTCTTGTGGAAAGCAGGATACGCGTTTGCACTAGGTGATCAGGATGGCACCCTTCACCTAGCGCGGATCGGTCCTGCTTTCAAGCCTTGGTCTTGAAAACATGAAAGGACTGATCCGATGGCTGAACGTCTTAACGCTCTATCAACGAATGCTGCCGCGCATCCTGCGTCAGTGCCCCATGAAAAATGGATGCGGCTGACGCCTCGCCAACGAAAGACCATCGCCACCGCCCCTGGACTCGCTATGCCGCACAGGAGGCTGGCGGTCTACGCCGTTGATTATGCGGCGAGCGGTTTGCCGATCGCCGCGCTCGACCCGCGCAGCCTGGAGCCGATCGAGCCTGTCCTACCCGAACAGGCATGGCTGGATGGCTGGGGCACCGACGAGCCTGTCGCCGAAGCCCTCGATACCTGGACCAGATATGCGCCGGGATCGGCGACCGGGGCAGCGGTCGGGATGCTGACGGCCGAACACGGCCTCGGTCCCACACTGGGGCTGGAGTGGGTTCTCATCCGCATCAAGCCTGACGCGGACCGCGATGCCCGCGAGAAGGCTCTGAGGACCGCTCAGAGCCGCGCAGAGCGGCTCATGGCCGTGCGGGACAGGAACAGCGGCTGCGAATACCTTTGGGCGCTCTCCGCGGCCGTGAAGCCGCGCAGGATCGCCGCCGGAGTTCATCTGTTCGCGCGGGACGGCAGCTATGCACCTTTGCCGCCGACAGAAGGCTTCGAATGGATCGCTCCGGCCGACGTGCTTGCCGGTGGTGCCTGCAAGGAACCAGCCTGCGGCGGTTCGGGAGAAGCAGCGAAGCAAGAAACCTAGACTGGAAGAAGAAAAAGCCCCGCGATGCGAGGTCGCGGAGCTTCAGTGTCCATCATCATCAACCGCCAACCTTAAGAAGGAAGCAGTCATGATCGAAACCCCAAAATATGGAGATCGAACAATGCAAGATATATTCGACACCCCTTCAAGTTTCAACCTCGAAGAGGCCGAAACCTACCTGAAAACGATCGACCCGTTCCATTTCGCGATGGGCGACCCGTTCACGTTCGCCGCCTTCAGCGATCCCGCCAAGGAGCGAGGGCAGATCACCGAGGGCTGCATTCACGGGCCGCTCGAAGACAGGGCAAAGCAGTTGCGGGCGCTTAATGCGCGGAACGCCGGGATCTTCGTCATGGTGAACAAAGGCGACGGTCGTGGGCGCAAAGCGTCGAACGTCACGCAGGTGCGCGCCATCTGGCAGGACGACGATCACGATTTTGCCGGGACGTTCCCGCTGAAACCCTCGCTCGTTGTCGAGACATCGCCCGGCCGCTTTCAACGGCTTTGGGTCTGCCATGAGTTGAGCTTTGATGAGCACGCAGGCGTGCAGCGGCGCATGGCCGCCGACTACGGCCACGACGCCAACGCGAGCGGCCTGAGCCGCGTTCTGAGGCTGCCGAGTTTCTGGCACTGCAAGCACGCGCACTTCCTCGTGCGCCTCGTAGAGGCTCCAGGAGAGCACTACAGCCGCGAACAGCTGCTCGACGCCTTCCCGCCTATCGATCAGCCTGAGCGGGCGGTACACCCCGTCAGACGGCCTCACAGCAGCGATGCGCCAGCGATCGAGCGGATCGCAGATGCCTTGCGTTGGCTCGACCCGTCCGAGCGGGGCGGGGAAAAGGCCGTCACGGCTGAGACGTGGCTGGGCGTCGGCATGGCGCTGCATCACGACTTCGGCGATGATGGCCGGGCGCTGTGGGATGCGTGGTCGTCCGGTGGCGAATGGACCGGGCCTGACGGTCGCGCAGTGGTGTTCAAAGGTGGCGGCAACCATGACCCAGCCGATCAGGACTACACGTGGGGGGACTTCGCGAAGCGCGCTGCCAGCCGGCCGGGGAACCCGATCACCTCGGCAAGCATCATCGCCAAGGCGCGGGAGAACGGCTGGCAGGACGCATGGGCAGGGTCGCGCGACTTCGATGATCTGAGCGAGGAAACAGCGGATGAGCTGATCGCCGGATTGCAAGCGGCCATCGACGATCCGCAAATGATTGAGAACAGGCAGACAATCATCGAGCAGTGCGCCAGGCTGAGGCACCTGGACCTGTTGAAGTATGATCCGCTGCGGAAGCCGCTCATGAAGGCGCTGGAGCTTCAGGCCAAGACATTTGACGGGGCAGTCAACAATGCGGCGAAGCGGCTCAAGCTCTCCGATGGAAGCGACGGCGAGGTGACCGAAGGGGCACTCAGTATCCCGTCGCGCGAACCTTGCTCGCAGCCTGTGGAGGGCGGCGCGCTCATTGACGAGATCACGTCAGCGATCAGGCGGCATGTGATCCTTGACAAGGATGAGACGCGAATGGCGGCGCTGTGGGCCATGTTCACTTACGTGCATGGCACTGCGCGGCACTGTCCGTTGCTGGCGATCCAGGCTCCGACAAAAGGCGCGGGCAAGACGACAATGCTTGATGTCATCGGGCAGCTTGTGGAGAAGCCCCTGCCTGCAGCCCACGCGAGCGAAGCCTCGATTTTTCGAGGAGTTGGTGATTGGGAACCGACGCTGCTTTTTGACGAAGTGGACACATGGATCCTCCAGAGGGAAGAACTGAGGGGGTTGATCAATGCCGGGTTCGGCCCGCGCAGGCAGGCGTTCGTGTTGCGCTGCGTTGGGGACGATCACGCGGTGCAGGCGTTTCCCGCATGGTGCCCCAAGGCGCTCGCCGGCATCGGAAAGCTGCCGGATACGATCCAGGATCGCTCGCTCGTCATCACCATGCGCAGGAAGCAGAAGGGCGAGACGATTGAGAAGCTGGACGAGGAGGCGGAAGCGGCACTCGACAGTCTCGCCTCAAAGATCGCCCGCTGGGCCAAGGACAACGCTGAGACGCTGCGCGAGACCAAGGTCGAAGATCTGGACGAACTCGGCGATCGTGAGAACGACAAGTGGCGTCCGCTCCTGCGGATCGCCGCAGTGTGCGGCAAGCTCGACGAGGCCTGCGGCACGGCTCTCGCGATCCAGCGGGTCCGGCGTCGGCAGCGGGATAGCGAAGATGAGGCAATCATGCTGCTCCGCCACGCCTGCAAGCTGTTCGAGGTGCTGAATACCGACAGGCTCAAGCCAGAGCAGTTGCGCCAGTGTCTCCTTGGCGGGCAGGACGCCATTATCCCGCTGCGCCACGGAGACGACGCCGACGTGAGCGACGAGATCGAGGCAATCTCGGAGGGCTACTGGCGGGACTGCGATCCGCAGCGCAGCGGTGTCGAACTCACCATGAACAGGATGAGCGCAATGCTGACCGGCCTTGGGCTGGTAACCCGGCGACAGAAGGTCGGTGGCGTCGTGGGCAGGTTCTACGAGCGCGAGACATTCCATAAGGTGTTGGAGCGCTACAGCTAGGCCGCCGTGTGCGACGAGCGGAAAATGTGCGATCCGCCCGTTCGCCCACTGATTTTTCGGAGGTTTCGCGAAGGGGTCGGGGTGAACGCGGTGAACGCGGTGAACGCCGTTTCAAGGGGGTTCGCCGTACATATAATCGAAGAAACTTATTTTTTGAAAATTCCAAAAAATTCCGAAAAAAACCTTTTTTTGTAGGTGTACGCAATGTCATGCAGCCTCCTGTAATTATAAAAAATGGGAAGAATCTTCGTACGCGTTCACCGCCACCCCGTTCACTTTATACACACAGAGCAGCCGATGAGGCGCGTTCACCGCGTTCACCGCGTTCACCCCGCGGTGCCAGCCGCATGGCCGCGTCGAAATCAGTATAGGTGACAAAATCCGCCGCTTTGCGAACGGTGGACAGCCCGTCGAACAATCGGCCGCCAGCAGCAGCGCCGCCCGATCCGCGCCGCCGTGTTGCCTGCCAGCAGCGCTCCGCGCCGCCGCCAGCAGCAGCAGCGCCGCCCTGCCCCGTGTTGCCTGCACGACTCACCTCACCTTCGAGTGGGTTGCCCGTCGAACGAAAGCCTTGCCCCGCGACTCCCGCGCTGCCATGTCGCAGAAAGCTGCCTGTTCCGCGTGTATTCCCGGCTACCTTACAACCGATGAACCAACGGAGCAGACAGACATGAGCGATGAAGCAGTGAAGGGCGGCAGCGCTGCCGCCCGCGAGACGACGGCCCTGGAGTCTTTGGCTGAGGCGATGCATGACATCAACGACACGCTCGATCGCGCACTGGACCGCATGTGCGGCGCGCTTGGCTCGACCGAAAAGATCATTCCGGCCGACCCCGGCCACTTCCTGATCTCGTACAACCTGAATGCCGGTTTCGTGAGTGCGCCGATCCCGGTCATTGCCTGGCGCATCTGCCCCATGACGCTCATGCCTCTCGAAGTCCCAGCTGGGGCACGAGTGTATGCTGTCACGTCTATCGGCGATGCCGTTGATGTTTCGAAACGCGACGAAAACGACATCCGCTGCCACGCCGTTCAGTTTCCTGACGGGAGAGTGCAAGCACCCTGTTTGGGCGTTGTTGCCAACGAGCGCGAGTTCCGTGCCGAGGTGGCGAAGAAGGCCAGCAGCAAGAAGCGGGGGTCGTGATGAAGTGGATGCTACTCGTGATGGTGTTCGGCAGCCAGCCGGTCGAAACCGACCTGATTTTCGACAGCGTGAGGGCTTGCTACAAGGCGATACCGGAAATCAGAGCGGGGCAGAGTTCGCTGTACATCGACTTGCTTCAGGGGTCATCGTTGATCGCCTTCGAAGATCGCAATGAGTGGGACCAGAAGACGCGGGCGGAGATAGGAAAGCTGCATCGATACACCTGCATCCCTTACGCGAAAGGAGAAGGGTGATGTCTCACAGTGACCAACGCAAGGTGGCCGGTGCGGCTGCTGTGCTGCTTGCGATCCTGATTGGCCTCAGCGAAGCAGGCGCATTGCAGCTTGTGGGCTTTGTTGTCTTGGACTGGTCGGCTAAGCTCGCCATTGCCTACACGCTGTATCGCCTGTTTCTGAGGCGGTATTTCGTCACGACGGGCGGCACAGGAAGGTCGCTTCGCGGCCGTTCGGGCAGACATCCGTGACATCGACGATGCGGAAGTGCTCCTGAGCGCCATACAGCCCTGTACAGGCCCCACAGGCGGGCGACACGGCGACCACCCGTGGAAAGCCCATACAGCGCCCTCACAGCCTCACAGCGCGGCCTCAGCGCTCTCGGCCGCGGCGGTCGTCCAGCCGATGAAACTGAAGGCGAACCGCCAGACCTCGAACCCGAAGCCGTAGTCAGTCCGCGTCCACTCCAGGGCAGGCTCGGCGTCGCCGCTGTAGTAGAACCCGATCTCACAGCAGTACCGGCCGAAGTGCATGTGCATCTCGATCATCATTCCGCGTCTCCTGTATAGCTATCCAATTCGCACGATCCTCGATAGCAGCGATTGGTTTCTTCTCGATTAACGTGCAGCATTGCAACGCCCGGATTGCAGTTGTCGCTTGCATAGATACGCCCGGATTGCAGTTGTCGCTTGCATGGCGTCATTGCAATTTCACTGCTTCTTGCATGGTACCAGCACTCATGCGAATTGCAGGCTTCCGTACTTGGACGAAATCAGATATAACTCTATGAATAGAAACCCTGCAAGCTGAGGAAGACTGCAAGATGACTACATTCCGCGAATGCCTCGAAGAACAACTCAAGACGAAGCGCGTCCCGCGACGGAAGGTGAAGGCAGCTCTGGATCGCTACGATCAACTGCGTGAAACCTTCATCGACGAAGGCATGAACCCGGCCGATGCCGAAGCCCGCGCTGGCGATCAAGCGACGCGCGAAACGATGTTCCGCCTCAAGGAAGACGAGCGCCGCAAGACCGCCCAGGCGCTCAAGGCGATCGAGCTTTCCGCCACCTTCCAGCGCTCCGATATCGCGGCGACGCCCGGCCAGCGCCTTAAGGCGCTCGTCAGCCCCAGAGCAGGCACGCCGATCCAGAGCTACGAGGTGCTGAAGGACGTTTATCGCGGGCTGATCTACAGCCGCATGTCCGACATCATCGAGCAGTTCGGCACGAAGGGGCTTGGCGTGATCCGTTCCGAGAAGGGACTGGAGAAGGTCATCAGGGAGATGTTCGGCATCGACACGGGCGACCCGGTTGCGAAGCTGCTGGCGAAGTCGTGGCGCGAGGCGTCCGATCTGTCGGTCGATCTGTTCAGGCAGGTCGGCGGCGCGCTCGCCAAGCGCGAGGATTGGCTGATCGGCCAGCGTCAGTCCCCCGCGCGGATGGTGCAAGCTGGCCGCAAGACATGGATCGCCGATCACCTGAACTGGCTGGACTGGAACCGTATCCGCCGCCCGGACGGCACGCTGGTCGCACCGGCTGAGCGCGAACAATACCTGTCCGACGTGTTCGACACTATCCGCACGGGCGGCGCGAACAAGATCAGCGGCGGGAAGACGCGCCGCAGTGCAACAGGCAACCAGCTCGACGCCAGCCGGGAATTGATCTTCAAGGACGCCGATAGCTGGCTGGCGATGCACCAGAAGTACCAGGACGGCAGCATCTTCGATCAGATGGTCGGCCACGTCGAGACCCGCGCGCATCACATTGCGATGATGAAGGTCTTCGGCCCGAACCCGAAGCAGGGCGCGGAGACGGCAAAGGCCATTGCGCGCCAGATCGCCGGGAAGCTCGACGCGGCGGACGAGTCGGGCAATGTGCCCGCCCTCGCGAAGCTGGACGACGATGCGGCCACCTTCGATGACATGTTTATCCGCGCCACCAGAGCCGCCAACGGCAGCCCCGAGAACCGGATCGCCGCCGGTGCAGCGCTCACGCGCAACACGCTCACGAGCGCCATGCTCGGCTCGGCGGCGCTGATCGCCATTCCCGGCGACCTCGTGAACGCGGCGCATGTGCGCGCATTCAACAAGATGGGCGCGAAGATCGGCATGGCCGATTACCTGAAGATGTTCAATCCGCTCGACAGCGCGGACCGCGACATCGCGCGGCGAGCTGGCTTCGTGCACGAAAGCGCGGTCGCGCTTGCCTACAGCGCCGAACGCTTCTCATCGCTTGCCGCGGAAGGGCCGAAATGGGGCAGGCGGATGGCCGACGTCGTGATGCGCGCCTCGCTGCTGTCCGGGCATACGCAGGCGGCGCGCTTCGCCACGCAAACCGAGATGCTCGGCCTGCTGGCGCGCTACAGGGACGAAGCCTTCGACGATCTGCCGTTCCGCGAGATGCTGAAGCAGAACGACATCAATGCCCGCGACTGGGACGAGATGCGCGCCATTCCGCTTTGGGAGCCGAAGCCTGGCGCAACCTTCATGCGTCCGTCCGACGTGTTCCGGCATCTCGGCGACACGCGGCGCGCCCATGAGCTTCACGACAAGTTCATGGCGCTTGCCGTCGGTGTGTCGAAGGAGATGATCCCGGAAGCGACGATCGAAAGCGCCACCACGCTGCGCGGTGCGACCCGCTCCGGCACGCCGATCGGTGAGGTCGCGAACTCGCTGGCGATGTTCAAGAGCTTCCCGGTGACGTTCGTGAACATCCATATGCGCAAGATGCTGCTGCGCGAGTCGGCGATTGGCCGCGGCGGATATCTGATCGCGCTGATCGCAGGCATGACGATGGCAGGCGCGCTGGCGACGCAGCTGCGCGAGATTACGCAGGGCCGCGACCCGCAATCCGTGGATAGCGTCGCATTCTGGGCGACGGCGATGCTCCGTGGCGGCGGGCTGGGCATCTGGGGCGACGTACTGTTCGCGGGCTTCAACCGGCCGGACGGGCTGAACGACCTCGTCGCCGGACCGCTGCTGAGCACGCTCGGCAAGGGCCTGAACCTGACCTTCGGCAACCTGTACGAGGCGATCCAGGGGGAGGACACCAACGCGCTGCCCGAAGCCATCAGTTTCGCCAGGGACATCATGCCGGGGCACTCGATCTGGTACGGCCGGTTGCTGTTTCAGCGCATGATCTTCGAGCAGGTCATGCAGGAGGTCGATCCGCGCGCCTTCGCCCGCGCCAAGAGCAGGCTGAAACGATGGGCCGAGCAGAACGATACAGGCTTCTGGTTCGAGCCGGGCGATACTGCGCCGGATCGTGCGCCTGAGCTATTCTAGTGACGGCTGAGTGTATCTCTGCTGTATCTCTGGATAGCGGGACCGGCGAGGCAAGCCAGCCAAGTGCTTGATTTTGTTGGTACCGCTGCCCCGGCTCGAACGGGGGACCTCTAGATCCACAATCTAGCGCTCTAACCAACTGAGCTACAGCGGCCCTGCAACGCCCATAAGGCTAGTGCGTCACCCGCTGCGATGCAAGAGGCTGGGGTGGCTGCGCTGGGGGTTATCGCCCCCAAAGATGTTCTGCTTCCGTTCGGATTTTGGAATTGACACGCATTGCGGGTGAAGATAGAACAGAGAGCGAACATTGGGCCCCCGCTAGAGACCCAACGTTCCCCGCGCCGCTCACAGTTTTGGTTGTGCGATTGCCGCCGCACAGCCTCCAACGGAACGGCGTCATTCATGCGCAGGCGGGTTGCCGCGGCGAGCGCGCGCCCTCTCAGGTTGTTGCGTGACCGCGCTTAGCGCCGAACCATCCGCCCCTTCCCCCGCCCCCACCGAGCGGTGGTTCGGTCGGCCGCGGCGCCCGTCTGCGTCTTTTTCTTCGTGCTGCGCGGCGTTTTGCCGGGGTTGGCATCGCACCCTTTACCGGGCCACATGATAGTGTGGAGCGGAGTTCAGAATCGTTCGGGGCAACGCGTAATGGCGCGTATTGACGTGATCGGGGCGGGCATCACCGGGCTTTGGCAGGCTTTTTCGCTGGCCGAGCGCGGGCACCGTGTGCGGCTGGTCGAGCGCAGCGCGGAGCCGTTCGCCGACGCCGCCAGCCGGCTGGGCGGGGCCATGCTCGCGCCCTATTGCGAGGCGGAAGCCGCGCCTGCGATCGTGCGCGATCTCGGCTTGCGGGCCATGACGATCTGGCGGGACAAGCTGGATTGCATCGCGCAGACCGGAACGCTCGTCGTCGCCCAGCCGCGGGACCGCGCCGAGCTTCGCCGCTTTGCCGCTCAGACCGAGGCGCACGAGCAAGTGGATGCAGCGCGCATCGCGGCGCTGGAGCCGGCCCTCGAAGAACGCTTCCGAACTGGCCTGTTCTACCCGCAGGAAGCCTATGTGCCGCCGGACGCGGCGCTCGCAGCGCTTCTCAAGGCGCTGGAGCAAATGGACGTCGAAATGCGGTTCGGCGCGGCAGTGCCGGAAGACGGCGCGGAGATCGCCATTGACTGCCGAGGTCTGGCCGCGCGCGAGGAATTGCCCGGCTTGCGCGGCGTGCGCGGGGAGATGGCGGTGGTGGAGACCGCCGAAATCGCGCTGTACCGCCCGGTCCGTCTGCTGCACCCGCGCTTTCCGCTCTACGTGGTCCCGTGGGGCGGCGATACCTACATGATCGGTGCGACGGTGCTGGAAAGCGACGACCGCGGGCCGGTGACGCTGCGCTCGGGCCTTGACCTGCTCGGGCTGGCCTACGCGCTGCACCCGGCTTTCGGCCAGGCGCGCGTGTTGCGGCTGGACGCCGATGTCCGTCCGGCCTTTTCCGACAACGTGCCGCGCATTATTGTTCGAGAGAAACGCATATACGTGAACGGGATGTATCGGCACGGGTATCTGACGGCGCCCGCGCTGGCCGAGATGACGGCCGATTATCTGGACGGGCGCCGGCCGAATTCGGAGATTATCGTTGAGGATCACGGTTAACGGCGAACAGCAGGAAACGCAGGCCGCGACATTGGAACAGTTGTGCGCCACGCTGGGTTATGGCGAGCAGCGCGTGGCAACGGCCGTGAACGGCGAGTTCGTTCCGTCGGACGAGCGGCCGAAGACGCGCCTGCACGACAACGACAGGATCGAGATCGTCGCGCCGCGCCAGGGCGGCTAGAGCCGCGCGAAGCGAGACCAACATGAATATGATCGACACCAAAGACGCGCTGGACCTTTACGGCACGCGAGTCACCTCGCGGCTGCTGCTCGGCACTGCGCTGTATCCGTCGCCGGACGTGCTGCGCGCGTCGTTCGAGGCCTCCGGCGCGCAGGTCGTCACCGTCTCGCTGCGCCGCGAATCGTCATCCGAGCGCGCGGGCGAGCAGTTCTGGCGCTTCATCGAGTCGCTGGAGGGCGTGCGCGTGCTGCCCAACACCGCCGGCTGCCGGACTGTGAAGGAAGCGGTAACAACGGCGCAGATGGCGCGCGAGATGTTCGCCACGCCGTGGGTCAAGCTGGAGGTCATCGCCAACGACGACACGCTGCAGCCCGACGTGATCGGCCTTGTCGAGGCCGCGCGCATCCTCAGCGACGAGGGCTTCGAGGTCTTCCCCTACACCACAGAGGATCTGAGCGTCGCCGAGCGGCTGGTCGAGGCGGGGTGCGACGTGCTGATGCCGTGGGGCTCTCCGATCGGCTCGGGCCAGGGGCTGAACAATGTCTTCGGCCTGCAGATGCTGCGCAACTATTTCCCCGATGTGCCGCTCATCGTCGATGCGGGCATCGGAGCGCCGTCCCACGCCGCGCAGGCGATGGAACTCGGCTATGATGCTGTGCTGCTGAACACCGCCGTCGCCAAGGCCGGCGACCCGGCGCAAATGGCCGCCGCCTTCGCCCGCGCGATCGAAGCCGGCCGGATCGGTTACAAGGCCGGGATCATGCCGCCGCGCGAGATGGCCAGCCCGTCCACGCCGGTTGCCGGAACGCCGTTCTTCGAGCCTGAGAATGATTGATCGCTTTTATCCCGTCCTGCCCGACATTGACTGGCTGGAGCGGCTGGTGCCGCTTGGCGTGCGCTTTGTGCAGCTCCGGCTGAAGGACGCGCCGAAGACGGAAGTGCGCCGCCAGATCAGCCGCGCGATGGCGCTGTGCGCCGCGTATGGGGCGCAACTCGTCGTCAACGACTACTGGCGCGCGGTGATCGACCTGGGCGCGGATTTCGTGCATCTCGGCCAGGAGGACCTGGCGGCGGCCGACGTCCCGGCGATCCGCGCGGCGGGCATCAAGCTCGGCGTGTCGACACACGACCACGACGAATTGGCGAAGGCGCTTGCCGTGGAGCCGGACTATGTGGCGCTTGGACCCATCTATGAGACCAGGCTGAAGAAGATGAAATGGGCGCCGCAGGGGTTGGACCGCGTCCGGGACTGGAAGGACGCGGCGCCCTGTCCGCTGGTCGCGATTGGCGGGATTACGGTTGAGCGCGCGCCGGATGTGCTGGCGGCGGGCGCGGACAGCATCGCGGTCGTCACCGATCTCGTCACGCACCCCGACCCGGAAGCGCGCACGCGCGAATGGCTGGACGTCACGCGTTAGCGGCCACCCTGCGACAAGGAACTTGGCTGGATCGCGTCGCTGCGCTCGCGATGACGGTCAGATGCGGGGCCTCTCACTCAGGCGCGGAGGTCGCGCCATCCACGAAATTGAACCCGGTCCCGTACACCACGACCTCGACGCCGCCGTCGACGAGGTTCGGATGGCCGATGCGCACGGCCAGACACCCATCATAGCCTTGTTCGCGCGCCTTCTCCCCAAGCCGCTCCAGCGCGCGCTCGACCGTTTCTTCCACCAGCGCCTCATACCGCGTCATGCGCCCGCCGAAGGTGTTGGTGATCTTCTCGCGCATATCCTTGATGAGATTGGCCGCCGTTACGGCATAGGCTGTGACCAGCCCGCCCTCGCGGACCTCGCGCCCGGAAAGCCTGTCGACTGAGTAGAGCGTCATTCCTTCCCGCGCCCAATTTCGCGGCCGTGCTGATCCTTCACGATGATCGTCGTGCGCCGCCCGCGAATGAGCCGCGCAACGAGAATAATGAAGATCAGCAGCGCAAGCGCCGTGACGGCCAGCGTCCACGTGTAGGCTTCGACAAATACGCGCGGCTCGACCTGCCCGGCGCGCACCTTGCCGAAGTCGTTGACCATGCCGAACAGGCTGAAATAGCCGCCGGGATCGAGCAGCATGTCGATCGCCGCGTCCTGGTCCGTGCTGGCCAGCACGGCGTCCTGCAGGCCGGAGCGCGCCAGCTTCTCCATGCGCGCGGGGTTCGCCGAAACGGAATCGAGCAGAGCGCGGGCGGACGGCGCTGAAAGTTCGGTCTCATAGCGCGCCAGCGCCGCGAGTTCCTCCTCGTTCAACCGCGTGGCGAGGCTGCGCACCCTGGCGGGCGGCAGCGCCAACAGCCGTTCGCGCGCCACGGCGGGCAGCGCGGCGAGCCGGTACACAGCCGTGCTGTCATCGACCGAGAGCAGCCGGTTAAGCTCGGCCTGCGAAATCTGCTCCGGCCGGATCCGGCTGTAGACGTCAAAGCGCAGCACCTCGTCGATCCGGTCGCCGGCCAGCTTCGACCAGGCGATGGCCGTATCCAGCGAGCGTGTTTGCCGCGCGATCTCGACGCCGTCGAGCGTCAGCGTGTCCAGCGCGGTCTTGAGCGAGCCATCCTCCAGGCGGCGGAAGACCGCCGGCTCGCCTTGCTGCTGCACGGTCAACTCGACGATCTCGCCCAGCCGCGCCAACTCGTCCGCCTCGCGCTCGCGCAGGAAGTCCTTGAAGGCTGCGTTCTGGTCCGCAAGCGACAGCAGCAAATCGTAGCGGTCCTGAAAGTTCTGCCACATGGCGAACATGTTGGCCGCCGTCTCCTGAGAGATGCTCTCCACGTTCTCGTTGACGAAGCCGGAAATGCTCTCTGCGATCTCGGTCTTGATAAGCTGCTTTGAGTCGTCCGACTTCATCCGCTCCTCGATGAGCGGGAACACGCCCTCGCCAGCGTCGATCAGGTCTTTCACGATCAGCGCCAGTCCGATCAGCCCGGTGAAAGACGACACGATCCGCGTGGCGATCGCGCCCGCCAGCCGCCGGCCCATCTGCGCGACCATGCGCGCGATCATCCGCCGGGTCATCACCAGCAGCAGCCCGCCGATCGCCTCGCTGCTTTCAAATACCAGATCGCCTGTGGTGATCGCCGGCGTGCCGGACTGGGCGGCCACGTCGAGAGAGGTTTCGGTCTGCTGCACGAAGCTCTGCGCGATGGCGCCGCCGTAGCGCGCTTCGAGCGCCAGCCGCATACATGAGACAGCCGGACCGGAGGCCGCCGCCGCCGCTGTCTCCAGCCGTCCGCCGATGTCCTCGCCGATAGCGGTTGTCAGATCCGCCATCGTGTTGCGGAACGCTTCGGAGGTATACGTTTTTTCCGCGACGGCCACGGCAAAGCCTTCCGCCTGCTCCCGGCTTATGGTGGAATAGGCGCGGTCGAACCAGTCGGTGTCGGCCCGCACTTCCTGGATGGCGATGTCGATCTGCTCGTCGATGCGACCGTCCATGCCGGTATCGGTCCACTGCCGCTGGACCAGCGCGGCATAATTCAACCCGCTCAGTTCAGCCTTCAGCCGCTGCTCGGTGATGGACTGGATTGCGTCTCGGACGTTCCGGTCGTCGAGTTGGCGGCATTCGGAGGGGCTGAGCGCACGCGCCGCGGTTGCGTCGCCGGTCGTCTGCGCATAGGCCGGCCGGTGCGGAAGGATGGCCGTCACGACGATCGCGGAGGCCGTGACAAGCGCGGTGGCGGACCGGAAAAAACGGCGCATGACGGTTGGGGCCTCATTTGCACGTGCGGCGCGACAAGATGAGCGTAAGCGAAAGCGCGAGGCCTCACAACGTCAACCGATGCGCCGCCTTGCCGCGCGCCTCACAGGCGGAATGTCACGCCGAGGAACAGCAGACCCCACGCCACCAGCATGATCTCGAACGGGCTGCGCTCGACGATAGTGGTCAGCACCGGGATGTCGACGCCGAAATACCGCGAGAGGATGACAAGCGCGACGAGGATCACCGAAAGAAGAAAAATCAGGCGGGAGGGTGCGCTCAATCTCATCATGCCCAAACCCCAGGTTGCCAATGATCTCGGCTGATAGCAGCAGGCCCGGTGATATTCACGCGGAAGCGGCGGGAATTCACAGGCGCATGACGGATTTCACGCGCTGGCGTGGCCGATGCGGCACAGTGCGCCGGTCAGCGCGGCGCAGCCGCTTCGAGCAGCCGGGCCACGGGGGCGAATGAACGGCGGTGATGGATGCTCACGCCGTGCTGTGTCAGCGCCGCGGCGTGTTCCCGCGTGCCGTAGCCCTTGTTGCGCGCCCAGCCGTAATGCGGGAAGTCGCCGTCCAGATCGCGCATGAGGCGGTCGCGCGTGACCTTGGCGACGATGGAGGCCGCGGCGATGGAGGCGCAGCGCGCGTCGCCGCCGACCACAGCCTGAGCCGGGCAGGGCAGGTCGGGCGCGCGGTTGCCGTCGATGAGCGCGGATTGTGGCGGGTCTGGCAGCCTGGCGAAGGCGTCCTGCATGGCGCGCATGGTGGCGTGGAGGATGTTGAGCCGGTCGATGGTCGGAACGTCGACAATGCCGATGCCGATGATGGCCTTGCTGGAGATTTTCTCAAACAGCGCCTCGCGCGCGTCTTCGGCGACCAGCTTGGAATCGTCCAGCCCGTCCAGCGTCAGGCGTTCGTCCAGGATCACGGCCGCCGCGACGACCGGCCCGGCCCACGGCCCGCGCCCGGCCTCGTCCACGCCGGCGACAAGTCCGCCGTGCTGAGCGCGTGCTGTCTCTTCGAGTGTGAAATCCGGCATTGCCCACCCGCCTGAACCAACGGCGGCAGCAACGCCGATTCTGGCGGCGGGATCAAGGCGGGGCAAACAGGTCAAGCTGGCCCGACGGGGCGGGCGGGTGGAAGAGATCGGTGCGCAGCGGCGGGTGATCGCGCTTCAGGCCGAACCGGCGCAGGGCGATGGCAAAGCGCGCGCCAAGCTGCTGCGCATACGGCCCTTCGCCGCGCTTGCGCACGCCGAAGCGGGCGTCGTAGTCCTTTCCGCCGCGCGTGTCCTGTACCAGCGCCATGACGCGCTGCGCCCGAGTGGGGTAATTCTGCGCAAGCCATTCGCGGAACAGCGGCGCGACCTCTAGGGGCAGACGCAAGAGGATATAACTGGCGGTCTGCGCGCCGCGCGCCGCGCCCGCCTCAAGGATGCGCTCAAGTTCCGGGTCGTTCAGCGCGGGGATCATCGGTGCGGCCATGACACGCACCGGCACCCCGGCTTCGCTCAGGACCCGGATTGCCTCCAGCCGCTTGGCCGGCGCGCTGGCCCGCGGCTCCATCGACCGCGAAAGCCGGTTGTCCAGCGTCGTGACCGACAGGCCGACATGCACCAGCCCCTGCGCGGCCATCGGCGCGAGGATATCGAGATCGCGCGTCACCAGCGCCGACTTCGTGACGATGCCGACCGGATGCCGCGTCTCCGCCAGCACCTCCAGGATGGACCGGGTGATGCGCCGCTCCCGCTCGATCGGCTGATAGGGGTCGGTATTGGTGCCGAGCATGATCGGCTTGACGCGGTAACGCGGCTTGCTGAGCGCCTTTTCCAGCAGCTCCGCGGCGTTCACCTTCGCGGTCAGCTTGGTCTCGAAGTCGATGCCCGCCGAATAGCCCAGATGGCAGTGTGTCGGCCGCGCGAAGCAGTAGATGCAGCCATGCTCGCAGCCGCGATAGGCGTTGATGGATTGGTCGAAACCGATATCCGGGCTGTCATTCGTCGCGATGATGCTGCGGGACATCTCCTCGCGCACCTCGGTCTTGAAGGCGTCGAGATCGGCGAGGCTCTCCCACCCGTCGTCAAAGACGTCGCGCCGCTCGCTCTCGTACCGCCCGGCGGCGTTCGAGCAGGCGCCGCGCCCGCGCCGGCGGTCGGCCACGGCGGTTTCCGCATCCTGCGAGCTTCGCACAGGCGGTTTCGAGGATCGGGCGCTCATGTCACAAGCTTAACGCGAACCATCGAACAAATAAAGAACATCGGCGCAGCTCTGGCAGAAATTGCTTGTGGACAAGTCCGCCAGCCGTATCATCCGCGCCATGATCTCGGTGGTGATCCCAACGCTCAATTCCGAAGGCGAACTGGGCCGCAGTCTGGCTGCGCTGGTGCCGGGCGTCGTCAATGGCGTCGTGCGCGAGGTCATCATCGCCGATGGCGGGTCCCAGGATGATACGCCTCAGATCGCCGAGGGCGTGGGCGCGAAGTTCGTCCGCGCGCCGAAAGGGCGCGGGCCGCAGCTTGCCGAGGGCGCGCGGGCGGCGAAGGGCGAGTGGCTGTTGTTCCTCCACGCCGACACGGTGCTGGAGCATGACTGGCACCGGGAGGCCGAACGCTTCATTCAGGAGACCGCCCGCGCCAGACGGCACGGGGCCGCGGCCTTTCGCTTCGCGCTCGATGACCGCGGCGCGCGGCCGCGCTATCTGGAGGCGATGGTGAGCTTGCGCTGCGCGCTTCTGCGGCTGCCCTATGGCGATCAGGGGCTTTTGATATCGCGCGCGCATTACGAGCGGCTCGGCGGGTTTCGCGATCTGCCGCTGATGGAGGATGTCGATCTGGTCCGGCGCATCGGCCGGCGCGATCTGTCTTTCCTGCGCAGCCGGGCAACCACGAGCGCGGACCGCTACCAGCGCGACGGCTACTTCCTGCGGATGCTGCGCAATCTCTCCTGCCTGACGCTCTTTTACCTGCGTGTGCCGCCGCGCTATATCGTCAAGCTTTATGGCTGAGCGGCCGACCGTCTTCCTGATGGTCAAGGCGCCCCGCCCTGGCCGGGTCAAGACGCGGCTGGCGCGCGAGATCAGCGAGATGGCCGCGGTGCGCTTTCACCGGCATAACACGGCGGCAGTGATCCGGCGGCTGCGAGACCCGCGCTGGCGGCTGGCGCTGGCCGTCGCGCCCGAGGCGGCGCACGCAGCGCGCTGGTGGCCGGGCGACCTGCTGCGCGTTCCGCAAGGGCCGGGCGATCTCGGGGCGCGCATGGCGCATGTGTTGGCGCGGGGCGGGCCGGGGCCGGCGCTGATTGTCGGCAGCGATATTCCGGGTATCACGGCGGCGCGGATCGCGCGGGCATTCTGCGCGCTGCGCGGCGCGGATGCGGTGCTCGGACCGGCGCGTGACGGCGGCTATTGGCTGATCGGGCTGCGGCGAGGGCCAGGGCCGCGCGGGATGTTCGACGGCGTGCGCTGGTCGGGTCCTTATGCGCGGGCTGACACCATCGCTAATCTTGAGGCGCGCGGCCTGGGCGTGGCGCTGACCGATGAACTGCGCGACGTGGATGACGCGGCGGACTATCGCGCCGCCGGGGCGGAGAACACGCGCGTCATCCCGCCCGCGCCGCACTAGCGCGAGGGCCGGGCGGCCTCGGCCGCTGTCTTGCTGGCGGCCGGAGGTGCCTGCTCGCCGCCGATACGGGCGTAAAGCGCCTGCTGGAAAACGGCGTATTCCGCCGCTATCCGTGCGGCCAGACCGGCATTCGGCGCGGCGCTGTCCTCGCGCTTTTCGCTGCACAACGCCGCGAGCCGCGCCGCGCCGATCGTGTTGGCGCAGCTTTTGAGCGCATGTAGCGAATCGCGCGCGGCGGTCCGGCGCCCTTCGCCGATCGCGGTATGCAGCGCTTCCAGATGCCGCTCGAAATCCGCTTCGAACAGGGCGGCCATCTCGGAGCGGAACGCCTTGGGGCCGAACAGCGCAACCATCTCGTCAAGCTGGCGCGTGTCGAGCGTCGGCGCTTCGGCCGGGCTGACAGAGCCTTTGCGCTGCTGCGCGGACGGCCTCGCGGCCGGGCGCATATGGGCGCGGATCGTCTCGCGCAGCTCGTTGAGTTGCACCGGCTTGTGCAGGACCGCCGCCATGCCCGCGCGCAGGCATTTCTCGTGCGTTGCGGCGGAGGTGTCCGCCGTCATGGCGATGACCGGGATGTGCGCTTCCGGTTCGACGGTCATCTGATAGTCCTTGCAGATTTCGATGCCATCGCCGTCCGGCATGTTGATGTCGAGCAGGGCGATGTCCACGCCGCCGCGCAGCAGCGCGTCGAGCGCCTCTTCGCCGGTGGCCGCGAGGGCGACACGGTGGCCGTCGAGCGTCAGCAGCTTCTTGGCGACTTCGCGATTGAACGGGTTGTCATCGGCGACGAGAACGTCCATCGGCGCGATGCTCGGCTTCGCCTCGTCTTCCATCACCTCGGCGTGAGGCTTGCGGCCATGCCAGGCGGCGACGGTTGCGATCAGGGCGGCGTCCTCGTTGCGGTCATGGTCAAGCCGGGCGCTTGCCCAGTCGTCCAGAGCGTGACTGTCGTGCGTGACGACGAGCGCCGGCGGGATCGGCGCTTCGCGCAATGCCTCATGGATGTCGGCGATCGCGCGGTCGTCCAGTTCCAGTTCGTCCACAACCAGCACGTAGCGCCACAGATCGCCGGACGCCGCGCGCGACTTCACGAAATCGCGGGGGTTGGCGATCGTCTTGCCGGCGTTCAGCCCACGCGCGCGCAGGCCCGGCAACAGCCGCTGGCGATCCTGCAGGCGGACGAGCAGCGCGATTTCGGATGAGGGCGCGGCGTCTGCGGTCTCCTCCACCGTTTCAGCGGGCGCTTCGAACCAGAAGCTCGAGCCGTTGCCCGGCGCGCTGGTAAAGCCGATCCGCCCGCCCATCGATTCCACCAGCGAGCGCGCCAGCGACAGGCCGAGGCCGACGCCGCCCTCCTTGCCGCGCCGGCTCTGCGCGGCCTGCGCGAAGCGATCGAAGAGCCGGTCATGCTCGCTCTCGGGGATGCCGCGGCCGGTGTCGCTCACCTCGATGCGCAGCGTATTGCGGTCCGGCGCGTGCGCGACCGTGATCCAGATATGGCCGGCATCGGTGTATTTGATCGCGTTGCCGGCCAGATTGAGCAGCACCGTCTTCAGGTGTTCGCGGTCGCCGAGTATGCGCGCGGGCAGCGGCGTTGCGAAGCGCACATGCAGCGCCAGCCCTTTCTGTTGGGCAAGCGGGCGCAGCAAGGTCTCCGCCTCATGGAGCGCTTCGCCCGTGTCGAGCGGGGCCTCGTTCAGGGCGACGCCCTGGCTTTCGATTTTCTGGAAGTCCAGGATCGTGTCCACCATTTCCAGAAGGCGCGCGGCCGCGCTGTTGATCGACATGGCCGACATGCGGTCTTGCGGGCTTTGGGCGGTTTTGTCCAACACCTGGGACAGGCCGATAATCGCGTTGAGCGGCGTGCGCAGCTCGTGGCTCATGGTGGCGAGGAATTCGCTCTTGGCCTGGTTGGCCGCTTCCGCCTCGGCCATGGCGTTGCGCAGCGCCCGGATCAGCCGGGCGACGTAAAGGGGGATGATCAGCAGCGAGAGCAGCACCCCCCCGGCGAATGCCCATGCGGAATGCCATTGCGGCGTGAGCGCGATCACCAGCGCGAAGCACAGACCGTTCGCCCCCATCGAGGCGAGCATGTACGGTATGCCGAAGCGGAAGCCGTTGCCGAGGATGACCCAGAGATACACCGGGAAGAAGATCGAGGCCGCCTCGCCGCCGAAATAGATGAACAGCGACAGCGTGACCGCGTCGAAGATGATGGTCGCCGCGCGGCGCTCGACCCGGCGGCTGGGCCACAGCGCGTAATGCAGCATGAAGCCCGCCGCGATGACCCAGGCGATGGGGATGAAGATCGCCAGCGCCGTCACCTGCCACGGGGCGAGCGCGCCGTAATACGAGGACAGGATTGCGCAGCTGGTCGTGAAAATGCCGATCAGATAGCGCACGAGAAGCTGCTCGAACTCGAGCGGTTCGGCATGGCGCGCCATCGCGAGCGCGCGGCGCAGGCGCAACGCGGTTCGCGACGCCTGCCGGATCGGGGCGCTGCGGTTCGCAAGGCTTGTCATGGCTGGGCGTCCGCGTGGCAGCGCCGCGCTTCGGGTTTCGGTTCGCATGTCGGCTCGGTCCGCACGATGCTGCGCTCCGGCAGCCAGAGCCGAACGGTCGTTCCCGCGCCCTTTTCGCTTTCGATGTCCAGGGACCCGCCCATGAGCTTCATGAAGCCAGCCGAGATGGGCAGCCCGAGCCCCGTTCCGTTCTGCGGTTTCTCGAAGGTGTGCTCCAGAATCTGCCCGAAGCTGGTGAGCGCGGTTCGTTTCTCCTCCTCGCTCATGCCCGGTCCGGTGTCGGTGACCCGGATTTCGAGACCCTCGAAGGGCGGACGGGCGCTTTCCGGCCTGTCGCCGGGCCGGCAGACCTCTACCGTGATGCCGCCGCCTTCGGTGAACTTGTTGGCGTTGGACACGATGTTGATGAACACCTGGCGCAGCTTCTGCTCGTCGGTCCAGAGCATGATCCCGGAATCGCCGGGCAGGTTCAGCGTGTTGCCGCGTTCGGCGATCTGCGCGTCGAGCATCTCGGCAACCTGGCGGATGCAGTTGTGCAGCGAGAACACCGTCTCCTCGATCCGCGTCTTGCCCGCCTCCATCTGCGCGAAGTCGAGGATGCCGTTGATGATCGAAAGCAGGTGGCGCGCGCTGTAAAGGATGCTGTCGAGATACTGCCGATATTTCTCGTTTGGCGCTTCGCCCACAACGCCAGAGCGCATCATGTCCGTGAAGCCGATAATTGCGTTCATCGGCGTGCGCAGCTCATGGCTCATATTGGCGAGGAAGTTGCTCTTGGCGCGGTTGGCCGCCTCCGCCTCTTCCTTGGCGATGCGCAGCGAGCGCTCGGCTGCCTTCACGCTTGAAATGTCGAGCGCGGAAACAACCCTGGTCAGGCTGCGGTCCTCGGCGGAGCCGGTCTTGCGGGCGACCACGAAAAACTCGCGCGGATGGCCGTTCGCGTCGCTCAGCGTGACCTCGGCTTGCTGCGGCGCGCCCCGCGTCAGGTTTTCGAGAATGCCTGTGGCCGCGATCGTCCCGAACATGTCGTTCAGATCGTCGAGCGTGCCGGTCTCGCCGGCGCCAGCGAAGTCGAAGCAGAACTGGTTGGCGAAGGTGCAGTTGCCGTGCTCATCCACCGCGTAAACCATCGCCGGCACTGAATCGATCACGCCGAGCATGTGCTGACGGGTGCGCTTGAGCGTTTCCAGCGAGCGCAGGCGATCGTTCACCAGCCGGTCCTGAAGGGCGAAGGCGCGGCTGCGCAGCAGCTTCTGATGCATCCCGAGCATCAGCAGGTTGCGCGCGCGCGTGCGGAACTCAAGGGTGTCGACCGGGGTGACGAGAAAGTCGGTCGCGCCGCATTCGAGCGCCTGGTAGCGGATGTCGCGCTGCTCGTAGCCGGAGACGACCATGACCGGCGTGTCCTCCAGACCCTCGATCCCGCGCAGCGCGGATATGCACTCCGCGGCGTTCATCTCGGGCATGTTGAAATCGGTGATGACCAGATCGGGCGGGTCCGCGGCAAAAGCGCGCAGCGCGTCTGGCGCGCCGGCGAAACTTGCCACGCGCCCGACATCCTCGACCGACCGCGCGAGCCGCTCCAGATATGCCCGGTTTGCCGACAGATCGTCGATGATCGCGATGTAAGGGCTTTCCGGCATAACCTGCTTATGGCTGCGAAATCCCCGATACGCTGGCAGAGAGTTGTTTAATTCGCGTGAACGCAAGTGTACACGCCCGGCGTGCAAAATCCTTGCGCAGGCTCTGTCAAGGCTTAAGTTGCGCCTACTGGAAAGGTGATAAATCTCCTAAACTGTTGAAAAATCTTTCTGCAAAATCACTTAAAAATGCCCAGGCCGAATGCGGGCCGCCGCCGGGACGCTGCTTCGCTGGAATGGCAATGCCTCTGGCGTGCCGAATTCAAACGTGCTACCGAAAGTTGCATAAGGGTAAACGAGTAGATCACCATGAGACTGCCCATCCATCTGGTGCGCGGCGAACCCGCCCGCGCGTCGTCCATTCGCTTTGACACTGAGGCCTTCTCCAGGACTGGCGCATGGACCGGCCGCGCGCCTGCGCAGAGGGCGCAAAAGCCCGCGTTTGAGGCGGACGGGGCCGAGCCCAGCGAGGCGCGCCAAGCGGCGGCTGCGCGGCTGGCGGCGCGGCTGCAGACGCTGGATCTGCGCGAGCTTGAGCTGGAATACGACCCGGCGACGCGGGCCGTCTGGGGTTTTCAGGCGCATCGCGAGCGGCCGTCCTACACGCCGCAGATGCTCAAGGACATCCAGTCCGTGCAGCGCGTACTGCGCAACTTCTACCGGGAAAGCCCGAATGATGCGGCGCTGGCCGCGCGTTTTACCGTGCTGGCCTCGCGCACGCCCGGCGTTTTCAGCATGGGCGGCGACCTGCAGTTCTTCGTCTCCTGCGTGGAATCCGGGGACGAGGCGGCGTTGCGCGACTATGCGATGGCGAGCATCGACATCTGCTACCGCAACTATCACGCCTGCGAGGCCGGCATGGTCACGACGGCGCTGGTGTGCGGCGATGCGCTCGGCGGCGGGTTCGAGGCGGCGATGGCCTGCGATGTCATCATTGCGGAGGAGCGTTCGCGCTTCGCCCTGCCGGAAGTCAGCTATGGGCTGTTTCCGGGCATGGGCGCCTACACCTTCCTGTCGCGCCGGTTGGGACAGGCGCGGGCCGAGCGCGCCATTCTCGACAGCCCGGTCATGTCCGCGCAGCAGCTCTATGACCTTGATCTCGTCAACGCCATTGCGCCGGACGGGGAAGGGGTCGCGGTGATGGATCGGCACCTCGCCTGGATGTCGGAGCGGTTCGAGGCGGTCTTCAACGTGTTCGAGGCGCGGCGGATCGCGCATCCCGTCTCGCGCGCGGAGATGGAAGCGATCGGCGAGCGATGGGTGAAGCTGGCGCTGAGGCTGCCGGAAGCGCGGCTGCGCAAAATGGCGAAACTCGCGCAGGCTCAGCGGGTGCGCCTGCGCCGTCGCGGCTCCGCCTGACACGCAACCCTGGCGGCCTCGGCCTCCAAACGAAAAAAAGCGCGACAGGGGAGCGGGGCCGCGCTCATTTCCGACACGAGCTGGATGAAGCTCGCCCTCAGTGCTTCAGACGCCGCCACAGGATGCGCTTGGACATGTAGAGCAGCGCCGCGAGGATGAAGAGATAGAGCATCACCTTGGCTCCCATCTGCTTGCGCTCCTCCAGCTTCGGCTCCGCCGACCACATCAGAAACGCTGTGACATCCTTGGCGTACTGGGCCTCGGTTGTCGGCGTGCCGTCATTATACGCCACGATGTCAGGGTAGAGCACCTGCGGCATCGCCACCTGGTTGCCCGGGTAGACCGCGTTGTAATGAAGACCGGGCTGCACCTCCTTGTCTTCCGGCGGCTGCTCGTAGCCTGTCAGGAACCCGTAGATGTAGTCCGCTCCGCCCTCGGCATACATCGTCACCAGATCCTCCGCGATCACAACGGGGGACATGTACCATGCGACGTCCGGGGACGCGTTGCGCGCCTTGGCGATCACCGAAAGGTCCGGCGGCGCCACGCCATTGTTCACGAGCGCGGCTTCCTTGTCGTTCCTGTACGGGTTGACGAACGCGTCGTTCGGCGTTGCCTCGCGCTCGAACATCTCGCCCTGATCGTTCGGCCCATCCATCACGGTGTATTCGCTCGCGATGGCCTCGACTTGCTCCTGCGGCAGGTTCGGGCCGTTCTCGTCGCTCAGGTTCCGATAATACAGCAGGTCCATGCCGTGACAGGACGCGCAGACCTGCTGATAGACCTGGAAACCACGGCGCAACTGGTTCTGGTCGTAATAGCCGAACGGACCGGCGAAGGTCCAATCCTGCTTTGCGATGTCCGCTGTCGCCGCTGCCGCCAGAGCGCGATCCGGCGCGGTTCCCGTCGCCGCGAGAGCGACCGCAAGCGCGGCGGCGCCCAAGCTGGCGCGGATCGGCGAGATGAGATGCGTCAAGCTGTATGTCATGGCCGGAACCCTCTCTCTCACCTTATCGTTTTTCTGGCGTGGCGGGCGCCGCCTCCGGCGCGGCCCCCCGCCCTTCCGGTTGCGGTCCATAAATGGTCTCGGCGATGCTGGCCGGCCGCTGTTTCGGCCTCTCGATGATGCCCACGACCGGCATGACCACGAGGAAGTGAATGAAGTAGTAAGCCGTGAACAGCTGCGTCGCGATCAGGTAGCCGCCCTCGGCCGGCTTGGCGCCCAGATAGCCCAGCGCGATGCAGGTAAACACGAAGAGCCAGAAGAACGGCCGGTAGAGCGGGCGATAGCTCGTCGAGCGCACGCGCGAGGTGTCCAGCCACGGCACCAGGAACAGCACGAAGATTGCCGCGAACATCGCGATCACGCCGCCGAGCTTGTCGGGAATGGCGCGCAGGATCGCGTAGAACGGCAGGAAGTACCACTCAGGCACGATGTGCGCGGGCGTCACCAGCGGATCGGCCGGGATGTAGTTGTCCGCGTGGCCGAGATAGTTCGGCATGTAGAATACGAAGTAGGCGAAAATGATCGCGAAGATCGTCAGCGCGAAGCCGTCCTTCACCGTGATGTAGGGGTGGAACGGCACCGTCTCCTTCTTCACGTCCTTCACCGCCAGGCCGGTCGGATTGTTGTTGCCCGGCACGTGCAGCGCCCAGATGTGCAGCCCGACGCAGGCCGCGATCAGGAACGGGAAGAGATAGTGCAGGCTGAACAGGCGGTTCAGCGTCGGATCGCCGACCGAAAAGCCGCCCCAGATCCACTGCACCAGCGTGGTGCCCAGCCCCGGAATGAGCTGATCGAGCGACGAGAACAGGTTGGTGATCACCGTCACCGCCCAATAGCTCATCTGACCCCAAGGCAGCGAGTACCCCATGAAGGCGGTGGCCATCATCAGAATGAGAATGATGACGCCCAGGATCCAGAGCACCTCCCGGGGCGCCTTGTAGGAGCCGTAATACAGGCCGCGAAAGATGTGGATATACACCGCGAGGAAAAACATCGACGCGCCGACTGCGTGCGTGTAGCGCATCAGCCAGCCGTAATTCACGTCGCGCATCAAACGTTCAATCGACTCGAACGCCATATCGACGCTTGGCACGTAGTGCATCGCGGCGATGATGCCGGTGATGATCTGGACCATCAGAACGAAGGTCAGGATGCCGCCGAATGTCCAGAGATAGTTGAGGTTGCGCGGCGTCGGGAATGCCGTGATCTGGTCGTGCAGCAAGCGGGGGACCGGCAGGCGCTCATCGAGCCAGCGTTCGAACGCGTTATTCGGCTGATATGTGGTCTCTGGCTTCATGATCGCAGGTCCTTAACCGAGCTGGATGGTCGTGTCCGACGTGAACGAGAACAGCGGCAGCTCCAGATTTCGCGCTGCCGGCCCCTTGCGGATGCGCCCCGCGGTATCGTAGTGCGAGCCGTGACACGGACAGAACCACCCGCCCCACTCGCCGCGGTTTTCGCTCGGCTTGTTGCCCTTCGGGATGCAGCCGAGATGCGTGCAGATGCCGATCACCACAAGCCACTGGCGATGGCCTTCCGCGGTGATATTGTCATCCGTCGCGGGCAGGCCGGCCTGATCGCCCATCGCGAACACGTTCGGGTCGGGCAGATCGGAAACGTCGACCGCCTTCGCCGCCTCGATCTCTTCTTCCGTGCGATGACGGATAAACACCGGCTTGCCGCGCCACATGACCGTGATGGCCATCCCGGGCTCGATCGGCGCGATATCCACGTCCACGGTGCCCGTCGCCAGCGTCGCCTCGCTCGGGTTCATCTGGTCGACCGCCGGCCAGAGAGCTGCGGCGCCGCCGACCACCAGAAATGCCGTCGTCGCGATGTGGATGAAGTCACGCCTGTTCGGCTCGTCGGCAGAAATCGCCATGAATCGTCCTTTCGCGCTTGCCTTGCTGAGCGTCTCGCGCGCCCGCGGATGCTACGGCGCGGCCCCTGCTCCCCAGCACGGCCTTATATTGTCAGAGAACGCGCTGAGTCTAGGTCAAATGCGGTGACAAAGTGGCGCATAGATCACACCTCTCCTGGCGATCCTTGCCTCAATTATGGAAGCTCCGACGATGCGGCTTGCGCTTTATCAACCGGACATCGCCCAGAACACGGGCACAATTCTGCGGCTCGCGGCCTGCGTCGGCGTGCCGGTCAGCATTATCGCGCCGGCTGGTTTCGACATGTCGGATCGGGCGCTGCGCCGCGCGGGTCTGGACTATCTTCAGCATGTCACGATCGACCGCCACCCGAGCTACGAGGCTTTTCTCGCGCAGATGCGCGGGCAGGGCGCGCGGATCGTGCTGCTGACGCGCCATGCCGAGTCGTCACATTTGGATTTCGCCTTCGCGCGCGGCGACGCGCTGTTGCTCGGTCGCGAGAGCGCCGGCGTGCCCGAATCCGTCCACAAGACCGCCGATGCCCGCATCGCCATCCCGATGCGCCCCGACCTGCGCTCGCTCAACGTTGCGGTTGCCGCCGCGATGGTGTTAGGTGAAGCATTGCGTCAAACAAACGGATTTCCGATACGGGAAACGCCATGAGCCTGCAGCCTGCCGCGCCCTGTGAAACGCCCCTGACCGATGCCCTGGAGACAGAGCGGGACCGCGCGAGCGCCTGGTTCGCCGAGTTGCGCGACCAGATTTGCGCCGCGTTCGAGCAGCTTGAAGACGAGCTGAACGACGGGCCGCTCGCGGACGCGGAACCGGGCCGGTTCGAGCGCACGCCATGGAACCGCACCGACCACACGGGCGAGCCGGGCGGCGGCGGCGTCATGTCGATAATGAAGGGCCGGGTTTTCGAAAAGGTCGGCGTGCATACCTCGATCGTGTTCGGCACCTTCAAGCCGGAATTCGCGGACCAGATCCCCGGCGCGGCGGAAGACCCGCGCTTCTGGGCGTCGGGCATCTCGTTGATCGCGCATATGCACAATCCCAATGTGCCGGCCGTGCACATGAACACCCGCTTCGTCATCACGACGAAAAGCTGGTTCGGCGGCGGCGCGGACCTTACGCCCGTGCTGGAAGCGCGCCGCATGCAGGACGACCCGGACACCCGCGCCTTTCATGCCGCGATGCGCACAGCCTGCGAGGCGCACGAGGTGGCTGATTATGACCGCTACAAGCAGTGGTGCGACGAATATTTCTACCTCAAGCACCGCAATGAGATGCGCGGCATCGGCGGCATCTTCTACGATTATCTCGACAGCGGCGACTGGGACGCCGACTTCGCATTCACGCAGGATGTCGGCCGCGCCTTTCTCGATGTTTACCCCGAACTGGTCAGGCGCAACATGCACGCGCCGTGGACGGAGGCGCAGCGCGAGGAACAATTGATCCGGCGTGGACGCTATGTCGAGTTCAACCTGCTGTATGATCGCGGAACGATCTTCGGCTTGAAAACCGGCGGCAATGTCGACTCGATCCTGTCCTCGATGCCGCCCGTCGTGAAATGGCCGTAAGCCTCTCACGACGATCTTTTAATCATTCCAATCTGGTGATATTCTCCATACCTGAGTGGTCAACTCGGGAATAAAACAAGACGCCAAAGGCAGGAGACGCGAGCCATGGATATCGATGCTCACATGACGGGGGGGCAGTCCCCGATGATCGACCCGTTCGGGCGCAAGATCAGCTATCTGCGGGTTTCGGTTACGGATCGATGTGATTTCCGCTGCGTCTACTGCATGGCGGAAAACATGACCTTCCTGCCGAAGAAGGACCTTCTGACGCTGGAGGAACTGGACCGGCTCTGCTCAGCCTTCATCGCCAAGGGCGTGCGCAAGCTGCGCCTGACGGGCGGGGAGCCGCTGGTGCGCCGCAACATCATGTGGCTGATCCGCTCGCTGTCGCGGCACCTGGAAAGCGGCGCGCTCGAAGAACTGACGCTGACGACCAACGGCAGCCAGATGCAGCGATTCGCGTCGGAGCTGTATGACGCCGGCGTGCGCCGCGTGAACATCTCCATGGACACGCTGGACCCTGAAAAGTTTCAGAAGATCACGCGCTGGGGCCGGCTGGAGCAAGTGCTGGACGGCATCGCGGCCGCGCAGAAAGCCGGCCTGCACGTCAAGGTCAACGCGGTTGCGCTCAAGGATGTGAACGAGCATGAGATCGAGGAGATGCTGCGCTGGGCGCATGGCCGCGGCATGGACCTGACGCTCATCGAGACCATGCCGCTGGGCGATATCGACGGCGACCGGACGGATCAGTACCTGCCGCTGTCCACCGTGCGCGCGCGGCTGGCTGAAAAATTCACGATGGAAGACATCCCGTACAAGACGGGCGGTCCGGCGCGCTATGTGCAGGTGGCCGAGACCGGCGGACGGCTGGGCTTCATCACGCCGCTGACGCACAACTTCTGCGAGAGCTGCAACCGGGTGCGCCTGACCTGCACCGGCACGCTCTACATGTGCCTCGGCCAGGAGGATGCGGCGGACTTGCGCGCGCCGCTGCGCGCCAGCGAGGGCAACGAGCTTCTGAACGCCGCGATCGACGAGGCGATCTCGCGCAAGCCCAAGGGGCACGACTTTGTCATCGACCGGGATCGCAACCAGCCCGCCGTGAGCCGTCATATGAGCGTGACGGGCGGCTAGGCATGTCCTGCGGCCGCCGCACCTCGAGGGCCGGAGCGTGACGGCCGCCATCTACGCCGCCGCCGCGCTGGCGGAAATCGCCGGATGTTTCGCGTTCTGGGCATGGCTGCGGCTTGGCATGTCCGTCCTTTGGGTGCTGCCGGGGCTGGTCTCCCTCGCGATCTTCGCCGTGCTCCTCACGCTGATCGACACCGCCGGCGCAGGCCGCGCTTATGCCGCATATGGTGGCGTGTACATCGCCAGCTCTCTGGCATGGTTGTGGTTCGTGGAAGGCGTACAGCCGGACCGCTGGGATGTCGCTGGCGGTGCTATCTGCCTGGCCGGCGCGGTGGTGATCGTTGCCGGGCCGCGATGAAAGTTGGCTGAACCGGGCGGAGCCCCGACACGGGGAATGCCGGGGCTCCTTCGGGTGCGGGAGCAGGCCGAAACGCGGCTCGTTTGCAAAATCATGCGCGCTTCGGTTGTGAAATTTGTGGCGCACACGTCTTGATGTGAGGTTAAAGCAAGCCCGAATGTTATCGCGGTCGCGGATTTTTTTCGGATGGAGCGCTCTCGGCAGCAGCGGGCCCCGGTTTTGCATCGGACGCCAACGGGTGGGCGCGAAGCGGGCAAAATGCGGCGGCTCAATAACTTGGGGCCTGTTCAGCGAACAGGGTTTATTGAACAGGCTCTATGAGCGGTCGTCGTCGGCGGCCTGGGTACGCGCGGCATCCAGTCTGCGCCGCTCGCGCTTCGTCGGACGACCGGCGCCCGACGCGCGCATTGGCGCGGGCGCGATTTTCTCAGGCTCGGCATTCGCGGACGCCGCCGGGGGCGTGAGGTCTTCATACAGGGTGCGCGCTTCCTCCGCGGGGCCGCGCCGTGCGCCAGGGGCCGCAATCCTGACAACGCGCACGCGCCCGCCGATAGCGGCCGTAATCACGTCGCCGGGCCGCACGCTCTGTGCCGGTTTCAGGATTTTTTCACGGTTGACCCGCACCTTGCCGTCCTCCACCAGCCGCGCCGCCAGACTGCGGGTTCGCGCCAGGCGGGCGAACCAGAGCCATTTGTCGAGGCGCTGGGTGGCCGTGCCGTCCTCCTGCGTGGCGGCAAGCGCGGTCTCCGGCTTTTCCGGCGGGCGGGTTGCGCGTTTCCGGGCCTTGCGCGGCACTCAGGCGCGCTCCTGCATGTCGCGTTCCATCTTCTCCTTCAGCCCCTGAAGCGCGGCGAAAGGCGAATCGGGGTCAACAGCCGGCTGCTTCTTGCCGGCGTTGGCGGCGGGCTTCGGCTGTGCCTTGCCGGGCGTCGCGCGCTTCTTCTTCGGGCCGCGCTTCTCATGCGCGGGTTTGGCGCCGCGGGCCTGCTCGCCGTTCGACTGGCGGGCTTTGCGGGGCGCGCTGCGCGCGTCGCCCTGGGCAGCGTTGTCGTGCTGGGCCGGGCGTCTGCGCCGTTCTGGCCGGCGGCGCGGACGCCAGATTTCCTCATATTGGGTTTCCGCCGCTTGCGCCTCGCCATCAGAGCTTGCGGTCATCGAGGCTTCGGCCGTCGCCTCGGCCTGCGCCGCCTCCCCACTGGCTGTAGCCGCTTGCCGGGTTTGCGCGGCCTCGCTCTGCGTTGGCTCGGCGATGCCATCCGCCGAGGTCGCCACGGTCTCCGGCGTCACCGGCCGGCGCTCCAGCCGGTAGCCGAGCGCCTTGAGCACGCCGTTCAGCTCCTCCTGCGAGCAGCCAAGGATCGCCATCATGTCGGGCTGCACCTTGAACGCGCCGCCGCCAAGCGCGCCGGCGGGCGCTTCGGTGTTTTCACCGTTCGGCTTCCACGACACCAACGGGCGGATCTGATCGCCAAGACGCTCCAGAATATCGATGCGCACGGCGCGGGCGCCGCAGACATGAAATCCGCAGGCGCGATAAAAGCCTTCGGACAAGGCCGTCTCTGCTGTTACCGATGTGAGGCCCGGGCGCGGCATTTCCGGCAAATCGTAAGGATCAAGGCCGGCTTCCGCGCCGTGCTTCAGGCCCCAGAGCAGGAGCAGCAACTCCGCCGCGTCCGGCTTCATCAGCGCCGGGAAGAAGATATTGAATGCGCCGAAACGCACGCCGTATTTCCGCAGGCCCGCGCGCGCCGTCTGGTCCAGACCGCGCACTTCCTCGGCAACGGTCTCGCGCTTCAACGAACCGAAATTCTCCACCAGCCGGAAGGCGATGCCGCGCGCGATTCCGTCCACGTCGCTCGCCCCGGCGAGATCAACGAGCGGCTTGATCCGCTGGCCGATGTTGTGGTCCACCCAGATGCGCAGCCGGCCTATGACCTTGTCGCGGTCCGGCGCGCTCATGTGCTCATCGGCGAGAAGCTGGATAGCCGGTTTCAGCCGGTCCTCGCCGCCTTCCAGCCGCGCGACCTCCTCGCCGTTCCAGGTGACAGCGCCATTGCGCGTCAGCGCCAGCGTTTCCGGTTTTGCGCTGGTGAGCCGCTCCGCGCGCCGTGACAACTCCTGCGCCAGCACCTTCGAAGCCGCGTGACGCGCCGCCTTGCCTTGCGCGCCAGAGGCGTGGGTGTCGGGCGTGAAGCGGAAGCCGTGGAGCTGTCCGACATAATGGTTTTCGACGAAGATCTTGCCGTCGTCCTCAATCTCGGCATCCAGCGCGCTCTTGTCGTGCAGCCGTTTCATCAGCACGCTCGTGCGCCTGTCGACGAAGCGCTGGGCGAGCTGCTGGTGCAGCGCGTCGGACAGGTTATCCTCGATCTCGCGGGTGCGCGCCTGCCAGTGCTCCGGGTCCGCGAGCCAGCCCGGCCGGTTGGATACGAAGGTCCAGGTGCGGATCAGGCTGATGCGGCCCGCCAGCGTATCGATGTCGCCCTCGGTCGAGGCGGCCTGCTGCACCTGCTTCTCGATCCAGTCCTCGGGGATCAGGCCGTTATCGCTGATGAGGAAGCGATACAGGCTGGCGACAAGCTCGCCGTGGGTCGCCGCGGAAATCTTGCGGTAATCCGGCACCTGACACGCATCCCACAGCAGCGCGACTCGCTCGGGCGTGGTTGTCGCGTCGATGATCTCGTGGTCGCCGGCGAGGCGCTCCAGCACCGCCACATCGTCGTTTTCGCGCGTGCGCTGCAGCCGCGGCGACGCCGGGACTTCGTTCAGGCTGTTCTGCAGCGCTTCAAGCGTCGCGAAGTCGAGATTGCTGTTGCGCCATTGCAGGATCTTGACCGGCTCGAAGTCGTGGTCTTCCAGCTTGGCGACCAGATCGGCGTCGAAGGGGTCGCATTCGCCCGTGACGCCAAAGCTGCCGTCATTCATATAACGGCCCGCGCGCCCGGCAATCTGCCCGGTCTCGCCCGGCGTCAGCATCCGGTGGACGCGGCCGTCGAACTTGCGCCGGCCGGCGAAGGCGACGTGATCGACCTCCAGATTGAGGCCCATGCCGATCGCGTCGGTGGCGACGAGAAAATCGACATCGCCCGACTGGTAAAGCTCGACCTGGGCGTTGCGCGTGCGCGGGCTGAGCGCGCCGAGAACGACCGCCGCGCCCCCGCGCTGGCGGCGGATCAGCTCGGCGATGGCGTAAACGTCGCTGGCGGAAAATGCGACGATGGCCGAGCGGCGCGGCAGACGGCTGATCTTTTTCTGGCCGGCATAGCTCAGTTTCGACAGGCGCGGGCGCGAGATGAAATTCGCCTCGGGCAGCAGGTCGCGGATCGCGCCCTGCATCGTCTGCGCGCCGAGCAGCAGCGTCTCCAGCCGTCCGCGCGCATGGAACAGCCGGTTGGTGAAGACATGCCCGCGCTCCGGGTCTCCGGCAAGCTGGATTTCGTCCACCGCAAGGAAATCGACATCCGCGTTCTGCGGCATCGATTCGACCGTGCAGACGTGATAGCGCGGCTCGGACGGCTTGATCTTTTCCTCGCCCGTGATGAGCGCGACGTTCTCCGCGCCCGCGCGGGCCGCGACCTTTTCATAGACCTCGCGCGCCAGCAGGCGCAGCGGCAGGCCGATCATCCCGGTTTCGTGCCCGAGCATCCGCTCGATGGCCAGATGCGTCTTGCCGGTATTCGTCGGACCGAGCACGGCGGTGACGTTGCGGGCGCAAACCGGACGGTTCGACGTGTTGCGGGGCGCGGAAGCGGGGGCGGGAGCGTTTTGCGGCATGTTTTCCCCATTGCCGGCGGGCAGGAGCGCGCTCGCGCGACGCGCGCGCTCCGGGTCTGAGCCTGGCGCATCTTCGCGGACGCTGCGGCGATCCGAAGATGCTGTGCCGCAAAGATCATCTTCGCAGCGCAAACAGATTTGGCGGTCGCTGCGGCAAGGTAAAAGCCTCCGCACAGCGCGCCGCCTGCCTGACAATTAGGAGCAGCAAAACATGATGGCAATGTGAAATCGATCGGATTTTACAGAGCTTGCGCGCTTTGCCGATGCGCCCTGTCAGCTCGACCCGATCACGGTCAAGTTGCCCTCGCCCGGCGACTCCACCCGAAACTCCTCGGTGGTCATGGACGCGGAACCGACCGGCAGCGGCAAGTAAATGTAGTATGGCACGTAAAGCCGCGCCTTCTTCGCCGGGATCAACCAGACCTCGATGTCGTTGGTCCGCTCCAGGAAGCCCGTCTCTTCCTTGTTCGGCTTGTGCCCGGCAATGGCCTGGAACTTTGCGCGGCAGACATAGGCCGGACCATTGTAGCCCGCGCTTGTCACGCGGCGCGTGTGCTTGTAGCGCAGGGTGATGTCGTAGCGCATCTTGCCGTCGAAGATCTGCATATCCTCGTTGCAGGACTGCGCCCCGCGGTTCGGGCGGCGGAACTGCGACAGCCCGATGACGGCGCTGAGCGGATCGATGACCCCGCGCATGTGATGACTTTCGACCGGCACGCGGTTTTTCTTGGGCGGCGGGTCGATATTGACGTCAATGACCGCCGAACCGTTGAAGCGCAAACGCACGGAACCAGCCTTGTCGCCGGATTCGTAGCCGAAGTTGTAGCGCTCGGGTTTCGGGCCGTTGGCGGTCAGCCGGCCGACGCTTTCGGTGCGCGCGTTCCAGTCGAACAGGACGCCGCTCAACAGGCTGATGCGCGCGCCAGCGCGCAGGTGGTAGCCAGTCCCGTTCCAGTTGGAGTGAAACTGGAAGGTTCCGATGCTCAGTCCGTTGAAGGCGATGTCGTAACGCGCGAAGACCTTCGAGTCGCCGGCCGCCGCAGGGCCAGCGTGACCGCCCGCCCCAAGAAGCAGCGCCAGAACCGGGACCGCGTAACGCCAGAACCTCACGGACATCTCGTTCGACCTTCCTGATGCTGCATCCCGGAACGCCACGCCGCAGGAGCGAAGTGGCCCGCCTGTGCAAAGCCAATACCCGCTATACGACAATTCCAAGGCATTGCAACCCGCAATCGCGGGCATACCGCAAGCATTCATACACGCTAAATCTTAACGTGTGTTTTTTACCGGCACACCATATTCCGGGGAAATGCGCTCGTCGTCGATTTCCGCGGCTTCCGGGCCGGGATCGTCGGGCGCGCGTAGCGGAAAAACCACAGTCTCGGCCGGTTGGAGGCTGCGCCGTTCGGCGCGCTGCGTGTTCTGCTCAGCCGCTTCGGCTGGTTCGTCGGTTCTGGACCGGTCGTGGGGAGCGGCCTCGCGTTCCGGTTCCTCCGGGCTGGCCGCCTCCGGCTCTTCGCTCGGCATATCGGCCGGGTCGGCGGCCTCTAACACGGCCGGCTCGTTTGAATGCCCGGCCGGCTGCCCGACATCCGCTCTCCGGGTCTGCTCAAGCCGCTCCAGCCGGTCGAGTTCGGCGATCTCCAGCGACAGCGCGTCGTGATCCGCCGGCGCGACCCGCTCCATCGGGATTCGCCATTCGAAGGCGTCAAGCCGACCTGTCACCGGCGAAAGCGGCGCCCAACGGTCGGAGACGACGCCGTCCGCCACCCAGGCGGGGTCGCGCGGCGCGCGCAGCGCTCGGGCCAGCCATTCGCGAACCAGCCCGGCATTGCGCGTGTCCCCTGCCTCGATCCGGGCCATCAGCGTGCAGACACGCCGGGAAGGCCGTTCCTGCAGCAGCGGCTCCAGCGCCTTGCGCGCCTCGTCCCATTCATGCGCGTCGACCGCCGCTGCGGCCACGGCCACCCGGCTCTCGACATGGTCGGGGTTGATGCGCGTCAGCGCCCGCACCCGATTGAGCCGGTCGCGCGGGGAGTCGCCCGGACGCACATACGCGTAGGTCAGGGCGATGTCGGGATGCGGCGACAGTTCCCAGGTCCTGGCCAGCAGCCGCGCGGCGCGGGACACATGGCCCTGCGCGGCCAGCACCCGTCCGGCGATCTCCGCCGCTGGCGTCAGATCGGGCGCGAGGCCATGCGCCTCCTGCGCGAGCTTGCCGGCCTGTTCCTGATCGGTGAGTTCAATGGCCTGCGCCTGCGCGCTGAGCAGAACGGCGCGGCGGCGGTCTGCGGTCTTGCGGTCCACTAGCTTGTTCTTGCGCATGGATGCGAGCGTTTCAAGCGCGCCGGACCAGTCGCCCTTGCGGCATTGCAATTCGAACAGCGCCTCCGCAGCCCAGGGAAGGCCTGGCCTGATTTCCACCGCGCCCGCGGCGAATTGCTCGGCCGCCTCGACGCGGTTTTCCCGCCGCGCCTCCAGAAAAAGGCCGTGCAGGCCCATCAGCCGCGTCTCGTCGTCATCGAGCATGGTCTCATAGATGCGCTTGGCGGTGGCATGGTCGCCGCTGATCTGCGCGGCCTGCGCGCGCAGCAGCTTGGTCAGCGGTTCGTTCTCCAGAACCTGCCGGGCCTCGCTGGCGTAGCGCGCCGCAAGCTGCGCATCGCCCGCGCCGACGGCGAAGATGCCCTGGCGCAGCGCATCACGCCCGCGCCGCTCGCGCTTCTCACGCAAATGCGCGATCAGCCGGCCTGGCGCGCCGAAAATGCCCCGCAGCGCGCTCCACACGAGCAGCGCCAGCGCGAGGCCGAGCAGCAGCGCCGCGATCGCGATGAAGACGCTGGTTTCGATCCGGTAGCCCAGCCAGGTGATAGCGAGTTGGCCCGGGTTTCCAGCCAGCCACGCAGCGGCTGCGCCGAGGATGCCAACGACAATCAGGTAAAGCAGCAGTCTCAGCATTCGCGGTCTCTCTTCGCGGCGCCGGCCGGTGCGGCGCCTGCTATTGCTGGATGGCGGCGAGCATCCGCGCTTCCAGCGCGTCCAGTTCCTTGCTCGCGTCGATCCGCGTCTTCACGCGCTCGATCCACGGCACGAGTTGGACGGCCGCCTCGCCGGAAAGCTGGTCGCTCTGCGCGATTACGCCCGGCAGGTCGCCCGCCGTCAGCCGGTTTTCCATGCGCGCGATGATGGCGCTGGGGCTGTCGCCCTCGATCTCGCCCACGGGGCGCACATTCACCACCGAGCGCGCGCTTTCCACGATCTGTCCGATCAGTGAGTCGTCGCCGTTCGCGCCCACCGCTTCCAGCGCGTTGTTGGCGTATTCCGGGAAGCTCTGGCGCAGTTCGCCAAAGGTGGGCACGCCATCCTCAGCCGCGGCTGCAAGGGTGTCGGCTTCCAGCGGCTCCGCCGAGAGGTCGCGAACCGCCTGCAACTCGGCTGTATAGGGCGCGCCGCTATCCACCCTGCGCTGCAAATTATTGAGCGCGACGGCCAGCGCCGAGGCGCGCGCCGCGGCGACGTTTTCCTGCGTCTGCGCGCGCACCTCCTCCAGCGAGGCGCGCAGTGTGCCGATGCTCTCCTCCAGCCCGGCGAGGCGATCGCGGACACTGGCGATCTGCTCGGCGCGCGCGGTGTCATCCCCCGTGTCGAGTGCCCGGATCTCCTGTTCGAGAGCATCAACGCGCGTGATTAACGAAACGATCGCCTCATCGTCCGTGCGGGCCAGCCCCTCGGTGCGCGCGTCGAGCGCGGCGATGTTGTCGGCCAGGGCCGCGCGCGCTTCGCCGCCCGCCTGAGCCACCTCGGTGATTCGCTGGTCGAGCGATTCCTGCGCGGCCTTGATCTGCTCCGCGCTGGTTTCAGCGATGAACGGCAGCCGGTCGCGGAAGTTGCCGAGCGCATAGTAACCGACGACGAGCGCAATCAGCCCCCCGAGCAGGCCCGCCGACAGATGCGTCAGAAAACTCGCCGCGCCGCCACCCTCGCGCGGCGGCGCGTTCTTCTCCGGCGCGCGCGGCTCTTCGGCGCTGGATTCCGGCTCGGTGGACGCGCTTTCCTCCAGCGCGGGATCGTCGACCCGCTCGGCCTTCAGGTCGAGCGTCGCGTGCGGGCGCTGCGCGCTGCTTCCGGTTTCCGATTTCGTTTCGTCGGACATTGCTTTCGCTCCATGCCGGACCCGAAGGTCCATGACCATGATCGCCGGAAAGGCCGCGCCGCGCAAATGCTGGCAAATGCCGCCACATGCTGCCTTGTCACCGCTATATCCGGCTTCGGTTAATGCTTCGCAAGAACTTAGCGCGCGGCGGCTCCGATCTACGCAGGCTTTCGTGGCCCCAGCAAGTCGAGAAGCGCATCCTGCGTCGGCCAGGCGGCAACCGCGACATGCTCGGGCTGAAGAGGCGCGAGCGCGGCTGCGATCTGGTCCGACAGGCACAGGAACCGCAGGCGCGCCGCGTGGTCGCCGACCCCGGCATTCCGCGCAAGATGAACGAAATGTCCGGCTGTGCGCGGCGACATGAAAATGATCGCGTCGAAGAAATCCTTCTGCAGCCCGACCGTTAGCGGCAAGGGCCACGACCGGACGAGCGCGTTGTGGTAGACGATCCGCCGCCAGACCGTGAGGCCGCGCGCGGCAAGCGCCGCCTGCATGTCGAAGGCGACGTGCTCGCCCGTCAGGTAGAGCAGGGGGGCGCTGCCGGGCCGGTGCATCCAGGCGATGTGTTCGGCCAGCTGCGCGCCGGTGCCGCCACCTGCCACCACGTGAAGGAAACCGCCCTGCCGCGCCGCTTCCGCCGTCGCCGCGCCGACGCAATACGCTGGTTGCCGCTGCAGCGTCTTCGCCCATGCGACGTCCTCCAGTGCGCGGATCGCGTTCTTGCTTGTGAAGATCGTCGCGGCCGGCCGGCTGGGCGGTGGCTCCGGCGTCTGATAACGGATGTGGCTCAGCGGCGCGAAGACCGGCTCATGTCCGCGCGCCCTGATGCCGTCCGCCAGCGGGCCTGCGTCCTCGACCGGGCGGGTGATGATCACGCGCATCACACGATCTGGGCCATGAACTCCGGCCCGGCCCGCTCCAACAGCTCCCTCGCGGCGTCGCGGCCCATCTCGGCGGCTTCGCTCGCCGGGCCGCTGCGCGCGGTCTGAAACTCCTGCGAGCCGTCGGGCAGCAGGATCTGGCCACGGAAGTGCATTTGGTCACCGTCCAGCTCGGCCAGCCCCGCGATCGGCGTGCGGCAGGAGCCGTCGAGCTGGGCGAGGAAGGCGCGCTCGGCGATGATGCGGACATGGGTGGGCCGGTCATGGATGGCGGACAGCAGGTCGCGCCGCTCATCATCGCTCTTGCGGATCTGGATGCCGATGGCCCCTTGCGCAATCGCTGGCAGCATCTCCTCGGGATTGACCGGCGCGGTGATCTTGTCGGCGTGGCCGAGCCGCTGAAGCCCGGCGCAGGCCAGCAGCGTCGCGTCCGCAACGCCCTCTTCGAGCTTGCGCAGGCGCGTCTCCACATTGCCGCGATAGGTGATGACCTCGATATCCGGGCGAAGCTGCTTCACCTGGGCCTGCCGGCGTAGCGAGGAGGTGCCGACCACCGCGCCTTCGGGCAGGTCGGACAGGCGCGCGACCTTCAGGCTGATGAACGCATCGCGCACATCTTCGCGCGGCATCATGCACACGATCTCCAGCGGGTCCGGCTCGACTGTCGGCACGTCCTTCATCGAGTGAACGGCCATGTCGATGTCGCCAGCGATCAGGGCGTCCTCGATCTCCTTGGTGAACAGGCCCTTGCCGCCGAACTCGCGCAGCGCCTTGTCCTGGATCATGTCGCCGGAGGTCTTGATGACGACCACCTTGAAATCATCATGCGTCATGCCGTGCGCCGCGCAGAGCCGGTCGCGCAGCTCGTAAACCTGCTTGAGCGCGAGATTGCTGCCGCGGGTGCCGATGCGTATGGGTTTTTCGGTCGGCAAGGGACGTTCCTCCTGATTTTTCCGGGCCGTTTCGGTCGCAAGCCTTCGAGGAGATGGACACCTGTCGCGCACAGGGCGCGGGGTTTTGCGAATTTTTCCTGTTGCGCCTCAAGGGCACAACTCTATTGTGAAGGCAATATCAGCTTGAACCTCGCGTTGCCAGCGGCGCGCCGATCAAAATGACCTCCCCAGAACCAGCACCGGGCCAGACCGTGCTCGGCATTGAAACCAGTTGCGACGAGACGGCCGCGGCTGTTGTGCGGCACGGCGCGGATGGGCGTGGGCAAATCCTGTCTAATCTTGTGCGCTCACAGATCGCGGATCATGCCGCGTTTGGCGGTGTTGTGCCGGAGATCGCGGCTCGCGCGCATGTCGAGGTGCTCGACAAGATTGTGGCTGCGGCGTTGAGCGATGCCGGCATGGGCTGGGCGGACCTTTCGGGCGTGGCGGCCACGGCCGGGCCGGGTCTGGCCGGCGGGCTGCTGGTCGGGCTGACGACGGCGAAGGCGATCGCGCTGGTGCACGGCCTGCCGCTGATCGCGCTCAATCATCTTGAAGCGCACGCGCTGACCGTGGGCCTGACCGACAACGTGCCTCCGCCCTACCTGATGCTGATCGTCTCGGGCGGGCACAGCCAGTTCATCATCGTGCGCGACCTCGGCGCCTATGAGCGGCTCGGGACTACCGTGGACGATGCGCTCGGCGAAGCGTTCGACAAGACCGCCAAGCTGCTGGGGCTGGGCTATCCGGGCGGGCCTGCGGTCGAGCGCGCGGCTGCCACGGGCGATGCGCGCCGTTTCGACTTCCCCACGCCGATGGTCGGGCGGCCGGAGCCGCATTTCTCCTTTGCTGGGCTGAAGACGGCGGTACGGCAGGCTGCGAACGCGCTTGAACCAGCCAGCGATCAGGACATTTCCGATATCTGCGCATCCTTCCAACGCGCGGCGGTGGAGGCCGTGACCGACAGGGCGGCGACGGCAATGCGCCTCTACACCGAGCGAATGGGGCCGGATGCGCCGCGTAATTTCGTGGTCGCGGGCGGGGTGGCGGCGAACGCGGCGCTGCGCACTGCGCTGGAACAGGTGAGCGCGGCGAACGGCTTTTCGCTCTACGTGCCGCCGCCGCATCTGTGCACGGACAATGCCGTAATGGTCGCCTGGGCGGGGGCGCTTTGGCTGGATCGCGGGCGAGCCGATCCACTCGATACGCCGGCGCGGGCGCGCTGGCCGCTCGATGCGAATGCGCCCAGGGCGATCGGCGCCGGGGTCAAGGCTTAGCTCACGGATTCAAGGGGAGATGCGGGAGATGGCCTATCAGAAGATCGGGGTCGTTGGCGGCGGGGCGTGGGGCACGGCGCTTGCCCAATCCGCGCGGCGGGCGGGGCGCGAGGTGCTGCTCTGGGCCTATGAGCCGGAGACGGTCGAGGAGATCAACGAGCACCGTTCCAACCGCGTCTATCTGCCAAACGTCACGCTTGACCGCGGCATCCGCGCGACCGCCAAGACCTCCGAGATGGCGACATGTGATCTGCTGCTGATGGCGGTGCCGACGCAGTTCACCAGGGCGATTTCCGCGGAGATCGGGCCGTATCTGAAAGCGGGCACGCCGGTGCTTGCCTGCGCCAAGGGCTTCGAGCAGGACACCCAGTTGTTCCTGACCGACGTGCTCGGCAAGACGCTGCCGGGCGCGATGCTGGGCGTGCTCTCCGGGCCGAGCTTCGCCGCGGAGGTGGCCCGCAACTTGCCGACGGCGCTGACGCTTGCGGTATCGGATGAGGCGCTGGGGCGCGAGTTGGCGGAGGCGCTGGGCCACCGCAATTTCCGGCTTTACTGGACGGATGATGTGCGCGGGGTGCAGATCGGCGGGGCGGTGAAGAATGTGCTGGCGATCGCGGCCGGAATTGTCGTCGGTCGGGCGCTCGGCGACAGCGCCCATGCGGCGGTGACGACACGCGGCTTTGCGGAGCTGCGCCGCTTCGGCGTGGCGCTTGGCGGTGAGCCGGAGACGCTGACGGGCCTGTCCGGCCTCGGCGACCTGATGCTCACCTGCTCCAGCACGAAATCCCGCAACATGTCGCTCGGCAAGGCGCTGGGCAAGGGCCGCACGCTGGCGGAGGTGCTCGGCGCGCGCCGGTCGGTGAGCGAGGGGGTTTACACCGCAGGCGCGGTCGTCGAACTGGCGCGCAAGCAGAGTGTCGAGATGCCGATATGCGCGGCGGTCCACGGTGTGCTCAGCGAGCGCATGAGCATCGACGACGCCATCGAGTCGCTGCTGTCGCGGCCCGCGCGGGCCGAACCCGAGCCCACCGCCCGTTCAGCCGGTTGACATTGCGTGCGGCTGGCGGCATTTTGCCACCCATGAGCAGCCTCCGAATTACGAGCGCCCTACGACTTAACTGCCCGGCCGCATGACAGCGGGCCGGGAGCCGTAGGGCATTGCGCGCAACTTCAGCGCTTCTCTCGTTAGACGCTCGTAATTTGGAAGGATTTCTGCGATGACCGTCATGCCGATGCCGCGCGCCGCCGAGAGCGCGGATCTCTCCGTCACAACCGCCAAAGCCCGAACGACCGCCGCGCCTGTCCGTGTGATGCGCGTGACCGGCGAGGCCGACCCCAACACTCTGGCGCGGATCGTTCAGCCGATGGTGAAGCTCGACCTGATGCCGCGTCATTTCCAGGTGCTCAGCGAAGACGGCGGCGAGATGCTGGCCGAGATTGCCTTTGCCGGGGTGGACGCACAGCAGATCAAGCGCCTGCAGAGCGCGCTGCAAGCCGTGATCGGCGTCACAGCCGTCGAACTTCGCTAATCCCAGTCGATATCGAGCCAGACCGGGCAGTGGTCGCTGATTTTCTCGGAGATCACCGGCACGCTGGGCGAGGGGTTGCCGAGCCGGGCGCGGTCGCGCAGGCTTTCGCTGATGATGACGTAATCGACGCTGGTCTGCGGGGTCGGCCGGTACGCCGGGCACAAAATCTTGTGCCGGTGCGGGGTGATGAAGAGGTCGGCGGGGTCCTTGTCGTCAAGATCGGCGCGCACGTCGTCGCCGCCGCGATCAAGCTGACGGTTGAAGTCGCCCAGCAGGATGACGTGTTCGCCCGCCGCCATCTTGTCGTCGACCCAGCGCTCCAACTCGGGAATCTGCCGCGCGAGTATGCGGCAGGCGCGCTCGACCCAGGGGCGGTCGGGATCGCTGTGCGTCTCCAGATCGTTGGCCCGCGCGCAGCCCGATTTCAGGTGGAGGCTCGCGACCCAGATCTCGCGGCCGCCTATGCGCAGCTTCGCCGCCGTGCCCTCGCGGGTGTAGCGGGTCTCGCCATCGTTGCCCGTCTCCGGCTGGCTCAGGCCCCGCAGCCGCTCCACCGCGACCACCTCGGCGAGATGCCTGCGGTAAACCAGCGCCGTATAGATGTCGCGGCTTTCGGGGCGCTTTAGTTTGTCCGGGTCGGCGGCGAGATCGTCCGCCAGCCGGCCCGAGAAGACCAGCCCCCACTCATCCTCGGGGAACAGGGCGCGCACCGCTTCGGGGGAGGCCATCTCCTGCAGGCCGATCACATCCGCGCCGAGCTGGCCGCTTACTCCGCGCAGGCCGTCATAATCGCTGCGCAGCCGGATCAGGCCCGGCCCGCCATCGCGCGCGGGGCGGAGGTATTCGCCGGGCACATGCCAGAAATTGGCGATGTTCCAGGTGGCGAAACGGAGATCGGCGGCTTGCGCCGGAGCGGCGGCCAAGCCAAGCAGGACGATGAGCGCCGCGCGCAGCATCGCCGCCCTCACGCCGCTGACTCGGCGGCCCGCTCGGCGCGCTTGCGCTCGTGCGGATCGAGATGGCGCTTGCGCAACCGGATCGCGCCCGGCGTGATTTCGACAAGCTCGTCATCATTGATATAGCTGAGCGCACGCTCCAGCGTCATCTTCATGGGTGGGGTCAGCCTCACGGCGTCATCCTTGCCGGCGGCGCGGACGTTGCTCAACTGCTTGCCCTTCAGCACGTTCACTTCGAGGTCGTTGCTGCGGTTGTGCTCGCCGACGATCATGCCCTGATACACTTTCGTCTGCGGATCGATCATCAGCGGCCCGCGGTCCTCCAGGTTCCAAAGCGCATAGGCCAGGGCCTCGCCCTGGCTGTTGGAGATCAGCACGCCGGTGCGCCGGCCCTGAATATCGCCGCGATAGGGCGCGTAGCCATGGAAGATGCGATTCATCACCGCCGTGCCGCGCGTGTCGGACAGAAGTTCGCTGTGATAGCCGATCAGGCCGCGCGTCGGGACGCGCATGACAAGCCGCTGGCGGCCGCCGCCGGAGGGACGCATCTCCACCAGCTCGCCGCGCCGCTCCGAGAGCTTCTGCACCACCGTGCCCGCGTATTCGTCATCGACGTCGATGATCGCCTCATCGATTGGCTCCAGCCGCTCGCCTGTGTCCGGGTCGGTCTTGAACACCACGCGCGGACGCGAAACGGTTAATTCGAAGCCCTCGCGGCGCATGGTCTCGATCAGGACCGCCATCTGCAGTTCGCCCCGGCCGGAAACCTGAAAGGCGTCCTTGTCGTCGGTCTCTTCGACCTGCAGGGCGACGTTGCCTTCCGCCTCCTTCAGCAGGCGCTCGCGGATGACGCGGCTCTGGACCTTGCTGCCGTCCCGACCGGCGAAGGGGCCATCGTTGATGCGGAAGGTCATCGACAGCGTCGGCGGGTCGATCGGCTGGGCCGGGATCGGCTCGCTGACCTCGGGCGCGCAGAGCGTATCGGACACCGTTGCGGTGTTAAGCCCGGCGATGGCGACGATATCGCCTGGATCGGCGCGTTCGACCGGTGTGCGTGCGAGGCCCCGAAACGCCAGAACCTTCGACACGCGGCCCTGTTCGACGAGATCGCCGTTACGCGAGAGCGCCTTGATCGTCTGGTTCGGGGCGACCGTGCCTGTGGTAACGCGGCCGGTCAGAATGCGGCCCAGGTAGGGATCAGCGTCCACGGTGGTTGCGAGCATCCGGAACGGACCATCCTCGACGTTGGGCGGCGGCACGTGCCGCAGCACCAGATCGAACAGCGGCGCCATATCCGTGCGCGGGCCGGAAGGGTCCTCAGCCATCCAGCCTTCCTTCGCCGAACCATAGAGCACGGGGAAGTCGAGTTGCTCCTCGCTGGCGTCCAGCGCGGCGAACAGGTCGAACACCTCGTTGACGACCTCCTTGTGGCGCTCGTCCGGCTTGTCGATCTTGTTGATCGCGACGATGGGGCGCAAACCGACCTTGAGCGCCTTCTGCACGACGAATTTCGTCTGCGGCATCGGGCCTTCGGAGGCATCGACCAGGACGATCGCGCCGTCGACCATGTTGAGGATGCGTTCGACCTCGCCGCCGAAATCCGCATGGCCGGGGGTATCGACGATGTTGATGCGGGTATCGTCCCAGACGAGCGACGTGACCTTGGCCAGGATCGTGATGCCGCGTTCCCGCTCCAGGTCATTGGAATCCATCGCGCGCTCTGCGACCTTCTCATTCTCGCGGAACAGGCCGGACTGGCGCATCAGCACGTCGATCAGGCTCGTTTTGCCATGATCCACATGGGCGATGATGGCGATATTGCGTTTGTTCATATGTTCGGGGTCCACAGGCGCATTCGGGCGCGCTCATGTTGCGCTGCGAAATCGCGCGCAGATTGACCGAGAGCGGCGCGGGCGTCAACGGCTGCGGGCGCGGCGCGGAGCGTTTTGCGGGTTGTTCGGCGAATTGCACGGAAGATAGGGATCGTCTGGCGCATGAAAAAGGCGCGCCCCGATGGAGCGCGCCCCGTGTCTTGCAGGTGGCGCGCGTTCGATGGCGCGACAGGGGCTATTTCAGCGACGTTAGCGGCTCCGCCGGCGCGCCGAACTTGTAGCCTAAGCCCACACCGACGATCCACGGATCGATGTCAACATCGGCGGTGACCTTGCCGGTGCCGTCCAGATTCACGGACGTGTCCGTGTCCAGCCAGAGCTTCTTCACGTCGACATTGAAGAACCAGTTGTCCTGCAGGTGATAATCGAAGCCGGCCTGCAACGCCCAACCGAAGTTGTTGTCCAGATCGAGATTTGAATAGTTTGGGCCGGCATCTTCGCCGAAGAACACGGTATAGTTCACGCCGGCGCCCAGATATGGCTTAAACGCGCCCATGTCGACGTGATATTGAAGCGTCAGCGTCGGCGGCAGCAGCCAGACATCGCCTATTTCGCCATTCCCGCTTATGGAGCCTTTGCCGTCGATGGTATGCGGCGTCACGGCGAGGATAAGTTCCAGCGCGATGTTTTTCGTGAAGAAGTAGGAGATATCGAGTTCCGGGACGATGGCGTCGTCGATGGACAGAGCGGCATCGGCGTCGGGGGTTCCGTCAACAACCCAATTATTCGAATCCTCATCCGGGATGACCCCGATGCCGCGCGCGCGGATCATCCAGCCCGGTCCCCAGATCGAATGCGGCGCAAAATATCTCTCCTCGACCACATAGTCGTCTTTCGTGCTGATATCCGCCGCCTGCGCCGGCATGGCCGCGCCGATCATGGCCGCCGCTCCCAGTGCCGCGAGTGTCTTGTTTGCGATCGTCATGTAAATCCCCCAGATGTCGGCTTCGCCCGCGCGATGACTGCGACACGTACAAGAGCGCGGGCGCCAGTGCGTTCACCCAAGGCCCTTACACAACTTTTGCGCGCATATGGAGTCAATTTTTTGGCGTGCAGGCGGCCGGAGGCGCAATTGAAGCGTGTGGCGTGGCCGTCGGGGCACAGCGTGTCATGGCCACATATAGGCAACGCGCTCCAGCCGTTCGCCGCCGAGCCGCTCGATGGCCGTGCCGCACGGTTTGCCGCCGAGCGCCTCGTAGAACGCGCAGGCCTGCTCGTTGTCGCGCAGCGACCAGACCACCAGCCCCTGCAGGTTGCGACGGGCCAGTTCGCGCCGCGCGGCCTCGAACAGCTGCCGCCCCATGCCCGCCCCTTGATAGGCAGGCATCAGATAAAGCTCGTAGATTTCGCCTTCATAACCGGCAGGCCCATGCCGCGAGCGGCCATAGGTGGCGTAGCCGCGCGTCTGCCCGTCGAAGTCGAGCAGCAGGACAGACGCGCCCATGCGCAAGAGCTTCTCCCACCAGCCGGGGGTGTGCGAGGCGATCATCTGTTGCAGCGTGACGTGCGGGATCAGACCTTGATAGGTCGCGCGCCACGCCTCCTCGCGCACGGCGGCAAGGGCAGGGGCGTCGTCCGCGGTCGCGCGGCGAATGTCGATCAGCGCGCTCGTCATGGCCGCGACTATACATTGCGGCGAAAGCGCGGCAAAGGCCGGTTCGCCACCTTACGGATTGCGCGCGCGGCGGGCGGCGACAAGGCGCAGGCGCAGCGCGTTCAGCTTAATGAAGCCTTCGGCGTCCTTCTGGTCGTAGCCCGAGCCTTCCTCGAAGGTGACGAGGTCTTGCGAGTAGAGCGATTGCGGCGAGCGGCGGCCGACGACATGGACGCTGCCCTTGTAAAGCTTGAGCCGGACCGTGCCCGTCACATGCGCCTGGCTCTGGTCGATGGCCGCCTGCAGCATCTCGCGCTCGGGGCTGAACCACAGCCCGTTATAGATCAGCTCGGCATAGCGTGGCATCAGCTCGTCCTTGAGATGCGCCGCGCCGCGGTCCAGCGTGATCGACTCGATACCGCGATGCGCCGCCAGCAGGATCGTGCCGCCCGGCGTTTCGTAAATGCCGCGCGACTTCATGCCGACGAAGCGGTTTTCCACGAGGTCGAGCCGCCCGATGCCGTTGTCGCGGCCCAGATCGTTGAGCCGCGCCAGCAGGCTCGCGGGGCTAAGTGGCTCGCCGTCGATCGACACGGCATCGCCGCGCTCGAAGCCGATCTCGACATAGGTGGGCTTGTCCGGCGCGTCCTCCGGCGCGAGCGTACGCTGATAGACGTATTCCGGGGCCTCCTCGCCCGGGTCTTCCAGCAGCTTGCCTTCCGAGGAGGTGTGCAGCAGGTTCGCGTCGCACGAAAACGGCGCTTCGCCGCGCTTGTCCTTTGGCACCGGGATCTGATGCTTCTCGGCAAAGTCGATTAGCGCCTCGCGGCTCGCCAGGTCCCATTCGCGCCACGGGGCGATCACCTTGATGTCCGGCGCGAGCGCGTAATAGCCCAGCTCGAAGCGCACCTGATCGTTGCCCTTGCCGGTCGCGCCGTGACACACCGCATCCGCGCCCGTTTCGCGGGCGATCTCGATCTGGCGCTTGGCGATCAGCGGCCGCGCGATCGACGTGCCGAGCAGGTAGACGCCTTCGTAAACCGCATTCGCGCGCATCATCGGGAAGACGTAATCGCGCACGAACTCCTCCCGCAGGTCCTCGACGTAAATCTCGTGGATGCCCAGCATCTCCGCCTTGCGCCGGGCCGGCTCCAGCTCCTCGCCCTGACCCAGATCGGCGGTGAAGGTCACCACTTCACAACCGTAAGTTGTTTGCAACCATTTGAGGATAATCGAGGTGTCGAGGCCGCCGGAATAGGCCAGCACGACCTTGCGGACGGGGGCGGTGGTATCGCTCATGGCTGGAATGTCCTCATCGCTTGGCGTTTCGGCGGCATAGCCGATTGCGGCCGCATCGGCAAGGGCCGGTGGACTGGACAATCATCGGGCCGATCGCCAAATATTGCGGTTTGATGACAACGCCATCAGCCGAAGACTTTGAGAGCAACAGCCATGCGCTATCGGCTCAGACTTGACGAACCCATCGCGCAGGGTGTCCGGCGCATTGGCATCGGTCAGATCGATCGCGCCGCAGCAATGCTCTCTGGCGAAGACCACGACAAGGGCATTCATGAGGCGCGCAAGTGCTTCAAGCGCATCCGCGCGCTGCTCGACATGAGCCGGCCCGCGCTGAGCGAAAAGGTCTATCGGCGCGAGAACCGGCGCTTCCGCGATCTCGGCCGCGCGCTCGCCGGGCCGCGCGATATTCATGTCATGCGCCAGACGCTGGAGCGGCTTGAGCAACAGCATGATCTGGGCGAAGCGGGCCGCGCGCCCGCAGCGTTGCGCGCATGGCTGGATGCCAACCGCGCCGCGATCATCCCCGCGCATGGCGAGATGGCGATGGCCCAGGCGCGCGAGGCGCTGGGCGAAGCGCGCGCGGCCTTCGAGGCGCTGCCGGTGCGCGCGGACGGGCTGACGCCGCTGGCCGAGGGCCTGCGCGAGACTTACGCGGGCGGGCGAGGGGCCATGAAGCACGCCTATCGCGCCGGCGTCGATGATGAAGCCTTCCACGAGTGGCGCAAGCATGTGCAGCGGCACTGGCGTCACCTTCAGCTTATGCGCAGTGCGTGGCCCGAGGCGATCGCGCCGCGCATCGCCCTGGCCAGCGAGTTGTCCGACATCATCGGGCGGGACCACGACCTGGCTGTCCTGATCGCGTTCATCCGGCGCAACCGGGCGATCCTTGGCGCGCGCGACGAGGTCAGGGCGTTAATCCACGCGGCGCGGGCCGAGCAGGCGACGTTGCGCGCGGCGGCGCATCTGCGCGGACGGCGGCTGTACGACTTGCCGCCGCGGGCGATCCAGCGGATGATCGAGACCAACTGGGCCGTGGCGCAGGCGATGGCTGGCGAGACGCGGGATGCGGATACCGCATCGCCCAGGGCAAACGTTGTGACGCTCGCCCAGGCCTGATCAGCCCAGCATCTTGCCGACCACTTCGCGGGTGTCGCGCGACAGGCCCTCCTTGCCGGCGATGCGCTCCAGCATCTGGTGCGCCAGCGCGCGCCGGCCTGGCTCCAGCATCTTCCAGCTTGAGAACGCGCTGGCCAGTCGCGCAGCGATCATCGGGTTGAAGCCGTCGATCTCCATGATCGACTCGCCGACGAATTCGTAGCCTCGGCCGTCCGCGGAGTGGAAGTGCAGCGGATTCCCGTGCGCCAGCGCGCCGATGAGCGCGCGCACCCGGTTCGGGTTCTTGATCGAGAAAGCCGGGTGGCCGCGCAGGCTCTTGACGCGGTCAAGCGTGTCGCTGGCGGTGGATTGCGCCTGAATGGCGAACCACTTGTCGAGGACGAGCTGCTCTTCCTTCCAGCGTTCGTAGAAGCTTTCAAGCGCCGCGTCACGCTCGGGCCGGTCGAGGCTGGCAAGGATGCGCAGCGCCGCCATGCTGTCGGTCATGTTGTCGGCGTTCTGGAAATGGTCCTGCGTGCGCTTCACGCCGTCTTCGGTCTCTTCCGCGGCCAGGAGCGCGAGCGCCGTGTTGCGCAGGCTCCGCTTGCCGACGCTGTCCGGGTCCGGCTCATATCCGCCCGGCACCGCGTAGTCCTCGTAAAGCCGCTGCAGATCGCCCTGAAGCGTATGACCGAGCGTGGCGCGCAGCTTGCGCCGGGCGTGGTGAACGGCGGTCGGGTCGACATCCGCGCCGATCTCCTGGGCGATGTCCAGCTCGCTCGGCGGCACGGCGAAAGCCGCGCGATAGGCCGGCTCCAGCCAGTCGTCGGTGAGCGTCGGGCCGACGGCAAGCGCGAACTCGCGGACATCTGGCACGTACTCGCCTTCGCCACGCGCCATCGCCACCAGCCGTTTCATCGCCTGCGTCTGCGCCGCCTGCCAGCGGTTGAACAGGTCTGCGTCGTGGCGCATCAGGAAGTCAAGATCGGCGTCATCTAGCGGGCTGGAGAGCTTCACTGGCGCGGAGAAGCCGCGCAGCAGGGACGGGATCGGGCGGTGCGCAACGTCGGTAAACGTGAATTCCTGCTCGCGCTTCGTGACCATTAGCAGGCCGCCGGGCGCCTCGCCGCCGTCTTTCAGCCGCAGCGGCATGTCCTCGCCGTCGGGGCCGACAAACTCGATGCGCAGCGGTATCGGGACCGGTTCCTTGTCCGGCTGGCCGGGCGAGGGCGCGTGCACCTGCGTGACGTGGAGCTTCGCCGTCTTCTCCGAGGCGTCATGCTCGAAGCGGCAGACAAGCTCGGGCGTGCCCGCCTGGTTGTACCAGCGCATGAACTGGCTCAGGTCGCGGTCATTTGCATCCGCCATCGCAGCGACGAAGTCCTCGACCGTCACCGCCTGACCGTCGTGGCGCTCGAAATAGAGCCTCATCCCGGCCTGGAAGCCGTCCTCGCCGAGCATCGTGTGCAGCATCCGGCACAGCTCGCCGCCCTTCTCGTAGACGGTGAGCGTGTAGAAGTTGTTGATCTCCACGAAGGAGGACGGGCGGACCGGATGCGCCAGCGGGCCGGCATCTTCGGAGAACTGGCGCGCGCGCAACAACCGCACATCCTCGATGCGTTTCACGGGGCGCGAGCGCTGATCGGCGGTGAACTCCTGATCGCGGAACACGGTCAGCCCTTCCTTCAGGCAGAGCTGGAACCAGTCGCGGCAGGTGACGCGGTTGCCGGTCCAGTTGTGGAAGTATTCGTGAGCGATGACCGCCTCGATGGCCTCGTAGTCGGTGTCGGTGGCGATGTCGGGGCGGGCGAGGATCAGCTTGTCGTTGAAGACGTTGAGGCCCTTGTTCTCCATCGCGCCCATATTAAATTCGCTGACGGCGACGATCATGTAGATATCGAGATCGTATTCCAGCCCGAAACGCTCCTCGTCCCAGCGCATCGCCGTTTTCAGGCTTTCCATCGCCCAGCCGCAGCGGCTTTCCTTGCCCGGCTCCACATAGATGCGCAGATCGACGGCCCGCCCGGTCTTGGTGATGAAGCTGTCCTGAACGCAGGCCAGGTTTCCGCCCACCAGCGCGAACAGGTAAGACGGTTTCGGGAACGGATCTTCCCACACGGCATAGTGCCGCCCGCCTTCAAGCTCGCCTTCGTCCTCGAGGTTGCCGTTCGACAGCAGCACCGGCGCTTCCGTCTTGTCCGCCTCGATGCGCACCCGGTAGCGCGCGAGCACATCCGGCCGGTCGATGAAGTAGGTGATGCGGCGGAAGCCCTCGGGCTCGCACTGGGTGCAGTAGATGCCGCCCGAGCGGTAAAGCCCTTCGAGCGCCTCGTTGGCCTGCGGGTTGCAGGTGGTCTCGATCTCGACCTCGAATGGGCCGTCGGGCGGGGAGGCGATCGTCAGCGTCTGGTCATCGACTGTGTAGTCGTTGATCGGCGCGCCGTTCACCTTGACCGAGTGCAGTTCCAGCTTCTCGCCGTTCAGCGTCAGCGGGCCGGCCGGCGCGTTCGGGTCATCGTTCGGCTTGACTTTCAGGCGCGAGCGCACGCGCGTGCTTTCCGGGCCCAGCGCCACATCCAGATCGACCTTTTCGATCAGGTAGGGCGACGGCCGGTAATCCTTCAGGTAAATCGTCCGCGGCTCTTCGGTTTTCATCACGCACCTCTTTCCTTGAGTCCTGTGTACAGGCGCGCAGACGCGATTCCAAGATTGGCTGCCGGACAGCGCGAACAAAAAAGCCGGAAGGGGCGAACCCGTCCGGCTTTGGGAGCTTTGCGAGGGGTAGGGCTCAGGCCGTCGCGTAACCGGCCTGCCGGCAATCCTGCGGCGCGCCCGCGCGCCACTTGCTCAGCCATTCCACCGCGCGGGTGAAGCCGCCAAAGGTGTAGACGTGCAGCCCATGAACCCGTGCGCCTTCGGTCTCGCTGGCCAGAAGATGGACCAGATCGTCGGGCACGGCGGTGTCGCTCAGGCGGGTGAGCTTGACGCCGTATTTGCGCATCGCGCGGAACGAGGCCTTCGCGCCGGTCAGGCCCGCGAATTTCATCAGCGTTTTCAGGCTGGTCGGGCCGGCCACGCCGACATGCAGCGGCAGGTCGATGCCACGCTCGGCCAGATCGCGCCGCCATGCCATGAGATTGTCCGGGTCGAGGACGAACTGGGTGACGAGCCGGACATCCGCCGCGCTCTGCTTGGCGTAGGCGTATTTCCAGTCCAGCGCGTTGCTCACATCCTCTATGGGTACGCCAGGGATGCCCTCGGGCTGGCCGCCGACGAAAATCGTTTCGATGCCGAAGTCCTCGAGCAACCCGGTTTCAAGCACGGCCATGCTGTTCTCGAACGGGCCGGCCGGTTCCTCCGGGTCGCCCGCGATGACGAGGACCTCCCTGATGCGCGCCTGCTCGCTGAGCGCGGCGAGGGTGTCGGTCAGTTCGGCCCGCGAGCGCAGACGCCGCGCGGCGATGTGGGGCACCGGCTCCATGTCTTCATTGCGCAAGCGCGTGGACAGCGGAATGCAGTCCGCGAATTCGGTCTTCGGCAGGAACGGCACGAACACGCGCGCGCCTGGCGGCATCAGATCGCGGAAATCCGTGATCTTGTCCGCCGTGCTCGGGATGATCTCGATGGAGGCGTTACGCGCCAGGCATCCGGCGCGCTCTTCCACGCTCATGTCCGCCGTGACCGCCGGGTGAAAGCCAGCGGGCATATCATCAGGCTCTTCCCCGGCCTTCGCAGCGGCCGCTTCCATTTCGTCGTAAACGCTCATCGCCATACCCGCCTTCAAGTCGTTAAGCGCCTTTACCGGGCCGTCGCGCCGGACGCGCGGCGGCGGCTGGGAGGTGACCGCCGTTCCGCGCTAACACCCTGCCAGAGTACAAGAATCAGCCTACTGCGCCGTAAACTGACCGGACGGCCCAGCCGCGCCGCCGGCATGGCGATTTGCGACATCTGGCCCGATCACGCCCTCAACCGTTCGTTATCCGGGTCGAACGGGCTTTCCGGAATGACGCGGGCGGGATGACGCTCGCCGAGGATTTCCACCTCGAATTCCTCGCCCTCGGCTGACATCTCCGGCGGCACCATGCCCAGCGCAACAGAGTGGCCAAGCCGCCAGCCGTAACCGCCGCTGGTGCAGCGTCCGACCATCGTCCCATTACGGTATATGGGTTCGTTGCCGCGCGGATCGGAGTCCTTGATGTCGCCGACCTCCATGGTGACGAGGCGGTTCTTGAAGCCGCGCTGCTGCCATTCGATAAGGGCGTCCCTGCCGATGAAGTTCGGCTTGTTCAGCCGCACGAAGCGGTCCAGCCCGGACTCAAGCGCCGAATACTCGATCGACAGCTCGCGCGGGATCAGGCGATAGGACTTCTCGATGCGCATGGTGTCCATCGCGCGGATTCCGAACGGCCTGATGTCATAGGGCGCGCCTGCCTCGAACAGCAGATCGAAGATGGTATTCTGCATCTCCATCGGGTGATGCAGCTCCCAGCCCAGTTCGCCGACGAAGTTGACGCGCAGCGCGTGCGCCATCGCATGGCCGATATTGATCTGCTTGCCGGTGAGCCACGGGAACGACTCGTTGCCGAGGTCGAAGTCGGTCAACTGGCCCAGGACGTCGCGCGCCTTCGGGCCGGCGAGCACCAGCACGCCGTACTGCGTCGTGATCGGCTGGAGTTGCACGCTGCCGTCGCGCGGAGCGAGCTTTTTCAGATAATCGTGGTCGTGCCGCTCGAACGCGCCGGCGGAGACGAGGTAGAACGACTCCGGGCCGGTCTTGTAGATCGTGAACTCGCTGCGCACGCCGCCGTTCAGCGACAGCATATGGCACAGGCCGATCCGCCCGATCTTCTTCGGGATGCGGTTGGCCACCAGCGACTCCAGCCAGCTTTCAGCGCCTGGGCCCGTCACCATCATCTTCGCGAAGGCCGACATGTCGAGCACGCCGACATTCTCATGAACGTGCCGGGCCTCGTTGCCGACATTCTCGAAATAGTTGGAGCGGCGGAAGCTCCACAACTCGCGGACCTTTCCTTCAGCGTCCGGCGTCGGGTGGTTCTCGCCACAGATCACGTCGGGCCGGTTCAGATCCTCGACCTTGATGGCATAGTCGTTCGGCGCGAACCAGTTGGGCCGCTCCCAGCCGTAAACCGAGCCGAATACCGCGCCGCGCTCGGCCATGCGGCTGTAGCAGGGCGATGTCTTGAGCGGACGCGCGGCCACGCGCTCCTCGTCCGGGTAATGGACGGTGAAGACGTTGGCGTAGGCTTCCTCGTTCTTTTCCTTGAGATAGCCGCGCGCGGCGTAGGGGCCGAAGCGCCGCGGGTCGACGCCCATCATGTCAATGGACGGCTCGCCCTCGACGATCCACTCGGCAAGCTGCCAGCCGGCGCCGCCGGCGGCGGTGACGCCGAAGCTGTGGCCCTCGTTCAGCCAGAAATTGCGGCAGTCCCAGGCCGGGCCGATGATCGGCGAGCCGTCGGGCGTGTAGGCAATCGCGCCGTTGTAGACCTGCTTGATGCCGACCTCGCCGAAGGCGGGCACACGCTCGATCGCGGTCTCGATATGCGGCTCCAGCCGCTCCAGGTCTTCCTGGAACAACTCGTATTCGGCTTCCTCGTCCGGGCCGTCGACATAACAGGCAGGCGCGCCCTTTTCATACGGGCCGAGCAGCAGTCCGCCGGCTTCCTCGCGCATGTACCAGGAGCTGTCGGAGTCACGCAGCACGCCCATTTCGGGCAGCCCCTGCGCCTTACGCGCCTGGATGTCCGGGTGCGGCTCGGTGACGATGAACTGGTGCTCGACCGGAATGACCGGAATGTCGAGGCCGACCATCTTGCCGGTCTGGCGGGCGAAGTTGCCGGTCGCCGAGACGACATGCTCGCAGGCGATGTCGCCCTTGTCGGTGTGCACGACCCAGCTGTCGTCGGGCTGTTGGGTGAAGCCGGTGACCTTGGTGTTGCGGTAGATTTCCGCGCCGCCAGCCCGCGCGCCGCGCGCGAGCGCCTGGGTCAGGTCGGCGGGCTGGATGTAGCCGTCCTCTGGGTGCTGGATCGCGCCGAGCAGCCCCTCGGTATTGCACAGCGGCCAGATTTCCTTGACTTGCTCAGGCGTCAGCCAGCGCACGTCGATGCCGATGGTCTCGGCCACGCCGGCGTAATACTTGTATTCGTCCATCCGGTCCTGCGTCTGGGCCAGGCGGATGTTCGAGACGACCGAAAAGCCGACATGCTGGCCTGTCTCCTCTTCCAGCTGCTTGTAGAGCTTGACCGAGTATTTGTGGATCTGGCCGACGCTGTAACTCATGTTGAACAGCGGCAGCAGGCCCGCCGCGTGCCAGGTCGAGCCGGAGGTCAGTTCCTTGCGCTCGATCAGAACGACGTCGGACCAGCCCTTCTTGACCAGGTGATAAAGCGTCGAAACGCCGACGACGCCGCCGCCGACGACCACAACGCGCGCTTGAGTCTTCATCGCCGCCTGTCCCGTTTTGCTTGAGTGATCGGTCAAATTCGAAGCTGGCGGAAGAGCCTGCGGCCGCCGCCAGCCCTATGAATCTCTTAATCGCAAAGGATGCGCCCGGATGCCAGGAACCGACGCGCGCAGAGCGACATTGGCTTGGCCGATTGCGACGCCGCGTGTGATTACGCCTGCGCGCCTTCGCTTTCCAGATCGTCCTGCAACGAGGGGCCGCCCTGCAGCCGCCGGAACCATGCCGTTCCGGGCGTGACCGGCCCGCGATCCACATTCGGCGCGCCGCGCCCCGCGATCAGGTCGCGCCGGTCCACCGTGCGGGTTTCGCTGGAGATGCGCGCCTCGTCGCTGGTGTTCGGGATTGTCGCGTGCAGATGCGTGGCGGAAAACGCCATCAGCGCGCCTGTGGGGACCACCAGCGGCAGCGCCTTGTTCCAGTCGATCTGCTCGCGCGCGGTGGGAAGTTCGGGATAGCCCGGCTCGGAGCGGGCGCGGCCCGAGTCCCAGCCCGCGCTGTCGTTGACCACCGGCCGGTCGAAGGCGCGCGGGAAGACCGCCATCGTGCGCTCCACTGTGAGGTCGTAGATCGGCAGCCACCAGTTGATCTGGCAGTCCAGCCCCGCGCCCCAGCTATCGCGGTGCGCCGGCAGCAGTCCGTAGCCGGGGCCGTTCGCGGTCTCGTGCGGCGGCGCGGAGCGGAGCACCAGCCGGTCGCGATAGGTCGCTTCCGGCGCAAGGCCCGCGGCGATCAGCGCGTCGACCCAGTGCCGCGCGATCTCCGGCGACTGGGCGAAGCGTTTCTGCGCCTGGCGTATGGTCTTGCGGTAGCCGCTCAACCCGAGCGCGCGATAGGCGGTGGGCGGATGCGCGCCGTCTAATACCTCTTCGAGGATCGCGCGGGCCGCGTCGATGATGGCCTGCACCGGCGCCAGTCCCTCGAAGAACAGGATGCGCCCGGAATAAATGCGCGCGGCCAAGGCGTCGGGCGGCAGCCCGCCCTTCACGATTTCGATCCAGTCCTGCGCGTTCACGCCGCTCATGTCTGCACCCTGCTATTCCGCTTGCGATCATGCTTCAAGAACGCGCGCCGCCGCCGCGCGGACTGCGACTCTCGCCGGCCCGATCACGCCCTGAACACGACGGCTTTATCCCCCTGAGCAACAAGGCCGATTTCAAGCTGTCAAAGAGTCGTTTTGGGGACGATATGCCGCGGCGGTTTGTGACCATATGCATCCAGAAACACATTCGAGGCAAAGAGGAAGCACCCCATGCTGGAGAAAGCCGAAATGAGCGACAGCGACAACCAGCCAAACCGCTCGCACCCCAATGTTCCCGACGTCGATCAGTCGGATCGCTTGGTGCCGATCAACCTGCGTCAGTCCGGCCCGACCCCTGTGCAGATGCTGATCTCGACGCGCGTGCGCAAGTCGCCCTTCTGGCATCTTGCGGTCGAAGCCGGCTGCTGGCGCGCGACCGTCTACAACCGCATGTATCATCCGCGCGGCTATGTCCGCCCGGAAGACGGCGGCGCGATGGCCGAGTATGACGCGCTGGTCAACCGCGTGACGATGTGGAACGTCGCGGTGGAGCGCCAGATCCGCGTGAAAGGCCCGGACGCAGAGGCGTTCGTGAACTACGTCATCACGCGCGATGCTACCAAGATCAAGCCGATGCACGGCAAATACGCCATTCTCTGCAACGAGAAGGGCGGCATCCTCAACGACCCGGTGCTGCTGCGTCTGGAGGATGACGAGTTCTGGTTCTCGATCTCCGACAGCGACCTGATGCTGTGGCTGCAGGGCGTGAATGTCGGCAAGAAGTTCAACGTGGACATCGCCGAGATCGACGTGTCGCCGCTGCAGATTCAGGGGCCGCTGTCGGAAGACCTCATGACCGAGTTGTTTGGCGAGGAAGTCCGCTCCATGCCCTATTATGGCCTGATGCGCGGCAAGCTGGCCGGCGCGGACGTCATTGTCAGCCAGACCGGCTTCACCGGCGAGAAAGGCTACGAAATCTACACCTATGACAGCACGATCCACGCCGAGGCCGTCTGGTATGCCGTTCGCGGCGCGGGCGCGAGCTACGGCCTGCGCGTGATCGCCCCGGCGCACCATCGCCGCGTGGCCGCCGGCATCCTGTCGTGGGGGCAGGACCTGGACAGCGAAACCTCGCCGTTCCAGGTCAACCTGTCCTACCAGGTGCCGCGCAAGAAGCAGGCCGATTATATCGGCAAGGAAGAGCTTGAGCGCCAGCGCGCGATCATCGACGAGGGCGGTTTCCCCTTCAAGATGCGCATGGTCGGGATCAAGCTCGGCGGCCAGCCGATCACCGATTACGCCAACGACTTCTGGCTGATCTCCGAGCCGGAGGGCGGGCGCGTCGGCTACGTCACATCGCCGTGGTGGTCGCCCGAACTTCAGACCAACATCGCGCTGTGCTGGGTGCCGCACCGGCTGTCCGAGCTTGGCACGAAGCTGCTGGTCGAGGTGCCCGAAGCCTACACCATCCGCTCCGGCGAGCCGGTCGAGGCCGAAGTGGTCGAGGTGCCGTTCCGCCCGTCGGTCAACCCGAGCGCGCGCGAACGCGCCAAGGCCCGCGGCCGCGACTACGCCTACTAAGGTCCTCACCGGGGCGGCTCTCCCGGTTGCTGCGATCGTCCTCTCCTCTCCGCCGGTCCGGCTTGAACGCCGGGCCGGCGTTTTCATTCCGGGACGGCGGCGCTTGACGGGGCGCGCGGAAGTTGCAACACACCCTGACAGCATGAGGCTCCAGGCACGAGAGGCATCGCCATGCGCATAGACGCCATCCCGATCGGCGATAATCCGCCGCACGACGTCAATGTTGTCGTTGAAGTCCCGACCGGCGGCGAACCCGTCAAGTATGAGATGGACAAGGCCTCGGGCACGCTGTTTGTCGACCGTGTGCTCTACACCGCGATGCGCTATCCGGGGAACTACGGCTTCGTCCCGCACACGCTGTCCGATGACGGCGATCCGGTGGATGTGCTGATTGCGAACCAGCGCCAGCTCATTCCGGGCGCGGTGATGAATTGCCGCCCGGTGGGGGTGCTGCATATGCGCGATGAGGCCGGTGCGGACGAGAAGATTATCGCCGTGCCCTCGGGGCGCGTGTCGGCGATGTACAACAACATCGACAGCTATCGCGACTTGCCGGACATGCAAGTCCGTCAGATTGCGCATTTCTTTCAGCGCTATAAAGACCTTGAGGACGGCAAATGGGTCGAGATCACCCGCTGGGGCGATGACTCGGAGGCGCGCGACATGATCGCCAAGGCAATCGCGGCCGCCGCGGCCGGCAGCGCGGGTTAGGCGAGGGAGACGTGGGCGATGAGCGAGATGCGGCTGGCGGTCATGGGCGCTGCGGGGCGCATGGGTCGCGCGCTCGTCCGCGCGGCGCATGAATCACCGCAATGCACGCTCGTCGGCGGCACCGAGGCGCCTGGCGCCGAGGCCGTCGGTCTGGATTTGGGCGAACTGGCCGGCGTCGGGGCGCTTGGCGTTTTTGTCACCGACGACCCGCTTGAGCTGTTCACCCGCTGCGAAGGCATTCTCGATTTCACCGCCCCGAAGGTCACGGCGGAATATGCCGGGCTTGCCGCGCAGGGCCGCATTGTCCATGTCATTGGCACGACGGGCTTTGCCGAGGAGGACGAGCAGCGCATCGCCAGCGCGTCCCGCCATGCCACGATCGTAAAGGCCGGCAACATGAGCCTGGGCGTGAACCTGCTGACCGCGCTGACCGAAAAGGTGTCGGCCGCGCTCGATGCTGACTACGACATCGAGATCGTCGAAATGCACCACCGCTACAAGGTCGATGCGCCGTCCGGTACCGCGCTTATGCTGGGCGGAGCGGCGGCCACGGGCCGGCAGGTCGCGCTCGACGCCCATGCCGTCAAGGCGCGTGAGGGGCACACCGGCGCGCGCCGCAGCGGAGATATCGGTTTTGCGACCTTGCGCGGCGGCGATGTCGTCGGCGAGCACACGGTCGTCTTCGCGGGGCAGGGCGAGCGCATCGAACTCACGCATCGCGCGACCGACCGGCAGATTTTTGCGCGCGGCGCGGTCAAGGCGGCGCTTTGGGCGCGCGGCAAGCCGCCGGGCGTCTACACCATGCGCGATGTGCTGGGCCTGTAAAGGGACACTCCCATCACAACACGGAACCGGAGGATATCACCGCCATGCTCGTGCTCGTTCGCCACGGTCAAAGCGAGTGGAACAAGCTGAACCTGTTCACCGGCTGGCGCGATGTGGAACTCAGCGAGCGCGGCGTCGAGGAAGCGCGCGAGGCCGGCCGCGCCTTGAAACAGGCGGGCTTCACCTTCGATATCGCCTTCACAAGCGCTCTCAAGCGCGCGCAAGCCACGCTCGACATCATCCTTGAAGAACTCGGGCAGTCCGATATTTCGATAGAGCGCGATCAGGCGCTGAATGAGCGCGACTACGGCGATCTCGCGGGCCTGAACAAGGACGATGCGCGCGCGCGCTGGGGCGAGGAGCAGGTGCATGTCTGGCGGCGCTCTTACGACACGAGGCCGCCTGGCGGCGAAAGCCTGAAGGATACCGCCGAGCGCGTCCTGCCCTATTACGAGGAAAACATCCGGCCGCTGGTGGAGGCGGGCAAGAATGTGATCGTCTCGGCTCACGGCAACTCGCTGCGCGCGCTCATCATGCAGCTCGACGGTCTGACCCGCGAGGAGATTACCCGGCTCAACCTCGCCACCGGCGTGCCCATCGTCTACAACATCAACCCGGACGGCAGCGTTGCCGAGAAGCGCGAACTGCCCGTCTGAGCCGCCCGCGCAATCTTCATAAGTTTTTCCGGGGCGGTTTAGCTCTCATTCAATGCCTGTCTGGCATCCTTTCCAGCGATGTGTTCGCAGGGGATGTCCGTTATGCGTTGGATAGTGCTCGCGTTGCTGATGGGGTTGGTCGCGTTGTCTGGCGCGCGGCAGAATGCGGCGGCGTTCGACAGCGAAACGACAATGCACAAGAGCGCGCTGCCGCAGCCACGGGCCGGGCGCTCGGCCATGCCAATCCATGGTCTGACCAACGCGCCGCCTGGCTATGTGGATTTCTGCCGCCGCCACGCCGCGCAATGCCGGCCGCAAACCAGGTCTTCGCGCGCTTCGGGCGGAGCCGGGCGGCTCCATCTGACCGCCGACCGCTGGATCGTGATGAATGCGGTCAACAGCTACATCAACGACGCGGTGTCGCCAAAGACCGACCGCGAACTTTACGGCGTGGAGGAGCACTGGACGCTGCCGCGCGGCGCGGGCGACTGCGAGGATTACGTGCTGCTCAAGCGCCAGGAACTCATCAAGCGGGGCTGGCCGGAGAGCGCGCTGCTGATCACGGTCGTGCTGGACGAGCGGGGCGATGGTCACGCGGTGCTGACTGTGCGCACGAAGCAGGGCGACTTCGTGCTCGACAACAAGCATTCGCGCATCCTGCTGTGGAATGAGACGCCTTACACCTTCATCAAGCGCCAGTCCTATCGCTCGCCGCGGCTTTGGGTCTCGCTGACGCCGCAGCTCGGGCGCGGATCGGTTGCCGCGTCGGGCGCGGACCGCTGGTGAGCCGGGCGTTCTCCGCCATCGAGAAACACGTCGTCATCGCGCGCGCAGCGAACCGATTCAGCCCTGTGCGCGCAGTCGAAACTCGCTATGTTCCGCCCGCCGTCTCGATGTTGAGCACCCGCCCGCAGTGCTTGCAATGCACGGCGTCGGCGTCGTGTTCCTTCAGCCCGCAATCCGGGCAGGTGTAATGCACCTTGCTCGGCCGGAAGATGACCTGCAACAGCCGCAGGAACAGGCCGACGCCGAACACCAGGATGACCACCGACAGCAGCCGCCCGACAGTGCCCTCGAGCACGATGTCGCCGAAACCCGTGGTGGTCAGCGCCGCCACCGTGAAATAAAGCGCGTCCAGATAGTTGTTGATGCCCTCGTTCGTGCGATGCTGGAGCACAAACACCAGCGCCGAGATCACGAAAACGAATACCAGCAGGTTGAACACGCTGTTGATGACTTCCTCATGCCGGCGGAAGAATGGGTAAAGCTCGCGCAGGTCGCGCAGCATGTGGTAGGACCGCAGCAGCCGGAAGATCCGCAGGATGCGCAGGAACAGGTAATCCTCCGCCGCGGCTGGTACGAGCAGCGAGGCCAGCACCGCCAGATCCGTCCAGGTCGCGATTTCCCGGAAATATCCGCGCGCGCTTGAAGAGGCGATGAACCGCGCCAACAGGTCGAGCGCGATGTAGATGCCGATGCCGATGTCGATCGTGCGATAGATGTCCGATGGCGGCAGCGCCGTGACCGCGATGAAATAGATCAGCGTCGCCGTGTCCACCGCCAGCAGCGTGAAGCGGAACGCGCGCGAATAGGAATGCGTCCCGTAATAGAGTTCGCGAAGGAGTTTTTTCACGGCGCGCCCACTGGCATTGGCTGGATGGCAAAACCCCGTGATCTTTCAGAATCCCGGTGCGCCGCGCAAGTGCAAACCGTCCGGCGTCAGGCCGTGTCCGCAGGTTTCGCCGTGGCCGGCCGGCCGAGCCAGGCGCCGAGTGCGAAGGCCCCGTTGCCGATGGCGAGGACTGTGGCCGAGATCAGCAGCAGCTTGTTGTATTTCACGGTGATGCCCGTGAGCGGGGCGATGATCTCGGCGTGGCCGCCGCTTTCGGCATAGTAGAGCGCCGCGCCCGCGATCGCCGCGAGGAAGGCCGTGAGGTAGCTCCAGCGCGGAATCGCCATGTTGCCCCAGATGCAGAAGAAGATCACCGGCGCGAGGAACAGCGAGGCCGTGCCGCTGACCGCGACCGCCGCATAGAGGTCGTCCGTACCGAGCCAGAGGAACACCAGCCCGCCCAGCGCGAACAGCGCCATGGCGATGCGCCCGTTGGCGACTGTTGGCTGGCCGATGCGCATGTCGGCAATGGCCAGCTTCGCGGCGCTGGAGAAGGTCGAATCGAGCGTCGAGATCGCCGACAGCACCAGCGCGAGATTGACGAGGAGCATCGTCGTGTCGCCCAGCAGGCGAGCGAGTACGCCCATCATCTCCTCGCCCTGTTGCGCCTCCAGCCCGGCGACGACGCCAAGCAGCGAAAAGCCGAGGATGCAGACAACGCTGATCCAGGCCGCGTGCAGGAAGCTCGCCCTTGTCGTGCGCCGGTCGGCGATGAAGCCGCGATCCATCATCACCGGATCGTGCATCGGATAGCTCCAGACCTGCAAAAGCGCGACCAGGAGCAGGTTCCAGCCGTTTTCCAGCGCCAGCGGGCTGCTCGCGCCGATTGCCCGGAAGGAGGTCTGCGGCAGGTCGATAAGCGCAATCATGATGAGCGCCATCAGCGCGAGAAACAGGCTCATCTGCAGAACGTCGGTGCGCAGCGAGGCGCGCAGGCCCCCGATCATGGAATAGGCCAGCGTGACGACGGCCGTGACGCCGATGGCGAGCAGATAAATGGCGGAGCCGGCGGCGCCGAAGATGATGCCGACGACCAGCAGGTTCGCGAACACTTCGCTGATGAGCCGCAGCGCAATCAGGAAATTGTAGGTGCTCGTGCCCAGCCCGCCGAAGCGGTCACGCATGAAGTCCTGAATGCTGGTGTAGCCATGCCGGAAGCGCAGATGGTCGACAATGGCCCAGCCGGTGAGAAACGACAGGTAATAGGCCGCATAGGCGATGCCGCCGGCGATGCCGAAGTGGAAGCCCAGGATCGCCGCAGTGAGCAGCGAACGGGCGAAAATCCACGTCGTAACCTGCGAGAAAGTGAGCGTGAGCACGCCCGGCGGGCGGCCACCCCCGGCCCAGCCGCGATAAAAGCTCTGAGGATCGCGCGCCAACGGGGCGACGAAGAAGCTCATGAGGATCAGCGCGGCTAGCGCGGCGACGAGGATTTCGGTCATGCGGCACACCCCTGCTTATGTCTTGGCGGGTATTTGCCGGGTATTGAGCACGCGCGCTTGTCCGTCGCGAAGTGACAGATGTTCACAATGCCGTCAGGTTGCGGCCGCGCGAGAGGTAGCCGGTCGTGCGCATTTCCATCAGGCGCGAGACCGTCCGCTCGAACAGGAAAGCCCCATCGCCGGCCTGGTATAGCGCCTCGGGTTCAGCCTCGGCGGTGATGATGAGGCCGGTGCCGGCATCGTAGAGCGCGTCGATGAGCGTGATGAAGCGCCGCGCTTCGTTGCGCTTTTCCGGGCTCATGACCGGGACGTCCGCAACGAAAAGCGTGTGGAAGTCGCGGGCCAGCGCCAGATAGTCGTTCGACCCCAGCGGCTGCTCGCACAGATCGGCGAAGGTGAAGCGGGCCGCGCCCATCGCCGCCTCGGGCACATGGACGCAGCGCCCCGCAACCGCGATCTCGCGCGCCTCGCCGGCTTGCGTGCCGGTCAGGCTTTCCCATAGCGCCTGCATCTGCGCGCGGGCGCTCTCGCCGGGCGGGCAAAAATATAGCGGCGAGCCGGACAGCTTTTCCAGCCGGTAATCCCGCGCCGATGACAGTTCCAGCAGTTCGACTCGCTGCTCCAGCTCCGCGATGAACGGCTCGAACAGGTTGCGGTTCAACCCCTCTTTGTAGAGATCACGCGGCGGCACGTTGGAGGTCGCGACCAGCACCACGCCCGCCTCGAACAGCACGCCGAACAGCCGCCCCAGGATCATCGCGTCGGCGATGTCGGTGACGTGAAACTCGTCGAAGCAAAGCAGGCGCGTGTCCTTGGCGATCTCCTTCGCCACTTGCTCTATGGGATCGCCTTTCGCGGTCTTGCGGAACGCGGCGGCGCGCTCATGCACATCCGCCATGAACGCATGAAAGTGGTTGCGGCGTTTCGCGTCGATGGCCACGCTGTCAAAGAACAGGTCCATCAGCATGGTCTTGCCGCCGCCCACGCCTCCGAAAATGTAAAGCCCGCAGGGCACTTCGCCGCGCTTGCGGGTGAAAAACGAAAAGGTGTCGGTCCGGGTCGGCCGCTTGTAGCGCGCGACGCGGTTGGCAAGCAGTTGCAGCTTTTCCACCGCCATTGCCTGGGCCGGGTCGGGGCGCAGCGCGCCGGCATTCAGCATCTCGCGGTAACGCTCGCGGAGTTCTGCGGGCGGTTTGGGCGACATGGCGGCCCTCACGCAGTGGCTGGGACAGCGCGTTCTGCGCTTATGGCGGTTTCGACGATGAGCCGCGCGCCGGTCAAGGCCTCGGCGGGCGTGAGCGGGCCTGCATCGCCGAGATGCGGGATATGGACGAAGCCCACGCGCGTCGGCCGTCCCCGCGCCCAATGCAGCGCATGAAAGAGCAGGGCATTGCACAGATAGCGGCCCGGATCGGTCGACACTTCGACTGGAAGGTCTGCCGCCGCAAGGGCCGAGGCGATCGGTGGCAGGGCCAGTGTCGCATCAAGCGTCTCAATGGGTTCGTGCATCAGGCGTCGATCCTCCGGCGTCTCGCCATGCGCATCGGCTTGCGGCCCGCGCGCGTTATAGGCGCGCTGCTCCAGGCAGAAGCCTTCCGCGTCGCCGGAGACGCCGAACAGGATGACCTGACGCGGCCGGTCGGCCTCCAGCAGCGGCGCCAGCACAGCCCACGCGCTATGCCAGCTCACCGGAAGGACAGCGGCGGCCAGCGGGCGCTCATGCGTGCGCGCCAGCGTCTGCGCCAGCCAGCCGGACGGGTTCCATGCCACGCCCGGAAATGGCCCGAAGCCGGCGATCAGAATCTCTCGCGCGCTCATGCACAGCCCTCCGCCGTGCCCGGCTCCAGCGCGCTCAGGCCGAGCGCCGCCGCGATCTCCTCCGCCGCGAGGCTCGGCGCCAGTTCGCCCGCGCGCACGCGCGCCTCCAACGCCTTCAGTTTCTCCGCAATCGCCGGATCGTCCGTCAGCGCCTGAAGGAGCCGCGCCTCGATCAGATCATGCATCCATGCCACCGCCTGTTCCCGGCGCTTGCCCTGCCATTCGCCGCTACGCGACATGATATCATGATAGCGCTCGATCTGCCGCCACAGCTCATCCAGCCCGATGTTCCGCAGCCCCGAGATGGTGATGACCGGCGCGCGCCAGTTCGGGCTTGGCGGCGTGAGGATTTGCAGCGCGTTGCGATAGTCGTTGGCCGTGCGCCGGGCGCGGTCGATATTGTCGCCGTCGGCCTTGTTCACCGCGATCATGTCGGCCAGTTCCAGCACGCCTTTCTTCAGACCCTGCAGGTCGTCGCCCGCGCCGGGCAGCAACAGAACGAGGAAGAAATCGACCATGTTGGCCACTGCCATCTCGGACTGGCCGACGCCCACTGTTTCGACGATCACGACATCGAAGCCCGCCGCCTCGCATAGCAGCATGGTCTCGCGCGTCGTGCGCGTGACGCCGCCGAGCGTTCCGGCCGAGGGCGAAGGCCGGATGAACGCCCGGTCATCGGCGGCCAGCTTCGCCATGCGCGTCTTGTCGCCGAGGATCGAGCCGCCGGTGCGCTGCGAGGTCGGGTCCACGGCAAGCACGGCCACGCGGCGGCCCTCTGCGGTAAGGTTCGCGCCAAGCTGGTCGATGGTCGTCGACTTGCCCGCGCCGGGCGAGCCGGTCAGCCCGATGCGGTAGGCTCCGCCTGTGTGCGGCAGCAGCCTCTGCAACAGCCTGGCGGCGGTGGCGCGGTCGCGCCTCTGGCGGCTTTCGACCAGCGTAATGGCGCGCGCCAGCATCGCGCGGTCGCCGCCGCGCACGCCCTTCACATAATCGTCAAGTCCGGGACGTTGCCGTGGCGCAGCGCCGGTCTCGTTCGTTCCCATGAGTTTCGGATACGCGAAAAGCGCCCACGGTGGCAAGAACGCCGGCCTCTGCGCGGGCCGGTCGCGCCCAGGTCTGGAAAATTGCTCTGAACCGTCACAAATCGGGCCACGTCTCGCCGAAAACCTCGGCAAACAAATCCTGTTCATTGCGTCGCGCGAGCGCGTCGTTCCGGGACCGGAAACAGAAGGGCGAAAATGGACTCTCAACCGTCCGATCAGAAGCGGCATATCCGCCAGGCGCTCGCCGATCTCGTGTTCGGTCTGGCGCTCTTCCTGATCTTCGTGCTGCTGGGCGTCTTCGGCGGGAAGCACGCGTCTTCGGAGGCGGTAGCGCCCTCGACGCCGGCGCATGAGGAACCGTTGCCGGATCACAACCCCCTTGGGGGCGTTCAGCACATCCTGCTTCCTCCCGGCGGAAAGACGTGATACCTGTCGTAGTGTTCTTGTGGCCTGTCCGGGTGGGAGTCGGCGCTTGCAAACGCGTCTGCTTCGCATACGGCAGTCTCAAGAACCAGACCCCTGGCGAACTGGTGTAGCGTACGCCAGGCGGTCCTGGTTTTTTGTGCAGCCTAGGCGCGGCCTCGCGCTCGTATCAGCGTCTCCGCATATCTTCACGAAAAGGTCAGATCGCCGCGGTATACGACCGGATCCTTTGCCGGTGCGTAGCGGTTGCGGTATCTTGAAGATGACCGCTGCCGGATCAGGAGATCGATGACATGACGGACCAACGCCGCAGACACGCTCTATCCGCCCTGACAGCCGGCTGGCGCGGCGCGCGAAATTTCCTGCTTGCGGCTGCGATCGGGGTCTGCGGATGGCAAGCGGCGCAGTTCGACTGGTCGAACGCGGGCCGCGCGATCGACCGGGCGCTGTGGAGCAAAGCGCTGGAAGACAGGGCAACGGTGTCCGACTTGCGGGCGGCGGCGCCGGTCTGGCGTGAACGGGAAGGCGCCAGCGGCGACAAGATCGTCGAGCGGGTCGGGTCGCATGACGCCGGAGCGTCCAGCGTTGCGGTGCTCGACGAGATGGCCGGGGAAGCGATGCCCGCGCCCGTCCTCGCCGAGCAGGCCGTCTCCACCGGATTTCCGGTCGAGCCGGCGAGCTTCAACGGCCTGTCGGCAGGGGACCGCCTCACCATCAAGACCACTGGCGGAGACGTGTTCAGCTTCGAGGTGGTCGCGCCGGCGGACGACCCGACCGGCACAAACATAGCGATCCAGATCGCGGAGCCGGACGGCGAGGATGGCGCAGTTCTCTATACAATCCGCCCGGTCGAGCCGGACGCTTCTGCCGCGCTTCGTCCGCAGCACGAACTTTAGCATCCCTGTTCAGGCATTTTTCTGCCCGCGCGAAGCTGCCTGTGGCAAAGGTCAAATTTGCTCGGAAAAGTTGTATCCGTTCACACTGAACCCGGATGCGGCTCCATTCAGACGTGATGGTCCCGAAAACCGCTTCGCACCTTTCGGATCGCCGCAGGCGGCATCCGGCGTTTACTTCGGCGCGCGCTTGGCCAGAATCCGCTGCAGCGTCCGGCGGTGCATATTAAGCTTGCGGGCCGTCTCCGACACGTTGCGGTCGCAAAGCTCATAGACACGCTGGATGTGCTCCCAACGCACGCGGTCGGCCGACATCGGGTTATCGGGCGGGGGCGCGTGCGCCTCCTGGGTCGCCATCAGCGCGGCGTAAACGTCGTCCGCATCCGCCGGCTTCGAGAGATAATCGACAGCTCCCATCTTCACTGCGGCGACGGCCGTGGTGATATTGCCGTAGCCGGTCAGCACGATCGCGCGGCTGTCCGGTCGCAACTCGTGCAAAAGCTGAACGACATCCAGCCCGTTGCCGTCGTCCAGCCGCATGTCGATAACCGCGTATGCCGGAGGATCGGAGCGGATTTCCTTCATGCCTTCGGCCACGCTCTCGGCCGCGCGCACGACAAAACCGCGGGATTCCATCGCCCTGCAAAGCCTGTTGAGAAAGGGCTTGTCGTCGTCCACCAGCAACAGGGTGTTTGCCGCGCCTGCCACTGCGGTCTTTTCAGGTTCCAAGACAGTCATCTCACGCATTCCTTTCGCAAACTTGATACTCATACGCGAGCCGCCCTACAAATGGATTACCCGCGGGCAATGGTAAAGGGGTGGACGACGGTTGCCGGGGCCGCAAGACTTCGTCAGGCCGTCTCCGCAAGCTCGCGGGAGCGATAGAAGGCTTCGCGCGGCCAGGTGATTTCGATGACCGCGCCGTTCCGCGGCGGTCTGGCATTGCGCAGGGATAACCTGGCGCCGGAGCGCTCCAGCAGCGTCTTTGCGATGAAAAAGCCCAGCCCAAGCCCGGTTTCGGGAACGCCGCCGCGCCGCTGGGCCTGCGGGCGCGTCGTCACGTAAGGCTCCCCCAGCCGGCCCATGATGCCAGGCTGGAAGCCGGGGCCGTCGTCGCGGATGGTCAGATGCACGTTGCGGCGGTCCCAGACCGCCGTGATCTCGACCTTGGTGCGGGCGAAGTCCACCGCATTTTCCACAAGGTTTCCAAGGCTGTAAATGATGCCCGGGTTGCGGCGCATCACGGGCTCGCCGCCGGCCTTGTCGTCGCCCTCGGCCGCGTGGACGCTCACCTCGATCCGGGTGGACTGACGGTAAGGATCAATGACCTCCTCGATCATCTGGCCGATGGGCATGCGCTCGAAAACCTCGTCCTGCTCCTGCGTGCGGCCGGATAGACGGCCGAGAATTTCGCGGCACCGCTCGGCCTGGCTACGCAGCAGCGCGACGTCCTCATAGTGCGGCGAGTTCTCGGGCACGGAGCGCAACAACTCCTTGGACACCAGTGTGATCGTGCCAAGCGGCGTCCCAAGCTCATGCGCGGCGGCCGCCGCCAGCCCGTCGAGCGCGGAGAGCCGCTGTTCGCGCGCCAGGACCATCTCCGCGGCCGATAGCGCCTCGGACATCTGCCGGCGCTCCTGCCCGACACGCCAGGAATAGACCGCTGAAAAAACGATGCAGCTCGTGAGCGCGGTCCACACGCCGTAAATGTAGATCGCGGGCAGTACAGGCGCCGGCAGCCCACCCCACGGCAGCGGAAAATGAAACCAGATCAGTACCGTGGCGCACAGAATGGCGAAGCCGGACAGCAGCATCGTCTTGGACAGCGGCAGCGACGACGCCGACACGGCGACCGGCACGACGATCAACAGCGCAAACGGATTCTGCAGCCCGCCGGTGAGGAACAACAGCACGGCAAGCTGGAATATATCGAAGCCCATCAGCGACATGGCCGGGCCTTCGCTGAGGCGCTTGCTGGCCGGGTGCTGGGTCAGGAACAGGTTGAGGACGGCGGAGACGGCGATGACGATCAGGCACGAAACGATCGGGAAACTGAAGCCGAGCACCTGATCGACAAAAAACACGGTGAGCAACTGCCCGCCGACCGCGACCCAGCGCAGGCGAACGGTCGTCTGGAGCCGGAGGCCGCTGCTTTCGTGAGCGGGGTTCACAGAGCCTGTCAAAGGCAGCCGGTCCTTGAGTTGCGCGGGCTTCAGCACTTAACGCCTCGGGAACAAACGCGCGTCTTCCGGCGTCGGATCATCCGGCAGCTCCGCCGCCGCGCGGCACTCGGCAGCCTCGTTGACAAGATGCTCCAGCAGATCGGCGAACAGCATGGGCTGCTCCGCCGCTTCCCACAGGAAATAGCCGAACGAGCCGGGACACGGGTTAACTTCGTTCATCCAGAACTCGCCCGTCGCCTCATCGCCGATGAAGTCGAAGCGTGGCGCGCCAGTGCCGTGGAAGTGCTCATAGGCGGTGCAGGCCCAGCCGCGAAGACGTTCCTCCACCTCGGGTGGCAGTTCCGGGTTCAGCTCGCGCGTCAGCGACAGCATCCCCTCGCTTGCGCGCCCGCCGCCGGGCGACTTGCTGCCGCCCTTGTCGCCTCCGCCGGAGAGATACTTCTGCTTGAAGTCGAGCAGCTCCTCCGCGCGCTTCGGCTTTTCAATCGCCGAGGTCCGAAGCTCGCCGTCAATCCGGGCGACCGCAAGGTTGTATTCGACCATATTCTCCACGAAGGGTTCAAGGATCGCTGTGCTGTCGTATTTGAACAGGCCGGGCAGGACGGCGGCCAGCTCCTCCAGCGTGTTGACGCGCGCGACCCCGATGCTGCTGCCCAGATGCGACGGCTTGATGATTGCCGGGAAAGCGAAGTCGCCGATCTGCGCCTGCAACTCCTCCTCGCTCAGCAGCAGCCCTTGCGCCGGGCGCCTGATCTCGCGGAAGGGGAGCAGCGCGATGTCGGTATCCGCGAGCAGGCGCTTGGTCGCGACCTTGTCCATCGTGATGGTCGAGGCGAACGCGCGCATTCCCGTGTAAGCGATATCCGCAATCTCCAGCGCGCCCTGCAGGCGGCCATCCTCGCCGTAAAGCCCGTGAAAGGCGAGTAGCGCGGTGTCGAATTCGATGGTCTTCGGGCGCTGGAACAGCGAGCCGCCCGCGCTCATCAGCCGGCCGCGATCGCCGGGCGTCAGGTCGAGATGCACTTCGTTCAGGTTCTGCCGCGCGCTCGGACCGGGGATGTAGGTGTCGCGGCTCAGCAGGGCGTCGCCCGTGAGAAATTCGCCACGCGCGGTGATATAAACCGGGATGATTTCGTAAAGCGCGGGATCCAGCGCCTCCGCGGCCTGCAGGCCTGTGACGATGCTCACGTCATGCTCGGGCGAGCGCCCCCCGAAAAACACCGCGACGACTTGCTTTTCCGTTGTCATTTCCGCTACGCCCAAGGTTCCCGGTTGTTGCGCGCGCCGATCTTAGAGGGTTGAGCCTGACTTGCCAGTCCCTGCATGGACATCCCTGCCGCCGGTGCCCCGATCCTGTTGCAAACTTGATGCGGGAGGCTACGGCAGCGTGCCGGTCGATGGCCTGCATCCGCTGAAGGCTGAGCCGCTCGTCGATCTGGCCGAATACGGCCTCGCAGGCGAGAACTACTATGCTCGCACAGACGGTGCAAATGCGCCCTATCACCGCGCAATCGCGGGGCATGTCAATGGCCTCTGGGCGCGAAGATCGGTTGCAGAAAAACTGGTGCGCGTCAATCGCGGATTGCAAGACTGGGGCTTTCGCCTGTTCGTGTGGGACGCTTACCGGCCAGTCGCTTGCCAGCGCGGCTTGTGGGACTTCTGGTGGGGGCAGGCGCGGCGGGACGCGCCGGACGCCGACGAGGCGGCCATCCGCGCGCGCGTCCTCGAACTCGTTTCCGACCCGTCGCGCTTTGACCCAGGCGACCGCGCGACCATTCCCACGCACGCGACCGGCGCAGCTATCGACCTCACGCTTCAGCATACGCAGACCGGTGCGCTGGCCGAGATGGGCGCCGGTTTCGACGAGATGAGCGAACGCGCAGCCAGCGACTATCACGAGCGCGCGCTGGAGCGCGGCGAAATCGCTCCGGATGATCCACGGCTTCTGTACAGGCGCCTTCTGCATTCTGCGATGCGCGAAGAGGGTTTCGTCAATTATCCGCCCGAGTTCTGGCATTTCGATTGGGGCAACCAGATGTATGTGCGCAACCTAGCCGCCAACCCGGCCGCATTGGGGGGTGACGCGCCGCAGGCCGCTTGGTATGGCTATATTCGCCCGCCGCAAGGGGAGCGCGGCGCGCAATCCGGGAATAGGGAGAGATGACAGCGCCGATGACGCAAGACGCGCTGACGGCCGCCGCGCCATTCGCCTTTGAGGAGATCGGCAAGCCGGCGGATAGCCGGACGCCGCGCTTCGTCTGGGCGCATGGCTGGGGGCAGAGCCGGCGGGCCCTCGCGCCGTTGGCCGAGGCGTTGGCGGGGCAGGGCACGCATCTCCTGCTGGACTTCCCCGGATTCGGCGAGTCGCCGCCGCCACCCGACGCATGGGGTACGGCGGATTACGCCGATGCAAGCGCCGAGTTGCTGGCCTCGCGCCCACCGGCCGCGAAGACCATCTGGGTCGGTCATTCCTTCGGCTGCCGCGTCGGGCTGCAGATCGCCGCGCGCCACCGCGAAAGCGTGAGCGGGCTGTTCCTGGTCGCCGGAGCCGGTCTGCCGCGCCAGCGCAGCCTGGGCGAGCGTGTCCGGCTTGGCGCGCGTGTGCGCACCTTCAAGGCGCTGAAGCAGGCCGCGCCGGTCCTCGGCCTCGATGTCGAGAAGCTGCGGCGGCGTTTCGGCAGCAAGGATTACGCCAGCGCCGGGGAGATGCGCGCGATCCTCGCCCGGGTCGTTTCCGAGGACCTGAGCGACGTCGCCCGGCAGATCGCCTGCCCGGCACACTTGGTCTATGGCGAGAACGATACCGAAACCCCGCCGGAGATCGGCGAGCGGCTTTCCCGCCTGATGCCGCGCGCCGAGTTGACCATACTGCCACGCCAAGACCATTACTCCGTGCTAGCGGGCGGCAAGCATCAGGTTCTCAAACGGCTGCGCGACTTCGTGGGGACGATTGAATGATCTGGCTCGGTGGGGCGGTAACCGCCGTTGCGTTCCTGTTCTTCGCGCTGCGCCGGCTGCGCCGCTACCTGCATATCTACCAGCAGGAGGAATACGACTCGCTGCGCTTTCTCCGCTGGCTGTTCCGTTCCTTTGCCTTCGACAAGCGCGTTGCGCTGGTCATTGCCATTATCGCGCTGGCGATCTGGCAATTCGGACCGGTCCCGCCGGCTGTCTGGCAAGGCGCGCTCGCCGGGCTTTTCATCCTCGCCGCCGTGCTGGAGCCGGACCCGCGCAAGAACGCCAAGAAGAAGCTGGCGATGACCAAGCGGGCGCAGCGCATCTACTGGACCGCGCTCGCGCTGACCGTGCCCCTTGCCGGGCTGGCCGTCTTCGCCCCCGCGCCGCTGTGGTGGATCGCGCCGCTGTGGGCGGCGCCGTTCACGCTCGTGCTCGGCAACCTGGTCCTGATGCCGCTGGAGAGCCGCACGCAGCGCAAGTTCTGGACCGAGGCGCACGCCAAACTGGGACGCCTGAAGCCGACGGTCATCGGCATTACCGGCTCTTTCGGCAAGACTTCCGTCAAGCACATCCTCGGGCACATCCTGAGTATGCACGCGCGCACGCTCTACACGCCCGGCAGCGTCAATACGGTGATGGGCAACACGCGCATCATTCGCGAGCAACTCAAGCCCGGCACGCGGTACTTCATTGCGGAGATGGGCGCTTATGGCATCGGCTCGATCAAGCGGCTGTGCGATCTGACGCCGCCGGACCTCGGCGTCCTGACCACCATCGGGGAGGCGCATTACGAGCGCTTCAAGTCGTTGGAGACGGTCGCGCGGGCGAAGTTCGAGCTGTCCGAAGCCGTGGTCGCCAAGCGCGGCAAGATGATCGTCGGCGACGAGGTGCTCGCCCAGGAGTACGCCGTCGATTACATGAACGCCCACCGCGACAGCTTCGTCATCTGCGGCGAGGGCGAGTTTGCAGACCTGAAAATCCTCAATGTCGAGCAGACCAGGGACGGGCTGAAGGTCAAGGTCGCGTGGCCGGAAATGTTCGGCGAAGAAGAATTCGAGTTGTTGGCGCCGCTCTACGGTCTGCATCACGGGGCGAACATGGCGTTGGCCTTTGGCGCGGCTGTGCTCGCGGGCGTGCCGGCGAAAAAGGCGATCGCGGCGATGGCGAGCGTGCCGCAAATCCAGCACCGGCTGGAGGTCAAGCCGCAGGGCGACGGCAGCATCCTGATCGACGACGCCTACAACTCGAACCCCTCGGGCTTCGCGGCCGCGCTGGAACTGACCGACAAGCTGCGCAACGGGCATGGGCGGCGCATCCTTATCACGCCGGGCATGGCGGAGCTGGGCGCGCGCCACGATGAGGCGCACGCGGAACTGGGGCTGAAGGCCGCGCAGTGCATCGATGTGGCGCTGGTGGTGCGGCCCGACCGCATCCCGACCTTCGTGGACACCTTCGAGCGGCGCGCCGCAAATGGCCGGGTGGTGAAGCTCAACAGCTTCGCGGAGGCCGAGGATTGGCTGAAGCGCAATGTGAAGGCAGATGACGTCGTTCTGATCGAGAATGACCTGCCGGACATTCTGGAGCGCCAATTCCGCGTCTGACTAAACCCGACCGACGCGCGCCATCACGTCGCGCGGAATGTTGTACTGCTCGATGGTGCGCTTTTCGTCGCGGAAGCCGCAAAGCTCCCGCTGGATCAACAGCGCCCAGACCGCCCGCGCCGCCTCATCCAGCAATTCGCAGCGATCCGCGCCCGGCTTCTCGCCGGCGTCGTGCGCGCGAATTGCCTTGAGCGCGGTTTCCACGCGCCGGCCTGCGCGTGTCAGCGAGGCCGCTTTTTCTTCGAGGATTTCATGATCGACCTGCTCGGCCGCGGCTTCGCGCAGCGCCGAAGCCTTCTTCGATTGCGGCGGTCGGTACAAGCGGCAAACTCCCGGCGCTAACTCAGATCGATGGCGTAGCGCTTCAGCGCCTCCAGAGGCACGATCTCCAGCGCCGCCTCATTCGTTGCCGACAGCACCACGCGCGGGGCGGCGCCCGCGTCGAAGGCCTGCTTCCAGCGCGCCGCGCACAGGCACCAGCGGTCGCCCGCCTTCAGACCCGGAAAGCCGAAGGCTGGAATCGGCGTGGAAAGATCGTTGCCGACCGACTTCGTGTAGGCCAGAAACTCATCGGTCATGATCGCGCAAACGGTGTGCGAGCCGACATCTTCCGGGCCGGTGTCGCAGCAGCCGTTGCGATAAAAGCCGGTCACCGGCGCATCGGAACACGCGGCGATCGGTTCGCCGAAGACGTTCTTCTGCTGCTCGTCGCTCATGGCCCCTCTCTGGCGGCGGATTCAGTGGTCCTGAGTATAACGGACGCGGTAAACGCCGTCCTGCAGCTCATCGAAGAATTCCATCACTTGCGGGTGGCGCACCGGCTCGCCGCTGTCGTCCGGCAACAGGTTCTGCTCGGAGACGTAGGCGATGTACTCGGTCTCGGCATTCTCCGCGAGCAGGTGGTAATAGGGCTGGTCCTTCGCGGGCCGGATTTCCGGCGGGATCGACAGCCACCACTCTTCGTCGTTATCGAATTCCGGGTCGATGTCAAAAATCACGCCGCGAAAGGGATAAAACCGGTGACGTACAACCTGCCCCAACTGGAACTTGGCGGTTTTGATTTTTTCCATCGATCGTCCTTCCTGCAAAAGGCCCGGGGCGGGCGAGGGCTTACAGACCGTAAACCGAGGCCATGTCCGGGTCTTTGGCCACCACGAGCCTGGCCAGATCGACGATGACCTTTGCCTGCTTCCAGGTAGCGTCGTCCTGCATCTTGCCGTCCACCATTACCGCGCCGCTGCCGTCGGGCATGGCTTCCAGGATGCGTTTGGCAAAGGCCACCTCATCGGGATCGGGGCTGAAGACGCGCTTGGCGATACCGATCTGGCTCGGGTGCAGCGACCACGCGCCCACGCAGCCCTGAAGGAAGGCGTTGCGGAACTGCGCCTGACAGCCCTCCTGATCGGAAAAATCGCCGAACGGCCCGTAGAACGGCTTGAGGTCATACATCGCGCACGCATCCACCATTCGCCCGATCGTGTAGTGCCACAGGTCCTGCTGGGAGAAATGCCTCTGCTCGCCGTCTTTCAGGTCCGAAAGGACCCCGTAGGATGGATGACCGCCGCCCACCCGCGTCGTCTTCATCCGGCGCGAGGCGGCCAGATCGGCCGGACCCAGACTCATGCCATGCATACGCGGGCTTGACCCGGCAATAGTTTCGACATTGTTAACGCCTTCGGCCGTTTCAAGGATGGCATGAATCATGATCGGGCGCGAGATGCTGTACTTCACTTCGAGCTGGGCGAGAAGCTGGTCCAGATAGTGGATGTCCCACGCACCCTCCACCTTGGGCATCATGACGACGTCGAGCTTGTCGCCCGCCGCAGCGACGATTTCGCAGATGTCGTCCAGCGCCCAGGGGCTGTTCAGCGCATTGATGCGGGTCCAAAGCCCGGTGTCGGCGAAGTCGTGGGCGCGGGCCATGTCGATGAAGCCGTAGCGCGCGGCCTCTTTCTCCTCGGCCGGCACAGCGTCCTCCAGATTGCCGAGGATCACGTCGACTTGCGGGATCATGTCGGCGATCTTGGCGCGCACCTTCTCGACATGCGGCGGAACGAAATGGATCATCCGCTCCAGCCGGACCGGCTTCTCGCGCCAGGGCGCGGGCGCGCCCGCTGCCAGCGGCGCATAGAATTTGGCTGGCGTGCGTGTGTGCGCCATGTTGTTCCTCCCGTCGGCTTTGCGTTCGTTTGCCGGCCGCGATCAGTTGTAGCGGCGGTTCGACCACATCCACTGTTCGGGATGTTCGCGGATCCAGGCCTCGAACTGGGCCTGCATCTGCTCGACGATCCGTTTTATGTCGGCATCCGGGTCGTCGGTGCGGGGCACCTTGAGTTCTTTCACCTTGACCTTGAAATGCGACCCTTTCCCGACGCGGATGCACCGCCCGACCCACAGCCGCGCGCCCAGCCGCCGCGCGAGCATGGCCGGCACGGTATTGGTTTTGGCCGGATGCCCAAAGAAAGGCACCGCGATACCTGACCGGTCATATCGGTCGGCGAGAAAGCCCAGCCGGCCGCCCTGGCGAATATAGCTGCCGATGACGCGCGCCGTCGCGTAGCCCGAGGCCGCTCCGCGGGCGAACAAACCGCCCGGATAGAGCTTCTCGCGCTGCGAACGCAGATACATGTCCACGTAAGGGTTGTCCACGAGCCGGTAGACAGCTGCTGGTTTCGCCTCGACGCGGGTGAGCGGCAGCATCGCCAGTTCCCAGTTGCCCATATGCATAGAGGCGCAGATCGCCGGGCCCATGCGCCCGCGGTAGCGCTCCAGAAGCTCCGGGTTTTCGACCTCTACGCGGTCCGGCTCGTCGAGGATGTGATCGAGCCGCATGGTCTCGGCCATGACCCGGCCGAGATTGGCCCACATCTCCCTCGCGATCCGCTCGCGCTCCTCCGGGGCCTTCTCCGGGAAGGCTTTTTCTAGATTCGCCAGCGCGCGCTTGTGGCGGTGGGTCTTCGGCGCGATGAAGGCCCAGGTTTTCGCCGACCATGAGGTCGCGGTGTCGAGCGGCAATGCGCGCACCAGCGCGATCACGCCGCGAAGCAGCGCGAATTCGACAAGATGACGGGCCTTGGTCAGGGTGCTCATGCGCCTGGCTGGAGAATGAAAGGGGCGTTGCGTGCGGATGTGTTTGTTGCCCCGAAAGGCGCGGCCGCGTCAAGCCGCCCGCGTTCAGTCAATAGGCCGGCGCGAGCGAACAGCGGCAGCAAGCGTGCCGTCGTCGAGATAGTCGAGTTCGCCGCCCACCGGCACGCCATGCGCGAGAACGGAGACCTTCACGCCGGCATTCTCGATCCGGTCGGTGATGTAATGCGCGGTGCTCTGGCCCTCGACCGTGGCGTTGAGCGCGAGCAGAACTTCGCCGATCTCGCCGGTGTTCAAGCGCGCGATCAGACGCGCAATGTTGAGGTCATCCGGGCCGATGCCGTCGAGCGGCGAGAGCACGCCGCCGAGGACATGATAGCGCGCGTTGATCGCCTTGGCGCGCTCCAGCGCCCAGAGATCGCCGACTTCCTCGACAACGCAGATGACACTGGCGTCGCGGCGCGGATCGGCGCAGATCGCGCACGGGTTCACGGTATCGATATTGCCGCAGTTGTCGCAGGTCACGATCTTTTCCGCCGCCTCGCTCATCGCGGCGGCCAGCGGGGCGAGCAGCTTGTCGGGTTTTTTCAGCAGATGGAGCGCAGCGCGGCGCGCCGAGCGCGGCCCGAGCCCCGGCAGGCGCGCGAGCAGCTTGATGAGCTGGTCGATTTCCGGCCCGGCGGCAGGATGATCCATCCCGCGCGGCCTAAAACTTCATGCCCGGCGGCAGCGGCAGCCCCCCGGTCATATCCTTCATTTTTTCCTGAAGCGCCTCTTCCATCTTCGCCTTGGCGTCGGCATGGGCGGCGACGATCAGGTCTTCCATGATTTCCTTCTCGTCGGCTTTCATCAGGCTCGGGTCGACATTCACCGCGCGCATCTCGCCCTTGCCGTTGATGGTGACGGTCACAAGGCCGGCCCCGGCGCTGCCATCGCGCGTGAGCTGTTCAATCTCGGCCTGCATTTCGGCCATTTTGCTTTGCAGCTCCCTGGCCTGCTTCATCATGTTCATAAAGTCTTTCATGTCCGTCCTCGCTCCTGGCAGCGTTCGGGTCTTCGGGCGCCCCGGCCGTCTCCTGGTCCAGATCTTTCACCCCGACGATTTCCGCGCCGGGGAAGTGTTGGAACACTTGGCGCACCAGCGGGTGTTGTTCAACCTGCGCGCGGATGGCGGCTTCCTGCTCGCGGCGTTTTTCGCCAAGCGTCGGTGCGCCCGGCTGGTCGCTGACCGAGACCATCCAGCGCTCGCCGGTCCAGGCGTTCAGCTTGTTGCCGAGCTGGTTCGCCAGATCGGGCGGCGCGCCGTCGAGCAGGTTCAGTTCGATATGGCCGGGCCGGAAGCTCACCAGGCGGGTGCTTTCCTCCAGCGCCAGCTTGAGCTTGATATCGCGGTGCTTGCCAGCGAGTGCGGCGACGTCTTCGAAACTTTTGAGGCTGACGGGCGCGGATTCTGTCTTGACAGGAGTCGCGGGAGGCGGCGATTCGGCGCGAGACGAATCAAGAACATTCGCGGATGCCGATTCGTTTTGCTTCTGTTCGCGATTCGTCCGCGTGGACGCGCCCGACTCCGCAAGCTCGCGGATGAGCTTGTCGGGCGGGGGCAGGTCGGCGGCGTAGCTCAGGCGGATCAGCACCATCTCCGCGGCGGCCAGGGCGTTCGGCGCGCGGGAGACTTCCTCCAGCCCCTTGAGCAGCATCTGCCAGGCGCGCGAGAGCTTCGGGAGGCCGATCGCCGCGGCCAGCGTGCTGGCGCGCTCTCGCTCCGTCTCGCTCAGCGCCGACGATCCGCCGTCGCCCGTCACGGCAATCCGGCTGGCGGTATGCACCGCCTCGGCGAGGTCCTGCATCACGCGCTCCGGCTCCGCGCCGTCAGCGTGTAGCGCCGCGAGTTCGCCAAGCGCCTTGTCCGGCGCGCCGCGCAGCGCCGCCTCCAGCAGATCGTAGATGCGCCCGCTGTCGCCCAGGCCCAGCATTGCGCGGACATCGGCCGTGGTGACTGTCTCGCCCGCATGGGCAAAGGCGGTGTCGAGCAGCGACAGCCCGTCGCGCACCGAGCCTTCCGCCGCCCGCGCGATCAGCGCCAGCGCCTCAACCTCCACGCTGCGGCCCTCGCGCTGGGCGACATCAGCGAAATGCGCGATCAGCTTCTCCGCATCCACCCGGCGCAGGTCGAAACGCTGGCAGCGCGAGAGCACCGTCACCGGCACCTTGCGCACCTCGGTGGTGGCGAAGATGAACTTCACATGCTCTGGCGGCTCTTCCAGCGTCTTGAGAAGGCCGTTGAACGCGGCCTTCGAGAGCATATGCACCTCGTCGATGATGAAGACCTTGTACCGCGCATAGGCCGGCTTGTAGCGGATCGCGTCGGTGATCTCGCGGATGTCGTCGATGCCGGTGTGCGACGCGGCGTCCATTTCCATGACGTCCATGTGCCGGCCTTCCATGATGGCGCGGCAATGCTCGCCTTCTTCCGTGAGGTCCAGGGTCGGGCCGGCGTCTTCGCCCGGCTTCGCATAGTTGAGCGCGCGCGCGAGGATGCGGGCGGTGGTCGTCTTGCCGACGCCGCGCACGCCGGTCAGCATATAGGCCTGCGCGATGCGCCCCGTGGCAAAGGCGTTGCGCAGCGTGCGCACCATTGCGTCCTGGCCGATCACATCCTCGAAGCTGTGCGGGCGGTATTTGCGCGCAAGCACGAGATAGGGCGCGCCCGGCGGGTCCTGGGGCGCTCTAGCGTCGGTTTTGCGGGAATTGCCGTTGGCCTTGCCGCCCGGCTTTTTGGAGGATCGGCTCATCGCTCGCCCGGGAGCCTTTTCAGCGAGAGTGGAAAACCGGCCTGCGCGGCGCGCCATCTGAAGCGCATGAGGTGGGAAGCTGGACACCGACCCGCCTGGGACTCGTTAGGGCTGCTTCCTTCCGGACCTGACCCGGTTGGCGAGGCAAGCGTCCGGCGCCAACTTCCCGTACAGACTATATCAGCCGAACCCCGCGCCAATGCAAGGTCAGTGTGCGTTCTCCTCCCATGGATTGAGCAGCGTGATGCCCGCGTCATTGAAGTCGCGCATGTTGCGCGTTGCGAGCGTTGCGCCGTGGGCGCGCACGATCCCGGCGATGAAGGTGTCGCGAAACTCTACGCTGCGCCCGGTCCGCCGGCGTGACGCCGCGATGGCCGCCGCATGGTCGGCCGCGCGCATGTCGAACTCCAGAATGCGGTCGCCGAGCAACCGGCTTTTGAGCTCCAGCCAGCCCGTTTCGAGATAGGCGCGGAACCCGTCTCCATCGGGCAGGTTTTCAATGCCATAGCGTAGCTCGAACAGGCAAATTGTCGTTGTCCACAAGTCGTGCGGCAACTGACGGTCAAGCCAGGCCAGAACAGCGCTGTTCTTGCGTGCGCGCATACATGCGGAGATGACATTGGTGTCGAGGATAATCATGCCAGCCGGGCCGCCGCGCGCTACGTTCCGTTAATCGAAAATCGCGGGTCGCGGCGCTTCGCCCTTCATCTCCGGCAGTTCCCTGCCGTCCAGACCGTACTCCGCGAAATGCCGCGCGAGCTGCGTGCCCAGCCCCGGCTCGTCGGATGGCCGCGCCTCTTCGCCCACGGCCTCGCGCAGGATGCGGCGCACTTCCTCTTCCATGCTGTGGCCATGCGCGCGGGCGCGCCGGGCGATGCGCTCCTTAACCTCGTCTTCAATGTTGCGGACAATCAGCTGCGCCATGCCGCACCTCCTTCGTTCGATTTGATATCATGATATCATTTAGGCGCGCGGCGAGCCAGCGCCAGGTTTTCAGGGCGCGAAACTGCGCTCGAAACTGCGCGTGATGTTGATGCGCGCCGGCGAGGGGGGCGTCTTTGCGCGCTGGCGAAAGGGCGGGCCAGGCCACGCCGCAGGGCGGTACAGCCATTGGAAGACCCCCTCGACATCGCGGATCAGAAGCCGCGCCGCGCCGGACTGCGCCAGATGCGCGTAAAGCCCGGGCGCATCCAGCAGGCTGGCGCAGATCACCGTCGCGCCCTCGGGCACTTCGCTCGCCTCAGCACGCGTATGGATTACCGCGATCCGGTCCTGAAGGCCAAGCGCGCCGATCAACGCTTCCGCCAGTTCGCAGGCCTCGGCATCTGCATCGACGCAGCGCAGCTGCACGCGCTCATCTGCCTGCGCCAGCAGTATCGCGGTAAGCGGCAGCGCGCCGCAGCCGAGAAACACGCCATTTCGCAGCGCCTCGCGCCCGGCGAGTGCGGTTTCCGCGTCGCGCAGGCTCAGATAGTTCGGCAGATACCAGAACTCCGACAGCACGCGCGCCGGCGCATCGCTTGCCAGGGCCTTGCGGCACCACCATTTTTCCAGGTGGCACTCGGCAGCGCCGCAAAAGCGCGGCAACTCGGATAGTGCTTCGGCCAGCGCCGGCTCGTCAACCAGCGCGGTCCCGAAGCCCTCGATGTGCCAGCCGCGCAGCGTCGCCACCAGTTGGCGTAGGCACTCCGTTACTTTTGGGTTCTCTGGGCTTAGATCATTCTGATGGCGGAGGGTGTCCACGGTTTCGTTGAGATAAGCGATCGCAGTCTCGCGCATCCACACCGCAGCCCTCGCGCCATTCCTGACCTCAAGGCTAGGATAACCGAAATGGTTAACGCCGCCTACCACAGCGTTCGCGCTATTCCGCTGGCGCGCCTTGGCCGTGGCGCTCCCTGAGTTTCTTGGCGAGCGTTTCAGGACGAGGGGCCATCAGGAAGCCGAACGACACGGCCCCGTCGCGCTCGCGCACGGCATGATGCATGTGATGCGCCTGATGCACGCGGCGCAGATACCCCCGCGCGGGCGTGAAGCGATGACCGACGCGGCGGTGCACCAGCACATCATGGACGAGGAAATAGGCCACGCCGTAGCCGATCATGCCCAATGCGATGCCGAGCAGCGGCGGATAGCCCCGCGTTCCGAAGTAAAACAGCGGTGCGGCGATCACCGCGAACAAAAGCGCGAAAAGGTCGTTCCACTCGAATATTCCGCGGCGCGGGCGATGATGCGTTTTATGGATAAACCAAAGTGGGCCGTGCATGATGTAGCGGTGGATGAGCCAGGCGCAGGCTTCCATCGCCACGAAGCTGACAAGCGACACGCCCAGGACGATCCAGAATTGCGACAAGACCTCACTCCATCTACTGACTCGCGGCGCTCGGCCAACGCCGTATGCCATACGCGCCGCGCGCGGTTAAGGACCGATGTACCATGAAATTCCTCGACCAGGCCAAGGTCTACATCCGCTCCGGGGATGGCGGGAATGGCAGCCTGTCGTTCAGGCGCGAAAAGTTCGTCGAATTCGGCGGCCCGGATGGCGGCGACGGCGGGCGCGGCGGCGATGTCTGGGCGGAGTGCGTCGACAATCTCAACACGCTGATCGACTTCCGCTATCAGCAGCACTACAAGGCGGGGCGCGGCATGGACGGGGCAGGGCGCAACCGCACGGGGGCAAGCGGCGAGGATGCGACTCTGAAGGTGCCGCCCGGCACGCAGATTTTCGCCGAGGACAACGAGACGCTTCTGGCCGACCTGACTGAGCCGGGCGAGCGCGTCCTTTTGGCGCGCGGCGGCAATGGCGGCTTCGGCAACGCGCGCTTCAAGACCTCGACCAACCAGGCGCCGCGCCATGCCAATCCGGGACAGCCGGGCACGGAGATGACGATCTGGCTGCGGCTGAAGCTGATCGCCGATGCGGGGCTGGTGGGGCTGCCGAACGCCGGGAAATCGACCTTTCTCGCGGCAGTGAGCGCGGCCAAGCCGAAGATCGCGGATTATCCCTTCACGACGCTCCACCCGAACCTCGGGGTGGTGAAGGTTGACGATACCGACTTCGTGCTTGCCGACATCCCCGGCTTGATCGAAGGCGCGCATATGGGCGCAGGCATCGGCGACCGCTTCCTCGGCCATGTCGAGCGCACGCGCGTGCTGCTGCATCTGGTGGACGTGACGAGCGAGGACCCGGCGCAAGACTATCGCATCGTGCGCTGCGAACTCGCGGCCTATGACGCCGTGCTGAGCGAAAAGCCGGAGATCGTCGCGCTGAGCAAATGCGACGCGGTTGACGGCGAAGAGGCCGCGCGCAAGCAGGCGCTGCTGGCGGCCGAATGCGGGCAGGAGCCGCTGTTGCTCTCCGCCGTTTCGGGGCTGAATGTGCGTGCCGCGCTGTTTCGCATCGGGGCCGGGATCAGGCAGTCGAAGGAGCGCGAGGACGCCGACGCCAGGCCGCGCGCATCCTGGCAGCCCTGAGCGCCCTTGCGTCCGCGCGCGCATCCGCTCATAGATGGCGCGAAAGGACAAGGACACGCCCATGCCCGAAGTCAGACCGGAATGGCGGAACGCGCATCTGATCGTCGTGAAAATCGGCTCGGCGCTGCTGGCCGACTCCGCGACCGGCCGGCTGAACGCGGCATGGCTCGGCTCGCTGATCGACGACATCGCCGCGCTGAAAGCGGACGGCAAGCAGGTCGTACTCGTCTCGTCCGGGGCCATTGCTCTGGGCCGCCATGCGCTGCGCCTGCCCGGCGGGCCGCTGAAGCTGGAGGAGAGCCAGGCCGCCGCGGCGGTCGGGCAGATCGACCTTGCGCACGCCTATCGTCAGATGCTGTCGGATCGCGGGTTGGCGGCGGCGCAGATCCTGCTGACGCTGGGCGATACCGAGCAGCGTCGGCGTTATCTGAACGCGCGCAGCACCGTGCGGACGCTGCTGTCGCTCGGCGCGGTGCCGGTCGTGAACGAGAACGACACTGTAGCGACTACGGAAATCCGCTACGGCGACAATGACCGGCTGGCGGCGCGCGTCGCCTCTATGATTAGCGCGGATTGCCTGGTGCTGCTGTCCGACGTAGACGGTCTTTACACCGCGCCGCCCGACCGCGATGCGGGCGCCAAGCGGCTCGAAGTGGTGCAGCACATTACGCCGGAAATCGAGGCGATGGCGGGCGATGCCGGGACCGAGCTGTCGCGCGGCGGCATGGTCACGAAGATCGAGGCGGGCAAGATCGCCGTGGCGGCGGGCACGAACATGATCGTTGCGCTGGGCAAGGGCCAGCATCCGCTGGCCGCGCTGTCGCAAGGCGCGCCGTGCACGCTGTTCGTTGCGCACTCGACGCCTTTGGCCGCGCGCAAGCGCTGGATTGCCGGGCGGCTCGACGCCGCCGGGGCGCTCGTCATCGACGATGGCGCGGTGGCGGCGCTAAAATCCGGGCGCAGCCTGTTGCCTGCGGGCGTCGTCGATGTCGAGGGGGTCTTTGGGCGGGGTGATACCGTGGAAATCCGCGACCGGCGCGGCGAGATGATCGGGCGAGGCCTCGCCGCTTATTCCAGCAGCGATGCGCGGTTGTTGATCGGGCGCAAGACCCGCGAGATCGAGCAGCTTCTCGGCTATCGCGGGCGCGACGAGATGATCCACCGGGATGACATGGCGCTGACGCCGGGCGCGCGCGAGCACGAGGACGCCGAAGCGTTGCTCAGCCCCAAGGCGGGAGAGGCATGATGCAAGAGACAGTGGAACAGACGGCGGGCAAGCCGCTCGCCGCGGTGATGGCGGGGCTGGGCGAAGCCGCGCGCGCGGCGGCCTGGGAACTGGCCACGACGGACGCCGGGACGAAAAACGCCGCGCTACATGCGAGCGCGGCGGCGCTGCGCAGGAGCGTCGAAAAGATTCTCGCCGCGAACGCGGACGATGTGGCCGCCGCCGAGGATCAGGGCCGCCCGAAGTCCGCGGTGGACCGGTTGCGGCTCGACGAGAAGCGCATCGAGGCGATCGCCGCTGCGCTGGAGGACATCGCCGCGCTGGACGATCCGGTTGGCGCGGTCATCGCGGAGTGGACGCGGCCCAACGGCCTGCACATCCAGCGGGTGCGCACCCCCATCGGCGTCATCGGCATCATTTACGAAAGCCGCCCGAACGTGACCGCGGATGCCGGCGCGCTGTGCCTGAAATCGGGGAACGCCGCGATCCTCCGGCCCGGCTCGGACAGCATCCATTCCAGCCGCGCCATCCACGCCTGCCTGGTGGAGGGCCTGCGCGCCGCGGGGCTGCCCGAAGCCGCGATCCAGCTCGTCCCGACCACGGACCGCGAAGCCGTCGGCCACATGCTCTCCGGGCTTGGCGGCAATATCGACGTGATCGTTCCGCGCGGCGGCAAGAGCCTCGTTGAGCGCGTGCAGGCGGACGCGCGCGTGCCGGTCTTTGCGCATCTGGAAGGCATCTGCCATGTCTACGTGGACAAGGCCGCTGATCTCGACATGGCGAGGGAGGTCGTCGTCAACGCCAAGATGCGCCGGCCCGGCATTTGCGGTGCGGCGGAGACGCTGCTGGTCGATCGCGATGCCCCGTCTGCGCATCTGCCCGCGCTGATCGATGCGCTAATCCCCGCAGGGTGCGAGGTGCGCGGCGACGATGCGGCCCAGGCTGCCGACCCGCGGGTAAAGCCGGCGAGCGAGGAGGACTGGCGCACCGAATATCTCGACGCGATCATCTCGGTGAAGGTGGTGGACGGCGTCGAGGGCGCTCTGGGGCATATCGCCCATTACAGTTCGCACCACACCGAGGCGATCATCACCGAAGATCCAGTGGCGGCCGAGGTCTTCCTGAACGGCGTGGACAGCGCCATCGTGCTCTGGAACGCCTCGACCCAGTTCGCCGATGGCGGCGAGTTCGGCATGGGGGCGGAGATCGGCATCGCCACCGGCAAGATGCACGCGCGCGGCCCCATCGGAGTCGAGCAGCTCACCAGCTTCAAATATGTCGTGCGCGGCAGCGGCCAGATCCGCCCGGCGTGAGACGCGATGATGCGACGGCGGATGCGGGCATGACGCTGGTAACGGGTGTAGACGCTGGCGGGGAGGCGGGGCTGCGGTTCGACCGCGAGACACTGGGGCCGCCACCCGCATGGCCGGACATGCGGATCGGGCTGCTCGGCGGCTCGTTCAACCCGCCGCATGAGGGGCATCGCCACATTGCCGAGACGGCGCTGCGCCGGCTGGGGCTGGACCAGGTCTGGCTGGTCGTGACGCCTGGCAACCCGATCAAGGCGCATGGCGACCTCGCCGCGCTGTCCGAGCGTCTGAGCGCTACGCAGCGGATGATGAACCATCCGCGAATCAAGGTCACCGGCTTCGAGGCGGCGTTGCCCACCGCTTACACCGCGCGGACAATTGCGTTTCTCCGGCGGCGGTTTGCCGGCGTGCATTTCGTCTGGATCATGGGCGGGGACAATCTGGCCAGTTTTCACCGCTGGCAGGAGTGGCGCGGGATCATGCGCGGCCTGCCCGTCGCGGTGCTGGACCGGCCCGGCTTCCGCTTTCGCGCGATGGCCTCGCCCGCGGCGGCGGCGTTCCGGCGCTCACGGCTGGACGAGGCGCAGGCCGGCGCGCTGGCGCTGATGCCGCCGCCGGCATGGACCTATCTCACGATCCCGCTGGCCGACATCTCCTCCACGCAGCTGCGCCGTCAGCAGCGGGCGGCCGGGACGCCAAGCGATGCCGCCGGGGATTGAATTCCGGCGTCGATTCATGCACATTTCGTAGCAGAGGGCGAAAATGTCACAGCTGCAGCCGGTTGTGGCAGCGTCCTCAGGGCCGGTCCTGCGTCAGGCGCTCCGGCTCTCCAGGGTCCAGGATGGAGGGACATTCAACTGCTCATGCCGACATCAGCCGAGGGCGCCTCACGCGGCGCGCCTCATCACGTTGGACCCGCGCAGGACAGCGTGGGAGCAACGACGTTGCTGGAGATCGTTCAGTCCTCACTGGAGGACTCCAAGGCTGAGGATGTGGTCGCGATCGATCTCGCGGGGAAAACCCTGATTGGCGATTACATGGTGGTCGCCTCGGGAAGGTCTGAGCGGCATGTCGGCGCGATCGCCGACAATCTTGTCAAGCGCCTCAAGGAGGCTGGCGTTGCGGACGCCTCGGTCGAGGGGATGCCCAAATGCGATTGGGTGCTGATCGACACGGGGGCAGTGATCGTGCATCTGTTCCAGCCGGAAGTGCGCGAGTTCTACAATCTCGAAAAGATGTGGCTGGCTGACCGCCCGGACAGTCCGCGGTCCGCGTAACCGAACGCGGCGGCGGGGCGGGCGATGCGCGTGAGCCTGATCGCCGTCGGTCGTCTGAAAGACAGCGCCGAGCGTGGGCTGGCCGATCGCTACATCGAACGCTTCGATCGCCTGGGCCGCGGCATCGGGCTGGGGCCAGTCGAGGAGATTGAACTCGGCGAAAGCCGGAAGGATAACGCCGCCGCGCGCCGCGCGGACGAGGCCGACGCGATGCTGGCGCGGGTTCCCGACGGGGCGCGCGTCGTTGCTCTGGATGCTGGCGGCAAGCAGCTTTCCAGCGAGAAATTCGCCGCGCTTATTGGCGCATGGCGCGATGCGGGCGTTGCCCGGACCTGCTTTCTGATCGGCGGGCCTGACGGTCATGGCGATGCGGCGCCGCGAGCGGCGGACCTCATGCTCTCGCTGGGCCGGATGACCCTCCCGCACGGGTTGGCGCGCATCGTGCTGGCCGAACAGATCTACCGCTCGGCGACCATCCTCGCCGGCCATCCCTATCACCGCGCCTGAACTGATCCGCTTTCAGCTTAAATTCACCGCGACTCGTTGATCGTGACGCCCTATCTTCGCGGCGCGCGGGACGGCTGGGGCGGAAGGCGCGGGAGGATCGCGGGATGGAAACGCTTGGCGAAATTCTGGGGCTGGTGTGGTGGCTGTTCAGCTACGCGCTCTGGCTGGTCTGGTCGCTGGCGTGGTTCATCATCCGCGATCTGATCTCGACGCTGGTCTGGGCGGGGCTTGTGGCGTGGATCGTGCTGGCGCTGCGCTATCGCAGCGCGGTGCAGGGGTCGATGGCGATGGTGCGCTATGCGCGCGCGGGGGTGGGCTATGTCTGGCGCTGGGTGCGGGGGCGGCCCGCCGATGCGCCTGTGGCGGTAAAGCGCGAGGTTCAGGTCCAGCGGGTGCGCGTGGTGCCGCTCGGCTTCGTTTCGGTTTCGGCGCAGATGAACGCGGCGGTCGTGATGTTGCTGGTGCTGATGGGCCATCTTTAGCGCGGCGTTCGTCGTTGCGAGGCCCGAATGGCCGAAGCAACCCAGCAGCCAGGCGCGGCATGTGGGGCTGGATCTACCATGTTTTGAGCATGGCGTGATCGCGCAGTTTGGCGTTGGCAATGGTGATGAGTTTGCGCATGACGGCGGTCAGGGCGATGAGCGGCTTTTTGCCGTTTTTGACGAGGTTTTCATAAAAGGTTCTGAGCGCCGGGTTGTGGTTTCGTGCGGCCATCGCGGCCATGTACAGGGCGCGTCTGACATGCGCCCGCCCGCCGACGGTGCGGCGATAGCCGCTGGTCTTGCCGCTGTCGCGCGGATGCGGCGCGCATCCCGCGAGGCTTGCGGCCTGTCTGCGGGTCAGCGCTCCCAGTTCGGGCATGAAGGCGAGCAGGGTGACGGCGGTTTGCCTGCCGACGCCGGGAATGGCGATCAGCACCTGCATTTTTGCGGCAAGCGCGGCCGTGGCGCTCACCAGGCTGTCGATGCGCCGGTCCAGCAGGGCGATTTGCTCATCCAGCAGGCTCGGGACGCTGTCCACCGATGTGCGGAGCTCGCGGTAGCGCGGATGCTTCCGGCGGTTCATTTCCGCGGTTCGCATGGCCACCAGGTCGGCCCGGCGCGCCATCAGGCTGTGCAGCCTTTGCTGCTGCGCGTCGGGCAACCGGAAAAGGCGCAACTCGTGATGACGCTCCGCGCCATAGCGCGCCAGGCCCTGCGCGTCGAGGCGATCGGTCTTGGCTCTGCGGCCCAGCGAGCGCAGGAAGAAACTGGACGCTCTCGGATCGGCGCGATGCACGGCCACCTCCTGCTCGAGAAGCGCGGCCAGCAGCGCGGCTTCATAACCGCCGGTCGCCTCCACCACGACAAACGCCTCCGGCAGTTGCGCGGCATAAGCCTTCATGAAGGCGGCCACGCCGGCCCTGCTGTTTGGGAAGCGTGCCGGCCTGGCCGCCTGGCCATGAACCGCCACGTCGAAGGTCTCCTTGCTGACATCGATCCCGATGAAGTGTATAAAACCCATGGTGTTGCCTGTGCTTGCGATTGTGTACGGGCGAATACCCTTCCTACCATTCAAGCGGTCAGGAACGGTGTGGGTGGGAGACCTCGATCCAGACGATCGCACGATCCGATTGCTTACGGTTGCCCACCCACACAACCCTCATACACCATCGCGAACACACAATTGCTTCGCTACGCTCGCAATGACAAAGTTGCCGTTCAGGCGCTGTTGAAATGGACCGTGCCGAAGCCAGAGACGTCGTAGCCGCCC
>CAZINX010000002.1:0-269690 GCA_964540795.1 uncultured Hyphomicrobiaceae bacterium | reverse complement strand
CGCCCTCACTTCAGCTTCAGCAGATTGCGCACGCCCAGCAGCAGCAGGAAGATCAGCACGGCGCTGAGCACGTTCTGGATCAGCCCGGCGACCGACACCGCGCGCGGGACCACCGGATAGGTGTTGCCGCCGTCGCTGGTCAGGCCGAACAGGCAGCCATAGGTGCGCCGGGCGGCTTCCGCGCGGTCCCAGTCGATGAAGACGAAGCCGTTTTTCAGCGCGAGCGACCAGGCTTCGGCGCTGGCGCTGGTGGTCGCGGCGATATGCGCCTGCGCGGCGCGCACGCGGTCATCCGCGACGGGTGCGATGGAGAGGCAGGATTGCGTGCCGCCATAGGGGGCGAGGGAGGCGTAATCCGGCGCGCGGCCGTTCAGATCGGCGCTGATGCCGAGGTAGATCGCGGCGAAGACGGTGACCAGCACGCCCCACGCAATCGCAGGTCGGATGATCGACCGCCCGAAGTTTGAAAACAGTTCATAGCCGATGCCGAACCAGAACCTGGGTTGAGATGGCCAATCATTAACGAATCGAGCTGACCTAATTTCATGACCGTGAAAGTGTAGTTCACTCCTTAGGTCCTCGTTTTCTTTTGCGAAGCGCCTTAGCTCCCGGAATTTGGTTGGAGCATCTTGATCAAACTGAAGAAGGCTTTCCCATACTGGGCCAATCAAGCTGCCACGCCGCACCTGTACGTTGTCTAGCCGTAGGCCTCGATGCAGCGTCGACTGCGAGAAATCGGGAACCACCATAAACCGTACTTCGCTCATATCAAAGCCAACATTAGATCGCATCGAAACAAAACCTACGTACTTATGAAATATACTTTTCCGAAAAGACACCCATTTTTGAAACTCTACTAAATTAAAACGGGCGGCACCCCTAAAATTTGCACGGTAAAACGACACTTGCCCGGAAAAAACGGAACCATTGAAGATCACATCTCGGAAACATGTTTCCGTAAAGCGCGCCTCGCCAGAAAAATACACGCGATTAAACCTAGCTCGCCTATAAAATCGGGATCCATCGAAAGTCACTTCTTTTGGACAAGACCTTCCAGAAAAATCGAATCGCGAAAAGAATCGGCAATCTATAAATCCAATATTTTCTGCGAAATTATCTTCTTCAAAGTCTATCTGACTAAAGAAGAATGTATCAAAGAAAAACATATTTTTCTCGAAGTAAGTTGCTGTAAATGAAATATCAGCAAAGTGACAATGATGTATGGTTAGTGGCCACGAGAAGCGTATATTATCAAAAATAGCTCTCTGGCTGAAGAAACACCGGTCTATTTCAAATTTATCATTTATCTTCGTTCCTGTGAAATCCGCATCGCAACCAAAATAGGACCCTTCAAACCTAGCATTCCCTGGAAATACAAATTCCGCAACATTAAAAAGTTTTTGGTTGATAATTCTGGTGCGTTCATAGGGAAAATTTTTCGGATATTCTCGATCGTATTTTTTTTTATGATTCTTCAACAGCAGAAGGATGCGAATTTCCCCCCAAAATGAACGCCAAAAATATCTGTCTAAAATAGCACTTGGTCCTTGGCTTACAATCCGATCAATTTTGCATCGCAACACACTAGAGAAAGAGAAGGCTTCTTGTTCATTATAAAACTTCAAGTTTGAAAAATTAACAGAGGCCCGCGCGATCCAGTCCTGCGTCTTGTCGTTTAGGGCTAGAAGCTCCCCGAGAAGCTCTCCGGCGGCCCATTCACCGGCCTCCTCCAGCGCCTTGCGCTCGGCCAGCATGCCTTCAGCCCAGGCGTTCCAGATCGCCTTGGCCGCCTCGTGCGCCTCGTCCTCTTCCTTACCCGCCGCCAGCGCGTCCGCCCGCGCCTGCTCGCACCGCTGAAACAGCGCAATCGTCTCATCCCGCGTCATCGCCGCCCCCGTCAATTATTTGTCGCGCAATTTATCCGAAAACCGGTCCCCACTTTTCGGATTGCGCTTATTGGTGCTGAAATCTGCGCTAGGTTTCGGTGATCGGCTGCGCGGGGTCAAGTTGGGATTCTTTGTTTTGCGAAGCACATTCGTCGCTTCGCGCCGGCCTTCGGCTTCGTGCTTCGCATTCGCGCAACGCGCGGCGGCCGGTCGGCCTTACAGCGCGCAAGTGCGCGCTGGGGGAGATGCCCCTGCAGGCGTTGCGCTCGACGTCATCCCGGGCGCAGTGCAGCACGCAGTGATGCGCTGCTGACCCGGGAACCACCCATCCCCGCTGACGGTCCCGTGTCTGCGCCGCGTGACTTCGCCCCGGCTCGGGGGCCGGGGCAGGCCCCGCAGCGCGCACGGGACGACATGCGCTACCCCGCCAGATGCCGCGCCAGGAACCCCGCGCCGAGCCGCAGCCCCTCCTCGTCGATGCCGTGGCCCAGCCCCTCGCGCAGGAACGCCTCCACCGGCACATCCATGGCCTTCAGCGCGTCGCGCGTGTGCTCAAGCGCCTGCGCCGGGATCAGCTCGTCCTGCGCGCCATGCACCAGCAGCACCGGCGGGCGCGCGGCGATCTCCCCGGCCAGCGCCGCCGCGTTCGCCAGCACGCCGGAATAGCCGACGATCCCCGCCAGACCGCCCGCGCGCCGCAGGCCTACATGCAGCGCCATCATGGTCCCTTGCGAAAACCCCACCAGCGCCAGCGCCTCCGGCCCCAGCCCGTGCCGCTCAAGCTCGCCGTCGAGGAACGCGTCGAGGTCCGGCCCGGCCTGCGCCAGCCCGTCGACCAGCTCCTGCTCGTCGCGCAGCGTCAGCGGGAACCACTGCCGCCCGCCGAACGGGTTGGCCGCGCAGTCCTCCGGCGCGTGCGGCGAGACGAAGGCGGTGTCGGGCAGGGCGGCCTGCCACATCTGGCCGAGCGCGATCAGGTCGTCGCCGTTCGCGCCGTAGCCGTGGACGAAGACGACGAGGCTGCGGGCGGCGCCGCTGGCGGGCGCGAGGCGGGGGCCGTCGAGAGGGCGGGGCATGTTTACTCCTAAACCTTATCGGTGACCTTCAGCGCGAAGGCGAACGCCAGCGCCACCTCCTTCAGCCGCTCGAACCGCCCCGACGCGCCGCCGTGGCCGGCCTCCATGTTGGTCTTCAGGAGCAGCAGGTTGCCATCGGTCTTGTTCGCGCGCAGCTTCGCCACCCACTTCGCCGGCTCCCAATAGGTCACGCGCGGGTCGGTCAGCCCTGCCAGCGCCAGGATGTGCGGGTAATCTTGCGCGCGCACATTGTCATAGGGCGAATAAGCCGCGATCTGCCGGTATTCCTCTGGCGACTCGATCGGGTTGCCCCATTCGGGCCATTCCGGCGGGGTGAGCGGCAGGCTCGCATCGAGCATGGTGTTGAGCACGTCCACGAAAGGCACCTCCGCGATGATCCCGCGGAACAGGTCGGGCGCCATGTTCGCCACCGCGCCCATCAGCATCCCGCCAGCCGAGCCGCCATGCGCGACGATATTGCCGCGCGTGGTGTAGCCCGCCGCCGCGAGGTGTTCGCCTGCCGCGATGAAATCGGTGAAGGTATTGGTCTTGCGCGCGCCCCGCCCCAGCCGGTACCAGCGATAGCCCTTGTCCTTGCCGCCGCGGATATGCGCGATCGCGTAAATGACGCCGCGATCGACCAGGCTCAGCCGCGCCGTGCCGAAACCCGCGGGCATGGCGATGCCGTAAGCGCCGTAGCCGAACAGCAGGACCGGCGCGGAGCCGTCCAGCGGCGTATCCTTGTGCCAGAGCAGCGAGATCGGAACCGTTTCGCCGTCGGGAGCGGTCGCGAAGATGCGCCGCGTGCGATAGTCCGCCGGGTCGTGGCCGCTCGGCACCTCCTGCGTCTTGCGCAATGTGCGCTCGCGCGTCGCCATGTCATAATCGAAGGTCTGCGACGGCGTCGTCATCGAGGAGTAGGTGAAGCGCAGGGTCGTTGTGTCGTACTCGAAGCCGCCCGACATGCCGAGCGCGTAGGCGTCCTCGTCGAAGGCTATGGCGTGTTCGCTGCCGTCCGTCTCGCGGATCACGATGCGCGGCAGCCCGTCCTCGCGCTCCAGCCGGACGAAGAAGTCCTTGAACGCCGTCATGCCGAGGATCAGCCGGCCTTCCTTGTGCGGGATCAGTTCGCGCCAGTTTTCGCGGCCCGGCGCGTCAACCGGCGCGGTCATGATCTTGAAGTCCTCCGCGCCACCTTCGTTGGTGCGGATCATGAGCTGGTCGCCCCAGTGCTCTACGTCATATTCGTGGCCCGGCTCGCGCGCGGCGACGAGGACCGGCTCGGCATCCGGCTTTTCAGTGTCGATCAGGCGGATTTCGCTGGTCTGGTGGTCGCCGGTCTGGATGATGATGAAGCGGCGCGACTGCGTCGACCCGACGCCGACGTAGAAGCCCTCGTCCGGCTCCTCATAGACCAGCGTGTCCTGCTCGGCCGGGGTACCGAGAACGTGGCGGAACACGCGCAGCGGGCGGTGGTTCTCGTCGAGCCGCACGTAATAGAAGCTCTGCGCGTCGGCCCATTCGACGCCGCCGGTGGTGTCGGCGATTTCGTCGGCCAGTTCCGAACCGCCATCGGCCTCGCGCAGCCGAACGGTGTAGTATTCCGAGCCCTTGTCGTCATAGCCGTAGGCGACCAAGCGGTGATCCGGGCTGTGATCCACCCCGCCAAGCTGGAAATAGGGCTTGCCCTCTGCGAGCTTGTTGCCGTCAATCAACGCGCGCGCCTCGCCGCCGCCGCGCGGCTGGCGGCAGAACACCGGATGCTCGCCGCCCTCGACAAAGCGGACGAAGTATTCCCACGGGCCATCCGGCGCGGGCACGGTGTCGTCATCCTCCTTGATGCGCCCGCGCATCTCGGCGAACAGCGTCTCCTGCAACGCTTCGGTACCCGCCATCTGCGCGGCGGTGTAGGCGTTCTCCGCCTCCAGATAGGCGCGGATCTGGGCGTCGAGCTGCGAGGGGTCGCGCATCACCTCGCGCCAGTTGTCCGCGCGCAGCCAGGCGTAATCGTCGATCAGCCGCTCGCCATGAAACTCCCGCTCGTCGCGGCGTGGCGTGGCGACGGGGGGCGCAGGAGCCTCGTCCTCCGGTTTGGCCTCGGCCATGCGGATATCCTTTCGTGGCAATGAATGCGGGTCAGCTCTACTCGCTGGGCTGGAAATCGAGCGCGGTGCCGTTCATGCAGTAGCGCAGGCCGGTCGGCTTCGGCCCGTCGGGGAAGACATGGCCCAGATGCGCGTCGCACTTGCTGCACAACACCTCGGTGCGGCGCATGAACAGCGAGCGGTCTTCCTTTTCGGCAACCGCGTTCTCGTTGATGGGCTGGAAGAAGCTCGGCCAGCCGGTGCCCGAGTCGAATTTCGTTTCCGAGGAGAACAGCGGCTGGCCGCAGCAAATACACTTGAAGGTGCCCGCGCGTTTCTCGTTATTGAGTGGATGCGAAAACGGTCGTTCCGTCCCGGCCTCGCGGGTGATGTGATACTGCTCCGGCGTCAGCTCAGTCTTCCACTCAGCTTCAGATTTGTTGATCTTTCCAGCGTTTTCGGTCATAGCTCCGGCCTCATGTTCTGTGGCGCGACACGCGGCCGGTCTTTCAGGCTTGCCTTGATTCAAGCCGGCCGCCGCGCAGCCTCAACCTTCAACATAGCCGTCGATGGCGCTACAGCAATACCCGAGCGATTGCGCCATTTCACCCACGCTGCACCCGGAGGGAGCGAACCGGACATGAGCGCGAGCAGCGTGACGAGCCTCGCGGCGGTCAGGGGCGTCGCCGCCAGGACCGGGCGTCTTCGGCGTCTTGAAGGTCACGCCGGAACGCACGCGGTTGACTGCGCCGCTGGCCGCGCGCCGATCCCGACGAATTGTCCGGTCTTCACCGACAATTCGCGGAAACAACCTCGCCTCGCCAGTCCGTGCAAATGACGCGCGAATTGCCTTTCCATTAGATTGAATGACTTTTTCCAGAAAATCTGCGCGCGCCGGGTTCGTAGAGCGCAAAGCCGGGCTGGTCCTTAAACCGAGACACTTTCGGAACGTTTTTAGCGCGTCTTGCCAACATCACATTTTCGTCCCGATCGCCGCTTAACGAAAGTATCGGTTGAAACTCGTTTCTTTTCCTCTATTTTACGAACTGCCGTTAGATAATAAAGTCATGCAAAGCCGTCGTTGGCGTCAGCCCAAAGAATCGGATGTAAAATCAAGCTTGAGCGACGATCCAACATCCCTCGAAAGGGTGCAAGGTGATGACGTCAACGAACACACGGACTATGCGAGCGGCGAACGAAAGGAGACCTTGTCAATGGAACAGACTGTGGATAACACCGAACTTGTGGAACTCACCACGAACATTGTTTCTGCATACGTGAGCAACAACACGGTCGTTTCGGCCGATCTGCCCAACCTGATCAACGAAGTGCATGGCGCTCTTGTGCGCGCCGCTGCGAACAAGGGGCAGCCGCAGGCCGAAGAGCAGAAGCCGGCCGTTCCGATCAAGAAGTCGGTTACGCCGGACTACATCATCTGCCTGGAAGATGGCAAGAAATTCAAATCGCTGAAGCGGCATCTCCGGGCGCACTACAACATGACGCCGGAGGAGTATCGGGAGAAGTGGGGCCTGCCGCACGACTACCCGATGGTCGCGCCGAACTATGCTGCCGCGCGTTCCCAGCTTGCCAAGCAGATGGGTCTGGGACAACGACGTCGCAGGTAAGCCGCCCAAGCGAGGCGCAAGCGATGCCGATTCAGGCGGGTTGGATGGCGCCAAGGAAGGTTGCCGTCCGCCCCCTAATCGCAGTTGCTGCGCGACAGCCAGGTTGCGCCCTGATCGTGAACGCGGACCTTCGACAGATACGAGTGCGCGGAGCCGGTCAGTAGCTTGTAATCATATTGAAATGGAAACGCGCCGGCGAAGGTCAGGCAGGCGCGAACGCTCTCGGCATCTTCGCGCATCGCGAAACGGACGCCGTCGCGCGAACCCGCCGCGAGAACCGGAAACGATGCGGTATGCCGTCCGATAACGGCGCCGGCGCCGTCCAGGCCGTCGATTTCGATGCGGACATCCTCCATCGCCTGCGGCCCGTTGTTGGTAAGATATATCGCCCATTCATACGCGCCGCCCTTGCTCCAGGAACTGAAGCCCACATCGCCAACCTCGATATCGCGCTCGAGGGCGAAATAGGCCGTGGCTACGAGGCCGGCAATACCGACGGCGGTAGACAGCGTCAAGCGTCCGAGCGTCATGTCAGCCTCGCGCCTTCCTGAAACCGTCAATGGTCGTAAAGCGGCTTGATGAAGTTGGTATGACGATAACGGCCCGCCCTCGCCGGATGCTTCCGATGCGATGCGTGGCGAGGCGTTTTGCGATAGGCTTGAACGCATGGAACTTCACCTAGCACCCGTCCAGCGGACGCAGCCGGCTCCGCCCTATTTCGATCCCGAGGCCGCCCGCGCCGAATTGACGGCGCTCTGGCGCCGGCACGGCGACAGCGATGCGCTGCGCCCGAAAGCGCTGGAGCTGCTCAAGCAGATCGTCGGCGAAGCCCGCGGCGACGCTCGGGCGGAACTGGACCGGACGGGCAACGGCCGGGCTTGCGCGGAGAACCTGTCGCTGTTCCAGGACGAACTGATCCGCCTGATCTACGACTTCGTCGCCAGCCACATCTACCGCGCCAAGAACCCCTCCACGGCCGAGCGCATGACGCTGGTTGCCACGGGCGGCTACGGCCGGGGCCTGCTCGCGCCGAAATCCGACATCGACCTGTTGTTCCTGCGCCCGAGCAAGCAGACCGCCTGGGGCGAGAGCGTGGTCGAAAGCATCCTGTATTTCCTTTGGGATCTCGGCTTCAAGGTCGGCCACGCCACGCGCACCATCAACGACTGCATCACGCTGGCGCGCCGCGACATGACCATCCGGACCTCGCTGCTGGACTCGCGGCTGATCCTCGGCGACGAAGAGCTGTTCCAGCGCTTCCACGACAAGTTCCGCTCCGCCGTCATTTCCGGCACCGAAAAGGAATTCATCGAAGCGAAGCTCGCCGAGCGCGACGCCCGGCATGAACGTTCCGGCAATTCGCGCTACCGCGTTGAGCCGAACGTCAAGGACGGCAAAGGCGGACTGCGCGATCTGCACACGCTTCACTGGCTGGCGAAATATCTCTATCCGGAGAGCGAGAGCGAGGACTGGGTCGCGCTCGGCATTTTCAGCCCGGCGGAGCAGCGCAATTTCCGCCGCTGCGAAGATTTCCTCTGGACGATCCGCTGCCACCTGCACTTTCTGGCCAACAAGCCGGAAGAAATCCTGACCTTCGACCGCCAACTCGTCCTTGCCGAGCGCCTCGGCTACCGCGAGGGCGGCAATCTGCGCTCGGTCGAACGCTTCATGAAGCATTATTTCCTGGTGGCGAAGGAGGTCGGCGACCTCACGCGCATCGTCTGCGCCAGCCTGGAAATGCAACAGCTCAAGGCGACGCCGACGCTTGGCAATGTGCTGGCCGGGATGGGCTGGCGCAAGCGCGCCAGGCTGAGCGCCACGACGGATTTCCGCATTGAGAACGGACGCATCGTGGCCAAGCGCGCGGACGTGTTCCGCGCCGATCCCGTCAACATGGTCCGCGTCTTCGCGCTGGCAGAGCGCCACAAGGCGCTGTTCGATCCGGAGGTCTTCCGGCTGATCCGCGCGTCGCTTCCGCTGATCAACGATGCGGTCCGCGCCGACCCGGAGGCCAACCGGCTGTTCCTGGAGCTGCTGACCTCGCCAGGCAATCCCGAGATCGCGCTGCGCCGCATGAACGAGGCCGGCGTCCTCGGCCGGTTCATCCCGGATTTCGGCCGTGTCGTGGCGATGATGCAGTTCAACATGTATCACCACTTCACGGTGGATGAGCACCTGATCCGCACCATCGGCGTACTGTCGGAGATCGAGGACGGCGACCTGGCCGACGAGCTGCCGCTTTCCACCGGGATCATCCGCAACATCCAGAACCGGCGCGCGTTGTTTGTCGCCGCATTCCTGCATGACATCGCCAAGGGCCGCGAGGAGGACCACTCGATCGCCGGCGCACGCGTCGCGCGCGAGCTTTGTCCCCGTCTTGGCCTGAGTGCGGCGGAAACGAGCACCGTCGCCTGGCTGGTCGAGCATCATCTCGTGATGAGCGAGTTCGCCCAGAGCCGCGACCTCGCCGATCCCAAGACCGTGCGCGACTTCGCCGATGTCGTCCAGAGCCCGGAGCGGCTTAAACTGCTGGTGATCCTGACCGCAGCAGACATTCGCGCGGTCGGCCCCGGCGTCTGGACCAGCTGGAAGGGGCAGTTGCTGCGCGCGCTGTACAACGAGACCGAGCCGGTGCTGGCTGGCGGCCACACCCAGATCAGCCGCGAGGCGCAGATCCGCCGGGCGCGGGACCAGCTCCGCGGGGCGCTGAGCGACTGGCCGGACGAGGACGTCGAGCGCATCATCGCGCGGCATTACCCGGCCTATTGGCTGCGTTGCGATCTGGACACGCAGGTCAAGCACGCCGAGTTGATGCGCCGCTGCGAGGGCGAGCCGACGCCGTTCGCACATGACGCCAAGGCGTCGCCGATCGGCGCGACGGAACTGACGCTCTACACCAAGGACCATCCGCGCCTGCTGGCCATCTTCGCTGGGGCCTGCGCGGCGGCCGGGGCGCGCATCGTCGGCGCGCATATCTACACCACGCGCGACGGCATGGCGCTCGACACGCTGAGCATTCAGCGCGCCTTCCCCGACGACCGCGAGGAACTGGAGCGGGCCGAGCGAATCGCAAGCGCGGTGCGCGCGATGCTGGCGGGCGACCGGGACCTGAAGAAGCTGATGGCGGAAAAGCGCAAGGCCAAACCGAAGCTTGAGCCGTTCAGCGTGGAGCCGCAGGTCATCATCGACAACACGCTGTCAAACGAGTTTACCGTGATCGAGGTGAACGGGCTGGACCGGATCGGGCTGCTCTACGATCTGGCCGACGCGCTGGCCTCGCTGAACCTGAACATCGCCTCAGCGCATGTGGCGACCTTCGGCGAAAAGGTTGTCGACGTTTTTTACGTGATGGACCGCGCGGGCAACAAGATCGAGAGCGATTGGGCGCGGGAGAAGGCGCATGACCAGCTGATGGCAGCGCTCGAACCGGAAGGCTAAGTCAGTCCTTCGCGCGCCCGGCGGATTTTCTCGCGCAAATCGGCGGCGAGCTTCTCGCGCTCCGACGGCGACAGGCAGTCTCCGAGAGATACAGCGCGCCCGCTTTCGCGCAGAATCAGCCGTTTCTCGATCTTGTGTTCGTCGCTGAGGTCGATGCGCACCCAGTGCGGGTTGAACCGGTCGACGAGCTGGTGCCGGCCCAGATAGCTGGTCATGATCTGGATGGCGTTCGGGCTTACATCGACGATTTCCATGCGCTCGGCGCGGCGCATGTTCAGCCAGAAGGCGAGGGCGAGACTGGCGAGCGCAATGCTGGCCGGAAACACGACGAACCATGCGGCCGGCGCGGCGACCCAAGCCGTCACGATCGTGAAGCCGATCGCTGCGATGGCGACCACGCCAAGCGTGCCGTCGCGCCCCAGCGAGCGATGCGGCCAGACCACAATGCGCTCCGCTCCAGCGGGTTTCGGCGGCAGTGCGGGATCGGCGGCTTCGGTGGCCGGCGACGGGTCGGCGGCGTCGCGGATTTCGTCCTGGCTTCGGTAACTCATGCTCGTTTCAACTTCCGGCGCGCCGGGGGCCGTGACGCGCTGGTGGTCCTGATGCTTCAGACATTTGCCTGGGCCGGCGCTGCGCAGGGAGGCAACTGGCTGAATCGGACCACTAGCGGTCTGTGTGACTGCATCACAGACTAACCGGATTATACCGTCTTGCGGGCTGAAAGGATCACCCGCTATCCGCCGCGGCCGCGCATGAAAAAAGGACCGGCGCGAAGGAGCCGCGCCCGTCCTTTTCTCGTTTGCGAAAGGCGAATGGCCGGCTTACGCCGCGCGCACCTCGGCCTCGGTGCCATCAGCCTGCGGCTCCGGCTTCGCGCCATTGCGGCTCTTGTTCAGCGCGTCATGGATGCGACGACTTGCCACAGCCTCGTCCACGTCATCCACGGCCGCGACTTCCCGCGCCATGCGCTCCAGCGCGGCCTCGTAAAGCTGGCGCTCGGAGTAGGATTGCTCGGGCTGGCTATCAGAGCGGTAGAGGTCGCGCACCACCTCAGCAATGGAAATCAGATCACCGGAGTTGATCTTGGCTTCGTATTCCTGCGCCCGGCGGCTCCACATCATGCGGCGCACGCGCGCGCGGCCGCGCAGCGTCGTCATCGCCTTCTCAACGATCGCGCCCTCGGAGAGCTTGCGCATGCCGACCGACTCGCACTTCGTCGTCGGGACGCGCAGGGTCATTTTCTCCTGCTCGAAGTTAATGACGAAAAGCTCAAGTTTGCTGCCGGCGATTTCCTGTTCCTCGATGTCGACGATCCGCCCGACACCGTGCGTCGGATAGACGATGTATTCGTTTGTCTTGAAGCCGTTTCTTTGCAGCGATTTTTTTGCAGCCATTGTCTACCGTCTCACTAATTCTGGCGCTGCCGCAAAACACGGACAGCGCGGGTTATCCGCTTTCCGACTGCGTAAAAACACAGCGCCAACAACACGGTTTGCCGCCACTGCCCCCAATGGCGGTGTGCTGCTGCCCCCTAAGCCCGTCTGTGCTACGCGAAACTCGACAACAGAAGATCGCCAGAGTGTCCAGAACGCCAAACAGGCGAGTTGCGGCCTCCGCAACACGCCAAAAACCTGAGAGGTTTCTTAAAAACGCCCGCAAACCGCAGCCATGGCGGCGGGACGCTCCACGATCTCTCGCCGAAGAGGCCGTGTTTATAGCATTATTATTAGGGTTTTGGAAGCCTGTGTTCAGATTCCAATAAGCCCTGAGGCCACACCTCAAGCTGCCGGCCCAACTTGTTAACAGCTTTTACCCGTTGGCCGCTTTTCCCTTTACCGCGCCAGACCACTGATCCCGCGACCTGAACATCACCGCATCGGACGAAGGGACGGGTGTTTCCGCGCTCGACATGGGCCGCAGGTTCGCCAGTCATGACGCTGCTCCGCCGCCTTGGATGGCAGCTTGCGCGGCGTTTTGACCGGGGTTAACCTTGATCGCGTTCGGCGGTTCCCGCACGGGACGAACAGGGAAGCCGGTGCGAATCCGGCGCTGCCCCCGCAACTGTAAGCGGCAAGCCGGCCTCCATGATGCCACTGGCCCGATCCGGGCCGGGAAGGCGGAAGGCCAAGGCGATGACCCGCGAGCCAGGAGACCTGCCGCCGGACTAAGACATACGACAACCCGGGGCGGTGGGCCCCGAAAAGGAGCACAGCATGATCCGTCATATCCTGATCGCAGCCGCGTTCGCGCTCGCGGCTGTCATGCCTGCGACCGCGCATCACGACGGCGAGCAATACCGCAAGGGCGACATCTCCGTCAGCCACGCCTGGACGGGCGCGACGGCAGACATGGCCCATGCGATCGAAGTCTACATGACCATCGAGAACAACGGCTCTGAACCCGTAACGCTGACCGGCGCGGAGATCGAGTTCGCTCAGCCGGCCGTGTTCCAGGCGCAAGCCGTCGGCGATGACGGCACGCTGCGCACGCGCGAAGTGGCGAACGTGGAAATCGCGGCCGGGCAGAGCGTGACCATGCAGCCGGGCGGACTGCGCATCGTGTTCAACGACGTGCAGCGGCGGCTGTTCGCCGGCGATCATTTCCACGCGCATCTGCAGTTTGCCGGGATCGGCGAAGTGGAGATCGAAGTGGAGGTCGAGAAAGTGGGCGACGGGGAGCAGGACGGCGAGAAGGAAGAACTCGGCTAGGCCGTTCTTACGCCGCGAAGAACTGTGCGATGCTGACGGGGGCTGCGTCGCACTTTTCGTTTCGATCACTCAAAACGCCCACTCGCGCGCCTTGGCGACGATGAAGTCGCGAAAGGCCGCGATGCGCTTCGACGTCTTCAACTCGGCCGGATAGACCAGATAGGTGTTGAAGGCCGGCACATCGGCTTCGTCCAGCACTTTCTCCAGGCCCGGTTCGTCCGAGGCCAGATAGTCCGGCAACACCGCCAGGCCCATCCCGCGCTTCACCACGCGCTTGATGCCGTCCATGCTGTTGATGCGCATGATCGGCTTGCGCGTCGTCTGCCCCTCGCGCCCGGCCGTCTCCAGCCAGTTGATGCCGCGGCGCGGGAACGGGATGCCGCCATAGGTGATGATGGCGTGGTCGTCGAGGTCGGAAAGCGTCTGCGGCGCGCCGTGCGACTCGAGATAATCCCGCGATCCGTAGACGTGGAAATGCACGGTGAACAGCCGGCGCAGGATGAGGTCTTTCTGGGTCGGCGCGTGCAGCCAGATGCCGACATCCGCCTCGCGCTTGCTGAGGTCCAGTTCCTCGTCGCGCAGCAGAAGCTGGACCTGGATTTTCGGATAGCGTTCGATGAACTCGCGCAGCCGGGGCGCCAGCCAGGTGGCGCCAAGGCCAGCAGGCGTGGTGATGCGCAACTCGCCGCTCGGCTCGGCCAGCGTATCGGCCAGCATCGATTCCACCGAGTTGAGCTTGACCAGCACGTCCTCCGCGGTCTGGCGCAACAATTCGCCTTGCTCGGTCAGCGACAGGCCGCGCGCATGGCGATGGAACAACGGCGCGCCCAGCTCCTGCTCCAACGCGCTCACCTGGCGGCTCACGGCGGATTGGCTCAAATGCAGGGCCTCTGCGGCGTGGGTGAAACTCCCGGCTTCCGCGGCGGCGTGGAATATCCTCAGTTTGTCCCAGTCCATAGGGCGATCCAGTCCGGCGGGACCGCCTTCACAGCAAAGCCCCTGTTTGTCGTCGTTATTCGGCGGCCCGCGCGGGCATCTCCATCTCGGCGAGGTCGCGCTCGGCCTCCAGCGCCGCCATGCAGCCCTGTCCGGCCGCCGTCACGGCCTGACGGTAGATGTCGTCGGTCACGTCGCCAGCGGCGTAAACGTCCGGCACGCTGGTGCGCGTGGAATCCGGCGCGGTGATGATGTATCCGCCTTCCTTCATGTCGAGCTGGCCCTTGAACAGCGCGGTCGCCGGATCGTGACCAATGGCGATGAAAATACCATCCACGGAGATGTCGTGCGCCTGGCCGGTCTTGACGTTGCGCAGCCGCGCGCCGGTCACGCTCGGCGGGTTGTCCTGGCCCAGAACCTCTTCCAGCACCGTGTCCCAGATCACCTCGATCTTGGGGTGGTTGAACAGCCGGGTCTGAAGGGTCTTGTCCGCGCGCAGCGCGTCGCGCCGGTGGATGAGCGTGACCTTGCTGGCGAAATTGGTGAGGAACAGCGCCTCCTCGACGGCCGTGTTGCCGCCGCCGACGACCATGACCTCCTTGCCGCGATAGAAGAAGCCGTCGCAAGTGGCGCAGGCGGAGACGCCGTAGCCCATGAACTTTTCCTCAGACGGCAGGCCCAGCCAGCGCGCCTGCGCTCCGGTCGAGATGATAAGCGCGTCGGCGGTGTAGGTCGCCCCGCTGTCGCCTTTCAGCCAGAATGGCCGGCGCGTCACATCCACCTCGATGATATGGTCGGTGACGATCTCTGTGCCGACATTCTGCGCCTGCGCCTGCATCTGCTCCATGAGCCAAGGGCCCTGGATCGGGTCGGCGAAGCCGGGATAGTTCTCGACATCGGTGGTGATGGTGAGCTGGCCGCCCGGCTGGATACCCTGGATGAGCACGGGCTTGAGCATGGCGCGCGCGGCGTAGATCGCGGCGGTGTAGCCGGCCGGGCCGGACCCGAGGATGATGAGCTTTTCGTGGCGGTCGGACATCGAATTGCCTGTGCGTCTGAGGCGGCCCCGGATTTTGCGGTGCCGAACTGGGATCACTCAGCAGCAGAAATAGGGCGCGGCGGACGGCGGGTCAATGCGGCGCGGGGCTTGTCCACCCGGCAGTTGCACTTCAAGCCGGCACGATGCGCGCGTGCGCGCGGCGCGCGATCTCGCTGGCGATCCGTGCGGCCGCGTGGATCGGTTCGTAGCGCCAGGTCTCCAGCGTGTCGAGCCTGTCAGGCAGCGCGCGGGTCGCGCCGGCGTCTTCCAGCGCGCGGTGAAAGGCGCGGAACTTCGGCCGGCCGCGCTCGGGCATGAAGACATAGACCGGCTGGCCGGTCGCGCAGGCTTCCCCGGTCATGTTGACGCTATCGGCGGTGACGACGAAGGCGTCCGCGCTGGCCAGAAACTGCGGGTAAGGGTTTTCGCTCGTGCCGTCCCAGACCATGCGGGGGGCCTCGCCGGTCGCCGCGCGCACGGCATCGCGCAGGGCAGGCGGCGTGCGCCGCGACGGCGTGATGAGAAAGCTCGCGCCCAAGTGCGCCATCTGGCGCAGCGCGCCCGCGAGCCGGTCGATCGCCGATGCCGTGAAGTCGAACCCGCCGCCGCGCCCGCCGAGCAGCACCGCCACGCGCGGAGAGGGCAGGGCGGCGATCTCGCAAGGCATCTCCGCGCGCAGCGCCGCCAGCCGCTCGGGCGAAAAACCGTGCGGGGAGGTGACGGTGGTGATGACATTCTCGCCGCGCCGCGCGTCGTGCGCGGGCGCCCAGATCAGATCGGCGGCGTCCGGCGCGCGCGGGTCCATGAAGGCGACCGTGAAGCTGCGCGCCCCGGCCGCGCGGCGGATCGCCCGCAGATAGGGGATCGTGAGCCGCCCGGCGGCGAAAACATAGGTCGGCCAGGTCTGCCCGGCGGCGGGCCAGAGGCTGCGCAAGTCCGGCGGCGCGGGGCCGCGCGGGGCCATCCAGCGCCACGGCGCGGGCGGCGCGACCTCGATGATCCGCGCCCTCAATCCCATCGCAGCGGCGACGCCGGTGGTCATCGCGAGATGTCCGGCCTTGCCGTCGGACAGGATCCAGACTGTATCTTTGGCATCGTCTCGCGTCACGACGGCCCTTTACACAACTTTGTTGCTTGAAATCTCACCGAAGCATTCCGATGGTATCGCGCAGGCGACATGATATAACCGCAAGCGGCCCCGACACAGCGAAACTGGATTGGCTTCGTGACGACAATCAGACTTGACGAGACCGACTGGCGCATTCTGCGCGAGCTGCAGGCCAACGGCCGCATCACGAATGTCGAACTCGCCCGCCGGGTGGGCATTTCGGCGCCGCCCTGCCTGCGCCGGATGCGCGCGCTGGAAGAGTCCGGCATCATTGAGGGCTATCACGCGCTGATCAGTCAAAAGGCGCTGGGCTATGAAGTCTGCGCATTCGCGATGGTCGGGCTGTCGGGGCAGTCGGAGCAGGACCTGCGGGCCTTCGAGGAGCAGGTGCGCAACTGGGACATCGTCCGCGAGTGTCATATGCTCTCTGGCGAGATCGACTTCATCCTGAAATGCGTGGCGCGCGACCTGGAAGCCTTCCAGGACTTCATCATCAACGACTTGACCGCGGCGAAGAATGTCGACAGCGTCAAGACCTCGCTGGTGATCCGCCGGTCGAAATACGAACTCGGCCCGCCGCTCCCTGCGGTTGCGGAACAATCCTGAATCGCCATCTTCGCCAAAAAGCGCGCGCGACACGTTGCGCGCCGTTCCCCTCGCGTCCTGAGAGGCCCATGACTGGTACCGCGCCCTCCGCCGACCGCCGCCGGGTTCTGTTGAGCCTGCCGAATGTGCTGACCTATCTGCGGCTGGCCGCGGTGCCCGCGCTTGTGGCTGCGCTGTTCTTTCTCGAAGGCGACGTCGCCAACTGGACGGCGCTGGGCGTCTTCGCCTTCGCGGGCGTGACGGATTTTCTCGACGGCTACATTGCGCGGGCCTGGCAGCAGCAATCCGCTCTGGGGCGGATGCTCGATCCGATCGCCGACAAGCTTCTGGTTGGCGCGGCGCTGCTTATGCTGGTCGACACCGGGGCAATTTCCGGGTGGTCGATCTGGGCCGCAGTGATTATTCTGTGTCGCGAAATTCTGGTTTCGGGCCTGCGGGAATTCCTGGCCGGGTTGCAGGTCACGGTCGCCGTCAGCGCGCTGGCCAAGTGGAAGACCACGGTGCAGATGGTGGCGCTGTGCTTCCTTCTGGCGGGCAGCGCGGGGGACGATGTCTGCGGCGGCTGCGCCTCGGCGCTGGGGCTGAGCTTGCTCTGGGTTGCCGCGCTGGTGACGCTTTATACCGGCTTCGACTACTTCCGCGCTGGCCTCAAACACGTGATGGATCAGGACAGATGACGACGAAAGTGCTCTATTTCGCCTGGATGCGCGAGAAGACCGGGGTCGGGGAGGAACAGATCGACCTGCCGGACGGCGTGGAGACGGTCGCCGACCTGATTGCCTGGCAAAAGCGGCGCGGGCCGGAATTCGCCGCTGCCTTCGAGCGCGATGACGTCATCCGCGCGGCAATCGATCAGGAGCATGTCGCTCATGACGCGCCGGTGCGCGGGGCGCGCGAAATCGCCTTTTTCCCGCCGGTGACAGGCGGCTAGGGGAGGCGCGCATGATCCGGGTGCAGCGCGAGGATTTCGACATCGGCGCGGAGATCGATAAGGTCCGCGCCGGGCGCACGGATATCGGCGCAATCGTGAGCTTCACCGGCACGGTGCGCGAGACCAAGGGCGAGCGCATCGCGGCGATGACGCTGGAGCACTACCCCGGCATGACCGAGCGGGAGCTGGAGCGCATCGAACAACAGGCGCGTGAGCGCTGGCCGATCACCGCTTGCACGATCATCCACCGCTATGGGCGGCTGGAGCCGGGCGACAACATTGTGCTGGTCGTCACGGCATCGGCGCACCGCCAGGCCGCGTTCGAGGCGGCGGAATTCCTGATGGACTACCTGAAGACGAACGCGCCGTTCTGGAAGAGCGAAGAGACGGCGGATGGCCCGCGCTGGGTTGAAGCGCGCGAGACCGACGATGAGGCGGCGCGCCGCTGGGCGGGTGAATAGGCCCGCGCTCTGTAGCGAGCTTTCCGATTTGCCTGAAACAACTCCAAATGCGTCGTTGCCGGACTTGATCCGGCAACCCAGCTTATTCGCCCAGCGGCAGCGGTTATGGATGCCCGTGTCAAGCACGGGCATGACGCGGTCTTCAATGATCGAAACTTGCTCGCAGGCACATGACCCGAGAACCTGAGACCTGACGGGTCACATCCTGAACAGGCATTTTCGGATTGCGCTTTAACCCGCCTGCGCCAGCGCCTCGGCCGGGCGGACCAGCGCCGAGAAATCCGCCATCAGCGTCTTCGTCACGTCCCCGACATGGAACTTGTATGGCCCGATCTCGCCCACCGGCGTCACTTCGGCGGCCGTGCCGGTGAGGAAGCACTCCTCGAAGCCCTCCATCTCTTCAGGCATGATCGCGCGTTCGACGATCTCGATGCCGCGCTTGCGCGCCAGGTCCATGACCGTGCGGCGGGTAATCCCGTCGAGGAAACAGTCGGGCGTCGGCGTGTGCAGCACACCGTCCTTGAGGAAGAAGATGTTGGCGCCCGTGGCTTCCGCGACACGCCCGCGCCAATCCAGCATCAGCGCATCGGCATAGCCGGCGGCCTCGGCGCGGTGTTTTTCGAGCGTGCAGATCATATAAAGGCCCGACGCCTTGGACTTCGTTGGCGCGGTGCGCGGGTCAGGGCGGCAATATTCGGCCATCGCGAGCCGGATGCCGGTCTCCATCGCGGCCGGGTCGAAATACTTGCCCCAGTCCCAGGCGGCGATGGCGACATTGATCTTCGTCTGCTGGGCGGAAACACCCATCTGCTCGCTGCCACGCCAGGCGATCGGGCGGATATACGCGTCCACCAGACCGTTCGCCGTCAGCACGTCGCGGCAGGCCCGATCGATCTCCTCGACGCTGTAGGGGAGTTCGAACCCGAGAACGCGCGCTGATTCGGCCAGACGCTCGCTGTGCTCGGTGAGCTTGAAAATTTCGCCATTATAGGCCCGTTCTCCTTCGAAGACGCAACTGGCGTAGTGCAGGCCATGGCTCAGCACGTGGAGCTTCGCATCGCCCCACGGAATAAGCTCGCCATTCATCCAGATAACGCCGTCGCGCTGATCGTACGGAACGAGTGCCATTGGTCGTCTCCCGAGCGTGTTGCCGCGTTTCGCTCCCGAATTCGGCTTGACTCCCGGCGGCTGCGGGACAACAGATGATGCCCGACGCAGCCGCGAGGCCGGTTGTCGTTGCCTGATGACGAGCGCCCCGTGGCGTGAGCCTGTCAAGCCAAGCCTTTGCCGATTAAGCCGTTTAGATATTGCGGCAAATGGCGCGAGTCCATCGGAAAAATGTCAAAAACGATTGCCGTACGTAGCAATCCGTTCAATATATGTCAACATGGCTGACATAACTCCCGATACCGAACTGGAGCGGCCCGACACTGCGGCCGGAGCGCGAACCTCCGGAGACGGCGAGCAGGCGGCGCGTCCGCCCGATCCGCAGAGCCTGCGCATCATCGAGCTTTTGTTTTTCGCCTACCGCGACTTCACCGCCGATGCGGATGAAATCCTCGCTGAGCTTGGCTTCGGGCGGGCACATCACCGGGCGCTGCACTTCATTTGCCGGCATCCGGGGATCCGGGTCGCCGATCTCCTCGAAATCCTCAAAATTACCAAGCAAAGTCTCGCCCGCGTGCTGAAGGATCTGCGCGACCGCGGCTTCATTACGCAGGTGCGCGGCGAGAACGACCGGCGCGAGCGCCTGCTCTATCCGCGCGACGAAGGCCGGGCGCTCATCGGGCGGCTGGCCGGGCGGCAGAGCGAGCGTATCAAGGCCGCGTTGCAGGCTGCGGGCGTGGAGGCGCCGGACACTGTCGCGGAGTTCCTGTTCACGATGATCCGCGCGGAGGAACGCGGGGACATCGCCAGGCTGATCGCGACAGGAGACGGGTTGAACCCGAACGGGGGAGAATGAGCGATGACTGCTGCGAGCGTCGAGGAAAAGCCGATTGAGGCTCCCGCCGATACCGCGCCGCACCTGCTGGTGGTGGATGACGACCGGCGTATTCGCGACCTGCTGGCGCGCTACCTGCGCGAGAACGGCTTTCGCGTGACGGTCAGCGCGGATGCGGCGGAGGCGCGCAGCGCGCTGCGCGGGCTGGCGTTCGATCTCATCATCCTCGACATCATGATGCCCGGCGAGTCCGGGCTGTCGCTGGCGCAGACGCTGCGCGCCGAATCCGAGGTGCCGATCCTGATGCTTACCGCGCGCTCGGAGCCGGAAAGCCGCGTCGAGGGGCTGGAACTGGGCGTCGACGACTACATGGCCAAGCCCTTCGACCCGCGTGAGCTGCTTCTGCGTCTGCAAAACGTGCTACGCCGTCGTGGACCCGGGGACGAAACGCCGGAGGAAATTCGCTTCGGCGATTGCGCCTTCAACATCGTGCGCGGCGACCTGACGCGCGACGGCGAACCGGTCAAGCTGACGGATCGCGAGCGTGATCTTCTGCGCCAGTTCGCCCGCGCGCCTGGCGAGACCATCGCGCGGCATGACCTGCTCGGCGACGACGCGCACGGCACCGACCGGGCCATCGACGTGCAGATCAACCGTCTGCGCCGCAAGATCGAAACGGACCCCGCCAACCCGGTGCATCTGCAGACGGTCAGGGGCCGCGGCTATGTCCTTTACGTGGATTGAGCGGCCCAAAACGCTGGTCTCTCAGGTCGCGAGCCGCAAACGCAACGCGATAGGCCGGCTCTGGCGGGCCTTCGTCGCGCTGCACCAGCGCAATATGGCATGGCTTGGTTGGGCGGCGGAGACGCTCTGGCGCGGCTTCCTCGCGATGCACCACCACAATGTCGCCTGGCTGCGGCAGTGGCTGGTGTTTCGCGTGCTGTTCAGCGCGCTGGCGCGCGCGCACGACGCCACGGCGCACGCGCTTTCGCGCATCCTGCCGAAAGGGCTTTATGCCCGCGCGCTGCTCATCATCATCGTGCCGATCGTCATCCTCCAGTCGGTGCTCGCTTTCGTCTTCATGGAGCGGCACTGGCAGCAGGTCACGCGCCAGCTTTCCATCGCCACGACCAACGAGATCGCCACGCTCATCTCGGTCTACGAGGAATATCCGCACACCGACGGCTATGAGACGCTGACCGACATCGCGCGGGAGCGGCTGGGTCTGATTGCCCGCATCCTGCCCGACGAAAATCTGCCCGAGGCGCGGCCCAAGCCCTTCTTCGATTTGCTCGACCGAACGCTCTCGCGCGAGATCCGCCGGCGCATTCGACGCCCCTTCTGGATCGATACGGTCGGGCGGTCGCGCTATGTCGAAATCCGCATCAAGCTCGACGATGCGGTGCTGCAGGTGCTGGCGCGGCGCAACCAGACCTATGCGTCGAACACCCATATCTTCCTGTTGTGGATGGTCGGCACCTCGCTGGTGCTGCTCATCGTCGCCGTGCTGTTCCTGCGCAACCAGATCCGTCCGGTCTTGACGCTGGCCGAGGCGGCTCAACGCTTCGGCCGCGGACAGCCCGCGCCGGAGGATTTCAAGGTCCGCGGCGCGCGCGAGGTGCGGCTGGCGGCGCAGTCCTTCGTGGAGATGCGCGACCGGATCGAGCGGCATGTGGAGCAGCGCACGACCATGCTCGCGGGAGTCAGTCACGATTTGCGCACTGTGCTCACGCGCTTCCGGCTGCAGCTCGCGATGCTCGGCGACCGCCCGGAGGCCGAAAGCCTGAGCGCGGACATCGACGAGATGCAGCAGATGCTGGAGGACTACCTGGCTTTCGCCAAGGGCGACGCGGGCGAGGAGCCGGTTGAATTCGATCTGGTGGAGGTGCTGCGCGAGGTGGCCGAGACGGCTGGCGGCGGCAAGAAAGAGATTGCGCTCGAAGCGCCGGAGGCGGTTCCGCTGGTCGCGCGGCGCAACGCCATCAAACGCGCCGTGATGAACCTGGCCGCGAACGCCGCGCGCTTTGCGGAGACCGTGCAGATCACGGCGCGGCGCAATCCGCGCACGATCACGGTGGACGTCGATGACGACGGGCCAGGCATCCCCATCGAGCAGCGTGAGGAGGTCTTCCGCCCGTTCTTCAGCCTCGACGATGCGCGCAACCAGAACGTCAAGAGCACCGGCCTGGGCCTGTCGATCGCGCGGGACATCGTGCGCGGTCATGGAGGGGAGATCGCGTTGGCGCATAGTTCGCTCGGCGGATTGAAGGCCACGATACGATTGCCGGTGGAGTAGGGGCGGGGGGATGGAAATCGAGCTGGACGCTGCCCCGCGCATCGCGCGCCACGGCGAGGACGGCAAGCTGGTCATGGCCGACGGGCGCGTCATCGGCTTTCGCGAATACGGCGCGGCGGACGGTCTGCCGATCCTGTGTTTCCATGGCACGCCCGGCTCGCGCTTCATGTTCGCAATTGCAGGCGACTTTGCGCGGGAGAACGGGCTGCGGCTGATCGCCCCCGAGCGCGCGGGCTTCGGACTGTCGAGCTATGCCAAAGCGCGTCCCTTGCTGCGCACAGCGGAGGAAAACGCGGCGCTATGCGATGCGCTGGGCCTGCCGCGCGTGGCAGTCGCGGGCGTGTCGGGCGGCGCGCCGTTTGCGGTGGCCTTCGCCGCGGCGCGGCCGGAGCGGGTGAGCGCGATGGCCCTGGTTTCCCCGGTCGGGCCGTTCGCCGGCCCGGAAAGCCCGAAGCGCATCGGTCCGGCGCATCGTCTCACCTTCCGCGCGCTGCCCGGCGTGCCGCTGCTCTATCGCTTTCTGTTCAGCTTCGGGCGGCTCGGTTTCCTTTTCGCGCCCGATGCGATGGCCGCGCTGATCATGAGCCGCTCGGCGCCTTCGGATTGGCGCATCTTGTCCGAAAAGCGTATCCGCAAGAACCTGCTGCGCGGCCTGCGCGAGGGCGTGCGCCCGGGCGTCGGCGGCGCGGTGGAGGAGTTGCGCTGCTTCTCGCGGCCCTGGGACCTGCCTTTCGATAACATCGCAGCGCCCACCATCCTCTGGCAGGGCCTGTCGGACAGGAACGTGCCGGTCTCCGCGGCGCTTCGGTTGGGCGAGATGATCCCCGGCTGCGATGTGCGGCGCATCGACGGGGCGGGCCATTATTGGATTTTGCGCAACTACGGCCATGTGTTGGAAAGCGTGACGCAGCTTGCGCGCGAGGCCGCATAGGCGCTTCCCGCCGGCTTTGCTACGCTGAGCCGTCCTCCCGCCCGCGAGCGGCAACCCGTCAGGCAGCGCTTTATGATCCCCATTCGCGATTCGATTGTCGTCCGCACCACGCCAACCGTCGTCTACGCGCTCATCATTGCGAATGCGGTCGTGTTCCTGTTCCAGATCTCGATGCAGGGGTTGGTCGGCCAGAAATTCATTTATGAATATGCGCTTGTGCCGCTGCGCTATTCCGATCCGGCCTGGGCGCAATATCAGGGGCTGTCGCCGAACGACTACTTCCCCTTCATCAGCAGCTTTTTCATGCATGGCGGTTTTTTGCATATCCTGCTGAACATGTGGACGCTTTACATCTTCGGCAGTTCGGTGGAAAGCCGCTATGGCTCGGTGACATTCTTCATTTTCTACATCCTCTGCGGCATAGCGGCGAATTTGGCGCATTTCTACTTCAACCTGAATTCGCCGGTGCCGGTCCTGGGCGCGTCCGGCGCGGTGGCGGGCGTGATGGGGGCTTATGCGGCGACCTTCCCGCGCGCGCGGCTCATCATGCTTTTCCCGATCGTCTTCATCCCGCTGTTCTTCGAACTGCCCGCGCTGTCCTTCGTCGTGCTGTGGTTCGGCCTGCAAGTGCTGCAGGGCGCCGTGGAGATGTTCCAGCCCAGCATGGGCGGCGGTATCGCCTGGTGGGCGCATATCGGCGGCTTCATCGCGGGAATGATATTGCTGCCGCTGTTGTGGATCGGCGGCATCGGGCGCAAGGGCACTGTCTACGACGCGCGGCGCGGCAAGCCGTATCGCGCCTTGACGGGCCGACGCCGGCGCTGGCGCGTGCCGGATGCGGGGCAGCGGCGCGGGCAGGGCGCTCAAACCGAAAGGGAGCGCGCGCAGAGCGATCCGAATGACCGTGGGCCATGGGGCGGCGCGCCGCCGGGCGCTTGACGGGCGCGCGGGTTCGCGCCGAAATACTGATGAACGCGAAAGGAAGCTTCAATGCCCGGAATCGACGAGACCAAGCCGTTCAAGCCTGTCCGCGTCGCCGTCCTCACGGTATCCGACAGTCGCCAGCTATCCGATGACAAATCCGGGAGCCTGCTCGCCGATCGCGTGATGGACGCCGGCCATGAACTCGCTGACCGCGCGATCGTCCGCGACGATGTCGAGCAGATCCGCGCGCAGCTTCGCCGCTGGATCGCTGACCCGGGGATCGACGCCGTCATTTCAACCGGCGGCACCGGATTGACAGGGCGGGATGTCACGCCGGAAGCGGTGCGCCCGCTGTTCGAGAAGGAGATCGACGGCTTTTCGGTTGTCATGCACATGCTCTCCTTCGAGAAGGTCGGCACCTCGACGATCCAGTCGCGCGCGCTCGCAGGCGTTGCGGGCGGCACCTACATTTTCTGTCTGCCCGGCTCGCCCGGCGCGTGCAAGGACGCCTGGGACGGCATCCTGCAATACCAGCTCGATTACCGGCACCGTCCGTGCAACTTCGTCGAGATCATGCCGCGCCTGAACGAGCATTTGCCTGCCAAGTAACGCGCCCGTCACGACAAGTTGAGTTTCATTCCGCGCGCTGGCGATTAGGTCCCGCAGTGTGACCGAGGGGCGCATCCGCCCGAACCGCCACTGTCAGGAAAGGAAACTCCGATGCCGTATCCGAGACTGCTGCCGCGCACGCCGGCCCCCGATCTTCGCGTCCCGACGCTCAGCGGCGGCGACTGGGACCTGCGCGAGCGCGAGGCTGAGCGCTTCATCATGGTCAACTTCTATCGCGGTCTGCATTGCCCGATCTGCTCGAAATATTTGGCCGAATTGAACCGGCTTGCCGATGACTTCGCTGCGCGCGGGGTCGATACGCTGGTCGTCTCCAGCGATCCGCAGGACCGCGCGGAGAAGGCCAAGCAGGACTGGGGCCTCGACAAGCTCGCCATTGGCTACGACCTCAACGTGGAGGACGCGCGGCGCTGGAACCTGTACATCTCGTCCAGCAAGGGCACGACCTCGATGGGCGTGGAAGAGCCGCATCAATTCGCCGAGCCGGGCCTGTTCCTGATGAAGCCGGATCGAACGCTTTATTTTATCAGCATCCAGAATATGCCGTTCGCCCGGCCGAACTGGCGCGAGGTGCTGGGCGCGCTAGATTTCGTGATCGAGAAGGACTATCCGGCGCGCGGCGAAGTCCCGTTTAGCGCAGCGGCTTGAGGGGGAAGCATGATCGAACTTTATACAGCCGCCACGCCGAACGGCTACAAGGCTTCGGTGGCCCTGGAGGAGCTGGGCCTGCCGTATTCGGTTCACCCGATTGACCTTGGCGCGGGCGAGCAGAAGCAGGACTGGTTCCTGAAAATAAACCCGAACGGGCGCATCCCGGCGATCGTGGACCGCGGCTACGACGATTTCGCCGTGTTCGAATCCGGCGCGATTCTGGTGTATCTCGCGGAAAAGACCGGCGACCTGATGCCCGCCGACGAGAGGGGCCGGAGCCGGACGATGCAATGGCTTATGTTCCAGATGGGCGGCGTGGGCCCGATGATGGGTCAGGCCAACGTCTTCTACCGCTACTGGCAGGAGAAGATACCGCCCGTCATCGCCCGCTACCAGAACGAAAGCCGCCGGCTGCTGGAGGTGCTGGACGGGCGGCTGGCCGAAAGCCGCTACCTGGCGGGCGACGACTATACCATCGCCGACATCGCCAACTGGGCTTGGGCGCGCACGCACGACTGGTCCGGCGTCCCGGTCGAGGGGCTGGAGCATCTCCAGCGCTGGCTGTCGGAGATCGCGGACCGCCCGGCCGTGCAGCGTGGCGTGCGCGTGCCCCGGCGCGAAGAGGCAATCGAGAGCCGCGATGCGGACAAGAGCGAGGAACTGATACGCGAAGTCCGCGGTTTTCTCCAGCAGTGACACGGCTCCCGGAAGAAACGCAGCCTGGATTGACTCCCGCGCAAGCCGGCGCGATAACCGCGCGGCGGAACGATCAGGGGCGTCGCTGCTTCCGGGAGAGCAGGTGTGACACGTTATGTGTATGTGAACGGCGAGTTCGTCGCGGCCGAGGATGCGCGGATTTCGATCTTCGATCGCGGTTTTCTCTTCGCCGACGGGGTTTATGAAGTCACCGCGGTGCTGGGCGGCCGGATGATCGACTTCGCTCCGCATCTGCGGCGCCTGCGCGCCTCGCTCGAAAAGCTCGAAATGACGCTCGACATGAGCGATGCAGACATCGAGGAGATGCATCACGGGCTGATCGCGCGCAACCGGCTGGACAACGGCGTCGTCTATGTGCAGGTGACGCGCGGGGTTGCCGAGCGCGACTTCGCTTATCCCGACGTCGAACCGACCGTGATCGCCTTTACCCAGCCGCGCGATTATTTCGGCGATCCCAACGCGGAAACGGGGGTGAAGGTCGTCACGACGCCGGACCTGCGCTGGGCGCGCCGGGACATCAAGAGCATCGCGCTCCTGCCCCAGGCGATGGGCAAGCAGGAGGCGAAAAAGCGCGGCGCCTTCGAGGCTTGGATGGTCGAAGACGGGTTGGTGACCGAAGGCACGTCATCCTCGGCATTCATCGTGACGAATGAGGGCGTGATCGTCACCCGCGCGCTGGGCCGCGAAATCCTTCCCGGCCTGACGCGCAGCCGGCTTCTGAGCCTGATCGAGGCGCAGAAGTTGCCGGTGGATCAGCGTCCGTTCAGCGTGGAAGAGGCGCTCGCCGCCCGCGAGGCGTTTCTCACGAGCGCCTCCAGTTTCGTGCTGCCGGTGGTCAGCATTGACGGATATCCGGTCGGCGATGGCAAGCCGGGCCCTATCGCCCGGACGTTGCGGTCGCGCTATCTGGATTTCGCCGCGCCGGCCTGAGGAAGAAAGCCCCGCGCCATCGTAAGCGCGGGGCGGGTCTTCAGCGGTCGGATTGGCGGCCCCACACCTCGACGCGGCCGCGCCGGTCGCCGCCCGCATCACGGTGCACGAGCACGATCCTGCGGATGAATCGGCCCTGCCGTCCGCGCAGTTCCAGTGGGCCGGCTTCCTCACCGGGGCGAATGACCTCGGCGAGGTTGAAATCCTGCCGGTTGCCGTTGCCGAAGACCACGCGCACGCGACGGATGCGTACAGGGCTGCGCGAAACGCGCAATAGCAGCGCGTCGAAGCGGCCGTCGGCGCGCGAAAGCGGAATGACTTCTCTCTGGCGGCTGCCCTCCGCGCGCTCGATGGAAAGCCGTGTCCAGTCAGGCCCCAGTCTCCGGAAGCCTTGCCGCCGGGCCTGTCGGCCGAATACCTCGACGCGGGCGCGGCGCGGGCTCCCCGCATCCCGGTAGACGAGCACGATCCGGTCGATGAACCGGCCCTGCCGTCCGCGCAATTCCAGCACGGGGCTATCGCCGCGGCGAAGCACATTGGGCAGATCAAAGTCCTGCCGCTGCCCGTTGCCGAACACGACGCGGACGCGGCGCAGCCTGATGGGGCTTTGGCGCACGCGCAGCAGGATCGCGTCGAAGCGGCCGTCGCGGCGCGAAAGATTGATGACATCGCGCTCAAGCTCGCGTTCCACGCGCTCGACGGACAGGCGCTCCCAGCGCGGCCCCAGATCGCGGAACACCACCTCCGGCGGCCCCGCGCGCCCGCGCGCTCGCGATCCCAGCACGATCACCGTGGGCTGCCCGAGAAAGCCGAGCGAGCCGTAGCGCACTTCGACCGAGCGGATGAAGCGGCCGCCGCCCTCAAGGTCGATCGGCCGGGTCTCGTTGCCCGCGGTGATGGGGAACCGCGTTTCGATCCTCTGGCGGTCGCCGTTGCCAAACGTGACTTCGACATCGAGCAGCAGAATATTGCCGCCGCGCACGGCGATCTTCAGCGCGTCGAAACGCCCCGCGCGGCGTCCGGGCACGTCGATCACGAGCCGCTCGACGCCGGGGCGGCTGCGCTGCTCGCCAAGAACTTGCCAGTCGCGCGGCTGCGCCTCGGCGGTTGCGACCGTGGCCATCAAGGCCAGCAAAACGGTCATCAAACTTATGAAACGGGGCATACGGGTTCGCTCCTGAAAGGTTGGCCCTCGGCACGGGCAATGGTTGCGGTCTGGTGACCGTCTTTTAACCATCCCTTATTGCTTCAATCTTGTTCGGCTTCTTTGCAAGCCCGAATCGCGGCGCGGCTGTCTTTTCCGGCATCGCGCTGGCGCGTGTAACAAGCGAGCCTGGCGTCGGCATCGTTGGCGCCCGCGCAGAGCCGCACGGCGTAGCCCCATGTCGATTCGCCCTTGGTTTCGCCTTCGATCTCGCCGCTCACGGCGCGGAAGAAGCACAGGCCGGGCTGTTGCGGCGCGCGGGTCTTGCCGCAAAGCTGGTCGAGCACCGCCGGCTCCCAGTCCTGATAGCCCGCCTCGCTCCAGGGGATGTTGCCCTGCACGAACCTCTTGCACTGGTCGCTGCGATCGGTAGGGCGGCGCGGGTTGCAGGCTTGCAGAACCGCGCGGAACAGCCGGTCGTCGCGGGATTGCGCGGGCGGGGCGTTCTCGCCGGCATCAAGGATCTGCGGTTCGGTCTCGATATCCCGGGCCTCCAGTTCGGCCAGGTTGCCGGTGACGCAGTTGGTGATCTCCCGGACGCTGTTGGTGCCGGCGCAGAGCTGAGCGGCGCGGCGCCAGTTGTCGCCGATGATGCCATCCCAGGGGCCGCTGCCGTGGAACAGTCTGTCGAAGCAGAGCAGCGGCTGGGTCGGGCGTGAGGTGTCCTCGCACAGCAGATCAAGCCGGCGCGGGGTCCAGGCCGTATCGCCGGCCCTGTTCCAGGCGATATTCCCCTGCACCAGCCGCTCGCAGGCTGTGCGCCCGGCGATCATCGGGGGCGGGTTGCATTGCTCGATGGCATCGCGGAAATGCAGCCCGCGCCCAACGCCCTCCCGGTAGCAGTCGATGCGCGCCTGGGCGTTTTCGGTGCCGGCGCATAGCGCGACGGCGTCCTTCCAGTCCTCCTGGATCGCCGCGCCCTGTTCGAGCGGGACCTCGCGGATGCCGCTGAAGCACAGGCCGGGCTGGACAGGACGCGCCGTCCCCTCGCACAGCCTGTTGAGCCAGCTTGCGTCCCACCGGGTGTTTCCGTCATCGTTCCAGGCGATGCGCCCCTGGACGTAGCTGGCGCATTGATCTTCTTCTACGGTCGGGCCGTCCCACTCCAGCCCGAGGGCCGCATAGACTCCGGCCGCGCCGAGAATGGCCCCGCCGAGCAGGGACGCGACCGACAGGATGCGCCGGTCCCGGACGCGCTCGGACGCCGCGCCGATCCGGCCGCGCAGGCGTCCCAGCCGGCCCTCTTCGCCGTTCGCGTTCCCACCGGAATCCGGGCCGTTGGCCACCGCGTTCCCCCATTATCCGCCGCGGCGCGCTCCCGACGGACAGCGAATCAGCGCGACATGGCCTCGCCCGGACCGTACACCATCCGCGAGCGGATCGTGCCCTCCAGGCTGCGCAGCTGGGCGAGGAGATCGGCCGCTATGTCCTCTTTCACCTCGGCGTCCAGCACAACATAGCCGAGTTCGCCCTCGGTTTGCAGATACTGCGCGGTGATGTTTACGTCCCGCGCGCCGAAAGCGTCGTTGAGACGGCGCATCATGCCGGGGATGTTGTGATGGATGTGGATGAAGCGCTTGGACTGAGCGGCGGCGACAGGCAGCTGCACCTGCGGGAAGTTCACCGCGCCCGTCGTCGAGCCGACGTCGGAATACTCGATCAGCTTGCGCCCGACCTCGGTGCCGATGCGCTCCTGAGCTTCCTCGGTGGAGCCGCCGACATGCGGGGTCAGGATCACATTGTCCAGACCGCGCAGCGGCGAGACGAACTCTTCCTCGTTCGAGGACGGTTCGGACGGGAACACGTCGATCGCCGCGCCGCGCAGATGCCCGTCCTTGAGCGCGGCGGCCAGAGCGTCGATGTCCACCAGCGTGCCGCGCGCATTGTTGATGAGGAATGCGCCGGGCTTCATCGCGCGGATTTCCTGCTCGCCGATAATGCCCCTGGTCTGCGGCGTTTCGGGAAGGTGGAGCGAGACCACGTCGGAGCGCCGCAGCAGGTCGGTGAGGTCTTCCGCGGCGGTGACGTTGCCGTGCCGCAGCTTGTCCGTCTGGTCGTGGAAGATCACCTTCATGCCCATCAACTCGGCCAGGTTTGCAAGCTGCGTGCCGATGTTTCCGTAGCCGACGATGCCGAGCGTGCGCCCGCGGATTTCATGGCTGTCCTTCGCGGATTTTTGCCAGACGCCCTCATGGGCCGCCATCGAGCGCGGGAAGATGCGCCGGAACAGCATGATGATTTCCGCGATGGTCAATTCGGCGACGCTGCGCGTGTTGGAGAACGGCGCGTTGAACACCGGAACGCCTTTGGCGCCGGCCGCCGTCAGGTCCACCTGGTTGGTGCCGACGGAAAAGCACCCGACAGCGATCAGCCGCGGTGCGGCCTCGAAGATGTCGGCGGTAAGCTGCGTGCGCGAGCGGATGCCAAGCATACGCACGCCGTCTTGCAGGCGCTTCTTCAGGTCTTCCGGTTCCAGCGCGGTTTTCAGGCGGGTCACGTTTGTGTATCCGTCAGCATACAGCGCTTCGACGGCCGTTTCCGCGATGCCTTCGAGGAGCAGAATCGGCGTTTCGCTTTTGGACAGCGCCAGATGCTGCGCTTGTGTGATTTCCTTGTTCATATCTTTCCATTGCAGAAGTCTTGGTTCGGACGTGGCGTAAGGTTTGAACGCATGTGCGCGCTCAGGTCAACCTGCGGCCGGACGCCACAGCCCGCCGGCGGCGTCGCGGGCAAGGCAAGGCCCTTAGCCGATTTCTCGCGCCTTGTCAGTTGTCTGCATGGGTGTCAGGTCATGCCGTTGCGGCTGACGACACGCACAAAATAACCATATTCGCTGTGTTCCTTGGGCGCCGAATGTGCGTGATTCTGACAAGGCGTCGCCCGGAAGGGGGAGCTTGCGCGGGCGGCGATGCACGATAGCGGTTTTTGCACGGCGCGGCGACAAGCGTCGCAAGGAAAGGTGGCTCACATGCCAGATTTCGAGATGGGGTTTCGCACGCTTTCGGCTGGCCGCGCGGCGCGATTGGCGATGGTCGCGCTCTGTGCGGTGTTGCTCAGCGGGTGCGCCTCGACCTCGCTGTCCAGCATGTTCGCGGAAGAAGAAGCCCCTGTGGAAGATAAGAGCGCGGCCGAGCTGTACGCGCAAGGCGATGCGCTGCTCAACGAGAGCGATTGGAAGGGCGCAGCGGAAAAGTTCGAGGAAGTCGACAAGAATTATCCTTACTCGGCGGAAGCGCGCCGCGCCATGGTCATGAGCGCCTACGCCAACTGGAAACAGGGCGACCAGCCCAAGGCGGTCAGCGCGGCCCGGCGGTATCTCACGCTGCACCCCGGCACGGACGAAGCGCCGCTCGCGCAGCACATTATCGCTTCGGCCTATTTCGAGCGGATCAACAGCCCGGACCGCGACCAGTCGGATACCGAGAAGGCTTTGAACGAGCTTGAAATCCTCGTGCGTCGCTACCCGGACAGCAGCTATGCGCCGCAGGCGCGCAAACGCATCAAGATCGCGCGCGACCTTCTGGCGGCCAAGGAGATGCAGGTCGGGCGCTACTATCTGGAGCGCGAGAATTATATCGCCGCGATCAACCGCTTCCGCACCGTGGTCGAGAAGTACCAGCAGACCGCGCATGTGAAGGAGGCGCTGTCGCGGCTGACCGAGGCTTACATGGCGCTCGGCATCAAGAGCGAGGCGCAGACGGCCGCCGCCGTGCTCGGGCATAACTACCCGGAAAGCGAGTGGTATGATGATGCCTATGCGCTGCTCCAAAGCGACGGGTTGGAGCCGCGCGCGGATTCCGGTTCATGGATCAGCCGGCAGTTGCAGGCGCTGCAACAGGCCAGTCCGCTCTGACGCGCTGCGCGGGAATCATCGTATAAGGGCATCATGCTGACGGCCCTTTCGATCGAGAACATCGTCCTTATCGACAGGCTCCATCTCGAATTCGGCGCCGGGCTGAGCGTGCTTACCGGCGAGACCGGCGCGGGCAAGTCAATTCTGCTCGATGCGTTTGGCCTTGCGCTCGGCAGCCGCGGCGAGGCGAGCCTGGTGCGCGCTGGGCAGGCGCGCGGGCATGTGACAGCCTGCTTCGACCTGCCGGAATCGCACGAGGCGATCCGCTGGCTGGCCGACAACGACTTTGAGGCCTATGCGGGCGGCGAACTGATCCTGCGCCGGGTCCAGCAGGCAGACGGCCGCACCCGCGCCTTCATCAACGACCAGCCGGTGAGCGTCCAGATGCTGCGCCAGACGGGCGCGCGGCTTGTCGAAATCCACGGACAGCACGACGACCGGGCTATGACCGACGCCGCCACGCATCGCCGGCTGCTGGACTGCTATGGCGGTCTGACGGCCGACGCGGAAGCCGTGCGCCGCGCATGGGACGCATGGCGCGCGCGCGAAGGCGAACTGGTTGAACGCGAGGCGGCGCTGGCGCAGGCGCGCGAGAATGCCGACTATCTGCGCCATACGCTGGACGAGCTTGAGGAACTGGCGCCGGAAGAGGGTGAGGAGGAACGCCTGGCCGAAGCCCGGCAAACGATGATGAATTCTGAAAAGATCGCGACCGAGCTGAACGCCGCTTTTGAGAGCCTTTCGGGCAACAATGGCGCGGAAGAGCGGCTGAGCGGCGCGCTGCGCCGGCTGGAGCGGTTCGGCGGCGGCGCGCAGCTTGCGCCTGTCGTCGAGGCGCTGGAGCGCGTGTTGGTCGAGGCTGGCGAGGCGCGCGACACCATCGAGACGGCGCTGCGCGACATGACCTATTCACAGGGCGAGATGGACCGGATCGAGGAGCGGCTGTTCGCGCTGCGGGCGCTGGCGCGCAAACACCGGGTGACGGTCGATGAACTGCCGAACCTGCAGGCTGATTTTACACGGCTGCTTGACGAACTGGCCGAAGGCGAGGCGGCGCTGGCGCGGCTGCGCGAAGAGGTGAGCGCGGCGCGCGCGCATTATCGCGATCTCGCCGGCGATTTGAGCGAGGAGCGCCGCGCGGCCAAGCAGGCGCTGGATGAAGCCGTGCAGAAGGAGTTGCCGCCGCTCAAGCTGGAGAAGGCGCGCTTTATCACCATGCTGCAACCCATCGACGAGGACGGCGTGGAAGGCGGCCCGGACGGGCTGGAGCGCGTGAGCTTCCACGTCCAGACCAACCCCGGCACCGCGCCCGGCCCGATCATGAAGGTGGCCTCCGGCGGCGAGCTGTCGCGCTTCATCCTCGCGCTCAAGGTCGTGCTCGCTGAGCGCGGCAGCGCGCCGACCCTGATTTTTGACGAGATCGACACCGGCGTCGGCGGAGCGACGGCGGCGGCAATCGGCGACCGGCTGGCGCGGCTGGCCAAGGGCGTGCAGGTGCTGGCTGTCACGCACGCGCCGCAGGTTGCCGCGCACGCGCAAGCGCATATGCGCATCAGCAAGGAACCGCTGGCCGGCGCGCAGGGCGAGGCCATGGTCACGCGCGTCGCGCCGCTTGATGAGCCGGACCGGCACGAGGAGATCGCGCGGATGCTGGCCGGCGCGAAGGTGACGGACGAGGCGCGCGCGGCGGCGAAACGGCTGATCGGGAGCGCGGCGTGAGCGCAGTCAGCGACATCCCGCCTGAGCAGTTGAGCCACGAGCAGGCTGCGGAAGAGGTCCCGGCGCTTATCGCCGAGATCGGCCGGCACGATCGCGCCTATTACGTGGAGGACCAGCCGCTCATCTCCGACGCGGACTACGACGCGCTGCGCCAGCGGCTGGAGACGATCGAGGCGCGCTTTCCCGACCTGGTCCGCCCTGACAGCCCGACCCAGCGCGTCGGCGCGCCGCCATCGGAGAAATTCGCCAAGGTGCGCCATCGCGTGCCGATGCTCTCGCTGAGCAATGCCTTTGCAGATGATGAGGTCCGCGAGTTCGTCGATCGCGTCCGCCGCTTTCTCGGGCTGGAGCCGGATGCCGAAGTCGCCTTCGCCGCCGAGCCAAAGCTCGATGGCCTGTCCATGAGCCTCGTCTATGAGGGCGGCAAACTGGCCTTCGCGGCCACGCGCGGCGACGGCACCGAGGGCGAGGACGTCACCGCCAATATCCGTACGATTGAGAGCATACCCAAGCGTGTAAGCGCCAAGTCGTTTCCTGCCCGTTTCGAGGTGCGCGGCGAGGTGTTCATGTCCCACGCCGATTTCGAGGCGCTGAACGCGCGCCACGCCGAAAGAGGCGGAAAGACCTTCGCCAATCCGCGCAATGCGGCCGCCGGCTCGGTGCGGCAACAGGACTCGAAGATTACCGCCGCGCGCCCGCTGCAGTTCTACGCCTGGGGTTGGGGAGATGTCTCCGAGCTGCCGGCCGACAGCCACTTCGCCGTCATGCAGGCGATTGCCGACTGGGGCTTCCCGGTCAGCCCGGAGCTGCGCTTCTGCCGGAACGCCGAGGAGCTGCTCGCCTTCTACCGCGATATCGAGACGCGCCGGGCCACGCTCGGCTACGACATTGACGGCATTGTCTACAAGGTCGACAGCCTTGCGCTGCAGGAGCGGCTGGGCTTCGTCTCGCGCGCGCCGCGCTGGGCTATCGCGCACAAGTTCCCGGCGGAAAAGGCCACGACCATCCTTGAGGATATCGACATCCAGGTCGGGCGCACTGGCGCGCTCACCCCGGTGGCGAAGCTCACGCCAGTGACGGTCGGCGGTGTGGTGGTCAGCAACGCGACGCTGCACAACGAGGACGAGATCGCGCGCAAGGACGTGCGGGTCGGGGATACGGTCATCGTCCAGCGCGCGGGCGACGTGATCCCCCAGGTGCTGGGCGTGGTCCTGGAAAAACGCCCGAAGGACGCCAAGCCCTATGAAATGCCTGATCGCTGCCCGATCTGCGGCTCGCACGCCGTGCGCGAGATCAACCCGGCCACAGGCAAGCCCGAGGCCGTGCGCCGCTGCACCGGCGGATTGGTCTGCGAGGCGCAGCTTGTCCAGCGGCTCAAGCATTTCGTCTCGCGCAGCGCCTTCGACATCGAGGGGCTAGGCGGCAAGCGCATCGAGTTGTTCCACGCCGAGGGGCTAATCAACAGCCCGGCGGACATCTTCACGCTGGAGGCGCGCGATGCGCAATCCAACCGGCCAATCCGGACCTGGGAGGGCTGGGGCGAGAAGTCGGCTGCCAACCTGTTCGAGTCGATCAATGCGCGGCGCGAGATGCCGCTGGACCGCTTCATTTACGCCCTCGGTATTCGCCACATCGGTGAGACGACCGCACGGGTGCTGGCGCGCAGCTACGGCTCATGGGAAGCGTTTCGCGAGGCGATGGAAGCCGCGCGCGACCGCGACAGCACCGCCTACCAGAACCTCGTCAACATCGACGGCATCGGCCCGGCGGCGGCGGAAGCAATCGTCGAATTCTTCGCCGAAAGCCATAACCGCGAGGTGGTCGACGCGCTGATCCGCGAGGTGAGGGTCGAGGACTGGGAGCAGACGACGACGGACTCGCCGGTGAGCGGCAAGACCATCGTCTTCACCGGCAAGCTGGAGCGGATGTCGCGCGACGAGGCCAAGGCGCTGGCGGAGCGCCTCGGCGCGAAGGTGACAGGGTCGGTATCGGCGAACACCGATCTGGTCGTCGCCGGGCCGGGCGCGGGATCGAAGCTGAAGAAGGCGAGCGAGCTTGGCGTCGAGGTCATCAGCGAGGACGACTGGCTGACGCTGTCCGGCGCTCATCCGGCCGCGTGAGAGCGCCGGCCGCCCCGATCAGATCAACGGTCGTCATTGCCGGACTTGATCCGGCAATCGAGCAAGTTAACTGCAGCCGGCACTGGATGCCCGTGTCAAGCACGGGCATGACGTGTTAGGCGCTGCTACACCGTCTCGCGCGCCTTCACCAGCCCGCGATTGATCATCGCCTCGGCGATCTGCACGCTATTGAGCGCCGCGCCCTTGCGCAGATTGTCCGAGACGACCCACAACGCCAGCCCGTTATCGACCGTCGAGTCCTCGCGGATGCGGGAAACGAAGGTGGCGTAATCGCCGACGCACTCGACCGGCGTGACGTAGCCGCCATCCTCGCGCTTGTCGACAACGAGGATGCCCGGCGCCTCGCGGAGGATGTCGCGGGCCTCATCCGCGGTGATCTCCCGCTCGAACTCGATATTGACCGCCTCGCTGTGCCCGACGAACACCGGCACGCGCACGCAGGTCGCGATCAGCTTGATCTTCGGGTCGAGGATCTTCTTGGTCTCGGCGACCATCTTCCACTCCTCACGGGTCGAACCGTCATCGAGGAAGCGGTCGATATGCGGGATGCAGTTGAAGGCGATCTGCTTGGTGAAGTGCTCCGGCTCCGGCTCGTCGGTGACGAAGATGCCGCGCGTCTGGGTCCAGAGCTCGTCCATCGCATCCTTGCCCGCCCCGGAGACCGACTGATAGGTGGACACGACCACGCGCTTGATGCCGGCCGCGTCATGCAGCGGCTTGAGCGCGACGACGAGCTGCGCTGTCGAGCAGTTCGGGTTGGCGATGATGTTGCGCTTGTTATACCCGGCGATGTCGTCGGCGTTCACTTCCGGCACGATCAGTGGAACGTCCTCGTGGTAGCGCCAGGCCGAGGAGTTGTCGATGACGACGCAGCCCGCTGCGGCGATCTTCGGCGACCATTCCTTCGACACGTCGCCGCCCGCGGACATCAGCGCGAAATCGCACCTGGAAAAGTCGAACTGCTCAAGGTCGTGGCATTTGATCGTCCGGTCGCCGTAGGACACCTCGCGGCCCAGCGAGCGGCGGGAGGCGATGGCGAACACCTCATCCGCGGGAAATTCGCGCTCCGCAAGGATGTTGAGCATCTCCCGGCCCACATTTCCGGTGGCGCCGACGACAGCGATATTGTACCCCAAGGCTGATCTCCAAACGTCGTTTCATCGGGCTGGACGGGGAGCCCTTTCCGCCACGTTGTATGTCCGGTCTTGCTGCGTTGCAAGACCGCCGCCTCTGGAGCTGGCCATGGCCGCGGAGGAACCAGCCATGACAGATGCGCCGCGCGCCGGCACGCCTTGGGAGGTGTTCCGCACGTTTTTCGTGCTGGGCTGCGTGTCGTTCGGCGGCCCTATCGCGCATCTGGGCTACTTCCGCGAGGCCTTCGTCAAGCGCCGGCAGTGGATCACTGACGAGGCGTATGGCGATCTTGTCGCGCTGTGCCAGTTCCTGCCCGGCCCGGCGTCGAGCCAGGTCGGGATGGCGCTCGGGCTGATGCGTGCGGGCTATGCCGGGATGCTGGCGGCCTGGGTGGCGTTCACGCTGCCCTCGGCGCTATTGATGCTGGGTCTGGCGCTGGGTTTCACCGCGTTTCAGGTGGACACGCAAGCCGGCTGGGTCGTCGCGCTGAAGGCGGTGGCCGCGGCGGTGGTCGCTGATGCGCTTATGGGCATGGCGCGCAACCTCGCGCCCGATGAGCGGCGGGCGACGATCGCCGTGGCGGGCGTGATCGGGGCGCTGCTGTTGCCGATCGAATGGGGCCAGCTCGCGGTGATCGGCGCGGGCGCGGTGATCGGGCTGGCGCTGCTCGGCGGTTTCGAGAGCGCCGCGCCAACCGAGAGCGAGCCGCTGGTGAAAGTCTCGCGCGCCGTATCGATAAGCTGCCTTGCGCTGTTCTTCGCGCTGCTGATCGGGCTGCCCTTCGCGGTGGTCTATGGCGGGGCGCTGGCCGATCTCTTTGCGCGGTTCTACAGCGCTGGCGCGCTCGTATTCGGCGGCGGGCATGTGGTGCTGCCGCTGTTGCAGGCGCAGGTTGTCGATCCGGGGCTGGTGGACCGCGACGTGTTCCTGGCGGGTTACGGCGCGGCGCAGGCGTTGCCAGGGCCGCTGTTCGCGATTTCGGCCTATCTCGGTGCGGAAGCGGCCGGCGCGGCTGGGGCCTTGGCGGGCGCGGGCGTGGCGCTCATCGGCATTTTCCTGCCCGGCGCGCTGCTGGTGCTGGGGACGCTGCCATTCTGGAGCAGCTTGCGCCAATGGGCGCTGGCGCGGCGGGTTCTGGCCGGCATCAACGCGGCGGTCGTCGGGCTGCTGGCGGCTGCGCTCTATGATCCGGTCTTTGTCGAAGGCATCACGAACGCGCAGACGATGGCGTTGGCAGTCACTGCCTTTGTGGCGCTGCATGTGTGGAAAGCGCCGCCGCTGGCGGTGGTGGCCGGTGCGGCGGTCGTGGGCGTCCTCGCCTTTTAGCGCGCTTGTCGAGTAGATTAAAACGAAACGACGTTCGTCTTGCCGGACGTGATCCGGCAATCCAGCGGGCGTGCAACCATGGATGCCCGTGCTTGACACGTGCATAACGAGACTCACGCCTTATCGGACCCCGCGCTATGCGTCACTCAGGAGCCGACCGCAAAGCCAGAATTCGCCCTGCACAATCATCCCTGGCTCCAGCGCGCCGTCGTGGCCCTCAATCTGCGATTCCAGCGCGACGACATCCACCGTTCCGCCCAGCGTCTCGATCAGCGCCCAACAGAAGCTCTGCTCCGTAACCGGATTTGTGCGAATCTCCGAGCGGACCACCTCGCCGCAGATGAAGGCGCGCGACGGGGCGTTGAAGCCCGGCTGATCGGGGTCATGGAAAACCGGCTGATCCGAGTCGCCAGAGGGCATGAACAGGCCGCTGGCGAAGAACGACTTCGGCGCGAAGCGTACCTCCTGGCCTTCCTGCGCGGCCTCGAAGCTCTCGGCATCCCGGAACACCGCAATGTCGTGCGCGAAGGCCGTCACCTGCGCCTCCGCCTTGAAAGGCGCGACACGGTTCGCCAGGCAGGCGAAATCGACCACATCGAACAGCGCTACGGTTGTGCACTCGTGCAATTCCTCGCCCGGCTCGACCTCAGCGAAGATCGCGCCCTCGAAGGCGTTGTCCTCGGGGCGGCGCTTGATCGCCACGGCGCGGATCGGCACCCGGCCTGCGCCTGCGAAAAATGGCGTTACGCCGACGATTGCGAGTGTTTCCTCCGGCGGCCCGTCGCCTTCATCGGCCTCCTCGTCGCGCCGCTTCTGCATGTGAATCCAGAGTTCCGAGCCGACATCGGTGTGCCAGCGGTAGTAATAGCCCGGCCGGCATTCCAGCGACTCCGCCCGGTCCTCCGGCAGCTTGCCGATCAAGCTGGCCAGCTCTTCCGCCGAACGCGCCTGAAACCCAATGATGCTGAAATGGTCTGTCATGTCCCCACTGAACGTTTGGCCGAGGCGCGCTTGGCCAGCCGGTCAGGCACGGCGGCGCGCCATTATTCGCAGGATGCACCAGAGTCGCGTCTAAACCAGAGTCGCGTCTAAAAATGACACAGCATGAGGACGAAGCGCCACGGCGTCGCGACACGATCAGACGCGAAAGCGCCATTTTTCCACGACTAGCCGCGCAGCCGGACGCGGATCAGCCCGCTTGCGCCTCCAGCGCGGCGAGGATCGCCTTGCCCATCTCGTCGGTTCCGACCCGGCTCATTCCCTCCTGCATGATGTCGCCGGTCCTCAGGCCCTGATCGAGCACCGACGCGATCGCCCTCTCCAGCATGTCGGCCTCCTCGGCGAGATCGAACGAATAGCGCAGGGCCATGGCGAAGCTCGCGAGCATCGCGATCGGGTTGGCGATGCCCTTGCCGGCGATGTCCGGCGCGCTGCCATGCACAGGCTCGTACATCGCCCGCTTGCGCCCCGACACCTGCGCCTCGCCCAGCGAGGCCGAAGGCAGCATACCCAGCGAACCAGTCAGCATTGCTGCCTCATCCGACAGCATATCACCGAACAGGTTATCCGTCACGATAACGTCGAATTGTTTCGGCCAGCGAACGAGTTGCATTGCGCAGTTGTCAGCGAGGATGTGGGTCAGTTCGACATCGGGATAACTGTCCTGATGCACGCGCGTCACGATCTCGTTCCAGAGAACCCCGCTGCGCATGACGTTGCGCTTTTCCGCCGAGGCAACCCGGTTGCCGCGCTTGCGCGCCAGATCGAAGGCCACGCGCGCGATCCGTTCAATCTCGCTGCTCGTGTAAACCTGGGTGTCGATGGCGCGCTGTTGCCCGTCCTCCAGCGTTACGATCTCCTTGGGCTCGCCGAAATAGACGCCGCCGGTCAACTCACGCACGATCATGATGTCGAGGCCCTCGACCACGTCGCGCTTGAGGCTGGAGCTGTCGGCAAGCGCGGGGTAGCAGATCGCCGGGCGCAAGTTTGCGAACAGTTCCATATCCTTGCGAAGCCGCAAAAGGCCGGCTTCCGGGCGCTTGTCATAGGGCACGCCGTCCCATTTCGGACCGCCGACCGCGCCGAGCATGACTGCGTCCGCTGCGATCGCCCGCTCCATCGCCGCCTCGGAGATCGCCTCGCCGTGCGCGTCATAGGCGCAGCCGCCGACGAGATCCTCCTCGATATTGAAGGTGGCGCGGCCCGTCTCGTTGAACCAGAAGGCGACCCGCTTGACCTCGTTCATTACTTCCGGGCCGATGCCGTCGCCGGGCAGGAGCAGCAGGTTGAATGTCGCCATGGGTCGTTTCCTCGCAGGTTATTCGGCTGTTCTGAGCGCAGGTTGGATGCACGCCGCCGTGGGGGCTTGGTCGCCTGTGGGCCTGTGCTAGCCGCTTGCGTCGGGGCGCGCAAGGACCGGCCACAGCTACGGGATGCGCGTCGCAGCTTAACGCCAAGCAATTTTTCGACGCCTGGACGAATTAAATGTGAAGACCACCCGCGCTTGAGAAGCCTTGTTGTTAGGTTTCACTGGCCGGCAGATCGCCGATTTTGCAAGCCAACAGCTTTGGGATGTGTTCCTCGACCACGTTCCAGACGATTGCCGGATCGAGCCGGTGGTAGAGGTGGGCGGCCATCACGCGAAAGCCCTTGACTTTGGCCCAATCGATATCCGGCTCCGTGGCCAGAACATCTGCGGGCATCGCTGTGACGGCTTCACCGATAATCTCCAGGTTTCGGGTCACAGCGTCATAGACCAAGTCGTTATCCTGAAAATCTTCGAAGCTCATCCCTGCAGTATAGCGTTGTACGCGCCCGCAGGCTTCCAGAATGTCGAGCCAGCGTAAGCGCCAGTCACGCGACACGTATTGCCTCGCGCTCGATGATGGGCCTGAACTGGGGTTTCAAGCCGCTCGGCGTTGCAAGATCTACCGTTTGGCCGAGCGCGTCCTCCAGGATGAATTTGGCATCCATGAAGTGGTTGAAGCTTGGCGGTCCTTCAAATGTGACAAGAATGTCGACATCGCTGGTCTCGGACGCGTCATCTCGGGCTGTCGATCCGAAAAGCGAAAGTGAGACTACGCCCAGCCTGCGCAATTCCGGCAAGCGAGGCCGAATAGCTCTGATGGCGTCGTCGCGTTTCATGTCCGCTCCCCTGAGTTTGGCCTTTTAGATATTATTTCAGCGGGTCCAGACAACAAGGCAATGCGCAAGCCTGGGCGTCAGCCGCCGAGTCCTCGCATCACGCGCTTTGAGCGAGCAGCGCGGCGTTGCCGCCAGCAGCGGTGGTGTCGACGCATAAGTGGCGCTCGTGGAAGTAGCGGTCCGGCCGGATGACCTCGGTGATGAGCGGCAGGATCGGGCCTTCGCGGCGGGCAAGCGCGCGGCGCATGGCGCAGAGCGCGGACTCATCGCCCGTGCAGGCCACGCCCGCAAATCCGTCCATTTCAGCGAGCCAGTCGGGGTCGATGCGCCCGGCCAGCGCGGCGATCGGCGCGCCCGCTTTGGTGAGCGCGGTCAGGCCGGGCAGGTCCGGACAGGCGATGACGGCCGCGTTGCCAAAGGCAAGCGCCTGCACGGCGTGCGCCAGTGCGGTTTCGGCATCCGGGCCGAGGCAGAGCATCGTGCCGCGCGGATGGACTGTCATCCGGTTGCTTTCGCCGGTCGGGCCGGGCAACACGAATTCGTGCGGGAACGCGCTTGCGGCGGTCAGCGCGTTGCGGGCGAGGGCAGGGGCGTCAGCCAGCGCCCCCTCGATCACCGAAAGCCGGTCCGCGCGCGCCTCCCAGGCCGCTTGCTTCCCGGCGGCCTGATCGAGTGCCCGCGCGAAGTCCTCGCGCGCCAGCAGCGGTCCATCGACATGCGCCGGCGAATGCACCGGCTCATGCGGCGGCTTGCGGAAGCTCATCAGGTAGTGCGGTCCGCCCGCCTTCGGCCCGGTGCCCGAGCGCTTCTCGCCGCCAAAGGGCTGCGAGCCGACAATCGCCCCGATCTGGTCGCGGTTGACGTAAATGTTGCCGACCTCCAGACGGTCGACGACCTCCTGCACGCGCCGGTCGATGCGCGTGTGCAGCCCCGCCGTCAGCCCGTAGCCGCTGGCATTGATATTGTTGACGACTTTGGCGAGGTCCGCGGCCTTGAACGGCGCGACATGCAGGACCGGGCCGAACACCTCTCGCTCCAGTTCCTCTATGCCGGAGACGCGGAACACGGACGGCGGGACGAACCGGCCGTCGAACGGCACGTCGATCTTTTTCACCAGCCGGCCGTCGGTTTCCAGCTTCGCGCAATAATCCGCGATGTTGCGCTGAGCGTCCGCGTCGATCACGGGGCCGACATCGGTGGACAGGTCCCACGGATCGCCGACGCGCAGTTCGTCCATCGCGCCGGAGAGCATCTTCACTGTGCGGTCGAACACGTCCTCCTGAATGTAGAGGCAGCGCAGCGAGGAACACCGCTGGCCCGCGCTCTGGAAGGCGGATTGCACGACATCGCGCACGGCCTGTTCGGGCAGCGCGGTTGAGTCGAGGATCATTGCGTTCAGCCCGCCCGTCTCGGCGATGAGCGGCGTGCCTGGCGCGCAATGCTCGGCGATGGTGCGGTCGATGACTTTGGCGGTTTCGGTCGAGCCGGTGAAGCAGACGCCGGAGACGCGCCGGTCCTTCAGAAGCGCGCCGCCCAGTTCCGCACCGTCGCCCGGCAGAAGCTGGAGCACATCGCGCGGAATGCCGTGCTCGTGCATCAGGGCGACCGCGCGCACGGCCATGAGCGAGGTCTGCTCGGCGGGCTTGGCGATGACGGCATTGCCCGCCGCGAGGGCGGCGGCGATCTGGCCGGTGAAGATGGCCAGCGGGAAGTTCCACGGCGAAATGCACACGAACACCCCGCGCCCTTTCAGCGGCGCGTCGGCGGAAAGCCGCCGGGCCTCGGCGGCGTAGTAGCGCAGGAAGTCGACCGCCTCGCGCACTTCCGCCACGCCGTCGGCCAGCGTCTTGCCGGCCTCGCGGGAAGCGATCGCGAACAGTTCCGCAGCGTTGCTTTCGTAAGCATCAGAGATCGCTTCGAGAATCTCCGCGCGTTTCTCCACCGGCTCGGCCGACCAGCGCGCGGCCGCGTCCTCCGCCGCGTCGAGCGCGAGGCGCGCGTGCTCCGGCGTGGCGTCCGCGACCTTGCCCGGTTCATCGGCGGGCACGGCGGGGTTGACGACGGTGCGCGCCGGTTTGGGCGGCGGCGCTTGCCGCGCAAGCAGCGGCGCGCTGCGCCATTCATGCGCACGGAATGCCGCCATCTTCTCCTGCAGCGCGCCGACCGTCATCGGATCGGTCAAATCCCAGCCGCGTGAATTCCGCCGGCTCGGCGCGAAGAGTTCCGGCGCGGGCGCGACATGCGGGTTCGGCAGGCTGTCATTCAGCCGCTCCAGCGTCGTGAACGGATCGCGCGCAACGTCCTCGGGCGGCACCTGCTCGTCCACGATCTGGTTGACGAAAGACGAGTTCGCGCCGTTTTCCAGCAGCCGCCGCACGAGATAGGCCAGCAGATCGCGGTGCGCGCCGACCGGCGCATAAATGCGGCAGCGCGTGTCATGATCCGCCTTGATCATGCTGTGCAGCGCCTCGCCCATGCCGTGCAGGCGCTGGAACTCAAAGGCTTCCTTACCCGTGCCCGTTTCCCGCGCCATGTCGAGGATCGCCATTGCCGTGTGCGCGTTGTGCGTGGCAAACTGGGGATAGATGCGGCCGGTCATCCCGAAAAGCTGGCGCGCGCAGGCGATGAAGCAGACATCGGTGCTGGCCTTGCGCGTCAGGACCGGGAAGCTGTCCACGCCTGTGACCTGCGCGTGCTTGATTTCGGTGTCCCAGTAGGCGCCCTTGACAAGCCGGACCATGATGCGCTGGTTCTCGCGCTCGGCCAGCGCCTGGAGCCAGTCGAGAACCATCGGGGCGCGGCGGCCATAGGCCTGCACGACAACGCCGAAACCGTCCCAGCCGTTGGTGGCGGGATCGCTCATCACCTGCTCGATGATGTCAAGCGACAGGTCGAGACGGTCGGCTTCCTCGGCGTCGATGTTGAAGCCCATATTCGCGCTTTTCGCCAGCAGCGCCAGCGACATCAGCCGCGGCGCAAGCTCGCGCATCACGCGGTCCTTCTGCGCGTATTCATAGCGCGCGTGCAGCGCCGACACCTTGACCGAGATGCCGGGGTTGTCGGCCACATCGCCCGTACACAGCGGCGCAAGCCGGCTGATCGCGTCGGCATAGGACAGGTGATAGGCGCGCGCATCCGCATCGGTGCGCGCGGCCTCGCCCAGCATGTCGTAGGAGTAGGTGTAGCCTTCGGCTTCCCAGTGCTTGGCGCGGGACAGCGCCTCGTCCATGTCCGCGCCGAGGACGAAAGTGCGGCCCATCTCGCGCATCGCCTGTTCGACCGCGGTGCGCACCACCGGCTCGCCCAGCCGCCGGACCATGCCGCGCAAGACGCCCGCCAGCCCCTCGTCGCGGTCGGAGACCACCTGGCCGGTCATCATCAGCGCCCAGGTCGAGGCGTTCACCAGCGTGGAGCTTGAGCGGTTCAGGTGTTCCGCCCATTTGCCGCCGGCCACCTTGTCCCGGATCAGCGCGTCTATGGTGCGATCGTCCGGCACGCGCAGCACAGCCTCCGCCAGGCACATCAGCGCGATGCCTTCCTTCGTGCTGAGCCCGTATTCGCTTAGGAACTGCTCCATCATGCTTGGCCGCGAGTCGGTGCGGATGCGGCGCACGAGATCGGCGGCCTGCGCGGTGATGCGCGCGCGCTGCTCGGGCGAAAGATGGGCGGCGTTGACGAAATCGTGCACCAGCGCGGATTCGTCCGCGCGGATGTGTTCGCGGATCCGCTGGCGCAAATCGGCCAGCCGGTCGGGTCGTGGGTGCGGCGTCATCATGCTGTCGAGGCTAGCATATCGGCGCGTATGGACAAGCATTCGCGCTTCGAGACAGCGTCCTGCGCGATCCGCGCCGCTCAGACAGTAGCGTGGCGCTTCACCTCGCCCTGACCGGCCAGGTAGACATCGAACGCGGCGGCGACGACGCGGGCGAGCGCCCGGCCTTCCGCGGCGATATGCACCTGCGCGCCGTCGAGCCGCGCCAGCCCGTCGGCCTCCAGCGGGCGCAGCCGCTCGAAATCGCAGGCGTAGTCCTCCAGCGACAGCCCGAAACGCAATGCGATCGCCTCAAGGTCCACGGCGAAGTCGCACATCAGCCGCTCGATGACCGCGCGCCGCCAGATGTCCTGCTCCGAGAGCCTCAGCCCCTTGGCAAGCGGCATTTCCCCGGCATCGACGGCCCGCTCATAGTCATTGGTCTGCACGACGTTCTGCGCATAGCCCTGCGGCAACGCCGAGATCGCGCTCGCGCCCAGTCCGATCAGCGCATCGGCCTGATCGGTCGTGTAGCCCTGGAAGTTGCGCCGCAGATGTCCGGTCCGCGCCGCGACGGCGAGGCTGTCGTTGGGCGTGGCAAAATGGTCGATGCCGATGGCTTGATATCCCAGGTCTTCCAGCAGCGCGCCGGCCTCCTCTGCCATCTGGAAGCGCGTCTCGGGGCTGGGCAGGGCGTCTTCGTCGATCTTGCGCTGCTTCTTCGCCATCCACGGCACATGCGCGTAGCCGAACACCGCGAGCCGGGCCGGATCGAGGCTGGCGGCGCGTTTGACGGTGTCGGCCAGCATCTCCTGCGTCTGGTGCGGCAGGCCGTACATCAGGTCGAAGTTCAGCGCGTCGATGTCCGCCGCGCGCAACCAGTCGCAGACTGTCTTGACCGTCTCGAACGGCTGCACCCGGTTGATCGCCTTTTGCACCGTAGGGTCGAACTCCTGCACGCCGAGGCTTGCGCGGTTGCAGCCCATCGCCGCCAGCGCGGCGACGGTCTCTTCGGTCAGCGTGCGCGGGTCGATCTCCACCGCGATTTCGGCGTCCTCGGCCACGATAAAGCGCTCGCGGATCGCCGCATCGACGCGCGCGAGGTCCGCTGGCGAGAGCGTGGTGGGTGTGCCGCCGCCCCAGTGGATGTGCGTGAGCGTATAGCGGTAGCCGAGCGCGTCGGCCTTTTGATGGATTTCTGCGACCAGCCGGTCGACATATGCCGCGACCGGGTCGTACCGCGCGATCAGCCGCATATTGCAACCGCAATACCAGCACATCCGCGCGCAAAACGGGATATGTAGATAAAGTGACAGGTTGGAGCCGGCCGCAAGCGAGCCGAGCCAGCCGCTGACCGTCTCAGCCCTGATGTCGGGCGAGAAATGCGGCGCGGTCGGGTAGCTCGTGTAGCGCGGCACGCGCGCGCTCAGGTATTTGCGAAGGGCTTCCCTCATCATCGGCTCCTTGGTTGGCGTTACCGATAGTCAAGCGAACTTGACACTCGCTCGCCTTGACCTGAGTCAAATTTTTCGACGCAGCCGGTTGCCTGTCTCGAAGTGATCCACTCCGCCCTCGCGCGCGTTGACTGGCTGTCCCACGCAAGAATTTCCGGCGCGCCGCGCCGGGTTTAAGTTCACGAAAGGAGAGTGATGATGCGTAAGGTCCTAACGGGCGCGCTCGCCGCCATGTTTATCGGAACGGCCGCGCCGGCGAATGCGGCCAACATCGTCGAAACCGCACAGCAGGCCGGTCAGTTCGAGACGCTGCTGGCAGCCGCGCAGGCGGCCGGTCTGGCCGGCGCGCTGGCCGAGGGCGAGAACCTGACCGTCTTTGCGCCGACCGATGCGGCGTTCGAAAAGCTGCCCGAGGGCACAGTCGAGAGCCTTTTGCAGCCTGAGAACAAGGACCAGCTTGTCGCGATCCTGTCCTATCACGTGCTGCCGCGCGAACTGGCGTCGAACATGCTGCCGGGACGGCGGATTCACGTTTCGACGATCAAGGACGGCGGCGACGATATGCTCGCTGTTGAGAAGGATGCGCACACTCAGGCGGTAACGGTCGACGGCGCGAACGTCGTGCAGGCCGACATCGAAGCCGATAACGGCATCATTCACGTTATCGACGAAGTGCTGATCCCCTCAGACTAACCCTCGCACGGCGACGCCGCGCTACACTGGTGCGGTGTCGCCATGCTTCTTGGCCGGCTCTTTCTGGCTCTCATGGCCGGCGCGCCGCGAGGCCGCCTCAATACGCTCTGCTGCCTGGTCCATGTCCTCTGCGTAGGCCGGCACGACGAGACCCGCCGAGATAATCATCTTCGCGGCCTCCTCGACGCTCATATCGAGAATCTTCACGTCGCGCTCCGGGACGAACAGCAGGAAGCCGGACGTGGGGTTTGGCGTGGTCGGAAGGAACACGCTGATAAGTTGATCCGAACCGTGGCGCATCTGGATCTCCCCGCGCGTCTCAGTCGAGATGAAGATGATCGAGTAGATCCCCTTGCGCGGATATTCGATCAGCCCGACCCGCTGAAAGCTGCTGCCGCTTTTTGACAGGACCGTCTCGAAGATCTGCTTTAGCGCGCCGTAGACGTTGCGCACGATCGGCATCCGCCCCAGCATCAATTCGCCATATCCGAACAGTGTACGCCCGAACAGATTGGCGGTAAGCGCGCCGATCAGCATCAGCCCGATGATCGCAACGATCAGCCCGACGCCGGGAATGTCGGGCAGCGCCGAAATGGGAAACGGCAATTCGAAGGGCAGGTTGCGCTCGATCTCCTCCAGACTGGGCAGCAAGGGTTTGACCCAGGCGTCGACGAGATTGACGAACCACCAGACGATATAGACCGTGATGCTGACGGGCCCGACGATTATCAGGCCGGTGAACAGATAGTTGCGCAGCCGCGTGCCGATACGGTGGCTGTCGTCCTTTTTCGGGCCGACGAAGAGGCGGGCGAGGCTGGCGCGACGCCGCCGCGGCCGTTGCGGTCCGGGACCAGAAGGAGGCTGCTGGGATGTTTCGTTCATAACCCATCACTCATGCACACCGGAAAACCGGCGGCAACGTAAACATATTTCGTTAGAATATCAGAAAACTGCGCGGGCGGCAGGCGCTCGCACCAGAGAATTGTCGGGCGGCTTCGCGCAGGGGCGGCGTCAGCGGCTTGAGACCACGAGGCAATCGACGCCGCGCGACTTGAAACTCTCGCACATGGTGCTGGCGGCATCGCGCGAGGGCTGCGGGCCGACGACGATGCGGTAATAGGTGTTGCCGGCGTCGGTGTCGGTGCGCTGAATATTGGGCGTTGCGCCCTGAAGCGCATCGCCAAGCAGGCGCGACAGCCGGCGCCGTTCGGACTCCGCGCCGTCGCGCGTGCCCACCGAAGCGATCTGGACGCGGTAGGTCCGGCCGTCGCTTGAGGCCCCGGAGTTTGCCGGCGCGGCATCGGTGGTGTTCGCCGTCCAGCCGGAGACCGCGGCGGTTTGCCTCTGCTCGCGCGGAGCCGGTTCGGGCTCATCCGATCCGCCGCCGAACAGGCTGCTGAAGAAGCCGCCGATGCCGCTGCTCTGTTCCGTCTCAGCCGTCTCGACTTCCGTCTGCCATGCCGCCGCCGGCCCGCCTGACGGCTCTGGAGAGCTTGCGGACTCCGGCTCGGGCGCGCTGGCCGTCTGCGGCGCGGGGTCCGGGGCCGGTTCCTCGTCGTCGGTCGAGGTCGGGATCGACGTAGGGATGCTCGCGGTTTGCGCGGGGTCCGGGGCTTCGGCCGTTGCATCCGGCGCGGCGTCCTCCTCGGCCAGCCCCAATTCGGCGAGCGCCGCCTGCCGGCCCGCCACGGCGTCCTTGCGCTGGCTGGCGTTCAGCCCCTCCAGCCACAACGCCGCATTGAAGTCCGATAGCGCCTGCGTATTCCGCCCAGCCTTGAGGTAAGCCTGCCCGCGCAAAAGCATCGCGCCAGCGGCCGCCGTCGAGTCTTCGGGGGCCTCCTCCAGCAGCGCGTTGATCTGCTCGACTGCCTCGGCCGTCTCATCGTCCTGGATGAGCTTGTAGATCTCGGACAGCTTGCGCAGATTTTCCTCGGACTGCGCAGCCCCCGGTCCAGTCAGCGCGACGGCGCAGACCAGCGCGAGAAGAGCGGGGAATCGTGTCATCAGGCGCATGCGGCTCCGACCCGGATGCGACGCCCGAAGCGGCGTCTTCGCTATGTCTCAACTAGTCAGAGCAGGAAGGCAAGACTGTGACCGGATTCCCACAGGCTCATTCCACAGTCACGGCCTCATTCCACAGTTACTGATTTGGCCAGGTTGCGCGGCTGGTCCACATCCGTGCCGCGCCACACCGCCGTGTGATAAGCCAGAAGCTGCACCGGCAGCGCATAAAGGACCGGCGCGACGAATTCATGCACATCCGGCAGCCGGCAATCCGCCATGACCGCGCAATCCGGCGCGCTGCCCGATTCGCCGGTCAGCAGGACGATCTTGCCGCCGCGCGCGGCGACCTCCTGCATGTTGGACATGGTTTTTTCATGCGTGCGGCCCGGCGGGGCGATGACGACGACCGGGACGTTCTCGTCGATCAGCGCGATCGCGCCGTGCTTCAACTCGCCCGCGGCAAAGCCCTCGGCGTGGATGTAGGAGATTTCCTTGAGCTTGAGCGCGCCTTCCAGCGCCAGCGGATAGTTCGCGCCGCGCCCGAGATAGAGCATGTCTTGCGCGTGCGAAAGCTGATGGGCGATGTCCACGAAACGCTGCTCGTCCCGCAGCACCCGGCTCATCAGGCGGGGCAGTTCGACAAGCGCGCCGACAAGCTCCTGCTCCAGCGTCCCGTCAACATGTCCGCGCGCCTTGCCGGCCGCGATCGCCAGGCAGGCCAGCACCACAAGCTGGGAGGTGAACGCCTTGGTCGAGGCCACGCCGATTTCCGGCCCGGCCAGCGTCGGCAGCACGACATCCGATTCGCGCGCGATCGAGGAATGCGGGACGTTGACGACCGAAGCGATGTGTTGGCTCTGCTCGCGGGAGTAGCGCAGGCCCGCCAGCGTGTCCGCCGTCTCGCCGGACTGGCTGATGAAAATCGCCAGGCCGTTTTCGGGCAGCGGCGCTTCGCGGTAGCGGAACTCCGAGGCCACGTCGATCTCGACGGGCAGACGCGCGTACCGCTCGAACCAGTATTTCGCCACCAGCCCCGCATAGAACGCCGTGCCGCAGCCGCACAGCGTCACGCGCTCAAGCGCGGCCAGATCGATATCGATGCCGGGAATGTCCACGCGCTGCTCGGCCAGATCGGCGTAATGTGCGATGGTATGCGCGATCACCTCCGGCTGCTCGTGGATCTCCTTGGACATGAAATGGCGATAGTTGCCCTTGTCGACCATCAGCGCCGAGGCGACGCCCTTCTGCCGGGGCCGCTCCACTTCCGCGCCGGTTTCGTCGTAGATACGCGCGCCCGCGCGGCTCATAACGGCGATATCGCCCTCTTCGAGATAGGTGATCTCCCCGGTCAGCGGCGCAAGCGCGATGGCGTCGGAGCCGAGATACATCTCGCCGTTGCCGTGGCCCAGCGCCAGCGGGCTGCCCTTGCGCGCGGCGATCATCAGGTCATCGTGCCCGGCGAAAATGATGGCCAGCGCGAACGCGCCTTCCAGCCGCCTCAGCACCGCCTTGGTCGCGGCCTCCGGGCTTTCGCCCCTGGCGATCTCGCGGGCCAGCAAATGTGCGATCACCTCACTGTCTGTCTGGCTGTCGAAGGCCACGCCGTCATCTTCAAGCTCACGGCGCAGCGCGGCGAAGTTTTCGATGATGCCGTTGTGCACCAGCGAGACCGGACCGGAGATGTGCGGATGCGCGTTGACTTCTGTCGGCGCGCCGTGGGTCGCCCAGCGCGTGTGGCCGATGCCTGCTTTGCCCGAGAGCGGCTGTCCGGCGAGCACGCCTTGCAGCGCATCGAGCTTGCCGGGCGCGCGTCGCCGGTCAATGCGCCCATTCTCGACCGTCGCGATTCCGGCCGAGTCATAGCCGCGATATTCGAGACGCCGCAGCGCCTCCAGCAGTGGGTCCGCCACCGGCGCGGAGCCAAGAATTCCCACGATTCCACACATCGCGACAGCCCTCCAATTCCTATCTTCACCGCGCAGCCCGGCGCTTTGCCGCCGGTTCCATTCCGACAGGTAACGCGAGCACTTTGAAAATTTCCTAGAATTGGCGTGAAGATTTATCGGGAATGCGCCTGCGGGCCAAATCAAAGCAGGTTACAGCGCGTTTCAGAACGGCTCAGCCCTTGTCGCGCCTGCGCCGCGCGCTCATCCGGTCGGCCCAGCCCTCGTGCTCTTGCTGCGGCGCGCGGCTCAAGGCGAGCGAGCCGGGGCTGACATCCTTGGTGATGACGCTGCCCGAGCCGATATAGGCGCGCTCGCCGATCTTGACGGGGGCCACGAGGGCGCTGTTCGAGCCTATGAACGCGCCCGCGCCGATGTCGGTGATGTGCTTGTCGTAGCCGTCATAGTTGCAGGTGATGGTCCCCGCGCCGATATTCGCGCCCGCGCCAATGCGCGCGTCGCCGATATAGGTCAGGTGGTTGACCTTCGCGCCGTCGCCGATCTGCGCCTTCTTGACCTCGACGAAATTGCCGACCTTTACGTCCTCGCCGAGTTCCGCGCCGGGGCGCAGCCGCGCGAACGGGCCGACCACCGCGCCGGGGCCGATCCGCGCGCCCTCTATGTGCGAGAAGCCGTTGATGCGCGCGCCGTCACCGACCGCGACGCCGGGGCCGAAGATCACGTTCGGCTCGACCACCACGTCCTGGCCAAGCGCCGTGTCATGGCTGAAGGTCACGCTGCCGGGGTCGATCAGCGTCGCGCCGCCTTCCATCGCCGCGTCCCGAAGCCGCGCCTGCATCACGGCTTCCGCCTTCGCAAGCTGCGCCCTGTCGTTCACGCCGAGCACGTCCGCTTCCTCGCCCATCGTCACGGCGATGGCGTGGTCGCGCCCATAGGCGGCGGCGACCGCGTCGGTGAGATAATACTCGCCCTTGGCGTTGTCGTTGCCGATGCGCGGCAGCACCTCGCGCAGCACCTCCGCGCGAAACGCCATGACGCCGGAATTGCAAGCTCGGATCGCCCGTTCATCGGCGCTGGCATCCTTCTCCTCGCGGATGCCGAACAGCGCGCCCTCGCCGTCGCGCAGCAAGCGGCCATAGCCGGTCGGATCGCGCGCCTCGAAACCGAGCACGGCCATGTCCGCGCCTTCATTGAGCGTCGCGCGCAGGCTCAGCAGTGTCTCCGGCCGGATCAGCGGGGTGTCGCCGTAAAGCACAAGCACATCGCCATCGGAATCGGCGAAAGCCTCGCGCGCGGCGTCAACCGCGTTGGCCGTGCCAAGCTGTTTGGCCTGCACGAAAATCTGCGCGTTGCGGTCCTCCGCCAGAACCGCCTCGCGCACCTGATCGCCGCCGACCCCGATCACGACCGAGACATCGTCCGCGCCCGCCGCGCGGGCCGCGTGCAGCACATGGCCAACCATCGGCCGGCGCGCGACCTCGTGCAGCACCTTTGGGGTGCGGGACTTCATGCGCGTACCCTGCCCGGCGGCGAGGATGATGGCGAGCAATGGGCGGTCGGTCATGGCTACGGTCCCTCTGGGCTTCTGCGCGGTTGGTTACGCTTCAGGCGCGGTTATTGCAAGTTGCGGGCGGAAGGATGACACACAAGCCTGAAAGGACTATCACGCGCGCATGACAGCGAATTCCGACAGCAGCGAGACGGCTGCGCCCTATCCGTGGCGTGCCTGCGTGCTTACCCTCTATCCGCAGATGTTCCCCGGCCCGCTGGGCGAGAGCCTGTCGGGGCGCGCGCTGGGCGAGCACCTCTGGGCGCTCGATGCGATCAACATCCGCGACTTGGCCACGGACAGACACGCCTCGGCGGACGACACGCCGGCGGGCGGCGGCCCCGGCATGGTCATGCGCCCGGATGTCGTCGGGGCGGCGATCGACGCAGCCCGCGCGAAGCATCAGGGCCTGCCGCTCATTTATCTCTCGCCGCGCGGGAAGCCGCTGAGGCAGGCCCGCGTCCGAGAATTGAGCGCCGGACCGGGCGCGCTCCTGCTCTGCGGGCGTTTCGAGGGGGTAGACCAGCGCGTGCTTGATGCGCGCGGGGCCGAGGAAATCTCTATCGGCGACTACGTGGTTTCAGGCGGGGAACTGCCCGCGATGGTGCTGATTGACGCCTGTGTGCGGCTGCTGCCCGGCGTGGTCGGCGCGGATGCCTCGCTGGCGGAGGAAAGCTTCGAGTCCGGCCTGCTGGAATACCCGCAATACACGCGCCCGCGCGTCTGGGAGGGGCGTGAAATCCCCGAGGTGTTGATGTCGGGCGATCACGGAAAGATCAACCGGTGGCGGCGCGAGCAGGCGCTCAGACTGACCCGCGAACGCCGGCCGGATCTGCTGGCCGACGAGGACGGATAAGGGGGATTTATGCGCATCATCATCATCGGCGCGGGGGTCGCGGGCGTGACTGCGGCCTATTACCTCGCGCGCGCCGGTCACGACGTGGAAATTCTCGACAGCCGCGACGGCAGCGGCGAGGGCACGAGCTTCGCCAATGGCGGTCAGCTCAGCTATTCCTATGTCGAGCCGATGGCGCGTCCAGAGCTTGTGCCGAAGCTGCCGCGCATCATCGCCGGGCTTGAACCGTCATACGTCATGACGCGGCTGTTTGACCTGAAGCTGATGCGCTGGGGGATGCAGTTCCTGCGCAACTGCACGCGGGCGCGGTTCCAGCGCAACGCCAGGGAAGCGCTGGACCTGAGCGTCGAATCGCGCGATGCGCTGCACGCGCTGCTAGCCGAGCATGATCTGCGCTTTGACTACAGCCGCACCGGAAAGATGGTGCTGCACCACAGCGAAGAGGCGCTGGACAAGGCCGCGGCGACGATCCCGATCAAGCGGGAGGCGGGCGTCGAGCAGCGCCGCCTGAGCCGTGAGGAATGCATCGCGCTCGAGCCGTCGCTGGCGGCATATGGCGCGGTGTTCGCGGGCGGTGTCTATGCGCCCGGCGACGAGGCGGGCGATGCGGGCGCATTCTGCCGCGAACTGATGGCGGTGTGCGAGACCGAGCTGGGCGTGCGCAAGCACACCGGCGTTCAGGTCCGGCGGCTTGTGCGGGAGAACGGCGCGATCAGCGGGCTGGATACGTCGCAAGGGCGCATGGGCGCGGACCACTACGTGTTGGCGACCGGCCCCGAGGCCGAGCCGCTGGCGCGCACCGCCGGCCTCAATCTGCCGATTTATCCCATCAAGGGCTTCAGTATCACGCTGCCCGCGCGCCAGGGCGCGCCGTCCGTCAACATCACCGATGCGGCAGGCAAGGTCGTGTTCTGCCGGCTGGGCGAGCGTTTTCGCGTGGCTGGCTTCGCCGAGTTCGCGCGCGGCGACAAGCGCGTCGTGGATGCGCGCATCGCCAGGCTGACCGAGATGGCGCGACGGCTCGTGCCCGATGCGGCGGATTACGACGCAGAGCCGCATGGCTGGGCAGGCGAGCGGCCGATGACCCCCGACGGGCTGCCGCTGGTCGGGCCGACGCGCATTGACCGGCTGTCGGTCAGCGTCGGCCATGGCATGTTCGGCTGGACCTATAGCTGCGGCGCGGGCAAGCGGCTGGCCGAGCGTATAGGTCCGGCGCAAAAGCATTAACTCTCCCCGCGCTTTCCGGTCAATTTTGTCTCAAAATGACGCTACTGTGTCCCGAGACGGGCCGGACGCAACGACCGGCCGCCGATCGATTGGCCGCTCATCCGATGGGGGACAGAAATGTCGCGCGTATTGACCGTGTTGATGGCCGCCGGAGCGATGCTCGCCGGCGCGCAAGCCGCTTCCGCGCAGTATTACGGTCCGGCCGACTATTACGATGCGCCGCCGCGCGCCTATGAGGAGCGCTACGAGCGTTATGGCCCGCCGCCCCGGTACGACGAGGACCCGGCGTATTACGACGAGCGGGATTACTACGTCGAACCGCGCTACGAAGAAGAGCGGCTGCCATTCCTTCCCGAGCGCCGCTATGGCGACCGGCCGCGCTACGGCGATCCTTATGGCTATGACCGGCCGCGCCGCTATTATCGCGGTCCGCGCTATGACGATTACGATCTGCCGCCTCGCGGATACGCCGATGACGAAGCCCGTGATGCGCTCACGCCGCCCGACGAACCGGATCGCAAGGAGCGCGGCTTCGACCCGCGCCGCCCGCATCTGGGCGACGGTACTGACGCGCCAAGCGAACAGTTTTACCCGCGGCGTCCGCGCAGTTGCGGCGAATATTACTATTGGGACGGTTCGGCCTGCGTCGATGCGCGCAAATATCCGCCCTATGTCGGGCCGAGGCTGTAAGGCGGCGGGTTGCGCCGGACGTGCCGGTGTGCCCGCTGGCCGCGCCAAGCCGTTCGATGTGCTGATCGCGGCTCCGCCGCTCGCCTGCCGCGGCTGATGGTGGTAGAAAACCTGTCCCCATAAGACAGCACGCGCCCTAGCGAGTGCAGGGGGCGCGCGCCGGGATATCCGCAAGGACGGGACCAAGATGATCAGATACATGCTGACGATGCTGGCCGCGCTGTGCTTCGTCACCTCGGCTTGGGCGGGTGAGACCGTGACCTACGAGGTCGATGGCGCGGCCTATGAAGGCTATCACGCCGATGCGGGCGAGGACGCCGCGGGCCTCGTGCTAATCATCCACGACTGGGACGGGCTGACCGATTATGAGCGTCAGCGCGCCGACATGCTTGCGGAAATGGGCTATGACGCCTTCGCGGTCGATCTTTACGGCAAGGGCAACCGCCCGGTCGAGACCGGCGCGAAGAAGGCCGAGACCGAAAAGCTCTACAACGACCGCGAGACGATGCGCACGCTGATCCTCGCGGGGCTGGACGAGGCGCGGCGGCTCGGCGGCGGCGATGCGGTCGTGATGGGCTACTGCTTCGGCGGCGCGGCGACGCTGGAGCTGGCGCGCTCGGGCCAGGCGGAGAATGTCGTCGGCTATGCAAGCTTCCACGGCGGGCTCTCCACGCCGGAGGGGCAGAGCTATTCCGCGGACACGCCGCCGATCCTGGTTCTGCATGGCGGCGCGGACCGGCTCATCTCGATGGACGAGGTCGCCCAGCTGTCGCGCGAACTCGAAACTGCGGGTGTACCTTACGAGATCGAGGTTTATTCCGGGGCGCGGCACGCCTTCACGGTCTTCGGCTCCGACCGCTATCAGGAGCGCGCGGACGAGAAGGCGTGGGACGCCTTCAAGGAGCTTCTGGCGAATACGCTGGCTGGACCCTAAAGGGCCATCCTGAGCGCCGGTAGCGGCTCGGCTGTTGACGGAGAGCAAAAATGACGACCGCCGCCGCGCCCCGACCGGATACCACGGCCTCGGCCGCGCTCAAGATCTGGGCGCTCCTGCTCGGCATGGGCGCGATGCTGGCGGGCAATGGTTTGCAGAGCAGTCTGCTTGGTCTGCGCGCTGAATCTGAAGGGTTTGGCGACGGGATCACCGGCCTGATGATGTCGGGCTTCTACCTTGGCTTCCTTGCAGGCTCCTTGCTCACGCCCGCATTGCTCCGCAACGTCGGCCATGTAAGGACCTTTGGCGCTCTGGCATCGCTCGCGTCGATTGCCATTCTGGTCCATAGCCTGTTCATCGAGCCGACCGTGTGGACGGCGATGCGTTTTGTCACCGGCCTCAGCTTCGCCGGCCTCTATGTCGTCACCGAAAGCTGGCTCAACCATAGTGTCCCGAACAACCTCAGGGGCAGCATCCTCGCATTGTATTGGGTCATCGGGTACATGGGCCTGGCCGCTGGTCAGGGGATGCTGAACGCCGCGCCGCCCGAGACGTCCGCGCTGTTCATCCTGTGTTCGATCGTGATCTCGATCGCGCTGGTGCCGATCCTGCTGACCGCGACGCCCCAGCCGGACGTGTCCACGCCGCAATCGGTCGGCGTCGCGTATCTCGTGCGCAAGGCGCCGCTTGGCGCAATCGGCTGTTTCGCGACCGGAATCGGCCAGGGCGTGATCCTTGGCATGGCGCCGGTCTACGCCAGCAAGCTGGGGCTGTCGGTTGGAGAGGTCTCCATGTTCATGATCGCGCTGGTCATGGGCGGAGTGGTGCTGCAGTGGCCGCTGGGCAAGTTGTCTGACCTCTTCGACCGGCGCAAGGTGATCCTTGCGATTGCAATCACGGCCGCGCTCGCCTCGTTATTGATGCAGGCGGTTGCGGGGCTGTCGTTCATGGCGCTGCTGCTGGCTTGCGCGCTCATGGGCGGGCTGGTGCTCAGTCTTTATCCGCTCTTTCTTGCCTACACCAACGACTGGCTGGAGCCGAACCAGATGGTGGCGGCCAGCGGGACGCTTGTGCTTCTGTTCGGCGCTGGCGCGATCCTGGGACCTTCCGGCGCGGGCTGGCTGATGAGCTTTTTCGGCCCGGAGGGTTTTGTCGCCTACCTTGCGCTGATCCATCTGGGGATCGCGGCGTTCACGATTTACCGCATGACGCGGCGCGCCGCCCCGGAGGAGCAGAGCGATTACGTGCTCGGTCCGTCGCAGCCCGCGCCCTCGGCCACCCTCTGGGCCGAGGAGATGGCTGAAGCCGACTCCGCGGCGGAGACGCAGACCGAGCCGGAGCCGGTCGATGCTTCCAATGGCCGCCAGCCCGACCGCAAGCCCTGACGTATTCCCCGATCCCCGGCGTTTCGCGTTGTCACACTCTGTTTGCAAAACGGTCGACAAGCGCGTGAAAGTGTTTTATCACCAGCCACAACTTCCCATGCATGTGGCGAAAACGGTAACTGGCGGCAGCGCGTCTTGCGCGGCCCGCGGCAGAGGGTTTTGAACCATGAACATCATTCAGGAAATCGAGCGGGAGCAGGCCGCCGCGATCGAGCAGAAGCGCCGCGTCCCGCCGTTCCAGCCGGGCGATACGGTGCGCGTGAACGTGCGCGTCGTCGAGGGCAACCGCGAGCGCGTGCAGGCGTTCGAGGGCGTGTGCATCGCCCGCAGCGGCCACGGCCTGCAGGAAAGCTTTACCGTGCGCAAAATCTCCTATGGCGAGGGGGTGGAGCGCGTGTTTCCGGTGTATTCGCCGCTGATCGACTCCATCGAGCTGGTGCGCCGCGGCAAGGTGCGCCGCGCCAAGCTTTATTACCTGCGCGGCCTGCGCGGCAAGGCGGCCCGCATCCCCGAGCGGCGCGACGCGCGCGTTCGCACGGCCGCCGGCGCCAAGACCTTCAAGGGCTTCAAGAAGCCCAAGGGCGCGCCCGACGATCTGACCCGCATCTCGGGCATCACCAGCGATGTCCAGGCGCAGCTGCGCAAGCTCGGCATCATCCAGTACGGCCAGATCGCGGCGTTCTCCGACGAGGATATCGCCAAGGTGGACGATGCCTTGGGCCTGGGCGGCCAGATCGAGCGCGACGACTGGACCGGTCAGGCCCGCGAGCTGATGACCGAGGCCACGCTGGACGAGGTGCCGGCCGTGGAAGAGGAGACCGGCGAGGAGCCTGAGGGCGAGCAGGCGAAATCGTAACCGGCCCCGGTCCCGCCGTTGGCGTTGGCGCGGCGAATGCCGATATAGGCGGGCAGACGGGACAAGAACCGGAGGTTGAGGAGATGGCGAAGACCGGCGGACGCACGCTCTACGACAAGATCTGGGACGAACACCTGGTGCATTCCCAGGAAGACGGCACGTCCTTGATCTATATTGACCGCCATCTCATTCACGAAGTGACCAGCCCGCAGGCGTTCGAGGGGCTGCGTCTGGCCGGGCGCAAGGTGCGCAAGCCGGAGAACACGCTTGCTGTTGTCGACCACAACGTGCCGACCACCGATCGCTCGGGCGGCATCGACGACCCCGAATCCGCGCTGCAGGTCAAGACGCTGGCGGACAACTGCGCCGAGTTCGGCATCGATTACTTCAACGAGCTGGATGACCGGCAGGGCATCGTGCATATCATCGGCCCGGAGCAGGGCTTCACGCTGCCCGGAACCACGATCGTCTGCGGCGACAGTCACACCTCCACGCATGGCGCGTTCGGCGCGCTGGCGCATGGCATCGGCACCTCGGAAGTCGAGCATGTGCTGGCCACCCAGACGCTGATTCAATCCAAGGCGAAGAATATGCGCGTCGTCGTCGACGGTGAAATCCCGCCGGGCGTCACCGCGAAAGACATCATCCTGGGCATCATCGGCGAGATCGGCACGGCGGGCGGCACCGGCCATGTCATCGAATATGCGGGCGAGGCCATCCGCGCGCTGTCGATGGAAGGCCGCATGACAGTGTGCAACATGTCCATCGAGGGCGGCGCGCGCGCCGGCATGATCGCGCCGGATGAGTGCACCTTTGACTATCTCAAGGGCCGGCCTCTCGCGCCGAAGGGCGCGGCGTGGGAGATGGCCATGCGCCACTGGGAGACGCTTTATTCGGACGACGATGCCGCGTTCGACGCCGAGGTGCGGCTCGATGCCGCGAACCTGCCGCCGCTCGTCACCTGGGGCACCAGCCCGCAGGATGTCGTCTCCGTGGAGGGCCGCGTGCCGGACCCCGAAGACCTTGAGGATGCGGGCAAGGCCGCGGCTGTGCGCCGGGCGCTCGATTACATGGGCCTGACGCCGGGCACGAAAATCACGGACATCAAGCTGGACCGCGTGTTTATCGGCTCATGCACGAATGCCCGGATCGAGGATCTGCGCGCCGTCGCGAAAGTGGTGGCCGGCCGGCGTGTGAACGAGAACGTTCAGGCGATGATCGTGCCGGGTTCCGGTCTGGTGAAGGCGCAGGCCGAGGCCGAAGGTCTGGACGAGATTTTCAAGGCCGCCGGCTTCGACTGGCGCGAGCCGGGCTGCTCGATGTGCCTGGCGATGAACGCCGACAAGCTCGCGCCGGGCGAACGCTGCGCCTCTACCTCGAACCGCAACTTTGAGGGGCGGCAGGGTTTCAAGGGCCGCACGCATCTGGTGTCGCCGACGATGGCCGCGGCTGCGGCGATTGCCGGGCATTTCGTCGATGTGCGCGAGATGACGCCTGACCCGCAGAGCATCGCGGCGGAGTAGCCCCAGCCGCCAGCCCGCTATCGGGCGGGCATCGCCAAACAATCCACCGAGCGCTGCTTCAACGCGTCGCAGGTGCTCCGCGCCTGCGCCTTGTCGAAGCCGCCGAAGCGCGCGCGAAACACCTCCCGGCCGTTCACTTCCGCTGCCACCGCCCGATTCGGAGCCCCGTCGAGCACACGATTGGCGGTTGCCGCAACCGTCTCGAGCCGCCGGCGCGCATCCGCCGCCGAGGCATAAGCGCCCACCTGCACATGGTACGGTCCCGCCAGGATTGCCGGCTCGGCGGATCCGCGCGCGTTTTCCGGCTCCGGCGCGGCGGGCTGCGTCGCGGAGGGTTGCCGCTCGCGCGGCGGCGGCTCCGGCGCGCGCGCGTCGATCAGACGCGCCTGCAGCTTGCGCCCCTGTTCGGGCTGGGTCTGCTGGCGCGGGAGCGGTGCGGCAGACTGCAGATGCTTGAACAGCATGGCCGCCGGCGAGCCGTCGGCGCTGGCGAGCTTGTGGCGGATCTGCTCCTCGCGCTGGCTCGGCATGAATGCCGGATTGCGGCGCGGCAAATGCGCCGCCATTTCCGGCGCGCGCACGGAGGCTTTTGCCCACGCGGCATCCATGAGCTGTCGCGCCCGCGCATCGCGTTCCCGCGCCGACGGCCCGCCCATGACGATGGCGATCAGCCGCTTGCGGCCGCGCTCGGCCGCCAGCATGACGTTGAAGCCTGACGCTCGGATGAAGCCGGTTTTCAGCCCCTTGATGCCATTGTAGCGGAACAGCAGGCCATTGTGGTTACGGTAGGTCTTGCCGCGAAACCTTGCATGGCGCGTCTGGAAAAACTCCGCGTATTGCGGGAAGTCGTTGAGCACGCGCCGCGCGAGGATCGCCATGTCGAAAGCGGTGGTCTTCTGTTCGCTGTGCGGCAGGCCCGAGGCGTTGCGGAACGTGGTGTCCTTCATGCCCATCGCGCGGGCCTTGCGGGTCATCATCCTGGCGAGTTCGGCTTCCGAGCCGGCGATATTTTCCGCGACGACGGCGGCGACGTCATTGGCGGACTTGGTGATGAGCAGCCGGATCGCGGCGCGCACCGTGAGGCTGTCGCCTGGCTTGAATCCGACCTTCGACGGCGGACGTTTCGCCGCATTCGCCGAGACCGTCAGCTGCGTGTCCATTTCGAGACGCCCGTCGCGCAGATACCCGAACAAGACGTAAAGCGTCATCACCTTGGTCAGCGAGGCGGGGTAGCGCGAGGCGCGCGCGTTGTGCGCATGGAGTGTTTTTCCCGAGTTCGCGTCTATGATCAACGCGGCCTTCGGCGGCGAATAGGCGGCGGCCTGAGGCGTCCAGACGACAAGGCAAACCGCCGCAAGGGCCAAGCCGAGCGGAGTGATCAACCCATTGAAATTGAATAGAAAAACGCATCCGGGGCGGTGCCGGGTCACTCTACGCCCCCGCACGGCGCGGGATACCCACTGACGCATCAACAACTCCCTCACCTGTTACGCGCGGCGCGCCCGCTGCCGCTTCCGTCCCGCAACGGGACACGCCTCATCACACTCTGCGATCATCGTTAAGAAGACGTTATGGTTGTGGAACGCGGGAATGCGGCAACCTTGCGGAGATGTCTTGAAACAGGATGGCGGGAGTGCTTTTCGCCCGGGGCATTTTTCGCTATCCTTTGGCCTATGTCGCGGCGGTGATGTCCGCCCCGCCGGGAAGCGCCGGCGACAGTCGCGACAGCAGGATGTTGAACAAGCCCCGGCGCAGCCATACTGTTCCACGAGGCGCGCGCGCCAGGAGCAAGGTCTCGGCAGATGGGCGCGATGCCGGGGGTTGCCAGAGGCGCATCGGATGCGGGCAGAGGGGCCGTGGCCTGCATTTTTCACGGAAAGGTCAGGTCAGCTTGAAATCAGCCAAAAAGAGCGCAGATCATGGTGGAGACACCCTGGGCGGCGAATATGACAAAGGCGCATCAGATCGGCAGCGCGGGCAGCAGCGCCCCGATCCTGTCGGACGATAATCCGGGCAAGGATGACGGTGAAGGCGACGCCCAGACGGGGATCGTCACACGCACCCGGCCAAAGACGAAAAAGCCGAGTCTTTACAAGGTGCTGTTGCTGAACGACGATTACACTCCGATGGAGTTCGTCGTTTATGTGCTGGAACGCTTCTTCAACAAAGGCACCGAGGAAGCAACGCGGATCATGCTGCACGTGCATAACAGGGGTGTGGGCATCTGCGGAGTCTACACCTACGAGGTCGCCGAGACGAAGGTCACCCAGGTGATGAGCTTCGCGCGGCAGCATCAGCACCCTCTTCAATGCACCATGGAAAAGGAGTGAATTCGGATCGTGCCCTCGCTCTCAACTAGTCTGGAAGAATCGCTCCACCGTGCTCTGGAATACGCGAACGAGCGCACCCACGAGTACGCCACCCTTGAACATCTCTTACTCTCGCTGATCGATGATCGCGATGCGTCGACGGTCATGCGGGCTTGCAACGTCGATCTCGAAGTCCTGCGGGCCAAACTGATCGAATATCTCGATCACGAACTGGACAACCTGATCCTGGAAGATGGCAGCGAGGCTCAGCCGACGGCGGGCTTTCAGCGCGTCATTCACCGCGCGGTCGTGCATGTGCAGTCCTCGGGTCGCGAAGAGGTGACTGGCGCGAATGTGCTGGTGGCCATCTTCAACGAGCGCGAAAGCCACGCGGCGTATTTCCTGCAGGAACAGAACATGTCCCGCTTCGACGCCGTGAATTTCATCTCGCACGGCATTGCCAAGCGCCCGGGCATGTCGGACCCGCGCCCGGCGCGCGGCGTGGAGGACGATGCGGCCACGATGGATCAGGGCGAGGAGAAAAAGCGCTCGGGCGATGCGCTCGACGTTTACTGCATCAACCTCAACGAGAAGGCGAGCGAAGGTCGTATCGACCCGCTGATCGGGCGCGAGCGCGAGGTCAGCCGCACGATCCAGGTCTTGTGCCGGAGGCAGAAGAACAATCCGCTGTTTGTCGGCGATCCCGGCGTCGGCAAGACGGCAATCGCGGAAGGCTTGGCGCGCAAGATCGTCGGCGGCGAGGTGCCGGAGGTGCTTGCGAACGCCACGATCTTCCAGCTCGACATGGGCGCGTTGCTGGCCGGCACGCGCTATCGCGGCGACTTCGAGGAGCGTCTCAAGGCCGTGATGCGCGAGATCGAGGCTTATCCCGGCGCGATCATGTTCATCGACGAGATCCACACCGTGATCGGGGCCGGCGCGACCTCCGGCGGCGCGATGGACGCGTCCAATCTGCTGAAGCCCGCGCTTCAGTCGGGCGTGCTGCGCTGCATGGGATCGACGACCTACAAGGAGTATCGCCAGCACTTCGAGAAGGACCGCGCGCTGGTGCGCCGGTTCCAGAAGATCGACGTGAATGAGCCAAGCGTCGCGGATGCGGTGGAGATCCTCAAGGGCCTCAAGCCCTACTTCGAGGATTTCCACGGCCTGAAATATTCCAACCAGGCGATGAAGGCGGCCGTCGAACTGTCGGCGAAATACATCCATGACCGCAAGCTGCCGGACAAGGCGATCGACGTGATCGACGAGACCGGCGCGTCGCAAATGCTTCTCCCCGAGACCAAGCGTCGCAAGACTGTCGGCGTGAAGGAGATCGAGGCGACCATCGCGACGATGGCGCGCATCCCGCCGAAGACGGTGACGAAGTCGGACGCCGAACTGCTCAAGAACCTGAGCGAGGACCTCAAGCGGGTCGTGTTCGGCCAGGACCAGGCGATCGACGCGCTGTCCTCGGCGATCAAGCTGGCCCGCGCCGGCCTGCGGGAGCCGGAGAAGCCGATCGGGTGCTACCTGTTCTCCGGCCCCACCGGCGTCGGCAAGACCGAGGTTGCGCGCCAGCTTGCTTCGCTCATGGGCGTGGAGCTTCTGCGCTTCGACATGTCGGAGTATATGGAGCGCCACACCGTCTCGCGGCTGATCGGCGCGCCGCCGGGGTATGTCGGCTTCGACCAGGGCGGCTTGCTCACCGACGGCATCGACCAGCATCCGCACTGCGTCCTGCTGCTCGACGAGATCGAGAAAGCGCACCCGGACCTGTTCAACGTGCTTCTGCAGGTGATGGACCACGGCAAGCTGACCGACCACAACGGCAAGCAGATCGACTTCCGCAACGTCATCCTCATCATGACCACCAATGCGGGCGCGACCGACCTTGCCAAGGCGGCGATCGGCTTCAACCGCTCCACGCGCGAGGGCGAGGATCAGGACGCGATCAAGAAGCTGTTCACGCCGGAATTCCGCAACCGTCTGGACGCGGTCGTTCCGTTCTCCAACCTTGGCAAGCCCGTCATCAGCAAGGTCATCGAGAAGTTCGTGTTCCAGTTGGAGGCCCAGCTTGCCGACCGCAACGTGTCGATCGAGCTGACGGATGCCGCGAAGGATTGGCTCGCCGAGCATGGCTACGACGAGCAGTTTGGCGCCCGGCCGATGGGCCGCGTCATTCAGGAGTTCATCAAGAAGCCCCTGGCAGAGGAATTGCTGTTCGGCAAGCTCGAAGGCGGCGGCACCGTGCGGGTCGACGCCGCGGAGAAGGACGGCCACAGGCAGCTCGTCTTCGAGATTGTGGAAAGCCGTCCCAAGGCCAGGCCGGACACGTCTTCCGACGACTCGGACGACGAGCCCGATGAGGAGGACGAGGGCGAGGTCGAGACCGCGCAGAGCCAGCATGGCTCTTCGGGCAATTCCGGCAAATCGGGCGGCGGCGACAGCCCGTCGAGCCCGATCCCGAAGGTGCCGCTGGCGCCGTAACGACATGACCGGGGAGCCGCGCGCTCCCCGGCGCATACTCTCCCACGCAAAGCCATGACCATCGACCTTGAGGCGGCGCGCAAGGCGCTTCTGGCCCGCCGCGACGAATTGCTGGACCTCAGCCAAATCTCGGCGGAAAGCCGCGACGCCGTCGCCCTCGATCAGCAGAGCGTGGGGCGGCTCTCGCGCATGGACGCCATGCAGGCGCAGGCGATGGCGAAGGCTAACGAACGCCAGCGGCGGGTGGAGCTATCGCGCATCGAGGCGGCTCTGCGGCGCATCGACGAGGACGAATACGGCTATTGCCAGAGATGCGGCGAGGAGATCGCGCCAGAGCGCCTGAGGGCGGACCCGGCCGCCGCGTTCTGCGTCGATTGCGCCTGATCCTCAGGCTGCGAATATCAGCGCCAGAACGGCGAACATGCCCATCGCGCCGCACATCGCCCAGATGACGGCCCATTTCCACCGTTCAAGGCGTTCGCAGAAGTCAACGGCCCAGGGCGTGCCCGCGAAGCGCGCGTAAAGCGTCACCGCAAGCCACAGCGGCGCGCCAAGAAGCATCAGCCGGAACCAGAGGTGCTCCAGCCCCGCTCCGGCGAACGTGCTCCAGACCGTCGCGATGCCCATCACCTTCAGCGCGCCGATCACGCAAAGCGGGATCAGGAACAGCGTGGCGACATACATCATCACCATGTCCCAACCCCAGATGATCGCATCCATGACGATGACGACCCACCGCCCGAATTGCCGCCACACGCGCGCGCTCCACGTTGCCTGATTCAGCGGGATCGACTATGCCTGATGGCCGCGCGGCGGCCAACGGAGCGGGGCATGGGCGAGGCGAGCGAATTCGGCTACAAGACGAACACGCTGGTGATGCGCCTGCTGATATCTGGTGGGCTGACGGCGGCGGCGCTCCTGCTGTGGTCGCTGGCCGGCTGGGGCTTTTCCGGTTTTGACGCGATCCTCGGCGCGCTGGCGACGGCCTATTTCGGATCGCGTGTGCTCACCAATTTCTACGAGTTGGCGTTTCCGCGCCCCGTTGTCCGCGTGGACGATGCGGGCATTCAGGACCGGCGGCTCGGTCCGGAAACGATCCCGTGGACGGCCATCACCGAGATCAAGCAGGTGACGGGCACCGTGGGCGCGGGAACGCTGTTCCTGGAAGTGCGCGAGCCCAGGCGCTACATAGGCCCGGCGAAGGGGCTTTTATGGCTGGTCTACGCGCTGCGGGCGCGCTCCGGTCAAACCGGCTTCCTGCCGCTCACACCGCCCAACGTGCTTGACCTCGGCGATATGGAGCTTCTGGACGCGGTCGATGAGCACTGCCCTCGCGAAATCCCGGTCACCCCGACCGGCCCTAAAAGCTGACATTGTTGATGATCCACGCCCCGGCCGCCGCAGTCAGTCCGGCGACCAGCACTGGCGCCAGCGTGCGCACGATCGCGCCAAGCAGCGTGGCGAACGCGGCCAGCGCGTTCTGGGCGGCGTCGAACAGTTCGCGCGCGGCGCGATAGAGCAGATAGATGACCACGCCGGCGACGAGGACCAGCAGGATCTGTTCCAGAATGTGCAGATCGCCCAGATTGCCCCAGGGCACGGCGCGGATCTGCGCGATCGACCAGGTCCAGACGATTTCGACAAACCGGAAAATCGCCGCGATGCCGTCTCGCAGGAACGCGATCAATTGATCAACGAATTCCATCAGCCTCTCCCTTCTTCTGCCCGGCCGACATGGGGCCACGATTTGAGCCGCCTGGAAAGACCGCGCGCGCAACAGCCGCGGGAGAAATCGTCATCGGGCGTCGCCTGACACCGCCAGTGCGTGCGATGCTACGGTGAACGGCGTGAGAAGACCCGGTTGGCCCGCGAGCCAGCCGACAACAAGAGAGGCTTCATGAGGACGCCCACGGCAAAAGGCGGGCTTTTCGCGGGTCTGAAGCGGGTCGGTATCCCCACGGTCATCGCGGCGGCAGGCGGCGCGCTGGCGCTTTACCTGCTGGTCCTGTCGCTGGGCGGCGGTGCGAATGCCGGCCAGTTGAAAACCTGGGCGCTGCTCGTTCTGGCCATCAGCCTGTTCGCCACGCATGTCCTGCCCGAGCATGTCACCGCGCTGACCGTGTTTCTTCTGGCGCTGCTGGGCGACATCGCGCCGGCAAATGTCGTGTTTTCGGGCTTCGAGGTGGGGGCGCTTTGGCTGCTTTTTTCAGGTATCGTCATCGGCGTCGCGGCGCAGGAAGCTGGTCTCGGCGCGTTCATCGCCCGGCGCATCCTGAGCCTGTGGCGCATGACCTATGCGCGGGCGGTTATCCTGCTGGTCGTCATCGCGGTGGCGCTCGGGCTGATTATCCCGGCGACGATCCCGCGGATCATCCTGCTGATGCCGGTGGCGCTGGGGATGGCCGAAGCCATGGGCTTCGAGGAAGGCGGCAAGGGCTATGCCGGGTTGGCGCTCGCTGTCGGGCTGGGCACGTTCCTGCCGACCTTCGCGGTTCTGACCGCCAATTTGCCGGCGGTCGTGCATGTCGGGGCCATCGAATCGGTCTACGGCATCAAGATCTCCTATGCGCAGTTCCTGATTTATCAGCTTCCGGTCATCGGCGTGCTGCGGGCGGCCGTGCTCATGGCCGTCCTGCTCGCATTGTTTTATCAGCGCGGTCAGCCAGTCGCGGAGGTTGGCCGCGAGCGGATGACGCCGCAGCAGCGCCGCCTGGCCGTGGTGCTGCTCGGCGCGATTGCTTTCTGGGCGAGCGACGTGGTCCACGGCATCCATCCGGCATGGATCGCAATGGCTGCGGCGGTGGCGATCCTCTGGCCCTCTGCGCGGCTCATCAGCCCGACGGCATTCAAGGAAAAGGTCGATTTCGCGCCGGTGCTTTATGTCGCCAGCCTGCTGAGCATTGGCGCGATCCTGATCGACAACGGCCTGGATGAGGAACTGGGCGCTTTCATGCTCGGCTTCGTCAGCTTTCACCCGGACAGCCAGCTCTTCAATCTCTACCTGCTGACGGGTCTTTCGCAGCTTGTCTGTCTGATCTCGACCACGCCGGCCGCGCCGATCCTGCTGGTGCCGATTGCCGGGGAACTGGGGCAAGCGGCGGACGTCCCGCTGATGGGCGTGCTGATGGCCCAGCTTGTCGGCTTTTCCTCGGCGCTGCTGCCGTATCAGGCTCCGCCGCTGATCGTGCTGCTGAGCCTTTGCAAGCTGCGGTTTCGGGATGTCGTGAAGGTTATCATGCTCGTCGCACTTGCGACGCTTTCCTTCGGCGTGCCGGTGGCGTATCTGTGGTGGGACGCGCTAGGGCTTCTGTGAGCACGGCGCGAGACGCGCGCTGCGAGGCAGGGCAAAAAAAAGCGGGCCGTCCGGCGAACGAACGGCCCGAGTCTAGGGAGGAAACGCCCAAGGAGGGCACGCGACAGCGATCTCTCGATCTTGCCGCGCTGCACAAATCTGGCATTGCGGCGCACAAAATTCAAGGGAATTCGGGGTGCCGCATAACTGCTATGTGAGGTAGCGCTCCAATTACCACGCTTCAAGACGGCGCCGACGCGTCAGTTTCGCGCAGCTAGATGAAAATTCCGTTGCAAAGTGATGCAGTTAGCGAGATCGGGCAAACCATGCCGCCAACCTCTCCCGCTCAAAACGCCGAGTTTGCAGCTTTCGCCCATGAGCTGGCCGACGCCTCTCGCGCGGTCATCGCGCCACTGTTCCGCCGCGCCCCGGCCGATGACAAGAGCGGCGGCGGCCCGTTCGACCCTGTCACCGAGGCCGACCGCGGCGCGGAGCGCAAGCTGCGCGAGATGATTGGCGCGGTCTATCCCGACCACGGCATCGTCGGCGAGGAGTACGGCGCGCACAACCCGGAGGCAGCGCATTGCTGGGTGATTGATCCGATCGACGGCACGCGCGCCTTCATCGCCGGGCTGCCGGTCTGGGGCACGCTCATCGGGCTGATGGCGGAGGGGCGCCCGCTGATCGGCGTTATGGACCAGCCCTTCACGCGCGAGAGGTTCTGGAGCGACGGCGCGGAGGCGCTGTACCGGCTGGGCGACGGCGCGGCGGAGCGGATGACGGCAAGCGGCTGCGCGCGGCTGGAGGATGCCATTCTCGCCTGCACCACGCCGGACATGTTCCGAACCGATGAGGAGCGCGCCGGCTTCGCGGCGATGCAAGCGCGGGCGCGGCTGACCCGCTTCGGCGGCGACTGCTACAACTACTGTATGCTGGCGATGGGGCTGATCGACGTGGTGGTCGAGGCGCAGCTCAAGAGCTTCGACATCGTCGCGCTGACGCCGATCATCGAGGCGGCGGGCGGGCGCGTGAGCACTTGGGAGGGCGCGCCGCCGAGCGCGGGCGGCCGGATCGTCGCGGCGGCGAACCCGGCGCTGCACGCCGCGGCGCTGGAGGTGTTGCAGGCGGCCTAATCCGGTTTGCCGTAGGTCTCGAACCTGGCAAGGACCTCGGCCATCTGCGCATCGTCGAGAAGGTGCACCTCGCCGAGTTTGAGCACCTCCAGATATTGCGCGGCCAGATTCTCCACCTCTCCGGCCAACTCCAGCGCGGCCTCCAGATCGCCGGCGGCCGCGATCTGCCCATGATTGGCGAGCAGGCAGGCCTTGCGGTCCCGCAGAGCCTCGGCGACATGCGCGGCAAGCTCCTCCGTGCCGAAGGTGGCGTAGGGCGCGACGGGGATGTCGGTGCCGCCCGCAACCGCGACCATGTAATGAAACGCCGGGATCGGCCGGTGGGCGCAGGCAAGCGCCACGGCGCTGCGCGAATGACAATGGACGACCGCGCCGGCATCGGGCCGCGCCTTGTACGCTGCCTGATGAAAGCGCCATTCGCTGGAGGGCTTGCCGCCGCTCGGCGTGCCGTTTGCATCCATATAGACGATGTCCTCCGGCGTGAGCGTGTCGTAGGCCGCGCCCGACGGCGTAATGAGCATCCCGCCGTCATAGCGTGCGGACACGTTGCCTGAGCGGCCAAAGCTCAGGCCGGATGCGCTCATGCGCTTGGCGGTCTCAACCACCGCGGCTCGCAGCGCGCCCTCGCGCACCGGGTGCTTGATGACGGCGAACAGCTTTCTGGCTCGGGCCATGCCGCGCCTCTTCTCTTGTGTGCGTCAGGTATCGGTCTTGTGACCGGGGCCTCCATTGGGCTTGCGCGCGGCGTCCTCCTCGGCCAAGTCGTCGCCGCTGTCGCGCCCTTCGCGTTCCGGCCACAACCGCGCGGAGTATTTGTTCGTGTCGGGGTCTTCATGCCGCTCGTAATCCGGCTCTTCGTCGCGGATATCCGGCTCGATCTTCGTCTCGGTCTCCGCAGCCGTCTGGCGCTCTTCCGGCTCTTCGCTCTGCGGGCGGTACTCGATCTGCGCCCGAGGTTCGCCCCCCTCAAGCTGGGCGTCTGCCGGCGGCTCGCTCAAGGGGCCGCGATCTGCCGGGCCGCCGGGCAACAGACGCGCATCGGGGAAGTCCTGACGGAAGCTCGCTTCTTCCCGGTGAGCGCTGACGACGGTGCGCAGCGCGATCTCCGGCCATTTGCCCTTGGCGAACTTGTAAACGCGAAAGTCGGGCGCGTCGGCAAACTCGCTGCCGCGCGCGTCCAGTTGGTCATGCGCGAATGACGACAGATCGCTCCAGTGCCGCTTCACGACCATGCGGCTCATCCTGCCCGGCGACTCTCTGACTTGCTGCTTTCGCGCACGGGTCTCGCGGCTGACCAGCTTGACGAAACCGCGCGTTTCCAGCGCGAACATCACATTGGCGATATAGCGCGCCTTGCGCTGTTTCAAAGAATCCGCGCCAGGGCCGAATTGCAGCGGCACGGCGGCGTAATACGCGCCCCTGTGGTCGAATACGACGTCCTGTATGGGTGAAAGCATCTCTTCGGGCACGGGCCGGCGGTGGAACTCGTCGAAGAACACCTCGCGGAACATGCGCATGAAATCGCCCATCTCGCGGGTGCGCGCTTCCTCCACGCCGCCATAGAAGGCGCGGAAGGCGTGGAACGGCCGGTTCATCGACACCAGCAGGATGCAGAAATCCACAAAGATCGCGATCGCCAGCGGGATGAAGTCGCGCGGCCCGAGGCCGGTGAGCCCCGTCACCTCCGATGGGTCCTCGCCAGCGGCGATGGCGCGCTCGCGCGCTTCGCGCAGCTCCTGCGGGCTGGGCGGCACTTCAAGCTGCAACAGGCCGTAAAGGCTCGTCGTCAGCCGGCGGAACGCCTCGACCACCGCGGCGGAGCCTTCCACCGGATTGATCTGCGGCGGGTTCAACTCGGGCAATTCGTCGATCGCGCGCACCACGCCCCGCAGCGCGGAACTCAGCGCCGGGTCGGGGCAGGTGAACGTGCCGCCGTTGTCGGAAAAGGTGGTCTGGTCCGCGCGCTGGGCGAATTCGTCGCGCAGGGACAGAAGCTGCGGATCGCTGCGCAGCGCGTTAAAGCGCGTTGAGACAAGGTTCAACTCGCGGTTCATGTCGCGCAGGAAGGCGTTGCGCGTGCCGGTTTGCGGGTCGATCGTGGAGGGGTCGTTGCCGACCACACGGCTCATCTTCCCGCTCAGCGCGTTGATGTCGTCCTGAACGCTTCCCGCGCGCGAGCCGACAAACTGCTCGGCAAAGCCGAAGCGGTTTGCGTCGGCCTCGCGCAGGCGCATCCGCGGGCCTTCGCCGGGCGGGCTGCCGTTGCAGGTGCCGCCTTCCTCGCGCTCGGTTTCCGCGCGCTCGGCCGAGATCGTCGCCAGCGTTCCGAGCGTGCCCTGAAGCTGGTCGAGCTGGCTGGCCCCGCGTTGAAGCTGCGACTGGACCTCTGTTATCGAGGCTTCCGCCGACGCGCTGGAGGCCGTGCGCGCCTCCAGATACTTCCAGTAGAAGCCGAAGCCGAAGCCGACCGAGATCAGCGTCAGAAACAGGTATCCCGCCAGATAGAGCGGGAAGATCGCGAGCACGCGCTTGCCCTCATAGAACGAGCGCGAGAAGAACTGATCGAGGATGAACAGGATCATCAGCTGCAGGATCGCCACGGCGAAGCCGACCGCCACGGCGATGACGGTGCTGAGCTGGCCCGCATTTGCCGCGATCAGCTCCAGCATCCCGGTATAGGTCGAGATCCAGGAAAGTGTAGTCAGCCCTATGATGAGCAGAATGCTTTTCCACGACGCGGTGAAGCGCGTCCAGGAGCGGCGGAACGGTCCCGGCTCTCGCGCGCGGCTGCTGCGTGGACCGCCTGTCCCGTAGTGGTCTCCTGAAACGCTCACGCTGGACTTCAACTCCCATCACACCCAGGTCGCGCGCCCTGCGAGGGCGGGCGCGGAGCATCATACCCATAAACGTATTATCGATAGCTGGCGAGGACCAGTTAACGGCTGGACATGTTTGCCGCGTGGCAGCTTGTCCGCCAAGCGCGACTTGCATGATCGCACGCTCGGTTATTCGGGCACGCGCTGACCGTCCCACGCGAACACGCCGCCGCTGTCGGCGGGGCTCAGGCCGTCCAGCACGGCGAGCAGGCGCGACGCGGAATAATCCGGCGTGAACAGTTTTTCTGCAGGCGTCTGGCTCTGGAACGGTTTGGACAGGCCGGTATCGACCGTGCCGGGATGAAGGCCGACGCAGATTGCCTCTTCGCGCTTGCGCCCCAGTTCGATGGCGAGATTGCGCAGGATCATGTTGAGAGCGGCCTTGGAGGCGCGGTAGCCGTACCAGCCGCCGATGCGGTTGTCGCTGATGCTGCCGACGCGCGCGGACAACGCGGCGAAGATCGCCCGGCCTTGGCGCGGGAACAGCGGCAGGAAGTGCTTGGCCGCGAGCGCCGGGCCGATGGCATTGATGCGGAAGCTGCGCGCGAGCTGATCCGCGTCGAGCGCCCGCCAGCTCTTTTCAGGTTGCATATCGCCGTCGTGCAGCAGACCGGCGGCGACGATGACGATCTGCGCGCCGCCCAGACCGCTGGCTGTTTCGGCGGCCGCGGCGATGGTTTCCTCGTCCTCCAGGTCGATATGGCCCGGCCTGATGCGCGGATCATCGAAATTGCTTGGCGATCTGGACAGGGCCAGCACGCGTTCAATGGACGGCGTCTCGGCGAGCTGACGCGTCATCGCCGCGCCGATCCCGCCGGATGCGCCGATGATGACGGCGGTGGGTTTTTCCGCGAAGTTATCAAACATAAAGCCTCCGAAAGTTGCGAGATGTCCGGCAACCGCACGGTGAAGAAATCAGACCTGCCGACGAAAACCTGCGCGGTATGCGGACGCATGTTCGCCTGGCGGCGCAAATGGGCGCAGGTCTGGGACGAGGTCAAATACTGTTCACAGGCGTGCCGGCGGGCTGCCCGCACGCATCGCGAATGAAGGCGCGGGCGCTTTCGCGGGTGGCCTCGCGCTTGTCCGCGCTCATCTTGTCCCAGGTGCGATAGACCGGGCCAAGGCGCGGGTTTCCTTCCAGCTTGTCGCGGTTGCGCGCCAGAAAATCCCAATACAGATAGTTGAACGGGCAGGCGCGCGGGCCGGTTTTCTGCTTCACGTCATAGGCGCAGGAGCGGCAGTAGTCGGACATTTTGTTGATATAGTTGCCGCCCGCCGCATAGGGCTTCGAGCCGAGCAGGCCGCCGTCGGCGAACTGGCTCATCCCCAGCACGTTCGGCATCTCGACCCATTCATAGGCGTCGACGTAAACAGCCAGATACCATTCGTGGATCTGCTTTGGGTCGACGCCCATCAGCATCGCCAGGTTGCCGGTGACCATAAGCCGCTGGATGTGATGCGCGTAGGCTTCTTCGATGGTCTGGCCGACGGCGGCGCACACGCAGGCCATCTCCGTCTCGCCGGTCCAGTAGAAATCCGGCAGGTCATTCGTCGCATCGAAAAAGTTGGACTCGGCATAGTCCGGCATTTTCAGCCAGTAGATGCCGCGGATGTATTCGCGCCAGCCGATGATCTGGCGGATGAAGCCTTCCACGGCGTTGAGAGGCGCGCGGCCCGCATAAAATTCAGCTTCGGCGCGGCGGCACATCTCCAGCGGGTCGAGCAGCCCGGCGTTCAGGTAGAGCGAGCAGACGCTGTGGAACAGGAATTTGCGGTCTTGCAGCATCGCGTCCTGATAATCGCCGAATGAGGGCAGGGCGTCTTTCAGGAACGTCTCGAAGGCGGCTTCAGCGTCCTCGCGGGTGGTCGCAAACCAGAACGGCTCCAGGTCGCCAAAGTTATTGCCGAAGCGCGCGCCGACGAGGTCGAGCACGTCGCGGGTGGTGTCGTCCGGGGCGAAGCGGGCTGGTTGCGGCATGAACAGGTCGTCGTCCGCGGGCTTGCGGTTTTCCGCGTCGAAATTCCAGCGCCCGCCTTCCGGTTCATCGCCGTCCATGAGCAACCCGGTGCGCCTTCGCATGTCGCGATAAAAATACTCCATGCGCAGGCTTTTGCGGCCCTCGGCCCACGAAGTGAAGTCCCTGCGGGAACACAGGAAGCGATCGTCGTCCAGCACCTCGACCGGGACATCAAAACGCTCGCGCCACTCCGCGAACATATGCGCGACGCGCCACTCGCCCGGCTCGGTGACGATCAGGCGCGGTGGCTTGTGCCGTTCAATTGCGCGTTCGACCTCGCCGCCGAATGAGCCGGCATTCGCGGGATCGTCCAGTTTCGTGTAGTGGATCTCCCAACCTTGCGCGCGCAGCTCTTCCGCGAAGTGGCGCATGGCCGAGAAGATGAACGCGATCTTCTTTTTGTGGTGCGGGACGTAGGTCGCTTCGTCATAGACCTCGGCTATCAGCACGACCGTGTTATCGGGATCGGCCGCGCGCAGGCTGCTCAGGCCGGGAGACAATTGGTCCCCCAGCACGAGGACGAGGTCGCGTCCCGCGCTGTTTGAGAGCTTTTCGGGCATGGGCGCCTAGTTGATCTTTGCCGAGGCAAGCTGCTCCTCGATCGCGTCGGTCACTTCCTTCGCCTGCGGTTTGGTGCGCGTGCTGAAGGCCCCGACCAGCTTGCCATCCGCCGAGATCAAATATTTGTGAAAGTTCCAGCGCGGCGCGAGTTTCTCGCCGCCGACTTCACGCGCCCACTGATAGAACGGATGCGCGTCCGGCCCCTTCACATGGATCTTTTCGGTCAGCGGGAAGTTGACGCCGAATGCGCCCTGGCAGAAGTCCTTGATTTCGCCTTCGCTCTTCGGCTCCTGCCCGCCGAAGTCATTGGACGGCGCGCCGATCACGACCAGCCCGCGATCCCGGTAGTCCTGCCACAGCGCCTGAAGCCCCTGATATTGCGGGGTGAACCCGCACAGCGAGGCCGTGTTTACCACAAGAAGCACCTTGCCTGCGTACTGGCTGAGCGGCATCGGCTCCCCGCCGATGGAGATGAAGCTGAAGTCATGCGCAGAGCGCGACTGCGCCTCGGCCGGGATCGTGGCGGCGGGCGCAGCCGTCAACACGCCGAACAGGGCAACGGCGGCGGAAAGCTGTTTCTTCATGGCGTCTATCCGGTTTGCAAATTCTGCCACGGGTTACGTTCGGATCGCCGCCGCGGTTCGCCTCACGAGCGGACCATCGCAATAGCGATCCCGTCATGCCCCTTCTGGCCGACCATCTGGGTGACCACGGCCTCGACGCGGCTGTCCTTGGAAAGCGCGTCATTGAAGGCCTGGACGCCCTGGACCATGGAATCGCTTGAGGTGGCATCAAGCACGCGGCCATTGCGCACGACGTTGTCCGCGATGACGAGCGCGCCGGGGCGGCACAGCTTGATCGACCAGTCGAGATAGGCCGGATAATTTTCCTTGTCCGCGTCGATGAACACCATGTCGAACGGCGGCTCGCCGCGTTCGTGCAGTTCGCGCAGCGAGGCCAGCGCATCGCCAACGATGATCTCCACCCATGGGCCTACCGCCGCACGGTCGAGGTTCGCGCGCGCGACGCCAGCATGTTTCGGCTCATATTCAAGCGTCACGACATGACCGTCTTCGGGCAATGCCCGCGCCAGCCATGTGGTGCTGTAGCCGCCAAGCGTGCCGATCTCCAGAATGCGCCGCGCGCCGGTCAGCTTAGCCATCAGATACAGATACTTGCCGAGGACCGGCGAAACCGCGATATCCGGCAGCCCGGCGGCTTCGGCGGCGGCCATCGCGGCATCGAGCGCCGGGTCGTCCACGATGAAGCGATCGGCGATATAGGCGTCGACATCCTTGAACAATTGATAATCAGCCATTTTTCCTCCTGCCGGGCGGCGCGATCGTTTCGGAGCCGAAGGCGCGCGCTTGACGTTAGCGTAAATCGGGCTTTCAGCCCCGGTAAAACTGCCATAATGTAACACCCAACCCGTGACAATCATTGCAAAAACCGGCGACATCAACGGGCCGGTTCAATCTCGGAGGGAGGAATGGCTTCAATTCTGGAGGGAGGCATGGACCCGATCTGGCTCGATAGCTACCCGCCCGGCGTACCGCGCGAGATCGATCCCGACAAATACCGCTCCATCGGCGAAATGTTCTGCGAAAGCGCAGCGCGCTATGCGGATTTTCCCGCCTTCACCTGCATGGGCAAGACCTGCACTTTCGCCGAGATCGACCGGCTCTCGCGCGCCTTCGCGGCGTATCTGCAGTGCGAACTGGGGCTGGAGCGCGGCGCGCGCGTCGCGATCATGATGCCGAACACCCTGCAATACCCCATCGCGATGCTTGGCATCCTCCGCGCTGGCTACACCGTGGTGAATTGCAACCCGCTATACACGCCGCGCGAACTGGGCGGGCAGTTGGCGGACTCCGGCGCGAAGGCGATTCTGATCGTCGAAAATTTCGCGCACACGCTTGAGCAGGTGCTCGACAACACGGATGTGGAGCATGTGATCGTCACCCGGCTCGGCGACATGCTCGACTTTCCCAAGGCGGCGGTCGTCAATCTGGTGGTCAAGCGCGTGAAGAAGATGGTGCCGCGGTGGAATATCCCCGGCGCGCTGCGGTTCAAGGACGTGCTGTCGGCCGGGGCCAAGCGCAGCTTTCACCCCGTGGATGTCGCGCCGGACGACCTGGCCTTCCTGCAATATACGGGCGGCACCACCGGCATTCCCAAGGGCGCGATGCTCACCCACCGCAACATGATCGCCAACCTCGAACAGGCCCATGCCTGGATCAAGCCACATGTGCGCGAAGGGCAGGAAGTCATCGTCACCGCGCTGCCGCTCTATCACATCTTCGCGCTGCTTGCGAACTGCCTGACCTTCATGAAGATCGGCGCGAAGAACGTCCTCATCACCAACCCTCGGGACATCCCCGGCTTCGTCAAGGAGCTTAGCAAGGAGCCGTTCACAACGCTGACCGGGGTGAACACTCTGTTCAACGCGCTGCTGCACAACGAGGATTTCCGCAAGCTGGATTTTTCTGTTCTCCGGCTCACGCTTGGCGGCGGCATGGCCGTGCAGAAGCGGGTCGCCGAGGAGTGGAAGAGGGTGACCGGGGTTCCGCTGGTCGAGGCCTACGGCCTGACCGAAACGTCGCCGGCGGCAACGATCAACCCGCTTGAGATCGAGGATTACAACGGCTCGATCGGTCTGCCCATCCCCTCGACCGAGGTTTCGATCCGCACGCCGGGCGGCGAGGAGGTGGGCATCGGCGAGCCGGGCGAATTGTGCATCCGCGGCCCGCAGGTGATGAAGGGCTACTGGCAGCGCCCGGACGAAACCGCGCTGGTGTTCACCGAAGACGGCTTCCTGCGCACCGGCGACATGGCGAAGATGGACGAGAGTGGATTCATCTACATCATCGACCGCACCAAGGACATGATCAACGTCTCCGGCTTCAACGTCTATCCGAACGAGATCGAGTCGGTGATCGCCTCGCATCCCGGCGTGGTCGAAGCCGGCGTGGTCGGCATTCCTGACGAGCAGTCCGGCGAGATCGTGAAGGCGGTCGTGGTCAAGAAGAGTCCTGATCTCACCGAAGACGACATCATAGCCTTTTGCCGGGAGCAGATGACGCCTTACAAGGTGCCCCGCAAGATCGAATTCCGAGATGAACTGCCGAAAACGGTCGTCGGCAAGATTTTGCGGCGGGAGCTGCGCGAGAGCGCCTGACCTGTCGCCTATCCGCCACAGTTCTGGCGGAACCGTATCCCGTGCCGTGGACCGCGAGTCCGCCCGATGATACACATAGCTTGGGCACTCGTGTTGGATGCGTATTGACATGCGTAGATGGGGGGCACTTGCGGGAATTGGCGCGCGCCGGACGGCGTTGCTAGGCGCATCGGCCGTTTTGGCGCTATGTCTTTTGCTGATTGGCGGGGCACACCCGGCGAACGCGCATCAGGACCGCGCGCATACCGCTTTTTCCCAAACCTATGACAACGCAACGAACTGCGTGGAGTGCAAATGCGCCCTGCTGCCGAGCCGGGCGCTGGTCTCGCGCGACCACGACGCGGATGTCGCGGTCACCCCGCCGGCGCAAAGCTGGTCTGTGTCGCAAACGCTGGGCGCACCGCTGCCCCCGGCGGCCGGCCGGGCGCACGTCCATGTCCGCGCTACAGGTGTGATGCGTGTAGGCAACGTCATGTTGCTGAATTAAGACAATCCGGCCCCGCGCTCAAGGCATGGCAAAGCCTCGCGCGGGAGTTCTGCAAGAGCTCTGTAATATCTGCTTGTTATTTTCGGTGTTCCGGCTCGCGGTCCCCGCCGCATAAATTCGAGAGGTGGCTTAGAATGAAACAGATGTTCGTCTGGGTCGCAGCGGTTGCCCTTTGCACGGCTGCGTTCACGACTGCTCCGGCGGTCAACAGTCCCGTATCTGCGCAGTTTTCGTCGGTTTTTTCCTTCAGCTCGGCCTCCGGCCGCCACATGGTGTCGTTCTCGAAGCGCTATAGCCCGGGAACGATCATCGTCAGCTTCGGCGACCGGCGCCTGTATCATGTGCGCTCGCGCGGCCGCGCAATGAGCTATCCGATCGCTGCGCCGCGCCCGGATGCGCGGTGGGGCGGCACCCTGCGCGTGTCGCAAAAGCGCGTCAATCCCGGCTGGACGCCGACCCCGCGTATGCGCCGGGAAGACCCGACCCTGCCGGCCCACGTGCCGGGCGGCCACCCGCGCAACCCGCTGGGCAGCCGCGCGCTCTACCTCGGCAGCACGCTTTATCGCATTCATGGCACGGACGCGCCGCAGCTTATCGGCCGTCAGGTCTCCAGCGGCTGCATCCGGATGCACAATGCGCATGTCGAGGAGCTGTATCGCAAGGTGGGCGTGGGCACGCGCGTCATCGTGACGTCGCGCCGCTTCAGCACCGCGACGGTCGCCAGCACGCCGTCGTCGTCCGGCAGTTTCGGTTCTGGCGGCTCATCGTCGAGCGACTGGGATCCGTTCAACCGGAACTTCTGAAAAAAGCCGGCGGCGGGCGCTCAGCCCGCCCCCGGACCCCGTTGATCCGCCCTACACTGCAGCGCGCTCTGGCGTCGGCACCAGCTTCTCGATCACCTTGGCCGAACTCAGCACGCCCGGCATCCCGGCGCCGGGATGGGTGCCCGCGCCCACCAGATAAAGACCCCTCGGTCCTTCAGCGCGATTGTGGAAGCGGAACCACGCGGACTGGGTGAAGTGCGGCGCGACGGAGAAACCCGCCCCGGCTTCGCTCAGATAGTCGTGCTTGAAGTCGGCGGGCGTCATATAGAAGTCCGCCGTTATGGTTTCCTTCAGCCCCGGCAACATGGTCTGATCGAGCGCGTCGACGATGCGCCGCTGCAGGCGCGGCCCCTCCACCTCCCAGTCGAGATCGCCGTCCAGATTCGGGACCGGGCAGAGCACGTAGAACGAGTCGCAGCCCTCCGGCGCGAAGCTCGGATCGGTCGCCGTTGGCCGGTGAACGTAAAGCGAGAAGTCGTCCGCCAGCTTTTTCTGCTTGAAAATCTCGTCGAGCAGTTCACGGTAGCGCGCCCCGAGCCAAATGGTGTGATGCGCGACATCCGGGTACTGCTTGCGCGTGCCGAAATAGAGTACGTACAGCCCCATAGACTTGCGCATGTATTTGGTCTTGAGCCGCGCGCTCCAGCGGCGATCCTTGTCATCCAGCATGTGCCGGTAGAGGTGCAGCGGGTCCGCGTTCGACACCACCACAGCCGCTGGCAAGGTCTCGCCATTCTCGAGCCGCACGCCGCTCACGCGGCCATTGGCCGTCTCGATCCTGTCCGCGGTGGTGTTCAGGCGCACCTCGATGTCTTCTTCCGCCATGAGCTTGTGCAGCGCATCGACAATCGCGCCCGTGCCGCCCATGGCGAAATAGACGCCCCATTTGCGCTCAAGGTAATGGATCAGCCCGTAGATGCTGGTGGTGTCGAACGGGCTGCCGCCGACCAGCAACGGCTGGATCGAGAACGCCTGACGGATTTTCTCGTTCTTCAGGTGCCTGGAGATGAGTTGCCAAACCGTGTTGTGGCTCTTCAGGCGCACCAGCGTCGGGATCTGGCGGATCATCGTCAGCGGATTGTGGAACGGCTGATCGGCCAGGCGCGTAAAGCCGGCATCGAAAAGCTTTTCGGAGTGCTGCAGAAGCCTGAGATAGCCGTCGGCATCCGCCGGCTCGAACTTGCGGATTTCGTTGAGCGTGTCCTCGACGGTGCCGCCATAGTCGAAGGTGGTGCCGTCGGGGAAGCGGAAGCGATACCAGGGATCGAGCGGCACCAGCGTGAGGTAGTCCTCCAGCCGCTTGCCGAACAGCTCGAACAACTCGCGGAACAGGAAATCGGCGGTGATGACGGTCGGCCCGGCGTCGTGGCGGAACCCGTCGCGCTCGAACACCTGCGCCCGGCCGCCGCAACGCGGGGCGCGGTCGACAAGCGTCACGTCATAGCCCTTCGCGCGCAGGCGAAGCGCCGCGGCCATGCCGCCGAAGCCCGCGCCGACCACGACAGCGCGGCCTTTGCCGCCAGTGCCCAGATGCGGCGCGTCGATGACCTCCGCGCCGCCATTCACCCGATCCGTCGCAATATCCATGTCAGCTTTCCCCCGGGCCTTCGCTGCCCGGCCCCCCCGGTTGTACAAGACGCGCCTGCCTGAGGTCGGCGAGCGTGTGGCTGCCCGTGCAGAAGCAGGCCACGCGCAGCGCGCCGATGACGCTATGAAAGTGTTCGACGACGGCCTCGGCCGATGTCAATGCGGCATCGAGGACGCCGGCCGCCGTGCCGGCCAGATCCGCGCCGAGACGGATCGCCCGCGCCACGTCCAGCCCGTGCCGGATGCCGCCAGAGGCGATGATCGTGGCCTCGGGGCACAGCCGGCGCGCATCGGCGACGGCATAGGCCGTCGGGATGCCCCAGTCGGCGAACGGCTCGGCCGCCGCCCGCGCCAACGGATTGTCGATGCGTCTGGCCTCCACAGCGGCCCAGCTTGTCCCGCCCGCGCCAGCGACATCCACCGCCGCCACGCCGGCATCGACCAGCTTGCGCGCCAACACGCCGGAAATCCCCGCGCCGACCTCCTTCACGATGATCGGCACATCCGCCATGCGCGCAAGCGTCTCGATCTCGCCGAGCAGACCTGACCAGTTGCGGTCGCCGCCGGGCTGCAGCGCCTCCTGCAGCGGATTGACGTGGATGATAAGCGCATTCGCGCCGATCATCTCCACGGCCCGGCGCGCGGCGTCCGGCCCGTTCCAGGTCTTGAGTTGCGCCGCGCCGAAATTCGCGAGGATCGGCGCGTTGCCGGCCTTCTCGCGCAGGCTGCGGTCGAAGCCTGCCATTTCCCCGGTGTCGATCGCCACACGCTGCGAGCCGACAGCGAAGGCAATGTTCAACTCCCGCGCCGCCTCTGCCAGATTGGCGTTGATCTGCGCCGCGCGATCCACCCCGCCGGTCATTGAGCTGATGAGAAGCGGCGCGCCCAGTTCGTGCCCGAGAAAAAGGGTGGACACGTCCACATCGTCCATGTCCATCTCGGGCAGGGCTACATGTTCGAACCGCACAGCATCAAGCCCCGTCGCGCCAGGCGTTCCCGCTGCCGCGCCGCTGAGTACGATGTTGAGGTGCTCGTCCTTGCGTGTGACTATGTCGGCCATGAGCTTCAGGCGATCCGGCGCGGCGGGCTTGTCACCAGTGTGACAGCGAAATGAACTGATATTCCTGCACGCACGTTGTTACGACGGACATTCGCTGGCGGTTCCCGTCCGATCGCATTAAAACAGGAGCAGCGCCTATCAGGGCAAGATGGGAAGACGCCGCCGAAGGCAGTGCGATGCACCAGCATATTCATAACGTGGTTTCAGAAATCGGCAAAGAGATCGACGCCGCCTTGGAAAAGGCGGTTCCCGAAACCCCGGTCTCGGGCCGTGATCTGACCACGGCCATCCGCCATAGCCTTCTGGCCCCGGGCAAGCGCGCACGCGGCGTATTGCTGCTGCTCGCGGCCGGCCACGGGCAGGCCGAACGGCCGGAAGCCTTCGCGCCCGCCTGCGCGATCGAGATGGTCCATGCGGCCTCGCTGATCTTCGACGACCTGCCGGCGATGGACAACGCCACGCTGCGCCGCGGCCGGCCGGCCAACCACTGCGAATTCGGCGAGGCGACGGCGATTCTGGCGGGCATCGCTCTGCTGAATGAGGCGTTTGCGGTCATCAGCGCGGAAGACCGGCTCGACGGGGATTGCCGGGCCGACCTGATGCGGATGCTGAGCGATGCCATCGGGCTGAACGGGCTTGTTGCGGGGCAGTTCGCCGACCTGCACGCCAAAGCGCCGATGGCTGTGGAAGACATCGAGACGATCCATGCCCGCAAGACCGGCGCGCTGTTCGCCGCTGCCGCGCAGATGGGCGGGCGCGTCGCCGGACGCCCGGCGGAGGATGTGGAGGCGTTGCGCGAGTTTGGCATGAGCATCGGCGTGGCGTTTCAGACCTTTGATGATCTGCTCGACGCCGTCAGTTCGCGCGAGACCGCGAGCAAGACGGTCGGCCATGATGGCGAGAAACCCACTCTTGTGCGCCTCAAGGGCGTGGAGGCCGCCGAGGAAGCGGCCCGCGCCGGGATGGAGCGGGCGATGGCGCAGGTGAGCGCGCTCGGGGCGGATGGCCAGTTGCTGGCGCAGTTCGCCGGCCAGCTCGCCGATATCCTCTGCGCCAAGTTGAAACAGCGTCCCGCAAGCGGGACCGATACCGCGAGCATGTCCTGACAGTGTCACGATCCCGAGCCGATCTGGCGACCCGGACGCCATCCACAGGCGGCCCTTCTGCCGTTGCCGAAGCGCGTCCGGCTCCGCGGCCGCGGACGGCTGAACCGCGCGCGCCGGAGCAGACGGCCTCCCCGATGCCTGAGGCTCTGCTGCATGTCGAGGACGCGCACTATGCCTATGGCAGCCGGCAGGTCCTGCGCGGGGCGAACCTGAACGCCTATCCGGGCGAAATCCTCGTGCTGCTCGGGCGCAACGGGGCGGGCAAGTCAACGCTGGTCAAGGCGATCACCGGGCGCGTCGCGCTTTCGGGCGGGCATCTGACGGTCGCCGGGCACGATCCGCGCCAGACGCCCGCCGCGCGCCGGGATATCGGGCTGGTCCCGCAACAGCTCGCGATCTTTGACAAGCTGACCCCGCGCGAGAACCTGACCGTCTTCGGACGGCTGATGGGCGTTGCGCCGGACAAGCTGAACGACCTCGCGGACGCTCTGCTGGAGCGCATCGGCCTGACCTCACGGGCAAATGATCCGGTGCGTTCGCTGTCGGGCGGCATGAAGCGGCGCGTGAACATCGGCGCGGCGCTGATGCACGAGCCGAAGCTTCTGATCCTCGACGAGCCGACGGTGGGCATCGACACGCGGGCGCGCGAGGACATCTCGGACATGCTGCATCAGTTGCGCGACGAGGGCCTCGCAATCCTGCTCACCACCCACGACATGGAGGAAGCCGAAGCGCTGGCCGACCGCGTGGCGATCATGGTGGACGGGCGGATCATGGCAAGCGGCGCGCCCGATGCGCTGGTCCGCGAATATTTCGGCGACCGCATGGAAATTTCCGTAACGGCGGCGCGGCCGCTCGGGTCGGCCATGGAGGCCGAGGAATGCGCGGCGCTGCGGGCCGCGGGGTTTGCGGTCGATCCGCGCAGCAACGCCGTGCGCGGCTTGATCGAACTCAGCGGCGACGACCTGCCGCGCGTGTTCCGTACGCTGCTTGCCGACAAGCCGGAGGCGCAGGAAATCCGCGTCCGCCGGCCCGGTCTAGACACGCTGCTGAACTATTTCGCCGATCAGGGGTCGCAGTCATGAGGATGGCCGCCTTCCGCGTCATGCTGCTCAACCTGATCCGCGATCGCGGCGCGCTGGCCTCGGCTTTCGTGCTGCCGGCGACCGTGTTCGTGATCTTCGCGATGATCTTCGCGGGAACGGTGGGCGGCACCATCAATCTCAAGATCGCGGTTGCCGACGAGCGCCAGAGCGAAGCCTCTGCGAAACTGATCGCGGCGATCTTTGACCGCTCCAGCCTGAGCCAGACGACCACGGATGACCACTTGTCCCCCGCGCAGGTGCGCGAACTGGTGCGCACCGGCGCGGCGGATGTCGGCCTCATCATCCGCGAGGACGGCAGGCCGCTCGACAAGCCGGGCGAGAGCGCGTCCGCGCCGCTGCAGATCGTCGTAGACCCGGCGCGCGAAATCGCCGTGTCGATCTTCGAGGGCGCGCTGAATGAAGCCTATTTCGAGGCGTTCCCCCGCGCACCATTGCGCAGCGCCGCCGAGGAACTGGGCCGCAACGTGCTGCGGCTGTCGGAGTCTCAGACGCAGGAGCTTGGCGCGCGCATCGACGCCGCGCCCGCGCCGGCGGACGGCGAGACCGCGAGCTTCCGCCTGCAGCCGGGCATCGAAAAGGTAGCGGTGGCGGGCACGGTCGGGGTTGCCAGCGGCGTATCCTATTATGCTGGAGCGGTGGCGATCCTGTTCCTGCTCTATTCTTCGGTGGTCGGCGCGATTTCATTGCTGGAGGAAAAGGAATCCGGCCTATTCGACCGGCTGACCTACGGCCCGGGCGGCACGCGCGCGCTCGTCGAGGGCAAGTTCGCCTTTCTCGTCGCGCAAGGGATCGTTCAGGTGACGATCATCTTTCTGGTGGCGTGGCTCGGCTTCGGCGTCGACCTGCCGGGCCATATCCTGCCCTGGGCCGGGACGACGGTGGTGAGCGCGCTGGCGGCGGCCGGGCTGGCGCTCGTCTTCGTGCTCCTGTGCCGCAGCAAGCAGCAGGCGCAGACGCTGACGAATATCGTCGTGCTGCTGGTCTCGGCGATTGGCGGGAGCATGGTGCCCCGCTTCCTTATGCCGCAATGGATACAGGACCTTGGCTGGTTGACCCCGAATACCTGGACGTTGGAAGCGTATAATGAGATTTTCTGGCGGGCCAGCGGGCTTGATGCCGTGGTGCTGCCCTGGGCCGTGCTCGGCGCAACCGGCCTTGCGGCGCTGCTCGCGGCCAATATGCTGGCGCACAGGCACGCAGGCTGACGAGGGAGCTTGAAGGATGGAGCAGGTGATCGCGCAGGCGCGCGAGAGCATCGGCGGGGCGGACAAGGCCCGCACCACTGTTATCGGGCTGAGCCTGGCCGTAGGGGTGATCCTCGCCTGGCTCGCGCTGCATGTCTACGCGGTGTTCTTCGTCGATCTGGCGGCGGTCAATCCGCTGCTCGCGCTCGCCATCGTCGCGGCGCAGTGCTGGCTCTATGTCGGCATCTTCATCGTCGCGCATGACTGCATGCACGGCTCGCTCGCGCCGGGGCGACCTGCTGTCAATCGCTGGTTCGGGCGGCTGTGCCTGTTCCTTTATGCCGGGTTCGACTTCGATACGCTGAAGTCCAAGCATCGCGATCATCATCAGCACGCGGGGACCGAGCACGATCCCGACTTCCACGAGGACAATCCCCACTCGTTCTGGTCCTGGTATGTGCGTTTCTTCCGGGAATACTTTTCGGGCCGCGAATTGCTCATCATCCTCGCGGCGGTGGTTGCTTATGTGTGGCTGCTGGGCGCGTCGCTGGCGAACATCTGGGCGTTCTGGGCGCTGCCTGCGATCGTGTCCTCGCTGCAGCTTTTCTATTTCGGCACCTATCTGCCGCACCAGCCGGGCCACGAGCCGTTCGCCGACCGGCACAACAGCCGCACCAACGACTATCCGCACTGGCTGTCGCTGCTGACCTGCTTCCACTTCGGCTACCACCACGAGCATCATCTGTTTCCGTACCTGCCGTGGTGGCGGCTGCCCTCGGCGCATGATGCGCTGCGCCGGGCGGAGGCGGGGGCTTAAGCGCGTTCGTCGCTTTCGATGAGGCTGGGCTTGGTCCACAGCCCGTCGCGAGGACGCGCCGGCCGGATGGCGGCGAGCGCGTGAACGCCAAGCGCGTCCAGCCCGCCGAGCGTGAGGCTTCCGACCTTGCGCGCGCGGCTGGTGCTCACCCGACGGTCCCAGGCGCGCGGGCCCAGCGCCTGAACGTCGCGGCCGATGGCGCGGTAAATGCGGCTGGCCGCGGCGATGGTCCAGGCAGAGCGCAGCGGCAACTCGGCGATCCCCTGCCGCGCGGAAACGTAATAGGCATCCGCAAGATCGAGCATCCGGTCGACCACCCCCGCGACCCGGTCGCGACAGGCCGGATCGGCGACCCGGTCATGCGGCACGCCCGCCTCCGCCAGCCATTCGGCCGGCAGATAGACGCGCCCGTCCTGCGCATCCTCGATCACGTCGCGCGCAATGTTGGTCAGCTGAAAGCCGAGGCCGAGATCGCAGGCGCGCAGCAGGGTAGGGCGGTCGCGCACGCCCATGATTATCGCCATCATGACGCCGACGACGCCGGCGACGTGATAGCAGTAATCCAGCGTGTCCTCGATGGTCTCGTAGTGCCGGCCCTCCACATCCATCGCGAAGCCGTCGAGCAGCTCCAGCGGATGCCGCGCCGGGATGTCGTGCTTCGCGGCCACGCGCGCCAGCGCCTCGAACACCGGCTCCTCTGCCTCGCCGCTCAGCGCGCGTTCGGTCTTTTCGCGCAACTCCGCGAGGCACCGCGTGCAGGCGCTCTGGCCGCCGACATTGGCGCGGAAGCCGAAATCCTGCCCGTCGATCCGGTCGTCGCAATAACGGCACCAGGCATACAGCATGTATGCGTCATGCCGGGTCTCGCGCGGGAACAGCTTGGCCGCCGCCGCGAAGCTCTTGGAGCCGCGCTCGATACGTCGTTTGCTGTCGCGGACGATGGGGTCTCGGGGCATCGGGGTCATGCGGGTTGTGCTTGGCGAGAATGCGGAGTTTGCCCGCGCATTATGCGTTTCTTGCGGTTGCCGGGTGCGCGACCCAGATATTTTGCAGCGCGCGCGAGATAGGCACGGGCGGGCGACCGATCAGGATCCGCGCCTTATCCCAAGGTGTAAGGCGGCAGGCATAGAACCGCTCGATCAGCGGCTCGGGCAGCGTGTAGAAGCGCTCCATGACACCGGCGCGCTTGTCCGGCTCGGCGGCGAAGAACAGGAAGCGGTTAAGCACGCGAAAAAAGTCGCGCTGACGCCAGGTCGCCATCGAGTAGCGTTTGGCGAGCGCATGGGCCTGCTCGGTCGTCTTCGGCCGCTTGCTGGCGAGCAGATCGGCGAAGCGCACGGCGTCAGGCAGCGAGTAGCCCGTCGTCGGGTGAAACAGCGCCGCGCGCAACCCCGCCCGCGGAATGCCGCCGGACGACGCCCAGAAGCCGTTGATGTCGCCTGTGAGCACGATAGGCAGCACGCCGCGCTCCTCGCGCACGACCTCTGCAACTTCGAAGCCGCGCCGCTCGGCATAAGAGTCGATCTCCGAAACGAGCATCTGACCGTCAAGCTCCGGCCCGTCGCTGTAATATGTGTCCTCGATGAGGATGCGCGTCTCGTCCAGCGGCAGGGTGTAGATGAAGCGGTAGCCGTCCTGCTGCGGGACGGTGGCGTCCATGATGATCGGCACGCTCTGGCCGTGCGGTTTGGCGCAGCGGACCTCGCGGCCGATGAACTTCTGAAAGCCCAGCGTGAGGTTGTCGTCCCCGCGCGCGCCGCGCCCGTCGATGACGCAATCGGCCTCGATGGTCTCGCCGTCCGACGTTGTCACGTGCCGGTCGCTGATCGCATCGACATCGCGGCCGAGCAGGAAATTTTCGCCAAATTCGCGCGCGGCAACTTCCGCGAGCCGGTCCGATGTCGCGGAGTGATAGGAGGTGCGCAACTCGCGCCGGTAGCCGGGGAAGCGGACCTCCTGGCGCGGCCAGTTATGCGCGACGAAGGGCTTGAGCCATCGATGCTGGGCCGGCGTCAGATCGGTGCCGTGGAAAGACCAGGTGTGATTGCCGCCGATCCGTTTCGCGCGTTCGATGATGGCAATCTTGAGGGACGGGTCCGCCTGGCGCAGACGGTACGCGGCAAGCGTGTTCGCCAGTCCGCCGCCTGCAAAGACATAATCGTATCGCAAAATCCCGGCTCCGCCCGCTCGAATTGGCTGCTCTCATCTCGCAAGGTAGGCTGTTCCGCTGCCCGCGCAATGGCATGGCGCGAAAGCGCACGCAGGTGTGGCGGAACGGTGTCGCGCCACGCTCAGGCCATTTCTGGCGCGGTATCCGGCGTATCGCGTTCGCCGCCGCTGAGTTCGGGCATGTTTCGGTCCATCTGCGGGGAGCGGCCGAAATATTCGCGGTAGCGCTTGGAGAAGTGCGAGGCCGACACGAAGCCCGAGGCCACCGCCACCTCGATAATCGGCAGGTTGGAGTGGCGGAGCAGACGCCGCGCGCGCTCAAGCCGGACCTCCAGATAATACCGCGCCGGCGAGCGCCCCAGGTGATGGCGGAACAACCGCTCGATATGCCGGCGGGAGATGCCGGTGGTCTGGGAAATCTGCGCGAGCGACACCGGCTCGGCGATGTTCGCCTCCATGATCTCGATAATGGTGAGCAGGCGCGGGTTCTGGATGCCCATCCGCGAGCCGATCGGCAGGCGCTGGCGGTCATGCGCCGGACGCACGCGGTCCATCAGGCACACCTCGCAGACCCGCTCCGCCATCTCCGCGCCGAAACGCAGCCCGATGAAATAAAGCATCATGTCGAGCGCGACGGTGCCGCCCGCGCAGGTGAAGATGTCGTTGTCGACCTCGAACAGGCTGGACTTGACGTTTACATCCGGGAAGCGCTCGGCGAAGCTCGGGATCATCTCCCAGTGAATCGCGCAGGTGCGATCCTCCAGCAGACCGGCCTCGGCGAGAACCCACGCGCCCGTGCAAAGCCCGCCGATGCTGACGCCGCGCTTGTGCATCCGCCGCAGCCAGCTGAACACCGCGCGGTGATGGAAATTCTCGACATCCACGCCCGAGCAGACGATCACCATGCTCGAATCGCTTGCGTGCGTGACGTCGTTGAGCACCTGATCCAGCGAGGAATCGACTGTGAGCACGACCCGGTTGCTGGCCTCGACAGGCTTTCCGTCCTCGGAAATCAGCTGCCATTCATATGCGGTGCGCCCGAGCGCGCGGTTGGCCAGCCGCAGGGCCTCGATCGCCGAGGAAAAGGCGATCATGGAAAAATTGGGAATCAGCAGAAAGTGGATCCGTTGACGATCCAACGCGCGAGCTTCCATCGCACGCCCTCCAGACACACCCGCCTCGCCGAAACGAGCGCCTCAAACTCGCAATTCCCGTGCCCCGGACATCATGAACGGATGTTCGCGCCGAAGGAATTAACCCCGGATAATCGCGCAAAAACATGCCGCTCTCAAGCGAAAGCGTTATCAAGCGCTTACACACTTGGTTGAAGGGCTGGAAAGGGGGGCTGCGCCGGTTTTCAGGCCATGTCGCTTTCGGACAAAGATGCGCCGACGCTGAACCGCAGCGGTCCGAGTTTGGTGGGCATGATGACGCCGAGCTATCAAGGTTATCATCGTGCGGGGGCGACAGCTCGTTCGCGAACCTTGCGCAAGCCGTTTTCGCCAGCCGCGCCAAGCTGCGCCCAAGAGCCGGCCGTGCTGGCCCTGTTGCCGCCATCCGTTTCGCTGAAATCGAGGAAGCCGCCATGCTGAATGCCGAGGGCAAACCGGAGTCTGCCGCCGAGACCGTTGCAAGCGTAAAGAAACACGGGTCCGATCTGGACATCGCCCGCGCAGCGGATCTGCGCCCGATCCGCGAGGTCGCGGCCCGGCTCGACGTGCCGGAAGACGCGCTCTACCCCTTCGGCCATCACATCGGCAAGATCGAGGACTGGTACCTCAAGAGCATTGAGGAACGCCCGGACGGCAAGCTGATCCTTGTGACGGCGATCACCCCGACCCCGGCGGGCGAGGGCAAGACCACGATGACGATCGGGCTGGGCGACGGGCTCAACCGCATCGGGGCGCGCACCGCGATGTGCATCCGCGAGCCCAGCCTCGGCCCCTGCTTCGGCATGAAGGGCGGCGCGGCGGGCGGCGGTTATGCCCAGGTCGTGCCGATGGAGACCATCAATCTCCACTTCACCGGCGACTTTCACGCGATCACCGCGGCGCACAACCTGCTCGCGGCGATGCTCGACAACCACATGCACTGGGGCAATGCGCAGGACATCGACCCGCGCCGCGTGGCCTGGCGCCGCGTGCTGGACATGAACGACCGTGCGCTGCGCCGCATGGTGATCGGCCTTGGCGGCCCGACCGAAGGCGTTCCGCGCGAAGACGGCTTCGACATCACGGTGGCCAGCGAGGTCATGGCGATCTTCTGCCTGGCGAAGAACTTCGAGGATCTGCATGAGCGGCTCGGCGCGATGGTCGTGGGCTATCGCCATGACAAGTCGCCGGTATTCGCGCGCGACATCGATGCGCCGGGCGCGATGAGCGTGTTGCTGCAGCAGGCGTTCAACCCCAATCTGGTGCAGACGCTGGAGAACAACCCCGCCTTCGTGCATGGCGGACCGTTCGCCAATATCGCGCATGGCTGCAATTCGGTCCGGGCCACCCGCGCGGCGCTGAAGCTGGCGGATTACGTCGTCACCGAAGCCGGCTTCGGCGCGGACCTGGGCGCGGAGAAGTTCTTCGACATCAAGTGCCGCAAAGCCGGGCTGAGGCCGAATGCCGCGGTGGTCGTCGCCACGGTGCGCGCGCTCAAGATGCATGGCGGCGTGGAGAAGGGCGAGTTGGGGCAGCCGAATGTCGAGGCGGTGCGCGCCGGCGCGGTCAATCTCGGCAGGCATATCGAGAACCTGCGCAAGTTCGGCGTGCCGCTGGTGGTTGGGGTCAACCGCTTCGGGACCGACACCGACGAGGAGCTTCAGGCCGTTGTCGATTATTGCGCCGGAATGGGCGTCGAGGCGTTCATCTGCACCCACTGGGCGGACGGCAGCGCCGGCACTGAGGCGATCGCCGCGCGCGTGCGCGAACTCGCCGACGGTTCGGGCGGCGACGCCTTCGCGCCGCTCTATGACGAGGCGCTTTCGGTCGAGGACAAGATCCGCACGATCGCCACGGAGCTTTACCGGGCGGGTGATGTGGTGCTGTCAGATGCGGCGCGCGCCGACATCCGCCGGCTGACCAGGCTGGGCTACGGCAATCTGCCGGTGTGCATGGCGAAAACGCAGTACAGCTTCAGCTCCGACCCGGCCCTGCGCGGCGCGCCGGAGGGCCACACGCTGGAGGTCCGCGAGGTGCGGCTTTCTGCCGGGGCGGGTTTCATTGTCGTGGTATGCGGCAGTATCATGACGATGCCGGGCCTGCCCAAGGTTCCGGCCGCCAACGCCATGTATGTCAACGCGCAAGGGCAGATCGAAAACCTGTCCTGAGCGGCGTCTTTCGGAGGTGCGCCATGCAGAAGTATTCCGCCTTTCGCCTGTTTCGCGAGGGCTTGCGCGGTCACAAGGGCTGGAAGCCGGCCTGGCGCGATGCCGAGCCGAAGGACCGCTATGACGCGGTGGTCATCGGCGGCGGCGGTCACGGCATGGCGACCGCGTATTACCTCGCCTCCGAGCACGGCATGACCAACATCGCGGTCGTCGAAAAGGGGTGGATCGGGGGCGGCAATGCCGGGCGCAACACCACGATCATCCGCTCGAACTACCTGTTCGACGAAAGCGCGGCAATCTATGAGCACGCGCTCAAGCTCTGGGAAGGGCTCGACCGCAAGCTCAACTTCAACATCATGATGAGCCATCGCGGCGTGCTGAACCTGGCGCATGACGATGGCGAGGCGCGGATGCTGAAACGCCGCGTCGAGGCCAACCGGCTCAACGGCATCGACAGCGAATATCTCGACGCCAAGCAGGTCAAGGAGTTCTGCCCGCCGATCGACATCTCGCCGGACGCACGGTTTCCGATCATCGGCGCAACCTTGCAGCGCCGCGGCGGCGTCAACCGGCACGATGCGGTGGTCTGGGCCTTTGCGCGGGCGGCCTCCGCGCTCGGCGTGGACATCATTCAGAACTGCGAGGTGACCGACATCAAGACCGAGGCCGGCGCGGTCACGGGGATCGAGACAACGCGCGGCACGATCAAGACCCCGCGCGTGGCGAGCGTCACCGCCGGGCACACCAGCGTCATCGCGCGCATGGCGGGCGTGCGCCTGCCCATCGAGAGCCACACGCTGCAGGCCCTGGTCTCCGAGCCAGTCAAGCCGGTCATGCCCTGCGTGACCATGTCGAACGCGGTGCACGCCTATTGCAGCCAGTCGGACAAGGGCGAGCTTGTCATCGGCGCGGGCATCGACGCTTATCTGTCCTACACTCAGCGCGGCGGCATGGACACGATCGAGCATCAGCTTTCCGCGCTGTTGTCCATGTTCCCGAGCTTTTCCCGTCTGCGCATGTTGCGCCAGTGGGGCGGCACGGTCGATGTCTGCCCGGATGCCAGCCCGATCATCACGAAAACCCCGGTAAAGGGCTTCTATGTTAACGGCGGCTGGGGCACCGGCGGCTGGAAGGCGACGCCCGGCTCCGGGCACGTATTCGCCGACCTCGTCGCCAACGACGAGCCGAATGACATCGCCGCGCCCTTCACGATGGAGCGCTTTTACTCCGGCGCGCTCGTCGCCGAGCACGGCGCAGCGGCCGTGGCCCATTAGGCGTCTGGGAGGACAGCCATGTTCATCATCGAGTGTCCGTATTGCGGCCCGCGCGATCAGAGCGAATTCTCTTATGGCGGGCAGGCGCATATCGCGCGGCCGACCAATGGCGAGGCGCTGAGCGACCAGGAGTGGGCAGAGTTCGTCTTCATCCGCGACAACCCCAAGGGCCTGTTCGCCGAGCGCTGGGTCCATTCCGCTGGCTGCCGGAAGTTCTTCAATGTTTTGCGCGACACCTCGACCGACAAGATTTACGCGATCTACAAGATGGGCGAGCCGCGCCCCGACATCGACGCGCCGGGATTGGCGACACCCTCTGGCGAGCCGGTCTACGGCTCGGGCAATGACGGGACCAAGGTTGCAGTGGACAAGACCGCTGAGAAGGAAAGCGCATGAGCGGACCGATTGCCAAATCGCGCCAACCCTACCGGCTTCCGGCCGGTGGGCGCGTCGACCGGCGCAAGACCGTCAATTTCACCTTCGACGGCAAGACCTATGAAGGTTTCGCCGGCGACACGCTGGCCTCGGCGTTGCTGGCCAACGGCGTGCACATGCTCGCGCGCAGCTTCAAGTATCACCGTCCGCGCGGCATTCTCGGAGCTGGCTCGGAAGACCCCGCCGCGCTCGTGCAGATCGGCAAGGACATGGTGCGCACCGACCCGAACACGCGCGCCACGGAAGCCGAGATCTACGAGGGGATGGAGGCGAGCGCGCAGAACTGCTGGCCGTCGCTCGGCTTCGATGTCGGCGCGGTCAACGACCTGTTCCATCAGTTTTTGCCAGCCGGCTTCTACTACAAGACCTTCATGGGGCCGCCGGGCAAGTGGTCGTGGTTCGAGCCTGCGATCCGCGCGGCCGCCGGCTTGGGCCGTGCGCCGGAAGGGTCGGACCCCGACCGCTACGAGAGCATCAACAAGCACTGCGACGTGCTGGTCATCGGCGGCGGCGCGTCCGGGCTGATGGCTGCGCTGTCGGCGGCGCGCTCTGGCGCGCGCGTGATCCTTGCGGAGGAGACGGCGCAACTGGGCGGCTCGCTGTTGTCGATGAACCCCGGCGACACGCGCATCAGCGGGCAACTCCCGCATGAGTGGGTGGGCCAGGCCGAGGCCGAACTGGCGGAAGCCGCCGAGACGCTGATCCTGAAGCGCACGGCCGCCACTGGCTATTACAACGACAATCTCGTCTTCCTGCATGAAAAGCCGCAGGACCATCTGCCCGAAGCCGAGCGCGACGACAGCGCTCCGCGCCAGCGCATCTGGCGGGTCCGCGCGCGGCGTGTGGTGCTGGCGACCGGCGCGATCGAACGCCCGCTGGTGTTCGACGGCAACGACCGTCCCGGCATCATGCTGGCGGGCGCGGTGCGCACCTATCTGCACCGTTACGGGGTGTTGCCGGGGCAAAAGGCGCTGGTTTTCACCAACAATAACAATGCCTGGCAGACGGCATTCGACCTCAAGCGCGCGGGTGTGCATGTCGCCGGCATCATCGACATGCGCCACGACATCGACCCGGCGCTGCGCAAGGCAGCGGGTGAACTCGACATTCCGGTCTACGCGGGCGCGACGGTGGACGGTACCCGCGGGCGCAAGCGCATCGAGAGCGCCGGCGTTCAGCCGATCACCGCCGATGGCCGTCCTGACGGCGAACCAAACGACATCGAATGCGATCTGCTGGCCGTCTCCGGCGGCTGGTCGCCGAATGCCGCGCTGTTTTCCCAGTCGCGCGGGCAACTGCGTTACGACGAAGAACTGGCCGCGATGCGCCCCTACAAGTCGTGGCAGGCGGAGACCTCCGCGGGACGCTGCAATGGCGTCATGGACATCGCCGCGCGACTGAGCGAGGGCGCGCGCGCCGGCGCCGAGGCTGCGAAAGCTGCCGGATTCGAGACCAGGCCCGCCGATGCCCCGGAGATCGACACCCCGGAAATCCGCCGCATCCCGTATGCGATCCGCGCCGCTTGGTCCCCCATCTCCGCAAAGCCGGCGCACAAGCAGCGCGCCTTCGTTGATCTGCAGAATGACGTGACGGTCAAGGACCTCAAGCTTGCGGTGCAGGAAGGCTACAAGTCGGTCGAACACGCCAAGCGCTACACGACGACCGGCATGGGCACCGATCAGGGCAAGGTGGTCGGCGTCAACGCCTTCGGCTTGCTGGCGGACACGATGGACAAGGCCGTCGCCGAGATTGGCGTCACGACCTACCGCCAGCCCTGGAAGCCGGTGCAGCTCGGCGCGCTCGCCGGGCAGCACACGGGCGACTTCTTCGAGCCGCGCCGCACGGTGCCCGCGCATGACTGGCACGTCGCCAACGGCGCGCAGTTCGAGATCGTGGGCGACTGGCTGCGCCCGCGCGTTTACCCGCGCGCCGGCGAAAGCTTCGAGGATGCGCTGCAGCGCGAATGCTACGCCGCGCGCACGGCCATCGGCGTGCTCGATGCCTCCACGCTCGGCAAGATCGACATTCGCGGCAAGGACGCGCGCGAGTTCCTCAACCGCGTCTACACCAATAGCTGGACGAAGCTTGCGCCGGGCCGCGCCCGCTACGGGCTGATGCTGGGCGAGGACGGTATGGTGATGGATGACGGCGTGACCGCCTGCATCGCCGATGACCATTTCCACATGACCACCACGACCGGCGGCGCGGCGCGTGTGCTGAGCTGGCTGGAGGACTACCTGCAGACCGAATGGCCGGACTTGGAGGTCTATCTCACCTCAGTCACCGAGCAGTGGGCGGTGGCGAGCATCTGCGGCCCGCATTCGCCCAAGCTGGTTGGCGAGCTGTGCCCGGACCTCGACCCGGACCCTGAGACGTTCAAGTTCATGAGCTGGAAGGAGGCGCATATCGACGGCGTGCCGGTGCGCGTCTTCCGCATCTCCTTCACCGGCGAATTGTCCTACGAGATCAACGTCCCGGCCTGCTACGGCAAGTGGCTGTTCGAGCGCATCTTCGCCGCCGGCGCGAAGTACGGCGCGACGCCCTACGGCACGGAAGGCATGCACCTGCTGCGCGCGGAAAAGGGCTTCATCATCGTCGGGCAGGACACCGACGGCACCACCACGCCAATCGACCTGCGCATGGACTGGGCAGTGAAGAAGGCGGGCGACTTCATCGGCAAGCGCTCGCTGTCCCGCTCCGACACCGCGCGGGCCGATCGCTGGCAGCTTGTCGGGCTGCTGAGCGAGAACCCGGAAGATGTGCTGGTCGAAGGATCGTATCTGCGTGACACGCCGGAAGCGGACGTGCCGCCGGTGAAGAAGGCCGGGCACGTCACCTCGGCCTATTACAGCCCGGTGCTGAAGCGGGGCTTCGCCTTGGCTCTCGTCGAGCGCGGCGGCGAGCGCATGGGCGAGACGCTCTATGCCAGCTGGGGCAAGGGGCCGGTCAAGCGCGTGACGATCACCGAGACCGATTTCCTCAAGGACGCCACGCTGCCGGACCCGCAACCGGTCAATGAGAATGTGTCCGCGCCGCAGGCCGCGGCCGCGCCCTACATGCGCGGCCCGCTTGCGCATCGCGAGGCAATTTCGGGCGGCGGCGGCGCTGCGGCGCTTACCCCGCTTTCGGGCGGCACGCGGTTTATCCTGCGCGGCGATGCTGCCACGATCGGGCCGAAGCTGGGGGAGCAGGGCGTGACGCTGCCCGAGGCGGCCTGCACGATGACGACCGGCGACATGGCGCGCCTCCTCTGGCTCGGCCCGGATGAGTGGATGATTATCCCCGTGGACGGCAAAGGCGACGCTTTATCAGATGCGGTCCGTTCGGCTTGCGAGGGCGCTCACCACCAGCTTGTCGATGTGTCGGAATATTACGCCGAGATCGGCGTGTCGGGCGCACGGGCGCGCGATCTGCTGGCCAAGCTGACGACGCTCGACATGCATCCGCGCGGCTTCCAGGCCGGCCAGGTGAAAGGCTCCATGTTCGGGCGCGTGCCAGCGACGCTCCGGCTTGAGCCGGATGCGGTGCCGGAGGCTTTCGCGCTGACGGTCCGCTGGTCCCACGCGGATTATCTCTGGTGCCAGTTGGCGCTGGCCGGGCGCGAATACGGTCTGCCCGCGCAGGAGCCGATCGGCAGAGTCACGCTGGGCTATCCGGCGGAGGATCGCTGGCACTGAGGACGGGGCGGCAACCAGGCTGCCCGCGTCAGATCAGCCAGAAGCTCGCCTCAAGCGAGATCGGGCCGGTGCTTTCCGCCCGCCCGGTCTCGACCAGACGCTCAAGATGGGCCAAAACCGATAGTTGCGCGGCGCGCTCCAGATGCTCCGGCAACCCGGCATAGACCCGCGCGGTGATCTCTGGCACCGACGGCGCGCCGGCCTGCATGGCCTGCACGATCTCGTTTTCGCGCCAGCGCCGGTGCATGATGTACGCCTTGACGAGCCGCTGCGGCTGATCGATCCATCCGCCGTGTCCTGGGAAATGGGCAGTGTGGCCGAAGTCCAGCAGCCGATGCAGCGACTCCAGATACGCGCCCATGTGCCCTTCCGGCGGCGCGATGACGCTGGTGTTCCAGCCCATGACATGATCGCCTGAGAAGAGCGCCCGTGCTGGCGCATATTCGAAGCACAGGTGATCGGGGGCGTGGCCCGGCGTATGCAGCGCGGTCATCTCCCAGCCTTCGCCGGATAGAACCTCGCCGTCGCGCAGCGGGATGTCCGGCGCGAATTGGCCATCGGCGAAGCTGCGTCCGGACGGGCCGAGCGTGTCGGTCTGGCGCAGGCCGACTGAGCCAAAGCCGGCGGTCAGCGCGCCCGTCGCGGCCTTCAGCGCGGCCAGCCCGGCGCAATGGTCCAGATGCGTGTGGGTGATCAGGATATGCGAAACGCGCTCGCCCTCCCGCGCCAGCTCGTCGAGCAGCGCCTGGAGATGATCCGGGCTTTCCGGGCCTGGGTCGATCACCGCCACGCTGCCGCGGCCGATGATGTAGGTGTTCGTGCCGTGGTCCGTCATCGGGCCGGGGTTCGGGGCGACCAGCCGGCGCACCCCCGGCGCGACCTCGCTTGTTACGCCGTATTCGAAGCGCATCTCCTTCTGGAAAGGGATCTGCTCGCTCATGGGATGTCCTGTCAGGCGGCGCGCTCGGGCCGGATCAGGCTGCCGCCGGTCATTGGCTGCGGCGCGCCGGTGGTGCCGGGGAAGGTGATGGGCAGGCCCTGAAGGCTGCGCACGGCGAGGAAGGCGAAGGCCTGCGCCTCAATGAAGTCGCCGCGCCAGCCCAAGCTGTCCGCCCTCGTGACCTTGCCGGGCAGGGCGTCGTCGAGCGCGGCCAGCAGTGCCGGGTTGCGTGCGCCGCCGCCGCTGACGATCCAGCTTTTTGGCGCTTCGGGCATGTGGCCGAGCGCGCGGGCGAGACAGCGCGCCGTGAAGGCCGTCAGGGTCGCCGCGCCGTCCTCAGCGCTCAGACCGTCGAGCGCGTCGCCCGCCACGAGGTCGAGCCGGTCGAGCGATTTTGGCGGGTCCTGCGCGAGATAGTCGCTCAGGCCGGCTTCCAGCGTGGCGAGCGCCTCCCCGTTGATCGTGCCGTTTGCCGCGAGCGCGCCGTCGCGGTCCATCGGCTCGCCGGTATGCCGGTTGACCCAGTCATCGAGTAGCGCATTGCCCGGCCCGGTATCAAAGGCCATCAGCGTGTCGCCTTCGCCGATCCAGGTGACGTTGGCGACCCCGCCGACATTCACGACCGCCACCGGCAGGTCAAAGCCGCCCGCGCGCGCCAGCGCCTGATGAAACACCGGCACCAGCGGCGCGCCCTGACCGCCCGCGGCGACATCCGCGCCGCGCAGATCATGCACCACGGGCAGGCCGCAGCGCCGCGCCAGCGCGTCGGCGTCGAGAAGTTGCACCGTCAGCCGGTCCTGCGGCCGGTGCAGCACCGTCTGGCCATGCACGCCGACGACTGCGACCGGCTCGCTCTCCCGCCCGGCGAGAAAATCACGAATGGTGTCCGCATAGGCGTCGGTAATCATCGCCTCGGCTTCGGTCAGCCGGCCGGGCCGCGCGTGGCGATCGTTGAGCGCCTGCGCATCCGCCAGCGCGCCGCGCAACAGGGCGCGCTCTTCCGCGGTAAAAGGCCGCTCGCCCACCGGCCCGAAGCGCTGGACCGCGTGGCCATCTGTCTCGATCAGCGCGATATCCACACCATCGAGCGAAGTGCCGCTCATCAGCCCCAGCGCGGTCACAGGTTCAGCATATTTGTTGGCGTGCATTTTGGGCTTGGACCTGTTAAATCTGTTGGCGATCCCGAACAACAGGACCGTTGCTGTCAGCCGATGCGCGTGATTTGCGCTTGGCTTTCGCCGTTTCGGGGCGCGTGCCCTGCAAGAACCGGACGCGAGATCATGAGCGAGACCAAAACCGCACGCCAAGCCGAGCCAGCATCGCCCGCGCGCGCCTACAAGTCGGACTTTCTCAATATCCTGCGCGAGCGCGGCTTCATCAACCAGTGCACCGACGAGGCTGGCCTTGACGATCTGTTGGCCTCCGAGCGCGTCACAGGTTATATCGGCTTCGACCTGACGGCGCAAAGCCTGCATGTGGGCAGCCTCATTGGCATCATGACGCTGCGCTGGCTGCAGAAATGCGGGCACCGGCCGATCGTGCTGCTGGGGGGCGGGACCACCAAGATCGGCGATCCCTCCGGCAAGGACGAGACGCGCCAGCTGCTCAGCGAAGAACAGATCGCCGCGAATAAGGACAGCATCGGGCGCATCTTCGACCGCTTTCTCGACTTCGGCGAGGATGGCGCGCTGTTCGTCGATAATGACGAATGGCTGAATGAGCTGGGCTATATCGAGTTCCTGCGGGATTATGGCCGGCACTTCACCATCAACCGGATGCTGACCTTCGATTCCGTGCGCCTGCGCCTGGAGCGCGAACAGCCGCTGACCTTCATCGAATTCAACTACATGCTGCTGCAGGCGTATGACTTCGTGGAGCTTTACAACCGCTTTGGCTGCCGGCTGCAGATGGGCGGTTCGGACCAGTGGGGCAACATCGTCAACGGCATGGAGCTGGGCCGGCGCATGGGCAAGCCCGAGCTTTTCGGGTTGACGACGCCGCTGCTTACCACCGCCTCGGGCGCGAAAATGGGCAAGACGGCGTCTGGCGCGATCTGGCTCACGCCCGAGATGCTCTCGCCCTATGACTATTGGCAGTTCTGGCGCAACACCGAGGATGCAGATGTCGGGCGCTTCCTGCGGCTCTACACCGAGCTGCCGATCGACGAGATCGCGCGGCTGGAGGCGCTTGAAGGCGCGGAGCTGAACGAGGCGAAAAAGCGCCTGGCCGATGAGGCGACCGCGCTGGCGCATGGCGCCGAAGCCGCGCGCGAGGCGGCGGAGACGGCGCGTCAAACCTTCGAGCAGGGCGGTATCGCCGGCGGGCTGCCCACGGTGGAGGTGTCGCGGGAGGATCTGGAAAGCGGGCTCGGCGTGCTCGGCGCATTCGTGCTGGCCGGTCTGGCGGCGTCGAACGGCGAGGCCCGCCGCGGCATCAAGGGCGGTGCGGTCCGCGTCAACGGCGAGCCGGTGCGTGACGAAAAGGCGCAGCTTGGACCGTCGGATGTTCAAGACGGCGTCATCAAGCTCTCGATGGGCAAGAAGAAGCACGCGCTGCTGAAGGTGGCATGAACCCCGGCGAGCACATCATATTTACACAACCGCCAGGTTTTCAGCTAATATGTGGGTTTAAGCACAGCGGGTAATAGCTGACGCGATGTGCGGTCAGCGCGTCAACGATGCAACGAAGGGAATTTGGCAAGGACATCCCGCGCGGCACTGGCTATGGAATAACGGAGGCCCATAAACAAATGACACTCGTAGGGTCCACGATGGCAGCAGACGGTTGGCCACGTCGTGCGTTTACTGTGGCTGAGGTCGAACGGATGGTCGACTTGGGGGTGATCGAGCGCAACGAGCGTTTTGAGCTGATTGGCGGAGAGATCGTCCCCATGGCCCCCAAAGGTCTGGTGCATGAAGTCTTGAAGACGCTGCTTATTGAGCACTGGATCAAGGCGAAGCCGGACAGCATCATGCTGACGCCGGAGACGACGTTCCGCATCAGCGATGTGACCTATGTGGAGCCTGACCTCGTCTTTTATCGGCGCAGCGACGGGCTGCAGAACCTGCGCCCGGAGACCGCGCTCCTGGTCGTCGAGATCGCCGACAACAGCATCAACTTCGACCTGCAGAAGAAGCCGGAGATCTATGCCGGCGCGGGGGTGGCGGAGTTATGGGTGATCGACGCAAGGAAGCGCATCATTTTCGTCCACCGGAAGCCGATGCAGCGCAATGATGGTCCGTCGAAATTCGCCGAAATCCGCCAGTTTGGCGCGCAGGAGGTGGTGACGCCGGCGGCCAGCGCAGACCTTGCGATCAGGCTCGACGATTTCCAGACATAAAAAAGGACGCGGCGGGAGGCTTCGCCGCGTCTCAAGTTTCGCGCTGGACGCCTGGCTAATCAGTCGCCCTCGCCGGGCTCCGGCGAGAAATACTGTTCCTTGTCCTTCACATCGGCCATTTCATCGGCATCGGGCAGGGGGTCCTTCTTGGCCGTGATGTTCGGCCATTTTTCGGAATATTCCCGGTTGACCTCCAGCCACTTCTCAAGGCCCGGCTCGGTGTCTGGCTTGATCGCCTCGACAGGGCATTCAGGTTCGCAGACGCCGCAATCGATGCATTCGTCCGGGTGGATGACGAGCATGTTCTCGCCTTCATAGAAACAGTCCACCGGGCACACCTCGACGCAGTCGGTGTATTTGCATTTGATGCAGGCATCCAGCACCACGTATGTCATTCCGCTCCTCCGCGTGCGCGCTCCCGGCAGTGTCGGCCCGTATGTCCGATAGCCGCCGGCAAAATGCAAGTGCGTTCGCGCGCCACCCTCAAGCTATAACCAACCTCAGCACTTGGGTAAATGAATTTGCGCGCGGGATCAAGCGCGCGCATCAAGAATCGCGTTCGATTTCGTGCATCTCGCGTTATTCGATCACGATGCGCGGGCGCGAGGTCTGGGCCTTGGCCTGTTCGCCGGTCAGCTCGGTCCAGGATTTTGCGGCGATGTCGCGGTAGACCTGCGCGTGCGGGCTGTCCGGCTCGCTGGCCACGATCGGCTGTCCGGCATCCGAGCGTGAGCGGATCGCCATCTCCAGCGGCACCTCGCCGAGCAACGGCACGCCCAGCCTGTCCGCTTCAGTGCGCGCGCCGCCGTGGCCGAAGATCTCGCTGCGCTCCCCGCATTTCGGGCACAAGAAATAGCTCATGTTCTCCACGATGCCGAGCACCGGCACATTGGTTTTGCGGAACATGTTGAGACCCTTGCGCGCGTCGATCAAGGCGAGGTCCTGCGGGGTGGAGACGATCACCGCGCCGGCCAGCGGCACTTGCTGCGCCATCGTCAGCTGCGCGTCGCCCGTGCCCGGGGGCATGTCGACGACCAGCACGTCCAGCTCGCCCCAGGCGACGTCGCGCAACATCTGCGTGAGCGCCTGGATCACCATCGGCCCGCGCCAGATCATCGGTTCGTCCTCGGCGATGAGGAAGCCCATCGACATGGCCTTCAGGCCGAAGGCGTTCATCGGCTGAAGTATGTTGCTGTCGTCCACATCGGGCCGTCCGGTCAGGCCGAGCAGCCGCGGGATCGACGGACCGTAAATGTCCGCATCGAGGATGCCGACGCGCAGGCCGTTGGCCGCGAAGCCGAGCGCCAGGTTGACGGCGGTTGTGGACTTGCCGACGCCGCCCTTGCCCGAGGCGACCGCAACGATGTGCTTGACGTTCTCGATGCCGCGCAGGGTGCCGCCGCCCGCGCGCGCCGGGCCGGCCTGGGCGCCCGCGCCGTTGCCGCTGCGGCTGGCGGGGGCCGGCTGCTGGCTGGCCCCGGGTTTCTGCTCGGCTGTGAGCGTTACGGTGGCGTTCTCGACGCCGGGGAGTTCCTTGACCACGACTTCGGCGGCCTGGCGAAGCGGCTCCAGCTCCTTCGCGCGCTCCGGCGGGACGGCGATGGAGAAGTAGACCTTGGCCTTGTTGACGACGATTTCGGAGACAAGGCCCAGCGCGACGATATTGCTCTCGCCGTCCGGTCCCTTGATGCGTTCGAGTTCCCTGAGGATGCGGTCTCTGGTTGGTGCGTCTGTCATGTGAATCGCTTCGCCCTGCTCTTTTTCCGTCTTTTCCGTCGAATATGTGTCATTTGGGACAATTACGTTTTTCCCTTCTCGCACGCAATGTCCAAACCGGACGCACCCCGAGGCGAGTTCTTGAACAGCAGATTGTTCGGAGCATGGGCCAGCCGTGACGCCGATCGACATTGCGCTGCCACGCCCTCGCGACGCCAGAATTAGCCTCTTGAACGGTCATTCCAACAAGTGTATACCAAAAATGGGCGTTCTTACCTGTTACCCTTCCCGAAAACTTGTCCTCCGTTTTTCGGCGAAATGCCAACAAACAGAAGTTAAGTCGAGAGGCAGAAATGACGACACTTGATTCGACAGACGGTCCCATCGCTCCACCAGTGATGTGTTTTTGGCCTGGGGAAGGCGTCGGTAGTATTCCGTGTTTATGACTTTTCGTTCTTTTGTTTTGCAAAAAAAGTAAGTTCGTAGGGTATATTCCCCATTGCGACGCGCTCCCCCTCCAAAATCCATTTCGAAGGGGGAGCGTCCGATATCGAGCTTAGATGCAATCCGCTTGGTTTGCTGCCCGTGATCTTGCATTCGACGGACCCAAAGGCTTCGTCGAAAATCCATTCTGCGTAAAAATCTCCGGTTTTGCCGCTTGTCGCCGCGCGATTTGTCCAATCGAAGGAGGCCGTACCAGTCTGAAGAAGCTTCAGGAAGCTGCCCGGCCACTCATAATAAAGGGAAAACAGGCGGGTTTCTCCTGGCTGGAGCAGAGGTAGAAAATATATAGCAAACTGTTTCTTAAGTTCCTCATCAACGGTTGCAATGGGCAGTAGGTCGGTATCCTCATCAGAAGCAGAAACTTGAAAATTTAAATCTTCAATTCTTTCGAGCCGCTGACTATGTTCATCGCCAACAGCGTAGAAAGTCCAGAAATGGCCCTCGTTTTTATCGGCTCGGACGCTGATGAATTTATGCGCTCTTAAATCGCCACTTGCATTGACATGATATGTGCCGCGAAGGCTGTTAAAGTCAAGGCGCGGTGTGCTCTCATGGTACAGTTGGTTATGTATAGTGCGGAGAACGCGCATGTTCGTTTTTGTTTTCTCGCGTAGCTCATTAATTTCCTGATCCTTTTTCCGCAGGAGGGTCTGGTCGACCACTGCAAGATCGCTATCGTCTTGTTGGGCTCGGCGCGCGCGGGAAAGGAAGCTGTGACGTATGAAGAATATGCTCGTAAAACCGGCAAAGAGGAGTGCGAAGACGATGGTGCGAGCGATGTTCTTGTCGATTGTGTGATGGACGGTCCCGGGTGCATTAGGATCACGGTAGGGGACGATGTAATCGGAAATAAATGCCTGCAACCCGTCGGCCATGTAATCGAACGAAGTATATAAGGGGATGAGAACCACGCCCAAGAAAATGGCGAACTGGACAAACTCCTTGTAAAAGTTTGTCGGCGTTGGCGGCGGCGGCAATGCCCGTTTCTGCTCATCCGGGCTGTCGCTCAACGCCTTTAAATCGGCGGCTTCATCCTTAGGATTGAACTGATCCATCGCAAACTGATCCCCGCAACGCAAGAGACGGGCGAACTCATCCCGTCGACTGGCTGGACTTTTCGGTTTGGGGTTGAAGAAACAGCGCTTGACAATTGGCGGGGCGAGCGAAAATGCCGTCGCCGCCATGAAGTTTTTGTGGGTAACGACGCGCCGCCGAAGCGTTCGACATTCAACGCAGCTTGAAAACGGCGTGGCCGAGTGATCGAAAGCGGTTGCAATACCCTTTTCATTTTAGGCAACTTTACCACAATTCTGAAGTATTCGCCAGCCCGCCTGCACGCCGGAAATCACGCGCATTTTCCGCCTCTTGCGGTGTCGCCCGCTCATGCCGTATCCAGAGGGTCGTAACCAAGAGGACGGAAAAATGCCCCACGCGATTCGCGTTCATGACTACGGCGGCCCGGAGGAAATGCGCTGGGAGAGCGTCGAGGTGCCGCCGCCCGGTCCCGGCGAGGTCACGCTGCGCCATAGGGCTGTTGGGCTCAATTTCATCGACGTGTATCACCGGACCGGGCTCTATCCGCAGCCCAGCCTGCCGTTCACGCTCGGCTCCGAGGGCGCGGGCGAGGTTACAGCGCTGGGCGATGGCGTCACGGGTCTGTCCGTCGGCGATCGCGTCGCCTATGCCGGGCCGATGGGTGCCTATGCCGAAGCGCGCAATATTCCCGCCGATCGCGTCGTCAAGCTTCCGCCCGAGATCGACGACAAGACTGCCGCGGCAATGATGCTGCAGGGCATGACCGTGCGCTACCTGCTGCGCAAGACCTATGACGTCGGCCCGGAGACAGTCATGCTGTTCCACGCCGCGGCCGGCGGCGTCGGTCTGATCGCCAGCCAGTGGGCTTCGGCGCTGGGCGCGACCGTCATTGGCACGGTCGGCTCCGCGGAGAAGGCGCAACTCGCCCGCGCGAATGGCTGTACGCATGTCATCAACTACCGCGAGGAAGACTTCGTGGAGCGCGTGCGCGAGATTACCGGGGGCGCGCTGTGCGATGTCGTGTACGACTCGGTCGGCAAGGACACCTATCCCGGCTCGCTCGACTGCCTGAAGCGGCGCGGCCTTTGGGTCAGCTTCGGCAATGCCTCGGGCAAGGTGCCGCCGGTCGATATCGGCATTCTCGCCGCGAAAGGCTCGCTGTTCCTGACGCGGCCGTCGCTCGCAGCCTATACGACAACGCGCGAGGAGCTGGAGGAGACGGCCGCCGATCTTTTCAACATGGTCACCAGCGGCAAGGTGGAAATCAACGTCAACCAGACCTATCCGCTACGAGAGGCGGCGCAGGCGCACCGTGACCTTGAAGCGCGCAAGACAACCGGCTCAACCGTGTTTCTTGTCGACTAGTTGAGCGGATGTGACATTGGAGTACCGCTTGCGGCCAGGCTCTGATTCAAATGTCAAATTCAAAAGCTCCGCCAAATTTGGGTAAGTTGCTAGTGGTCCTTTGATTCAGGCATTTTCTCGGGAAGGCGCTGCGCCGGGAGGCAAATGTCTGAACCCGACCACTAGCCTCATGGTTGTCCCGATTCGGGATCGCCCGGCGCGTGATCGAGCAAAGCGAACTGCCGGGCCAGCCCCGGCGGGTTTGGCCAGGCCGGCGCGCGGAGTTTACGGTTTTCTCACCGCAGACGTGAATAGCGGCCATACCGGCGCACGCCGTTTACGCTATCTTTCCGATAGTCTGACAGCTTTGCGCACGTTTTACGGGTAACGGGCGCGCCTTTATCAGCCCGGCTGCGCCCGTTTGAGTTGGCGTCAGCGGAGTATCGGCGTTATGGCAAGACAAGACTGCGAGAACTATGGTGTCGACGGCGGGGGCAGCAACGCGCAGACCAGTGAAGGGTTGCTGCGTCTGGGGATGCAATACGCGACAGGCAGCGGGGTTGAGCCGGACCTGGTCGCGGCGCATAAGTGGCTGAATATCGCGGCCATTCGGGGCAACCCCGACGCGCTGCGTCATCGCCGCGAGATTGCCGCGGAAATGACCAAAGCTGAGATTGATGAGGCCCTGCGGCAGGCGCGCGCCTGGCTCAGTCCGCGCTAGTCCGCCCGCACGGCCCGCGCGCGTTTGCAACGGAGCACGCCTTGGCGATACTGCTGTTGATTTCCGATATGGCGCCCGAGGAATGGGACGCGGCGATCGCGCGCGCGGCGGAAAAGCGCCCGGTGCGTGTCTGGCCCTATCTGGAGGACCCGGCAGAGATCGAATACGCGATCGTGTGGAAACCCCCGCGCGGCGCGCTTCAGGGCTTTCCCAACCTCAAGGCGATCTTCTCGATGGGCGCGGGCGTCGATCACCTCGTTGGCGACCCGGATCTCCCGGACGTGCCGATCGTGCGCTTCGTGGCCGATGACCTCACCGAGCAGATGAGCGAATACGTGCTGCATCATGTGCTGCTGCACCATCGCCGCCATCTCGACTACGCCGCGCGACAGGCGCGCAAGGCGTGGAAGCCGCTGGCGCAGCCGACAGCGCGTGAGGTGCGGGTGGGCGTCATGGGGTGCGGCGTGCTCGGCTCGGCGGCGGCTGCCAAACTGGCGGCGATCGGTTTCCAGACGCGCGGGTGGAGCCGGACGCGCAAAGCCATTCCGGGCGTGACGACCTATGCCGGCTCCGAGGAATTTCTCGCCTTTCTCGGCGTGACGGACATTCTTGTCTGTCTGTTGCCGCTCACGCCGCAGACGCGCGGGCTGCTCGGCGGCAAGCTGATCGCGGCGATGGCGTCTGACGGCGCGCTGCCGGGGCGTGTCGTCATCAATGCCGGACGCGGCGGCCTGCAGAACGAGGAGGAACTTCTCGCCGCCCTCGACAGTGGGGCGCTTTGGGCGGCGTCTCTGGATGTGTTCGAGACCGAGCCGCTGCCCGAGAGCAGCCCGCTGTGGACGCATCCGCGCGTGGTCGTGACGCCGCACAATGCCGCCATCTCGCGGCCGGGACCGCTCTTCGATTACGTCCTGGAGCAGATCGACACCTTCGAGCGCGGCCGCCGGCTGGAAAATGTGGTGGATGTTCAGCGCGGCTACTGACCGGCGCTGGCGTCGGGCAGTTGCAGGACCGTCGGTTCTTCTCCGATGCGCTTGACGCTGGTGGGTTTGCCCCAGCTCTGGCCGATCCGCTCGACCGCGTGGCGCAGCGGCTCCATCACCGTTTCCATCTGGTGCCCGCTGGCATGGACGATCCAGTCGTTCGACTGGGCGATCGCCACATGCCCTTTCCAGAAGATCAGGTCGCCGCGCTCCAGACCGCCCTTGAGCGTGCCGTCGTCCTCGATGACGCCTTCGACCGTTTCGCCGACCTCGGCTTCCTGCATGTCGGTGTCGCGCGGACATTCGATGCCGGCCGCGTGGAGCGAGAGCTGGACAAGCGCCGAGCAGTCCAGTCCGAGGCTGGTCTTGCCGCCCCAGAGATAAGGCGTGCCGACCAGGCGCTCCGCCGCGCGGACGTAATCCTTAAGCTTGTCGCCCGCGCCGACGCAGTGCTCGGCGAAGACATAGCCGCCGCGCGCCAGACTCAGGAAGCGGCCCTCGCGCCCGTCGGCGGGTACCCGCGCGCCGAAGGTGAGCATGTCGATGGGCGGCGTCTTGATGTCGGGTGACGGGTAGATGTGGGTCGCGCGCACGCGCACGACATGGGTCGGTTTGAAGACGTTGGATGAGACATGGTCCGCCGGAATGTAGCCGACATAGCCGTCCCGCTGGAGCTGGCCCCAGACCCAGCCCTCCTTGGAGTCATAGACCGTCACGGCTTCGCCATGCAGAGCCTCGGTCATTAGCGGGGCGTGGAACTTGGGCGCGCTGCGCAGCGGCGCGCGGGCGGCGATTACCTGCTGCGTCACCCCGTCGACAAAGCGCGGCGCTTTCACCTTGCCATGCAGGGCTGAGGCGGCCATGTCATCGCGGTAGGCATTGCGGCGCGGGTCGAGGCGTTGGCTGTTCACGGCGGATAAGCCTCGCTCAACAGTTGGAACGCGGCGCGGGCGCCTTGCGGCTCGCCGCCGGCGGGCTTGGCCGGCGCGGCGCGCGGCGTCCACGCATAGATATCCATATGCACGAAGCGCGGCGTGTTCTTGACGAAACGCTTGAGGAACATCGCCGCTGTGATCGAGCCGGCGAAGGGGCCATTATAGATGTGGTTCACGTCGGCCACGCGGCTCTTCAGAAGCTGGTCATAGGGCTGCCAGAACGGCATGCGCCAGAGCGGGTCTGCGACCGCCATCGCCGTTTCGTGGAGATCGCGCGCGAGCGCCTCATCATCAGTGTAAAACGGCGGCAAATCCGCGCCGAGCGCCACGCGCGCCGCGCCGGTGAGCGTGGCGAACGTCATCAGGTGGTCCGGCTCCTCCTCATCGGCCAGACAGAGCGCATCGGCCAGAACCAGCCGGCCTTCAGCATCCGTGTTGGCGATCTCGACCGTCGTGCCGTTGCGCGCGCGCAGGATGTCGCCGGGCCGGAAGGCGGAGGCCGAGATGTTGTTGTCCGCCGCGGGGATCAGCAGGCGCAGGCGCACTGGCAGCTTTGCGGTCATGATCATCGCTGCCAGCGCCATCGCGGAGGCCGCGCCGCCCATATCCTTCTTCATTAGCCCCATCGCGCTGGCCGGCTTGATGTTCAGCCCGCCGGTGTCGAAGCAGATGCCCTTGCCGACGATCGTGACCTTGGGCGCGGACTTGTCGCCCCACTGCAGGTCGATCAGGCGCGGCGCGCGGTCGCTGGCGCGGCCGACGGTGTAGATCATCGGGAAGTTTTCGGCCTCCAGCCGCGAGCCTTCGATCACATGGATGTCCGCGCCGAATGCGTTGGACAGGTGGCGCGCGGCGCTCTCCAGTTCGCCCGGACCAAGCTCGTTCGCCGGGTAATTGATGAGTTCACGCCCCAGCCAGACCGACGCGGCGATGTTCAGCACACGCTCGCGATCAACGCCATCCGGCAGCACGAGCCGGCGCGGGCCGCGTCTGACCTCCTTGCCTGTGCGAAAGGCGGTGAATTCGTAAGCGCCCATCGCCCAGGCCACGGCCGCAAGTTCGGGATTGGGCAGCGGGGCGGCGAAGCGGTAGGCGCCTTCGGGCAGCACCGTCGGCAGGATGCCCGGCGTCAGCGCGCGGAACGGCGCCTTCTCGTCGCGGCCCAGCCCGACGACAGCCCCGGCCAGCCCGTCCGCGTCCGGCAGCAACGCCGTGTTCCCGCCGCGCGCCTTCCAGTCGATGGCGCGCAGCCATGTCTTCGCCTGCTCCGACAGGCCCGGCAGGTCGATCTTTTCGGCATTGTCGCTCGTCGGCCAGACGGGAATGGCATCTTCGGCCGCGCCGGGGCCAAGGATCAGTCCGTCGAGTTCATCACGAAAGTCGCGCAAGGATACGGTCATTCACAATCCAACTGGCTTGAGGTTTTTCGCGAAAAGTGTGAAATCGGGCCTGAACCGGGCCTGAACACCCTGACCGTGTAAAATAGCGGCGGACTCGCGCGCCGCCAATGCCCGACGCCGATCTTTCCTCAGCGCGCTGCAACGCGGTTTGACGAAAACGCCGGAGCAACGTATCACCGCGGACACGAAAGATGTGCAACCGGGAGGCGATAGCCATGTTCCGAGCGCTGCGGCTGGATGAGACGGACGGACGCATCATGGCATCCGTCGCCGAGGTCGATGATAACGCCTTGCCCGAAGGCGATGTTACGGTCGCGGTGGACTACTCCACCCTCAATTACAAGGACGGCATGGTCGTGAGCGGGCTTGGCAAGCTCGTGCGCACCTACCCGCATATTCCCGGCATCGATCTCGCCGGCACGGTGGACGAGAGCAGCAACCCGCGCTTCAAGCCGGGCGACAAGGTGCTGCTGACCGGCTGGCATGTCGGGGAGCGGCACTGGGGCGGTTATGCCGAGAAGGCGCGGGTGAAGGGCGCGTGGCTGACGCCGATCCCCGAAGGCTTGTCCACCTTCGATGCTATGGCCGTCGGCACGGCGGGCTTCACCGCCATGCTGGCCATCCTAGCACTGGAGGAGCACGGGCTGCGGAGTGATAGCGGCGATGTGCTCGTCACGGGTGCGTCCGGCGGCGTCGGCTCCGTGGCGATCGCGACCCTCGCCGCTTGCGGTTATCGCCCCGTCGCGCTCACCGGGCGGACCAGCGAGGCGGATTATCTGACCGGGCTTGGCGCGGTGGAGATCGTCGCGCGGGAGAGCTTTCTGGAAGGCGACCCGCGCCCGCTGGAGGCGGAGCGCTGGGCTGGCTGCATCGATGCGGTGGGCGGCAAGGTGCTGGGCCGTGTGCTGTCGCAACTGCATTACGGCGGCTCGGTGGCAGCGGTCGGGCTGGCCGGCGGTCCGAAGCTGGAGACCACCGTGATGCCGTTCCTGCTGCGCGGCGTCAATCTGCTCGGCATCGATTCGGTGCTTTGTCCGGCGGACCGGCGGGAGCGCGCCTGGGCGCGCATTGCCAAAGACCTGCCAATGGACAAGCTGCGGGTCATGACCCAGACCGCGCCGCTGAGCGATGTGCCGCGCCTCGCAAGCGCCATCCTGAAAGGCGAGGTGCGTGGGCGCATGGTCATCGACGTGCGCGCCTGAGCCGGGGGACGGGCGCGACCGCGCCGTCAGTTGGCCGCGCCGTTGACGTTCATGATCTGGTCCTTGATGCGCCCGAGCAGCGCCTGAAGGTCATCGCCGGCCTGGCCGATCAGTGTGATGACCGCGACCCCGATTCCCGCGGCGATCAGCCCGTATTCGATCGAGGTCGCGCCCGACTCGTCGCGCCAGAAGCGCAGAAGCTGTCGTTTCATCGTTTCGTACTCCCACCAAGGCTGTGAAGGACGCCCGCGCGTTTTCAGGGCGTCTGAAAAATGATCGTTGTTTTGTGAAAGCCTTTTGATGGAAACGACGCTAGGCGCTAACGCTTAAGCGCAGTTTAATTGAGAAGTCATCGACAATGCGTATCGAATGTAACGAAAATTATGAGTTAATGCGCGGGGGCGCAGGTAAAGAGTTTGCTAACGGGTGATTTGTTCTGGGGCGGTTCAGGGGCGACCGGCCGCGCGAGGGGCAAGCCCGAGTTTTTGTGTGACGATGGGGCCGAATTCCGCGATCACGGTTGCGTAGACATCGCGCTTGAACGGCACGACCAGTTCAGGCACCGCATCCATCGGCACCCAGCGCCAGGCGTCGAATTCCTGCTTGTGCGGCGGCGGCGGGATCAGGTTGATCTCGCTTTCGTCGCCGAGGAAGCGCATGGCGAACCATTTCTGGTTCTGGCCGCGGTATTTGCCGCCGAGCGCAACGCCGAGCGCCTCATAGGGCAGGTCATAGGTGTGCCAGTCGCGCGCCTGCGCGAGGACTTCGGCGTTGTTGGAGCCAATTTCTTCCAGCAGTTCGCGATGGGCAGCTTTTTCCGGGTCCTCGCCGGGGTCGATGCCGCCTTGCGGGCATTGCCAGGGCGACCCCAGCGCGCCCTTGTCCCATTTTGGCACCCGCCGGCCCATCCAGACATCGCACGCGTCGTTGAACAGCATCACGGCGACGCAGGAGCGGTATGGCATGGAGGCGGGATCGGGCATGGGCTATCCGCCGGTGGATTGCGAAACGCGCGGCGTCGGCGGGGCCACCAGATCAGTGATCGGCACCAGCGCCAGCCCCCTATCGTTCAGCTTTTCGAGCCAGCTTTCCAGCGCGGACAGGGTGGCGTCATGGGCGTGAGCAATCGCGACCACCGCGCCGTCCTCGCGCGCCTGCGTCTCCAACGCTTCCAGATTTCGCGCGATCGCTTCCGGCTCACGTTCGGCGTCGATCACGATATCCGCGACCGAGTAGGCCAGCGAAACCTGGCGGGCGAGTTGCCGGGTCGTGGCGTTGGCCGCCTTGCTGTCATCGACATAGAGCAGGTCGCGGGCCTTCAGTTCCATCAGCATCGGCGCGAAGGAGCCGGGCGATGAGGCGAATTTGTCGCCCAGGTAGTTCGTCACCCCGGTGACGCCGTCAAAGCGGTCCAGCAGCCAGTCCAGATGTTCGAGGTTCTCGTCGATGGACAGCGATGTCAGCAGCGTGTGCGGCCCCGGATTGGTCTCGGGATAGCCCTCTGGCTCCAGCGGTATCTGGATCAGGATGTCGTGCCGGTCGGCCTGGGCGCGCCGTGTCCAGGTCGGGAGATCGTCCCCATAAGGCACGAACCCCATGGCGACCTGGTGCGGCATTTGCGCGATCGCACGCTCGGTCAAGCCGGAGTCCACGCCAAGCCCGCGCACGATCAGCGCGATGCGGCCCTTGACGGCGAAATCGCCGCGCTGGCGGGGCAGGGCCGGAGCTTCCGCGGCCGACAGGGACCTTGGGAGGTTTTCCGGCTGGTCTTCCGGCTGCGCCGCCGTCTCTTCCGGTTCGGCAGGCGGCCGCTCCTGCGTCGTCTCGGGCGCGGCCCTATCCGCTGACTGCGCATCCGGCGGATTGGCTTCCGCGATCTCCGGGTCGAGCGCCGCGATCTCGGTGCCGGAGGCGGATCGGGACGGCTGGCCGCTATCGGCGTTCGCCGGCGTCGCGGCGTTGCTGGCCGGTCCGGCCGCCAGCTCGTTGTCGGCGGCTTGCGGCAGGCGCCCCGCGGATTTGGCGCTGTCGGATGCCGGCTGCCCGGCCGGTTCTGGCTGCGCCTCGCCGTCGCGCGGTGCAGCCGACGCCTCTTGCGCGGTGTCTTCGGAAGCGCTTTGGGAAGCGCCTTCAGAAGCGCCGCTGTCATCGTCATCCTTGTTGAGTTCGGCGGCAAGCATCTGGGTGATCGAGACCGTGCCCGGCGGCGCGCTGGCCGTGGCGGGGGCCTCGAAACCCGTTTCCGCCGTTGCGCTGGCCGCGCCGCTCGGCTCTGCGGTATTCCCGGCGTCGCTGGTTTCGCTTGCGGTCTCGCCCGATTGAGCGGCGATCCCGCTGGAGGGTTCAGCGCTCTCATCTCCGGCTGGGGATGCGTCCGCAGGCTCGCGCTGTCCGGCTTGCTGCAGCCGGGCGGCGATCACCTCATCCAGCGACGGCCGGTTCTCGCTCCCGTCGGAGGCCGGTTCGCTGTCGAGCGCGCCGGTCGGCGCATCTGTGTCCGCCCCCGCCGTCTGGCGTTCGGGGATGGAGCCGGTTTCGATGACCAGCTTGAGGGAATCGGAAGACCGTTCCGGGGCCGGCGACAGCGCCAGATACGCAACGCCGGCCGTGGCCGCGAAAAACACGCCAAACACCGTGAAAAGCAAAGCCCTCATAATGCCCCCCGGTTTCACCGCTTTCACGCCGGAGCGCGATCCGGCGCGCTTGGTTGGGCGGTCCTGCCGCCGTATGCCGCCGCGCTAGACTTTTCTGGCCTCACGGCCCGGGAACGCCAGGGACACGCGCGATCCGCCTGTTGCAATCTGCGCGTGTCCCCATGGTCGTTCCACGTCTTACGCTATAAGCGCTTTGCCCGGTCGAGAACAAGGCGAGACGCCCATAAAGCTGTGGACCGCTGCGGCAAAGGTTCGGCTTCAGTTCGCAGCCTCCCGATCCGGCGCGGCCGTGTTCTGCGCCTTTTCCTGCTCTTCCGGGACTTCGCCGTTCAGCAGGTCGATGGCGAACTGCAGCTGCGTGTCCTTTTCCTTATCCTTCGGGACATAGGCGACGCTGCCGGACGTCTCCTCGCCATCCTCCGAACTCAAATGCCCGCGCAGGGCCGCCTCGCCGCGCGGCGTGGTCAGCCGGTCCTTCATCTCCTCGGGCAATTCCTGCTTGATGGCATAGTCCGGCGAAATGCCCTTGGCCTGAATCGAGCGGCCGGAAGGAGTGTAATAGCGCGCGGTGGTCAGGCGGATGGCCCCGTCGCTGCCGAGCGGGATGATGGTCTGGACCGAGCCCTTGCCGAAGGAGCGCGAGCCGACGACTTCCGCGCGCTCCTGGTCCTGCAGCGCGCCAGCCACGATCTCCGACGCCGAGGCGGAGCCGCCGTTGATCAGCACCACGATGGGCTTGCCCGCGGCCAGATCGCCGCCCTTCGCCGAGGCGCGCTGCGATTCGCTGCTCTTGCGCCCGCGCGTGAGCACGATCGCTCCCTGATCGAGAAAAGCGTCGGACACCGCGATCGCCTGGTCCAGCAGCCCGCCGGGGTTGTTGCGCAGGTCGAGGATGTAACCCCTCAACTCCTCGCCCAACTCGTCCTGGACGCTTGAAATCGCGTCGCGCAACTCGTCATAGGTCTGCTCGTTGAAGGTCTTGACCCTCAGATAGCCGATATCGTCCTCGATCTCGTAGCTCACGGGCGTGATGCGGATGATGTCGCGCTCGATGCGGACATCGAACGGCTCGTTCATGCCCTCGCGGACCACAGTCAGCACGATCTCGCTGTCGACCGGCCCGCGCATCTTCTCGACCGCCTCGCTCAGCGTCAGGCCGCGAATCGAATCGCCGTCCAGATGCGTGATGTAATCCCCCGCCAGCAGTCCAGCTTCTTCCGCGGGCGTGTTGGCGATCGGCGAGACAACCTTCACGACGTCGTTCTCCATCGTCACCTCGATGCCGAGTCCGCCGAACTCGCCGCGGGTCTGCACCTGCATCTCGCGGAAATTCTTCGGGCTGAGATACGCCGAATGCGGATCAAGGCCGGACAGCATGCCGTTGATGGCCGCCTCGATCAGTTCCCGGTCGTCGGGTGCCTCAACGTAGTCGGCGCGCACGCGCTCCAGCACTTCGCCGAACAAGTCGAGCTGACGATAGATTTCGGAGTTCGCGGCAACGGCCTCATGAGTGCGGGACAGGTTCAGGACCGTGTTTCCGGCAACGATTCCGGCCACGATCAGAAAGACCCACACGACGATCTGGGACTTGCGCATAGTCTTCAGCCTTTTGCTAACTCGGAAGCCCACCAAGGCTTCGGATCGATGGGCTTTTCGTCTTTCCGGAATTCGACATAAAGTGACGGGCGCGCCTCGTTTCCAGAGCGGTCTTCCGAAGCACTGGCTTCGCCCATGGATGCGACAGGCTCTCCGGAGAGGACAAACTGACCTCGTCTGACATAGATTTCTTCCATGCCCGCTAGAAGAATATGATACCCGCCACCGGCATTAATAATCAAGAGTTGCCCGTAGGAGCGGAATTCGCCCGCATAGCTCACCCAACCGTCCGCCGGCGAGACAACCTGGGCGCGCGCGCGCGTTTCGATCGACACGCCCTTCGATTCGATGCCGAGGTCGTCCTCGTCTGCGAAGTCGCGCACGATCGGTCCGGAGGCCGGCAACATCAACAGGCCCTTGGCCTGCGCGAACGGCACCGCAGGCTTCATCCGGCCGGGCTGGACGAAGGCCGCCTGTTTCGCGCGCGGCTTCAACTCGACGATCTCGCCGGACTGCAGTTCCTCCTCATAGTCGCCCAGGCCGGTGCGCGCGGCGACTTCCTCGTCAAGCGTCTGAAGAAGCTCGCCCAGGTCTGAAATCGTCGCCGCGTGACGTTCGGCCGCACGATCGAGCGCATCGAGCCGGGCGCGCTGCTCCTTCAGGCGCTGGCGTTTTTCGGCGATCAGCTCCTGGGTCCGCGCGCGCAGCCGCTCCATCTCGTCCTTCTCCGCGGCAAGCTGCTCGGCGCGCCGCTGTTTCTCCGTCAGCACGCGGGTGAGTTCGGACAGACGGCTCGCCAGACTGTCCGCGCGCGAGCGCAGCGCCGGAAAGAAACTGTTGAGAAGCATTCCGCTTCTGACCATTCGCAGGGCGTCCTCGCGCTGCGTCACCATCACCGGGGGCGGCTCCCGGCCCATGCGCTGCATGACGGCGAGAAGATCGCCGATCTCGCGGTGCTGCTCGCGCAACTGCCGCCGGATGGCGCCTTCATCGGCACGCAACGCGGCCATTTCCTCTTCCAGCGCGCTCAGCCGCTGCTCGCTGTCGGCGGATTTGCGCGCGGCTTCCAGAAGCCGCTCATTCAGCCGTGCGCGCTCCACTTCGGTCGCGCCGACGGTCTCTTCGACTTCCACGCGCTCGCCCTGAATGCGGTCGAGCCGGCGTTCGTGCTGCTGGTAGAGCTGGCGGGCCTGATCCGGGGAAAGCGCCTGCTTGTCCTCGTCAGTCAGCCCGAGGGTCCGGCGGTCCGGGTTCGGCTCTGGCGGCGGGACGTTCTGCGCGGCGGCGGGCGCGGCGACCAGCAGGCCGGCCAGAGCGATGGCGCGCGAGAAAGTCATGATGGTCCCGCGCAGCATCGTGCTCATTGCGAGGCCAGCTCGCGCTTTTTGCTCGGGTCGATCTGATAGCGTTGCATTAGCCCCAGCTGCATGATGCTGAATATGAGCGTCAACGGGAACACGCCGAACACCTTGAAGGCGACCCAGAAATCCGTCGAAAAGAAGCGCCAGACGATCTCGTTCAACACGGCCAGAAACAGGAAAAACAGCGCCCATCGCAAGGTCAGTTTCCGCCAGCCTTCGTCCAGCAGCTGGAAAACGTCGCTGAACAGGTATTTCAGAAGCGAGACCCCGTAGGCCAGCCCGCCCAGCAGGATCGACGCAAACAGAACGTTCACGATCGTCGGCTTGAGCTTAATAAACAGTTCATCATGGAGATAAAGTGTCAGCCCGCCCATGATGAACACGAAAATGCCCGTGACCAGCGGCATGGCCGGGACGCGATGAAAGATCAGCCGGCTGGCGATGAGCGAGGCGGCCGTTGCAGCCATGAACGCGCCCGTGGCGACGAATATGTCGTATCGCGAATTGGCGATGAAGAAGACGACCAGCGGGCCGATCTCGACGAGCAGTTTCAACCCCTGCTTGGCGGGCGACATGCCTTCGATCTGGCTAGGCGGCGTATCTGTCATCAAAGGCTCCGTTGTCTCGATGCACTAGGCGATCCCCGCCACAGCTCGGGCGAATTCCTCCGGCTCGAAGGGCTGCAGATCCTCCACGCCCTCGCCGACGCCGATCGCGTAAACCGGGAGTTTGTGCTTCGCGGCGATGGACACAAGGATGCCGCCTCGCGCGGTGCCGTCCAGTTTGGTCATGACGACGCCTGTGACCCCGGCGGTGTTCTTGAAGACCTCCACCTGCTGCAAGGCGTTTTGCCCGGTCGTCGCGTCCAGCGTGAGCAGGACGGTGTGCGGCGCGGTCTCGTCGAGTTTGCGGATCACGCGGATGATTTTCTCCAGTTCGGCCATCAGGTCCGCCTTGTTCTGCAGCCGCCCCGCCGTGTCGATCATCAGTACGTCGCGCCCTTCCTCCCGCGCCTGCTGGAGCGCATCAAAGGCCAGCCCGGCGGCGTCCGCGCCGATCTGCCGGGTGACGACCGGCGCGCCGACGCGTTCGCCCCAGATCTTCAGCTGCTCGACGGCAGCGGCGCGGAAGGTATCGCCGGCGGCGAGAATCACGCTTTTGCCCTCGTCGGCGAATTTGCGGGCGAACTTGCCGATGGTCGTGGTCTTGCCGGTGCCGTTGACGCCGACGACCAGCATGACATGGGGCTTCCGGCCAGGCTCGATACGCAGCGGATGGGCGACCGGCTCCAGCGTCCTGGCGACCTCGGCGGCCAGCACCGCGCGCACCTCCTCCGGGCTGATCTCCTTGTCGTATTTCTCGTCCGCCAGACGTTCGGTGATTCGCATCGAAGTTTCGACGCCGAGATCGGCCTGAATCAGCAGGTCCTCCAACTCCTCCAGCGTGTCGTCGTCCAGCTTGCGCTTGGCGAAGATGGAGGTGACGCCCTCGGACAGGCGCGATGAGGTCTTGGTCAGCCCGTCTTTGAGGCGCGCGAACCAGCCCTTTTTCTGCTGCGCGGGTTCTGGCGCCGGCTCAGGCTCGGCTTCCGCTGTGCCGGCAGCGGGCTCGGGCGCGACGGCTTCCGCTTCGGGCTCGGCTTCCGCCGCTTCCGCCTCGGCGGCGCGTTCTTCAGCCGGCTCCTCCGCTGGCTGCTGCGGCTCGGCTTCCGGCGCTTCCGGTGTTTCCGCCGGCTTCTCGCGCTCGCCGCCGCGGAACAGGCGGCCGAACAGGCCCGGTTTTTTCGTCTCGGTTTCGCTCACGCGGCCACTGTTCCTTCCAGCTTTCCGGCCTTGACGCCGGTGATATGCGCCCGCACCAGCGCGCCCGGTTCGCATGGGTCGGGCAGATTGACCTCGGCATATTGCGGCGCGCGGCCGCGTGTGGCGTTTTCCATCAGAATATCGAGTTCGCGGCCCGCGAGGCTGCGCAGATGGTCGTTCAGCGCCTGCTGACCCTTCTCGCGCAAGGCGTGCGCGCGCGCCTTGATCTCCTGGCGCTCAAGCTGCGGCATCTTCGCTGCCGGGGTGCCCGGGCGCGGGGAGAACGGGAAGACATGCAGGTGGCTCAGCCCGCAATCATCCACCAGCGCCAGAGAGTTGGCGAACATTTCCCCGGTTTCGGTCGGGAAGCCCGCGATGATGTCCGCGCCGAACGCAATGTCCGGGCGCAGCCGGCGCATCTCCGCGCAGAACCGCACCGCGTCCGCGCGCGAATGCCGCCGCTTCATGCGCTTGAGGATCATATCGTCGCCCGCCTGCAGCGACAGGTGGAGATGCGGCATCAGCCGCTCCTCCTCGGCCATTGCGGCGACGAGGTCGCCATCCGCCTCGATGGTGTCGATCGAGGAGATGCGCAGGCGCGGCAGTTCCGGCACGAGCTTGAGGATCTTGCGCACCAGCTTGCCCAGCGTCATCTCGCCCGGCAGGTCCGCGCCGTATGCGGTCAGGTCCACGCCGGTCAGCACGACCTCGCGGTAGCCCTGCTCGGCCAGCGTCCTGATCTGGCGCACCACCTCGCCGGCGGGCACCGAGCGCGACGGCCCGCGCCCATAAGGGATGATGCAGAAGGTGCAGCGGTGATCGCAGCCGTTCTGGATTTGCACGAAGGCGCGCGCCCTGCCGCCGAAGCCGGCGATCATGTGGCCGGCGGTTTCGCGCACCGACATGATGTCGTTCACCAACGCGCGCGGGGCCTCGCCCGTGCTCAGCCGCTCGAAGGTGCCGCGTTCCATCTTCTCGGCGTTGCCGATGACATAATCTACCTCCGCCATCTCGGCGAAGCGCTCCGGCTCGGTTTGCGCCGCGCAGCCGGTGACGATGATGCGCGCGTCCGGGTTGTCCCGCCGCGCGCGGCGGATCGCCTGGCGCGCCTGGCGCACAGCCTCGCCCGTCACGGCGCATGTGTTCACGATCACCGCGTCGTTCAGCCGGGCAGCCTCGGCGTGCTCCGCCATCGCCTGGCTCTCGTTGGCGTTCAGCCGGCAGCCGAAGGTGATGATGCGCGCGCTCATCTCAGGTCACCTCCCGGAAACCGGCAAGTTCGCCCCCAGGCGTCACGTCGATCTCGCCGCGATGCTCCCATTCGACCGGGCCGGTCATGATGATGTGGTCGTTGCTCGCGCGCCAGTCGATGTCGAGCGGCCCGCCCGGCAGATTGACCGTCACGTGCCGGTTCGCGCGCCCGGTGCGCGCCGCCGCGACCGCCACCGCGCAGGCCGCCGTGCCGCACGCGCGCGTCAATCCCGCGCCGCGCTCCCACACGCGCAGCGCGATGCTGTCGGGTGTATCGACCTCAGCCATCGAGATATTTACGCGCTCGGGGAACAGCGGGTGGCGTTCCAGCGCCGGGCCGATCCGCGCTAGGTCGATCGCCTCCGCGTCATCGACCCAAAAGATGCAGTGTGGATTGCCCACATTCACCACGCTCGCCAGCCCCAGATCGAAGACGTCGTCCTCGGCCGCGCCTGCGCCTGCCGGGCCGATGAAGACTTCGTTCGCGTCATCCACCGGATGCGCCAGCGGGATCTCGGCCCAGCCGAAGCGGGGCGCGCCCATGTCGACCGCCGCAGCGTTCAGCCCGATTGCCTCGGCGACGATAACGCCCGAAGCGGTCTCGATCGCGCAGTCCGGCGCGCCTGTTTCCTCGGCCAGCAATACCGCAACGCAGCGCGAGACGTTTCCGCAAGCGCCGGCTTCCGAGCCGTCGGCGTTGAAGATGCGCATGAAAATGTCGGCCTCGTCCGAGGGCTCCAGCGCGGCCACCTGGTCGCAGCCGATACCTGTTTCGCGGTCGGCCAGCGCGCGCGCAAGCGACCCGGTCACGCGGAACGGCGTCCACCGCGTGTCGGCAATAACGAAGTCATTGCCGAGACCGTTCATCTTGCAGTAGCGAAGACGGTCGCCGGCCGGCGCGCGCAACACATTGCTCATAGGGGGGTTATAAGAATGGTTGAGGCCCCGCGCAATTGCGCCGGTCGCCGGCAGCGCGGCTCGCGGGGCGGTAAGCGCGCAATTTTGTCGCGCCTGTGCGTGAAACTTCTTGCATGGTGTGCGCTGCAGCGTGACTATGAAGATTCACGAAAGTGAATCGAGCGGGCCATGACGAAACAAAACGGATTCCGCGTGAACACGCGGGGAAAAGGCGGGCGCTTCGCGCAGCGCAGAGGCCAGCCATGATCGGGATTGTCATCATCACCCACGGCAATCTGGCGCGCGAGTTCCGGGCCGTGCTGGAGCATGTGGTCGGGCCTCAGGACCAGATCGCCGCCATCGCCATCACGCCGGACGACGACATGGAGGAGCGGCGCGAAGCGATCCTGCGGGCCATGAAGTCTGTCGACACCGGCGATGGCGCGGTGCTGCTGACGGACATGTTCGGCGGAACGCCGTCGAATCTGGCGATCTCGGCGATGAACGGCGCGAATGTCGAGGTGATCGCGGGGGTCAATCTGCCGATGCTTATCAAGCTGGCGCGCGTGCGCGAGGAGAACCGGCTGCGCGAGGCGGCCGACGAAGCGCGCGAGGCGGGCCAGAAGTATATTCGCGTCGTCAGTGATATGCTCGCTGGCAGCTAGGCATCTTTGCGCTTGCGGGCGCGGTTTCACTCGGGGCCGAGGGGCGGCGTCGCGACAAAATGACTTGAGCACCGGAACCAATGTCGGACTCGACCGATACCGAACCGTCCGGCGAGGGCGTCTACAACTGTCTGGCCGAAGTTCAGATCCGCAACAAGCGGGGTCTGCACGCCCGGGCGACGGCGAAATTCGTGCATGTCGCGGAAAAGTACGACGCGGACGTCACCGTCACCAAGGATGGCGTGAGCGTCAATGGCGGCTCGATCATGGGGCTTTTGACCTTCGGCGCGGCGCAGGGTTCCACGATCCTCATAGAGACGAAAGGCCCGGAAGCCGAAGAGGCGCTTGAGGCGCTGATCGGGCTGGTCGAGGCCGGTTTCCACGAAGACGACGAGGGCGAAAGCGGCCCCGCGCCGGGCTGAGCCGCAAGCGCGGTCGCCCACGCGGCTGGTCATTTGCGCGGCCACGATATAAACTCATCTTTATGTCTTTATTGCCCCGCGCGCCGCGGGCAGGTATAGGGAAGACCAAGCCGCGCCGCCGGGATGCGCCCGCGCGGCCAGGAAACGCGAACGGAAAACGGAACAACATGCAAGATTACGCTATCAAGGACATTTCGCTGGCCGAGTATGGCCGCAAGGAAATCGACATTGCCGAGACCGAGATGCCGGGTCTCATGGCGCTGCGCGAGGAGTTCGGCGCGTCGCAGCCGCTCAAGGGCGCGCGCATCGCCGGCTCGCTGCACATGACCATCCAGACAGCCGTGCTGATCGAGACGCTGACCGCGCTGGGCGCGCAGGTGCGCTGGGCGTCGTGCAACATCTTCTCTACGCAGGACCACGCCGCCGCGGCGATCGCCCGGCAGGGCATCCCGGTCTTCGCGGTGAAGGGCGAGAGCCTTGAGGAATACTGGGACTACGCCGACCGCATCTTCCACTTTGATGAGGGCGCGAACCTGATCCTCGATGACGGCGGCGACGCCACGCTCTACATCATACTGGGCGCGCGCGTCGAAGCGGGCGAGACCGGCTTGATCGCCAACCCGGAATCCGAAGAGGAAGAGGCGCTGTTCGCGCAGATCAGGAAGCGCATGAGCGAAACGCCGGGCTGGTTCACCCAGCAGCGCGACAAGCTCGTCGGCGTCAGCGAGGAAACGACCACAGGCGTCCATCGCCTGCACAAGTTCGTCGAGCAGGGGCTGCTGCCGTTCCCGGCGATCAACGTGAATGACAGCGTTACCAAGTCGAAGTTCGACAACAAGTACGGCTGCAAGGAGAGCCTTGTCGACGGCATCCGCCGCGCCACCGACACGATGATGGCCGGCAAGGTCGCGGTCGTCTGCGGCTATGGCGATGTCGGCAAGGGCTCGGCCCAGAGCCTGCGCGGCGCCGGCGCGCGCGTGAAGGTGACCGAAGTCGACCCGATTTGCGCGCTTCAGGCCAGCATGGATGGCTTCGAGGTCACGACGATGGAGGACGCCGCGCCGCAGGCCGACATCTTCATCACTGCGACCGGCAACAAGGACGTGATCCGCATCGAGCACATGCGCGAGATGAAGGACATGGCGATCGTCGGCAACATCGGCCACTTCGACAACGAGATTCAGGTGGCCGCGCTCAAGAACCACAAGTGGACGAACATCAAGCCGCAGGTGGACATGATCGAGTTTCCCGGCGGCAAGCGGATGATCCTGCTGTCGGAAGGGCGGCTTCTCAACCTCGGCAACGCCACCGGCCATCCGAGCTTCGTGATGTCGGCGAGCTTCACCAACCAGGTGCTGGCGCAGATCGAGCTGTGGACCAAGGGCGACGAATACGACAACAAGGTCTACGTCCTGCCCAAGCGCCTCGACGAGAAGGTCGCCCGTCTGCATCTGGAGAAGATGGGCGTGAAGCTGACAGAGTTGTCGCCGGACCAGGCCGAATATATCGGCGTGACGCCGCAAGGCCCGTACAAGCCCGACGCCTACCGTTATTGACGCTTAAACCCGGCGGCCCCTTGCGGCCGCCGCCGCTCGTTTTACGCCTGAACGTTCACGGTGACGGATTTCGGATCGCCGGAACTCGCGCCCTTGGCGTCCCTCACCTGCACCTTGAAGCCGACATTGTCCGTGGAATTGCCGTCGTGGACAAAAGCGATCGCGCCGGCTTCCAGATCGGCTTGCGTGAAAGTGGCGATCGCGGTCGTCGGCGATTTGGAATGCGCGACGAAGCCGCCCTGCGCATTGCTGACGGAAAACTGCAGGTCTTTCGCATGGTCATCGGGGTCGACGGCGTTCAGGTCGACCAGGCTGATCCGCACCGCGCGGCCCTTCTTCACGCTCAGTTCGAGATCGCCCGTGATTTCCGGCGGCACATTGCTCAGCTTCGCGCTCAACTCGCCGCCGAGGTCCACCGCGATCTGGCCGTATTGCACATCGCCATTCACGTTGCCGGTGCTGCCGACCTTGATGAGGCGGCGCACGAACACATCGCCCTGCAACAGCCCCTCGATCTCCGCGTCGCCCGCGCGCAGCGTGCCGAACAGTTTGCCGCCCTCGCGCACCGTCACGCGGGAGGCGTCCACCTCCCCTTCCACATACCCGTAGACTTCGAGATAATCGCAGTTGGAAATTTCGCCCTTGATGACGGTATCGCCCTGAATGACGGCTTGGCGGCTCTTGCTCACGTTCTTATCCCCCGGTCTTGTGGGCCGACTGCGCTGTTGCTGTTGTTGGCTCGCGCCGCTGTCGACGTGCGCGCGATCGCCAGCTATAGCCAATGCGGGAGCGGTTGTCATCGGATTTGGCGGGCCGTTTCGTCAGCGGGCTGTTCAACACGGACGTTGAAAACTTCGTTCAGCCGTGGAAGATACAACCGCACGTTGGGCAACGCCCCATAGAGGCGCTAGACTGCTTGTGATTCGACGTCCGGTCCGGCGGGGCGACGGCGCCACGCGATCTCCGCCGACGCCGATCCATCACGGCGAGCAGCAACCCGTCATGCGGTTTTTCAGATCACACCCGAGCATCAGAGACAGGCGCTTGAGCGGCGGGATTGCCCTTTTTGCCGCGGCGGCGCTCGCGCCGCGCTCGGCTGCGGCGGCGGCAGAATTGTTCGGTTTGACCGCACCCGTGTCCGCCCCGTGGATGGCCGCGGCCGGTGCGGGCCTGGCGGTGGCTGCGGGCGGGCTTGCGGTCGCGCTGCGCCAATGCTGGCGCGCGCAGGATGAAAGCGCCGCGGAAATTTCGCGTCTGGCCGGTGAGCTGGGCGCAGCCCATGCGCTGCTGAACGCGGAGCGGCAGGCCGTCCTGCTGTGGTCCCATGACGCCGAACAGCCGCGCCTCGTCACCTACGCGCTTGACCCGGAATTGGGCGTGCCGCTTGAGATGCGCCGGCTGAGCCGGTTCGCCGCCTGGCTGGACGGCGAAAGCGCGCTGGCGCTGGAGCAGAGCGTCGGCAGGCTCAAGGAGAGCGGCGAGGCGTTCAATCTGCTGCTGACGACCGCGCAGGGCGCCAGCATCGAAGCGGACGGGCGGCCGTCCGGGTCTTATCTGGTGCTGCGCCTGCGCGCGCTGTGCGATCACGGCGAGGAGCGCGCCCGGCTGGCGCGCCGCCTGAAGGCGGCGGAGAGCGACCTGTCCGCGTTCCGCTCCCTGCTGGAGGCGCTGCCCATCCCGGCCTGGCTGCGCGACAGCGAGGACCGGCTGACCTGGGTTAACCAGGCTTATGTCGCGGCGGTGGATGAGACCAGCGCGAGCGACGTCGTGGAAGGGCAGGTCGAACTTCTGGAATCGCGCCAGCGCCAGCGGATCGACAAGGCTCTTGAGGCCGGCAAGACGTTCCGCGAACGGCTGCAGACCATCGTTGGCGGCGAGCGGCGCAGCTACGACACCGCGGCGCTGCCCGTGGGCGAGGCGAGCGGCGGCGTGGCAATCGATGTGGCGCCGCTGGAAAGCGCTCGGGGCGAACTCGACCGGCAGATGGCGGCCCATGCGCGCACGCTGAACCGCGTGGCGAGCGGGGTGGCGATCTTCGGCACGGATCGCCGGCTGAGTTTTTATAACGAAGCCTTCGCATCGCTGTGGCAGCTGCCCCCCCATTGGCTCGATCAGCGCCCGACTTATGGGGAGGTGCTGGACCGGCTGCGCGGCGAGCGGCTGCTGCCCGAGCAGATCGATTACCGGGACTGGCGCGCGCGGCAGATGGCCGCTTTCGACAGCGCCGGAGCCGATGCGTTGCAGGAGGATTGGTGGCATTTGCCGGACGGGCGCGCTGTTCATGTGGCGGCGGACCAGCGCCCGGATGGGGGCGTGACCTTCCTTTATGACGATGTGACCGAGCGGCTTGCGCTGGAGAGCCGCTACAATGCGCTGATCCGGGTGCAGCGCGAGACGCTGGACCACCTGCGCGAAGGTGTGGCGGTGTTCGGATCGGATGGCCGGCTGCGCCTGTTCAACCCGGCCTTCAGAGAAATCTGGGGGCTGGATGAAACCTTCCTTGGCGGTTCCCCGCATGTCGATGAGGTGATTTCGGCTTGCGGCGGAAAGGTCGACGACGCCAAGCCGTGGGAGCGCACGCGCGATGCCGTGGTGGACCTGCAGGACGAGCGCGCGGCCTTCGACGGGCAGATGACGCTGGATGACGACAAGGTGCTGGCTTATGCCGGCGTGCCGCTGCCTGACGGCGCGACAATGATGACCTATGTCGATATCACCGACAGCAAGCGGGTCGAGCGCGCGCTTATCGAGCGCAACGAGGCGCTGGAGGCGTCGGACCGGCTGAAGAACACCTTCATCTCGCATGTCTCCTACGAGTTGCGCACACCACTGACCAACATCATCGGCTTCAGTGAACTGCTCGGCCAGCCGCATGTGGGCGATTTGAACCCGCGTCAGCTCGAATATCTTAGCGATATCCGCTCATCGAGCCAGGCGCTGCTGGCCATCATCAACGACATTCTCGACCTGGCCACGATTGACGCGGGCGCGCTGGAGCTGAAAAAGCGCGAGGCCGATGTGCGCGAGATCATCCGCTCGGCGGAACTCGGTGTGCGAGAGCGGCTCTCGGCGGAGAATATCGAACTGGACATCGAAATTGCGCCGGATGTCGGTTCGCTGGTCGCCGACGACAAGCGGGTCACGCAGATCCTCTATAATCTGCTGTCGAACGCCATCGGCTTTTCCGAGGCGGGCCGGACCATCAGCCTCAACGCTTACCGGGACGGCGACATGATCGCCTTTTCGGTGCAGGACACGGGCTGCGGCATCCCGGAGGACTATCAGGACAGCGTGTTCCAGCGCTTCGAGACACGACCGCAAGGCTCGCAGCATCGCGGCGCGGGGCTGGGCCTGTCTCTGGTGAAAAGCCTGGTGGAGCTGCATAACGGGCAGATCGACCTGCGCTCGGCCGAGGGCGCGGGCACGACCGTGACGGTGCTGCTGCCTGAAGACGGGCAGGCCAGGCGCCCGGATCAGACCGAGGCCGAAGCCCGGCTGCAGCAGGCGCACTGATTCGAAAGCTGTGACCAGCGCCGGGTTGGTCAAAGTCTCGGCGCAGTCGCGATTCATCGTCCCGGAACATGACGACAGGGAAGGCGGGTTCACAGGTGCAACCGGAAACGCCGGACAGGACAGCGCAAATCCGTTTGCCGGGTCTCACGCTGGCGATGCTTGACGGGCTGGCGCGCGTGCTCGCGCCCTATCTGCGCAGAGGCGATCTCGTGACGCTGTCCGGCGACCTTGGCGCGGGCAAGACGACCTTCGCGCGCTTCCTGATCGGGGCGATCTCGGGCGAGGATGTCGAGGTGGCCAGCCCGACGTTTTCACTCGTCCAGAGCTACGAGACGCCGCGCGGCGAAATCCACCATTTTGACCTCTACCGGCTGGAGGGGCCGGAGGAGTTGGGCGAGCTTGGCTTCGACGAGGCGCGCGAAGAGGGGCTGGCGCTGGTCGAATGGCCTGAACGGCTGGGCGCGGCTCTGTCCGCGGACCGCCTCGACGTGGCGCTTGCCGAAAGCACGGAAGCCGACAAGCGCGACGTGTCGATCACCGCCTTCGGCGGCTGGGCCCCACGGCTGGAGCGGTTCCGTGCGGCGACGGATTTCCAGAACAAGGCGGGATGGAGCGCGGCGTCCGCGCGCTTTCTGGCCGGGGACGCCTCGGTGCGCTCTTATGTGCGGCTTCAACTCGGCGACAAGCGCGCTGTGGTGATGGACTGGGAGCCGCAGCCCGACGGGCCGCCGCTCGCGGACGGGCTGCCCTACAGCCGGATCGCGCATCTGGCCGAGGATGTCGGCCCGTTCATCGCGGTCGCGGGGGCGCTGCGTCAGGCGGGCGTGCCGGCGCCGGAGATATGCGCGCAGGACACCGAGCGGGGCTTCCTGCTGATCGAGGATTTCGGCGATTACGTGCTCGGCAATCTGGTGGCGCGCAGCGGCGAGATTGCGACGCTCTACCGCCCGGCGGTCGATCTGCTGCTGCGTTTGAGGCGAACGTCGATCCCGCGTGAACTGCCGATCGGGGGCGGTCGAACCCATCGTCTCCCGGATTACGATAAACGCGCGCTGCACGCCGAAACCGCGCTGCTGCTCGACTGGTTTTTGCCGGCCATGACCGGCGCAGATGTAAATCAGGCTTCGCGGGGCGAATTCGCCGCGCTTTGGGAGGCGCAGTTCGACTGGCTGGCCGGGCAGGAGACCGGGTTGGTGCTGCGAGATTACCACTCGCCGAATCTGATCGCGCTCACGCCAGGCGACCCGCGCGGTCCGCTGGGCGTCATCGACTTTCAGGACGCGGTGATCGGCCATCCGGCCTATGACCTCGTCTCGCTTCTGCAGGATGCGCGGCTGACCGTCCCGCCGGATGTCGAGGCGCAGCTTTTCAAGCATTACTGCGCGCAGGCGGCGAAGGACGACGATTTCAACGCGGATGCGTTCGTCCGGGCCTATGCGCTGCTGGGCGCGCAGCGCAACACCAAGATCCTCGGCATTTTCACCCGGCTGGCGCTGCGCGACGGCAAGCAGGCGTATCTCGAACACCTGCCGCGCGTGCGGGCTTATCTGAAGCGGGACCTGCAACACCCGGCGCTTGCGCCCTTGCGGGCGTGGTACGCGCGGCATATGCCGGGGCGCGCGGATGAGCAGGGGTTTGCGCGGGCCGGCGCGTGGCGTTGACAAGGTTTGCTGTTGGGGCTGCGATGATCGACACGGCGATGGTGCTGGCGGCGGGTTATGGCAAGCGGATGCGCCCGCTGACCGAGACGATTCCGAAACCAATGGTGCGCCTTGCCGGGCGGCCGCTGATCGACCACGTACTTGACCGGCTGGCGGAGGCTGGCGTGCGGCAGGCGGTTGTGAACGTGCATTATCTCGCTCATGTGCTTGAGGCGCATCTGGCGGAGCGGGCAGAGCCGCCCGAGATTGGCATCTCGGATGAGCGCGACGCGCTGCTCGACACCGGCGGCGGGGTGAAACAGGCGCTCGACCGGCTCGGGCCGGACGGGTTCTTCGTTCAGAATTCGGACTCGGTCTGGATCGAGGAGGGCGAGCGCAATCTCGCGCGGCTTGCGGGCCTCTGGGAGCCGGAACGCATGGACGCGCTGCTGCTGCTCGCCGAGACGGAAGCAAGCCTCGGCTATGCAGGCGCGGGCGATTTTTCGTTGGGCGGGGATAGCCGGCTGACGCGCCGCGGGCCTGGCGAGAGGGCGCCGTTCGTCTTCGCGGGCGTCTCCATCGCGCATCCGCGCCTGTTCGCCGACAGCCCGGAGGGCGCGTTCTCGCTCAACCCGCTGTGGGACCGGGCCATCACGCGCGGCCGTCTGTTCGGGGCGACCCTGAAGGGCGAATGGATGCATATCGGCACGCCCGAGGCGCTCGAGGCCGCCGAGCAGCGCCTGCGCGACAAGGCCGCCTGAAGGCCATGGGCGAGACGCATCCTGCCCTGTTCACGATCCCGTCTGAACGGCCGTTTCTGGCCGATCTCGCCCGCGCGATCCTGAGCGGCGGCCTGCCGCGTTCGGGCGGCCAAGCGCCCGAACCGCTGGAGCTGGCCGATACCACCATCTACCTGCCGACGCGCCGGGCCTGCGCAGGCTTGCGCGACGCGCTGCTGGCCGAAGCGCCGGGCGGGGCGCTGCTGCTGCCGCGCATCCGCCCGCTGGGCGCGGTGGACGAGCTTGCGCCGGCCGATGAGGATGACGCGCCGGACATTCCGGCGGCTGTGCCGGAGATGGAACGCTGGCTGACGATGACGGCGCTGGTGCAGCGATGGTCGCGCGCCACAGCCGCATCGCCTGATGAAACCGGCTTTCAAGCGATCTCCGCCGGTGCGGCGGGCGAGCTGGCGCTGGAACTGATGGCGCTGCTGGACTCCGCGCAGCTGGAAGGCGTCGATCTTGCGCGCATCGACGAATGCGTGCCCAAGGAGATGGCCGAGCACTGGCAGCGCACCTCGCACTTCCTGAGCATCGTGACGCGCCAATGGCCGGAGCATCTGCGCGAGCGCGGGCTGCTTGATCCGGTGGCGCGGCGCAATGTGCTGCTGGCGCGCGAGGCCGAGCGGATGGCCGCGCACCCTGATAAGCCGGTGATTGTCGCTGGTTCGACCGGCAGTGTCCCCGCGACCGCCGCGCTGATGCAAACCGTCATGAACCTGCCCGCCGGGGCCATCGTGCTGCCAGGGCTGGATCGGGCGCTGGATGCGCAAAGCTGGACCGCGCTGGGTGAGTGCCCGCAGCATCCGCAGGCCGGGCTGGCGCGGCTTCTGGACGCTTTGGGCGTCGCGCGCGAATATGTCGGCGTGCTGGGGGGCGCGGGCGAGCCGCCGCGCACCCGTCTCGTCTCGGAGATCATGCGCCCGGCCGAGACGGCTGAGAAATGGCCGGACTTCCTCGCAAATGCGGACCGCGCCGCGATGGCCCGCGCGCTTGAGGGCATCAGCCTGCTGGAAGCGCCCGATCAGCGCCATGAGGCCGAGGCGATCGCGCTGATGATGCGCGAGACGGTCGAAACCCCGGGCATGACCGCGGCGCTGGTGACGCCCGACCGCACGCTCGCCCGGCGCGTGCGCGCGGCATTGCGGACCTGGCAGCTCGACGTGGCCGACAGCGCGGGCGAGCCGCTAGGCGCAACGCCGATCGGCCGCTTCATGGAGTTGATCGCGCGTGTCGCTGTGGACGCGGATGCGCTGACGCTGCTGGCGCTGCTGAAGCACCCGTTCTTGCGGCTGGGCTGGTCAGCGGAAAAGGTGCGCGGGCGCGTGGCGGCGCTTGAGGTGAACGCGCTGCGCCAGCCCTGGTTCGCGGGCGGGCTGGATGGTCTGCGCCCGGCGCTGGAGCGCGCGGATCAGCCGGAAGGCGCTGCGGAACTGGTCGACCGGCTGGAGGCGGCGTTCGCACCGCTGTCCACGCTCACTGGCAACGCCGCTCCCGAAGATTACGCCGAGGCCCACCGCGCGGTCGCCGATGCGCTCGCCGACGGGCCGGACGCGCCGGCGCTCTGGGCCGACACGCCGGGCGAGGCGCTGGCGAACCTGCTCGAAGGTTTGGCGCGCGGCGGGCCGGGCGGGATCGCGCCGGAAATCCCGCCGGCGGATTATCCTTCCTTCTTCGCGGGCCTCGCGCGGCGGGGGGCCGTCTCGAAGGACGCGGGTGCGCATCCGCGCCTGTTCATCTGGGGGCCGCTGGAAGCGCGCTTGCAATACGCCGACCGGCTGATCCTCGGCGGCCTGAACGAGGGCGTTTGGCCGCGCGCCGCGCAAGCTGGCCCGTGGCTCAACCGGCAGATGCGCGCCGCGCTGGGTCTGCCCGAGCCGGAGCGGCAGACAGGGCTTTCCGCGCATGACTTCGCCCAAGGGCTGGCGGCGCCAGAGGTCGTGCTCACGCGCGCGCTCAAGGCCGACGGCGCGCCGAGCGTGCCGAGCCGTTGGGTGTCGCGCCTGCGCCTGCTGGCCGATGCGCTGGCGCTTGGTGATGCGCTCGCACCGGCGCGGCCCTGGCTGGACTGGGTGGCCGCGCGGTCCGCTGCCGAGCCGGAGACGCCGTCATGTCCGCCCGCGCCGCGCCCGCCGCTGGAGGCCCGCCCGCGCCGGATGAGCGTGTCGGATGTCGAGCGCTGGATTGCCAATCCTTATGCGATCTATGCCAAGCACATCCTCGGGCTGGAGCCGATGCCGGACCTCGCCGAGGGACCTGATGATCGCCGTCGCGGGCAGATCATTCACGCCGCGCTGGGCTGCTTCGCGGAACGGTTCCCGGCGGCGCTGCCTGACGATATCGCTGGTGAGCTTATGGCGATTGCTGACGAGTTGATGGCCGAATGGGGCGCATTCCCGCATGTGCGCGCATTCTGGCGACCACGCTTCGCGCGCTTCGCGGACTGGTTCGCGGACACCGAACCCGCGCGGCGGGCGGGCCTTCGCCGGTCCTTGAGCGAGGTGCCGGGCCGTTGGATGCTGGATGCCCCGGGCGGCGGCTTCCAGCTGAGCGCTCGGGCTGACCGCATCGACCTGCGCGAGGATGGCGCGGTCGCGGTCTACGACTACAAGACCGGCAGCGTGGAGGCGCGCGGCCGCGCCGCCGAGCGGCTGCAATCGCCGCAGCTTCCGCTGGAGGGGCTGATCGCGCTCGCGGGCGGGTTTGAGCTGCCCGCAAAGGAGGCGCCCGCGCTCGCGCGGTTGGCCTACATCTCTGCTTCGGGCGGACGCGAGGCGGGCGATGAGAAGGCGCTGAACAACCCGCAGACGCTGGTCGAGTCCGCGCGCGAAAAACTGGCGGCGCTGATCGCCCGGTTCGATGATTCGGCCACGCCTTACACGGCGATGCGGCGCCCGGCCTTCAAGGCGTTGTGGGACTATGACCCTTATGCGCATCTGGCGCGCGTCGCCGAGTGGCGCGGCGGGGAGGGCGAATGAGCGAGGCCCTGCGCCGCACCGAGGCCCTCCAGGCCCGCGCCGCCGATCCGGCGGCAAATGCGTGGGTGCGGGCGAATGCGGGCACCGGCAAGACCCATGTGCTCGTTCAGCGCGTGCTGCGCCTGCTGCTCGCCGGGGCCGCGCCGGAAGGGATCGTCTGTCTGACCTTCACGAAGGCGGCCGCGGCGGAGATGGCGGGCAGGCTGACCAAGGCGCTGGGCGAATGGGCCGTCGCCGCGCCGGATGATCTCGACGCGCGGTTGGCAAAGCTGCTGGACCGCGCGCCGACGCCGGAGGAGACGGCGCGCGCGCGGCGGCTTTTCGCGCATGTGCTCGACACGCCCGGCGGCCTGCGCATCCAGACGATCCACGCCTTTTGCGAGCGTATCCTGCGACAGTTCCCGCTTGAGGCGGGCATCGCGCCGGGCTTTTCGGTGCTGGCGGAAGAGGATTCGCGCGGGCGAATGCGCGCGGCGATGACGGCGGCGTTGGAGGACGCGGCGGGCGCGGCGGACAGCCCGCTCGGGCGCGCGCTGGAGACGGTCGCGGGGCTGGCGCGCGAGGACGATGTCGAGGCGCTGCTGGCCGCGGTGCTGCGCGAGCGGATGGCGCTGCGGCGGATGATGCGGGCAGCCGAGGCGGAGGGCGTGTCCCTAGAGGCGCTGATCGCAGAGACGCTCGGCGCGCCACCGGATGCGGAGCTGGAAGCGGTTGTGCAGGCGCAGGCCGAGGTGCTCGGCGGTGATGATATTGCGCGCGTCCGCGCGGCGCTGGCGCAGGGCGGCAAGAAGGACGCGACATTGGCGGATCAGTTGGGCGAGGCCGAGAAGGCGGAGAGCCGGTCCGCGCGCATCAAAGCACTTCGCGCGGCATTGCTCACCAAGGCGGGGGAGCCGAAGAAGGATCGCGGCTTTCCGAGCAATGCCGTCATCGCCGCCGCGCCCGATGCCGCCGAGGCGCTGCGCGCTGCGCGCGACCGCTTCGCCGAACTGGATGAGACCCGCATTGCGCTGGAAACCGCGCGAGCCAGCGCGGCGCTGTTCACCCTGGCCGACGCGGTGATTCAGGGCTACGAGGCAAGCAAGCAGACTGACGGCGCGCTAGATTACGATGACCTGATCGATCGCACGGTGTCGCTACTCCAGCATGGTTCGGCCTGGGTGCTCTACCGGCTCGACGGCGGGATCGACCACCTGCTGATCGACGAGGCGCAGGACAATTCGCGCGCGCAATGGCGCGTGGCCGAACTGCTGTCCGAGGAGTTTTTCGCCGGAGACGGCGCGCGCGAGGCGGGCCGCTCGCTGTTCGCGGTGGGTGACGAGAAACAATCGATTTACGGCTTTCAGGGCGCCGCGCCGGAGCATTTCGCCGCGCTGGGAGAGGCGTTCCGCAGCCGAGCGGAGGGCGCGCGCCACGCTTGGCACCATGTGCCCTTGACCCGTTCGTTCCGCACGGTCGCGCCGGTGCTGCAGGCGGTCGATCTGGTGTTCGGCGGCGCAAGCGGCTTGGGCGCGCGCATCGGGGCGAGTGCGGACGTGGCGCATGAGGTGCATCGCGCCGCCGATGCCGGGCTGGTCGAGATGTGGCCGACCGAGAAACCGCCCGAGCGGACCGAGACGGATGCATTCGCGCCATTGGACGAGCCTGCGGTCGGCGCGGAGGCCGTGGACCGGCTGGCCGCGCGGATCGCGGACCGGATCAAGGCGTGGCTCGACACTGGGGAGATCCTGCCGTCGGCGGGCCGCCCGGTCCGCGCGGGCGACATCCTTATCCTCGTGCGCAAGCGCCAGCCCTTCGCCGCGCCGATGATCGACGCTCTGAAAAGCCGGCGCATTCCGGTGGCCGGCGCGGACCGGATGCGCCTGACCGACCAACTCGCGGTGATGGACCTGATGGCGCTGGGCGATGCGCTGCTCCTTCCGGGTGATGATCTCTCGCTCGCGGCCGTGCTGAAAAGCCCGCTGATCGGGATAACGGAGGATGACCTGTTCACGCTGGCGCATGGGCGCGAGGGCAGTTTGTGGGAGGCGCTGGAAGAGGCGGCGGGCGATGCGCCGCGCTTTGCCGAGGCCGAGGCGCGGCTGGCGCGCTGGCGCGACGAGGCGCTCGCTCTGCGCCCCTTCGAGTTCTATGCGGCGGTGCTCGACCGCGACAGGGCGCGCACGCGGCTGATCGCCCGGATGGGGCCGGAGGCGGCGGACGCCATCGACGAGTTCCTCAATCTGGCGCTGGCCTACGAGGAGACCGGCCCGGCGACGCTCCAGGGCTTTCTGGCGTGGCTGCGCGACTCTGGCAGCGAGGTGCGCCGCGACATGGAGCAGGGCGCGGACCAGGTGCGGGTGATGACCGTGCATGGTGCGAAGGGGCTGGAAGCGCCGATCGTTTTCCTGCCTGACACCTGCTCGATGAGCGCGCGGGGCGGCGGGCCGGTCGTGCGCGTGCCGCGCGATGCGCAGGGGGAGTTTGGCGACTGCCTTGTCTGGGCGAGCGGAGAGTCGAAGCGCTTGCCCGCTATCGAGCAGGTGCGCGCGGCTCAGAAGGCAGCCGATGAGGCGGAGAGCTACCGGCTTCTCTACGTTGCCATGACGCGGGCGCGCGACCGGCTGTATGTGACGGGGTTCGAGAGCCGGAAGACGCCGGGGCGGGATGCTGGCTGCTGGTACGATGTCGTGCGCGACGCCCTTTGCGGCGTGGCCGAAGCCGTGGCGGGTGAGAACGGTGAGACGGCGCTGCGCCTCGAAAAGCCTGCCGAGGCGGTCGCGGCAGCGGCGGGGCCAGTGTCGGCGCGAGCTTCCGAAGTCCAACTGCCCGCCTGGCTGTCGGCCCCCGCGCGCACCGAGGCGTCCGCGGCGGCGCTCCAGCCTTCGGCCAAGGATGAGACGCCGCACGCGCCACGCTCGGAACGTCCTGCGGAAGCCGCGCGGCTTCGCGGCGAACTGATCCATCTGCTGCTGGAGCGGTTGCCGGAGGTCGATCCGGAACAGCGCCGCGCCGAAGCCGAACGGCTTGTCGCGCAGGAGGCGGCCCACGACGACGCGACACTGGACGATGCCGCGCGCGACGAAGCCGTGGAGACGGCGCTCGGCATTCTCGCGTCGCCCGATTTCGCGCACCTCTTTGGTCCTGGCTCACGCGCGGAAGCGCCGATTGCCGCGCAGCTTCACACGCCAACGGGACCAGCCCGGCTGTCCGGGCGCATCGACCGGCTCGTCGTGCGCGACGATGACGTTCTTGTGATTGATTATAAAACCGACGCGAGCGTGCCAGCGGCCGCGGCCGATGCGCCGCCCGGCTACACGGCCCAGCTCGACGCCTATTGCCGCGCGCTTGCCGCCATATTTCCCGACAAACGGCTGCGCGCGTTCATTCTGTGGACAAGCGGTCCCGCACTGATGGAAATTTTGCTGGACGCGACCCGCCCCGAGCACGGGTCTTGACGCTTCTGGGGCCCCGCCTTAGCTCAAAGGCCAAGATGACACGAACCGCCGCACCGCGGCACAGGCAGGAAAGGACAAAATGGTGACGGCAAAAGTCTCCGACGACACGTTCGAGCAGGAAGTGCTTCAGTCATCCACGCCGGTGATCGTGGACTTCTGGGCCGAGTGGTGCGGCCCATGCAAGACCATCGCGCCCGTTCTGGAGGAACTGGCCGAGGAGTACGGCGACAAGATCAAGGTCGTGAAGATGAATGTCGACGAAAACCCGCAAACGCCGATGAATTACGGTATCCGCGGGATCCCGACGCTCATCATGTTCAAGGACGGTCAGGTTGCGTCCCAGCAGGTTGGCGCGCACCCCAAGACAACGCTGAAGAGCTGGATCGACAAGCAGGTCTGAGCATACTGCAAGATTGCCAAAGCCCCGCCGCCGCGCGGGGTTTTTTGCATTCGGCGTCATATTGACGTTCCAGTTACTGGAAGTTGTAGCCTGAAGCTTTAAAGCGAAGGGACACTGAAGGTGAAAGAGGTTCTGTTTTCAGCGGCTTCGGCAGGGTGGCTGGAGCCGCTCTCCCAAACGCCGGGCGGCGGCTGGCACCATGATATGCCTTGGGGCTGGCACGGCTGGTGGATGGGGCCGATCATGTGGCTCATCATGCTCGCGCTTGCGATCCTGGCGATCGTGGCGCTTTGGCGGGTTGTCAGCGGCGGCTCCGGCCCGCGTGAGAGCGTCGGCAGCGACCGGTCCCTGGAAATCCTGCGCGAGCGGTTCGCCCGCGGCGAGATCGACGAGGAAGAGTTCAAGGCGCGCAGGAGGGCGCTCGGCGGCTGAGTTGGGCGATCAGAACAGGCTTGGGCCGAGCATGAGCGCCGCTAGTCCGATCGGCACCGCATAGGGCATCTTGCCCGCCCGCGCCCAGGCCAGCGGCCTGGCGATGGCCGCATTGTTTTCAAGCGCCGGATTGAAGACCAGCAGCTTCTTCAGCCCCACCAGCGCGACCGCCGTCGCCCCGCCCAGCAGCGTGGTCAGCAGCACGAACGGCCCCAGATCGCCCGGCCCCATCCAGAGCGCGAGCGCGGCGACGAACTTCGCGTCGCCCCCGCCGAACACGCCCGCCACGAACAGCCCGAACCCCGCGACCAGCACGGCCGCCCCGACAAGGAGATGGATGGGCAGATTGCTCGCGCCCTGATAGAGGCTGTGCAGCAGGAACAGCCCCGCGATAGCCAGCGGCACCCAGTTGGGCACGCGCAGATCGCGCAGGTCGGTGACCATGGCGTAGCTGATAAGAAAGATGAAGGCGCCCTGAATGATCGGCGCGGCCCAGTCTGTCATAATACCCCCTGCCGAGAAGGCTGGATGTAGCCGCAAAGCGAAAGCCAGACCATAGATAGCGGGCTGTTACCATCCCCCAAAAGTGTGTTCAGGGAAGAGAGAAAACATCGAAATGACGAAACCGGGTACGCCCTTGCGCGCCATGATGGACCGGCAGGGCCAGGACGGCTGGGTGGCGTGGATCGGGCTGCGGCCCGCGCGCAAGGCCGAGATCAAGGCGGTCGAAACAGTTGAGGTGACGCAGGACGGCCTGGTCGGCGATCACTGGCGGCGGGGCGGTCCCCGCGCCGTCACGCTCATTCAGTGGGAGCATTTGCCCGTCATCGGGGCGTTTCTCGGGCGCGAGACGCCGGCCCCGGAGCTTTTGCGCCGGAATATCGCGATCGCGGGCGTCAACCTGATGGGGCTGCGGCGGCGGATGTTTTGCGTCGGCACCGTGGTGATGCGCGGCACGGGCATCTGCGTGCCGTGCAGCCGGATGGAGCAGAACCTCGGGCCGGGCGGGTATTCGGCGGTGCGCCATCACGGCGGGATTGGCGCGGAGGTCATCACGCCGGGGCGCATCCGGCTCGGCGATGCGGTCCGCCTTGCGGAGGATCAGGACGAGATCGGCCAGAGCTGATCGTTGAAGATCAGGTATTGCCGCCATTCTGCCCCAAGCAGGCCGGGCCAGGGCGCATCGCGCGTGACGCGCAGGCCCCCGGTGAACGCGCCGAAGGCGGGCATGACGAGCCGCTCAGCCCCCGCGACAAAGCACGGGCCGGTGATCTTGTGACCCTTCAGGCGGAATTTCAGCTTGGGGTGATAGTGGCCGATGATCTGCGCGCCCACTGCGGCGACCGCTTGGTGGGCGAGCGTCAGCCCGGCGATTTCAAGGTGAGAAGCGCTGCGGCCGGTCAGCCCGTCGGGCGGCTCCGGGTCATGATTGCCGCTGACCCAGACCCAGTCCGCGACCCCCTCGGCGAGCGTGGCCAGCGCGGCGCGATCATCCGCGCAAAGCCGTTCGCGGGCGCGCCGGTCATGGAAACTGTCGCCAAGGCAGACGACGCAGGCCGGGCGGTAGTCTGCGACGATCTCGGCCAGACGGCGCAGCGTCTCGCGCGTATCGCAGACCGGCACGGGCACCCCGCGCGCGGCGAAGTAGGAGCCTTTTTCCAGATGCAGGTCGGAGACGATCAGCGTGTCCGCATCGGGCAGGTAAGCAGCGCCGCGCGCATCGAGCACCACCGGCACGCCGGCTAAGGCGATTTCGATCCGCACGCGCTCGCTCCGCGCTTCAGCCGGCCGCGGCACGCGCATCCTCCATCATCCGCTCCGCCTCATCGTGCAGCGCGCCTTGCGCCAGCAGCGCCTCGATGCCGCTGCCGCGCACCTGTTCGGCGCGCACCTGCATCAGCATCGGGATTGCCAGCGGGGAGGCGCGGCGCAAGGCCACGAAGCGCCAGTTGCGGTGGAACCGGCCCAGCATCCGCGACAGCCGCCCCAGGTCCAGCAGTTCGCGCTCGGCCTCGCGGCGCGTGACGTTCAGCAGCACATGGTCCGGCTCGTGGCGGCGCAGCGTGTCATAGATCAGGTCGGTGCTGAACGTCACCTGCTTCATGGTCTTGCGCTCGCCCGCGTAGTTCTGCTCGGTCAGCCCGGCGACGGTCGCCACCTGCCGGAAGGCGCGCTTGAGCATCGGCGATTCCGCGATCCATTCCTCAAGCTCGTCGCCGAGAATATCCGGGGCGAGGAGGCTGTCGATGTGGGCATCCGCCACTGTGGACAGATTGGTCACGGTCAACCCGTAATCGGTGATGACAAAGCTCATCGGCTTGAGGCCCATGCGCTCCATGCGCCGGGTGATGAGCATCCCGAGCGTCTGGTTCGCCTTGCGCCCCTCGAAGGTGTAGAACACCGTGTAGCGCAGCCGCCCGCGCCCGAAATGCTCGATCAGCATGGCGTCCTCGCCGGGCAGCCGCGAGACCTGCGCCTGCAGAGCCAGCCAGTCCTGCGCGCTTTCGGGCAGCGCCGCCCACGCTTCCGGCCGCGCGAACAGCGCGCGCACGCGCTCCGCCAGATAGGTCGAAAGCGGCATCTGCCCGCCGACGTAAGCCGGGACCTTCGGCTCGCCGCCTTTGGCCGCGCGCGCCTCCAGCGTCATGTCGCGCACCCGCTCGAAGGCCAGCACTTCGCCCGCGAACAGGAATGTGTCGCCCGGCGTCAGCCCTTGCGCGAAATATTCCTCGACCTCGCCGAGCACGCGGCCCCCGCGCGGGCCGAACATCTTTTTTACGCGCAGGCGGCTGGCCTCGACGATGGTGCCGATGTTCTGCCGGTGGCGGCGGGCGACGCTCTGGTGGCTCAGCCGGTATAGCCCATCCTGCCCACGCTGAAGACGCCGGTAACGCTCGTAATTGCTCAGGACCGAGCCGCCATCGACGGCGAATCGGAACAGCGCGTCGAACTCGTCGCGCGGCATATCGGCGTAAGGCGCGGCGCTCGTCACTTCGGCATAAAGCGCGTCGGGGCAGACCGGCCCGGCGCAGGCGCAGTTGAGGATATACTGGATGACGGTGTCGCGCGTGGCCGTCCAGTCCTCGACGCCATCGAGCACGCCTTTTTCGATCGCCTCGATCGCGGCCAGGCATTCCAGCGTCTCGAAGCGGTTGGTCGGGACCAGCAGCGCGCGGCTCGGCTCGTCCAGCCGGTGATTGGCGCGCCCGATGCGCTGCAACAGCCGGCTGACGCCCTTCGGCGCGCCGACCTGCACCACCAGATCGACATCGCCCCAGTCGATGCCAAGCTCCAGCGCCGAGGTCGCGACGACCGCGCGCAGGGAGCCATCGGCCATCATGCTTTCGGTCTTGCGCCGTTGCTCTTTGTCGAGGCTGCCGTGGTAGACGGTGATCGGCAGCGCGTCCTCGTTCGCCTGCCAGAGCCATTGCAGCATCAGTTCGGCCTGCGCGCGGGTGTTGACGAACAGGATCGAGGTGCCGGCGGCGCGCACCGCCTCGTAAATCTCGGGGATCGCGTAGCGCGCCATGAAGCCGCCATAGGGCAGGGGCGTTTCGGTGCGCAGCATCTCGATCTGCGGGCGTGGCGCGGCTTCGGCGATGTGGACGCGCGCGGGGTCGTCGCTGCTGCCGAGCCATCCGGCCAGCCCGTCCGGGTCGGCGACGGTGGCGGACAGGCCGAAGCGGACGTGATCCGGCGCGAGCTGGCGCAACCGGGCGAGGGCAAGCGCGGCGAAATCGCCGCGTTTGGTTGCCGCGAAGCTGTGGGATTCATCGACGACGACCGCGCGCACGCCGCCGAAGATGCGCGGCGCATCCGTGTAGGACAGCATCAGCATCAGCGATTCCGGCGTGGTCAGCAGGATGTCCGGTGGGCTGCGACGCTGGCGCTGGCGCTTCGCGCCCGGCGTGTCGCCGGTCCGGCTTTCGGTGCGCACGTTCAGCCCCATCTCGTCGATGGGGGCGGTGAGATTTCGGGCGATGTCGTTTGTGAGCGCCTTCAGCGGCGATATATAAAGGGTGTGAAGGCGGCCCTCGCCGTTTTCGTGAATGTCGATCAGCGATGGCAGCAGACCGGCCAGCGTCTTGCCGCCGCCAGTGGGCGCGATCAGCAGGGTTGAGCGGCGCTCGCGGAAGGCGCGAATGAGCGCGCGCTGATGATCGTGCAGCCGCCAGCCGCGCGCGGTGAACCAATCCGAAATGTAATCCGGTATGTCAGACGTGCCGGTCATTCAAACAGCCGAAAGCGGATTTGCGTAAAACTCAATCACATCCCCGCACATGGATGGAGGTCCGCCCGGAAGGGCTGTTCTGCAAGCCCGGCGGGTTTTACATCGATCCCATCCGCCCGGTGAAGCACGCGCTGATCACCCATGGCCATGCCGATCACGCGCGGGCAGGGCATGAATGTGTCATGGCCACGCCGGAGACGCTGGCGATCATGGGCGCGCGCAACGGGCCTGATTTCGCGGAACACCAGATCTCGATGCCGTATGGCGAGATTACGGGCACCAGCGGTGTCAGGATCAGCTTTCACCCGGCCGGCCACATCCTCGGCAGCGCGCAAATCCTGCTGGAACATGGCGGCGCGCGCCTGGTCATCTCCGGCGACTACAAGCGCGAGGCCGATCCGACCTGCGCGCCGTTCGAGGTGGTGCCGTGCGACGTGTTCGTGACCGAAGCGACTTTTGGCCTGCCGGTGTTCCGCACCCCGCCGGTGGAACGGGAGATCGAAAAGCTGCTCGGCTCGCTGCGGCTGTTCCCGGAGCGGTGCCATGCCGTGGGCGTCTACGCGCTGGGCAAGTGCCAGCGACTGATCCGCGCGCTGCGCGACCAAGGTTATGACCGGCCGATCTACCTGCACGGCGCGCTGGTCAAGCTGTGCGAGCTTTACGAAGGGCACGGCGTTGCGCTTGGCGAACTGGTGGGGGTGTCGGAGGCGCCGCGCGAGAAACTGGCCGGCGAGATTGTGCTGTGTCCGCCCGGATCGCTCGCGGATCGCTGGTCGCGCCGGCTGCCCAACGTCCTTCCCGTGATGGCCTCGGGCTGGATGCAGGTTCGCGCGCGGGCGAAACAGCGCCGGGTAGAGTTGCCGCTCATCATCTCCGATCACGCCGACTGGGACGACCTGATCCGCACGATCCGCGAGACCGGCGCGCGCGAAATCTGGGTCACGCATGGGCGCGAGGATGCGCTGGTGCATCAGGCGCAAGCCATGGGCCTGAGCGCGCGGGCGTTGTCGCTTATCGGCTATGAGGAGGATACCGCTGACTGACGATGCACGATTTTTCCGATCTGCTTGAGCGGCTTTATTTCACCTATGCCAACACCGACAAGGCGGCGATCCTGCGCGACTATCTGGCGCGCACGCCGGACCCGGACCGGGGGTGGGCAATCGTGGCGATCGCGGGCGAGTTGCGCTTCGACCTGTTCAAGAGTGCGCTGGTGCGCGATCTCGTAAAAGAGCGGGTCGATCCGGTCCTGTTCGATCTCTCCTACGACTATGTTGGCGAATTGTCGGAGACCGTCGCGCATCTCTGGCCGGTGAGCGAAAATGCGAGGCGGCTCAACCGGCTGCCGCCATTGCACGAGGTTGTGGAGAAATTTTCGACGCTGCCGAAGGGCGAGATTGCGGCCTATCTCGTCGACCTGCTGGACAATGCCACAGCTCAGGAGCGCTGGGCGCTCATCAAGCTGGGCACGCGCGGCCTGCGCATCGGCATGTCGGCGCGCTTCCTCAAGCGCTGCCTGGCGGATTACGGCCGCGTCGATGTCAGCGAGATCGAGGAGGTCTGGCACGCGCTCTCGCCGCCCTATGAGCCGCTGTTCGCCTGGCTGGAGGGGAAAGCGGAAAAACCGCCGACCGGCGATGCGGTTGTGTTTCACCCCGTGATGCTCGCTCATCCGATCGAGGACAGCGAACTCGACACCGTCACACCGGACGCCTTTCAGGCCGAGTGGAAATATGACGGCGTGCGCGTGCAGGCGGTGAGCACGCCGGAGGGGCGCGCGCTGTTCTCCCGCACGGGCGACGACATGAGCGCGGCGTTCCCGGACGTTGTCGCGCGGCTGGAGTTCACCGGCGTGTTTGATGGCGAACTGCTTGTGCTGAACGGCGGCGCGCTGGGCACCTTCAACGACCTGCAGAGGCGGCTGAACCGCAAGCGCCCCGAGAAGAAACTCATGGCCGATTTCCCCGGCCACCTGATCCTGTATGACGTGCTGAAGCTCGAAGGCGAGGATTTGCGAACGGCTCCGCTGCACGAACGGCGGGAACGACTTGCAGACTGGCTCGCCGCACGGCAGCCGGTTGGCATGTCGCTGTCGGAAACGCTCCGGTTCGCCGATTCCAACGAATTGGTGGCATTGCGCTCGCGCGTCACCACGGGGGATGAGCCGGACCTCGCGACCGTCGAAGGACTGATGCTCAAGCGCCGCGGCAGCGCCTACATCCCCGGACGGCCCAAGGGCGCATGGTACAAGTGGAAGCGCGACCCGCTGCTGGTCGATGCCGTCTTGATGTATGCCCAGCGCGGGCACGGCAAGCGTTCATCGTTTTATTCCGACTACACCTTCGGCGTATGGCGCGGGCCGGAGCTGTTGCCTGTCGGCAAGGCCTATTTCGGCTTCACCGATGAAGAGCTGAAGGAACTGGACAAATGGATTCGCAACCACACAACCGGCCGCTTCGGGCCGGTGCGCGAGGTGGAGAAAGCCCTGGTGTTCGAGGTCGCCTTCGATTCGATCCAACCGTCCCCGCGGCGCAAATGCGGGCTGGCGATGCGTTTCCCGCGCATCAACCGCATACGCTGGGACAAGCCGGCGGCCGAAGCCGACCGGCTGGACACGCTTGCCGCGCTGATACGCCGGTAGCGACGCCTGCCCGTTGTTGAATTCACGCGCGCGCCGCGAAGGGAGCGTTGACATTGCCCCCGGCCTCACTCATATTCGCGACATTGGCGTGGGACGGCGCAAGGGCCTGCGGGCCGGTGTCACGCTCTTTATTCAAATCTTGTCTTCTCCGATTTGCGCGCGGTGAGGACGTTTGCCTCAGCTAGGCTTGCGTTCACGATAACGTTTCGCCACCGCTTGTCGCATCGGAAAAAGGTACTGATCTCTTGACGACATTCGAGCACCTTGGGCTTTCCAAGGCTCTCTCCGACGTGTTGGCTGGCCTGGACTACAGCCAACCTACTCCCATCCAGCAACAAGCGATCCCCCCGCTGCTCGGCGGCAAGGACATTCTCGCGCTGGCGCAGACCGGCACCGGCAAGACGGCCGCGTTCACGCTGCCGATTCTTGAGCGGCTCAGCCTTGAGAAGCGCCCGCCGCTGCCCGGTCAGCCCAAGGCCCTTATCCTCGCGCCGACCCGCGAACTCGCCCAGCAGATCGCTGAAAGCCTGCGAAGCTACGGGCGCAAGCTCCGTCTGCGCCACGGCATCGTGGTGGGCGGCGTCGCGGCGCGTCCGCAGATCAAGGCGCTGCGCGACGGCGTGGACGTTCTCGTCGCCACGACCGGCCGGCTGCTTGATCACGTCAACGAAGGGCATGTGCGTCTGAGCAATGCCGGCATTCTCGTCCTCGACGAGGCCGACCGAATGTTCGACATGGGATTCATCCGCGATGTGCGGAAGATCGCCGCGATGATGCCGGCGGCGCGTCAGACCGCGCTGTTTTCGGCGACCATGCCTGACGAAATCGCCAAGTTGTCCCGCGAACTTCTGACCGATCCGGTGCGCGTCGAAATCGCCGCGAAAACTCTGACGGTCGACAGGGTCCGGCAGAACGTCATGTTCGTGGAGCAGGGCGCCAAGCTTGGCGCGCTCAAGGCGCTTCTGAGCGACGCGGCCTGCGAACGCACCATCGTCTTCACCCGGACCAAGCGCGGCGCGGACCGTCTGGCGCGGCAGCTCGCCAGGGGCGATACGACGGCCGAGGCGATCCACGGCGACAAGACGCAGTCAGCCCGCCAGCGCGCGCTGGCCCGCTTCAGCGATGGCAAGGCGCAGGTGCTGGTGGCGACCGATGTGGCCGCGCGCGGCATCGACATCGACAACGTCACCCACGTCATCAACTACGATCTGCCCGGCGAGCCGGAGAGCTATGTCCACCGGATCGGCCGCACCGCCCGCGCGGGCTTGAGCGGCACCGCGATTTCGTTGTGTACGCCGGCCGATCGCGGCAATCTCAAGGCGATCGAGAAGCTGACGCGCCGCCGGATGGACGTGATCGGCGATGAGGCCGACAGGTCTGATGCGCCAGCAGCCGCGCCCGCCCTCTCCCCCGGCGAACAGCCCGCGGCCAAACATCCCGCATCCAGGCGCCCGCGCCGCCGCAACCGGCGCGCCACCCCTTCCCGGAACGCTGCGTAACGACGGCTGACGATGATGACGACACGGCCGGCGGAACGCGCGCTATTCCCTTTCCCAATTCCCTCAACAGGCAACAAAGGAGACTTGATATGCCGAGCGGAACCGTAAAATTCTTCAACTCTCAAAAAGGCTATGGTTTCATCCAGCCGGACGAAGGCGGCAAGGATGTGTTCGTGCATATCAGCGCCGTTGAACGCTCGGGCATCCCGAACCCGGATGAAGGTCAGCGCCTGAGCTACGATCTGGAACAGGACCGCCAGGGCCGTACCGCAGCGACGAACCTGCGGGTCGAGTAAGGCTGTAGAGGGCCGGCGATGCGCCTAGCGATGATCGCCGGCCCCCGCCTCCGCGTACTGGTGTGCAGCGGCGCGGCGGTCCGCCAACATCAGGAGTGCCAATGGCAAAGGAAGAAGTTCTCGAATTCGAGGGCGTCGTGAACGATGTGCTGCCGGACGGGCGTTTTCGCGTGCAGCTCGACAACGGGCACGAGATCATCGCCTACACGGCGGGGCGCATGAAGCGCAACCGCATCCGCACGATCGCGGGCGACCGCGTTACGGTGGAAATGACGCCGTATGACCTGGACAAGGGGCGGATCGTGTTCCGCCACAAGACCGATACCGGCCCGGCCCCCACAGGCGGCCAACGCCGTCCGCCTCGCCGGCGTTGATTCCCGCACATTCGGCAAGATTGCTTCAAGATGAATGCGGCGATACAGATAGCCGGGCGCAAACCGCTGTAGTATCTTTCAGGGCATGACCTGTCCGGAATACGGGCCGGGCGAACGCATCGCCGACGGCGTCATCCATGTGCTGGGCGTCGGCAGCAGCCTGATCGCCGTAGCCATACTGATCGCGATTGCGGTTTCGACGCTGCCATTTGGCGTCACGGCGAGCCTGATCGTCTACGGCTTGGCCATGATCGCCATGTTCGGCTTTTCCGCCGCCTATCACCTGATCCCAGTACCGGACTGGAAGCTCTTCCTGCGCAGGCTCGACCAGGCCGCGATTTTCATCAAGATCGCAGGCACCTACACGCCCTTTGCGCTCGTGAAGATGGGCGGGGTTGCAGGCTATACGCTTTTCGGCGTGGTTTGGGCGGTGGCGCTATCGGGCGCGGCGGCCAAGCTGCTGATCCAGCCGAAGCGCGACTGGTTCTCGATCCCGCTTTATCTTGCGCTGGGCTGGGCGGGGCTTGCGGCGATCCAGCCGCTGGTGATGTCAGTGCCGACCGAGTCGCTGATCCTGCTCGGGGTCGGCGGCGCGATCTACACGGTGGGCGTGCTGTTCCACATCTGGGAAAGCCTCCCGTATCACAATGCGATCTGGCATTTCTTCGTGCTGGCGGGTACGGCTTGCCACTTCGCGGCGGTGACCTTCGCCGTGTTCCACTAACTCAGCCAGTAGCCCCACGGAGTTCCCCGGCGCGGCGTGCGGCTTCGCGCAGGTCGTTGACGAAGCGGGCGAACTCGGCCTGTTTCGCCGCCTCATCCGGCAGTCGCAGCAGGTAGGATGGGTGTACGGTGACGCGCCCGACAGCGCCATCCTCCAGCGCAAGCTCGCGCGTGCGCGCCCGCGAAATGGTGACATCCCGGCCCAGCACGCCGCGCGCGGCCGACGCGCCCATTGCGAGGATAAGTTTAGGGCGTACCTGCGCGCGTTCCAGATCCAGCCACCAGCGGCAATGGTCGATCTCCTGCGCGCTTGGGCGCTGGTGCAGCCGGCGCTTGCCGCGCACGGTGTATTTGAAGTGCTTGACCGCGTTGGTGAGATAGACGCTGGCGCGGTCCAGCCCGGCCTCGGCCATCGCGCGGTCGAGAAGTTGCCCGGCCGGTCCGACGAAGACGCGCCCGGCTAAATCCTCCTTATCCCCCGGTTGCTCGCCCACCATCATCAGCGCGGCATCCAGCGGGCCTTCTCCGAACACGGCCTGCGTCGCGCCCTTATAGAGCGGGCAGCGCTGGCAGTGCCGGATGGCTTCGCGCGCCTCTTCGAGGGTCTGCGGCGCATCGCTGGGCAGCGCATCGGGCGCGACCCGCCAATGTTCCGCGCGCGGATTCGGCTCGCGCACGCCGCCGGCCTGCATCGCTTGGGTCCGCTGCCGCGCCTCGGCGATCAGCGCGGGGATCAGCGTCGTCTCCGGCATGTTGCGCCAGTACTTCTTCGGCATCTCGGCCGTCATCGCGCCGATCTTCAGCCGCGCGGGGTTGAAGATGCTGGCGAAATAAGCGCGCCACTGATCTTCGACCGCGTCTTCGCCCGGCACGGCGTCGCGGCTCGCGCCAGGGCCGAAGGTCAATTCGCCGTTTTGCCAGCGCACGCTCTGATCCGGCGTGAAGATCGCCCAGTCCATAGCCGGGAACCTGCGCATGAAGAATGGCGCGGCCAGCGCGACGATGCGGTGCGTCGGCTCGAACCAGGCGGCATACACCTCTCGCCCCTCGGTCTCGCCCACACGGCGGAAGCGCACGAAGGCGTGCATCTTGTGAATGTCGCGGCGGATCGCCTTGTCGCGCTCGTTGAGCCACGCAATGTCAGCGTCGGCGGCGTTGGTCAGCAGGTCAGGCTGGGTTTGCAGCCGCCACAGGATGCGATAGAGCCGGGCGAAGCGCTCCGGGTCGCGGTGGCAGATGACGCGTCGGGCGAGATCAATAAAGCGGCGCGGTGCGCGCACCTTGCCGGTGGGTTTGCCGTCGGGCGGGTCGGCGGTGAACAGGCTCGCGCCGCGTTCCGGTGTGGTCCAGACGACGTTTTCCGGCGCGATCCCGTCCGCGCCGAGCCGCCGCGCATGATCGCGCCACGCCTCGAAGTCAGTCTCGGAGGACAGAGCGATCTCGACGATCATGCAAACAGCGACAACTGCTCGGGCGGCGGGGCGAAGCGCGCGCGCAGGTTGGCCGAGTCGGTCAGCCCGCCCGGCGTCCAATCTGGCGTCTCGATGAAGGGCAGCAGCTTGTCGAGAGCGCGCGTGATGCGGCGCAGATCGCCCAAGCGCAGGCTGCCGTGGCGGCGGCTGGCGATGATCCTGTCGGCGCTGCGGGTGCCGATGCCGGGAACGCGCAGCAGCATCTCCCGGTCAGCCGTGTTAATGTTGACCGGAAACAGTGCGCGATGGCGCAGCGCCCAGGCGAGCTTGGGGTCGATCGCCAGATCGAGCATCCCGCCTGGCGCGCCCGCAAAAATTTCGTCGTGCTCGAAGCCATAGAAGCGAAACAGCCAGTCGGCCTGATAGAGCCGGTGCTCGCGAATGAGCGGCGGCTTGACCGGCGGCAGGTCGCGCGAGGCATCGGGGATCGGGCTGTAGGCCGAATAATAGACGCGGCGCAGGCCGTAGCCCGCGTAAAGCGCGCTGCTCGTCGCGATGATGTCGGCGTCGCTCGCGCCGTCTGCGCCGATAATCATCTGCGTCGATTGTCCGGCGGGCGCGAAGGGCGCGGGCTTCGCGCGGCGCGCGGCCTTGCGCTCGGCGTTGGCCGCGTTGATGCGCAGCTTCATGTCCGCCATCGTGCCGCGGATTGCCGGGGCGGACTTCTCCGGCGCGAAACTGCGAAGGCTTGTCTCTTTCGGCAGCTCGATATTGATCGACAGCCGATCCGCATAGCGCCCCGCGCGCTCCAGCAGCAGCGGGTCGGCGTCGGGGATCGTCTTCAGGTGAATGTAGCCCTTGAAGCCGTGATCCTCCCGCAGGGTGCGCGCGACCTCGACAAGCTGCTCCATCGTGTAATCCGGCGTGCGGATGATGCCCGAGGACAGGAACAGCCCTTCGATATAGTTGCGCTTGTAAAAGTCCAGCGTCAGCCGCACGACCTCATCGGTCGAAAACCGCGCGCGCTCCACGTTGCTGGAGGCGCGATTGACGCAGTAGCGGCAGTCGTAGATGCAGAAGTTCGTCAGCAGGATTTTGAGCAGAGAGATGCAGCGCCCGTCCGGCGCATAGGCGTGGCAGATGCCCTTGCCTTCCGTCGAGCCGATGCCGCCGCCGAGCGAATGCCGCTTCGACGTGCCGGACGACGCGCAGGAGGCGTCATACTTCGCCGCGTCGGCAAGAATGCTCAGCTTGTCGATGATCGTGCGCTTGGCCATTACTTTCCCCCAAACGCGAACATACCGCGAACATTGACGGCGGCCAAGCCGTTTTCGGATGGCGCAATGCCGCAGGTTGGAGCACGTTCAGCAAAAGTGGGTACCGGTTTTGCGTCCGAACGTGCGACCGAAAACTACGGGCCAGTGGCGGCGAGGGATTTGCGGTCGAAGGTCACCGCCTTGATGATGGCGTAGACCGGTGTGCCGGGCGCAAGGCCCAGCTCCGCGACCGTCTTGCGGGTTATGCGCGCGCGCAGGCTCGCTCCGCCGATGTCCACGAGGGTTTCGGCATAAGCAGTGTCCGGCTCCTCGGCGATGTCGCGGATCGTCCCGCGAAGGATGTTGCGCGCGCTGATGCCCGAGGGGCGCTGCGTCGCCAGCATCACATCGCGGGCACGCACGCGCAGGCGGACCTGCGCGCCGATGGCCAGGTCTGTGCGCGGCGCTTCGATCTGCTGGCCGGCGTGGTCCAGAACCGTGAGCTGATAGGCGTCGTCGTGGCCAATGACGGTCGCGGTCAGGACCGCCCCGGCCTCGAACCGGCCTGTCTCGGGGGAAAGATCCAGCCGTGTGAGCACATCGGCGACCGGCCCATAGGCGGCGACGCGCCCCTCGGAAAGCACCAGCATCCGATCCGCCAGCCGCGTCACCTCGGCCATGTTGTGCGTGACGTAGATCGTCGGCACACGGAACGCGCTCGGGAGACGCTCGATATAGGGCAGGATGTCGGCCTTGCGCTTTTCGTCCAGCGAGGCGAGCGGCTCATCCATTAGCATCAGGCGCGGGCGCGCCAGCAGCGCCCGGCCCAGCGCCACGCGCTGGCGTTCGCCGCCCGAAAGCTCGGTCGTGCGCCGATTGAGCAGGGGGCCGAGGTCAAGGCTTTCGACGACATCGTCGAACTGGATCGCGCAGCCGTCGCCCGCGCGCCGGGCGCTGTAGCGCAGATTGCCCGCGACCGAGAGATGGGCAAACAGCCGCGCATCCTGAAACACGTAGCCGGTTCCGCGCCGGTGCGGCGGCACGCGGCGTCCGTTGCCGTCCTGCCAGACCTCGCCGCCGAAGCGCACGACGCCCCGCGCGCGCTTCTCCAGTCCGGAGATGACGCGCAGAAGCGTGCTCTTCCCCGACCCGCTTGCGCCGAACAGTGCGGTCACGCCTTCAAGCGGCAGCGCGCAGTCCACGTCCAGCGTGAAGTCGGAAAAGGCGATGTTCACGTCGCAGACCAGAGTGGTCACGTCCGGCCTCCCGCATGGATCGGGAAGCGCCGGTTCACGGCATACACGAATAGCAGCACGAGGAAGGAGAAGGCGAGCAGGATCGCTGAGAGGATATGCGCGTCGGCGTAGTTGATGGTCTCGACATGCTCGTAGATGGCGATTGCGATCACGCGCGTCTCGCCGGGGATGTTGCCGCCGACCATCAGGACAACGCCGAACTCGCCCATCGTATGCGCGAAGGTGAGCACTGAGGCGGTGAGGTAGCCGCGCAGCGCTAGCGGCGAGGCGACGGTGAAGAAGGCATCCAGCGGGGAGGCGCGCAGCATGGCGGCGGCCTCCATTGGGCCGCGCCCGAGCGACTCGAAGGCGGCCTGAAGCGGCTGGACCGTGAAGGGCAGGGAATAGAGCACCGAGGCGACCACCAGCCCGGCGAAGGAAAACGTCAGCGCCGAGCCGGTCACATTGACCCAGAAGGCGCCGAGCGGCGCGTTCGGGCTAAGGAACACCAGCAAGTAAAATCCGAGCACGGTCGGGGGCAGCACCAGCGGTAGCGCCGTGAGAGCCTCGACGCTCGACTTCAGCCGTGAGCGCGTGAAGGCCAGCCACCAGGCCAGCGGCGTGGCAATGACCAGCAGGATCATCGTGGTTACGGCGGCAAGCTGGACCGTGAGCCAGAGCGGCCCCAGATCTGGCAGGCTCATGCGCTCACTCCACCGCGTAGCCGAAGCGCTCGATTACCGCGCGCGCCTTGTCGGAGCGCAGGAAGTCGACGAACGCCAAGGCGGCGGCGTTCTGGGCGGCGCGCTTGAGGATGACGGCATCCTGCCGGATCGGGTCGTGCGCCACGGCGGGCACATCCCAGCGGCTGCCGGGCTGCGCGTTGCGTGGGCTGAGCGCATAGGACTTGGCGACGAATCCCAGCGGGGCGTTGCCCGTGGCGACCATTGAAAAGGTCTGGCCGATGTTCTGGCCCATGACGATCTTGCCGGAGAGTTCGTCCCACAAGCCGTAGTGCTGGAGCGTCTGCTTGGCGGCCAGGCCGTAAGGGGCGAGGTCGGGGTTCGCGATGGCAAGATGGTCCAAATCGGCGGCCTTGAGCGTTTCGAGGTTATCGGCAACCCTCGCGGGATCGGCGCTCCAAAGCGTCAAGCGCCCCAGAGCGTAGGTGAAGCGCGATCCGGGAACCGCGTCGCCCTCGGCCTCAAGGCGTTCGGGGCGGGCCTGGTCGGCGGCAAGGAACACATCGAACGGCGCGCCGTTCTTGATCTGCGCGTAGAGCTTGCCGGTGGAGCCGGTGGTTACTGCCAGCGTGTGATCCGTTGCGTCCTCGAACATCGTCTCAAGTTCTTCAACAACTTCCGCGAAATTGGCCGCGACGGCGACCAGCGTTTCACCTGCCCGCGCGGTTGTCGGCGCGGCGATGGCGAAGCCGGCTGCAAGAAAAACAAGACAAAATTGGCGCAGAACGCCGGATTTCCCGCGTTTCACAATCCTCTCCCGGCAGGCTTCGTAAAGGCGTTATGTCGAAGGAAACATATCGGGAAGGGGAGCGCCGCGCAACGTTATTTCTGCTCGGACATATCGCGCAACATCGCGCGCAACGCGCGCATCTCTTCCTCGACCGCCTCGGCAGCTTTGGCCTCCATGCGCCGGTAGTGCGCCAGCACCTGCTCGCCCGTTTCGGTCAGCCGCGCGCCGCCCTGGCTGCGCCCGCCCCGGCTGGTCTCGACCAGTGGCTCGCGGAAGCAGGCGTTCATCGTGTCGACCAGCAGCCAGGCCCGCTTGTAGCTCATGTTCATGCGCCGGCCCGCCGCGGCGATCGATCCGGTGTCGCGAATACCCTCAAGGATTTCGGCCTTGCCCGGCCCAATGGCGATGTCGGGATCAAGGAACACGCGCAGCCGCAGCCCGGCCCTGTTCAGCTTGGATGGCATGGCTGCACCGTCGCCTGATCTGTCCGTGCGCGCAAGTTCATCCTAGGCTTGATAACCTTGGATTCGGCGCGTTGACCGCTTTTCGATGACCTCACATATCGATTGCGTATGCTTGGAACCGATTTGCAAATGTTGCGTTTCGCAAATGCAGGTGAAACCGAAAGGAGGGATGTTGATGGTTTGGAATCCGCTCATTCCCAGAAGCCGGTCCAGCGATGTCGGCCGTGGCCGCGAGGATGATCCCTTCGCGCTGATGCGCCGCGAGATGGACCGGGTGTTCGAGGACTTTCTACGCGGCTTTGGAACGCCCGCGGCGTCGCTGCCCGAAGGCGTTATCTCTCCGCGTGTGAATGTCGTGGAAAACGAAAAGGGTCTGGAGATCACCGCCGAGCTGCCCGGCGTGGATCAGAAGGACATCGAGCTTGACCTCAGCGAAGGCATTCTGACGCTCAAGGCCGAGCACACGAAGGAGAAGGAAGAAGGCGGCGAGGGCGACCGCTACCACGTCGTCGAGCGCGCCTACGGCACTTATTTGCGCCGGTTCGCGATCCCCTTCGAGCCGGATCAGGACAAGGTCGAGGCGAATTTCGACAACGGCGTGCTCAAGGTCTCTGTTCCGCGTTCGCCAGAAGCCGAGCAGAAGACCCGCAAGATCGAGGTCAAGGGCGGCTAAGTCCATCCTGAGGGCGCGGCGTCGACCAGGGCGCTGCGCCCTCCGTCTGTCCAGTTGACAGACATCAAGGCCGAGGCGCATCCCTCTCCCCATAGTGCTACAATCCGGTGCGAAAAAGCACACTCCAAGGGAGCGCCCCCATGCACGTCAAGACCGTCCTCGCCTATCTGCCGTCCGAAGAGCTTGCCGAGCCTGTGTTGCAGGGCGCCGTTGCGTTGGCCAAGGCGCACGGGGCGCATATCGTCGGCTTGCATCTGGAGGCGTCCTACTATCCGGCTTACGGCGAAGTCGCCATTGCCATGCCGCCGGATGTGATCGAGCAGATGCGCAAGCCGCTGCGCGAGCGGGCGCAGAAGCTGGAGGAGAGCTTCAAGGCGCGCATGGCCGATGAGAACATCAGCTCGGAATGGCGCTCCGGCAGCACCGAGTACAGCTCGCTGCCCGGCCGGATCGTCGATGAGGCTGTGAGCGCGGATATGGTGCTCTGCCCGCAGGTCGAGCCGGAGAGCGTGGATGTCACGACGCTGGACCTGCCTGAGCGGCTGATCCTCGAAGGCGGCCGTCCGGTGCTGGTCCTCCCGCCGGAGACGGCTGTGCAAATCCCGCCCAGGCGCGTGCTGATCGCCTGGAACAATTCGCCCCAAGCCGCCCGCGCGGTGTTCGATTCGCTCGATCTGATGAAGGACGCCGAGGCGATCACGGTGCTGAGCCTGGCTGGCGACGCCGACGAACGCCGCGCGGCCGAGGAGCACGCGGGCAAGCTCGCCGCTAATCTGGGCCGCCACGGGCTTCATGCGAAGGTCGACGCCGTCGACATTGGCAACCGTTTGGCCAGCGAATATCTTCGCGCGCGGCTGGAGGATGACGGCGCCGATCTGATGGTCATGGGCTGCTACGGCCATTCGCGCTTCCGCGAACTTGTGTTCGGGGGCGTGACGCGCGACATGCTCGGCGGGATCAAGACGCCGACGGTCATGTCTCACTAAAAAGCAGATGCATCGGGAGGATCGCAAATGGGCCTGAAAAAGGTGCGGCTCGAACTGGCGCGCGACCACGAGTTCCCGCGGGGCAGTCGTCGGCACGGCTACGATCTGGTCGCGCCGCTGGACGCGGACGGCAAGCTGGACCCGGAGCTATGGAAGAAGGAGCGCGAGCATTGCCGCGTGCGCCGCTTCTGGGGCGACGAGGATGACGAGCTCGGCCATCTGGTGCGCAAACCCGGCGGGCACTGGGCCTTCCACTACGATATTTACGGCGACGAGGACGACGACGAGGCGGGCTACCGCTTCAACGACGAACACTTTATCCCCGGCGAATACGTGTCGATCCACGAGCAGGACGACACGATGCGCACCTTCCGCGTGGTGACGGTGGATGAGGTAAACTTCAAGGAGTGAGGCGCTTTTCGAGCAGGAATGCAGCGCGATAGTCGTCATTGCCGGACTTGATCCGGCAATCCAGCATCGAGTTCTGGCTTCGGCAATGGATGCCCGTGTCAAGCACGGGCATGATGTAGCCCCGATTGATCGAAAATCGCGTCAGCCCTCGGCGGCCATGAACTGGCGCAGCCGTGCGATCGCGTCCGGCGAATCCCACTCCGCGGGGCCGATCATCCGGGCGATCTCGCGGCCCTGCTCATCAATGATGATCGTTGCGGGCAGGCCCATGACCTCCAGCTTGAAGTTGAGCCGCGCCGTTTCATCGAGCAACAGGGGCAGGTTGTCCGCGCCAATCTCTTCGAGGAAGCCGCGGGGCTTCTTCAACCCGCCGCGATCCACGCTGATCGGCAGCACCGCGAAGTCCGCGCCGCCCAGCTTGGCCTCCAGCCGGTCGAGCGCGGGCATCTCTTCCTTGCACGGCGCGCACCAGGTCGCCCAGATGTTCACCAGCAGCAGCTTGCCGCGCCAGTCGGCCAGCGTGCGCGTCTCGCCTTCGCCGTCGATAAAGGAGAACTCCGGGACCTCGCGCGGCGACCCGTGAACCACCAGCTTGTCGAGGCCGGTGTCTTGCTGTGCGGCCTGCGCGGCATGGCCGGAGCTTGACGTCGGCTGCTGGGCGACCGTCACCGCCTGCTGCGCGGGCGTTGCAAGGAATTCCGCGACCGTAAAGCCTGCGATTGCCGCGAGCGCCATCCCCGCGATATAGATGAGAAATCCGGGGTCGCGCGGGGTCTTGTCAGAGGAAGTGCCGGTTTCGCGCGCCATCTCGTCCACTCAGCTGTTGGTGAAACAAACCTCTCATGGGCAATAAAATGTGGGGCGGGCGGTTTGCAAGCGCCGCCGACGCCATCATGGGCGAAATCAACGCCTCGATCGACTTTGACAAGCGGCTGTACCGTCAGGATATCGCGGGTTCGAAGGCTCATGCCGCCATGCTCGCCGACTGCGGCATCTTAACGCGCGATGAGGCCGGCAAGATCGCCGCGGGGCTGGATCAGGTCGAACAGGAAATCGCCGAGGACCGCTTCGCCTTCTCGCGCGAGCTGGAAGATATCCACATGAATGTCGAGGCGCGGCTGGTTGAACTGATCGGGCCGGCGGCGGGCAAGCTGCACACCGCGCGCTCTCGCAACGACCAGGTGGCAACCGATCTGCGGCTTTATATCCGCGATGCGCTCGACGACCTCGCCGGCGAGATTGTGACGCTGCAGACCGCGCTGGCGCGTAAGGCGCACGACCATTCGGACGACGTCATGCCCGGCTTCACGCATCTGCAGACCGCGCAGCCCGTAACCTTCGGCCATCATCTGCTCGCCTATGTCGAGATGTTCGCGCGCGACCGCGGCCGACTGACGGATGCGCGCGCGCGGCTCAACGAAAGCCCGCTGGGCGCGGCGGCGCTGGCCGGCACGTCCTTTGCGATCGACCGCGATCAGACGGCCCAAGCGCTCGGCTTCGACCGCCCGATTGCGAACTCGCTGGATGCAGTTTCCGCGCGCGATTTCGTCATGGAGACGCTGGCGGCCGGGACCATCCTGGCGATCCACCTTTCTCGGCTGGCTGAGGAAATCGTGCTGTGGTGCTCCGCCGAATTCGGCTTTGCCAAGCTGTCGGACCGCTTCACCACCGGCTCATCGATCATGCCGCAAAAGCGCAACCCGGACGCGGCGGAACTGGTGCGCGCCAAGGTGGGGCGCATTGCCGGGGCGTTTCAGGCGCTGGCAATCGTGATGAAGGGGCTGCCGCTCGCCTATTCCAAGGACATGCAGGAGGACAAGGAGCCAGCCTTCGAGGCGCTCGACGCGCTCGGGCTGATGCTTCCGGCGATGACCGGCATGATCGATGATCTGAAGCCAAACCCTGAGCGGATGCGCGAGGCGGCGGCGCGTGGCTATTCCACCGCCACGGACCTCGCGGACTGGCTGGTGCGCGCGCTCGGGATGCCGTTTCGCGAGGCGCATCACGTCACCGGGCGCATCGTGCGGCTGGCCGAGGAGCGCGGGCTGGCGCTGGAGGCGGTGCCGCTCGCCGATATGCAGGCCATCGAGCCGCGCATCACGCACGACGTTTTCGATGTGCTGTCGGTGGAGAATTCGGTCGCCAGCCGGGTGAGTTTTGGGGGCACAGCGCCGGAAAATGTGCGCGCGCAGGCCAGCGCATGGTTGCAACGCCTTGCCGATGAGGCTTAATGAAGGGGCTGGCCCGGCCAGGCGCCGACCGGCGACGGACAGGGGGACGAAGCCATGCGAAAGAAACATGTTGCGCTTTGCGCGGCGCTGCTCGCGCTTGCCTTCAGCGTGACGGCCTGCGGCAAGCGCGGACCGCTGGAGCCGCCGCCCGACCCGGCCAAGACGGCCAAGGCCGACCGCGTGAGCGGCGAAGGCGGCGAAGTCATCGAGGAACGCAAAGAAGACGTCAAGGAGCCGCACGACCCGTTCATCCTCGACGCTCTTCTCTGATCCCGCCCGCGCCGCGCGGGCGGCAGGTCTTCGCCCCGCGCAACGTTCAAGGGCAGGTGCCATGCATCATTTCACCTATCGCGACGGCACGCTCCATGCCGAGGGCGTGAATCTCGTCGATGTCGCCGCGCATCTTGGCACGCCGTTCTACTGCTATTCCACCGCGACGCTGGAGCGGCACTATTGCGTGTTCGCCGACGCCTTCGCCGGGCGCGACACGCTGATCTGCTATTCGATCAAGGCGAATTCCAACCTTTCGGTCATCAAGACGCTGGCGCAACAGGGCGCGGGCATGGATGTTGTCTCCGAGGGCGAGCTGCGCCGCGCGCTGGCGATCGGCGTGCCGCCGTCGCGGATCGTGTTCTCCGGCGTCGGCAAGACGCGCGATGAGATGGCCCACGCGCTTCAGGCCGGGATCTACGGCTTCAACGTCGAATCCGAGGCTGAGGCCCGCGCACTGTCACAGGTTGCTCACACGCAGGGGAAGGCGGCGCGCATCGCCTTTCGCATCAACCCGGACGTGGATGCGCGCACCCATGCGAAGATTTCCACCGGCAAGGCCGAGGACAAGTTCGGCGTGCCATGGAACGACGCGGCCGCGCTCTACGCGATGGCGGCGGACCTGCCGGGGCTGGAGCCGTGCGGCGTCCACATGCATATCGGCAGCCAGATCACGGATCTCGAACCGTTCGAGCGCGCTTTCAAGCTGTTGAGCGATCTGGTCGGCGACCTGCGCGCGGCGGGCCATGCCATCGAGTTCGTCAATCTCGGCGGCGGCCTCGGCGTGCCCTATCGCGGCACCAACGACATTCCGCCGCACCCGGACGAGTACGCGCGCGTCGTGGAGCGGGCCGCTGGCGCTCTCGATTGCCGGCTGCTGTTCGAGCCGGGTCGAATGATCGCGGGCAATGCCGGTATCCTCGTCTTCCGCGTGCTCTACCGAAAGCATGGCGATCAGAAGCGGTTCACCATCGTCGATGCGGGCATGAATGACCTGATCCGCCCGACGCTGTATGACGCCCATCACGACATCTGGGCGGTGGACGAAGCGCGCGGTCAGGAGCCGGCGCTGGTGCAGGATATCGTCGGCCCGGTCTGCGAGACGGGCGACTTTCTCGCGCGGGACCGTGCGCTGCCCCCCTTCCGCGAAGGCGATCTCGGCGCGGTGATGACAGCCGGAGCGTATGGCGCGGTGCAGGCCTCGACCTACAACAGCCGGCTGCTGGTGCCGGAGGTCATTGTGCGCGGCGACGAATACGCGATCGCGCGGGCGCGCCCCAGCTATGAAGACATGCTCGCGGCTGAGCGCATTGCGCCCTGGCTGACCCCGCGCGAGGCGATCGGCCGCGCCTGACTTTTTCCGCTGGCGCGGTTTTGATTTCGGGATCGCGCAATTTTGCCTTACCCTGTGGCCAATATGATGCGGCGCGCCGCGTGCGCTGCGCCACAGCAACGGAACCGAGCGATTTGACTTCGACCGAGCCTTCCCCCGAACGCCTCCTGCACCGCAAGATCGGCCAGATGCGCCGCGTGATGCTGCTGGAGCGGCTCTGGCCGCGCCTGTGGCTGCCTGTCGGCGTTGCCGGCACATTCATTCTCGTTTCGCTCCTTGGCTTGTGGCCCCTGCTTGGGCGCACGATCCATCTGGCGCTGCTGTGGGCGTTTGCGATCGCCTTTGTCGCGTCGCTGGTCCCGCTGTTGCGCATCAGTGTTCCGAGCCGCGATGAGGCGCTGCGCCGTCTGGAGGAGCGCTCCGGCGTCCCGCACCGCCCGGCGACGGCGCTGGAAGATCATCCAGCGGGCGAGGCCAGCCCGGCCGCGCTGCGCCTCTGGCAAGCCTATCGCCGGCGGATGGCCGAGGCCGTGCGGAAGCTGAAACCCGGCGCGCCGCATCCGCGGACCGACCGCGCCGATCCCTTTGCGCTGCGCGCGCTGCTCGGCCTGCTGCTGATCGTCGCAGTCACAGCCACCTGGGGGCAGATGCGCGAGCGGATCGCCACGGCTTTTGATCTCGGCGCGTCCAAGACGGTGGCGTCGCTGCGTCTCGATGCGTGGATCGCGCCGCCGGTCTACACCGGCCAGCCGCCGATCACGCTTGCCAGCGGGCCGGTCCGCGCGAGCGAAGCGCCGGAGCGTCGCGAAAGGCAGGCCCCCGAAGGCAGCGAATTGACGATCCGCGTGAACAACGCCGCTCCGGAAGACCTGACGCTGGACATCGCGGGCCATGGCAAGAGCGAGCAACTGGCGCTCGAAAGCGCGGGCGAGAACGTCGCCGTCGCCGCGCTCAAACACACTCTGGACTGGTCCCAGACCATAACGCTGCGACACAACGGCCGGCTTGTGGCTGCCTGGCCGATCTCGGTGATCGCCGATGATGCGCCGGTGATCCGGTTTACCGGGGACCCGGCGGAGACCGAGCGCCAATCGGTGCGAATCGCGTTCGAGGCGGAGGACGATTATGGGCTGGCCTCCGCGGCGGCCGAATTCCGGCTGCTCGACAGCGATGGCGAGGCGCGGCTTCGCGACGGACCGTGGCAAGCGCCGGAAATCTCGCTGCCGCTGTCGGGCAACAACGCGAAATCGGTGGAGGACCAGACCTTCAAGGACCTGACCGCGCATCCCTGGGCCGGACTGCCGGTCGAGGTGGTGCTGAAGGCGCGCGACGTTGCCGGGAAAACCGGCTATAGCGAGGCGAAGCGGTTTACGCTGCCCGAGCGCGAATTCACCAAACCTCTGGCGAAGGCGGTGATCGAGCAGCGGCGCGATCTGGTCGCCAGCCCGCGCGATGTGCGCGGCGTGGTGCGGATGCTGAATGCGCTGACGCTGGGACCGGACAAATTCTTCGACGACAAGGCGGTTTATCTGGGGCTGCGCTCGGCCTATTGGCGGCTGGTGCATGAGACGGGCATCGAGTCGGTGAAGTCGGTGGTCGATCAACTCTGGACGATCGCGCTGCGCATCGAGGACGGCGACCTGTCGGATGCCGAGGCCCGGCTGCGCCAGGCGCAAGAGGCGCTGCGCCAGGCGTTGGAAGAGAATGCCTCGCCGGAGGAGATCGAGCGGCTGATGCAGGAACTGCGCACGGCGCTGTCCGAATTCATGCGCGAACTGGCCGAGCGGGCGCAGCAACAGGCCGGTGAGAACGGCGAGACGCCGCCGATGGACCCGGATCAGATGCTTTCGGCGCAGGATCTCGACCAGATGCTGCGCGATATCGAGGACCTTGCCAAGACCGGCTCGCGCGAGCAGGCCCAGCAGATGCTCAGCCAACTGCGCAACATGCTGGAGAACCTGCGGGCCGGCGAGCCAGGGCAGTCGCAGCAGGCCCAGCAGATGATGGAAATGCTGAAGGAGTTCAGCGAGATCGAGCAGGAGCAGCAGCGCCTGCTGGATGAAACCCATCGCGCTCAGCGCGAAGGGCAGCAAGGGCAAGGACAGCAGCAAGGGCAGCAGGGCCGGCAAGGGCAGCAGTTCGGCGAAGGTCAACAAGGCCGGCAAGGGCAGGGTCAGCAGGGTCAGGGCCAGCAGGGCCAAGGTGGTCAGGGCGGCCAGGGCCAGCTCGGCCAGTTGGGCAGCCAGCAGCGCGAGCTTGAAGAGGCGCTGCGCCGGCTCATGGAGCGGATGCGCGAGGGCGGCGCGCAGGTGTCCGATGAGCTTGACGGCGCGGGCGAGGCCATGGGCCAGGCCGGCGAGGCGCTGGGCGACGGCGACGGCGATCGCGCCACCCAGCAGCAGACGCTCGCGCTCGACCGGCTGCGCCAGGGCGCGCAGAACATGGCCCAGCAGATCCTCCAGCAACTCGGCCAGCAGCGCATGGGCGCGATGGGGCCGGGGATGCGCGGGCGCGATCCGCTAGGGCGGCCGCAGCGCAACCGCGGGGCCGACACGGGCGACAGTGTGGAGATCCCCGAGGAGTTTTCCGTCGAGCGGGCGCGCGAAATCCTGCGCGAGCTGCGGCGGCGGCTGGGCGATCCGTCACGCCCGTCGATCGAGCTGGAGTACCTGGAGCGGCTGATCGAGCGGTTTTGAGAAGCGCAGCACGGGGCGGCATACGCGAACCGTCGTTGCGGCGGATACCAGCGTCAGGCGTTTCGAGGATGCGCGGGAAAAATCGGATTTGGTGCCCAGGAGAAGACTCGAACTTCCACGACCATACGGTCACTAGCACCTGAAGCTAGCGCGTCTACCAATTCCGCCACCTGGGCCTTGTCTCAATAGCTATTGCGACAGCGTTTCGTTGTCAATGTCCCGCGGCCGCTGCTTCACATGACCGAAGCGGCGTTGTAAGGCTGTGCCCGGCGAAGCAACGGCGTGAGGGAAAGGATTGCCGCAATGGCGAATGCGCTCGACGACTCCAAGCTCGTGACAGTGTTCGGCGGCTCGGGTTTTCTCGGGCGGCACACCGTCTGGGCGCTGGCGCAGGCGGGCTATCGCATCCGGGTCGCCGTGCGCCGGCCGGAACTGGCGGGATTCCTGCGCTCTTACGGGCTGGTCGGGCAAATCCACCCGATCCAGGCGAATGTGCGCGATAACGAGTCGGTGCGCCGGGCGATCGTCGGCTCCGATGCCGTCGTCAACCTGGTCGGCATCCTCGCGCCAACGGGCAAGCAGACCTTCCGGTCGGTTCAGGCCGAGGGCGCGGCGCGGATTGCCGGCATGGCCGCGGAAAACGGCATCGCCAGTTTCGTGCACGTCTCGGCCATCGGCGCGGACCGCAATTCCAGTTCGCGCTATGCCCGCACCAAGGCCGAAGGCGAGGACGCGGCGCTCCAGGCCATACCCAGCGCGGTAATCTTGCGCCCGTCCATCGTGTTCGGCCCGGAGGACGAATTCTTCAACCGTTTCGCGGAGATGGCGCGCTTCTCGCCGGTCTTGCCGCTGATCGGCTTCGGCAAGAGGAAGTTCCAGCCGGTCTATGTCGGGGACGTCGCGCAGGCGATTCGCGTGGCGCTTGAGGGCAAGGCGAAGCCAGGCGCGATCTACGAGCTGGGCGGGCCGCATGTCTACAGCTTCAAGGCGCTGCTCGACAAGATCGGCGAATTCACGATGCGCAAGCGCGCCTACATCCCGATCCCGTTCTGGATGGCCACGATCCAGGCCGCGCTCGTTCAGTGGCTGCCGAATGCGCCGCTGACCGTCGATCAGGTGCGGCTCTTGCGCAAGGACAACGTCGTGAGCCAGCGCGCCAGGGACGAGGGCCTGACGCTGGAGGCGCTGGGCATCGAGCCGCATAGCGTCGAGGCGATCGTGCCCGACTATCTCTGGCGGTTCCGGCCCAGCGGCGAGTTCGCCACCGACGAAACGCCGGAGGTGTGAGCCGCCTGCCGCCGCTCAGCCGTAGACGACGACGAACAGGAACGCGCCGAGCGCGAAGCGGTAGACGACGAAGGGCAGCATACTCATCCGCTTCAACAGCGCCATCATGAACCAGATGGCGATCAAGGCGGCGACGAAGGACAAGCCGGCCGCAATCGCGCCTTGCTGGAGGGAAGCCGCGCCGCCGGTCTGGTAAAGCTCCAGCGCGCTGCCCGCGCCAAGCCCCAGGATCGAGGGGATCGCCAGCAGCATGGCGAAGCGCGCGGCTTCCGGGCGTTCCATGCCCAGATAACGCCCGGCCGTCATCGTCACGCCAGCCCGGCTCGCGCCAGGGATGAGCGCCAGCACCTGCGCAAAGCCGATGAACATCACGCCGGGCAGGCGCAGATTGCCGATATGCCGTTCGGTCGGGAAGCGCTCGTCGATGACCAGCAGCACGAGCGCGAAAATGATATTCGCCCAGGCGATAACCTCCAGGCTGCGCAGGCTGTCGTAATAGCCCGATTGCAGCAGCGCGAAGCCGACGATGAGCAGCGGCAGAGAGCCGAGGATCAGATAGACCAGCACGCGCGCCTCCGCGCTCTTGCGCCCGCTCACAAGCGCCAGCGCCCCGCGTAAAAGCGCGCGCATCTCCTTGTGGAAATAAATGATGACCGCGAACAGGCTGCCGACATGCATCGCCACGTCTATCAGCGGCCCCTGATCCGACCAGTCCGAGACGAAATTCGGCACGATGATAAGATGCGCCGAAGAACTGATCGGCCAGAATTCGGTCAGCCCCTGCACGATGGCGAGGATCAGGAGTTGTTCGAAGGGCATACGGCGTGATCCTTTTGCGGGCGCTCTTGTGCGGCGCTTTCCACGCGGGCAAGGTGAGCGGGATTTGCGGCGTTGCCTTGGCGGTTCTCCTACAGCGCCGCGGTCGCGCGCGCCAGTGCAAATCCACAGTTGCCGGATCAGCCAGCTAAAATCTTACGATGTGGACGCTTTATCACTTCCCGCTGTGTCCGTTTTCCCGGTCGATCCGGCTGGCGCTGGGCGAGTATGCGTGGGAGGCGGAACTGGCCGAGGAGCGGCCCTGGCAGGTAAGCCGCGCATTTCTGGAGAAGAACCCGGCCGGACATCTGCCGGTTCTGAAGGGGCCTTCGGAACTGCGGCTGTGCGGCGCTTACGCGATTTCGGAATATCTGGCGGACGCCAGCGGGCGGCCCGGCCCCGGCGGCAAGCGCGAGAACACGCTGTTTCCGGGAAAGGCAGAAGCGCGAGCGGAGGTGCGCCGGCTGGTGGACTGGTTTCACCGCAAGTTCGACGAGGAAGTCGGCCACTGCATTCTGGAGGAGAAGCTCTACCAGCTTTACCCCGAGGCTCGGCGGACGCCCGACCCGGAACTGATCCGGCTGGGCCGCGCCAACCTGCGCTATCATCTGAGTTATGTGAGCTATCTGGCGCATACCCGCGACTGGCTGGCGGGCGAGCGCATGAGCTTTGCCGATGTGGCGGGGGCGGCCCATCTATCGGTGATGGATTATCTCGAAGAGGTGCCGTGGGAAGACTACCCGGAGGCGAAGGAATGGTATGCGCGCATCAAGTCGCGGCCGACCTTCCGCCCGCTGCTTGAGGACCGGCTCACGGTGCTGGCGCCGCCCGCGCATTACCCTGATCTGGATTTCTGATGGCCATGCTCGCGAAAAACCGGCCAAGCGACACGGCCGCGTTGCGCGCCGAGATGGAGCGCCGCGTCCGCGAGGCCGGGTTCGACGCGGTGGGCATCACCCCGGCGGATGCGATCCCGCACGCCGCGCCGCGGCTGCGCGAATTTATCGCCCTTGGCTGGCACGGCACGATGGGCTGGATGGCCGAGACGGCCGACCGGCGGCAGTCGCCGCGCGCGCTTTGGCCGCAAGCGCGCAGCGTCATCATGCTGGGGATGAATTACGGCCCGGACCATGACCCGCTGTCTGTGCTCGACCAGCGCACGCGCGGGGCGATTTCGGTCTACGCGCAGGGGCGCGACTATCATGACGTCATCAAGGGCCGGCTCAAGCAGCTTGCGGGCTGGCTGCACGGCGCGACCGGGCACGAGGTCAAGGTCTTCGTCGATACCGCGCCGGTCATGGAGAAGCCGCTGGCCGAAGCCGCCGGGATTGGCTGGCAGGGCAAGCACACCAACCTTGTCTCGCGCGATCTCGGCTCATGGCTGTTTCTCGGCGCGATCTTCACCACCGCCGAGTTGCCCGCCGACCCGCCGGAGACCGATCACTGCGGCTCATGCCGCGCGTGCCTCGACATCTGCCCGACAGACGCCTTTCCAGCGCCGTATCAGCTCGATGCGCGGCGCTGTATCTCCTATCTCACGATCGAGCACAAGGGCCACATCCCCGCAGAATTCCGCGCGCCGATAGGCAACCGTATCTATGGCTGCGATGATTGCCTGGCGGTATGCCCGTGGAACAAGTTCGCGCGGGAAGCGAGCGAGGCCAAATTGCGCGCGCGGGATGAGGCGCGGTCGCCTGCCTTGAGCGAATTGCTGACGCTCGATGACCCGGCGTTTCGCGCGCGGTTCTCCGGCTCACCGATCAAACGGATCGGGCGGGACCGCTTCATTCGCAATGTGTTGATCGCGGCGGGCAATTCGGGCGATCAGAGCCTGCGCCCACAGGTCGTCGGGCTGTTGGACGATCCATCGCCGCTGGCGCGGGCGATGGCGGTGTGGGCGCTTGCCCGGCTCAGCGCTGCGGCGGGCGACTGGGCGGAGTGGGAGCGGTTGAAATCAGCGCGTCTGCCCGCCGAGACGGACGGCCAAGTGCGCGCGGAATGGCAAGCAGGGGGTTAGAATGTCGGTATTGCTCGCAGTTGGCCTCGGTTATTCGGCGAAAGAACTGGCGCGGCGGCTGCAAGCGCGCGGCTGGCGGATCATCGGAACGAGCCGCTCGGCCGAGGGCGCGCGCGCCATCGATGCGATGGGCTACGAGGGCGTCCAATTCGACGGCACCGCGCCGAGCCCCGCGCTTGCCCGCGCGATTGGCGAAGCGACACATCTGCTCGTCTCGGCCTCGCCGGGGGCGCAGGGCGATCCGCTGCTTGCCCAGCACGCGAGCGATCTGCGCGCTGCAAACCTGCAATGGGCCGGCTATCTCTCCACCATAGGCGTTTATGGCAATCACGACGGCAAGTGGGTTGATGAGGAAACGCCGGCCGAGCCGGCATCAGAGCGCGGTCAGGCCCGGCTGGAGGCGGAGCGCGCCTGGGCGGCGTTTGCGGAGCAAACGGGCGTGCCGGTTGGCATCTTCCGGCTGTCCGGCATCTACGGGCCGGGGCGCGGTCCGCTCGAAAAGCTGCGCCGGCGCGAGTCCCGCGCGGTCATCAAGCCGGGCCAGGTCTTCAATCGCATTCATGTGGAGGACATTGCCACGGCGCTGGAAGCGGCGATCGCGCGGGCCGGAGAGCGTGCTGGCGCGCGCGTCTACAATATTACCGATGACGAACCCGCCCCGCCGCAGGAGGTGCTGGACTACGCAGCGGACCTGATCGGCGTGCCGCATCCGCCGCGCGTGCCGTTCGAGGAGGCCGATATGTCGCCGATGGCTCGCAGCTTCTATAGCGACAACAAGCGCACCTCAAACGCCCGCATGAAGGCCGAACTCGGGGTGCAGCTTCGCTACCCGACCTACCGGGAAGGTCTGCGCGCGCTAGCCGCGCAGACCTGAGTTGCTAGCGGAGAAAAATCCGGCGGTTGTTGTTTTCCGGCAGGTACTGACGGCACGTGTTCCTGACCCGATTGTCCCGCCCGGCAAGCCGGCACGCGCGCGCCTTGACCCCCGGATTGCGCCGAATTGCGCTGGCAGAGACATTCATGCCGTATTCGCGGGCGACCTTGGCGAGATACTCATCTTCGCAGTAGGGCGTGTTGATCAGGCCATACTCACTGACCTGGAAGTTTCCCCGGCATTCAATGCCTGCGGAGGCGGGTTGCGTCCACGAAGCGCCGATGGCCGCGGCCAGCGCGCCAGCGGCGGCGATAGCGGTAACGGTCCTGGCTTTCATATTCTCAATGACCTCTCGAAGCTTTCATGTCTCAAATTTATGTCGCGGAAACGCCGACCTGTCGGATATTGGACCTCACGATTGAACCTAACATGAACGCTGACCTTGGGGCAGGGCGCGCGGGCGGGGTTCATGGATTTGTGAACGGCGTTTCGCCGCGTCGAAGCATTGGACAGCGGCCCGACGGGCCAAGTATTGTTTGCCCATGAGCGATTTGCGACCTCAAGACCCTGATCGGTGTGAAGCGCAGTGGCGGCGTCTGGCCGAAAAGGCGCTGGGCGGTGCCCCGCTGGAGAGCCTCACCGCGCTGCTCGACACCGGCGCGGAGATCGCCCCGCTTCACACGCCATTGAGCGCGGGGGAAAAGGCGCTGGCATCGGGGTATCCGGGTGCAGCGCCGTTCGTGCGCGCGCCGGGCGTCGCGGCTCCGGCCTGGCAGGTGCTGCAGTTGGCCGACCGGCGTGATCCAGCCGAGGCGAATGCGCAGGCGCGCGAGGATCTGGCGAACGGCGCGGATGGCCTCTGGCTTCAGCTCCCCGATGGGGTGCCCTATGGCGGCAGCGCGCTTGCGGTTCATGACCTGCCCGATCTGGAGCGGACGCTCGACGGCATCCCGGTCGATGCTACGCCGATCTACTTCGCCCCGAGCGCCCGGAGCCTGCCGGCGGCGGCGCTGATGATCGCACTCGCGCGAAAGCAGGCGGTCATGCTCGACACGCTCTCCGGCGCGCTCGGCCTCGATCCGCTGTCGGTCATCGCCGCGCGCGGCGAGGCGCCCGTGCGCGGCGAGAAGGCGCTCGCTGACGCTGTGGACGGCGCGCTGTTCGCGCGGCGCGAAGGGCTGGGCATGACGCCGTTCATTGCCTCTGGGCGGGTCTGGCATCAGGCGGGCGGCTCGGCTGTCGAAGAACTGGGCTGCACCCTGGCGGCGGCGGTGGCGTATTGGCGCGCGCTGGCCGGGGCCGATGTGCCGCTCGACGACGCCGCCCGGATGATCGGCTTTCACCTCACCGCGGACCCCGATGTATTCCTGTCGATCGCCAAATTCCGCGCGGCGCGGGCGCTGTGGGCGCGCGTGACCGAAGCAGGAGGCATCGCGCCGCAACCGGCCTGCATCACCGCGGAGATGTCCTTCCGCGCCATGACAAGCCGCGACCCCCATACAAACCTGCTGCGCGCGACGGCCGCGGCCTTCGCGGCGGGAACGGGCGGCGCGCGGGCGATCCTGCTTCTGCCGTTCAGCGCGGCAGCGGGCGTGCCGGATAGTTTCGCGCGGCGGCTGGCCCGCAATGCGCAAGTGATCCTCGCCGAAGAGTCGGCGCTCGGCCGCGTCATCGATGCGCCGGGCGGCTCGTGGTATGTCGAAACGCTCACCCATGATCTGGCCGCGCGCGCCTGGTCCGTTTTTCAGGACATCGAGACGGGCGGCGGCTTGCTTTCCGCGCTCAAGAGCGGCGATGTGGCCCGGCGGCTGAAGGGCGTGCGCGAGCGGCGCGCGGGTGAGATCGCGCGGTGCGAACGGGCGATTACGGGCGTATCGACCTATCCCCATCTCGATGAAGCGCCCGCCCCGGTCGTCACCGAGAGCGAGCGGGCGGCGGCTGAACCCGGCACGCCCCCTGATTTGCCGCCAGCGGGGCAGGGCGAGCGCATGGCCGCGCTGATCGAAGCCGCCATGAATGGGGCGAGCATGGCCGATCTGGCCGCCGCGCTGCATGAGCCATGCGAGCCGATCCCGCCGCTGCCCGATCCGGCTGTGCGCGATGCAGCCGGGTTCGAGGCGCTTCGCGCGGCCTCCGACGAAGCGCTGGAGGTCGCGGGCGTGCGCCCGTCGGTGTTCCTCGCCAATATCGGCCCGCAGGCGGCCTTCACCGAGCGCGCGACCTGGGCGAGGAACGTCTTCGAGGCTGGCGGCATCGAGGCGATCGACAGCCCCGGCTTCGACAGCGCGGAAGCTCTGGCCGACGCCTTCAGCCAAAGCGGGGCGTTGATTGCCTGCCTGTGCGGGCGCGATGCGGATTACGCCAAGCTGGCGGGCGTGGTGCCGGCGTTGCGCGCGCGCGGGGCGGGTGCGGTCTATATCGTCGGCAGGCCCGACACGCTGGAGATGCTGCTGGAGGCGGATGCGCGCGCGATCCAGCGCGTGCTGTTCGAGGGCTGCGACGCGCTCGCGATCCTGCGCGAGGCGCATGAGGTGCTGAAGGTCGATGAAGTCATTAGTGCGGCCCGCCGCCGCGCGGCCGACGACACCGAGGCCGGCTGAGACAACGCTCCGCGACGGAGAGAGCCATGAGCAAGATCCCCGATTACAGCGCCGTGCCGTGGGAGATGCCCGCGCCAACCGCCGCGCCCGAAGCCGAAGGCGCGGGCTGGGAGACGCCCGAGGGCATCACCGTCAAACCGGTCTATGACGCGACCGACTTGGCCGGGCTGGACGCGGTGGAGAGTTATCCGGGCGTGCCGCCTTATCTGCGCGGGCCGTACCCGACCATGTATACCCAGCGGCCCTGGACAATCCGGCAATATGCGGGCTTTTCGACGGCCGAGGACTCCAACGCCTTTTACCGGCGCAATCTCGCGGCTGGGCAGAAGGGCCTGTCCATCGCTTTCGATCTGGCGACCCATCGCGGCTATGACAGCGACCATCCGCGCGTGAGCGGCGATGTCGGCATGGCCGGCGTGGCGATCGACTCGATTCTCGACATGCGCACGCTGTTTGGCGGCATCCCGCTGGACCAGATGAGCGTATCGATGACCATGAACGGCGCGGTTTTGCCCGTGATGGCGCTTTACATCGTCGCGGCGGAAGAGCAGGGCGTAGCGCACGAAAAGCTCACCGGCACCATTCAGAACGACATCCTCAAAGAGTTCATGGTCCGCAACACCTACATCTTCCCGCCAAAGCCCTCGATGCGCGTGGTCTCCGATATTTTCTCCTACTGCGCGCAGGAGATGCCCCGTTTCAACCCGATCTCGATCTCCGGCTATCACATGCAGGAGGCCGGGGCGACGGCGGACCTGGAGCTGGCCTATACGCTGGCCGACGGGCTGGAATATGTGCGCTCGGGGCTGGAGGCCGGGCTTGATATTGACGATTTCGCGCCGCGCCTGTCGTTCTTCTGGGCGATCGGCATGAACTTCTTCATGGAGGTCGCGAAGCTGCGCGCCGCGCGCGTGCTCTGGGCGGAGCTTCTGGAGCAATTCGCGCCGAAAAACGCGAAGTCGCTGGCGCTGCGCTGCCACTGCCAGACCAGCGGCTGGAGCCTGACGGCGCAGGATGTCTACAACAACGTCGTGCGTACCTGTGTCGAGGCGATGGCCGCGGTGCATGGCGGCACGCAGTCGCTGCACACCAACGCGCTGGACGAGGCGCTGGCGCTGCCGACCGATTTCTCCGCGCGCATTGCCCGCAACACCCAGCTTTTCCTCGCGCAGGAGACCGGCGCGACTCGCGTGATCGACCCTTGGGGCGGTTCCTACTATGTCGAGCGGCTCACGCATGACCTCGCCGAGCGCGCCCGCGCCCATCTCCGCGAAGTCGAGGAACTCGGCGGCATGGCCAAGGCGATCGAGGCCGGCGTGCCGAAAATGCGCATCGAGGAGGCCGCCGCGCGCACGCAGGCGCGCATCGATTCGGGCAAGCAGACGATTGTCGGGGTGAACCGCTACCGGCCCGAGGCCGACATGGAAGTCGAGGTGCTGAAGGTCGACAACACCTCTGTGCGCAACCAGCAGATCGAAAAGCTGAACAAGCTGCGCGCCGAGCGCGATGAGAACGCGGTCAAGCAGACGTTGGACGCGCTCCAGAGATGCGCGGAGACCGGCGAGGGCAACCTTCTGACGCTGGCCGTGGAGGCGGCGCGCGCACACGCCACGGTCGGCGAGATGACATCCGCGATGGAGGCCGTATGGGGTCGCCACCAGGCCGACATCCGCGCCATTTCGGGCGTCTACCGCGAGGAGATTGGACAGATGGACGAGGCTGTTCGCAAGGTGCAGACGCTGGCCGAGGACTTCGCGCGCGCAGAAGGCCGGCGTCCGCGCATCCTGATCGCCAAGGTCGGCCAGGACGGGCATGACCGCGGGCAAAAGGTGATCGCCTCCGCATTTGCCGATCTGGGCTTCGACGTGGACATCGGCGCGCTGTTCGCCACCCCGGCGGAAGCCGCGCGCCAGGCGGTCGAGAACGACGTGCATATTATCGGGGTGTCATCGCTGGCGGGCGGCCACCTGAGCCTGGTGCCGGAGGTGCGCGCGGAGCTTGAGCGGCTGGGCCGGCCGGACATCATGGTGGTGGTCGGCGGGGTGGTGCCGCCGCAGGACTACGATGCGGTCTACGATGCCGGCGCGAAAGCGATATTCGGCCCCGGCACGGTGATCGCCGAGGCTGCCGCCGACCTGATCGAGATGCTGCGCCGCGATCTGGGCCACGGGCCGCGCGAGGCCGCGGAGTAACAGGCGGGTCTACGGCGGGCCGGACGATCGCGCTTCTCGCCCTTGTCGGCTACACCCGGCCAGGCGCACTGTGCGCGCGGCGCGGCGCGTTGTGGTCCCTCCGTCTCGGATGTCGGACAACTTGACACACCCTTGGCGACAGTGGCTCGCCGCCGTCTCTCGCTGAACCAAGCCGTTAACGCGGCGCCAACCTATCTTCCTGTACCTTGGCGGTATTTTCGGCGCGTCACCGCGTCGCGGCTGTCCAGTCGCTCGTACAGTGATACGGAACCCATCCGCCGCCGTAGCGTTGTGGCGAAAGCGAGACCGCCCCGGTGAGGGCGGTTTGCGCGCTTCGAAAACTTGGCAAGTTTAGGAGCAACCAAAGGGGCGAATAATGGAACAAGCAGCACTTACAGTGGGCCAGTATAATCTGGTCTACAACGCATTCTCGTTCACGATCGCCGTCATGGGCGCGGCGACCCTGTTCTTCTGGCTCGGCCGGTCTCAGGTGTCGGATGCCTACAAGCCGGCGGTGACGATCACCGGCCTGGTGACGGCCATCGCGCTTTATCACTATTTCCGCATCGCAGAGAGCTGGGAAGCGGCGTACATGTTCACCGAGGCTGGCGCGCTGCAGGCCACGGGCGAGCCGTTCAACGATGCCTATCGCTATGTCGACTGGCTGCTGACCGTGCCGCTGTTGATGGTCGAGCTGATCCTGGTGATGAAGCTGTCCTCGTCCGAGACCTGGTCGAAGGCGACCCGCCTCGGTCTGCTGGCCGCTGTAATGGTCGTGCTCGGCTATCCGGGCGAGGTTTCGGCGGATCCGGCCACCCGCTGGCTGTGGTGGGCTCTTGCGATGATCCCGTTCCTGTGGATCGTCTATGAGCTGTTCGTTGGCTTGAGCAAGTCCATTGCCTCGCAGCCCGACAATGTCCGGGGCCTGGTGGATAGCGCGCGCTGGCTGACGCTGGTGTCGTGGTCCTTCTATCCGATCGTGTTCATCTTCCCGATGATCGGCCTGACCGGCAACGTGGCCGTGACCGCTGTGCAGGTGGGCTACACTGTCGCGGACATCGTGGCGAAGGCGGTGTTCGGCGTGGTGATCTACATGATCGCCGTGCGCAAGTCCGAGCTTGAGATGGCCTCTGGCCGTCAGGCTGCGGCGGTGCCGGCGCAGTAAACGGCAAACGCAAGGAGCGCGGACCGGGTCGGCCCGGCCCGCGCTTCTCCGCCCTTGCGGGCGGTTCTTCAGAGAGGCGAGACATGTTTGACCTGCCCGCTCTTCGCTTTAACGGCATCGCGCCGGTTTTGACGGATTTGACGCCGCGCCAGGCGCACCGCGCCGGCTTCACCGCGCTGGCGCTGGCCATCGCGCTGCCGTCAGCCTTCGGCGCTGATCTTTCGCTTATGGATTTTCCGCTGATCGCAGGGGCGGCGATGTTGCTGCTCGGCGTGCCGCATGGCGCGTTCGACGTGGCGCTGGCCCATCGGCGATGGGACATCGGCACGCCGCGCGCGCTCACGGCGTTTCTCGCGCTTTATATCGGGCTGGCAGCCGCATTCGCTGCGATCTGGTTCTTGTTGCCGCAACTCGCGCTGCCGGTGTTCATCGCCATGTCCGGCGCGCACTTTGCCGGGGATTGGCGGAGTGATATTGCGCTGTTGCCGCGCGTGGTGGTCGGCCTGGCGCTGATCACCGCCCCGGCACTGCTGCACCGCGAACCGGTGATCGAGATTTTTGCCTGGCTCGTGCCAGCCGATGTCGCGGTCACCACGGCAGAGGTGATGGCCGCCGCCGCGATTCCGCTTTTGCAGGCTGCGGCGCTGATCGTGCTGGTGACCGCCTGGTCGCGCCCGTTCGCTGCGCTGGAAATGGCGGCGGTGCTGCTGCTCGCCGTGTTCGCCGCGCCTCTGGTGTTCTTCGTGGTCTACTGGTGCGGGCTGCACAGCCTCCGGCATGTCTTCTCGGTGCAGGCTGAACTCAAGCCGCGCTCGCTGCCGGCGCTCGCGCGGTTGTCGCTGCCATACGCGCCGCTGGCTATCATCGGCGTGCTGGCCGGCGCGTTGCTCTGGCCGCATCTCGCCCTGGAGCAGGCGGTGCTGGCCGCGCTGTTCGTGTCGCTCGCCGCGCTGACGGTGCCGCACATGATGCTGGTGGATCAGCTTGCCCCGCGCAGGATTTAGCTCACGGCGATGGCTCCAGCGTTATAGTCAGCGCGCTTCGATAGCGGCCGGCTGCCAGCGGCCTGCCCGCGCGCAACTGGACTTCCAGTTGGACAGGCTCGGCGGTTTCTTCGATGCCGGTCTGCTCCGATTTGGCGGCGACCTCCTCAGCGCCTCGCGTCACAAGGGTGGCCGTGATCGAGCGAAACGTGGCGCGGGCGTCGAAATCGATCAGGTTGTCGAAGGCTGCTGGATTATCTCCGTCGCGCGTCAAGGCCCGGCCTGACAGCTTGAGGCGCGCCGCGGTATTGCACGCGGCTTCGGGCATGAGAACTCTGCGCGGCTCTCCCTTCGGCCGGGCATCCGGCCCGATGTCGCTCGTGAAATCCAGTGTGGCGGGTTGCGGCGCGGACAGGCGGCAGACCCCGGCAACCTCGGCGGAAACGGGGAATGGGCGTTCGGTTAGCAGAGCGGGAAAGCCGTCCCCGCGCATGTGATACAGCCGGATGACCGCTGTGTTGTCGGCATAGCCGCCCGGCGGGACCATCTGCTGCGCCGGCGCTCGCGCCCGGACGCTGAGGCTGGCGGTCTGGCCGCCTGGCAGCGTCAGATCGATATGGCGGCCCGCCTCGGGATCGGCGACGCCCGGCCCGTTGAGAAGGGCCGCCCCGTCGGAGGTCTCAAGCGTATAGCTCAGGGTCTCGCCCGCATTTCGCATCCGCCCGGTATTCGCGGCGGCGAAGACAGCGGCCAGGCGGCAGGCGTCATCGCCCGCGTTCTGGATGGCTACGGTGGTGAGCGCGGTAAGGTCCGCCGCGGCAAATGGACTGTAGGCATCAGCGATGCTCAGCCGCGGCGTTCCGCTGATCGTCACGTGCTCGCAGGCGCCTTCTGCGATGGCCGCGCTGTGAACTACGACCGCGATGAGCGCGCAAAGTGCTCCAACAACCGGCCTCATGACGCCTCATCAGTAGCCGGCAACGGGTTCAGTTCGCCCGCGCGGTGCAGGCCGACCGCGCCTTCCGGGATCACAAGCTTGAAACGCTCCATCGGCTCGGTGGCCATCTCGATTATCCATCGGCCCGGCGCGAGACCCTGCGCCGCGAAACGTCCCGCGCCGTTGGTGAAGAGGGTCGCGGGCGGCGCATTGCCGTTCTGCGGGCGGGCTGTGCCGGTGACCAGCCCCACGGGTTCGCCCTCGCGATCCACCAGCGTCCCGAATGCCGTCACCGAATGCGCCGAGCCAACGGTCAGCGCGTAGCCGGCCCGGTAGGTTGGCTGGAGCGTGAATTCGCGGTCGCCCAGATCGTAACCGACGGGCAACTCGTCGACGTCGTAGCGCAGGGTGCGGCGCATATAGGCCGGCAGGTCGGGGACCAGCGCCGGGCCAAGACTATCGTTGTAGCCGGTCGGATCGGCGTGGTCGCCCAACAGGATTTGGCGCTTGCCAAGGCTGTCATGCGGCGCGATGATCGCGAAGCCGCCTGTGATGGGCCGTCCGACGGCGACATGCCCATCGGCGAACGCGATCGCCGTGCCGATGCGCAGTGAGGTGCGCTGATCGGTGAGTTGGGGCAAAGCGGCGTCTTCCGCGGGGTAAAGACTCGCGGTGTGTTCGAGGTTCAGCACCGCGCGATTGCCACTGTAAGCGAGCGCGGCGTCGGCGGCGAGGTCGTCGGCCTGGGCGTCGTGGAGGGCCTCGATGCTCGCGGTCCAGGAGCCGGTGCCGCGCTGGACGCTGCGCGAGGCGCTGACGCGGGCGGCGGCGTCGCCGGTCTCATAGCGCGCGCGGACATTCGTGCCACGCTCCGGCCGCCACCACAGGCGGAGGGCGGCGCGCAGTTCGCTATCGCCGCTGGCGGCGTCCTCGTCGGGCAGGACAGGTTCGAGCGCGTCCGAACTGTATTCCAGCGACAGGCCCAGCCCGAGGTCGTGCCCGAGCGTTTTCGACAGCCCCAGACGCGCGCTGAAGGCGTCCCCGGCCCCGGCGCGGTCGGCGGCGAAGGCGTAGCGGCCTGACAGACTCCCGTGGATGCCAAAAAGCAATTCGCGCGAATAGTTGGCCAGCAGGCTGAGCCAGTAGTCCTCCAGCGGGTCGTCCTGGCCGGGGGCGGCGAAGCTGGCGCTGCGCAAATCGGCGGACAGCCGGAGGCTGGAACCGCTGTCGATCAGGCTCAATGCCTCCCAGTCGATGTCGAGCGCGCCGCCCGCGCCGATGTCGCGGCGATAGCTGAGCGCCGCTTCCACGCCGAAGAAGCCGATGGGCGTTGCGGTGAAGACGCCCGCGCCGGCCATTGCCCCATCACGGCTCGCCTGGAGGTGCGCCTCTCCCGTCATTTCCGGGCTGAGGCCCTGGCGGTAATAGCCGGTGGCGAGCAGCTCGTCCTTGTAATTTGGGCCGCCGTCCTCGAAATCCGACAGCGCGCCGGCGGCGACACCCCATTCAAAGACATCCTCGGCGAGGAGGGAGGCGTCGAAATAAGAGGTGAACTCCAGCGTGCGCTGTTCGCCCAGATCATCGGTGATGATGAGGCGGATATCGTTCGCCCCGGACTGCAGCGGCAAATCCTTGAGGTCGTATTCGCCTGGATCGAGCCTGAGCTGGCGAACCACAACCCCGTTCAGCTCGACCTTCACGGTCGCTGGCCGCGCGAGGCGGAATGAGCGCTCGCCCGTGGGCCGGATGTTCTGGCCGGGGCGCAACTTGCGCGGCGAGCGCTCGACAGCCACCCCGAGCAGGTCCGGTCCGCGCTGGAAGCTCGTCACCGGCGGGTTGATGTCTCCGGCCTGCAGGCGCAGCGCATCGTCCGGGCGGTCATGCACCAGCCGGCTGCCGCGCCGGGTGAAGCCGTCAAGAGCGGAAAATCCAAGCGGTGCGTAGGTCGAGTCGCCACCGTCATAGCTCAGTTCGGTTTCGAAAACGACATCCTCCCAGCGCAGCACAGCCTCCAGGTCCGCGCGCGGCGGGGTGAAGCCGGCGGCCACGGCCGGCGCGCTGACATAATCGGCGCCGGCGCGCAGGTTGAGATAGCCGCTTATTGTGGCGGGCGGTTCAGCTTTGCCGCCAGCGGCGGGCGCGCGGCCGATGCGTACGGCGCCGCGCGGGCGCTGTTTCACCGTTGGCGTGAACTGCAGGCGCATGGTCGCGGCGTCGAAACGGGTCTCAAAGCCGGCGGCATTGAGCGCGGCGAGCGCGAAAAAGCCGTCCTGCGCGGGCAGGGCGCGGAGCCGAGCGGCGACGCGATCGCGCAGCAGCGGCGCACAAGCGCGGGCGAACTGCTCCTTGTTGAGCGAGATGGCATCGCCGGGCGCGATTTTTACGGCCACGTCGCCGAGGCGGCGGTCCCGCTCACGCACCTCCACCATCAGCGAGAGCGTGCGGTCCGTCGGGTTGAGTATCGGTCCGGGCATTCCCTGCTGGGTGGCGCCGGCGGCCGCGGGCTGGGCCAGCGTTATCGCCATCGCGGCAATGACCGCCCGGACCAAAGCGCCCCATGCCTGTTTCCCCGGCATTGCAAGCCTCTTCGCGCTTCGCGGTCCCGCCTGCGCCAGTTCGCTACCGTCGGGCCGGCGGCTGATATTCCAGTTGCGCCTGGAGCCCGCGCACAGTCTCGGGCAGCGTGACCGGGAGCCGGAACGTCCGGGTTTGCCCTGGCATCACCGCGCCGATCCCCAAATGAGCGTTCAGGGTCTGCGGGGTGAGAACCTTGTCCCAGCCGCCGCCGCTCAGGCGCAGGGTTGCGTCGGGCAGGCGTGCATGGACCTTGGAAGGGTTGCGCACCGTGACGGTCGGGACGCGCGCGCCGTTGCGGCCGTTCGCCGTGCCCTGGCTGACGAGTTCAAGCGCGGGCGCGCCTTGCGGCGGCGCAACATGGACGATCACGGCCAGGTTCATCAGCACTTGCACCGCGGCCTCGCCGCCGGGTTCGGCCACGGGCAGCTGGTTGACGGAAATCCGGTATCCGCGGCTTTCCGGGATCATGGGATCGCCCAGCCACTGGACCTTGAGGATCTGGCTGCCGCCCGGCGGGATCATCGCCTGCATGGGCAGGACCAGGAAATCCGCTTCATCGCGCTTGACGCTCGCCTTGCCCTCCGCGTCCCGCGTGACGCGCGAGACGACCGCCTCGATGGGCAGCGGCCGGTCGGCGCGGTTGACGACGCGGATATCGGCGCGGCTGCGCGGCCCGGCCGAGACCATGTCGAGATAGACCGGGCTGACGCTCATGGCGGCCGCCGGCGATGCGCCGGGGCCCTGAACCAGGAGTGCGCCGATGAACAGGAGAAAGGGCGCGACGAGGCGCGCGAGAAGCAGACGTATGACATTCATCTTGGGGCTCGCTCGAAAGCTCTGGACTGATGCCGGCGCAGGCGCGGAGCGGGGCGCGGCGGCAATGCCGGCCCTGCCCGCGATGTACTGCCCAGCGGGCCTGTTGCTGCGACTGGGTTCGCCGCCGCTTAATCCTGCGGGGTGATCCGGACCGTCAGTGTGTCACGATAAGACCCCGCCTGAAGGACGCCCGCGACGTCTTCCGGGACGATTTCGAGCGTCAGGGGCAGTTCGGAGGGCATACTGCCGCCGAAAGCAGTGCCGGCATCCGCCAGCGCGGTGTTGCCTGATGCCGTATCGAGCGTCACGACGTCGGCGGTATCCGTCTTCAGCGTCGCCGCATAATCGAACGAGGTCAGATAGGGGTCGCCAAGGTCATCGCCCGGGGGGAACAGAGCCATGCCGCCCCGGTTTGAGGTCAATTCAACGCTCGCGGCGACATTGCAGGTGACTTGCGCGTTCGATTCGACCTTGGAAAAGTCTCCCGCCGGCTTTCCATTGTGCAACTGCGTAATCTCGATATCGCTTTCAAACGGTTGATCGAACGAACACATGTTTGGAATCTCGGCCTCGAGCGTGATCTCGTTTTCCGCATATGTGCCGTTTGCGTGAGCCGGCGCGCCCGCGAATGCGCTCGCCGCGATGCTCAGCGCAAGGACCGAGCCGGCCGTCGAAAGTGAATTGCTCTTCTTGCTGATCATGGTGTGCCCCTTCCTACTCGTTACATGCCCGAAGGTCTCAAGCGGATGCTTGATCGCATGGCGTGCGCCCACGGCTGGCCGCGCCGCCTTGGTCCGGGTCGGCCCCCATCCGGCCCGTGCCGTCCGTGCTTGAGATGCGCTGGTAACTTATCGCGTAAAAAATCACGCAACAAGTGAAAAATGAACCGTCATTGTTCGCCGCCTGTGGCGCGCAGCGAAGCAGGGCGGCTATAGCCCGGCTGGCGGATGTTGCCTTGAATGGAAAAAATGGTCGGAGCGGCGGGATTCGAACCCACGACCCCCGGTCCCCCAGACCGGTGCGCTACCGGGCTGCGCTACGCTCCGACGACGCGATAGACGCATGCAGTCTGCCCACTGGCCCAGACAGGGTCAAGCGGGAAAGCTCGCGGATGTCAGGACGCTGCCGGGGCGCTGGCCAGAAGCTCGCGGCACTGTTCCAGTTCGCTGAGCGCGGCTTCGAGGGCGCTGCGCTGCGCTGGGCCGAGGCCATTGCTCGCGTCCTTGGAGGCCGGCTTGGCTGCGCTTGCCGTCCGGCCCCGCCTGGGCGGCGCTTTCGCCCGATCCAGAGCCGCCTTGCGTGCATGGCCCGCCGCCTCGCCGGCGAGATCGGGCAGGGCGGATTTCGTCTGCGCCGTCTCCCGCGCGGCATCACGCCAGTAGTTCTTGACGTAGCTGACGCCCTGGTCGCGGAAAACCTTTTGCAGGCCCCGAATTGTATAGCCTTCGTCGTGGAGGAGTCTGCGGATTCCGCGCAGCAGCTCGACATCCTCAGGCCGGTAATAGCGGCGATTGCCGCCGCGCTTCATCGGCTTGACCTGCGCGAACTTGGTCTCCCAGAAGCGCAAGACATGCTTGGGCACGTCAAGCTCTCGTGAAACCTCGCTGATGGTCCGAAACGCTTCCGGCGACTTGCTCAACGATCTGCCCTCTGGAACGTGGACGGGCCGAAAGGCCCGGCTTTACTCTGCCGCCTGCTTGCGACCGAGCGCCTTGTTGACCCGTTCTTTCATGATGTTGCTGGGGCGAAACCCGATGACCCGCCGCGGCGCGATGGGCACCGTTTCGCCCGTTTTCGGATTGCGTCCGACCCGCTCGCGCTTCTGGCGCACGCTGAACGTGCCAAACGAGGAAATCTTGACCTGCTCGCCCCGTTCGAGACAGGCGGCGATCTCCTGAATGACGCTTTCCACCATCTCGGCGGATTCATTGCGCGGCAGGCCCACCTCGCGGATCACCGCTTCGGTGAGATCGGCGCGCGTGATTGTCTTGGCCTGAGGCATGGCTCGCGACCTCTCCCCGGTCGGGACGATACATGGAATGGTAACGGAGTTTTTCGGGGCGGGTCAATTGCCCGGACGGCAAAACGCTGACTGAAAACGGATTTTTGTGCGCTGAGCCGGCTTCGGAATGGTTACCAGCGCACCAGCGCCGCGCCCCAGGTGAAGCCGCCGCCCATCGCCTCCAGCAACACCAGGTCGCCTTCCTTGATCCGCCCGTCCTCGTAAGCGACATTGAGAGCGAGCGGAATGGACGCGGCAGAGGTGTTGCCGTGCTTGTCCACGGTGAGGACGATCTTCTCTTCGGGCAGGCCGATCTTGTTGGCCGTGCTGGCGAGAATGCGCTGGTTGGCCTGATGCGGGACGAACCAATCCACGTCCGATGCGCCGAGCTTGTGGTCCTCAAGCGCCTCCTCGATCACCGCGGCGATCTTGTTGACGGCGAAGCGGAAAACCTCGCGCCCCTGCATCCGCACGTGCCCGGTGGTCTGCGTCGATGCCGGTCCGCCGTCGACATAGAGCATTTCCTTGTAGCGCCCGTCAGAGTGCAGATAGGCGCCGAGCACGCCGCGATCCGTGTCGTCGCCGCGGGCCGGCTGCGCTTCCAGCACTACCGCGCCGGCCCCGTCGCCGAACAGCACGCAAGTGCCGCGGTCGTTCCAGTCGAGGATGCGCGAGAAGGTTTCCGATCCAATCACCAGCGCGCGCTTGGCCTGTCCGCACCTGATGAAGTTGTCCGCCGTGGCCAGCGCGTAGACGAAGCCGGTGCAGACCGCCTGAATGTCGAAAGCCGCGCCGTGATGGATGCCGAGCTTCGCCTGAACGGTCGTGGCTGAGGCCGGGAACGTGTTGTCCGGCGTGGAGGTCGCCAGCACGATCAGGTCGATGTCTCGCGCATCGCGGCCGGACCGTTCCAGCGCCTGCGCGGCGGCGGCCACAGCCATGTCGGAGGTCAGTTCGCCCTCGGCCGCAATGTGGCGCTGCTTGATGCCGGTGCGCTCGGTGATCCAGTCGTCGGAGGTATCGACCATGCGGGCGAGGTCGTCGTTGGTCAGGATCCTTTCGGGAAGATAGGCCCCGCATCCCAGAATGACCGAGCGGACTGCTTTCACCTTAATGGGTTCCTTGCTCAACCGTCTTGCGCGCTGGCGCGGTCTCAGCGCCCGATGTTTCGTCCGCGTTGTCGCTCAGCGCGGCCTGGAACTTGGTCACGTCGCGGGCGATGCTCTCGCACAGGTTGCTGCGCGCCATGTCGTACCCCAAATCCACCGCGCTGGCGAAGCCGACCGCATCGGCGCCGCCGTGGCTCTTGATAACGATGCCGTTCAGGCCCAGGAACACGCCGCCATTGAGCTGGCGCGGGTCCATCTTCTTGCGCAGCGCCCGGAAAGCGCCGTAGGCCAGAAATGCGCCGATCCGCGACAGCAGCGAGCGGTTCAACGCCGCGCGCAGATACTCCGCTATCTGTTTGGCGGTGCCTTCGGCCGTTTTCAAGGCGATGTTTCCGGTAAATCCTTCAGTCACCACAACGTCGACCACGCCCTGGCCCACATCATCGCCCTCGACATAGCCGTAATAGCGCACCGGCAACATCGATGAGGCCAGCGCCGCGTTGGCTTTTTTTACTTCGTCCAGGCCCTTGATCTCCTCAACGCCGACATTGAGCAGCGCGACCGAGGGCTTTTCGACCTGAAACAGCGCCCTGGCCATCGCCGCGCCCATCTCGGCGAAGTTGACGAGCTGGCTGGCATTGGCGCCCACATTCGCCCCCACATCGAGCACGATGCATTCGCTGGACACAGTTGGCCAGATCGCCGCGATTGCCGGACGGTCAATACCAGGCACGGTCTTGAGGCAGAATTTTGCCATCGCCATGAGCGCGCCGGTGTTGCCTGCGGAAATCACGACATCCGCGTCGCCGCGTTTGACGGCTTCCAGCGCCAGCCAGAGGCTGCTCTTCCAGCGGCCCTGCTTGAGCGCCTGGCTGGGGCGCGCGTCCATCGCCACCGCGACATCAGTGTGGACGATCTCGGCCTTGTCCTTGAGTTCGGCGTGCTTGTCGATCTCGGGCTGGATCTGCCGCTCGTCGCCGAACAGCAGGAAGCGCGCATCCGGGTGGCGCACCGACGACAGGGCTATACCGGCCACCGAAACTGGCGGACCGTGGTCCCCGCCCATCGCGTCCACGGCTATCGTGATCGCATTTGTCATGGTTGCCGAACCAAGATCGCCCTTGCGCGCCGGCAAGCGCACATGCGCATTGACAGCCCCTCTCGCGCCCGAAGGCGCTCAGACCATACCCATTTCGAGCGCAGAGACAACCGAATTTTCGCCCGGAGCGCCGTCGCGCGGGCTGCTCAGGCCGAGCGGCCGTTGCGCTTCGGCATGTCCTTGAGCACGGCGAAGGGGCTTTCGCCCTTGCCGGCGGTCTCTTGCCATTCCAGCGCGGCATTCTCGCGCCGGGGAAACGGCGGCAGAGATACCGCGAGCAGCTCCTCCAGTAGCCGGCCGGGATCGATGAAGCCGTGTTCGATCAGCTCGGGGCCTTCCTGATCCGGCTCGACCGCGACCTCGCCGGCTTCCGCGACCTGCTTCTCCCAGGCCTCCGGCGGCCAGAACTCGATGCTGACGTCTTCGTCGAATTCGCGGGCGATCGGCTCCAGCGTCACGCCGCAGGTCTGCGCGGCCTCGGCGCGCCATTGGCCGGTCAGGCGAAACCGTCCCCGGCTGATTGGCGTGAGCCAGTAGGCAAACACCAGTTTATCGAGCGCGGCCAGGTCCAGCCGTCTGGCGAGCAGGGCGCGCTCATCGGGGCTGGCTTCGATATGGCCTTCCACGCCGTCAGGCGGGATGTCGCCGGCGTCGATTGCGCGCGACAGGATCGCGCCGTTCTGCGGTTCTGGCATGGTGACGACCTTTAAATCCGCTTTGCAGGGCATGACCTGAATATGCGCGCCGCCCGCATCGATTCAAAGGCCTAGCCCGCGCGCCGCGCCCGCGCCACCTCGGGAAAATCCAGATAGCCCTGCAGCAGATGGGTGAGCGGCGTTTCGCGGATGGTGTGCAGCGCGGTCAGGATGTATTCCGCGACGGACTGGGCGTTGACCTGCGTGGTCGGGTTGCCGGAGCGGAAGCTTTTCCACACGGCCTCGGCGAGCGCGGCTTTGTCTTCGTTCTCCGCGGCCTGCGCATATATCAGGATCTGGCCGTAGAACAGCCCGGCGATCCGGCGGACCTCGGCCGGCACCTGATCCTCGCTCACCCCGAGGTCGCGCACCATGCTGTCCATCTCGCGGATGAAGGCCTCGACCACCTCGCGGCCCAGCAGCTCGCCTTCCTTGCCGGCCAGGCGAAGGTTTTGCAGCACCATGAACATGTGGATGACCAGCATGTCAAAGCGGCCCGACAGCGTATCGGGCACGCCGAATCTGAGATAAAAGGCCGGGTTGCGCGACTGCGCCACAATTGCGTCGTACAACTTCTCGGCAGTTTCCTTGCGCGCCGCGCGTTCGCCAAACCAACGGAACATGATGTTGTGAGAACTCCGCGTGTTGGTTTCCTTAAAGGGTCGGCCGCCCGCCCCCAAATCGCCGGGACCAGACGTCGGAGAGAGCGCCCGCAGCAACGCCGAGATGTTTGACGTGCCAGATCACCAAGGTGAATCCTTTATGTCAAAATCCTACGAAAGCCAATCTGCAAGACCCTGTGCCCCAACACAAGAGGTGTTTGGGGCGCGAGCAAGGCGTTTGGCGCTGGTCGCCGGCCTGACGCTGGTGGTGGCCGCCTGCGCAGTCCGCACCGCGCAGCATGGCGCGATCTTCACCGAGGCCGAAATCCAGCAGGTTCAGCAGGGCATGACGCAGGACCAGGTCGAACTGACGCTCGGGTCGCCGAACGCGAAATCGACCGTCGGCGATGGCGTCTATTATTACATCTCGACCAAGACGAAAACGCCGGTCGGCTTCATGGAGCCGCAGGTTGTGGATCGCCGAGTGCTGGCGGTCTATTTCGACGAGGGCCGCCAGGTGCAGCGTGTGGCCCATTACGGGCTGGAGGACGGCAAGGTCATCGACTTCATCACCCGCGAGACACCGACTTATGGCGGCGAGGAGGGCTTGCTGCAGGAGCTGTTCCGCAATATCGGTTCGGGCGTGAACCCCAGCGTGGGCGGCAGCTAGAGGTGACGCGATGGCGCGCGCGACTGGCATCAGCCGGCTGGTTTTCGGCATCTACGGCGCGGTCGTGCTGGCCGGAATGTTCCTCGCCTGGAACTGGCACATCTACTGGCTGATCCTGCCGGCGCTGGCCGGGCTCGACATGGTGCTGGTGGCGATCACCAGCGTCGGCCTGGTGACCTGGCTGGCGCGGGCGCTAAGGCGCTAGGGGCGATGCGGCTTGCGGGCAAAAAGGCGCTGATCACTGGGGCGAGCCGGGGCATCGGCGCGGCCACCGCGAAGCGCTTTGCCGCCGAGGGCGCCGATGTCGCCATCACGTATTTCAGTTCGCCAGAGGCGGCCGAGGAGGTCGCCGCGGAGATGCGCGCGCAGGGCGTAAGGACGGAAGCGATCCGGGCGGATGCGGGCGATGCGACAGCGATGCGCGCGGCGGTGGCGCAGGCGCGCGAACGGCTTGGCGGGCTGAACGTGCTGGTCAACAACGCCGGCATCTTCGACGGGCAGCGCCTGCCCCAAACAAGCGAGGCCGACTTCGACCGCACCATCGACGTGAACCTGCGCGGGCCGTATGTCGCCGCGCTCGCGGCCGCCGAAGGCATGGCGGCGGGCGATACCATCATCAACATGGCCAGCAGCTTCGGCCTGCGCGCGCCGTCGCCGGGGCTGGGGCTTTACGCGATGAGCAAGCACGCGCTGATCGGGCTGACCCGCGGGCTGGCGCGTGATCTGGGGCCGCGCGGCATCACCGTGAACGCCATCGCGCCGGGGCCGATCGCCAGCGACATGAACCCGGCGGAAGGGCGCTCGGCCAAGCTGATGACGATGATGACGGCGCTGGGCAAATACGGCAGCCCGGAGGATGTGGCGGGGCTGGCGGTGTATCTGGCGAGCGCGGACGCGGCGTATGTGACCGGCACGGTGATGAGCGTGGATGGCGGCTTCGGGGCTTGAAGCCTAGCCCACTTTAACGTATCGCATGATACTGCCGGGTTTTGCCTCACGGGCCAATAGTCGATTGGCGCGATCGCTTAAAGTAACTATCATCGTGGTATCGATTCGCCAGAGTCGTCCGGGCCGGTAAGCGATGGGTTGCCCAAGGGTCAATATCGGGATGCCTCGATTTTATGAATTCTTTGCCGGTGGCGGGATGGCGCGCGCTGGTCTAGGGCCGGGTTGGAATTGCCTTTTTGCAAATGACTTCGATCACAAAAAAAGCCGTACCTACAGACTGAATTGGGGGGAAGATGCGCCTTTAAAAACTTGTGACATCAGGGAATTGCAGAGTCGCGATCTCCCCGGCCTTGCTGATCTCGTCTGGGCGTCTTTTCCTTGTCAGGACCTGTCACTTGCCGGAGGAGGCGCTGGTTTAAGGGGCGAAAGATCCGGTACCTTCTGGCCATTTTGGAGTATTGTGCGCTCTCTCCGAAAAGAAGGAAGGGCGCCGCGTATAATTGTTCTGGAAAATGTGTGCGGAACCCTTACGGCCCACGGTGGCAAAGATTTCTCGACTATCTGCGAAGCGTTGAGCGAAGCTGGCTATCGCTTTGGGGCTGTCGTGATGGATGCTTCATTGTTTGTTCCGCAATCACGGCCAAGGTTGTTTATTATCGCGGTTGACAACTCTACAGCCATACCCGACACGCTTAATGCACGCTGGCGCACCATGCTTTGGCATAACCGCACGCTGGTTAATGCCTTCAGTGGTCTGCCTGGCTGGCTTCAAGAAGACTGGATTTGGTGGGCTATTCCCGAACCTGGCCGGCGCAAAACCACGTTCGCTGATCTGATCGAGGATAATCCCCGCAGCATTCGTTGGCACACGAGTGACGAGACAGAGCGGCTGCTCGGTTTAATGAGCAGTGTGAACCGGGCGAAAGTCGAGAGAGCGAAAGAGGCTGGCCGCCGCATGGTCGGCACGATCTACAAGCGCACTCGCCGTGATGAAAATGGCTTCAAGGTGCAGCGTGCTGAAGTCCGGTTTGACGACGTAGCGGGATGCCTGCGAACGCCTGCTGGAGGATCCAGCCGCCAGCTTATCGTGGTTGTGGATGGCGACTGCGTCAGATCGCGTCTGATTTCGACACGTGAAACCGCTCGACTCATGGGGTTGCCAGATAGCTATAAACTGCCTGAGAATTATAACGAAGCTTATCATCTCACTGGCGATGGAGTCGTGGCACCGGTTGTCAGGCATCTCGCGGCTCATGTGTTTGAGCCAATAATTTTGGCTGCAGCCCCGGACACCCAGGAGGCGGCTTGACAATCGTGCGCGTAGAGATGGGCAGGGCGCGTCATGGCCATAGACTTTTCTTACAGGAAGAAGGCTGCTGGGAAGCTCACCACGCAAATCGGAGTGTACGTTTTAGCTGATCTCGATAATGTCCCGGTCTATGTCGGACAGTCCAGCGACGGCATTCGGCAGAGAGTGCAAAGACACCTGACATCCGCTCGCTCAGATGTCATCGCCAATCGCCAAATCGATGTATGGGAGATTGCTTTCGTCTGGGAGTATCCACTTACTTCCAAAGAGGAAATGGATCAGCTTGAAGCAGCGCTATTTCATCATTTTGACCCGCAGTCTCGGTTGATGAACGGAAAAATACCGTCTGAGCTAGATAAGAAACTAAGCATTCCTGAGCCTTCTCACGTTGTTCAGGTTATGTCAGATGAGGAAATATCCGAAAAGAAAAATCCTGAATTGCGTTTGCCTCGTCAGGCAAAACATTACGCTGACATTGTTGGGCATTTTTTAGTGGTCAAAAATTCTAATGAAATTGCGCGCGCAATGGATGCGCATTTTGAACGCCTCGCCAAGTATCACAAAGTTCTCCTAGGCTTTGGGTCCGAGGAGAACGGATCGTGACTTCGATGGAACGCAGCCGGACAATGCGGGCCGTCAAGAGCAATGATACCGCGGCGGAGTTGGCGGTCCGCCGCGTTGCACACAATCTTGGCTACCGTTACCGCCTGCACCGAAGAGACCTGCCGGGTAAGCCGGACATGGTATTCCCTGGCCGCAGGAAGGTGATTTTCGTTCACGGCTGCTTTTGGCACCAGCATCAGGGATGTGATCGAAGCAGGATGCCGCAAAGCAACCAAGGCTATTGGCGACCTAAATTGCAACGTAATGTGGAGCGCGATGCTCGTGTGCAAGCCGAGTTGGCTGATATGGGCTGGGAGGTTCTTATTGTTTGGGAGTGCGAAGTGAAGAACACCGAGTTGCTTAAGGAGCGTCTATCGGACTTTTTGGGGTGATCGCAATTCCCCGCGTGCATCGTGCTGACTTACAACACCCCTCCTGAACCCCATTCATCGCTTTGACATGCGCCTGTGGCCTCCTATAGTCGCAGATGCGGCGCGGCGTCGCCCCCGATCCGCACGCCGCCGCTTTTAAGCCCTTTGCTGACACGCTTTTCAGGAAAGCCCGCCATGAGCCTGTCTCGCGCGCCCGGCCTCAGCCGGTGGTTCCCCGTTTTCCTCGCCCTTTTCGCGCTCGCGCTCGCCAGCGCCCCCCACGCTTCCGCCTACACCAACGACCAGATCGCGCGGGAGGCGGACGCCTTCGAGCGATACCTGCGCGAAAGCTGGTCCACCGAGGGCGCGAGCGCCGGCGAGTTCCGCGAGCGGGGCAATCTCGCGCGCAAGGAGAACATGCCGCGCGCGGCCACCGGCGCTTATGCCTCCGCCGCAGTGCTGGAGCCGGAGGACGCGGCCACATGGCTGGCGCTGTCGCGCGCCTATCTGGCGATCGAGCCGACGAATTTCTCCGAGGAGACCAACTTTGCGCGCAATGCCACGTCATCGGCCTGGCTCGCTTATCAGCGCGCGACATCCGAGCCGCTGAAGGCCGCCGCGCTGGCCGAACTGGGCGCGGGCCTGGCGAAGCGCTCGCTCTGGCGCCCGGCGATCAACGCCTATGCCGCGAGCCTCGACGTGCGCGAGAGCGAGAGCGTGCGCATGGCCTATGAAAAGCTGCGGGCCGAGCGCGGCTTCCGTATGCTGGACTACACGGTCGAGTCCGATGCCGCCGCGCCGCGCGTGTGCATCCAGTTTTCCGAGCGGCTCGCCAAAGGCGTAGACTTCGGCAACTACATCAGCGTGGATGGCCGCGACCCGGCTGGCGTGGCCGTCGACGACCAGCAGATCTGCGTCGAGGAGTTGCGCCACGGCGAGCGCTATGCCTTGCGCCTGCGCCAGGGGTTGCCCTCCGCTGTCGGCGAGACGCTGCTCAAGCCGGTGGACCTCAGCATCTATGTGCGCGACCGCTCGCCCTCTGCGCGGTTCACCGGGCGGAATTACGTGTTGCCGCGCACCGGCCAGAAGGGCCTGCCCGTCGTCACGGTCAACACCCGCGAACTCGACATGGCGCTTTACCGCATCGGCGACCGCCGCCTCGCGCATGAGGTGCTGGAAGGCGCGTTCGGCGAGCAGCTGGCCGGCTACCGCGCCGAAACGATCAAGAACGAACACGGCGAGCTGCTCTGGGAAGGGCAGATGCCGGTCGAGATGGACCTGAACGAGGAAGTCACGACAGCCTTCCCGATCGACGAGCTTGCGGGCGATCTGAAGCCCGGCCTTTACGTGATGACCGCGCAGCCCGCCGAGCAGGAGACCGAGAGCTGGCGCGAGCGCGCGACACAGTGGTTCGTGATCTCCGATATCGGGCTGACGGCGATGACCGGGGAAGACGGCATCCATGTCTTCGCCCGCTCGCTGGCAAGCGCGGAGGCGATGGCCGGGCTGGAAGTCCGCCTGCTGGCGCGCAACAACGACGTGCTCCAGACCGTGCGCACCGACGAGAGCGGCTATGCGAAGTTCGATGCCGGCCTGACGCGCGGGGAGGGCGGCGTTTCCCCGGCGATCGTTGTCGCACGGACGCCAGAAGGCGATTACGGCTTCCTCGACATCACCAAGTCCGCCTTCGACCTGACCGACCGGGGCGTTGCGGGCCGCGCCGCGCCGGGACCACTGGATGCGATGGTGTTCGCCGAGCGCGGCGTCTACCGGCCGGGCGAAAACGTGTATCTGACCGCGCTCCTGCGCGACGACACCGCCGAGGCCGTCTCCGCGCCGCTGACGCTTATCATCCGCCGGCCCGATGGCAAGGAGCACGCGCGCGTCACGCTTGAGGATCAGGGCGCGGGTGGACGCGCGCATACGCTTGGCTTGCTCGATGGCGCGATGGCTGGCACCTGGCGGGTGACCGCGCATGTCGACCCGGAGGCCCCGGCGATTGGCGAGACGGCGTTCCTCGTCGAAGATTACGTCCCGCAGCGCATGGAGATGAGCCTGCGCGCTGACGACACGCCAGCCTCCCCCGATGCGCCCGCGCGGATAGCGCTCGAAGGCCGCTATCTCTACGGCGCCCCCGCCGCTGGCCTGCAGGTCGAGGGCGAGGCGCGCCTCGCGCCGACGCGCAGCATCGACACGCAGCCCGGTTACGTGTTCGGGCTGGCCGAGGACGAGGCGACGCCGGTGCGCGCGCCGCTTGCGGATCTGCCCCGCACCAATGATCAGGGCCGCGCGGAAATCACCGCGCCGCTGCCCGCGCTGCCCGAAACCACGCGCCCGCTGAAAGCCGATATCACCCTGCGCCTGCGTGAGCCGGGCGGCCGCGCGATCAGCGAGACGGCGAGCGTGCCTGTTGCGAGCGCGAGCGGCCATATCGGCATCAAGCCGCTGTTCGATGGCGGCCGCGTGCCGGAGAATACCGAGGCCGGCTTCGAGATCATTGCGGTTGACGGCGCGGGCGCGCGCGTCGCCTCCGGCCCGCTCGGCTGGGAGCTTCTGCGCGTTTACAGGCGCTACCAGTGGTACAGCCGCAATGGCCGCTGGGACTATGAGCCGGTGACCTATACCGAGCGCGCGGCCAGCGGCAAGATCGAGCCGGGGGCCGAGGGCGCGCCCGCGCGGATCGCCGCGCAGGTTGATCGCGGCCGCTACCGGCTGGAAATCACGCGCAAGAGCGGCGGGCGGCAGCAGGCGCTTCCGGTTGCCAGCTATGACTTCACGGCGGGCTGGTACGTCTCAGAGGCCGCCGACTCGCCCGATATCCTGGATCTGGCGCTCGACCGCGAGAGCTATCGCCCTGGCGAGACCATGCAGGTGCGGATCGATCCGCGCATGGCGGGCAAGGCCGTGGTCAGCGTCGTTTCCGACGAGATGCTGGCGGTGCGCGAGATCGACGTGCCCGCCGAAGGCGCAAGCGTCTCCTTCACGGTGCGTGAGGACTGGGGGCCCGGCGCTTATGTCACCGCCGCGCTGTTCCGCCCGATGCAAGAAGACGCCGGCCGAATGCCGACCCGCGCGGTGGGCGTGGCGCATGTGCCGGTCGACCAGAGCGCGAACAGGCTCAGCGTGAGCCTCGACGCGCCGGAGCGGATGCGCCCGCGCGAAACGCTTTCGCTGCCGGTGCAGGTCGCCGGCCTGAATGAGGGCGATACGGCCTATCTGACCGTGGCGGCGGTTGATGTCGGCATCCTGAACCTGACCGGCTATGAGCCGCCCAGGCCCGACCGGCATTTCCTCGGCCAGCGCCGGCTCGGCATGGAAATCCGCGATCTCTACGGCCGGCTCATCGACGGGATGCAGGGCACACGCGGCACAATCCGCACAGGCGGCGACGGCCCCGGCGGCGGCATGGCGATGCAGGGGCGTCCGCGCAGCGTCGAGCCGGTGGCGTTTTATTCGGGCATCGTCGAGGTCGGCCCGGATGGATCGGCCCAGGTCAACTTCAATATCCCCGCCTTCGACGGCACGCTGCGTCTGATGGCCGTGGCCTGGAGCGCGGGGCAGGTGGGCCACGCGGTCTCCGATGTGCTGGTGCGCGATCCCGTGACTGTCCTTGGCACCGCGCCGCATTTCCTCACCATCGGCGACAGCTCGCAGCTTCACCTGAGCCTGCACAATGTCGATGGCCCGGCGGGCAGCTACAGCCTGAGCGCCGAGGCGACCGGCGGCGTCAGCCTGAACGGCGAGGCCGGACGCACGCTGGAACTGGCGAAAGATGAGCGAATATCGGTGCGCCTGCCGATTCAGGCGGCGGCGCTGGGCGCGTCGCGGGTGCGCGTCACGCTGGAAGGGCCGGAGGGGCTGACCATTGCGCGCGATTACAACTTGCCCGTCCAGCCGGCCGCGCCGGATGTCTCGCGCCGCACTGTGCAAAAATTGGCGGCGGAGTCCGGCACGCTGACGGTGAGCGGCGACCTGGCGGCCGATCTGATCCCCGAGACGGTCAAGGTCGCGGTCAATGTCGGGCAGAGCGCGGCGCTCGACGTGCCGGGGCTGCTGCTGGCGCTGGACCGCTTCCCCTATGGCTGCGCTGAGCAGACCGTCAGCCGCGCGCTGCCGCTGCTCTACCTCAACGAGCTGGCGGAAAGCGCTCGCGTCGCTGGCGAGGACGGCGCGCAGGCGCGCATCGACACCGCCATCGCGCGGCTGGCGGCGCTGCAGGGCACCAGCGGCGATTTCGGTCTTTGGTCGGCGGGCAGCTACAACACCTGGTTGACGGCTTACGTCACCGACTTCCTGCTTCGTGCGCGCGAAAAGGGGTTTGATGTGCCCGAGCAGGTGATCAGCCCGGCGCTCGACCGGCTCCGCAATTCCGTGAGCTACGCCTCGGACTTTAGCGATGGCGGCGACGACCTGGCCTATGCGCTCTACGTGCTGGCGCGGGCCGGGCGCGCGGTCATCGGTGACTTGCGCTATTACGCCGACGCCAAGCTGGATGACTTTGCAACGCCGCTTGCCCAGGCGCAGATCGGCGCGGCGCTGGCGCTTTACGGCGACACCGAGCGGGCGCGCCGCGCGTTCGATGCGGCAGTGGCGCGGCTGAATCCGGGGCAAGCGGCCCAGACGCCGGTACGCTCGGACTTCGGGAGCCGGTTGCGCGACAGCGCCGGGCTGCTGACGCTCGCGGCGGAGACGCGCGTGATGAATGATGTGCTCGGCCGCCTGGCGCAGACCGTGGAAGCCTGGCGCGCCCAAAAGACCGACACCACGACGCAGGAGAACGCGTGGCTGTTACTCGCCGCCCATGCACTGGCGGAAGAGGGTGGCGCTGTGACGCTGGAGGTCGGCGGCGAAACGCGGCAAGGCCCGGTTCAGCGCGTCCTGACGGGCGAAGAACTCGTCGATGCGCCTTTTGTGGTCCGCAACCGCTCGGAGCGCGAGACGCCAGTGTCGCTGCTTGTCACCGGCGCATCCGCCACGCCGGAGCCGGCCGCGGAATCCGGCCTGAGCATCGAGCGGCAGGCTTACACGCTTGACGGCGAGCCTGTGTCGCTGGATGAGGCGCAGCAGAACGGCCGCTATGTCATCGTGCTGAGCGTGAAGGAGGAGCGGCCGCTGCTCGGTCATCTCGTCGTGGAGGACCGCCTGCCGGCTGGCTTCCAGATCGAGAACCCGCGGCTGTTGCCCGAAAGCGGGCCGGGCGCGCTGCCCTGGCTCAAGACGCAAGGGCGTCCGGCGCACACTGCCTTCCGCGATGACAGCTTCATGGCGGCGTTTGCGCTGACCAACCCGAATCGGCAGGAACCCGCAACGCTGCGCATGGCTTATACCGTCCGCGCCGTCACGCCGGGCGAGTACGTTCAGGGCGGCGCAAAGGTCGAGGACATGTATCGGCCCGAGCGGTTCGCGCGGACCGCGCCGGGCAAGGTGCGCGTCGTTGCGCAGGAGTAGCCGTCCATGGCGAAGCGGGGCGCGCTTGCCAGACGCCTGATCTATCTGCTGGCGCCGGCGCTGCTGATGCCGCTGGCGGTGCTGGCCGGGCTGATCGCCTTCGAACGCGCGCTCGGCCCCGTCCCGCTCGACAAGCTCAGCGAAAACTCCCGCCTCGTTCTCGACCGACAAGGCCGGCTCCTGCGCGCCTTCACCACGCGCGCCGACCGTTGGCGGCTTCCGGTTGCGCTTGAGGATGTCGACCCGCGCTTCATCGACATGCTGCTCGCCTATGAGGACAAGCGCTTCCACCGCCACAACGGCGTCGACTTCCGCGCCATGGCGCGGGCGGCCTGGCAGTTTGCGCGCGAGGGCGAGCTGGTCTCCGGCGCTTCGACCATCACGATGCAACTCGGCCGCCTGCTCGATGACCTGGAAACCGGCTCCTTCACCGACAAGGCGATCCAGATCATCCGCGCGCGCCAGCTTGAGCGGCGGATGTCGAAACGCGATATCCTCGAAGCCTATCTGACGCTTGCGCCCTATGGCGGGAATATCGAGGGGGTGCGCGCGGCGAGCCTCGCCTATTTCGGCAAAGAGCCAGAACGGCTGGCGCTGCATGAGGCGGCGCTGCTGGTCGCGCTGCCGCAGTCGCCCGAGACACGCCGCCCGGACCGCTCCGCGCAGACCGCGCGCCGGGCGCGCGACCGGGTGCTGGACCGGATGGCGCAGGCTGGCGTCATCACGCAGGCGCAGGCGCGCTGGGCGAAGAGCCAGCCGGTGCCCGATGCGCGCCAGCGCTTCCCGATGCTGGCAGCGCATTTGAGCGAGAGGATGGTCGCGCGCCACCCGGAGCGGGATGTGCTGCGCCTCACGCTCGACAAGAGCCTGCAGGCCGGCGTCGAGCGCGCGGTGGCCCATGCCGCGCAGCGGCTCGGCCCGAAGCTGTCCGCGGCGGCGCTCGTCGTCGATCACGTCACAGGAGAGGTTCTCGCCCATGTCGGCTCGCCGGGCTATCTCGATACCGCGCGGCGCGGCGCGATTGACATGACGCGGGCGGTGCGCTCGCCCGGCTCGGCGCTCAAGCCGTTCATCTACGGTCTGGCCTTCGAGGCCGGCATCGCGCATCCGCAGACGCTGATCGAGGACCGGCCGACGCGCTTTTCGCGCTATGCGCCGCGCAATTTCGACAGCGGTTACAAGGGCACCGTCACGGTCGCTGAGGCGCTGCAGCTTTCGCTGAACGTGCCGGCGGTGAAGATGCTGGCGGCGGTCGGCCCGGCGCGGCTGGCGGCGCGGCTGCGCCATGCGGGCTTTGATTTCACCGTGCCACGCAACCTCGCGATCGCGCTGGGCGGTATCGGCCTGCGGTTGGAGGAACTGGCGGCGCTCTATGCAGGGGTGGCGCTCCGGGGCGAGCCGGTGGGCTTGCGCTATCTGACGGAGCAGGGGGCGGGTGAGCGCGCGCGGGCCGCGCTGCTATCGCCGGTCGCCGCCTGGTACGTCGCAGATATCCTCCGGGGCGCGCCGCCGCCCCGCCACGCCAAAGGCGGGCGCATTGCCTTCAAGACGGGTACGTCCTATGGCCACCGGGATGCGTGGTCGGCCGGGTTTCGCGGGCGCTACACGGTCGCGGTCTGGGTCGGGCGCGCGGATGGCACGGCGACGCCGGGGCTGACGGGACGCGCAGCCGCCGCGCCGCTTCTGTTCGACATTTTCGCCATGCTTGATGGGGTGGACACACCAAGCGCCCCGCCGAAGGGGGCGCTGATCGCCAATACGAGCGATCTGCCGATGCGGCTGCGCTATTTCGATGCGCGGCTGCGCGAGGCCGCGGCTGGGCGCAATGTGTCCGCGCCGCCGGTGCGTATCGCCTTCCCGCCGGACGGCGCGGAGCTGGCCATGCAGAAGCTGCCAACGGGCGCGCGCGCGCCGCTGCCATTCAAGGCCGAGGGCGGCGCGTTGCCGCTGACCTGGCTAGTGGAGGGCCGCCCGGTGGAGGGGCGCGCGGGGCGGCGGCAACTCCTGTGGGAGCCTCAGGGGCGCGGCTTCGTCGAGATCGTCGTGGTGGATGCGAAAGGCCGGCGCGACCGCGTTCAGGCGCGCATCCGCTAGCCCCGCGCGTGGCGAGCGAGATGCCCGAGCACGAGCGGGTTGACCCGCTCGGGATGCGTCAGCGGGCTCATATGCCCCGCGCGGCGCACGGTGCGTAGCTCCACATTCGGCAGGGTGTTCATCAGGATGTCGATCACCGCCTTGGCCGGGGCGCGGGTGCGCCGGCCCATGATCAGCCGCGTCGGCGCTTCGATGGCGCGGTAGTCCGCAAGGTCGCCCTCCATGCGTTCGAGCAACGCGAACTCCTTGGCGACCTTGTCCATGGTGGCCAGCACGCCCTGGCGTAGCCGCGCCGGCGCCAGCCACCAGCGCCACCGGCCCATCCAGAAGCCCATGTAATGCGCCGCAGCCAGCTTTGGCCGTTCGGCCTCCATCGCCGCGCGCACGCGCTCCGCGACCTGCAATATCTCTTCGTGCTCCGCTTCGCGCCCACCGGGTCTGAGCAGGTGAAACGAAACCGGCTCCACCAGCGTCAGGCTTGCCACCTTCGGCCCGAGATGCCGCGCGGCCTCCAGCGACAGCATCGCGCCATACGAATGCCCGACGAGATGCGCCGGTGCGCCCGCTTGAGCCGCCAACTCGGTAATGAGCGCGATTTCGGTCTCCGGCTCCAGCGGGCGGTCCGCCGGCCAGCGATCCGACGCGCCGTAGCCGATCAGATCGGGCGCGAATACTTCGTAGTTCTGTTCAAGCTGTTTGATCAGCGGGCGCAGCGCTTTGTGCGAGGCGCTGGAGCAGTGCGCAACGATGACCGGCGCGCCCGCCCCGCCGTGGTAACAGGCCGCGGTGAAGCCCCGGACATCAAGGCTTTTCAGTCCGTCGCGGCAGGTCGTGATCGCGGTGTCCATCACGCTGCGGATTTGGCCTTTGGTGGTTTCTTCAGCCCGCCCATGCGGCAGATCTTGTCCCATGCGTCTGGCTCGACCGGCTGCACGGACAATCGCGACTGCTTGATGAGCGCCATATCTGAAAGCTCCGGGTCGGCCTTGATCTGGGCAAGCGTCACCGGCTCGGGCATCGCCTCGCGCGCGGCGACATCCACGCACATCCACTTGCCTTCGGGATCGGTGCTGTCAGGGTGCGCCTCGGCCACCACCTCGACGATCCCGACGATGCGCTTTTCATTGACCGAGTGATAGAAGAAGCCCAGGTCGCCCTTCTTCATGGCCAGCATCTGGTTCTTGGCCTGATGGTTGCGCACGCCGTCCCATTCGCCTTCTGTTTCGCCTGCGGCGACCTGATCGTCCCAGGACCATGTGCCGGGTTCGGACTTGAAGAGCCAATAAGCCATGTCGCCGCAACCTCCAACTGACCTGTTGGCCCCGGAGGACGGCGCGTTCAGGCATCCTCCAGAAGGGCGGCGCCGAGTATTGCGCCTGATGCCTGGTCTTGCAAGATCACCGCGCAGCGATCCGCATCCCCGGTCATGAATTCGTCGTGCGGCAGGGCGATGCTCTGCGGCTCGCCCCGCCACGCGCCCACCAGCTTCGGCCCGCGTGAGACGTTGTGATAGGTGATGGTCTTGCCGCGATTCTCGCCGCTCTTGATCGCCTCGGTATGAGCGGAGAGCAGCGGAATGAAGAGGATGTCGGCCGGCCCGGCCCCTGCCGCCCCGCCGATGCGCAGCTGCAGTTGCTTGCCGTCCGTCTCGATTTCGACGGGCACGCGCGCGCCATCCTCCCGCGCGGCGCGAATCGCGGCTTCGACCGCGTCGACCCGGCTGCCGATCACTCCGATATGGCCGTTGACCACGATCTGCGGCGTGTAGACGTTCGGGCGGTCGAGATGGCTGGCATATCGCCGCTGGCGCTCGCTATGTTCGTCGCGGCCGAGCGTGTCTTCCCAATCGAGATGGTCCCAGTAATCCACGGGCAGCGACATCGCGATAACGCCGTCGCGCGCTGCCAGTTCGCCGAGCAGCCGGTCGGCCGGGGGGCAGGAGGAGCAGGCCTGACTTGTGAACAGCTCTACCACGACCGGGCTGGCGGCGTCTTCCGCCTTTGCAGGAGACGCGGCCAGCATGACGGCGGCGGCCATAATGTGCAGGACGCACAACACAATTGCGCGGGTCGCAAGTGCGGCCATTCGAGTCGATCCTCTCGCGTTGGGCGGCGCGCGCCGCAAATCGGCAAGCATGATCGCGCAGTATCCGCCGGGCGTCACCTCAAGGCCAATCACGACCGGGTGAGCGCCCGGCGGGCCATCTCAGGCCGCAAGCCGGCGCAGGACGTAGTGCAGGATGCCGCCGTTGCGGTAGTAGGTCATCTCGTCCTCGGTGTCGATCCGGCAGATGAGCGGCAACTCCCTGACCGAACCATCCTCGAACGTCACCTCGGCCGTCACTTTCGCGCCGGGCTTCAGATCGTTGAGGCCGCGGATCGTGACGGTCTCCTTGCCGGTGATTCCGGCGGTCTCCCAGGTCTGGCCCTGATCGAACACCAGCGGCAATACGCCCATGCCGATCAGGTTGGAGCGGTGGATGCGCTCAAACGATTCGGCGATCACCGCGCGCACGCCCAGAAGCCGGGTGCCCTTGGCGGCCCAGTCGCGGCTGGAGCCGGTGCCGTATTCCTTGCCGGCGAACACCACGAGCGGCACGCCATCCTCGGCATAACGCATCGCCGCGTCATAGATCGGCATCTGCTCAGCCGATGGGTGGTGGATCGTGTAGCCGCCCTCGACGCCGGGCACCATCTGGTTCTTGATGCGGATGTTCCCGAAGGTGCCGCGCATCATCACTTCGTGGTTGCCGCGCCGCGCGCCGAAGGAGTTGAAATCGCGGTGCTCGACGCCGCGGCTGATGAGATATTCCCCGGCGGGGGAGGAACGCGGGATCGCGCCCGCGGGGCTGATATGGTCGGTAGTGATGGAATCGCCGAACAGGCCGAGGATCCGCGCGCCCTCAATGTCGGTGACCGGCCTGGGCTCGGCCGCCATGCCGTCGAAGAACGGCGGGCGCTGGACGTAGGTCGACTCGCCACTCCAGCTGTAGGTGACGCTGATCTCGGCGGCGCTCAGGGCCCGCCAGTGTTCATCGCCCTTGAACACGTCGGCATAGCGGGTCTTGAACATCTGCGGGGTGATCGTGGTGCGCACGATCTCGGCGATCTCTTTCGTCGACGGCCAGATGTCCCTGAGGTAGACCGGCTCGCCCGCGTCGTTCTTGTCGATCGGGTCGGCGGCGATGTTCACGTTGAGCGAACCGGCCAGCGCATAGGCGACCACCAGCGGCGGCGAGGCGAGGTAGTTCGCGCGCACATCCGGGTTGATGCGCCCTTCAAAGTTGCGGTTGCCGGAAAGCACCGCCGACGCCACCAGGTCGTTCTCGTTGATCGCCTTGGAGATCGGCTCGTCAAGCGGGCCGGAGTTGCCGATGCAGGTCGTGCAGCCATAGCCGACGAGGTTGAAGCCCATCGCGTCGAGATCGTCCTGAAGCCCGGCTTTTTCGAGATAGTCTGTGACGACCTGGCTGCCCGGCGCGAACGATGTCTTCACCCACGGCTTGGTGTGGATGCCCTTCTCCCGGGCGTTCCGCGCCACCAACCCCGCGCCGATCAGCACGCTCGGGTTTGAGGTGTTGGTGCAGGAGGTGATTGCCGCGATAACGACGTCGCCGTCGGTCAGCTCATAGTTTGCCCCCTCGACCGGGGCCTTCTTCTCCAGCGGAATGACGCTACCGCCGCCTTCTTCATACATATCCGAGACTTCGTCGGAGGAATTCACGCCGCGCATCTCCGCCAGCGCGGTGCGGAAGGCGGAATGGGCATGGCTCAGCGGCACGCGGTCCTGCGGCCGGCGCGGCCCGGCGAGCGAGGGTTCGACCGTATCCAGGTCGAGATCCAGCACCTCCGTGAATTCCGGCGGCTGAGTGCCGGTTTCGCGCCACATGCCCTGCGCTTTCGCGTAGGCCTCGACGAGCGCGATGTGATCTTCCTCGCGGCCGGTGGCGCGCAGATATTTCAGCGTGTCCCCGTCCACGGGGAAGAAGCCGCAGGTCGCGCCATATTCCGGCGACATGTTGGCCAGCGTCGCCTGATCCTCCAGCGAGAGATGGTCCAGCCCGTCGCCGGAATACTCGACGAACTTGCCGACCACGCCCTGTTTGCGCAGCAACTCGGTGACCGTGAGCACCAGGTCGGTCGCCGTCACGCCCTCGTTCAGCGCGCCGTGGAAGCGCACGCCGATGACCTCCGGGATCACCATAGAGATCGGCTGGCCGAGCATGGCCGCTTCCGCCTCGATGCCGCCGACGCCCCAGCCGAGCACGGACAGGCCATTGATCATGGTGGTGTGGCTGTCGGTGCCCACCAGCGTGTCCGGGTAGGCCTGAAACACCCTGTCGCCGTTGCGCCCGGTTTCCTTCACCCAGACAGTGCGACCGAGATATTCGAGATTCACCTGGTGGCAGATGCCCGTGCCCGGCGGCACGACGCGGAAATTGTCAAACGCTTCCGCGCCCCAGCGCAGGAAGCCGTAGCGCTCCATGTTGCGCTCATATTCGTGCTCGACATTGTGCGCGAAGGCTTTGGGGTTGCCGTACTCGTCGACCATGACGGAGTGGTCGATGACGAGGTCAACCGGGACCAGCGGGTTGATCCTGGTCGGGTCGCCGCCGAGCTGCGCCATGGCGTCGCGCATCGCAGCGAGGTCCACCACGGCCGGAACGCCGGTGAAGTCCTGCATCAGCACGCGCGCCGGGCGGTAGGCGATTTCGTGGCTGGAGCGGCGCTCGGTCAGCCAGTCGCGGACGGCACGGATGTCATCTGCGGTGACGGAGCGGCCGTCCTCGAAGCGCAGCAGGTTCTCCAGCAGCACCTTCAGCGAGAAGGGCAGGCGCGAGATGCCGTCAAGCCCGTTCTTTTCGGCTTCGGGCAGGCTGAAATACTCATAGGTCGTGTGGCCGACCGTCAGCGTCCGGCGGCAGTTGAAGCTGTCGAGGGAGTGGGGCGCGTCGCTTTGCGTCATGATGTGCTCCTTGCATTGCGGCCGGGGCGGCCCGGCGCTGAATTCGACTCGGCCGGAGCGCGTCAAGCGCAGGCTCCGTTGTCACGCGCCGCCGCGGGAGCGCCTCACGACGGGGCCGGAGAAGTGCGCAAACGGCGATGTTTGCCCGAACCCGGCCCTCATATATATAGATTGCCGGACGGTGCCGGGACAAGCGCATCGCTGGCGTTCATGCATCTGCGCCGTTCATGTCTGTTCACAACCCGGCGACTCCGGCCAGCGGTTTCCGCTGACAGCGGCCAATCCCGAGCGATCTCCTGCATGAAGCTGATCGTCGACAATCTGAGCTGTGCGCGCGGACGCCGTGTTGTGCTGGAAGGCGTGAGCTTTTCGGCGAGCGCGGGCGAGAGCGTGCTGCTCAGCGGCGCGAACGGCTCGGGCAAGACGACGCTGTTGCGCACGCTCGCCGGCTTCATCAGCCCCCACGGCGGGGGCGCGCGGCTCGAAGGCGGGCCGGAACGCTTCGGGCTGGACGAGTGCTGCCACTATGTCGGGCATCTGAACGGCATCAAGGCTGGCTTCACGGTCGACGAAAACCTGGCCTTTCTGGCGGCCTATCTGGGCGACGATGGGCTGGAGGCGATCGACGAAGCTGCCTATGCCTTTGATCTGGAGCCGTTGCGCCATGTGCCGGCGGGCTTCCTGTCAGCGGGGCAGAAGCGCCGGCTTGGGCTGGCGCGGCTGGTCTTGGCGTGGCGGCCCGTCTGGCTGCTGGATGAGCCGACGGTGTCGCTCGATGTCGCCTCGCAAGGGCTGCTGGCCGATGCGGTGCGCGTCCACGCCCAAAACGGCGGGATCATCGTCGCGGCGAGCCATGTGCCGCTGGGCGTGGCGTTTTCGCGCACGCTGCGCCTTGCGGGCGGTCGCGTTGAGGTCGAGGAGGCAGCATGAAGGCGTTTCTCGCGCTCGTCGGCCGCGATCTCCGGCTCGCCTGGCGCGAGGGCGGGGCGATCGGCGTGGCGCTGGGCTTCTATCTGATCGTCGTCGCCATTCTGCCGCTGGGGCTGGGCCCGGACCTGAACCTGCTCACCCGGATCGCGCCGGGCGTGCTCTGGGTCGCGCTGCTGCTGGCCGCGCTGCTGTCGGCGGATCGCATCTTCTACAATGACTATGAGGACGGCGCGCTGGAGGTCATCGCGCTCGGGCCGCTCCCGCTGGAGGCGGTAGCGGCGGCGAAGTGCCTCGCGCACTGGCTGAGCGTCGGGGTGCCGCTGGCGCTGCTCGCGCCCATATTAGGCCTCATGCTGAACCTCGACATTCGCGGCTACGGGCCGCTGATCGTGACGATGCTCGCGGGCACGCCGGCGATCAGCTTCATTGGCGCGATCGGCGCGGCGTTGACGCTGGGCCTGCGCCGGGGCGGGCTGCTGCTCTCGCTGCTGATTCTACCGCTTTACGTGCCGGTGCTGATCTTCGGCGTGTCGAGCATGGATGCCGTGCTGACCGGGCCGGGGTCGTTCTGGACGCCGTTCATGATCCTGTGCGCGCTGAGCCTCGCCGCGATCGCGCTGGCGCCGTTTGCCGCCGCGGCGGGCTTGCGCATGAACCTCCAGTGAGCGGTCATGGGCCTTTATAACGAGCGCATTCTGCCGCACCTGATTGCCTCCACCATGCGCCACGGCGACTTGAAGCCGTACCGCGAGCGTATCGTCGGCGCGGCGCAGGGGCGCGTGCTTGAGATCGGCATCGGCGCGGGCGCGAACCTGCCATTTTACAGCGCGGGCGTCAGCGAGGTGTTTGGCCTCGACCCATCGGAGCGGCTTCTGCGCATGGCGGCGGAAGCTGGCTCCCTGCATACGTTGCAGGCGTCCGCTGAGGCGATCCCGCTGGATGCGGCCAGCGTCGATACGGTCGTCACCACCTGGACGCTGTGCTCGATCCCTGATGCCCACGCGGCGCTCACCGAAATGCGCCGGGTGCTGAAGCCGGGCGGGCGGCTGCTTTTCGTCGAGCATGGCCTCTCGCCGGACAGCCGCGTGCGCTGGTTCCAGAACCGCATCACGCCCGTCTGGCGGCGGCTCGCCGGCGGCTGCCATATGAACCGCCCAATTGACTTGCTGATCCGCGCGGCGGGATGGAAAATGGAAAAAATTGACACGGGCTATCTGCGCGGTCCCAATCCGGCAACCTACATGTATGAGGGCAGCGCGCTGAAAGGCTGACGCGCGCAATTGCCCGCGCGCGAAGAAGAGGCTAGAAAACTGGGATGAACGGTTTTTCGCGGCTTGCCAATCCTTCGGTGTTCCTGCGTCTGAGCGGACGCCTTCTGCCGTTTTTCTACGTGCTTACCGCGGGGCTGTTCGCGGTCGGGCTTTACATGGCGTTTTTCGTCGCGCCGCCCGATTACCAGCAGGGCGAGACGGTGCGCATCATGTTCGTGCATGTGCCAAGCGCCTGGCTCGCCATGTTCTGTTATCTGCTGATCGCGATTTCCGGTGCCGGCTCGCTGATCTGGCGGCACCCGCTGGCCGATGTCTCCGCGAAAGCCGCTGCGCCGATCGGCGCTGCCTTCACTTTCCTCGCGTTGGTGACAGGCGCGCTGTGGGGCAAGCCGATGTGGGGCGCGTACTGGGTGTGGGACGCGCGGCTGACTTCTTTCCTGATCCTGTTTTTCCTCTATCTCGGGCTGATCGCGCTCTGGGAGGCGATCGAGGAGCCGTCGAAAGCCGGGCGCGCCACGGCGATCCTCGCGCTTGTCGGGGTGGTCAACATTCCCATCATCAAGTTCTCGGTGGACTGGTGGAACACGCTGCATCAGCCGGCCAGCGTGATGCGGATGGATGGTCCCGCCATCGACGCCTCGATCCTTTACCCATTGCTGGTCATGGCGATCGCCTTCACATGCCTTTTCATCATGCTGCACCTGAAGGCCATGCGCGCGGAAATTCTGAGCCGCCGCGTCAACACCATGCTGGTCACGCAGGTCGAACAGGCCGCGCGGCGCCCGCGCACCGGCCCGGCAACCGCGGAGCAGGACGGATGATGGACCTGGGCCCGCACGCCGCGTTTATCTGGCTGTCCTATGCCGTGGCGGTGGCCGTCGTCGCCGCGCTCATGATCTGGGCCTTCGGCGGCGAAGCGCGCAATCGCGCCAGGCTCGCGGAGTTGGAGCGCCGGGGCTTTACCCGCCGGTCGCGCGCTCAGCAGCAGGACGAGGCGTCATCCGGGGACGCGCGTTAGCAACGGAACACGCAAATGAACAACCGCGACGATCGCTGGGCTGAGCGCGACGAGATCTGGGGGAGCGACGAGTTCGTCGATGAGCGCGGCGCGTCGGGGCGCGTGCGCGGTTTGATCGTGCTGATCCCGCTGCTGATTTTCATCGGTCTGGCGATCCTGTTCGCGTTCTCGCTGCATTCGGGCGACCCTTCGAAAATTCCGTCGCCGCTCATCGGCAAGTCCGCGCCGCAGACTGATCTGCCGCCCGTGCCTGGCTTGAGAGCGGACGGCGAGCAGCTTCCCGGCTTCGACAGCGCCGATCTGACCAACGGCCGGGTCCATGTCGTGAACGTCTGGGCGTCGTGGTGCGCGCCGTGCCGGCTTGAGCATGAATACCTCATGGAGCTGCGCGAATTGCGCCCCGGCGCGGCGCTCTACGGGATCAACTACAAGGACACCCCCGAGGCGGCGGCGCGTTTCATCCGCCAGCTCGGCAATCCGTTCGACGCGGTTGGCGAGGACCAGCGCGGGCGCGCGGGCGTGGAATGGGGCGTGACCGGCGTGCCCGAGACCTTCGTCGTGGATGGCGACGGCATCATCATCCACAAGATCACCGGGCAGATCACGGAGGAAAACCTGCGCGACGAAGTGTTGCCCGCGATCGACGGCGCAGACCCGTCCGCCCGCCAGGCCCGCGCCGGCGGATAGTTTTCCGCGAATTTTTCCCGTCCGCTAAACCCTTTGATAACCCCTCCCCCCGATCCTGAGTGCGGCGCAAGACGGCTGTGCTTGCGCGGGTGCTATGGGGCAAGTCATGGGATCGTCCTGGAGTTACGGCGAGCGGGACTACCGCGCGATCGAAGACGCGTTGATGGGCTCGGACTATGGGCGCTGGTTCCTGAGCGAATACCTGGCGCGCAACCGTTCCGAGGAGACGCAGCGTCTGCTGGAGGCGCTCGACCGGCTTGAGGCCAGCCTCGGCGCGGGACTGAACGCGGAGCGGCTGCCCCGGCTGCGCGAGATCGCCCTGGAGATCGACGCCGCGCTTGGCGATGCGCTGGCGCGTATCGAGCCGGAGGCGCTGCCCCCCCCGCGCAACGCTCCGGTCGAAACGATCCTTGAGGCTGTGGAGGATATCAACAGCTTCCTGGAGTCGCTATCAGCGCGGCGGGTGCACCATCGCCTGCCCGGAAAGATTCGCGCGCGGTTGGCCGACATTCAGGCCTCATGCGCGCAGGTGGACGGCCACTCGGCGGCGGCGCAGACGCTCACGGCGGTGCTGACCGATCTGCGGGCGCGGCTGAGCGCAGTTGAACCGGAGCTGACAGCCGCCCCGGCCGACGCTGAGGAAGAGCCGCGGTTCCCGCGCAGGCTGCTGGAAGAACTGGCCGAGGCGTTCGAGCCGAACCGCACTGCGCCGGCCCGCGGTTAGGCGATTAATTCGCAAAACGTGCGCATGTCGACATTTCCACCGGACAGGATGACGCCCACCGCGCCGCCGTCCGGCGGCTCAAACCGGCCGCTCAACAGCGCGGCAAGTGCGACGGCCCCGCCCGGCTCGACCACCAGCTTCAGCTCCTCAAACGCAAAGCGCATCGCCGCGCGCGCCTCGTCGTCGGTCACCGCGACCCCGCCAGACAGCAGGTCCCTGCTGAGCGCGAAGGTGATCTCGCCCGGCTGTCCGATCAGCAGCGCGTCGCAGATCGAACCGGATAGGCGGGCGTTGCGCTGGCGGTGTCCTGTTTCCAGGGAGCGCGCGTAATCATCGAACCCCTCCGGCTCGACGCTGTACACGGCGCAATCCGGCGCGAGACGCTTGACCGCCAGCGCGATACCGGACACAAGCCCGCCGCCGCTGGCCGGAACCAGCACGGCGCTCAGGCGCGCGTCCATCGCCTTGGCCTGCTCTTGCAGCTCCAAACCGGCGGTGCCTTGCCCGGCGATAATGTCCGGGTGGTCATAGGGCGGGACGTAAAGCGCACTGCGCTCGCCGCAGAGCTTGCAAGCGATCGCCTCGCGGTCCTCGGTGTCGCGGTCGAACAGGACGACCTCCGCCCCTGCGCGGCGGGTACGCTCCAGTTTCAGTTTCGGGGCGTCGCGCGGCATCACGATCGTAGCCGGCAGCCCCGCCAGCCGCGCCGCCTCGGCGACGCCCTGCGCGTGATTGCCGGAGGAGCACGCGACGACCCCGCCGGGCCAAGCGGCCTTGTCGATCTGGCTGATGCAGTTATGCGCGCCGCGGAATTTGAATGCGCCGGTGCGTTGCAAGGTCTCGGCCTTGAGCAGCACGCGCGCGCCGACGCGCTCGTTCAGGAGCGGGGACTCCAGCGCGGGCGTGTGCACGGCGTACCCGGCGATCCGCTTGCGTGCAGCGAGCACGTCGTCGAATGTCGGTAGTTTGGGGCCGCTCCGACGTGTGGCGCTGCGCGCGGCTTCGCTTCGGTCCTGCGTCTGGCTCATTTCGCCCCCGGCTTTGGCGGGAGGCCGCTTTCAGGCGCAGTTCTCCAGCGGCTCGGATTCGGCGATGCGGATATTTTCGAGCAGCTGGCGCGTGCAGGCTTCCCACGAGAATTTAAGCGCAAATTCCCGGCAGGCGCCACGATCAATGTTGAGCGCGGCGCGCGCGGCCCGCCCAAGATCCTCGTCGAGCACGCCGACGCGCCCTTGCACGATGACGTCCTTCGGGCCGGTGACGGGATAAGCAGCCACGGGCGTGCCGCAGGCCAGCGCCTCCAGCAGTACGACGCCGTAGGTGTCGGTGAGGCTCGGGAAGACGAAGACATCGGCCGAGGCGAAGTGCGCGGCCAGCTCCTCGCCGAATTTCGGGCCGGTGAAGATCACGTCGGGGTGCCGCCGGCGCAGCCTGTCGAGTTGCGGTCCCGGCCCGACCACCACCTTCTTGCCGGGCAGGTCCAGATCGAGGAACGCGCCGATGTTCTTCTCCGGCGCCACGCGGCCGACATACATGAACACCGGGGCCTCGCTGCCGAACAAACGCTCGTTGCTGGGGCGGAAAAGATCGGTATCGACGCCGCGCGTCCAGGCGAACAGGTTGGTGAAACCACGCGCGGACAGCTCATCGCGCAGCGATTGCGTCGAGACCATCAGGCCGTTGCCGGCATTGTGGAACCAGCGCATGTAGGCGTATCCCCAGGAGACCGGCATCGGCACGCGCGCGGCGACGTATTCGGGAAAGCGCGTGTGATAGCTGGTGGTGAAGGGCTGGCCGGCGCGCAGACAGAAATTGCGCATCGCCAGGCCGATCGGCCCTTCGGTGGCCACATGGATGAAATCGGGCTGGAACCGCTCGATCTCCTTGCGCACGCCGCGCCGCGAGATCATGGCGAGCCGGATCTCGGGATAGGTGGGGCAGGGCAGGCTCGGCCGGTCGTTCGGCGTCAGAAAAGCGACCCTGTGTCCCATGGCCTCGGCGTATTTGGCGAAGTGCTCATAGGTGCGCACCACGCCGTTGACCTGCGGATGCCAGGCGTCGGTGGCCACCAGGAGGCGCATGGGCTGCTGCGAGTGAATGTTCAATGCGGGTCCGTCGGGTTCTGCCGGATCATCAAGCGGCTTTGGTGACATCTTGCGGCTCGGCGGCCTGGCCGCGCTGGCCGGAAACATCCATCCAGCGAATCATCTCCAGCTTCCCGTCCCATGTCTCGCCGACAGCGGTGCCGCTTTCCACCCAGTCGCCGGTATTGACGTACAGCACGTCATCGAGCTGGCGCATCGCGGGATGGTGGATATGCCCGCAAATGACGCCGTCGGCATTGTGGCGGCGCGCTTCGCCGATCAAGGCGCTCTCGAAGTCGCCGATGTAGTTCACCGCCTTCTTCACCTTGTGCTTCAGATAGCCCGACAGCGACCAGTAAGACAAACCGAAGGTCCTGCGCACCTTGTTGAACGCGGTGTTCAGCCCCAGCGCCGTGACATACGCCCAGTCGCCCAGCAGCGCAAGCCATTTGACGTAGCGGATCACCACGTCGAACTCGTCGCCGTGCATGACGAGAAAGCGCCGGCCATCGGCTGTCTCGTAAATATCGTTGAGCTTGAACTCGACCCCGCCGAACTGCTGGCCGCAATAGGGACGCAGCGCCTCGTCGTGGTTGCCGGGGATGAAGATCAGCCGGGACCCCTTGCGGACCTTGCGCAGCAGCTTCTGGATGACGTCGTTGTGCGCTTGGGGCCAGTGCGGGCTGCGTTTGATCCGCCAGAAATCGACGACATCTCCGACGAGATAGATGGTGTCGGCGTCGAACTGGCGGAGGAAATCGAGAAGGGCCTCGGCCTGGCAGGCCTTGGTGCCCAGATGGATATCGGACAGGAAAAGCGTCCGGTAATGTTTCGTTGACTGCGCTGTCAGGGCTCGCTCCTGCACCTTCTTGAGATCCTGTTAACCGTCAAAGAAACCCGATTCATATTTCAGCCGTGTGACACCGGCTTGACGCGCCTTTGACGGCGGCAATTTATGCGGCTGCACGCCCGCTTCGTCCCAAAATCGCCGCAAGCCGGCGGCAGCGTCCCATCTGGCGCCCCGCGACGGCATACTATACGGGGCGCGCAGCGCAAGCTTTGCCCTTACGTGTCCTAACACAAACCAGATGATCCGGCGATATCAAACCATGCGCATCACGACCATGCCGGCAGCGGCCGCTTTCGCGCTGCTCTCGACGGCCCTTGCCGGTGCGCAGGCCGGCGAAATCTGCGTCCGGTGCACGGGGCCGGAGCAGACGTATCGCTGCAGTGTTCTGGGGCCGGACGCGCCCGCGGAACAGCGCCGGCTCGGCTTCTTTTGCGCCTCGCGCATCGCGAAGGACGAAAACCACACGGCATGTGCGGCCGTGCGCAAGGAAAAACAATGCTTGGGCGCGCGGCGCAGCTACGTTTACGATGCGGCCGCCGGCGTGCCGGGACCGCTGGCGGATGAGCGACCGGAGGATCGGGCGCACGAGGCGGGACCCGAGCCAGAACGGGAGGGGCCGCCCAGAACCGTGGTCGATCTGACGCGCGAAACCGCCCGGCAGACTGAGGAAAGTCTGGAGAAGGCTGCGGACCGCACCGTGGAAACGTCGCGCACCATCGGCGAGCGCGTGCGCGACGCCGCCGAGGGCGCGGCCGGCGCGGTCGAGGACGCCACCCGCTCCACCATCAGATGCATCGGTTCGCTGTTCGATGATTGTTGAGCGCAGGCGCGCGCCGTGCGCAGCCAGGGCGATCGTCGCAGCTCTGGCCTGCGCCGGCCTGCTTGCGCTGGGCGGCTGCGCGGCGACGCTGGACAACGAACCGCTGAACCAGGCGCTGCGGGCTGGCGCGGCGCCCGCGAAGACGGCCGACACGGGCATGTCGGACACGCTGATCGGTCTCAGCTTTTCCGGCGGGGGCACCCGCGCTGCGGCGTTTTCCTTCGGCGTGCTCAACGAACTGCACCGGACCAGGGTGGTCGATGGCGGCCGCGACGTGACGCTTGCCGGGGAAATCGACTTCCTGTCTTCCGTCTCCGGCGGCTCCGTCACGGCCGCGGCTTTTGCGCTGCGCCGCGAAGCAATGCTCCGCGACTTCCGCGAGACCTTCCTGCTGGCCAATGTCGAGGCGTCGCTGCGCACCCGGTTGTCGCTGGCCAACGTCATCCGCGCCAGCGTCGGCGGCGTCAACGACCGGACCGGCCTGCAGGACTGGCTCGACCGCAACCTGTTCAAGGGCGCGACCTTTGGCGACATGATGAAGAAGGGCCGCCCCATCCTGTGGATCAACGCCTCGGACATCTACAACCGCACGCCGTTCGTCTTCAATCGGCAGACTTTCGGGGCGATCTGCAGCGATCTGGCGGATTTCCCGCTGTCGGAGGCCGTCGCGGCGTCTGCCGCCGTGCCGCTGGTGTTCGCGCCGGTCGTCCTCAAGAACTACGCGCCGGACTGCGCCTATGACACCCCGGCCTGGGCGACGCGGATCGCCCGCGACCCGGAGGCTCCGGCCGTGCTGCGCGCCAATGCGGATGCGATCCAGCGCTATCGCGAAAACGAGGCTGTGCAGTTCGTCAAGCTGCTGGACGGCGGGCTGACCGACAATCTGGGCCTGAGCGGGCTGGTGCTGGCGCGGCTGGCCGCCACGCAGCCTTACGAGCCGTTGACGCCGGCGGAGGCGCTGCGCATCGAGCGGATGCTGTTCATCATCGTCGATGCCGGCCGCCCGCCCGCCGGCGACTGGGCGAAAACCCCGGAAGGCCCGGACGCGCAGGCGTTGATTCTGGCGGTCTCCGATACGGCGATCGATGCGAATGTACGTGGTTCCTACGACTATTTCCGCAACGTCGTGTCCGAATGGCGGCGCGAACTGATCGACTATCGCTGCGGCCTGACGCGCGCCGAGGCGCGGCGGATCGCGGGCGTCGGCACGGACTGGCGATGCGACGACCTTGATTTCTTCACGTCGCGGGTGGCCTTCGACCAGATGCCCGACGAGACGGTGCGCGAGAAGCTCGACACGATCCCCACGCGCTTCAAGCTGTCTGAGGAGCAGGTCGACCTGCTGATCCGCTCGGCCGGGCAAACCCTGCGCAACGACGACGAATACCGCGCCTTCCTCAAATCCTTCTCTTCGGAAATGGTTATCTCGCGGCGCATGGCGCCGGCGCAGTGACGCCGACCTATTGTGCGCTGCGTCATAAACGTGCGAAACTGAGCGCGTAGGATGGCGCGTCATGACCATAAGAAATCTCGATTACCTGTTCCGTCCCTCCTCCGTGGCCCTGTTTGGCGCAAGCGAACGGCCCGGCTCGGTGGGGGCGACCGTCGCGGCGAACCTGGTCTCCGGCGGGTTCAACGGCCCGGTGTGGTTCGTCAACCCGAAGCACAAGGAAGTCCAGGGCCAGCCGTGTTACGCCAGCACTGACGATCTGCCGGGCGCGCCCGATCTTGCCGTCATAGCGATCCCGGCGCAGGGCGTGCCGGAGCTGATCGCCGCGCTCGGCGACAAGGGATGCCGCGCCGCGATCGTGCTCACAGCGGGGATCGAGGGCGAACTGGAAACGCGGATGCTGGAGGCCGCGCGCCCGCACGGACTGCGCATTCTCGGGCCGAATTGCATCGGCCTGCTGATGGGCGGCTCGGGGCTGAACGCCAGTTTCTCGCATACCGCGCCGATCCCCGGCGACCTCGCCCTGGTCTCGCAATCCGGCGCGCTGCTGACTTCCGTGCTGGACTGGGCGAACGGGCGGCAGATCGGCTTTTCGCTGATGGCCTCGGTCGGCAACATGGCCGACATCGATTTCGGCGACATGCTCGACTACCTGGCGGGCGATGTCTCCAGCAAGGCCGTGCTCCTGTACATGGAGGGCATCAAGAACGCGCCGAAATTCATGTCGGCGGCGCGGCGCGCGGCGCGGTCGAAGCCGGTGATCGTCATCAAGACCGGCCGGCACGAGAGCGCGGCGCAGGCGGCGGCTTCGCACACCGGCGCGCTTGCCGGTTCGGACAAGGTCTACGGCGCGGCTTTCCGGCGGGCGGGCGTGCTGCGGGTGCCCGATCTGGACGAGCTGTTCATCGCCGCCGAGACGGCTGATCGCATCGGCGCGCTGCAGGGCGAGCATTTGACCATTCTCACCAACGGCGGAGGCGCGGGCGTTCTGGCGGCGGATGCGCTTGCCGATGAGAATGGCGAGCTGACCAAACTGTCGGACGAGACCACGGCCAAACTCGACGCGGTGCTGCCGCCGACCTGGTCCGGCGCGAACCCTGTGGACATCATCGGCGATGCCGACGCGGCGCGTTACAAGAACGCGATGAGCGCGCTGCTTGCCGCGCCGGAGACCGAGGCGGTGCTGGTCATGAACTGTCCGCAGGCGCTGGCTTCCAGCGAGGATACTGCCCGCGCGGTCATCGAGGCGGTGAACGAGAAGCGCCAGGCTGGCCGCCGCGTGCCGGTGGTGACGAACTGGCTGGGCTCCGAGGCCCCGGCCAGGGCGCGGGAGATGTTCGCCGAAAATGATATTCCCTCCTTCGAGACGCCGCGACAGGCCGTGCGCGGGTTCATGCATCTGGTGCATTATTCGCGCGCCCAGAAGGAGTTGATGCGCGCGCCGCCCATGCTGCCGCGCCAGCTGTCGTTCGATTCGCAAGAGGCGCAGAAGCAGATTGACGATGTGCTCGCCGCCGGGCGCAGCATGATGACCGAGCCGGAGGCGAAGAAACTCCTGCAATCCTACGATATTCCCGTCGTGCCGGCCTACACGGTGGAGACGCCGGAGCAGGTCCGCAAGGCGTCGGAAGACATTCTCAAGGACTATTCAGCCGTCGTCCTGAAGATCGTCTCCGAGGAGATCAGCCATAAATCCGACGTTGGCGGCGTGCGCCTGGACATCGGCAGCGCTGAGCGCGCCGAACAGGTGGCCCGGGAGATGCTTGAGCAGATCGGGCAGGCGCGACCCGATGCGCGGATCGACGGCATCAGCGTGCAGCCCATGATCCGCGGCAAGCTCGCGCATGAGCTGATCGTCGGCATGACAGAGGACAATACCTTCGGCCCGGTCATCATGTTCGGCGCGGGCGGCACTGCGGTCGAGGTGGTCAAGGACACCGCGATGGCGCTTCCGCCGCTCGATCTCAAGCTGGCCCACGATCTGATCCGCGAAACGCGCATTTCGCGGCTGCTGCGCGGCTACCGCGACCGGCCGGCAGCCGACATGGACGCGATCGCGCTGACGCTGGTCAAGGTCAGCTACCTCATCGCCCAGCACCCCGAAATTCGCGAGCTGGACATCAACCCGCTGCGCGCGGACGAAAACGGCGCGGTGGCGCTGGATGCGCGCGTTGTGCTGGCCGGTCAGGCGAAGCGGCCGCGCACGCCCATGGCGATCCGCCCTTATCCGCACGAGTGGGAAAAGCGGCTCGATCTGGATGCGCTCGGCGAGGTGTTCATCCGCCCGATCCGGCCGGACGACGAGAAGCTTTATGAGGATATGATCCAGCGCATGGACCAGAACGATCTGCGTCTGCGCTTCTTCTCCCCGCAGCGGCACATGTCGCGCAAGTTCCTCGCCCGGCTGACGCAGATCGACTATGGCCGCGAAATCGCTTTCGTCGCGCTAACGCCCTCGGAGGACGAAATGCTCGGCGTCGCCCGCTTCTTCGCCGACCCGGACTATCGCAAGGCGGAATACGCCGTGATGACCCGGTCCGACCTCAAGGGGCACGGCCTTGGCTGGCAGCTTATGCGCCAGCTCATCGACTACGCGAACGCAGAAGGGCTGGAGCGGCTGTATGGCTCCGTGCTCAGCGAGAACGTGACCATGCTGCGCATGTGTCAGCAACTCGGCTTCAACACACGCCACGATCCTGACGACCCGTCGATTTTTCAGGTCGAGTTGCCGCTCGATAACGCCGGCAAGGACGGCGGTTGACAAGCTTTCGCACTTGCGAAATCCCCGCCCGCGCGTCAGTCTTGGCCACGGCTGCAAAGCCCCCGTGCGGCGCTCGCTTGAACGCGGGCGGGTTTCGCTATAACCACGGCGGCAGCATGGACCTGATTACGGCAGGGAGAAAACGCAAATGGCCCGGAAGAAGATCGCACTGATCGGCGGCGGCATGATCGGCGGCACGCTCGCGCACCTTATCGGCGTGAAGGAGCTGGGCGACGTGGTGTTGTTCGACATCGTCGAAGGAATGCCGCAGGGCAAGTCGCTGGACATCGCTGAATCCCTGCCGGTCGAGGGCACCGACATCCAGCTGAAGGGCACAAATGAATATGTCGATATCCGCGGTTCGGATGTGGTGATCGTGACCGCCGGCGTGCCGCGCAAGCCGGGCATGAGCCGCGATGACCTGCTGGAAATCAACCTGAAGGTGATGGAGCAGGTCGGCGCGGGCATCAAGACATACGCGCCGGATGCCTTCGTGATCTGCATCACCAATCCGCTGGATGCCATGGTCTGGGCGCTCAATCAGATCACGGGCCTGCCGCGCCACATGACCGTGGGCATGGCCGGCGTGCTCGACAGCGCGCGGTTCCGCTATTTCCTCGCCGATGAATTCGACGTCTCGGTCGAGGATGTGACCGCGTTCGTGCTTGGCGGCCACGGCGACACCATGGTCCCGCTCACGCGCTACACCACCGTCGCCGGCATTCCGCTGCCCGATCTCATCAAGATGCACTGGATCACCCATGAGCGCCTGGGCGAGATCGTTCAGCGTACGCGCGACGGCGGCGCGGAGATTGTTGGCCTCCTCAAAAGCGGCTCGGCCTACTACGCGCCGGCGGCGTCGGCCGTCGCGATGGCCGAATCCTACCTCAAGGACAAGAAGCGCGTGCTGCCCGCTGCGGCCTATCTCAATGGCGAATACGGCGTGAAGGGGCTTTATGTCGGCGTGCCCACGGTCATCAGCGCCAAAGGCGTGGAGCGGGTGATCGAGATCGACCTGACCTCGGGCGAGCGGGCCGATTTCATGCGCTCGGTCGAGGCAGTGCAGGGGCTTGTCGATGCCTGCAAGCGCATTGCGCCGGGGCTTGGCGGCATCGCCTGATCGCATAGCATCGAGGACATCATCGGGAGCGGAACCAATGAACATCCATGAATATCAGGCCAAGGCGATCCTGCGCGATTATGGCGTGCCGGTCTCGCAGGGCGCGGCCGCTTTCACGCCGGAAGATGCGGTCAGCGTCGCCAATGAGCTGGGCGGCCCGGTCTGGGTCGTGAAGGCGCAGATACACGCCGGGGGCCGCGGCAAAGGCCGGTTCAAGGAGCCGCAGGCGGGCGAGCAGGGCGGAGTGCGCATCGCCAAGTCTATGGATGAGGTCCGCACCTTCGCCGACCAGATGCTCGGGCGCACGCTGGTCACCCACCAGACCGGGCCGGAAGGCAAGACGGTCCAGCGGCTTTATGTCGAGGAAGGCGCTTCGATCGCGCGGGAACTGTATCTGTCGGCGCTGGTGGATCGCAGCTCTTCGCGCATTTCGTTCATCTGTTCCACCGAAGGCGGCGTGGATATTGAAAAGGTTGCCGCCGAGACGCCGGAGAAAATCCTGACGCTGTCCATCGATCCGGCGGCCGGCTATTCGCCGTTCCATGGCCGGCGCATTGCTTTTGCACTCGGCTTGCAGGGCGATCAGGTCAAGAGTTGCGTCAAGCTGATCGGCAATCTCTACCGCGCCTTCACCGACAAGGACATGAGCCTGCTGGAGATCAACCCGCTGATTGTCACCGAGCAGGGCGAACTGCGCTGTCTCGACGCCAAGGTGAATTTCGACGACAACGCGCTGTTCCGCCAGAGCCAGGTGTTCAATCTGCGCGACATCGACGAGGAGGATCCGGCCGAGGTCGAGGCCTCGCGCCACGGGCTGAACTACGTCAAGCTCGACGGCAGCATCGGCTGCATGGTCAATGGCGCGGGCCTTGCGATGGCGACCATGGACATCATCAAGCTTTACGGCGCGGAGCCGGCCAATTTCCTCGATGTCGGGGGCGGGGCCAACAAGGATCAGGTGATGAACGCCTTCAAGATCATCCTGTCCGACAAATCCGTGCAGGGAATTCTGGTCAACATCTTCGGCGGCATCATGCGCTGCGATATCATCGCAGAAGGCATCATCGCCGCGGCCAAGGAGATGGACATCCGCGTGCCGCTGGTGGTCCGGCTGGAAGGCACGAATGTGGAAATGGGCAAGCAGATGTTGAGCGAGTCCGGGCTGGCGATCATCCCGGCGGACGATCTGGCGGATGCGGCGCAGAAGATCGTGGCGAAGGTCAAGGAGGCGGCGTAAGGCTGGCAAAGCCTCTTGACGCGGGGCGCAGTTACACATAAACTGTGTGATGATGGAGGGCGCTGGAGCGCGCGTCCAAGCTGTGTCAGGGAGGCCGGCCATGAAGAACATCACGCTTGCCGTGGACGAACAAGTGTTGGCGACGGTGCGCGCCTATGCGGCGCGCAACAACACGACCGTCAATGCGCTGGTGCGCGCGCATCTGGAGCGGATCGCGCGCCAGGAGGACAAGTCGGCGCAGGCGCGCCAGCGGCTTGTGGAGTTGAGCCGCGCGTCGAACGGGCGTCTGGGCGGCTGGCAGTGGAACCGGGACGAGATCTATGAACGCGGCGTGCTTCCTCGACACCAACATCCTGATCTACGCGGCTTTGCAGAGCCCGACCGGGACGGCGAAGAAGAAGATCGCGGTTGATCTGCTCGCGAATGAGTCGTTCGCCCTGTCCGCGCAGGTGCTGCAGGAGTTCTACGTGGTCGCGACCCGCAAGGCCGAGGTTCCCTTGACGCCTGCCGCAGCGCTCGACTGGATCGAGCAACTGGAAGAGTTTCCCTGCGCGGATATCAGCCCGGCGCTCGTGAAGCTGGGCGCCGTGATGGCCGAACGCTATCGCATTTCCTACTGGGACGGCGCGATCCTGGCGGCGGCGGAAAGCCTCGGCGCGCCGGTTGTCTATACCGAGGACCTGAACCACGGCCAGGATTATGGCGCGGTGCGTGCGATCAACCCCTTCATCGAAAACGCTCCGGCCGGCGGCTTTCACGAGGGGCAGCAGAGCTACGCAGAAAACTGATCGCGAAGCCGAGAGCAACGACGAAACGAAAAGGTTGAACCCATGGCGGTGCTTGTCGACAGCAATACGAAAGTGATCACCCAGGGCATCACGGGCAGTCACGGAACCTTCCACACCGAACAGGCGCTGGCCTATGGAACCAGGGTCGTTGGCGGCGTCACGCCCGGCAAGGGCGGCGGCGAGCATCTCGGCCTGCCGGTCTTCGACACCGTCGCCGAGGCGGTCGAGAAGACCGGCGCCACCGCCAGCGCGATCTACGTGCCGCCGCCTTTCGCCGCGGACGCGATCCTTGAGGCGATCGACGCCGAGGTGCCGCTCGTCGTCGCCATAACCGAAGGCATCCCGGTGCTGGACATGGTGCGGGTCAAGCGCGCGCTCCAGGGCTCCGGGACGCGGCTGATCGGCCCCAACTGTCCAGGCGTGATCACGCCCGATCAGTGCAAGATCGGCATCATGCCGGGCCATATCCACAAGCCGGGTTCGGTGGGCATCGTTTCGCGTTCGGGCACGCTCACCTATGAGGCGGTGGCGCAGACCACCGCCGCGGGACTGGGCCAGTCGACCTGCGTCGGCATCGGCGGCGACCCCGTCAAGGGCACCGAGTTCATCGACGTGCTGGAGATGTTCCTCGCCGACGACCAGACCAGGTCCATCATCATGATCGGCGAGATCGGCGGCGCGGCGGAGGAAGAGGCGGCCGCGTTCCTGAAATCCGCCCCGGTCAAGAAACCGACGGTTGGCTTCATCGCCGGCCTCACGGCCCCGCCGGGACGGCGGATGGGCCATGCCGGCGCGATCGTTGCGGGCGGCAGCGGCGGCGCGGAGGACAAGATCGAGGCAATGCGCTCGGCCGGCGTCCGGGTTGCAGACAACCCGGCGGCGATGGGCGCGACGCTGGTGGAGATGCTCCAGGCCGCCTGAGCGCCCGTCAGGGGGCGCGACGGTCACAATGAGTTGTGCGCAGGCGCACCATCGCGGGCAGCGACCTTTACGCGCCGTCCCTATATTGTATGACGGGACCCGCGACGGCCAGACTGTGCGACAACACAATAATGGAACGCTCATGCGCAAGCAGCAGCTTAACGAGACTTTCGCCCTGAGTTCTTTCCTTCACGGCACTAATGCCGCTTATGTTGAAGACCTGTATGCCCGCTATCAGGACAACCCCGGCGCGGTCGACGCCGAATGGCGGCGATTCTTCGCGGGCCTGAGAGACCAGCGCGAGACCGTGCTTGCCGAACACCGAGGCCCATCGTGGAAGCCCGAGCATGTTCGCATCAATGGCGACAGCGAACTGCTGGCCGCGCTGACCGGCGACTGGAGCGAAACCGGGCGCGAGATCGAAGGCAAGATCCGCGAAAAGGCAGCCGAGGGCGGCGTGGCGCTTCATGAGGAAGACGTCATGCAGGCGGTGCGCGACTCGGTTCGCGCGCTGATGCTGATCCGCTCGCATCGCGTGCGCGGCCATCTCGCTGCCGATCTCGACCCGCTGAGGCTCACCCCGCCAGTGGACCACCCGGAGTTGCAGCCCGAAACCTACGGCTTCACCGAGGCGGACTACGACCGGCCGATCTATCTCAACAAGGTGCTGGGCCTGGAGACCGGCACGCTGCGCCAGATTATCGAAATCCTGCGGCGCACCTACTGCGGCAAGATCGGCATCGAGTTCATGCACATCTCCGACCCGGATCAGAAAGCCTGGCTACAGGAGCGCATCGAGGGCGTCGGCAAGGAAGTGCAGTTCACCCGGCGGGGCAAGGAAGCGATCCTGCAGAAGCTGATCGACGCGGAAAGCTTCGAAAAGTATCTCGACAAGAAATACACCGGCACCAAGCGCTTCGGGCTGGACGGCGCGGAGGCGATGGTCCCGGCGCTGGAGCAGATCATCAAGCGCGGCGGCCATCTGGGCCTGCGCGAGATCGTCATCGGAATGCCGCATCGCGGGCGGCTGAACGTGCTGGCCAATGTGATGGGCAAGCCGTATCGCGCGATCTTTCACGAATTCAAGGGCGGCTCGGCCCACCCGGAAGAGGTCGAAGGCTCGGGCGACGTCAAATACCACCTCGGCACCTCCTCGGACCGCACCTTCGACGGCAACGAGGTGCATCTGTCGCTGACGGCCAATCCCTCGCACCTGGAAGCGGTGGACCCGGTCGTGCTCGGCAAGGTCCGCGCAAAGCAGGACCAGCACGAAGATGCCGATCGCACCAGGGTTCTGCCGCTGCTGCTGCATGGCGACGCGGCCTTCGCCGGCCAGGGCGTGGTCGCGGAATGTCTTGGGCTTTCCGGCCTGCGCGGCCACCGTACCGGCGGCTCGATCCACTTCATCGTGAACAACCAGATCGGTTTCACCACCGCGCCGCGCTTCGGGCGGTCCTCGCCTTACCCTTCAGACGTCGCGCGCATGGTCGAGGCGCCCATATTTCACGTCAACGGCGACGACCCGGAAGCCGTTACGCATGTGGCGAAAGTGGCGACCGAATTCCGCCAGCGGTTCCACAAGCCGGTCGTCATCGACATGTTCTGCTACCGCCGCCACGGCCATAACGAGGGCGACGAGCCGTCCTTCACCCAGCCGCTGATGTACAAGCGCATCCGCCAGCACCGGCCGGTCGTGGACATCTATGCGGAGCAACTGGTCAGGGAAGGTCTGTTTGAGCAGCAGCAGATCAACGAGATGCGCAACGCCGCGCGGACGAATCTGGATGAAGAGTTCGAGGCGGCTGAGTCGTACCGGCCGAACCGCGCCGACTGGCTCGACGGCCGCTGGGCGGGCATCGGCTTTGCCGATGAAGGCGCGCGCCGGGGCAAGACGGAGGTGCCGATCGAGACCCTCAAGCAGGTCGGCGAAAAGATCAACACGATCCCGGAGCACATCAACGCGCACAAGACGCTGCGGCGCATCTTCGACAACCGCCGCAAGGTCATCGAGGCCGGCGAGGGCATCGACTGGGCGACAGCGGAATCGCTGGCCTTCGGCACCCTCCTCAACGAGGGCTTTCCGGTGCGCCTGTCCGGCCAGGACAGCGAGCGCGGCACGTTCTCCCAGCGCCACGCGGTGATCGTCGATCAGGAAACCGAAGAGCTTTATCGCCCGCTCAACAACATCTCGGAAGATCAGGCGCGCTTCGAGGTCATCAACTCGATGCTCTCGGAGTTCGCGGTGCTGGGCTTCGAGTACGGCTACAGCCTTGCCGAGCCGAATGCCCTGGTGCTGTGGGAAGCGCAGTTCGGCGACTTCGTCAACGGCGCGCAGGTGACGATCGACCAGTTCATCACCTCGGGCGAGCGCAAATGGTTGCGCATGTCGGGGCTGGTGATGCTGCTGCCGCACGGCTACGAAGGGCAGGGGCCGGAGCACTCCTCCGCGCGGCTGGAGCGCTTCTTGCAGATGTGCGCGGAGGACAACATCCAGGTCGCCAACTGCACCACGCCGGCCAACTACTTCCATATCCTGCGCCGGCAGCTGCATCGCAAGTTCCGCAAGCCGCTGATCCTGATGACGCCAAAATCCTTGCTGCGGCACAAGCGGGTGATCTCGCATATGGACGATTTCGGTCCGGGCTCCACCTTCCACCGCGTGCTGTGGGATGACGGCGACCGCGGCGACAATGGCGCGCGCAAGCTGGTTGCCGACGACCAGATCAAGCGCGTCGTGCTGTGCTCCGGCAAGGTCTATTTCGACCTGCTTGAAGAGCGCGAGAAGCGCAGGATCGACGATATCTACCTGATGCGCATCGAGCAGCTTTACCCGTTTCCGGCCCGCGCGCTCATCACCGAACTGGGCCGCTTTGCGCAGGCGGAGATGATCTGGTGCCAGGAGGAGCCGAAGAACATGGGCGCCTGGACCTTCGTGGAGCCGAATATCGAATGGGTTCTCAACCATATCGACGCGCAGTATAAGCGTCCGCGGTATGTTGGCAGACCGGCCTCCGCGGCAACGGCGACTGGGCTGATGTCGAAGCATGTGGCGGAGCTGAATGCGTTCCTCGACGAGGCTTTGACAATCTGAAATGAAGCGCAGCCGTGGAATGCGCCGCGGCAAAAGGGAAACGACACGACGATGGCACAGGAAATCCGCGTCCCGACCCTGGGCGAGTCCGTGACCGAAGCCACGGTGGGCCAGTGGTTCAAGAAGTCCGGCGAGCATGTGAACGAGGACGAGCCGGTCGTCGAGCTTGAGACCGACAAGGTGACAGTCGAAGTGCCCGCGCCGGTGTCGGGGATCATCTCCAGCATCTCTGTGCAGGAGGGCGAAACGGTTGAGGTCGGTGCGCTGCTCGGCGCGATCGAGGCGGGCGCGCAGGCCGCAGCGGAGCCTGCTGAAACCAAGGCGGGAGCCACGGCGTCAGCGGCCCCGGCAAAGGAGGAAGCGCCGGCGGAGCAAGAGCCTGCGCCCAAGCCTGAACCTGCGCCGCAACCCGAAGCCCGCGCTGGCGCTGCGGAAGCCGAAAAGCCTATGTCCCCGGCCGTGCGCAAGCTGGTCGAGGAGCACGGCGTCGACACCAGACAGGTCGAAGGCACGGGCAAGGACGGCCGCCTGCTGAAAGGCGACATCCTGTCTGCGCTTGATGCCGGCGCCGTCTCCGCCGAAGCCCCGCACCAGCCTCAGCGCGAACGCGCACCGGTCGCCGACGCCGATGCCGCGCGCGAAGAGCGCGTGCGCATGTCCAAGCTGCGCCAGACTATCGCGCGCCGGCTCAAGGAGGCGCAGCACAACGCCGCCATGCTCACCACCTTCAACGAGGCCGACATGAGCGGCATCATGGAGGCGCGCAAGCGGCACAAGGACGATTTCGAGACGAAGCACGGCGTCAAGCTCGGCTTCATGGCCTTCTTCGTGAAGGCTTGCGTGCGCGCGCTGCACGACATCCCTGCGGTCAATGCCGAGCTCGACGGCGAGGACCTGATCTACAAGAACTATTATCACATCGGCGTTGCGGTGGGCACCGAGCGCGGGCTGGTCGTGCCGGTGCTGCGCGATGCCGACGCGATGAGCTTCGCCGACATCGAGAAGACGATCAACGACTATGGCAAGCGCGCCCGCGAGGGCAAGCTCGGCATCGAGGAAATGCAGGGCGGCACCTTTACGATCTCCAATGGCGGCGTCTACGGCTCGCTGATGTCCACGCCGATCCTGAACGCGCCGCAATCCGGCATTCTGGGGATGCACAAGATTCAGGAGCGCCCGATGGCAGTGAATGGCGGGATCGAGGTGCGCCCGATGATGTATCTGGCGCTATCCTATGACCACCGAGTCATCGACGGCAAGGAGGCGGTGACGTTCCTGGTGCGCGTCAAGGAAAGCCTGGAAGACCCGGAGCGGCTGTTGCTTGATCTTTGATTTTTGAAGGATATTGGCGATGCGTTGCGCGTTATTGTTTGCGATTTTCCTCGGCCTTGGCGCTTTCGGGGCTACCGCCCAGAGTTTTGATTGCAGCAAGGCGCGGCTGGCCGCCGAAATCGCGGTCTGCGACAGCCCGCAGCTGAGCCGGCTGGACGAAGAGATGTCGGCGCTTTATTTCGGGCTTCCGTATATTGTCCGCGAGGAGATCAAGGGTTCGCAGCGGCGCTGGCTGCGCCGGCGCAATGCCTGCGGCTATGATGCGCTCTGCATCGAGGACGCCTATCTGCGACGGATCGAGGTGCTGTCGCAGTTCTAGCGCGTGCGGCGAACGGGGGGCGTGTTGACAATCGAACTGACTGTGCTGGTCCTGGCGGTGCTGCTCGCTTATGCGCAGCTGACGATTTACGCGGTCTACGCCAATCGCGATTTCGGCCCCGACTACACCATGAGCCCGCGCGACTCCGGGCCGGAGCGTCCCGCTTCGGTGCTGACGGGCCGTCTGCGCCGCGCCTACGAGAACCATCTCGAAACCCTGCCTTGGTTCGCGATCGCCGTCCTGGTTGCGCATGTCAGCGGCGCGACAAGCTGGCTCACTGCGGCGGCATCACTGATTTATCTGGTCGCGCGCATCATCTATATCCCGTGTTACGCCTTCGGCTGGCGGCTGCGCTCGCTCATGTGGAGCATCGCGGCGCTGGCGATCCTGGTCATTCTGGGCGACACCCTCATTTGACGGGTCGGCCGCCCTGTCCGAACATTCGAGCTGAAAGGCAGTGTCATGGCGGAAAACTACGACCTTGTGGTCATCGGAACCGGCCCCGGCGGCTATGTCTGCGCGATCCGCGCCGCGCAATTGGGTATGAAGGTCGCGGTGGTCGAGAAGCGCAAGGCGCATGGCGGAACCTGCCTGAATGTGGGCTGCATCCCCTCCAAGGCGCTGCTCCACGCCTCCGAGCTTTATGAGGAAGCCGCCGACGGCTTTTCGGCGATGGGCATCGACGCCAGCCCCAAGCTCGACCTGCCGAAGATGATGGGCTTCAAGGACGAGGCGGTCGAAGGCAACACCCAGGGCATCGAGTTCCTCTTCAAGAAGAACAAGATCGACAGCCATCAAGGCACGGGGCGCATCACCGGGCCGGGCGCGGTCGAGGTTAAGGCGGAGGACGGATCGGCCACCGCGCTCAATGCAAAGGCTATTGTCATAGCGACTGGGTCTGATGTGATCCGCCTGCCGGGCATCGAGGTGGACGAGAAGCGCGTGGTCACCTCCACCGGCGCGCTCGACCTGCCGGAGGTGCCGAACAAGATGCTGGTGGTCGGCGGCGGCATCATCGGGCTGGAGCTTGGCTCCGTCTGGCGGCGGCTGGGCGCGGAGGTGCAGGTCGTCGAATTTCTTGACCGAATCACGCCGGGCATGGACGCGGAGGTGTCCAAGCAGTTCATGCGCATCCTGAAGAAGCAGGGCATCGAATTCACGCTCGGCCATAAGGTCACCGGGGTCGATGGCAGCGGCAACCGGCTGAAGGCGACGATCGAACCGGCCAGCGGCGGCGAAGCGCAGGAAGTGGACGCCGATGTGGTGCTCGTAGCGGTCGGACGCGCGCCCTATACTCAGGGGTTGGGCCTCGATGAGGTCGGCATCGAGACCGATCAAAAAGGGCGCATCGCGGTCGATGACCATTACAAGACCAGCGCGCAGGGCATCTACGCCATCGGCGACGTGATCCACGGGCCGATGCTCGCGCACAAGGCCGAGGAGGAGGGCGTTGCGGTCGCCGAAATCCTCGCCGGGCAGGCGGGGCATGTGAATTACGGCGTGATCCCCGACGTGATCTACACCTACCCCGAGGTCGCCAAGGTGGGGCAGACCGAGGAAGAGCTAAAAGAGCAGGGCATCGCGTACAAGTCCGGCAAGTTCCCGTTCACGGCGAATGGCCGCGCCAAGGCCAACCGGCAGACCGAAGGCTTTGTGAAGGTGCTGGCCGATGCCAAGACCGACCGGGTGCTCGGCGTGCATATCCTCGGGCCGGATGCCGGCAACATGATCGCAGAGGCTGCCGTGTTGATGGAGTTTGGCGGCTCGGCGGAGGACCTGGCGCGGACTTGCCATGCGCACCCGACGCTGACCGAGGCGGTCAAGGAAGCCGCGCTTGCGGTGGACGGTCGCGCGCTTCATATGTGAAGGCATGAAGCCGCGTTTCCTCGTTCTCACCATCAGCACGCTCGTTGCGTTTGCGATTCTGGTTTCCCTTGGCGTGTGGCAGCTCCAGCGCCGCGACTGGAAGCACGCGCTCATCGAGCGGATCGAAGCGCGCGCCGAAGCGCCGGCCAGGCCGCTGGAGCAAGTGCTCGCGCGATGGCAGCGCGACCAGGATGTGGAATACATGCGCGTGGAGATGACAGGCGCGCTGCGCGCAAGCCGGGAGTTCCATATTTACACGATCCGCGACGGCGTCGCCGGCTGGCGGGTGGTCTCGCCCTTCGAGACCGACGGGCATATCGTTATGCTGGATCGCGGCTTCGTGCCGGAGCCGCTGAAAGACCCGCAGGCTCGCGCCGATCAGCCGGTGCCCGACGGGGCCTTCACCGTTACCGGGCTGGCGCGCGCGCCGGGCCAGTCAAATTTCGTGACGCCTGAGAACGAGCCTGAGCGCAACCGCTACTATTGGCGCGATCTGGAGAGCATTGTCGCCGAGCTTCCGCCCGAAGATCAGGCGCGGGCCGCACCGTTCTTCGTCGAGGCCGAGGCGGGCGCGCTGCCCGGCGAGTGGCCGCGCGACGGCGTCACGCAGCTGCGTTTGCCTGACAGGCACTTGTCTTATGCGCTGACATGGTTCGGCCTGGCGGCGACGCTTCTCGGGGTTTACGGGGCTTATGTTTTCTCCGGCCGGCGCGGCGACCAACAACCGGCGCAGACCGGGTGATTTCCGCGCCCTGCGCCGGGTTGCCGGATCGTTGTGACGGGCGTAATTTAGCCGGAAATTGGCAGTTGGCTCGACCCAAAGGCGCATTTGCGCCCGCCGCCATTTGAGGTGTCCCTCGTGAAATATGTCAGCACGCGCGGCGTTGCGCCGAGTCTCGACTTTGAAGATGCCGCCCTGACTGGCCTCGCGCGCGATGGCGGGCTTTATATGCCGGAAAGCTGGCCGACGCTCTCCGCTGACCGGATCGCGGGCTTTGCGGGCAAGCCCTATGCTGAAGTCGCCGCCGAGGTCATGGCGCCGTTCATGGGCGATACGATGCCGGCCGCCGAGCTTCGGGAAATGCTCGCGCGCGCCTATGCGCCGTTCCGCCACCCGGCGACCGCGCCGCTGGTGCAGACCGGGCCGAACGATTTCATCCTGGAACTGTTCCACGGGCCCACGCTCGCCTTCAAGGACTTCGCCATGCAGGTGCTCGCGCCGCTGATGGAGCGGGCGCTTGAGCGGCGCGGCGACCGTGCGGCGATCATCGCGGCAACCTCGGGCGACACTGGCGGCGCGGCGGTCGAGGCGTTCCAGGGACGCGAGAACATTGACCTGTTCGTGCTGCACCCGGAAGGGCGCACGAGCGAGGTCCAGCGCAAGCAGATGACGACGGTGGACGCGGCCAACATTTACAACATCGCGGTGCGCGGCAATTTCGACGACGCGCAGGCCATCGTAAAGGCGCTGTTCAACGATCATGCCTTCCGCGACCGGCACCGGATTGCCGCCGTCAACTCGATCAACTGGGCGCGGATCATGGCGCAGGTGGTGTATTACTTCACGGCCGCCGTCACGCTGGGCGCGCCGCACCGCGCGGCCAGCTTTGCCGTGCCGACCGGCAATTTCGGCGACATTTTCGCAGGCTACGTGGCGAAGCAGATGGGGCTGCCGATTGACCGGCTGGTGATCGCATCCAACCTCAACGATATTCTGACGCGGACGCTGGAAACCGGGCGCTATGAGCGCGGCGCGGTCGTACCGTCTTCCAGTCCGAGCATGGACATTCAGGTGTCGAGCAACTTCGAGCGGCTGTTGTTCGAGATGAGCGGTCGCGATGCCGACTTGGTGCGCGCGCAGATGGACACGCTGCAGCAGTCGGGCGGCTTCACGCTGGACCCGGCGCAGTACCGGGCGCTGGGCGAACTTTTCGCCGCGGCGCGGGCCGATGAACAGCAAACGGCGAACGCGATCCGCGTCATGCATAACGCCACTGGTTATGTCGCCGACCCTCATACCGCCGTGGGTCTGCATGCCGCTTGCATGTGCCGGGGCAGCGACAGCGTGCCGATGATCACTCTGGCCACGGCGCATCCGGCCAAGTTCCCCGGCGCGATCCGCGCAGCCATCGGTATCACGCCGGATGTTCCCGAAGCCCTGCGCGCGCGCCTCGACGCGCCGGAACGCTATGATGTGCTCGATAGCGATCAGGCCCAGATCGCCGCTTACATCGCCGCCCGCACGCAAGACTGGGCCGGGCTTCCCGCATGAGCATCGAGATCAAGCCCCAAGTCACGACACTGAGCAACGGCCTGCGTGTCGTGAGCGAGCACATGCCCCATGTCGGCACGGTTTCGCTGGGTATCTGGGTGGCCAGCGGCTCGCGCGCGGAAGCGCCCGAAGAGCACGGCATTGCGCATATGCTGGAGCACATGGCCTTCAAGGGCACCGAGAACCGCTCCGCCCGCGACATCGCCGAGCAAATCGAGACCGCTGGCGGCGAGATCAACGCGGCTACCGGCGTGGAGACGACGGCCTATTTCGCGCGCGTTCTCAAGGACGAGGCGCCGCGCGCTCTGGACGTGCTGGCCGATATTCTGCGCAACCCGGTCTACAAGGAGGAAGACCTGGGGCTGGAGCGCACGGTCGTGCTGCAGGAGATCGCCGCGACGCGCGACAACCCGGAGGATGTGCTGTTCGACACGGCGCAGGCGGTCGCCTTTCCAGACCAGCCGCTGGGCCGGTCCGTGCTTGGCACGGCGGACAGCGTGCGCAACTTCCGACGGGACCATCTCGTGAGCTTCCGCGAGACCAATTACGGCGCGCAGCGTATGATCCTGAGCGCGGCCGGCGCGGTGGATCACGATGCGCTGGTGCGCGAGGCCGAGAGGCTGTTTTGCAACCTCCCGGTCGGTGACGCCCAGCCCCTCGCGCCGCCAGCCTATTGCGGCGGTTACAAGTCGGCGAAGCTTCCGCTGGAACAGTCGCATCTGCTGATCGCGTTCGAAGCGCCGTCCTCGCGCGACCCGGACTATTACACCGCCCAACTTTGCGCGGGCCTGCTTGGCGGCGGCATGTCCTCGCGCCTGTTTCAGGAGGCGCGGGAGCAGCGTGGTCTGTGCTACGCGATTTACGCTTTCTGCTCGGGCTTTTCCGATATCGGCCTGTTCGGCATCCACGCCGCGGCGGACCGGGCGGATGTCGGCGCGCTCACCGATGTCATCACGCAGGAGCTGCGCAAGCTCGCCGAGGATGGTCCGCGCGATGACGAGGTGGCGCGCGCCGGGGCGAACATGAAGGCGGGGCTGCTGATGAGTCTGGAAAGCTCCGCCACCCGCGCGGAATTTCTGGCGCGGCATCTTTACATCTTCGGGAAACCGCCAGAATTTGAAAAACTGATCGAGCGCGTCGAATCGGTCGATGCACAGCAGGTTCAGAGCTTCGTGCAGCGTCTTTTGACCGCGGGCGCGCCGTCCTGCGTCCATGTCGGGCCACGCGCGGAGGCCCCGGAACTCCGGGCGATTGCCGAGGGATCGTTAAGGCATTGAGCAAGCTGCCTGCGCGGGAGGCAGGCTGAAGAGGAACTGCGCAATGGCATTCTTGCGGTCGCCGCCCACGCCGGAAACGGGTCCTCAGATCGAATGGGACGACCTGCAGTTGCGTATGCCCCGCCTGAGCGATTATCACGCCTGGGCGGAGTTGCGCGCCACGAGCCGGCAGCATCTGGAGCCGTGGGAGCCGGCCTGGACGCCGGACGAGTTGAGCCGCGGCGCGTACCGTATGCGCCTCAAGCACTACATGCGGGAAATGCGGGAGAACAGCGGCTATGCCTTTTTTATGTTCAAAGCTGATGATAATACGCTGATCGGCGGCGCAACTTTGAGTAATATCCGTCGAGGCGTCAGCCAGTCATGTTCTCTGGGGTACTGGGTCGGCGCGCCGTATGCAGGGCAGGGCTACATGACCAAGGGCGTGCGCGCGATCGCCGCTTTTGTGTTCGATACCCTCCACCTGCACCGGCTCGAAGCGGCCTGCCTGCCCACGAACGTGGCCTCGATCCGGGTGCTGGAGAAGGTGGGCTTCACGCGGGAAGGGCTGGCCCGTGAATACCTCAAGATTAACGGCAGGTGGCAAGACCATTTTCTCTACGCTTTGCTCAAGGACGATCCCCGACGATAGCGGGGCAGCGGCTGCCGCGCTGGCCGCTCGGCCTTTGACGGCCGGTTGGCGGCTATTGCACGCCATTGCAGCGTTGCTTGCGCTGGTTGCGGCTGTCGTCGTGCTCATGGCGGGGCCGGCGCGCGCGCTGGAGGCGATCGTTGTCAGCCCGGACCAGAAGAAGCTCGATATCACGCTGCTCGGCGAACTGTATGAGGGCCGCGGGGACAGCCTGAGCGTGGAAACCGCGCCGGGGCCGGACGGCATCACCGGGCGGATGGCCGTGCAGGCGACGACCCCGGGCACCGATCCGAACTGGGTCGTGTTCGCGCTGACCAACCCGACCGAAAACCGGATCGAGCGCATCCTGATGTCGCGGCGCTACGAACTGTCGGGCAGCCGCGTGATCTGGCCGGATCTCGATTCGCCGCGCATTGCGCGGGTCACGCCGTCCGTGGGCTTCAAGCCCCAGCGCATCCCGGCTGACAGCGCCGATCTTTTCCGCGTCACGCTGGAGCCGGGCAGCACCGTCACCTTTATCGTGGAATTGCGGTCTGTGGACTTCCCCAGGCTGATGCTTTGGGATAGCGCGGCGCTCGGCAAACAGGCCACCGACCGGACGCTGCTGAACGGCATTCTGCTCGGCATCGCAGGCTTGCTGGCGATCTTCCTGACCGCGATTTTCGTGGCCAACCATCGGGCCATTTTCCCGGCGACGGCGTTGGTGGCGTGGAGTGCGGTGGCGTATCTGTGCGTGGATTTCGGTTTCTGGCACAAGCTGTTCCAGTTGTCGCCTGACCAGAACGCGGTTTATCGCGCCGGCGCGGAGGCGGCGCTGGCGGCGAGCATTCTGGTTTTCCTGACGATCTATCTGCGATTGCGGCAATGGCAACCCTGGCTTTTGCCCCTCTTCGGCGGCTGGGCGCTCGTGCAGACCGGGTTGATCGCCTTTGCCGTCATTGACGCGCAGTTGACATCGGGGCTTGCGCGGTTGTCCTTCTTGCCGATCGCGGGCGTCGGCACATTATTGATCGTTCTGCAGACGTTCCGGGGCGAGGACCGCGCGCTCACGCTGCTGCCGACCTGGATGCTGTTCCTCGTCTGGCTCTTTGGCGCGGGCGTGGCGGTGCTCGGCTATCTGTCCGGCGACATCGTGGTGCCGGCGCTGTCCTCCGGGCTGGTGCTGTTCGTCGCGCTGCTCGGCTTCAGCGTGACGCAATACGCCTTCTCGCCGGGGGATTACGCCGCTTCGGGGCAGGCGGCGCATCTCGGGCGCGGCGCGGCGGCGCTTGAGGCGTCGGGCGCGTCCGTGTGGGAATGGGATGTGCGCCGCGAGGAGATCAAGGTCGGCCCGGAGATCGAGCGTGTTCTCGGCTATTCGAAGGGGACGCTGAACTGCGGCACCGAGGACTGGCTGCAATACGTCCACGCGTCCGACCGCGAGCGGGTCAAGATCATGCTCTGGACCGTGCGCGAGCGCGACGGCGGGGAACTGGAGACGGATTTGCGGCTGCGGCGCAGCGACGGCAGCCATCTGTGGTACGAGCTGCGCGGGCGCGCGGTAAAGCTGCCGCAGAGCCAGATCCTGCAATGCATTGGCCTGTTGCGCGATGTGACGGCGCAGAAACGCAGCGAGGAGCGCCTGACGCACAACGCCGTCTATGACGCGCTGACGGGTCAGCCCAACCGCGAACTGTTCCTCGACCGCGCCAGCCAGGCCATGCTCCGCTGCGAAAGCGAGGGCACCAAGCCTACGGTCATCGTGATCGACATCGACCAGGTGCGTGGCGGCGGTCCTGCGTCTGATGCGGTCGTCGGCGACTCCATGCTGCTCACCGTCGCCCGCCGTTTGAGCCGCCATGTGCGCGAGACCGACACGCTGGCGCGCATTGGCGTCGATCAGTTCGCCATGCTGCTGACCTCGGAAACCGACCCGCGCTACATCGCCATGCTTGCCGAGCGCATGCGCCGCTCGCTGCGCTCGCCGATGAAGCTGAGCGGGCAGGAGGTCGCGCTGATCGGCAGCATCGGCATCTCGGTCTTCGACGGCCGCCAGGCGGACGGGCAGGCGCTCCTTGCCGAGGCCGAAATTGCCGCCTACCGGGCCAAGCGGGCCGGCGCCGACCGGATCGAGCTTTACAAACCGGATGTGAGCGCTGTCCGAGACGATCGCGCCGAGCTTGAGAAGGATCTGGAAAAAGCCATTGACCGCCGGCAGATCGTCCTGCTGTATCAGCCGATCATGCGGCTCGCGGACAACCGACTTGCCGGCTTTGAGGCGCTGTTGCGCTGGAACCACCCCAAACATGGCCTGCTCAGCCCGCGCGAATTCATCCAGGCCGCGGAGAAAGCGGAATTGACGGCCGCGCTCGGCCGGTATGCCGCCGAACGCGCGCTGCGGCAACTCCAGCGCTGGCAAAAGGCCTGGCAGCGCGATGATGATCCGCTGTTCGTGGCCCTCGACATCTCGCACCGCGCGATGCTGCGCAGCGAAGTGGTTCAGGAGCTGCGCACTGTCATCGGGCGCGGCGCGGTCCCCGAGAACTGCTTCTGGGTCGAAGTCAGCGAAACGGTCGCGATGGAGAACCCTGAGCAAATTGTGGATGCACTCGCCAACCTGAAGACAGTGGGCGCGCGACTGGTGCTTGATGAATACGGCAGCGGCTATTCCTCCGTGGCTTACCTGCACCGGCTGCCGCTCGACGCGCTCAAGCTCGACCGCTCGCTGGTTCGCTCGGCCAGCGCGTCCGGAGCCGATCCGGCGATCCTGCGTTCGGTTCTGGCGATGACGCAGGAGCTGGGCTTCGAACTGGTCGTGCAGGGCGTGGACCGCGACCGCGACGCGGCGTATCTGCGGGCGCTTGGCTGCGATTACGGTCAGGGCTTTTATTTTGGCGAGGCGATGGCCGAGAAAGAGGTAATGAACCTCGTCAACACGCTGGCGCGGGCCGCCGCGAGGACGGGCGGCCAGGGGCGCGCGCGGACGGGCAGCGGCGCGCCGGCGTTGCCGCGCGCAAAGACGGCGCAGGCGCCCGCGGTCGCTCCGGGCGGCGCGAAGCGTGTAGCGGACCCGGCCTCGCGTGCGCCGGGCGCGCCCAAGCGCCTCGCCGCGCCAGACGATGGCGGCGCGTCGCGGCGTAGCGCGCCTGAGAGTGGAAAACGCGGCCACGGGGAGGCGAGCGGCGACTACAGGCCATCGCGCAGCCGCCCCGCTGCGCCGCAGAACGGCGCTGCGGGTGATCGGCCGGCCTCGGTCAACGGACGTTTCGACGAGCGCGAACGCGCGAACGAGACGCGCCCGGGCGGGCCGGCCCGCAGCCGCTCCCGGCCCATGCCGGGGGGGCAGCCGCCGCCTCCGCCCGACGCCGAGGGCTGGGAGCGCGACGCGCCGGAAAGCGGTCCGCCGCCGCGCCGCAGCGCGGGACCGACGCGCCGCAGGTAAGCCATCCGCAGGACAGCCATTTGCCTGAGCCGAGGCGGCTGGACTGTCAGGCGTTGCCGGACTGGTTCACCAGGAAAGTCGGGTCGACGCCAAGCTTGGCGAGCGCCAGCGCGTACTTCTCCTCCGCGCGCGGGTCGAAGACAAGCTCCGCATCGCCGGGGCAGGTCAGCCAGCCATTCGCCTGAATCTCGCTTTCAAGCTGGCCGGGCGCCCAGCCGGCGTAGCCGAGCGCGAGCAGCGACTGGTGCGGCCCCGCCCCATGCGCGATCGCACGGAGGATGTCGATCGTCGCGGTCAGACAGACACTGTTATCGATCGCCAGCGTGCTGTCGGGGGAAAAGTAGTCGGCGCTGTGCAGCACGAAGCCGCGCCCGGTCTCGACCGGCCCGCCCACGAACACCGACATGTATGCCAGCTTCGCGGGCACGTTGATCGCCTTGTCCTGCGGGATCAAATCAAGCTGCTGCAGCAGATCGACGAAGCTGAGATGCTCTGCCGGCCGGTTGATGACGATACCCATCGCGCCTTCCGCCGAGTGCGCGCAGACATACACCACAGAGCCAGCGAAGTTGCCGTCATCCGCGCCGGGCATCGCCACCAGGAGTTGACCGCCGAGATATCCTTCACCGTCTCTCTCGGCCATTTCGCCTTGTTCCTCCGACATGGTGACAACACTAGCGCGTAAGCCGACGCGGATGAACCCTCGCACGCCATTTTTGCGCCGCATTGCGACACCGCTGACGCGCGCACGCAAACGTGAACCGGCTTGCATTGCCCGGCGCCGGCCCGGCGGTGTAATCAGATTGCTCAACGCGATAGTCTTTCCGAAACACAGTTGATAAACGCCATGCGCGCCAACCCGTTCGTTCTGCTTGCGCTGACTGCTGCCCTGATCGCGCCGCAGGCCGCGGCGACAGGCTGGGAGGAGGCTCCGCATTCCCGCGCGCGGTTGATCGCGGCCGGCGAGGTCGAACCCGACACGCTTGCGGGCCGGGCGCAGCTGTCCGGGCCGGCGCTTCTCGCGGGGCTGGAGATCCGGCTCGATCCCGGCTGGAAAACCTACTGGCGCACGGCGGGCGACGGCATTGCCCCGCAGTTCGACTGGTCCGGCTCGCAGAACGTGGCGGCGACGCGGGTGTTGTGGCCCGCGCCGGATCATTTCCGCGACATGGCCGGGGAATATAACGGTTATGCCGAACGCGTTGTCCTGCCGGTCCTCGTCGTCCTTGAGCAGCCGGGCGCGCAGGTGGCGCTCGATCTCGGCCTCGACTATGCGGTCTGCAAGGATGTGTGCATTCCGGTGAGCAAGACGCTGTCGCTACGCTTTTCCCCCGATGACGCCAGCGGGCGCGATGCGGTCTTGGGGGCGCTGCGCAAGGCGCCGGTGCGTGCAGGCGCGGACGGGCGATGCGGTGCGCTGACCCTCGCAGATGTGCGCGCCGAGCTAGACGGACCGTCGCCGGAACTGGAGGTGACGTTCTCCCACCCGCCGGGCGCGTCCCCGGACGATCTGTTTGTCGAGGCCGAAAGCGGCCAGTTCATGCCGCATCCGGCGCGCGCGGAGAGCGGACCTGAACGCACTGTTTTCCGTCTCGACCCTGGCGCCGGCGGGGACCCGCGCGCGCTCGTTGGCAAAAGCCTCACCTTTACCGCTGCGGCGAAGCCGCGCAGTTGCGAAATAACCTGGACCGTGGAATGATCCTTCTGCAAAGCCCTCCAAGGCAAGCCAGTTCAATTTAACAAGGGAAACCCAGATGATAGCACCGGGCGACCGCGTTCCCGAAGCGATCTTCCACGTCATGACTGCCGAAGGCCCATCAGAAATCACCTCCGGCGACGTGTTTTCCGGCAAGAAGGTGGTATTGTTCGCGGTGCCGGGCGCTTATACGCCGACATGCCACATGAAGCACCTGCCGGGCTTCATTCAGCACGCTGACGACTTCAAGGCGAAGGGCGTGGACACCATCGCCTGCACCGCGGTGAACGATCCGTTCGTGCTCGACCACTGGGCAAAAGCGACGGGTGGGGAAGGCAAGGTCATGTTCCTCGCCGACGGCAACGCCAAATTCGCCAAGGCGATCGGCGCTGATTTCGATGGCAGCGCGGTGGGCTTGGGCACGCGCTCGAAGCGCTACGCCATGCTGGTCGAGGACGGCGTGGTGAAATCCGTCCACGTAGAAGATTCGCCGGCTCAGGTGACCTCCAGCAGCGCCGAAACGCTCTTGTCAGAGGTTTAAGCGGAATCGGCATTGCGCTGTAGATATGGCGCCATGCCCTTCTGGGCCAGGTCGTGGGCGGCCTCGTTTTCAGGGTCGCCCGCATGGCCGCGCACCCAGTGAAACGTCACGTCATGGCGCTGGCGGGCCTCATCCAGCCGGCGCCAGAGATCTACGTTCTTGACCGGCTTCTTCTGCGCGGTGCGCCAGCCATTCGCCTTCCAGGTGTCGATCCACTGTGTGATGCCTTGGCGGAGGTAGTTGGAGTCGGTGTAGAGATCGACTGCGACGGGGCGCTTCATCGTCTCCAGCGCCTGAATTGCGGCCATCAGCTCCATGCGGTTGTTGGTCGTGTTCGGCTCGCCGCCGCTCAATTCCTTGCGCGCATCGCCGTAGATCAGCACAGCGCCCCAGCCGCCGGGGCCGGGATTGCCGGAGCAGCCGCCGTCGGTATAGATGCGCACGCGCTTTGAGTCGCGCTCGCTCACGTCATCTCCTGCGGGGTTCAAGGCGCAAGCCCGTATTCGCTCAGCGACTTGACGCGCTGATGAAAGCGCAGCTTGCGCAGGTATTCGTCCGGCGACTTGGGCCGCACATAGGCGTCCGGCGCGGTGTGGAACCAGTCATAAGCCCGCGTCAGCAGAAAGCGCAGCGCCGCCCCGCGCGCAAGGATCGGCAGCGCCCCGGTCTCCGCCGCGCTCATCGGCCGGATGCCGCGATAACTCTCCAGAAAAGCGCGCGCCTTGGTGATGTTGAAGCTGTGATCGGCCTCGAAGCACCATGCGTTCAGGCATATCGCGATGTCGTAGGCCAGGAGGTCATTGCATGCGAAGTAGAAATCGATCATCCCCGACACGTCGCCGTCGAGGAACAGCACGTTGTCCGGGAACAGATCGGCGTGGATCACGCCTGCGGGCAGATCGCCGGGCCAGTGGGCGCGCAGGAACGCCAGCTCGCTGTCGAGCAATTCGCCGAGGCCCTGCCAAAGCTCGTCCGCGCGATCGCCAAGGTCTGAGCGCAGCCGCTCCCAGCCGTCGAGCGAGAGGTTGTTCTCGCGGCGCATCTCGAAGCCGCGTCCCGCCAGATGCAGCTTCGCCAGTTCCGCGCCAACCGCCGCGCATTGCGCCACCGAGGGGCGGCGCACCGATATACCGGGCAGAAACGAGAACAGCGCGGCCGAGCGGCCGCACAGCGTGTGCAGCACCCGGCCTTGCCGGTCATGGATCGGAACGGGGCAGGGGACCGACCGCGCGGCCAGGTAGTCGAGCAGGCCGATGAAAAACGGCAGATCGCCGCAATCCACCCGCTTTTCGTAAAGCGTGAGGATGTAGTCGCCCTGCCCGGTGGTGACGAGATAGTTGGTGTTCTCGACGCCCTCGGCGATGCCCTTCATCGAAACCGGCCGGCCGATGTCATACCCCGCGAGCAGGCTGGCAAGTTCTTCGGCTGTGACTTCGGTGTAGACGGCCATGCCGGCTCCAGGGCCGCGCTCAGGCCGCCGAGTCCTGCAGTGCGCGCGGGATCTTGAAGGTCACGTCCTCGGTGGCGGTTGTCACGGTTTCAATGGTGAGCTCAAACCGTTCGCGCAGCGCGTCGATGATCTCCTCGACCAGCGCCTCCGGCGCGCTTGCGCCTGCGGTGATGCCGAGGGAGGACACGCCGTCCAGTTCCGCCCAAGGGATGTCGCCTGCGCGCTGCACCAGATGGGCGACGCGGCAGCCCGCGGCCTTGCCGACCTCCACGAGGCGCATCGAGTTCGAGCTGTTGGGCGCGCCGATGACCAGCAGCGCCTCCGCCTGCGGCGCGATCGCCTTGACGGCCGCCTGCCGGTTGGTGGTGGCGTAGCAGATATCCTCCTTGTGGGGGCCGACGATGCTAGGGAATCGCGCCTTAAGCGCCTCGACGATCTCGGCGGTATCGTCGACCGAAAGCGTCGTCTGCGTCACGAAGGCAAGCTTCTCCGGGTCGCGGGCCTCCACCGTGCGGGCATCCTCCACCGTTTCGATCAGCTTGATCGCGCCTTCGGGCAGCTGGCCCATGGTGCCTGCGACCTCCGGGTGTCCGTCGTGGCCGATCAGCAGGATGTCAAAGCCGCGCGCGTGCAGCCGCTCCGCCTCGATATGCACCTTCGACACCAGCGGGCAGGTCGCGTCGATATAGAACATGTTGCGCTTTTCCGCCGCCGCGGGAACGGCCTTCGGCACGCCGTGCGCTGAGAAGATCACCGGCTGGTCGGTATCGGGGATTTCGTCAAGCTCTTCAACGAAGACCGCGCCCTTGGCCTTCAGCCCCTCGACCACGTAGCGGTTATGGACGATTTCGTGACGGACATAGACCGGCGGCCCGTACTTCTGCAGGGCGAGTTCGACGATGTCGATGGCGCGATCCACGCCGGCGCAGAAACCGCGCGGCGCGGCCAGCAGGACCTGTAATTCGGGCTTTGTCACGAGCTTCCCCTTCGATTATGGAGGTAATTCAATTCTGCGGCAGTCCAGACCTTTTGCCTGTGAGTCTGCACGCGGCTTTCACTTGCCGAGCAGCGCCCTCGTTCCTATGGTCGCGCGCACCGTGAAAATCGTCGCTCTCGCCACAGTTTGTATCAACCGGACCCGCAGATGAACAAGAGGATCGTCACGAAGTGTCCAAATTAACCATCTATCCGGGCGAGTGGGCGCAGAATGGCAAAGGAGGGGTCGCGAACCGGTGATGCATATTCGGGACATGGGGATCGGCAGCCGACGTGTCAGGCCCCGGCACATCAAGAAGGCATGGCCCGTCTCGCGGGCTCTCCGGCTTGCGGCCGTTGTGGCGGGAACGCTTGTTCTGAGCGCCTGCGGCATTTCGCAGATTACCTCCGGCCTCGGCGGCGGCGTTTTCGGCTCATCGGAGGACGAACCGCAGGAGGCGGACTGGAGCGCCAGCATCACCGAGGAAGGGATGCTTGAGGCCGCGCGCTCCGACTCCAGCGGGCGTATCGATGCGTCAGGCCCGGCGTCGGGTTGCCCACGCTTCAAGATCTGGCCGGCGGACCGGCATGTTACGGTTTACGAGCCGGGGCGCGTCGGCGAGCGGTTGGCGATGCGCCATCGCGGCAGCATCACCAAGGTGGCGCGCGAATGCGAGATCGACGGTCAGCGGGTCAGCGTCAAGTACGGCTTCGCCGGTCGCGTGCTGATGGGGCCGCGCGGCGAGGACGGCCTGGTGGATGTGCCCGTAAACCTCTATCTGACGCGCGCTGACGGGTCGAGAATCCGCAGCGAGCGGCTGACGGTCGAGGTTGAACTGCGCCGCGAGAACCCGGTGGATTACTTTTCGGTGGTGCGCACGATCAGCTTCGAAGCCGAGCCGGGAACCGCCCCGTCTTCCTACAAGCTGTTTGTGGCCTTCGACCGGGAAATCCCGGGCGCAACCTGAACGGTTTGGCCGGAAACGCGCGGCTCCAGGCCGTAGCCCGCAAAGCTCGTCAAGGGTTGAGCCGGGGCCGCAATTTGACATGCGGCGGCTTTTCGCTATGCTGAGCCCACATCGCTGGCAATCGTTCGCGGGAGAGATCGGCTCGACGCCGGCGCCGAAGGAGCAACCGCCCCGGAAACTCTCAGGCAAAAGGACCGCGGGACGAACAGCACTCTGGAAAGCGGCCGGCCATGCCGGTCCACCGAAGGGGTAGTCCGGCACATGCCTGCCGGCAAAATCTCTCAGGTTCCATGACAGAGGGGGCGACGCTTTTCATGCCGACGGGCTGCGAAGCGACGAACGCTCACGATGGACCTGAGACATGTCAGACGCAAAGCAGTGCCCGACCGATACCAATAGTGCATTAAAACGCACGCCGCTGCACGGCCTCCACGTTGATCTTGGCGCGAAGATGGTGCCGTTCAGCGGCTACGAGATGCCGCTCAACTACCCCCCGGGCATCATCGCCGAGCACAAGCACACCCGCAGCCAGGCCTCGCTTTTCGACGTTTCGCACATGGGCCAGGCGCTGTTCTCGCACGACGAGGATGTCTGCGCGATCATGGAACGTCTTGTGCCGGGCGATATCGCCGGGCTGAAGCCGGGGCGGATGCGCTACACGCAGTTCACCAACGCCGACGGCGGCATCATCGACGATCTGATGGTGTCCAGGGTCGGCGGGATGGACGGGCGCGAATGGCTCTATCTGGTCATCAATGCCGCGCGCAAGGATGTCGATCTGGCCCACGTCGCCGCGCACGCCGAAGAGGCGCGGCTGGACCCGCTTGACGCTCAGGCGCTCCTCGCGCTGCAGGGGCCAGCGGCGGCCGACGCGCTGGCGAAGCATTTTCCCGGCTGCGAGACGATGCGCTTCATGTCCTTCCGCGCTTATCCCGACACGTCCTACGGCAAGGTCTGGATTTCGCGCTCGGGCTACACGGGCGAGGACGGATTCGAGGTTTCGCTTGCCGCGGATCAGGCCGAAGCCTTCGCCCGCGCGCTGCTGGAGGACGAGAGGGTCAAGCCCGCGGGCCTGGGCGCGCGCGACACGCTGCGCCTTGAGGCGGGGCTGTGCCTGTACGGTCATGACATCGACGAGACGACCTCGCCGGTCGAGGCCGATCTGGCCTGGTCGATCGGCAAGCGCCGCCGCGTCGAGGGCGGCTTTCCCGGCGCGGATCGCATTCTGGGCGAACTGCGCGACGGCCCATCGCGCCTGCGCGTGGGCATGAAACCCGATGGCCGTGCCACGCCGCGCGAGGGCACGGAAATCTTCGACGCCGAGGGCGTGCGGATCGGGGCCGTCACCAGCGGCGCTTTCAGCCCGACGCTCGGAGCGCCGATCGCGATGGGCTATGTCGCCGCCGACGATGCCGCGTCCGGCACGCCCGTCACCTTCCAGATTCGCGGCAAGGCCCACCCCGGCCGGGTCGTAGACCTGCCTTTCGTCGCCCACCGCTACGCCGTCAAGGCGAAGGCGGCTTCCTGACACTCACCGCGCCGGCGCCCCGAGAGGTGCGCGCTCAAACGCTCAAGGGACGGAGACCATGACCGATATCAGATACACAAAGGAACACGAATACATCCGCATCGACGGCGACACCGGCATCGTCGGCATCTCCAGCCACGCGCAGGAGCAACTCGGCGAGGTGGTTTTTGTCGAACTGCCCGAGATCGGCAAGAAGGTCGCGCAGAACGATGAGCTGGCGGTCGTCGAATCGGTCAAGGCCGCGAGCGAGGTTTACGCGCCCGTATCCGGCGAGGTCGCCGAAGTCAATTCGGGGCTGCCCGACAGCCCGGAAAAAGTCAATGCCGACCCGGAAGGCGAGGCGTGGTTCGTCAAGCTGAAGATCGCCGACAAGGGCGAACTCGACAAGCTGATGAGCGCCGATGAATACAAGAGCTATCTGGAGGGTCTCGACTGATGCGTCTGCTGCCCCATTCCGAAGCCGACCGCGACGCGATGCTGGCCGCGATCGGCGTGCGCGAGATTGACGATCTGTTCGCCGATGTGCCCGAAGGCGCGCTGCTGAGAGAACTGCCCGATCTGCCGCGCCATGCCAGCGAGATCGCGCTGGAGCGCGCGATGTCCCGCATGGCCGACAAGAACATGCCGGCCGGCTCGGTGCCGTTCTTTGTCGGCTGCGGCGCGTATAAGCATCATGTCCCCGCCACGGTGGACCACCTGATCCAGCGCTCCGAATTCATGACGGCCTATACGCCGTATCAGCCCGAGATCGCGCAGGGCACGCTGCAATACCTGTTCGAGTTTCAGACGCAGGTGGCGATGCTGACCGGCATGGATGTCGCCAATGCCTCGATGTATGACGGCTCCACGGCAGCGTCGGAAGCCGTGCTGATGGCGCAGCGCGTGACCAAGCGGCCCAAGGCGGTCATCAGCGCGGGCCTGCACCCGCATTACCGCGCGGTGATCGAGACCTTCGGCCATTTCTCCGAGCATGAGAGCGTCGCCGTCGAGGACGACCAGATGGCGGGCGCGCTGGATGACAAGACGGCTTGCGTGATCGTCCAGACGCCGGATGTGTTCGGGCGTGTCCACGACCTGCGCAAGCTGGCCGACAAGGTGCATGAGGCCGGCGCGCTGCTGATCGTCGCGGTGACGGAGGTGCTGTCGCTCGGCGCGCTGACCCCGCCGGGCGAAATGGGCGCGGATATCGTCGTGGCGGAAGGCCAGTCGATCGGCAACGGGCTGAACTTCGGCGGGCCGTATCTCGGCCTGTTCGCCACGCGGCAGAAATATGTGCGCCAGATGCCCGGCCGCCTCGCGGGCGAGACCACTGACGAAAACGGCAAGCGCGGTTTCGTCCTCACGTTGTCCACGCGCGAGCAGCACATCCGCCGCGACCGCGCGACCAGCAACATTTGCACCAACTCAGGGCTGTGCGCGCTCGCCTTTACAATCCATCTGACGTTGATGGGCGATAAGGGGCTGCGCAATCTGGCACTTGCCAATCACCGGGCGGCGGTGGCGCTGGCCGACGATCTGGCGCGGGTTCCGGGCGTCGAGGTGCTGACCGATCAGTTCTTCAACGAATTCACGATCCAGGTGCCGGGCGACGGCGCGGAGGTGATCGACAGGCTGGCCGACAACGGCGTGCTGGGCGGCGTGCCCGCCGCGCGCCTGTGGCCGGACCGGCCCGATCTGGCCGACCGCATCATCGTTGCTGCCACCGAGACGACGACGCCCGAGGACCGCGCGGCCTATGTCGCCGCGCTGAAGGAGGTTTTGGCATGAATGAGATCGCTAACGACATGCGCCCGGCGACCTTTACCGGCAACCGCGCGCTGCGGATCGAGGAGCCGCTGATCTTCGAGACCGGCGCGCCGGACCGCTCTGGCGTGGACATCGAGGTGCCGGAAGGGGAGAACCGGCTTGGCGGGTTGGAGCGGCGCGGCGAGATCGGTCTGCCGGGTCTGAGCGAGCCGGAGACGGTGCGTCACTATGTGCGGCTGAGCCGGAACAACTACGCCATCGACACCGGCATCTTCCCGCTCGGCTCCTGCACGATGAAGCACAACCCCCGCGCGAATGAAAAGGCGGCGCGGTTGCCAGGCTTTGCCGACATCCATCCGCTGCAGCCGCAGAAGACCGTGCCCGGCGCGATCGAGCTGATGGAGACGCTGTCGCGCTGGATCCTCGAACTCACCGGGATGGAAGCCGTGGCGCTCTCGCCGAAAGCGGGAGCGCATGGCGAGTTGTGCGGGATGATCGGCATCAAGGCCGCGCATGAGGCGAGCGGCGAGAACGTGCAGCGGCGCGTGGTGATCGTGCCGGACAGCGCGCATGGCACCAATCCGGCAACCGCCGCGCTGCTGGGTTACGAGGTGCGCCCGGTCGAGGTGCGCGAGGACGGCACCGTCAGCGTGGAGGCCGTGGGCGACGTGATCGGGCCGGATACCGCCGCGATGATGCTGACCAACCCGAACACCTGCGGGCTGTTCGAGCCTGACATCATCCGGATCGCCGAGGCACTGCACGCGGCGGGCGCGTATCTCTACTGTGACGGCGCGAACTTCAACGCGATTTGCGCAAAGGTGCGTCCGGGCGATCTCGGCATCGACGCGATGCACCTGAACCTGCACAAGACCTTCTCGACGCCGCATGGCGGCGGCGGGCCAGGCTCCGGGCCAGTGATTTTCTCGGCGGCGATCGCGCCCTTCGCGCCGCTGCCCCGCGTGGCGGCGGGCGAGGGCGGGGCACGCCTTGCCGAGTTTGCCGACGATGTGCCCGGCGAGCAGCCCTTCGGCCGGCTCACGGCGTTCCACGGGCAGATGGGCATGTTCGTGCGTGCGCTGGCCTACATGATGGCGCAGGGATCCGACGGGATGCGTCAGGCTTCCGAAGATGCGGTGCTGAACGCCAACTATATTCGCGCGCGGCTGCGCGATCTGTTCAGCCAGCCTTACGGCGATTGCATCTGTATGCATGAAGTGCTGTTCGACGACCAGTTCCTGAAAGATACCGGCGTGAGCACGCTCGACTTCGCCAAGGCGATGATCGACGAGGGCTTCCACCCGATGACGGTGTATTTCCCGCTGGTGGCGCATGGCGCGATGCTGGTGGAGCCGACCGAGAGCGAGTCGAAACACAGCCTCGACCAGTTCATCGACGCGATGCGCGCGCTTGCGAAGGCCGCGCAGGCGGGCGAGAGCGAGCGCTTTACCGAGGCCCCGCGCTTTGCGCCGCGCCGCCGTCTGGACGAGGTCAAGGCCGCGCGCCACCCCGTTCTGCGCTGGGAGCCGCCCCAACAGGCCAAGGCCGCGGAGTAGCGCCCGCCCCCGGCCATGCGGCGTGAATGAAATATGAATGCCCGGTTCCGCCGGAGTTCAGGCGGGCCGGGCTAGTCTCGCTCCTGTTGGATTTGACGATTTTCGAGAACCGGCAGGAGGGACAAAATGATCTGGAAGCTTGTCATGGCCGCGGCGATCGCGGCGGGAACGCTGGGCGCGGCGGGCGCGGATGCCGAGGCGCGGTCCGGCGGCTACTATGGCGACTATCCCGTGCGGCACTGTGGTGCGCTGATTCGCTCGGCGGGCAAGAAGAACCTTGTGCGCCAGTTTGCGCGCAACAGCGCAGTTTTCGCCTGGAAGCGGGAGGCGCGCTATGTCTACGGGCACGATTACGGCTATTGGAAGCAAGCGCGGGGCAAGCGCATCGAGTGCCACCCGGAGGGCATCTTCGTGCGCTGCGTGGCGAAGGCGAACCCCTGCCAGCGGTGACTTTCCGGGCGGCGGCCGCCTCAGTGCGCGCCGCCGTGCCTCTTGAGCTGATCGACGCTCTGTTGCACAAGCGCCTGCGCTTTGTCCTCGCTGAGCTTTTCCCCGATAATCTGCTCGGCCGCCTCGACCGAGGCATCCACCGCCCGACCGCGGACTTCGGCCACGGCCTGCGCTTCCGCGCGGGCGATCTTCTCATCAGCCATCTGCACGCGCCGGTTCAGCATGTCCTCGAACTGCTTGCGCGTTTCCTCCGCGTAGGCCTGCGCCTCGCGTTCCGCCTGGGCGATAATGTCGTTGGCTTCGGTTTCGGCGTCGCGCTGCTTGCGCTGGTAGTCCGCCAGGATCGCCTGCGCCTCCTCGCGCAGCCGCCGCGCTTCAGCCAGTTCCCGCTGAATGCTCTCGGCGCGTTTGTCGAGCGCGGAGATGATCTTGCGCGGCACCGCCAGATAAACGATCAGCGCGATAAACAGGAAGAAGGAAACCGCAACCCAGAAAGTGGTATCCATCAGGCCGCTCCATGCTTGCCAGCGGCGCGCGAGACTGCCGTATCAAGGATCTCGCCGCCGACCTTTTCGCCGAGCAACTGCTCGACCAGCGCGGCGGTTGTATCCCGGGCGATCTCCTCAACATGCGAGAGCGCCTGCTCCTTCGTCCTGGCGATCTCCTGTTCGGCCCGTTCCAGACGTTCGTTGATTTCGGCTTCTTTCTGCTCGCGTTCCTGCGCCAGTTCTTCGTTCAGCCGGTCGCGTGTTTCCTGCGCGATGGCGCCAGCCCGCGCCTTGGCGTCGGCCAGCGCCTTTTCGTATGCGGCAATGGCCTCGTCGGTCTCCCGGCGCAGTTGCTCCGCTTGCGCGAGATCGTTGGCTATGCGGTCGCGGCGCTCCTCGATCACGGTGGAGATGCGCGGCAGCGCCACGCGCGCCATCAGCAGGTACATGATGCCGAATGTGATGACCAGCCAGACGAGCTGCGGCGCGTAGTCGGCGAAATCAAGCTGGGGCATGACACCTCCGTGGCGAGCGGATTCTCAGGTCAATGGACGGGCGGCGCGGCGTAACCACGATCGGCCCGCCGCAATATCCCGGCTAACAGCGTCGCGTCTCAGAACACGAACAGGATGATCAGCGCCACCAGCAGGCCGAACAGGCCAGTCGCTTCGGCCAGCGCGAAGCCCAGCAGCAGGTTCGGGAACTGCCCCGGCGCAGCCGACGGATTGCGCAGCGCGCCGGCGAGGAAATTCGAGAAAATGTTGCCAATCGCAAGACCGGCGCCGATCAGCGCAAAACACGCCAGACCCGCGCCGATGAACTTCGCAGCTTCCGCTTCCATGACCTTCTCCTTTTGGGCATCGGTTAAAGATAGATGATTGATTGATGATGAGCTCAATGCTCGGGATGAAGCGCATCATTCAGATAGATGCAGCTCAACACAGCGAAGACGAACGCCTGTAGAAAGGCGATGAGGATTTCCAGCCCCGTGAATGCCACCATGAACAAAAGCGGCGCCCACCCGCCCGTGATGCCAAGCGTGACGACGAAACCGGCGAACACCTTCAGCATGGTGTGCCCCGCCATCATGTTCGCGAACAGACGCACCGACAGGCTGAACGGCCGCACGAGATACGAGATGATCTCGATCGGGACGAGCAATGGCAGCAGCCAGACCGGCACGCCCGAGGGGACGAATAGCCTGAGGAACTTCGCGCCGTTGCGAATGAAGCCGAAGATGGTGACGGCGAAAAACACCAGCAGCGCCAGAGCCACCGTGACGATGATGTGGCTGGTCACCGTGAACGAGTAGGGGAACATGCCGAGCATGTTCATGATGAGGATGTAGAAAAACAGCGTGAAGATGAACGGGAAGAACCGCATCCCCTCGCTGCCGGCGTTGTCGCGGACCATGTTGGCCACGAATTCATAGGACAACTCGGCCATCGACTGCAGACGGTCGGGCACCAGCGCGCGGCCGCGCATGCTGCCGATGAGAAACACGCTCACCAGCGTAACGCCGATCACCATCATCAGCGAAGAATTCGTGAAGGAGGCATCGAGGCCGAAGAAGTTCAGTTCCACGAGCCGCTTGATCTCGAACTGCTTCATCGGATCAAACACGGCCGCCAGGGAATCGCCGTTGGTTTCGGCGCCTTGCGCGGCCTCTGCGGCCTGCGTCTGCGGGGCCGCCGTCTCGGTTCCCTGCGCCTGAGCGCCGCTTTCGTTCGTCTCCGTCGCCACGCTTCGTCCCTTAACTCTTGTCGCCGCCGCGGTAGTCTTTCTGCATCCGCTGCGCTGAGCGAACCGCCCCGAGGATGCCTGCGCCGGTGCCGAGCACCAGAAACAGAATCAGAAACGCGGGCGACGTCTCCAGCCACGAGTCGAGCGTCCAGCCGATCACGCCGCTGACGACGATAGCCACGACCATCTCGGCGCCGAGCCGGAACGCATAGCCGAGCGCTCCGCTGCGCGCGCCAGTGTCGTACTCCGGCGGCTTATGCTTCTTTTCGACCTCGTCCAGTTCGTGGCCGAGCCTGTCCAGCCGCTTGCGTATCGATTCGGTCGAAGACCTGTCCTCGCCGTCTTTATCGTCACCAGGATCGGAGGGGGCCATCCCGTCTCCTTGGGCCTTGGTATGCGCCGGTAGGGGTTGCCCGCGTTCAGCCGCGCGCAACTTAGACAGGGGCCTTGGCAGTGTCAAGCGCCAAGAAAACGCAGCTAACGGCATGTTTTTCCGGTGAAAATCGGTTGCGAATTCTCGCGCGGCGCTCAACCGGCTTCGAGGAACCGCTCCGCGGTGCGCAGATCCACCGACACGAGCTGGCTGACCCCCTTTTCGGCCATCGTCACGCCGAACAGCCGGTGCATCCGCGACATCGTCATCGGGTGATGGGTGATGACGAGGAAGCGCGTGTCAGTGGTCGCGCCCATTTCCTCCATCAGATTGCAAAACCGATCGACATTTGCGTCGTCGAGCGGGGCATCGACCTCGTCCAGCACGCAGATCGGCGAGGGGTTGGTCAGGAACACCGCGAAGATCAGCGCCAACGCGGTCAGCGCCTTTTCGCCGCCGGACAGCAGGGTGAGCACCTGCGACTTTTTGCCCGGCGGCCGCGCGACGATTTCCAGCCCGGCCTCCAGCGGATCGTCGGATTCAATCAGCTCCAGGCTCGCCTCGCCGCCAGCGAACAGCACGCTGAAAAGATGCTGGAAGTGGTTGTTGACCGTCTCGAAGGCATCCAGCAGGCGCGCGCGGCCCTCCTTGTTCAGGCTGGCAATGCCTCCGCGCAGCTTCGAAATGGCCTGTTCCAGGTCCTCGCGTTCCTGCTGCATTCCGCCGAACTGTTCTTCCAGCTCCTGCGCCTCTTCCTCGGCACGGAGATTGACGCCGCCGAGGCGTTCACGGTCGGCGCGCAGCTTGTGGATGCGCTGGTCAAGCGCGTCGGCGTCGGGCAGGGGCGCGTCCGGCGCAAGCCCTGCGACCTGCAGGCATTCCTCCGGCGCGCAGTCGAGGTGTTCGCGGATGGCATGGGCACGCTCGCTGCGGCGCTGGCGGGCGGCTTCAAGCTGCGCCTCGATGCGCGCGCGCTTCTCCTTGGCCTCGCTCAGCGCCTTCTGGATTTCACGCAGGTGCTTCGCATTGTCCCGCAGCGATGACTCGGCTTCGGCAAGCCGGTCGGCCGCTTCCTTGCGGGCGGCCTCAGCCTGGGCTATTTCGTTGAAGAGCTTCTCGCGGCGCTGCGCGGCCGCCTCGGGGATGCCGGAAAGCTCCTGAAGCTCGGCTTTCGCGTCCTCGGCGCGCTTTTCCAGGTCGGTGATCTGCGTGCTGGCGGCATCGCGGCGTTTCGCCGCACGAGCCATCTCCGAGGCGATGCTCTGGAGGCGCTGCTCGCGCTGCTTGCGTTCGCGCTCAATGCCGTCGAGTTGGGAGCGGGCCTGCGAGTAGGCATCGCGCTTGGCGGTGACCTCGGCCTGGGCCTCATTGACGGCGGCCTCCAGCGCGCTCGCGTCGTCCAGCCCGGCAAGCGCCTCATTCGCCTCGGTAAGTTGACGCTGCGCCTCTTCCAGATCGGCGGCGGTGCGGCTCTGCCCCTCGGCCAGCGCGGCGCGTTTCTGGCCGGTCTTCTGCGCTTCGCGTTCGGCCTTGGCCAGCGCATCGCGCGCGCGGGACAGTTCGCCCTGAATTTCCCGCCACTGCGCACGCAGGCGCTTTTCCTCTGTTGCGAGGTTCGCGGCGTGCTCGGCCGCCTGCTTCTGCTGGGCCTCGGCTTCGTCTGCGGTCTGGCGGAGCTTCTCGACCTCAGCGGTCAGTTCATCGAGCCGGTTGCGCTCGGCCAGTCGCTTGGCGGCTGCGGTCGGCGCGTCGGCAGCCGCGTGGACGCCATCCCAGCGCCAGAGATCGCCGCGCGTTGTGACCAGCCGCTGGCCGGGGGCGAGCATCCCGGCAAGGCGTGGTCCGTCCGCTCGCTCGACCAGCCCGATCTGGCGCAGCCGCCGCGTCAGGACATCAGGCGCCTGGACGAATTCGGTGAAGGGCGTCGCGCCAGCGGGCAGGGCAGGGTCGCCGCCAATGTCGCCGGTGCCGGCCCAGTGCGCGGGCGCGCGGCTATCCGCCGGCATGTCGAGATCATCGCCCAGCGCCGCGCCCAGCGCGGTTTCGTAGCCCGGCGCAACGCGGATGTCGTCAACGATCGGCCGCCACTGCTCACTCTCGGCCGGACGCAGCAGCTTGATGAGCGTTGCCGCCTCGGTCTCAAGCTGGCGCGCGTTCAGGCGGGTCTGTCTGGCGTGCTCGCCGGCTTCCTTCTCGCGCTGGCGGGCTTCGGCAAGCGCCGTTTCGGCCTCGCCCGTCCGCGCCTCAACGTCGGCCACAGCCTCGCCAAGCCGCGTGACCTCCGCATGAAGGCTGGCGATTTCCGACTGTTCGCCAAGCGCGGCATCCAGTTCCGCCAGCTCGCGCGCGATGCGCTCCTGCTGCTCGGTCAGGCTGGCGATGCGCTTTTCCGCCTGCGCGATCTGCCCCTCAAGCCCGCGCCGGCGCGCACGCAAATCCGCTGCTTGCGAGGTCAGATCGGACAGGCCCTGCTCGGTCGCCTCAAGCTCGCGGCTCGCCGCCTCGACCGCCTGTGCGGCTTCGGCGCGGCCATCGTCGCTGCCCTCGCGCTGGCGCAACGCGGCTTCTTCCGCTTCGAGCTGTCCGATGGTCTGCGCGGCATCTTCCATCATCTCGCGCTCGCGCGCGATGTCCGCGCCGGTCTGCTCGATGCGCTGCTGCAACTCGCGCTGGCGCTCCGCGGCGCGGGCTTCTTCCTGTTCCAGCGTCTGCTGCTCGACCTGCAGGCGGTGGAGCACGGCGGCACGCGTGGCCTCTTCGTCGCGTAGCGGCTGGATGGAGTCGCTGCCCGCACTCTCGGCGCGGGTGGCTTCGGATTCCGACTGGGTCAGCCGGCCGACTTCGCGCATCGCCTCCTGCAGCGAAGCTTCCTCTTCGGCGACCTTGGCGTTGGCCTGCTGAAACAGGACGTGGTGCTGGACCGCCTCGGCCTGGCGCAGCTCGTCGGAAATCTCGCGGTATTTGCGCGCCTGCCGGGCCTGACGCTTGAGGCTCTGGAGCTGCTGGTTGACCTGGCCCATCACGTCCTGCAGCCGCTCCAGGTTGGACTCGGCGTGCTTCAGGCGCAACTCGGCCTCGTGGCGGCGGCCATGCAGCCCGGCGATGCCCGCGGCGTCCTCAAGGATGCGGCGGCGCTGCTGAGGTTTTGCGCTGACGATCTCGCCGATGCGCCCCTGCTGGACCAAGGCCTGCGAGCGAGCGCCGGTCGCAGCGTCTGCGAACAGGAGCTGCACGTCTCGCGCGCGGGCCTCGCGGCCGTTGACCTTGTAGGTTGAGCCGGACTCGCGGATGATCTTTCGGGTGATCTCGATGCTGTCCGTGTCATTGAACGCCGCAGGCGCGCGCCTGGCGCTGTTATCGAGATAGACCGTGACTTCGGCGGTGTCGCGCGACGGCCGCAGATCTGTTCCCGAGAAGATCACGTCGTCCATCGCTGAGCCGCGCATGGATTTGTATGACGTCTCGCCCATCACCCAGCGCAATGCTTCGAGCAGGTTGGACTTGCCGCAGCCGTTGGGCCCGACCACGCCGGTAAGCCCCGGCTCGATCAGCAACTCGGTCTGTTCGACGAAGGATTTGAAGCCCAGCAGTTTCAGGCGGGTGATCTGCACGGCAAGCGCCCTTTCGCTCAACGGAACAGGGAAGCGGGCACAAGCGGGCCTAGCCCTGCGGCGCGGCGTCGGTCTTGGCCTCGATCAGCTTGACCAGGTCTTCGTAGCTGACCCCGCCACGGCGCATCTCCGTATTGACGAAGATCGTCGGCGTGGCGGCAACCCCCAGATCGCGCCCGCGCTGCTTCACCTGCTTCAGGCCATCGATTATCGTTTGATTCTCCATGCAGCTGTCAAAGGCGGCGCGGTCCAGGCCGAATTCTTGCACAACTTCGTAGATCGCGTCGTAGCGGATTTGCTGCGCGACCCAGCGGCGCTGCTCGGCGAGGAGCTTCCAGTTGGCCGCGAAATAGTGCTCCTCCGGCAGGCAGCGCGCGGCAATGGCCGCCGCCCCGGCGCTGCGTCCGATCGGGAATTCGCGGTAGATGAAATGCACCTTGCCGGTGTCGATGAAATTGCGTTTGAAGCGCGGGAAGACATCGGCATGGAAGCGGCGGCAATAAGGGCAGGTGAGCGAGGCGTACTCGATCACCGTGACAGGCGCGTCCGGGTCGCCCATCGCGCGCTCGGGCAGCGGACCGGGCTTCTTGAGCATCTCCAGCGTCGGCCCCGCGCCCGAGGCGATCATGGCCTCCAGCGTTTGCGGCTGGCTGACCTGTCCGCCGGCGCAGCCTGCGAGGGCCACGACGACGCCCAGGACTGCAGCGGAGCGGGCAAGGCTTACGGCACGGCCCGCCAACGTCTTACGTCCGGTCATCCCGCCTCCCGACGCTGCGTGATGCTCAGCTTTCCTCGGCCTCGTTCAGCATCGGGTCGATGACCCGCTGGAGCGCGGAGATCGACTGGTTGCCCTCCAGCTTCTGCCCGTTGATGATGAGCGTCGGCGTGGAGCGGATGTCGTATTTCTGGTTGCCAGCGTCGCGCACCTGCTGGATGTAGTCGAGCTTTTCCTGATCGCGCAGGCAGCTGTTGAAGCGCGCCTCTGTGAACCCTGCGAGCTTGGAAATCTGGCGCAGTTCCTGTAGCGGATCGTCGGCATTGGCCCACTGCGACTGCTTCTCGAACAGCACATCCACGAAATCGTAGTAGTTGTCCTGATCGACGCAGCGCGCGAGTAGCGAGGCCGCCGCCGCCAGATTGTCCAGCGGGAACTCGCGCAGGACGAATTTCACCTTTCCGGTATCGATATACTGCTCCTTGAGTTGCGGCAGCGTGTCGGTGTGGAAGGACGCGCAGTGCGAGCAGGTCATCGAGGCGTATTCGATCACCGTGACGGGCGCATCGGGATCGCCGAGGACGATGTCTTCGAGTTGCTGGCCGCCGGACTGAGCGTCCGAAGCGGCGGTCTGCGCCTCGGCGACGCGGGCCGGCTCTTCCTGCGTTCGCGCGGCAGACTCTTCGTGCGTCTGCACGGCGGGAGATTGTTCGCCGGCGGCCGTGTCCGCCGCCGCTATTGCCGGTTCGCTCGTGACGGTTTCGGTCTGCGGCTTGCCGGCTTCGCGCGCGACGACACCGGGGGCGGACACCTCGTGCAGCGCGCTGAGCATGATAACGCCCAACACCGACAGCCCGGCCACCGCGACGGCCGGGCGGAAAACGAACTGGGCCTTGGAACGGGACTTGGTCATCTGCTGTTGCTCCTGAGCATCGGAATTCTGGCCTGACGCGGGCGAACCCCACGCCTTTGAAACAATCTAATGTTGAGGCCGGATTATTGGCAACCTGGGGCAAGAAAGCGGCCCCTCAGCGGCATTCCAGAGGAATCCCGGGGCGCTGCAAAGTCACAAAAAAGTGTGGTCAGTGTGCAACAGCGCCGAGCCGTGATCAGGCGTCGATCGCGGCGGCAATGCGCGACAGCGCGGTGCGCAGGCGCGGGTCGCGGATGCGCTTGACCAGGCCGCGGCGGTCGGCGCGGGGCGCGATCTTCGGCGGCGGCTGTCGGTCGTCGGGCGAGCGCGCCAGCGGCGCTTGGTAGAGCCGGATTTGCGCGACGGCGCGGAAGCCGAAATAGCTGTTGATGCGCTCGATAAGCTGGGGCAGGCGATGCTGCAACTCGATGGCGCGCGGTCCGTCAACGCGCAGCACGAGCGTGGCCGCGGGCTGCCCGCGGGCCTCCTCCGGCGCGTCTGGCTGGCGCGGCCATTTGAGGCGCTCGGGCGCGGAGTAGACGGCCAGATCCGGCCCGGCGATCGCGGCCCAGTCGGTCAGCAGCGCGGCGGCTGGGAAGCCGAACTTCTCGAAGGCCGGGCGCGTCAGACTCGGCGTAAAGGCGCCGGCCGGCTTCGGCGCGCTGTAGCGATTGCGCGCATCGGGCGTGAAATTGGGTGAGGGCGCGCGCTTGCCGCGCCGCTTCGCCGCCGGATACGCCGTCGTTTGCGCCATACCTTCCCCCATGTCAGAAGCAGCACAGGCTAGAGAATAGTGATTCGTTCGGGAGGCGTAGTTGGCGCAGACGGGGGCGGTGGATATCGCGGGAGATTTGCTGGCCTGGTACGATGCGGCGCGGCGTGATCTGCCCTGGCGCGCGCCGCCGGGCGAGCGGCCTGACCCTTATCGTGTCTGGCTGTCGGAGATGATGCTGCAGCAGACCACGGTGAAGGCCGTCGCGCCTTATTACCGCGCGTTTCGGGAACGCTGGCCGCGCATCGAGGATATGGCGCGCGCGCCGCTTGAAGATGTGCTCGCCGCCTGGGCTGGGCTGGGCTACTACGCTCGCGCGCGCAACATGCACAAGACCGCGCGGATCGTGGCGGACGAGTTGGGCGGGCGGTTTCCGCCGTCGGCCGCCGAGCTGGTCAAGCTGCCGGGGGTCGGGCCGTACACCGCCGCGGCGATCGCGGCGATCGCCTTCGACGAGCCGGCGACGGTCGTGGACGGCAATGTCGAGCGGGTGGTTGCGCGACTTTTTGCGGTGCGCGAACCACTGCCGGGGGCAAAGCCGAAGCTGCGCGCGCTGGCGCAGACGCTGACGCCGACTGAGCGCCCCGGTGATTTCGCGCAGGCGATGATGGACCTCGGCGCGACGATTTGCGCGCCGCGCACGCCGGCGTGTTCGCGCTGTCCGCTGCGCGCTGACTGCCGGGGCCATGCGGAAGGTATTGCGGCGACGCTGCCCGTTCGCGCGCCCAAGGCCGAACGGCCGCAGCGCCGGGGCGCGGCCTTTGTGGCGCGGCGCGCCGATGGCCATGTGCTGCTGCGCCGCCGGCCGGAGAGCGGGCTGCTCGGCGGGATGATGGAGCCGCCGACCACAGACTGGCGGAGCGAAACGCGCCTGGAGGACGCGCTATTGGCCGAAGCGCCGCTTGCCGCCGACTGGCGGCGCGTGCTCGCCCCGGTGACGCACACGTTTACGCATTTTCACCTGACGCTGGATGTCTTTACCGCCGACCTGCGGGCCGGGACGTCCGCGCCGAACGGGTGCCGCTGGGTGCCTGCCGGCGATCTGCCGGGCGAGGCGCTGCCCAGCGTCATGCGCAAGGTGCTCGCGGCCGCTGACGAAAGCCTCGCCGCGCGCAGCCAGAGCGCTTTTAGCTAAGCGAGGGCCATGTCATGCCCGTGCTTGACACGGGCATCCATTCACGCACGCCAATGACTTCCAAGGCTGGATTGCCGGATCAAGTCCGGCAATGACGAATGTGGGGTCGTTTCAGCCTGATCGAAGTTCGCTCTACGCTTCCGACGGGGCCTGCGCCTTGATGTTCAGCGCATGGACCGGCCCGGCGAGTTCGTCCTTCAGCGCGTCGTTCACCATCCGGTGGCGCTCCAGGCGGGACTTGCCCTCGAAGGCGTCCGCGACGATATGAACGGTGAAATGGGTTTCGCCGGGCGAGACAGGGTCGGCGGCGCGCATCGCGGCATGGCCGGCATGGCGCGCGGAGTCGTTTTCGATACGCAACACGGTGGGGGAAAACGCCTCGGTCAGATGCTGGCGGATGGATTCCTCGACGGACATGCGGCAACCTCCGGTCCTTGCTGAAATGGGCCAGGCTGGCTTCGTCCCCCGGCTGCTGTGAGCCTGTCAACGCGCTTTTTGCGCGCTTGTGCCCGCCGCGGCGAAGCAGCATACTCAGCGCCCATATACAGCCGCAAGCGCACACGACGTCAATGAAGCTGGATTCACCCTATTTCGACCGCATCCGGGTCAAGCCGGCCCGCAAGCCGGAGGAAGCGCAGACAAGCCGCCGCTGCGAATGGCCGGGCTGCGCGCGGGCGGGCGCGCATCCCGCGCCGAAAGGCCGCGGCCGCGAGGGGCAATACTTCTTCTACTGCCGCGAGCATGTGCGGGAATACAACCGGAAATACAACTATTTCCGCGGCATGAGCGACGACGAGATCGCCAGCTTCCAGCAGTCCGCGATGACGGGCCACAGGCCGACCTGGAATGTCGGGACCGGAACCGGGGGCCTCGGCGGCAAGGGACAGGACTGGCGGGCCTTCGCCTATGCGTTCGATGTGTCCGATCCGCTCGGCATCTTCGGCGCATCCGACCCGCGCGATGACCGGAGCCAGCCGCATGGCCGGCGGCTGCACAATGCCGAGTTGAAGTCGCTGCGCGCGCTGGGGCTGGACGCCGATGCCTCTGCAAGCGACATCCGCGCTCAGTTCAAGAGCCTGGTGATGACGCTTCACCCGGACCAGAACGGCGGCGACCGCAGCAGCGAGGATAAACTGCGCGAGGTCATTCAGGCGTACAAATATCTCAAGAAGACCGGCTTGTGCTGAACGCGCTTGTCGACCACCCTCAAGGGAATGGCCTGACGAGGCACGGCCCCCGCAACCCGCGCATCTTGCGGGGCAAGAGAACCGAATTGCAACAAATCTGGATGAGTGCTGATGAGTGCTGAGACCACGGCTGTGGACCACATGCCCGACATGAAGGTGTCGGTGCGGCAGGTTTTCGGGATCGATTCCGAGATGGAAGTGCCCGCCTTTTCGCAAGGCAGCGCGCATGTGCCGGACCTCGACCCGGACTACCTGTTCAACAAGGACACCACCATGGCGATTCTGGCGGGGTTCGCCCACAACCGCCGCGTGATGGTGCAGGGCTATCACGGCACCGGCAAGTCCACGCATATCGAGCAGGTCGCCGCGCGGCTCAACTGGCCTTGCGTGCGCGTCAACCTGGACAGCCATGTCAGCCGCATCGACCTGGTGGGCAAGGACGCGATTGTCGTGCGCGAGGGCAAGCAGGTCACCGAGTTCCGCGAGGGCATTCTGCCGTGGGCGCTGCAATCGAACGTCGCGCTGGTGTTCGACGAGTATGACGCCGGGCGGCCGGACGTGATGTTCGTGATCCAGCGCGTGCTGGAGGTTTCGGGCCGGCTGACTCTTCTCGACCAGAGCCGCGTGATCCGCCCGCACCCGGCGTTCCGTCTGTTCGCGACGACGAACACGGTCGGCCTGGGCGACACTTCGGGCCTTTATCACGGCACGCAGCAGATCAACCAGGGGCAGATGGACCGCTGGTCGATCGTCGTGACGCTGAACTATCTGCCCCATGACGAGGAAGTGGGGATCGCCGCGGCGAAGGTGAAATCCTTCGACACGCCGGAAGGGCGCGAGACGCTTTCGAAAATGGTGCGGCTCGCCGATCTGACGCGCAACGCCTTCATCAACGGCGATCTGTCCACCGTGATGAGCCCGCGCACCGTCATCACCTGGGCGGAGAACGCGGAGATCTTCGGCGATGTCGGGACGGCGTTCACGCTGAGCTTCCTCAACAAATGCGACGAACTGGAGCGCGGTCTGGTGGCCGAATTCTACCAGCGCTGCTTCGGCAAGGAACTGCCGCAGTCCGGCTCGAACGTCGCTTTGTCGTAATTGCTTGAGAGATGGCCATTCAGCCGAAACGCAAGCCGGACCTGATCGAGCCGCTGCGCCGCGCGATCAGCGGAGCGACGCGCGCGATCGCGGGCGACCCGGAGATCAAGGTCGTTTTCACCACCGACAAGCCCGGACGCGACGGCGACACCCTGCGCGTGCCGGAACTGCCCGCGCGGCTCTCGCCGAAGGAGCTGGCGGTCATCCGCGGCCATGCCGATGCCCTGGCGCTCAACGCGGCCTGCCATGACGGCAAGCTGCACGCCCGGCTGGCGCCATCGCAGGCCGATGCGCGCGCGGTGTTCGAGGCGGTCGAGCAGGCGCGGGTGGAGGCCGTGGGCGCGCAGCGCATGGCCGGCGTCGCCGACAATCTGAGCGCGAAGCTCAACGCCCGCTATGATGATGCGCCGGCGCGTCATGTCACCCAGGCCGAAGACGCGCCCGCCGACGAGGCGCTGGCGCTTCTGGTACGCGAGGCGCTGACCGGCGCGCCGCCGCCGGAAAAGGCCAGGCCCATCTGCGATGCTTGGCGTCCGGTGATCGACCAGCGCGCAGGCCATCTGATCGATGATCTGGCTGGCGCGGTCGAGGATCAGGAGCGGTTCGGGCAGATTCTGCGCGACATGCTGGTGGCGCTCGATCTGGCCGAGGATCAGTCGCACGACAGGGAGGACCAGTCCCAGGCCGAGGACGAGGCCGACAGCGAGCAGACCGAGACCCGGAACGAAGATAGCGGCGAAGAGGAGCAGCGTCCGGCCGAGACCGAGGAGGACCAGTCCGCCGAAGCCCAGGGCGCGGAAGAGACCGATATAAGCGACTTCGCCGAGATGGACCGCTTCGACGAGAGCGATCAGGGCAGCGAGCGCGCCGAAGGCCCGCCGCGCCGGCCGAACACCTCGGTGATCGAAGCGCCGGACGACTTTGGCTACAAGGTCTTCACAAGCGAATTCGACGAGACAATCGCCGCGCCCGATCTTTGCGAGAGCGAGGAGTTGAGCCGTCTGCGCAGCTTCCTCGACAAGCAGCTATCCGGGCACAACGTCGCGGTGAGCCGTCTGGCGAACCGGCTGCAGCGTCGCCTGCTGGCGCAGCAGCACCGGGGGTGGGAATTCGATCTGGAGGAGGGCATCCTCGACACCGGCCGGCTGGCGCGCGTGGCGATCGATCCGATGCAGCCGCTGTCTTTCAAGGCTGAACGCGAGACGGAATTCCGCGACACCGTGGTTACCATCCTGATTGACAACTCCGGCTCGATGCGGGGACGCCCGATCATGGTCGCGGCATGTTGCACCGACATCCTTGCGCGGACGCTGGAGCGCTGCGGGGTGAAGGTCGAGATTCTCGGCTTCACCACGCGCCAGTGGAAGGGCGGTCAGTCGCGCGAGCGCTGGCTGGCGGCGGGCAAGCCGCGCGCGCCGGGCCGGCTGAACGATCTGCGCCACATCGTCTACAAGGCGGCGGACGAGCCGTGGCGGCGGTCGCGGCGCAATCTCGGGCTGATGATGCGCGAGGGGCTGCTGAAGGAGAACATCGACGGCGAGGCTCTGGCCTGGGCCTATCGCCGGCTGGCCGGGCGGCCGGAGCAGCGGCGCATCCTGATGGTTATCTCCGACGGCGCGCCGGTGGACGACTCCACGCTGTCGGTCAACTCCGGGACCTATCTGGAGCAGCATCTGCGCGAGGTGATCCAGGAGATCGAGAACCGCTCGGACGTGGAACTGATCGCCATCGGGATCGGCCACGACGTGACGCGCTATTACCACCGCGCGGTCACGATCGCCGACCCGGAAGAGTTGGCCGGCGCGATGACTGACCAGCTCGCGGCGCTGTTCGACGAGCCCGCGCCGGGCGAGCGGCGCGGGCGACGTTGGTGAACCGGATGTCCAGGGCGCGGCAGCGCCCGAGGGCTGTCTGAGCGTTTAGCTCCCTCCTCCATAGTAGATTTCGAGATAACGGCGCGCAATTTCCGTATGCTCGCCGCTGTCCCGCAAGGCGCGGAGCCGGCCATTGATCTCGAACAGCAAGACCTGCGCCTCGGGCCGTTCTTTCGGCACGATGACATGCAGGGTCTCGATGCTGGAGAGCCCGTCACGTTCCACGATATCCCCGTCGATGCCGAGTTCCCGGATCGGAGAAGCCGCAGTCGCCGCGTTGATGGTGACGAAGTCGACGCGGCCGTCCATCAGTTGGCGGAAGCAGTCGGTCGGCGTGTCCGCTTTCACCAGCGTGATCAAATTATTCTCAGGATTCCCCTCGGGGTCGATCAGGCCCTTCTGCGCGAGATCGAAGGTGAAATAACCTTTCGGCCGGCAGACGCGCTGTCCCTCCATGTCTTGAGCGGTTTGCGGGTCCAGCGGATTGTCCGCTCTCGTGTAGAACGGAACAACGATCCTGTAGAGCGGATCGGAGAAAAGAAAACTGTCGCAGCGGAATCGTCCGTTCTCGTCCAGGGTTTCTCTCTGGGTGCAATCCGGCTGGTACCAGGGAAAGGCCGCATCGAAGGCGTCGCGTTCGAGCAGGAGCGACTTGAGATGGGCGCTCCAGTCATTGACCCAGTAAATCTTGCTCTCCCGGCCATCGAAAGGGTCCTGGGTGATTTCCTTGACAACTTTCGCCAGCATCCCGCCTTCCGGGTAGGCCTTGTCCGTGAAGGGCGCGAAATCCTCGGCCGTGAGGAAGGCGATGACTGAACCCGGACGGCCAACGTCCACGGGTTGAGCCGGTCCCGAGCCAACGCCCGATTCCGAGCCGCCACCGGCGGTCGCTGAATCACGCCCTGTTCCCAGACACGGGATCGACAAACGGTCGCCCGGCTGCAGCTCGGACGGATCGTCGCCGACCACCTGCCAGTTGACGTCGTAAAGATACTGGGCAAGGCCCTGGTTGCCGTAAGCGCGCTGAGCGATGCTGGAAAGATTGTCGCCGCGCTCAACGACGTAAGTGGTGCCGCATGAAATGGACTGGGCCGAGGCCGGCAGGCTCTGCGCCCCCAATGTCAAACTTGCGAACACTAGGGCAACAGACAAATACAATAATCGAAACATCATACCTCCTTTGGTCGGTTCAACAAATCAGCGCCGTCATACGGGCCGCATAGAAGAGCCGTGGGAAAAGTCTTTTCGTGTCTTATTGCACCCGCATATTGTCAGACAGCTCCCGAACAACGCGGAACCCTGTATATTCATTGGAAGATGATTGCCTCATGTAGATCTCGGCGGTAAGCGTGACGGCATCCGCAAAGTCCTTGCGGCTTCCACCGCGGACCGCGCGGCGCCCGCAACCGCCAGCGGCGCACGTCTTCGTCCACTCGGCTGCATTGCCGTGGACATTATAAAGCCCCCAGAAGTTCTGCGGATAGCTATCCACAGGCTCCAAATCTCCAATGCTGCCTTTGCCAGGCGAGCCACGAAAGTTGGCGTACAGTGCGTTGATTTCATCGCGCCGCCACCAGTAATCGGCTTCGGACGTGGAGCGCGCTGCGTATTCCCATTCTTCGCGGGACGGCAGACGATAGGCTTTTTTCGTGATTGTCGATAGCCAGGCGGCATAGAGACTTGCATCGCGATAAGAGACATTCACGACCGGAAGCCGGGTGCTGGATGACCGCTGTGGCTCGGGCCGACTCTGGCAGGCGCCGGCTTCCACGCAGGCGCGCCAGTTTCCGACCGTGATCTCGTGGGAGGAAATCGCGAAAGGCTTCGAGATCGTTACCCGTCTGCCCGTGCGCCCGCCGCTCACGAATGATCCCTTCGGGATTACAACCATTTCCGGGCAGTTCGGACAGTCCCGGAACGTCTCGATGCGTCCGAGGCCGGGTTGCATCATCAGAATTTCATTGCGCCTCATATTCCCGATCCGAACGGGAATGCGGGTTGTCGCCGCTTCCGCAGCATCGATCGTCGGGGAGCGCTCCGCTTCTTGTCCGGTTTCGGATGCGTCGGGTTGCCGGCTGGGCGGGACCTTGTCGCTGCGCCCGTTCGCGCCCTGCGACCGAGCGCCCTCGACGGGTTGCGACCCAGTCACGCTTATGGCATCGGGCTGGATCGTCAGAGGGTCTCTGGGTTGCGGCGGTTCGACCTGGCACACATAACCTATCGTGCTGGGAAAGCGGGGCGCCAAGCCGCACAAGGCGATCGCCACCTGTCGACGGAAATCCTGAATTGGCTGCCAGAATGTCTCGCGGGTTGTCGGCTCTTCAAATACGAGGTCTTTAAAGTCGGCCAGAAATCCAAGAACGACGGCGACCGCCACGAAGAGGCTGACCATGCCGCGCACCAGACTGCGTGGAATTAATCGCCATAAAAGCCGGAGAACCAGATAGATTGAGAGAGTGAGGAAGACAACGAAAACGACGAGAGGCAATACATCGCTATTCATAACAACTACTTAGGGGGCAAGACCACCCGTGCAAGTTAACGCCGTCAATTACACTCGGGCCGGAAGAGGAGTTGGAGCCGCACTCCGCTGTCACGCTCTGGCGCGATGTCATAAAAGCTCGTTTGCTGCTAAGACCTCGTAGCCAGGCGGGAATATGTCGACAATCCGGCCGGACCACACGTCCCAATCCAACACTGGCCGAAAGACAAGGTTTTGAATATCCGCATCTTTCGCCGCTTATTAAAAAATTTTCTAAATTGATACATCAACTCGGCCTCGAAGGCAAGCCGCGTTCCATGCGCGCGCGCCAACGGTGGACATTGCACGAGCCGATATGGAAAAGCTTTGCGGATTGATTTCGAGGATCATTTCGCAACACTGTGAGGAATACGCTTTTGTTCTAAGGTTCTGGCGGGAGCGAACCTGAGCAGGGCGAGCGCGACGGCAGCCGCCGCGGCAATGGCCAGCGCGCCGACGGCGATGAGCGCGCTCAGCGCAATCGCCCGCGCAGCATCCGCTCCAGCAGCCGGGGCAGAACTGTTCCCAGCGAGCGCAGGAAGGATTTCATGAACGCCTCCACCGGGCTCTGGCGGCGCGAGCTTGAGCGCTTCGGCTTGCTGTCCTCGCGGCTGGGGCGCTCTGGGATGCGGAAGTCGCCGGCGCGCTCGCCATCCGCGCCGTCCGCCGCTTCAGCCTTGCGTTGCGCCCGCTCTTTCAGGATTTCGTAGGCCGACTCCCGGTCCAGCGTCTCGTCATATCGGCCCGCCAACGGGCTTTCCGCGATCAGCGTCTCGCGCTCTTCCACCGTGATTGGCCCGAGCCGCGAAGAGGGCGGGCGGATCAGCGTGCGCTCGACCATCGAGGGGCGCCCTTTGGGGTCGAGCGTGGAGACCAGCGCTTCGCCAACGCCCAGATCCATGATCGCGCGCTCTGTATCGATGTCGGGATTTTGCCGGAAGGTCGTCGCGGCCGCCTTCACGGCGCGTTGCTCGCGCGGGGTGTAAGCGCGCAGGGCGTGCTGGATGCGATTGCCAAGCTGGCTGGAGACAGTGTCCGGCACATCTAGGGGATTTTGCGTGACGAAATAGACGCCCACGCCCTTGGAGCGCACCAAGCGCACGACCTGTTCAACCTTTTGCAGCAGCGCGTCCGGCGCGTCGTCGAACAGCAGATGCGCCTCGTCGAAGAAAAACACCAGCTTCGGCTTGTCGGGGTCGCCGACTTCGGGCAGTTCCTCGAACAGCTCGGCCAGCAGCCACAGCAGGAAGGTGGCGTAAAGGCTGGGGTTGGCCATCAGCTTGTCGGCGGCGAGGACATTGATGATGCCACGCCCATCGGACGTCGTGCGCATGAAGTCGCGCACATCCAGCGCCGGCTCGCCGAAGAAATGCTCGGCTGACTGTTCCTCCAGCACCAGGAGCCGCCGTTGGATCGCCCCCACCGACGCGGTGGAAACATTGCCGTATTCCGCCGACAGCTCGCTCGCGCGTTCCGACACGCTGACCATCATCGCGCGCAGGTCCTTCAGGTCGAGCAGCGGCGTGTCCTCGTCGCGCGCCAGCCGGAAGGCGATATTGAGCACGCCCTCTTGCGTGTCGTTGAGGCCGAGCAGGCGCGACAGCAGCAGCGGGCCCATTTCCTGAACGGTTGTGCGGATCGGGTGGCCCTGCTCGCCGAGCAGGTCCCAGAACACCGTCGGAAACGCCTCGTAGGCGTAGTCCCCGAAATCGATCTTCCGCGCGCGCTCCTCAAGGACAGGCCTGGACTCGCCCGCCATCGCCAGCCCGGCGACGTCGCCCTTTACGTCGGCGCAGAACACCGGCACGCCGCGCGCCGAAAACCCTTCGGACAGGATTTGCAGCGTGACCGTCTTGCCGGTGCCGGTCGCGCCGGTAATCAGGCCGTGGCGGTTCGCCAGTCTCAGCAGCAGATGTTCCGGTTTGTCACTTTTGCCGATGAACACATGATCTGACCCGCTCATATCCGGTCCCATAATCGATTCGCCCCTCCCCCTGCCGCCGTGGCGCGGCGCGACAGCAAAGCCGCTCGCGTTCTCGCACGGATCGGCTCAGAGCAGCCGAACGCGCTTTGCTTGTCCACAAAAAACCTCGCTTCAGCCGCCCTTGCCCTATCCCGGGCGCGATTGGGCGCTTGTGCCCCGCGAGCGCCTCGTTAACATCATGTTGCCAGAGCGTTGAACGAAGCGGATGCAATAATGACGTCGGCATCGAGCAAAGGACACCCGAGATGAGCTACCCGATTCAGAAAATAGAAGGCATTGGCCCGAAGAATGCCGAAATCCTTCGCAGTCATGGCATTACACGCACCCACCATCTGCTGGAGCGGGGCGCATCTCGCAAGGGCCGCAAGGAGGTCGCGGAGCAGACCGGCATCGACGAAAAGAAAATCCTCCAGTGGGCTAACATGTGCGACCTGATGCGAATCAAGGGCGTCGGCGAGGAATATTCAGAACTTCTTGAGGTCGCCGGCGTCGATACTGTCAAGGAACTGCGCAACCGCAAGCCGGACAACCTGCACAAGGCCATGGTCGAGGCCAATGAGAAGAAGAAGCTGGTGCGCCAGCTCCCCAGCCCGAAACAGGTCGAGAGTTGGGTGAAGCAGGCCAAGGATCTCGATCCCGTCATGTCATACTGACGCCGGCCTGGCGCGCGCGCGAGCGCGACGACAATCGGGCGTCCGGGCCGCGCGCGTTAAAACTTGCGGGCCGGGGCGGCCGTGCCGTATTGAAGACCGGAGGTTGCAGCGCAGTGATGCGTCAAGGCGCTGTCAGCCGGGTGGCGTGATCGCCCGAGCGGCATGGCGGGCGATATCCGCTCAGGGGCGTCATTCCCGAAGCGGGCGTAATGTGACCGGGGGCACTGCGTATGGAGACGGGAGCGGCGGCGAACAGCTTTATCGCCTGGCAGGGCTGGGGCATGACCGGAGCCGCGGTCGCCCTGCTCATCGTGCTCATCTGGATACTGGTCTGGCTGCTGCCGTTTCCAAGCCGTTCGCTGGAAGAGCGCCTGGCGGACCCGGACAGCCGCGCGCAGCTGCGCGACCGTCTGGGCGGGGCAGGGGCGTTTGGGCGCTACCGCCTTGCCATTCGCGATCTGAACGGCTGGCTCGATGCCTGGTTCGGACCTGCCACAAGCGGGCAGGCGCTGGAACGCTGCATCGCTATAGCCTTCGTCTATCCGGCAGTGCTTTTCGTCGCCACCCTTGTGGTCTCGGGGGCGGCGCGCGGCGAGATCGCGCCTCACGAGATCGGCGTTTTCCTCGCGCTGACGGCAGCCGGTGGGTATCTGGCGCACCGCGGCTTTCGGCTGCTTTACAGGCTCGGAACGAACTTCTGGCGCTTCGTCGGCGGCGATTCCGATCTGATCCGGCTGATCGCGCGGGTCGTGCTCGGCGCGATGGCGGTCATCATCGCCTTTGCCATCGCCTTCGTTATCGCGTCCACGGTTGCCGGCGCCTTCGCCGAAGCCGGGACGATCGTTCTCGCCATCATCGCGGCCTTCGCGCTGGCTTTCACGCTGGCGGGCGTGCTCGCTGTGGCGGGGACGGCGGCGGCCATGGGGCTCTTGCTCGCGCTCACCGTCGCGGCGCTGGCCTTTGCGGGCAAGTTCGCGTTTCTGCTGCTGCTGTTCTTCGTGCTGTTGCCGATGGTCAACGCGCTGATGGACTGGCTGTCCTGGATCGTCACGCGCTTTTTCCTGCGCCGGGTGGCGCAGGTGACGCCGACATGGCGCGGCGCGGGGCTGCTGGCGCTGGAGCTGAGCGCGGATCTGGCCGCCGCGGTTGTGTTGTTCCTCGGTCTGGTGGTGCTGCTGCCCAACGGCATCGAGATTATCAACGGCGTGCTTTCGCTGACCGGCCGTGACGCCTTCGATTGGCGAGAGGTGGTGCTGCGCGCGAACGAAGCGCCGCTGAGCGAGGGGCTGTTCGTGGTCGGGATGCTGATTACCACGCTTGCGCCGACCTTCATTCACATCACGCGCGGCGTGGCCGGCATCGCGGCGGCCTGGACGCCTGGCGCGGCCGAAGCTGCGGCGGGCCTGCGCGACAACCGGGACGTCCCCGGCCACGCATGGGCGCGCGAGAGCGAGGACGCAGGCCACGCCGAGGCCCACGAGACCTTTTACCATCAGGATGTGGCGCAATACGCCCAGGGCGGTTTTCAGGAGGCGGCGGTGATGGATTATGCCGCCCCGGCCGAGGAAGACGCCGGTCCAGCCGAGTTGCGTCCCTCCGTGCAGCAGAAAGCCGCCCGGGCGCTGCGTCTTTCGCGCCTGTGGCACATCCCGGCTGCGGCGCTGTCTCTCGGCTTGTTCGTGGGGCTGGCAGCGCTGGTGGAAGTTGCGGGCGTCGGGCTTGGAGATTTCCTCGTCACGCTTGCGTTCTGCGCGACCTCCTGGAGCCACGGCCAGTGCCCGATTTGACCGGCCGCGGGTCCAGCGCTCAGTCTTCGTCCATCATATCCGCCACCCGGACGCGAATATCGGGCGCCTTGTAGAAGATGTGCTGGCCGATCTGCTGGACGCGGTTGAAGTGGCGCGCCCAGTGCGGCCGCACATAGGTCGCGTGATAATGCGTCGCGTAGCCGATATCTCGCAGCCAGTGCTCGCCGCGCATCACCTCGCGGGCCAGTTCCTTCGACCGCTCCCACAGCGCCTTGTTATTGGGCCGCTCGGGCTTGCCGTCGCAGGCGAAGGAAAACTGACAGGCGTTGCGGTTCCACTGTCCCTGGAAGATCACGCCGCAGATCGTATCGGGATAAACATTCGCCCGCACCCGGTTCATCACCACCTGCGCCACCGCGATCTGTCCGCGCCGCGGCTCGCCCCGCGCCTCGAAATAGATCGCGGCGGTCATGCAGCGCAACTCCCGCGCGCGGAATTCCTGTTCGGTGAAGCCGCCGAAGAGCGAGTCGCTGTCCTCCGGCTTCAGGCTGGCCAGATGCAGCCGGCCGGGCCAGGCGATCGGATCGTTATCCTCGACCTCGTCCCCGTCCACAAAACCGAATTTGGCAGTGGGCGCCATCATCAGGATTGCCGCGCTCGCGCGATCGACGCCTTTGGAGCCGTCGCCAAGGTCCGGCGCGGACGCGCTAACATGCGATAGGAGCACTTGGCTGCCGGCGGGCGGATTGAGGCGCGGCCCCTTGGCGGTGCGGTTGATGATCGCGGTTGTGGCGGAGGTGTTCTGAAGGTTTTGGGCGGCGTGCTGAGGCGTCATGGACGCGATAATCGCCTCGGGGCGCTCGCGCACGGTCCTAGGGCGTTCAAGCTCGGCCACGCGATCGGCCCGCGGTTCCTTTCCCGTGTTGCGGAACAGGGCCGTGGCCTCCTGCGGCAACGGATCGTGCGGCGAAGCCGCATTCGATGGCGTCGGACGCACAACTTCCGTCGCGCCGGAGCCGAGCAGATGCGCCTGGACGAAGAGCTTGCCCCTGGCGAGCAAATCGCTGTCCCGCACGAAATAGCCCGCCGCCACCAGCGGTATGGCCGCAAACAGGAACAGAGCTCGGCCCATCACGCGTTTCCGCCCCACCCGACCGTCACCAACATGCAACTCAACCTGGGGCCTGGAACCGAAGGGTCCGGTCTCGTTATCGAAAGACCTGAGCGCGAGCGCGCGAGCCGTCCCAGCCCGATCACTCACGAAACCCGGATTTGGTAAATTTTCCATTAACTTCCGTATTGTTACGCGACACTCAGAACTCGCACGGCGCTCGCCCTTGGCGGCCAGCGGGCAATCAAGCCGCAGTTTGTGTAAACAATGAGGAATTTGTCAGGTTATTGCTTGACTGTGTTAACCGCGCGGCAAGCAGGCGGCTTGACGCGCGCGCAACATGCATAGCGCCTTGCGAAGGAGCGTCTGCCCGCCCTTTGCCCGCGCCGCGGTATGCGTTAGAACACCTGCAACGCCGCACAACGACACGAACAAGCAAACGGAGCGCATGCGATGAGCAAGGTGGCCTGGATCGGACTTGGCGTCATGGGCTTTCCCATGGCCGGACACATCCGCGAGAAGGGCGGGCACGATTTGACCGTCTACAACCGCACCGCCGCCAAGGCTGACGAGTGGGCCGCCAAATACGGCGGGCAGACCGCTGCAACGCCGGCCGAAGCCGCGCGCGGGGCCGAATTCGTGTTCTGCTGCGTGGGCAATGACGACGACCTGCGCGAGGTCACGCTGGGCGCAGACGGCACGTTCCAGACACTGGAGCAGGGCGCGGTCTTCATCGACAATACGACCGCCTCGGCCGACATCGCCCGCGAGCTTTACGCCGCGGCAAAGGAGCGCGGCGCGGGTTTCCTCGACGCGCCTGTTTCGGGCGGGCAAGCTGGCGCGGAGAACGGCAAGCTGACCGTGATGGTCGGCGGCGACCAGGCCGATTTCAGCCGCGCCGAGCCGGTCATCGACTGCTACGCGCAAAAGGTGAAACTGCTGGGCGGCGCGGGCGCGGGGCAGATGACCAAGATGGTCAACCAGATTTGCATCGCGGGGCTGGTGCAGGGGCTGTCCGAGGGCATCCACTTCGCGCAGAAAGCCGGTCTCGACATTCCCGCGGTCATGGAGACGATCTCGAAAGGCGCGGCGCAGTCCTGGCAGATGGACAACCGCTGGGAGACGATGGCGCGCGGCGAGTTTGACTTCGGCTTCGCGGTCGACTGGATGCGCAAGGACCTCGGCATCGCGATGTCCGAGGCGAAGAACAACGGCGCGCGGCTGCCGGTCACGGCGCTGGTGGATCAGTTCTACGCCGAGGTGCAGGCGATGGGCGGCAACCGCTGGGATACCTCCAGCCTGATCGCGCGCCTCAACGCGGCGGACAAACAGTAGGCGCGAAGCGCCAGGGCTCGCCGCCAAACCGTCATTGCGAGGCCCAAAGGGCCGAAGCAATCCAGCGGCGAAGAGCAATGATCCGGATTGCTTCGCTGCGCTCGCAATGACCTCTTGCGCTGAAGTCAGCGCCCCATCCGCTTCGCCTGAGCGCGGCGCTGGTGCAGGATCGGTTCGGTGTAGCCGCTCGGCTGCTCGCGCCCCTTGAACACCAGATCGCAGGCGGCCTGAAAGGCGGGGCTCGCGTCGAAGTCCGCCGACATCGGCTTGTAGTCGGGGTCGCCCGCATTCTGCTCATCCACCACGCGGGCCATTCGCTTCATCGTCTCCATGACCTGCTCGGATGAGCACACGCCGTGATGCAGCCAGTTCGCGATGTGCTGGCTGGAGATTCGCAGCGTTGCGCGATCTTCCATGAGGCCGACATCGTTGATGTCTGGAACTTTCGAGCAGCCCACGCCGTGCTCGACCCAGCGCACCACATAGCCGAGAATTCCCTGCGCGTTGTTGTCCAGCTCCGCGCGCACATCATCCGGCGCCCAGTTGGCGCGGTCCGCGACCGGGATGGTCAACAGATCGGCGAGCTTGGCCCGCCTCTGGCCCCGCAGATCGTTCTGGCGCGCGCGGACATCGACCTTGTGATAGTGCACCGCGTGAAGCGTTGCCGCGGTGGGGGAGGGGACCCACGCTGTGTTCGCGCCAGCCTGCGGGTGGCCGATCTTCTGCTCCAGCATTTCCGCCATCTTGTCCGGCATCGCCCACATGCCCTTGCCGATCTGCGCATGGCCCGGCAGGCCGCAGGCGAGGCCGACATCGACGTTGTTGTCCTCATAGGCGAGCAGCCACGGCGCGCTTTTCATGTCGCCCTTGCGGATCATCGCGCCGGCTTCTATCGAGGTGTGGATCTCGTCACCGGTGCGGTCGAGGAAGCCGGTGTTGATGAAGAACACGCGCGCGCTCGCCTCGCGGATGCACTCCTTGAGGTTGAGCGTGGTGCGCCGCTCCTCGTCCATGATGCCCATCTTGAGCGTGTGGCGGGGCAGGCCGAGCACATCTTCAACACGCGAAAACAGCTTGTCGGAGAAGGCGACTTCCTCCGGCCCGTGCATCTTCGGCTTGACGATGTAGACCGAGCCGGCCTGGCTGTTCGCGCGGCGGCCGGACGGGCCGATATCGTGCAGGGCGATGGCGCTCGTCGCCATGGCGTCGAGCAGGCCTTCGTAGACCTCGTCGCCGTTGGCGTCGAGCACGGCCGGCGTGGTCATCAGGTGCCCGACATTGCGCACCAGCATCAGGCTGCGGCCCTTCAGCGTCTTCGTGCTGCCGTCCGGCGCGGTGAGGGCGATATCGTCATTCAGCCGGCGCGTGAAGGTGCGATCGCCTTTGCTGACCTCCTCGGTCAGATCGCCTTTCATCAGCCCCAGCCAGTTGCGGTACACGCCGACCTTGTCCTCGGCGTCGACGGCGGCGACGGAGTCCTCGCAGTCCATGATCGTGCTCATGGCGGCTTCGAGGATGATGTCCGAAATGCCGGCCTTGTCGCTGCCGCCGATCTCGCTTGCGGGATCGATGACAATGTCGATATGCAGCCCGTTCTTGACGAGCATGATCTCTTCAATGCGCTGCGGATCGTGGCCGTAGGCGGCGAACTGGCTTGGGTCATGAAGCCGTGTTTCGCCGGAGCCGGTCGTCAGAACGAGTTGACCGTTGCTGACGGAGAAGCCGGTGACATCCGCCCAGCGCGCGCCCTCCAGGGGCACGCTTTCATCCAGAAACGCTTTTGCCCAGGCGATGACCCGCGCGCCGCGCGCCGGGTCGTAGGCCGCGCCGGTTGGCGTGTCGCCGAGCGCGTCCGTGCCATAAAGCGCGTCGTAGAGGCTGCCCCAGCGCGCATTCGCCGCGTTCAGCGCATAACGCGCGTTGGACACCGGCACAACGAGTTGTGGTCCGCAGACATGCGCGATTTCCTCGTCAACGTTCGCCGTCGTCACCGCGAAATCCGGCCCCTCGGGCAGCAGATAGCCGATCTCGCGCAGGAAGGTCTCGTATTCGGCCATGTCGAAGGGCTGGCCGCGCCGCGCCTTGTGCCAGTCGTCGATCTTCGCCTGGAGCGCCTCGCGCTTTTCCAGCAGCGCGCGGTTCTCCGCGCTCAGCTCGGCGACGATGCCGGCGAAGCCGCGCCAGAAGGCGTCGGGGTCGATACCGGTTCCGGGCAGCGCTTCTTCATTTATAAACGCATAAAGCTCGGGCGCGATCTGAAGCCCGGAATGGGTGACACGTTCGCTCAAGACAGCCTCCTTCATGTCGCGGGCGCGTGTTCGCCGCGCCGCCTTATTGTATGCGCTTGGCGCACTTCAGACCGAAACCGGGTGCGGGATCAACCGCCGCGCCTTTCACGCGCGGGCGCAACTGTTTCACGGGCGCTCACGCGGGGCTGACGACGTTGGCCTCGCCCTCGCGGTGGAACGCCTCGATATTGGCGATCACCTGGTTCCAGAGCGTCTGCATGGCGGTGTCGCTCGCCCAGGCGCAGTGCGGCGTGATGATGACGTTGGGCCGGTCGGCGATCTGCATGAGCGGGTTGTCCAGCCCCGGCGGCTCTTTCGTCATGGTGTCGAATCCGATGCCGCGCACTTGCCCGGCGTCGAGCGCGGCGACCAGGTCGGCCTCGTTCACCAGCCCGCCGCGCGCGGTGTTGATGATAATTGGCTTGCGTTCCATTACGGCGAATTCCGGCGCGGCAAGCAGGTCGCGGCTGTCCGGGGTGAGCGGCAGGTGCAGGGTGATGATGTCGCTTTCGCGCATTACCTGGTCGAAGGGCGCGCGGCCGTCGGGCGGGGCGGCCTCGCCTTTTTTGCCGGCGACCAGCACGCGCATTCCGAACGCTTGCGCCAGCCGGTCGACCGCCTGGCCGATCGCGCCATAGCCGATCAGGCCGAGCGTCTGGTCCGCCAGATCGCGGATCGGGTGCGCGAAGAAGGTGAACTGGCCGGCGCGCTGCCATTCTCCGGCGATGACGTCGGCGCGGTAGGGCACGATGGAGCGCGACAGCGCCAGCATGAGCGCCATGACATGCTCAGGCACGGTCTGCACCGCATAGCCGCGCACATTGGCGACCGCGACATTCGCGGCATCGCAGGCCGGCACGTCGAGGATATCATAGCCCGTCGCGGCCACGGCGATCATGCGCAGCTTGGGCAGCTGCGTAAGCGTGTCGGTGTCGATCGGCACCTTGTTGGTGATGATGATGTCGGCGTCGCGCGCGCGCTCGACCACCTCGCCGGGGGCGGTCTTCTCGTATTCCTCCCATTCATGAGGGAAATGCGGGCGCTTGAGATCGACCGAGGGGCCGATGGTCTTGCGGTCGAGAAAGACGATCCTGGTCATTGTTGCCCCCGGATTGGAAACTCTCGGATTGGCGGCCGCGGCGCTTTGACCATTTTGATGCCAGCATTGCCGCGCGGGCGCAAGCGCGGGGCGACAAAACTGTCATCGGCTTGCGTTAGGCTCTTGTGCGACGCAACATGAGCCAATGGCGTTTTATTGCAACGCCGCAATTCCAGGAGGGCCGTCATGTTTTCGCTCGCAGGCAAGAAGGCGCTGATCATCGGCATCGCCAACGACAACTCGATCGCCTATGGCTGCGCGAAGGCGCTGCGCCAGCAAGGCGCCGATCTGGCCATCACCTATCTGAACGAGAAAGCCGAGCCGCATGTGCGCCCGCTGGCCGAAAACTTGGGCGCGGAGATCATCGCGCCGCTCGACGTGACGCGGGACGGGCAGTTCACCGCGCTGTTCGACCAGATCCGCGAGCGGTGGGGCCGCGTCGATATCTGCCTGCACGCGGTGGCGTTCTGCCCGAAGGACGACCTGCACGCCCGCGTGGTCGACACCTCGCGCGAGGGCTTTGCGCAGGCGATGGACATCTCGGTGCATTCCTTCATCCGCATGGTGCGCCGGGCCGAGCCGCTGATGCCGCCGGGCGGCACCTGCATGACCGTGTCGTTCTACGGCGCGGAGAAGGTGGTGGAGAACTACAACATCATGGGGCCGGTAAAGGCGGCGCTGGAGTCGGTGACGAAATACATGGCCGCCGAACTGGGGCCGAAGGGGATCAGCGTTCATGCGCTGTCGCCGGGGCCGATCAAGACGCGGGCAGCCTCGGGGCTGGAGGAATTCGACGCGCTGCTGGAAGACGCGGCGGCGCGCGCGCCCACGCATCAGCTTGTCAGCATCGAGCAGGTGGGGGCGTATGCGGCGTTCCTGGCGAGCGCGGAGGCGGGGAATATTACCGGCGGCGTGCATTACATTGACGGCGGGTATCATATTGTGGGGTGAGGGAAGCTTTCGCGCGATCCCGTCATTGCCGGGCTTGACCCGGCAATCCGGCACTGACGTTATTCCGAGGCCCAGCGGGCCGAAGTAATCCAGCGAAGTCCGCGGGTTGGATTGCTTCGCTACGCTCGCAATGACGGAAAAGCCTCACGATGCTTCCGGAGCGGCACCCGCCTCGTCATTGCGAAGCCCGAAGGGCTGAAGCAATCCAGAACGAAAGCGAGGCATGGGCCGCTGGATCGCATCGCTGCGCTTGACATGACGCTTGCCCGTGTCCCACCAAAAAGAAAAGCGGCACCCGGAGGTGCCGCCCATGAGCATAAGATGTTCAAGTCAGTCGAGTGCTACTTTAGTGACTCCATCGGTTCGCGGACACTGCCGAAGCGGTAGTTTAGGCCAATCTTGACGGTGTGAAAGTCGATATCAGTCGAATTAAATTCATCTACCGGCTTATCGCCATCTGGATAAGGCTCCCCATCTTCTTTGACTTTGGTGCCAGGGAAAGCATAGTCTTCCTCGCCAAGCCCATAGTAAAGATATTCAGCCTTGATCGACCAGTTGCTGTCCAGCTTTTGCTCGACACCGCCGCCGACGGCAAAGCCTGTATGGGTATTGGAGTCTTCAGCCCCGTCCAGTTCCACATGCGACGTACCATCAAGCCCGTTGTCGGTGACTGAAAGCTCGGCATCGACATTCGCCCAAGCGAAGCCGCCCGTCACGTAACCAAGGAAACCGCCTGATGCGTACCCTAGCCGACCGCGGAGACTGCCGAAGGAGTCGATCTCAAAACTGTGAGCCTTAGAAAACGTGCAGCAATTCCAGTCTTCATCTGTTGTGAAAGTTTGCGATCCGTCGACGCCTGACAGCGCGGCGTCGGCTTCAACACCGAACACGATGTTGCCACGCTGTAAGTTATAACCAATTTGGCCACCGCCGAAGAAGCCGTCGCCGTCAATGGTCTTGTTCGGATCATCGTAGCCGATCGAGTAAGGATCATCCTTGTCGTCGAGGCCAAGGGTGCCATCCCATTCGGCATCACCATAGCCGCCGTGAACGCCGACATAGAAGCCGGTCCAAACCGGCGTGGGCGCGGCGTAGACCGGCCCGGTGTCTTTCAGGCTACCGTGTCCGAGATCGGCCGCGTATGCCGACGAAAGCGGCAACGAGCTGACCGAAGCGGCAACCATAATCGCGCCAAGCGCGGTCGACATCTTTGTCTTGAACATTGCGTAGATTCCCCATCTGCCCAACAAAACTGTTACC
>CAZINX010000001.1:279977-449286 GCA_964540795.1 uncultured Hyphomicrobiaceae bacterium | reverse complement strand
CATCTTTGTCTTGAACATTGCGTAGATTCCCCATCTGCCCAACAAAACTGTTACCCCCGGAGGGGCGATAATCCCCGGATAGGCCATTCGCCGCGCCTGCGACACGCATCTGCGGTGGTAGAGAGCGGGAAGCACTCGTGCTTAAGTTGCAGGGATGGGCCAATGCGAAAAAAGTGTTTTATGATCAAGGCGTTACGGCTTGGGTGAGCGGGGCTAATTTCGTGCTCAATATGCAACACTCGTTGTGTTTCGGAAGAATTCCGCGTAAAAACACTCTAGCGAGTAGATGGTGGAATTATTCACAGGGCCGTGAACAAGGTTTCATCACGCGTGTGCGAACGCGGTGGGGAGACAAGCGCCCAGTCAGGGCAAGTTGATCGCACACCGCAGACCTGCGCAAATCGACGAATATTTATTGTGACGTCACGTCATGAAATGCGGACGGTCACCTTCCCGGGCGTCGGATTACGGGCGCTCCGCCCCTTGCAATCCCCCGCGACGCGGCCTATAACCCCGACCATCCCACACGTGTCAGCGCGCTCGCGCGCGGCCTTCGCGCCGCCTCGATGCGCTCCGGTGGCGCGCCCGCGGCCCTCTCGCCGCGACACGCTTCAACCTGGCACGGAGGCTCAACCGGAAAAGCAAGGAGTGCACGCCCATGGCGCTGCCATCATTCTCCATGCGCGACCTGCTCGAAGCGGGCGCGCATTTCGGCCATCAGACCCACCGCTGGAACCCGAAGATGGAGCCGTACATCTTCGGCACCCGCAACGGCATCCATATCGTCGATCTGTCGCAAACCGTCCCGCTTCTGCACCAGGCGCTGCTCAAGGTCAGCGAAACGGTCGCGGGCGGGGGTCGCGTGCTGTTCGTCGGCACCAAGCGCCAGGCGTCTGAGCTTGTGGCGGACGCGGCGCGGCGCTCGGCGCAGTATTACATCAATCACCGCTGGTATGGCGGCACGCTGACCAACTGGCAGACCATTACCAACTCGATCAAGCGCCTGCGCTATCTCGAAGGCCTGCTCGAAGGCGACGTCCATGGCTTCACCAAGAAGGAGCTTCTGGGCCTCACGCGCGAGCGCGACAAGCTGGAACAGGCGATTGGCGGCATCAAGGACATGGGCGGCATCCCCGACCTGCTGTTCGTCATCGACACCAACAAGGAATCGATCGCGGTTGCCGAGGCGCGCAAGCTTCATATTCCTGTCATCGCGATCCTCGACAGTAACTCCGACCCTGACGGCATCGCCTATCCGGTGCCGGGCAACGACGACGCCGGCCGGGCCATCGCGCTTTATTGCGATCTGATGGCGCGCGCGGCGCTCGATGGCATCGAAAAGGCGACGGCGTCGGCTGGCGGCGACATGGGCGCGGCCGTCGAGCCGCAAATGGAAGCGCTGCCGGAGGAGCCGGAAGTGCAGCCTGCGCCGGTCGCCGAGGCCAGCCCGGAAGCCGGTCCGGTGGTGCAGCCGGAAGCCGCTGAGGCCGATATCGCAGCGACCCAAGCCGCGCCAGCGGATGCCGGAAGCGAGGCCGGGCCGGTCGGCGCAAGCGCGTTCCGCCGGATCGACGCGCCCGAGGGCGAGCCGGACGATCTGCAGAAGATCAGCGGCATCGGCAAGGTCATGGTCGACAAGCTGAACGCGCACGGCATCTATCACTACTGGCAGCTTGCCAATATGAACGAGACGGACCTTGCGCAGCTGGATGAAGCACTGGACCTCAAGGGCCGCGCCGCGCGCGAAAACTGGGTCCAGCAGGCGAGCGAACTGATGCAGGAACAGGCGGCTTGAGCGCCCGGACGCGGCGTCAAGGGGCGGCAACGGCAGATAATTTCACGAGGCGATAATGGCTGAGATCACAGCGAAGATGGTCAAGGACCTGCGCGACAAGACCGGCGCGGGCATGATGGACTGCAAGAAGGCGCTGAGCGAGACCGACGGCGATATGGACGCGGCGGTCGACTGGCTGCGCGCGAAGGGCTTCGCCAGGGCGGCGAAGAAGGCCGGGCGCACCGCCGCCGACGGCCTCGTCGGCGTGGCCGTTGAGGACAAGAAGGGCGCGGTCGTCGAGGTGAATGCCGAGACCGACTTCGTCGCGCGCAACGACCAGTTCCAGAACATGGTCGGCGAAATCTCCAGGCTGGCGCTCAAGGCCGGCGGCGATGTCGACAAGCTCGGGGCGGAGACCTTCCCGGGGGCCGGCAAGCCGGTCAACGACTACATCGCCGAGATGATCGCCACCATCGGCGAGAACATGCGCCTGCGCCGCACGGGCTATATCGAGGTGTCCGACGGCATCGTCGCCAGCTACGTGCACAACGCCGCCGCGCCCGGCATGGGCAAGATCGGCGTGATCGTCGGCCTGGAGTCGACGGGCGACACGGACAAGCTCGCCGCGCTCGGCAAGCAGATTGCGATGCACATCGCCGCGACCAATCCGCTGTCGGTGGATGTCGACGGCCTCGACCCCGAGGCTGTCGCGCGCGAACGCAGCATCCTGGTGGAGCAGGCGCGCGAATCCGGCAAGCCGGAAAATATTATCGAAAAGATGGTGGAAGGCCGGCTCAACAAGTATTACCAGGAAGTCGTCCTGCTCAAGCAGGCGCTGGTGACCGACCCGGACAACACGGTCGAGAAGGCCATCAAGGCGGCCGAGGATGACATCGGCGCGCCGGTCAAGGTGGTTGGCTTCGAGCGTTATGCGCTGGGCGAGGGGATCGAAACCGAAGAGCAGGACTTCGCCGCCGAGGTCGCGGCCGCGGTATCCGGCTCCTGAGCCACCGGCGCGCGTGCCGGAACAAGGGGCGCAACTGAGCAATGGCCGGCACGACCGTGAAATACCGCCGCGTGCTCATGAAGCTGTCGGGCGAGGCCTTGCTCGGAAGCCAGTCCTTCGGGGCCGACCCCGCCGTCATTGAGCGCATCGCCGGCGAAGTCCGCGCGGCGGCGTCGCAGGGCGTGCAGATCGCGCTGGTCATTGGCGGCGGCAACATTTTCCGCGGCGTGGCCGGCGCGGCCGGCGGTATGGACCGGGCGAAGGCTGACGACATCGGAATGCTCGCGACGGTCATGAACGCCCTGCTGCTGGAAGACGGCCTGCGCCGCGCGGGCGTCGATGCGCTCACCTTCAGCGCGCTGGCGACGGCGACCATCTGCCGTCCGTTCCAACGTGAGGAGGCGCGCGCGGCCCTTGCCGGAGGCCAGACGGTGATCTTCGCCGGCGGCACCGGCAGCCCGTTCTTCACGACGGACACCACAGCCGCCCTGCGCGCGGCGGAAATGCAGTGCGACGCGATCCTGAAGGGCACCTCGGTTGACGGCGTGTATTCGGCGGACCCGGCTGTTGACCCGGACGCGGAACGCTACGACCATCTGACCTATGACGAGGTTCTGAACCGCAATCTGCGGGTGATGGACGGGGCGGCCATCGCGCTGGCGCGCGACAATGCCATCCCGATCGTCGTCTTTTCGATGCGCGAGCCCGGCAGCCTCCTGAATGTGTTGACCGGGCATACACGCTGCACGACCGTGACGCGCTGAGGCAGCCCGCGGCTGGCCCTTGCGCCGCGCGGCGCGCCGCGCCATACCGCTTTCTAGCGGACAAGGAGAGCAAGATGTCGGAAGAGGCGGAAGACTTTGACCTTAAGGCGCTGGAAAAGCGTATGCAGGGCGCGCTCAACGTGCTGAAGCAGGAATTCGGCGGAATGCGCACCGGCCGCGCCAGCGCCAGCCTGCTCGATCCTGTCACGGTGAAGGCCTATGGCGCGCGGATGCCCATTAACCAGGTGGCAACCGTGAGCGTGCCGGAGCCGCGCATGATCAGCGTCCAGGTCTGGGACAAGTCGAATGTCAGCGCGGTGGAGAAGGCGATCCGCGAATCCGATCTTGGCCTGAACCCCGTTGTCGATGGCACGACGCTGCGCCTGCCGATCCCGGAGATGAACGAGGAGCGGCGCAAGGAACTGGCCAAGGTCTGCGCCAAATACGCCGAAGCGGCCCGCGTGGCGGTGCGCAACGTGCGCCGCGACGGCATGGAACAGCTCAAGAAGCTGGAAAAGGAAGGCGCGATCGGCGAGGACGAGCACCATTCGCTTGCCGACGACGTGCAGGCGCTGACCGACAAGTATATCGGCGAGATCGACGCCGCGCTCGCCGATAAGGAAAAGGAAATCATGCAGGTTTAGGTTGAGGGGCGCTTATCGTTTCTCCCCCATCAAAGCTGCGGCGAGACACCATGCATCACCAGAACGACGTCCAGGCGGACAAGCGCCTCGCGGTCCCGCGTCATCTCGCGATCATCATGGACGGCAACGGCCGCTGGGCGCAGCAGCGGGGCCTCCCGCGGATCGAGGGGCATCGCCAGGGCGTCGAGCGCGTCAAGGAGTGCGTGCGTGCTGCCGCGGAGATCGGGGTCCAGTACCTGACGCTGTTCAGCTTTTCCTCGGAGAACTGGCGCAGGCCGCGCGAGGAGGTCGACGCGCTGATGAGCCTAGTCAAGCGCTTCATCCGCCAGGAGCTTGCCGAACTGCATGAGAACAACGTGCGGGTGCGCGTGATCGGCACCTCTGATCGTGTCGATCCCGAGATTACAGCGATGATTGCCGATGCCCACGCGCTGACGGCGGAAAACACCGGGCTGCGGCTCACCGTGGCGTTCAACTACGGAGCGCGCGACGAGATCGCCCGGGCGGCCCGGCAGCTTGCCGAGGATGTGGCGCGCGGGGCCATGCGCCCGGAGGATGTGGACATGGCCGCGCTTGAGGAGCGGCTCGACACGCACGGCCTGCCGGACCCGGACCTGTTGATCCGCACCAGCGGCGAGGTCCGGCTGAGCAATTTCCTGCTCTGGCAGCTCGCCTATGCCGAACTGATGTTCGTCGAGGACTACTGGCCGGATTTTGACCGGGATGCGCTGGTGCGCACGATTGGCGCGTTTCAAAACCGCGAACGGCGTTTCGGCGGACTGTCTGCGCGTCGCACCGCCTGATCCCGCGACCGCAAACTGGTCACAGGCTTCCATTTCCTGGTTTACCCCCGCGTCAGGCGCGTTTATCTAGGCAGCATGGCGTGTTGCGGCCCGATTTTGCCACGTCGCGCCAGCCCCGCCGGTTGCGTCAGCTTGCCTGACCCAGCGCCGGCTCTTCGGATCCAGTTGCCGGATGGCGCAAACGCGCGCATTCGCTTGCGCCGGGCACGACGTCGTCTCGCCAGCAGAAGGGGTGGACCCCGCCATCCATGCGCCAGTCGCCTCGACGCACCAAGCCGGCCGTACCGCGCGACGAAAAATCGCTGATTCCCGGCAAGAAGCTGAGCCTGCGCATAATTTCGGGCGTCGCGCTTGCCGCCGGCGCGCTGGCGCTGACCTATGCCGGACCGCTGCCCTTCGCGCTTATGGTGACGGCCTTCGTTGCCGTCATGGCGTGGGAGTGGGGGCGGCTGGTCTGCTCCAGCGGCATTGACGCGGCATGGGCCATTCAGGTCGTCGCGACGGGGGCCGGGGCCCTTCTGGCGGTCTGGGATTGCCCCGCCTGCGGGCTGCTGGCGATCATTGCCGGCACCTTGGCGGTGTTCGTGCTGCGACGCGTCGATATGGGCACGGCCCAGTCATGGTGGGCGGCGACCGGGGTTTATTATGTCGGATTGCCGAGCATCGCGCTGGTCTGGATCCGGTCGGACTCCGAATTTGGCTGGGTCGCGGTGCTGTTCATCTTCATCACCGTCTGGACGACCGATACGGCAGCCTATATCTTCGGCAAAAGCATTGGCGGGCCGCTGCTTGCGCCGGACATTTCGCCGAAAAAAACCTGGGCGGGTTTCGCCGGGGGGCTGATCTGCGCCACGGCGCTCGGCTCGGCTGTGCTGATTGGCGTGGCGGGCGCGCAGGCGTGGTCGGCGGTCGTCGCCCTGAGCGCTGCCGTCTCGCTGGTTTCGCAGGCGGGCGATCTCGGCGAGTCGTCGCTCAAGCGTCTGTTCGGGCGCAAGGATTCCAGCGGCATCATACCGGGGCATGGCGGGGTGCTGGATCGGGTTGACGGGCTGGTCTTCGCCGCTCTGACCTGCGCCGTCGTCGCGCTGCTCAGGTCGCCGGATGCGCCGGGATATGCGCTGGTCGTTTGGTCGTAGGCGGCAATGAATGAGGCGGGCGTGAAAATAATACGGAACGGCGCAACGGCGAAGCCGCAGGGCGAGACCGGCCTGGGGCAGGGCACAGCGGGCTGCAAGCGGGTCAGCGTGCTGGGCGCGACCGGCTCGATCGGCGAAAACACACTCGACTTGATTGCCCGGAACCCCGGCTGCGCCGAGATTGTGGCGCTGACCGCGAACACCAATGCCGCGCGTCTGGCCGAGCTGGCAATCGAGCATCGCGCCGAAATGGCCGTCATCGGCGACCCCAAGCAGTATCAGACGCTCAAGGATGCGCTCGCCGGCACGGACATCGCCGTTGCCGCAGGCGAAGACGCCGTCGTCGACGCGGCGCGCGCTCCGGCGGACTGGGTCATGGCGGCAATCGTTGGCGCGGCAGGTCTGCGACCGGCTTTCGCGGCGGCGGAGCAGGGGCTGGCGCTGGCGCTGGCGAACAAGGAATGCCTGGTTTCGGCGGGCGAGGCGTTCCTGCGCGCGATCGAGGCCGGCGGCAGCACGCTGCTTCCCGTTGACTCTGAGCACTCCGCCGCGCAGCAAGCCATGCAGGGCCATCCGCGCGGGGCGATCGAGCGTATTCTGCTCACAGCCTCGGGTGGACCATTCCGCGAATGGACGCTGGAACAGTTGCGCGCGGCGCGGCCTGAGCAGGCGCTGAAACACCCGAACTGGGAGATGGGCCAGAAAATCACCATCGACAGCGCCACCCTGATGAACAAGGGCCTGGAGCTGATCGAGGCCTACTATCTGTTCCCGGTCGAGAAGGAGCAGCTCGGCGTGGTCGTTCACCCGCAGTCAATCGTGCATTGCCTCGTCGAGTATTGCGACGGCTCGGTGCTCGCGCAGCTGGGCGCGCCGGACATGCGCACGCCAATCGCGTTCGCGCTCGCCTGGCCCGAGCGGATGTGCGCGCCCGCGGAGCGGCTGGATCTGGCGCGAATCGGCCAGCTTACTTTCGAGCCGCCGGATGCGATCCGCTTCCCCGCGCTGCGCCTGGCGCGCGAGGCGATGGAGGCTGCGGGCAGCGCGCCGACGGTGCTGAACGCGGCGAACGAAATCGCCGTGGCGGCGTTCCTGAACAAGCGCATCGGCTTCATGGCCATCCCCGAACTGATCGCGCGCACGCTGGATCGCGCGGTGGGCGAGATCGGCGCGCGCGCGCCGGAAACGCTTGAAGAGGTTCTCGCCACCGATCAGCAGGCCCGCCAACTGGCGCGGGACCTGCTGCCCGAGGTCACGCGCGCCGAGGCCGGATGAGCCAGCCGGCGCGCCCGCAAGCCATCATGGAGACGTAGCAAGCCAATGGGCATTATCGAGAGTCTGATTGCATTCGGGACCACAGTACTCGCCTGGGTGATCCCTTTCCTCATCGTGCTTGGCCTCGTGGTGTTCATCCACGAAATGGGGCACTTCCTCGTCGCGCGCATGAACGGCGTTGCCGTGGAGGCCTTTTCCATCGGTTTCGGCCCGGAGATCGGCGGCTTTCACGACAAGCACGGCACACGCTGGCGGGTGGCCTGGATACCGCTGGGCGGGTATGTGAAGTTCCTCGGCGATGAAAACGCCGCGAGTATGCCCAGCCAGGAGGCGGCGGCGAGCGTTTCGCCGGAGGACCGCGCGCGGATGTTCCAGTTCAAGCCGGTCGGGGTGCGCGCCCTCGTCGTCGCGGCCGGGCCGCTGGCCAATTTCGTGCTGACGCTGGTGATCTTCACCGGCCTGTTCATGGCCTATGGCAAGACCGTGATCGAGCCGCGTGTCGAAGAAGTCGTGGCCGAAAGCCCGGCGGAGCGGGCCGGTTTCCAGCCCGGCGACCTGATCCTAAGCATCGATGGCGAGGAGGTCGAGGGCTTCCAGGAGATGGTCCGCATCGTTGGTCTGAGCGCGGAGCAGCCGCTCGATGTCGTTGTCCGGCGCAACGGGGACCGCGTGAGCCTGACGGTGACGCCGGAACTGGTCGAGACCGAAAGCCGCTTCGGGTCGGCCAGAATCGCGCGCATCGGCATCCGCGGCGGCGCGGACCGCAGCGACGTCATCACCAAAACCTATGGGCCGCTCGAGGCGGTCAGCCAGAGCTTCCAGGAAACCTGGTTCTGGATGAAGCAGCCGATCATCTTCATCGGCGAACTGATCGGCGGGCGCGCATCGGCGGATCAGCTTGGCGGGCCGGTGCGAATCGCGCAAATGTCAGCGGAGATTGCATCGATCGGAATCCCGGAGCTTCTGCGCTGGACCGCGATCATCTCCATCAGCATCGGGCTTATCAATCTGTTCCCGATACCGGTGCTCGACGGCGGGCACCTGGTGTTCTATGGCATAGAAGCCATACGTGGCCGCCCGTTGAACGAGAAGGCGCAGGAAATCGGCTTTCGTATTGGTATGGCGCTCGTTCTCATGCTAATGGTCTTCGTCACATGGAACGACGTGATGCAACTGATTGAATGAAGCGGGAAAATGCAACTGCACGGCGAAAAGAAAAAAGTTGCACCTCGCCGCAACGGCAATCGCGTGTTCCGTGCATCTCGCCCGCATCCGGCTCGCGTGGCGCTTGCGCCACGCGCCGGGCGCAGAATTCTGATGACCGGCTCCGCGCCACTATGCAGTCATAAACAGACGCCTTAGTGTTGCGTGGGAATTTGACGGGAGCTGACGGGTCCGTGCGCGCGGCGGCTGCGAACGGACGAGGGGCAAAAAAGATTTCGAGGGGCACTAAGGTCGATGGTGAATTTTATCGTTAAGTGCGCGGCTCTGGCGGTATGCGTGGTGTTGAGCTTTGCCGCGGCGACAGCGGCGGATGTCGCACTCGGCCAGGCAAGCGTTTCGGCGCAGACGATCTCCGACATTCGCGTGTCCGGCAACAAGCGCGTCGAACCCGAAACCGTAAAGTCCTACCTGACCTTCACTGTCGGCGACCGCTACACTGCAAAAGCCGCCGACGAAAGCTTCAAGGCGCTGTTCGGCACCGGCCTGTTCTCCGACGTCAACATCAGCTATGGCGACCGCGTCGTCACCATCGAGGTGAACGAGAATCCGGTCGTCAACCAGGTTGCGTTCGAGGGCAACGACGAGCTTGACGACAGCACCTTGTCGCAAGAGGTGCAGCTGCGCGCGCGTTCGGTTTACACGCGCGCCGCGGCGCAGAGCGACGTGCAGCGCATCCTGAACATCTACCGCGCTTCGGGCTATTACAACGCGCAGGTGGAAGCAAAGATCATTAAGCTGCCCTACAACCGGGTGAATCTCGTCTTTGAGATCAATGAAGGCGAGAGCACAAAAGTCCAGAGCATCACCTTCGTGGGCAACAAGGCATTTTCAGACAGTCAGTTGCGCGACGTGATCACCACGAGCGAATCAGGCTGGCTGAGCTTTCTCAAGCCCACGGACGTTTACGACAAGGACCGCCTGAATCTCGACCGCGCGTTGCTGCGCAAGTTTTACATCGAGAACGGCTATGCTGATGTGCGCATCATTTCGGCAGTGGCCGATCTCGACCCGGACGGCGAGGGCTTCTTCATCACCTTCACGCTGGAGGAGGGCCCGCAATACAATTTTGGCGAGGTCGCGCTGCAGTCCGAACTGCCGGGCCTGGACCCCGAAATGCTGCAGGATGAACTGCTCGTCGATCCGGGCGATACGTTCAACGGTCTGAAGGTGGACAAGACCGCCGAGAACCTGACGCTGGAGGCTTCGAAACTCGGCTTTCCGTTTGCGCAGGTTCGCAAGCAGGTCAGCCGCGACCCGATCTCGCTGGAGATCGACGTAAATTTCGTCATTGAGCAAGGCCCGCGCATCTACGTCGAGCGCATCAACATCTATGGCAATGTCCGCACGCGTGAGTACGTGCTGCGCCAGGAGCTTATGCTTGCCGAAGGCGATCCGTACAACCGTCAGCTTGTCGAGCAGTCCAAGCGCCGGCTTCAGGGCAAGCCGTACATCAAGACAGTGGAAATCTCGAAAGAGCAGGGGTCCGCGCGTGACCGTGTGGTCCTGAACGTCAATGTGGTTGAGCAGGCTTCTGGCGAATTCGGCATCGCGGGCGGTTATTCTTCGCTCGAAGGCGTGGTTGGCGAGGTCAGCTACACCGAGCGCAACTTCATGGGCCGGGGCCAGTTCGTCCGTCTGAAGCTGTCGGGGAGCTTCGAGCGGGCGCAGATCGACCTGAGCTTCACCGAGCCGCGCTTCCTCGGACGCGACATGTCGGCCGGCTTTGATGTGTTCCACAAGGAACTCGATTACACCGACCAGTCAGGTTACAAGAGCCGCAAGACGGGCGGAGCGCTCCGGCTTGGGTTCCTTGTCGCCGAGGACACCTCCCTGACAACGCGGTACTCGTTGACCCGCGAGGAAGTTTTTGACATCGAGTCAGACGTCTCGCAGGCGGTGCGGGAGCTTGAGGGCACCTCGACAACGTCGGCTGTCGGCTACAGCCTTGTCTACGACACGCGCAACCTGAAGAACAATCCGACGAGCGGCATCTACATGGCGCTCAACCAGGAGTTTGCCGGCGTCGGTGGCGACGTGAATTATCTCCGGTCCACGGCTGAAGCCCGGGGCTACTACCCGGTCATGGATGGCGTGACGCTGGTTGGCCGTCTGATCGGCGGACACATCGAGGGTGTCGCGGGCGATGATGTCCGGCTCACTGACGCTTTCTACAAGGGCAACAATCTGATCCGCGGCTTTGAAAGCAGCGGCCTGGGCCCGCGCGATGCCAGCGGCGACGCGCTCGGAGGCAAGTCGTTCTATGCAGCGAATGTCGAGTTGCGCTTCCCGTTCCCGTTGATCCCGGAAGAGCTAGGGCTGTCCGGCGCGGTTTTCGCCGATGCGGGTTCGGTTTTCGGAACCGACGCAACCGACACGGAGTGCGAGGACAACGGCTCCGGCACCTGTCAGGATAGCGAGGCGATCCGTTCCTCGGTTGGGGCCAGCCTGTTGTGGAATTCCCCGGTCGGTCCGCTGCGCGCCGACTTCTCCTACGTCCTCACCAGCGAGGACTTCGACGAGGAGGAGGTGTTCGGCTTCGGCACCACCACACAGTTCTGATGGAAAGTCCGCGGCGGGACGGGACGTTCCCGCCGCGTGAGAAGATCGAACAGGATGACACCGACAGGCTTCTTTCGCCGTCATGGCCCGTTCGCTGTCTCCGAGATTGCGGAGCTGGTTGGGGCGGAAGTCGCCTCCGGGGCTGAACGTGGCCGCCTTATCGCGGACATCCGGCCACTTTCCGAAGCTGGCCCAGGCGATCTTTCGTTCCTCGATAACCGGCGGTATGCATCGCGGTTGCAGGCGAGTTCGGCCGGGGCCTGTTTACTGCGCCGCGAATATGCCCATAAGCTGGCCGAGGACACCGTCGGCCTGTTTACCGAACGCCCGTACCACGCCCTCGCCCAAGCGCTCTTCCTGTTTTACCCGGATGCGGCGCGCCCCCTTGTCTACCAGGGGCAGGACGGACCAGTTCACGCTGAAGCTTCGATCGAGGCTACCGCGACCATTGAACCGGGCGCGGTCGTGGGGCCTCGCGCGCAGATCGGCGCGGGAACGGTGATCGCGGCCGGCGCTGTGATCGGTTGCGGCGTGACAATCGGCCGGGACAGCTATATCGGGCCGAATGCCAGCATAACGCACGCCCTGATCGGAGACCGCGCCGTGATCCATGCGGGGGTCGCAATCGGCGGCGACGGTTTCGGCTTTGCGATGGGACCGGAGGGGCACCTGAAAGTGCCGCAGATCGGCCGCGTCATCATCCAGGATAATGTCGAGATCGGCTCGGGCAGCACGGTGGACCGCGGTGCGCTGTCCGATACTGTGATCGGCGAGGGCACGAAGATTGATAACCTCGTGCAGATCGGCCATAACGTGCGCATTGGTCGGCACTGCGTGCTCGCCGGGCAGGTCGGCATTTCGGGGAGCACGGTGCTGGAGGACTTCGTCGTGATGGGCGGCCAATCCGCCTGCGCTGGACATATTCGCGTCGGCGCGGGCGCTCAGATCGCCGCGCAGAGCGGCGTGACGCATTCGGTGCCGCCTGGCGAGCGCTGGGGCGGCGCGCCGGCCAAGCCAGTGGCGCAGTGGGCGCGCGAGGTCGGTGTTGTCAAGATGCTGGGGGAAGCGCTGAAAGGCAAAGCCCTCGCGCGGCTGAGACAGTTGCTGAGTTGAGCTGGAGGCCGATGGCGGCTGGGAGCGGAAACGGGATGGACGAAAGGTCGGAGACACGGCGTCTGGAAACGGCGGATGTTTCGCGGCTGCTGAAGCTGCTGCCGCACCGGTACCCATTCCTGCTGGTCGACCGCATCATCGAGATGGATGGCGACAACGGCGCAATTGGCATAAAGAACGTCACAATCAACGAACCGTTCTTTCAGGGCCATTTTCCCGATTTCCCGGTGATGCCGGGCGTGCTGCTCATCGAGGGGATGGCGCAGACGGCCGGCGCGCTGTGCGTGGCCAGCCTCGGCGATGATTACGAGCCGCAACTGGTCTACTTCATGTCCATTGACCGGGCAAAATTCCGCCGTCCGGTCACGCCCGGCGACACGGTTCATTACCATGTCGAGAAACTGCGCAACCGGGGACGGGTCTGGCGCTTCCGCGCCGAAGCCAGGGTGGACGGCCAGAGCGTAGCCGAGGCCGAGATCAGCGCCATGATCGTCGAACCGGACAAGGCGCCGACTTGAGGCGGGCGGCCCGCCGCCGGAGTTGACCGGCGGGCCCAGCTTTGCCGCGGCCGCGTTCGCGCCGGGGGCAACACAAACAGAGGGAGCCCGGCTCCAGCATGACAACATCTTCCGCGACAGCCGCCGCCTCGGACGGCGCTCCCGACATCCACCCTTCCGCTATCGTCGAACCCGGCGCGGTCCTGGAGGAGGGCGTGCGCATTGGCCCGTTCTGCGTGGTCGGATCGAAGGTCGCGCTCGGCCGCAATGTCGAACTCCATTCGCATGTGGTGGTCGAGGGGCACACCACGATCGGCGAGGGAACGAAGATTTTCCCCTTCGCCTCGATCGGCTGCCAACCGCAGGATCTGAAATATCGCGGCGAGCCGTCCCGTCTGGAGATCGGCAGCCACAACATCATCCGCGAGCACGTCACGATGAACCCGGGCACCGAATCCGGGCGGATGCTCACGCGCGTCGGCGACCGCAACCTGTTCATGGTCGGGGCGCATGTCGCCCATGACTGCGTGATCGGCGATCAGGCGATTTTCGCCAACAACGCCACGCTCGCCGGCCACTGCACGGTGGAGGACCACGCCATCCTCGGCGGGCTGTGCGCGGTCCATCAGTTCGTGCGGATCGGCGCGTATGCCTTCATCGGCGGCATGTCAGGCGTCGAGAACGATGTGATCCCGTATGGCATGGCGCTGGGCAACCGCGCTGCGCTCGCGGGCCTGAACATCGTCGGGCTCAAGCGCAGGGGTTTCACGCGCGAGCAGATCCATACGATGCGCCAGGCCTACCGCCTGCTGTTCGCCGGGGAGGGCGCCCTCGCGGAGCGGATCGATGCTGTCGCAGAGCGCTTCGGCGACGAGCCGGCGGTGCGGCGCATCGTAGAGTTCGTGCGCGCGGACTCTGGCCGGGCGCTGTGCATTCCGCGCCGGAGCGCCAGCGGCGCGGCGGGGTCGGCGACGGGGCAATGAGCGGCGCGGATGAAGACGCCAGACCGCTGGGGATTATTGCCGGGGCTGGCACGCTGCCGCTGCACATTGCCAGACGCGCGCGCGAGCAAGGTCGCCAGCCCTACATTCTCGGCTTTCACGGCCTGGCCGATCCCGGCATCGCCGAATTCGCCCATGACTGGATGCGCTGGGGGCAGCTCGGCCGGATGCTGCGGCTGCTGCGCCAGCATGGCGGCCGCGAGCTTGTCATCGTCGGAAGCGTCCGCCGGCCCAGATTGTCCTCCCTCAGCATCGATGCCGGCCTGATACGCCACGCCCCGCTGATCTACCGTCTGACGCGCGGCGGCGATGACGCCGTGCTGAGCCGGGTGGTGCGGTTCTTCGAGGCGCAGGGCTTCACGGTCCGCGGCGCCCATGAGATCGCGGGCGACCTCACCGCGCCAGCGGGCAGCCTGACCCGCGCGCAGCCCCGTGAGCGGGACCGCGAGGACGCGGCCAGGGCGCTGGCGGTCCTGCGTGCGCTCGGCCCGCATGACGTTGGCCAGGCGGTGGTTGTCGCGCGCGGCTATGTGCTCGCGGTGGAGGCGGCGGAAGGCACCGACGAGATGCTGCGCCGATGCGCCGGTCTGCGCCAGTGGGGGCTGGCCCACCGCCACGGCGTGCTGGTCAAGACGCCGAAGCCCGGACAGGAGCTGCGCGTGGACATGCCGGTGATCGGCCCGCGCACGGCTGAACTGGCCGCCGAGGCGGGGCTGGCAGGGATCGCGGTCGCGCAGGGGCAGGTGCTGCTCGCCGAGCCGCAAACGCTCGTCGAGACGGCGGACAAGCTGGGGCTTTTCGTGTTAGGGATCGATGCGGAGGGCGAGCCGCGCGCGCCACAGACGGATGCGCGCGATCCGGCGCAGGCGGCGGACTAGCCTGGGCGCAAGGCAGAAGGACGAAGGCGGTGAAGCCGCGCTCACGACACATCTTCATCGTTGCCGGGGAACACTCCGGCGACGCACTGGGCGGCAAGCTCATGGCCGCGCTCAACGCGCGCAGCGAGGCGCCGCTGGTCTATTCCGGGGTCGGCGGCGAGGAGATGGCGGAGCAGGGGCTGAAGAGCCTGTTCCCGCTGTCCGACGTAGCCGTCATGGGGCCGCTCGCCATCCTGAAGCGGCTGCCAAAGCTGGTCAGGCGCGTCTATCAGACGGTGGACGCGGCGGTCGAAGCCGGGCCCGATCTGGTCGTCATCATCGACAGCCCGGAATTCACCCACCCGATCGCCAAGCGCATCCGCCGCAAATGCCCGGACATTCCGATCATCAACTATGTCTCGCCGACCGTGTGGGCGTGGCGGCCCGGGCGCGCGCGAAAGATGCGCGGCTATGTCGATCACATCCTCGCGCTCATGCCTTTCGAGCCGGAGGTCCATGAACTCCTCGGCGGGCCGCCCTGCAGCTATGTGGGGCATCCGCTGGTCGAGCGGGACGACTGGATCCGCGCACTCGACCCGGCGGCGCTGGCGCAGCGCCTCGGGATCGACCGCGGCAGGCCAGTCCTCGTTGTCCTGCCCGGCAGCCGGGCGACGGAGGTGCGCCGGCTGATGGGGCCGTTTGGCCAGACAATGACGCGGCTGCGCGCGCGCGGCTTTGATCCGCAGGTGATCCTGCCGGCTGTTTCCACGCTGCGCCCGCAAATCGAGGCGGCGCTGGCCGATTGGCCGGTTCCGGTACACATCACCGAAGGGGTTGAAGACAAGTTCCGCGCGTTCCGGCTGGCGGATGCAGCGCTGGCCGCGTCCGGGACGGTGACGCTGGAGCTAGGGCTGGCCGGCACGCCGATGGTCGTCGGCTACAAGGTGGACGCCGTGGCGGCGAGCTTGCGCTTTCTGCTCAATGTGCCGTCGATCGTGCTGGCCAATCTGGTGCTGCAGGACAACGCCTTCCCGGAATTTGTCCAGGAAGACTGCAACCCCGAGACGCTGAGCGCCGCCCTTGCCCCGCTGCTGACGGACAGCCCCGAGCGCGCGCGCCAGCGTGAGGCGGTGGCCCGAGTCCGCTCGATCCTGCGCGCGCCCGGCGATCAGCCCAGCGCCCGCGCCGCCGAGGTGAGCTTGCGCATCCTGAGCGGCGGCCGCGCCGAAGCGGCCCGCGCCGAGCCGCTGGCGGATTGACGCTTTAGCGATTCTGGATCGGCACGTAATCCCGACGCGCCGGGCCGATATAAAGCTGGCGCGGCCGGCCGATCTTCTGATCCGGGTCGGCGATCATCTCCTTCCACTGCGCGATCCAGCCCACCGTGCGCGCGATGGCGAACAGCACCGTGAACATCGAGGTCGGGAAGCCCAGCGCCTTCAGCGTGATGCCGGAGTAGAAGTCGATGTTGGGGTAGAGTTTGCGCTCGACGAAATACGGGTCTTCAAGCGCGATCTTCTCCAACTCCTGGGCCACCTGCAGCAGCGGATCGTCCTGCACGCCGACAAGCTCAAGCACCTCGCGCGCGGTCTTCTGCATCACCTTCGCGCGCGGGTCGTAGTTCTTGTAGACGCGGTGGCCGAAGCCCATCAGACGGAACGGATCGTCCTTGTCCTTCGCGCGCTCGATGTATTCGGGAATGCGGTCGACCGAACCGATTTCCTGCAGCATGTTCAGCGCGGCCTCATTCGCGCCGCCATGCGCCGGGCCCCAGAGACAGGCGATGCCCGAGGCGATGCAGGCGAACGGGTTGGCGCCTGAAGAGCCGGCGAGGCGCACCGTCGAGGTCGAGGCGTTCTGCTCGTGGTCCGCGTGCAGGATGAAGATGCGGTCCATCGCCCGGGCCAGCACCGGATCGAGCTTGTATTCCTCGCACGGCACCGCGAAGCACATGTAGAGGAAGTTGTGCGCGTAGTTCAGCTCGTTGCGGGGATACACGAAGGGCTGGCCAATCGAGTATTTATAGGCCATAGCCGCGATTGTCGGCATCTTGGCGATCATCCGCAACGCGGCGATGTCGCGCTGGACCGGATCGCTGATGTCGGTGGAGTCGTGATAGAAAGCCGCGAGCGCCCCAACGACGCCCACCATGATTGCCATCGGGTGCGCGTCCCGCCGGAAGCCGGTGTAGAACCGGCTCATCTGCTCGTGGATCATGGTGTGATAGGTAACGCGGTTCTCGAAATCTTCGTACTGCTCGCGCGTCGGCAGATCGCCGTAAAGCAGCAGGTGGCAGGTTTCGAGGAAGTCGCCCTGTTCGGCCAACTCGTCGATCGGGTAGCCGCGATAGAGCAACTCGCCCTTGTCGCCGTCGATATAGGTGATGCCGGACTTGCAGCTCGCGGTAGAGGTATAGCCTGGGTCGAACGTAAACCTTCCCGAGTCGCGGTAAAACTTCGTGATATCCACCACATCCGGGCCGACCGTGCCGGACATCACCGGCAGTTCCAGCTCGGTGTCCTCAAAGGAGAACCTCGCGTTTCCCTTGTATCGCGCACCGCCGTTGGAACCGGGATGTTTTTGATCGGAATGGCTCATTATCACGCTCCTGAGATGTGAAACCTCGTTCCCGCGGGGCCGGGAACCGGCAAGCGGCCTTGCCGCGGCGCGGGTGCATCGCCCGATAGCGTGGCACGCGGCCGCCCTTTATGGAACCATTTGCTAGCGCGTTTTTTGCAGTGCGGCAATATCACCGCCGCCCCGGCGTATTCACGAATGCTTGCCCGCAGAAGGGAACCGAGGCGCTCAGCCGGCAGCCTGATCGGCCAGCCGCGCTAGCGACTCCTCCCGGCCGAGCACCTCCAGCACATCGAAGATCCCGGGCGAGACCGTCCGCCCGGTCAGCGCGGCGCGCATCGGCTGGGCGATCTTGCCGAGCTTTACATCGGCCTCTTCGGCGTAGGCGCGCACGGCCTCTTCCAGCGGCTCCGCCGACCATGCCTCCAGCGCGGCAAAACGATCCTTCAGCGCGCCGAGGTGCTGGCGGGCCTCCGGCGTCAACTGCTTTTCGGCCTTGGCGTCCATCTCCAGCGGGCGTTTGACGAACAGATAGCGCGCGGTATCCATAAGCTCCACCAGCGTTTTGGCGCGCGGTTTCAGCCCCGGCATCGCCTGCCCCAGCAGCGCCCAGCCCGCCTCGTCGATCTGGCCCGCCAGGTCGGACACGCCCTCCAGTTTGGGCAGCGTCTCGCGGATGCGCCGCACCAGTTCGTCATCCGGCGTGTTGCGGATGTAATGCGCGTTCACGCTCTCCAGCTTGGTGAAGTCGAAGCGCGCGGGCGAGCGGCCGATGGCATCGAGGTCGAACAGCGCGATCAGTTCCTCGGTCGAGAAGATTTCCTGATCGCCATGCGCCCAGCCTAGCCGGACCAGATAATTGCGCAGCGCCGCCGGCAGATAGCCCATTGCGCGATATGCTTCCACACCCAGCGCGCCGTGGCGCTTCGACAGCTTCGCGCCGTCCGGCCCGTGGATCAGGGGAACATGCGCGAAAACCGGCGGCTCCCAGCCGAGCGCGCGGAAAATCTGGGTCTGGCGCGCGGCATTGGTGAGGTGATCGTCGCCGCGGATCACATGCGTGATGCCTGTGTCATAGTCGTCCACGACCACTGAGAGCATGTAGGTCGGGGAACGGTCGGCGCGCAGCAGCACCAGATCATCCAGTTCCTTGTTGGCGAAGCGCACCGGGCCCTGCACGCGGTCCTCGATGATCGTCTCGCCCTCCTGCGGGGCCTTGAAGCGGATCACCGGCGGCACGCCTTCCGGGGCCTCGGACGGATCGCGGTCGCGCCAGCGCCCGTCATAGCGCGGCGGGCGGCCTTCGGCGCGGGCCTTCTCGCGCATCTCCGCCAGTTCTTCCGCCGAGGCATAGCAGCGATAGGCTTTGCCCTCGGCCAGCAGCTTTTCGGCGACCTCGACATGGCGTTCGGCGCGGGCGGACTGGGAGATCGGCTCGCCTTCCCACCCCAGTTCCAGCCAGCTCAGCCCGTCGATGATGGCGTGGATCGCTTCCTGCGTGGAGCGGGCGCGGTCGGTGTCTTCGATGCGCAGCAGCATCGCGCCGCCCTTGGCCTTGGCGTAAAGCCAGTTGAACAGCGCGGTGCGTGCGCCGCCAATATGCAGAAAGCCCGTCGGGGATGGCGCGAAGCGCGTCACGACAGAGTTGTTCATCAGCTTTCACCTTGATTAAATGCCGCGAGTTTGCCCGTCACCTAGCACAGCCCCGCGCAAAGGTTAAGCTGACCGGTGGTTTTGACCGGCGGCGGGCGGGCACCTGGGGGGGAACATGATCCAGCGCGCAGGCCACGCCGCGCAGATGCCCGGCGGGTGGCGCGAACCATCCGTGGCATTCGCAGTGCCGCGCCCCGGCGTGATCGACCGGCTCATCGAGATCGAGAGCGGACGTTTCGCGCTGTGGGCGCCAGTGCTGTTCGCCATTGGCATCGGTATTTATTTCACGCTGCCGAGCGAGCCGCCGGTTGTGCTGGCGGCGGCTTTTGTCGTGATGGCTCTGGCGTGGCGCGTGCTGGCGCGCAATGCCGCCCTTGGCCTGCTCATCAGCGGCGCGGCGTGCTGCATCGCGCTCGGCTTCTTCGCCGCGAAGGTCCGCACCGACATCGTGGCAGCGCCGACGCTGAGCGAGAAGATGGATTTCGCCGCGATCACCGGCTGGGCGGCGCAGTGGGAGGACCGCGCGGGCCAGAAGAACCGGCTGAGCATACTGGTCCATGCGATCGAGGGGCTGGCCCCGGAGGCCACTCCGCGCCTTGTGCGCATCACCACACATGCCGAGACCCCGCCGCCCATTGGTGCGATGATCCGGGTCAACGCCGGCCTGCTGCCGCCTCCCGGGCCGACGCATCCCGGCGGGTTCGATTTCGCCCGCATCGTGTATTTCCAGGGCCTCGGCGCGGTCGGCTACGCCACCTCCGACATCACTGCGACGGAGGGGCCGGACCCGCCGCTCGCGCTGCGGTTCTGGGCCGCGGTCGACCGGGTGCGCGCGGCAATCGGCGCGCAGATCGGCGCGGTGCTGTCCGGGCCGTCGGCAGGCATCGCAACCGCGCTCATCAGCGGCGATCGCGGCGGCATCGCCGAAACCGAGAAAGAGGCGATGCGCGGTTCAGGGCTGGCGCATGTCCTCGCCATCTCCGGGCTGCATATGGCGATCATGGCCGGCTCGCTCTACTTCGCGGTGCGGCTTATGCTCGCCGCCGTGCCGGGCCTGGCGCTGCGCTTCCCCGTCAAGAAATGGGCGGCGCTGGCCGCGCTGATCGGCGGGCTGGGCTATCTTCTCATCTCCGGCGCGTCGGTGGCCACGCAGCGCGCTTTCCTGATGACGGCGGTGTTCCTTGTCGCGGTGATGCTGGACCGGCCGGCACTCACTTTGCGCAATGTGCTGATCGCCGCGCTGCTCATCCTCGCCCTGCGGCCCGAGAGCCTGTTGAACGTCAGCTTGCAGATGTCCTTCGCTGCGGCGACCGCGCTGATCGCGACCTATGAGCGGCTGCGCGGCGTCAACCCGCTCGGCGGGCTGGGCGCGGGGCTGAGCGGAGCGGCCGGCGTCGCCGCGCGGGCGGGCGCGAGCCTCTTGCGCTATGCCGGCGGGATTGCGATGACCACGATGATCGCCGGGCTGGCGGTCGCGCCGATCGCCGCGTTTCATTTCCACACATACACCAGCTACAGCCTGATCGGGAATGTCGCGGCGATGCCCGTCGTCGGCCTGTGGGTGATGCCGGCCGCGCTCGTGTCGCTGCTTGCCGTGCCGTTCGGGCTGGCGGAGCTGCCGCTGCGCGCGATGGGCGCGGGGATCGAGGTGGTGCTGGCCGTGGCGCAGGCGGTGTCGGCGCTGCCCGGCGCGGTGCGGCCGATCGAGGCTTTTCCGGTCGCCGCGCTCATCCTGATCACGCTGGGCGCGCTGTGGCTCGCGATCTGGCGCGGGCGCTGGCGTTATGCCGGGCTTGCCGTGCTGGGCGCGGGGCTGGCGCTGACGAGCCTGGGGACCAAACCCGACGTGCTCATCGACCGGGACGGCAAGGTCATCGCGTTGCGCACGGCGGATGGGCGGCTCGCGGCGATACCTGGCCGGGCCGGCAACTATACGCTGGAGAAATGGCTGGCGGCTGACGGCGACCCGCGCGAACCGAAGGCCGCGCGCGATCCGCGGGCGTTTTTCTGCGATGAGCGCGGCTGCGTGGCGGATGTGCGCGGCGCGCGGCTGTCGGTGGCGAAGCACGCGGCGGCGCTGGCGCAGGACTGCAAGCTCGCCCACATCGTCGTCACGCATCTGGAACTGCGCGACCCGTGTCCAGCGCCGGAAGTGGTTGTGACACACGCCCAACTGCAGGCGCGCGGGGCGCATGCGATCTATATCGAAGGGGAGGGGGAGGACCGCCGGCTCCGCGTCGTCACTTCGGCCGAATGGCGCGGCGAACGCCCCTGGACCGGGGCGGACTAGCACGGCGTCAATACTGGCGGATCAGCGCCACCAGCTTCCCCTGGATTTCCACACGATCCGGCCCGAAAATGCGCGTCTCGTAGGCCGGGTTGGCAGCCTCCAGTGCGACAGAGTTACCCTTCTTGCGCAGGCGCTTCAGCGTCGCTTCCTCGCGGTCGATGAGCGCCACGACGATATCCCCGTTCTCCGCGCTCTGGGTCTGCTGGATCAGCACGATGTCGCCGTCGAGAATGCCCGCGTCGATCATCGAATCGCCGCGGACCTCCAGCGCGAAGTGATCGCCTCTCGCGAGCATCTCCGGGGCAACCTGAATGCTGTGACTCTGGTTCTGGATCGCCGAGACGGGCACGCCCGCCGCGATCCGCCCCATAACGGGCACCGACACCGGCGCATCGACGCTTTCGGCTCGCGCGCGCTTACGCACCTGCCCACCTTCGATCACCCCGAGACCGCGCGAGCGCGCCCTGCGCGCGGCCTGCGCCTCGCCAGGCGTGATCTCGGCGGCCGGTTCGTTCGGCAGCCGCAGGATTTCCAGGGCCCGCGCCCGGTGCGGCAGCCGGCGGATAAAGCCGCGCTCCTCCAGCGCGGAGATCAGCCGGTGAATGCCGGATTTCGAGCGCAGCGCCAGTGCCTCCTTCATCTCGTCAAAGGACGGCGGCACGCCGCTTTCCTGAACGCGTTCGTGGATGAAGAAGAGGAGCTGCTTTTGTTTTTCGGTCAACATCAGGCCGATCCCGCAAGAAATGTACAAATCAGGAACACGTATAGCTGTTCATGTTGTGTTCTGCAAGTGCGGAGATTGCCTGTTCAGAAGTCGAGCGGGAGAATTTCGACCTTGTCGCCGGGCCGGGCGGCGGGCGCGTGCGGCGCGCGCACGATGAGGCAGTCGGCGCTGGCCAGCGCGGCCATCAGCGCGCTGTCCTGGGAGGGCAGGGCGGCGACCTTCGCCATGCCGGTATCCGGGTCGGTGCGCAGGCGCGCGCGCATGAAGTGCTTGCGCGGGCCGTTGGGCTCCAGCGCGCGGTCGAGCGTGGCGAGGCGCAGGTGTTCCGGCCCGGTGTCCGCGCCCAGCAGCGCGTCGATAAGCGGAAAGGCGAAGACGCGCGCGCAGATCATCGCCGAGACCGGGTTGCCGGGCAGGCCGATGACGCGGGTGTCGCCGCGCGTGCCGAACATGAGCGGCTTGCCGGGGCGCATGGCGATGCGCCAGAAGCCGATCTCGAAGCCAGCATCCATCAGCGCCTCGCGGACAAGGTCATGCTCGCCGACCGACGCGCCGCCAATGGTCAGCAGCAGGTCGGCATCTGCGGCCTCTGCCAGATGCGCATCCAGGCTCTCGCGCGTGTCGGCGGCGATGCCGAGGCGCTCAGGTTCTGCGCCGGCGGCTTCCAGCATGGCGGCCAGGCCGGTCGGTACGGAGGAGATGATCTGGTCGGGACGCGGCGTTTCGCCGGGCGGCACGAGTTCGTCGCCGGTCGCCAGCAGCGCCACGCGCGGTTTGCGCCGGACAGGGAGGCTTGCGTGGTTGGCCGATGCGGTGAGCAGCAAATCGCGCGCGTTGAGCCGCTTGCCGGCGGGCAGCAGCCGCTCGCCTTCCGAGAAATCCTGCCCGCGTGGGCGCACGGACGCGCCTTTTTCAGCGCCTTCGTTGATTGTGACCGTCTCGCCGTCAAGCGTGGCGTTTTCCTGCATCACGATCGTGTCCGCGCCTTCGGGCACCGGGCCGCCGGTGAAAATGCGTACCGCCTCGCCGGGGCCGACCGTGCCGTCAAAGCCGTGGCCGGCTGCGGCCTCGCCGATCAGGCGTAAGCTGGCGGGCAATTCGGCAATGTCAGCGGCGCGCAGGGCGAACCCGTCCATAGAGGAGGCATCGAACGGCGGCTGGGTCAGGCGCGCGTGGATGTTCTCAGCGAGGACTCGGCGCGCCGCATCCCCGACGTCCACGGTTTCGGCGCCCAGCGGCTCGACGCCGTCCAGAATCCGGCCCAGCGCATCCTCGAAGGGGAGCAGGCTCACGGCGCGTCACCTTCCTCGGCGCGATAGGTGCCGGAGCGCCCGCCGGTCTTCTCGATCAGGCGGATGCCGGAAAAGCTCATGCCCTTGTCCACCGCCTTGAGCATGTCATAGACAGTCAGGCAGGCGACCGACACAGCCGTCAGCGCCTCCATCTCCACTCCGGTCTTGCCGTCGACCTTGACGAAGGAGGCGACATGCAACCCCGGCGGCGTGCGCGTCGGCGTGAAGTCGACACTCACCTTGGACAGCGCCAGCGCGTGGCACAGCGGGATCAGTTCAGGCGTGCGCTTGGCGGCCATTATGCCGGCTATGCGGGCGGTCGCGAGCACGTCGCCCTTCTTCGCCTCGCCGCGCTCCATCAGGTCGAGCGTTTCGGGCTGCATTGAAATGAAGCCTTCCGCGCGCGCGGTGCGGGTGGTTACGCCCTTCTCGGCGACATCGACCATGCTGGCCTCGCCGCGGGCGTTCAGATGGCTGAGTTTCGGCTCGCTCATGGTGGTCCGTCAGCTTGCTGCGGCCTGCGCCGGCGCGCCGGTCAGGAGCGTGCGTGTCGCTGCCGTCACGTCGCCCGCGCGCATCAGCGTTTCGCCCACGAGGAACGCGCGGATGCCGGATTGCGAAAGCCGCGCGAGGTCGTCATGGGTAGCGATGCCGCTTTCGCTGATGCCAATGCGGTCAACGGGCAGGCTCGTTGCCAGCCGCTCACTTACCGTCAGGCTTGTCTCGAAGGTCGTCAAGTCGCGGTTGTTGATGCCGATCAGCCGGCCGGGCAGGGCGCTGGCCCGCTCAAGTTCGGCCTCGTCATGCACTTCGATGAGCACGTCCATGCCGTGCGCATCCGCGGCGTCGGCCAGTTCGCGGGCAAGCGTGTCGTCGATCGCCGCGAGGATCAGCAGGATGCAGTCCGCGCCCCAGCTCCGCGCCTCGGCGACCTGGTACGTGTCGATCATGAAATCCTTGCGAAGCACGGGGAGGGCGCAGGCCTCGCGCGCAGCGATCAGATGCTCCGGCGCGCCTTGAAACCACGGGCCATCGGTCAGCACCGACAGGCAAGCCGCGCCGCCGGCCTCATAGGCGCGGGCAAGCGTGGGCGGGTCGAAGTCCGCGCGGATCAGGCCCTTGGACGGGCTGGCCTGCTTGATCTCGGCGATCAGTCCGAAGCCCGGCGCGCGCTCAAGCGCCTCGGCAAAGCGGCGCACGGGCGGGGCGTCTGCGGCGGCGCGTTCCATTTCCGCCAGCGGTCTGCCGGCTTTGGCGGCCGCGACCTCCTCGCGCTTGGTGGCAATGATCCGCGCGAGCATGTCAGACATTTTCCGGCGCTCCGCAGATGGCGGCGAGCTTTTCCAGCGCCCCGCACGCCGCGCCGCTTTCAATCGCTTGTGCGGCGAGGTCAGCGCCCTCGCGCAAGGTTGCGGCCTTGTCCGCGACGACCAGCGCGGCGGCGGCGTTCAGCAGCACGATGTCGCGCAGCGGCCCGTCCCTCCCGGCCAGCGTCTCGTGGATCGCCGCGGCGTTATCCGCCGCATCCCCGCCGATCAGATCATCGAGCCGCGCGCGCGCCAGCTCGGCCTCCTCAGGCGTGACGATGAATTCGCGCACCGCGCCGTCCTTGAGTTCGGCGACGACGCTCTCGCCCGTGGTGCTCAACTCGTCCAGCCCGTCATGGCCGTGCACCACCCAGGCGTGTTCGACGCCAAGCCGTCCCAGAACCTCGGCCAGCGGGCGCGTCATCTCCGGCGCATAAACGCCGACCAGCATCCGGCGCACGCTTGCCGGATTGCACAGCGGCCCGAGCACATTGAAGATCGTGCGCACGCCCAGCGCCTTGCGCGCCGGCGCGACATGGCGCATCGCAGCGTGGTGCGCGGGCGCGAACATGAAGCCGACGCGCGCCTCCTTCAGCGCCTGCTCCAGCGCCTCGGGCGCGATCTCCATGCACACGCCAAGATGCTCCAGCACATCCGCCGCGCCCGAGCGCGAAGACACCGCGCGGTTGCCGTGCTTGGCGACCGGCACGCCCGCGCCCGCAACAACGAACGCCGTGCAGGTCGAGATGTTATGCGTGCCCTTTGCGTCGCCGCCGGTGCCCACAATGTCCATCGCGCCGTCCGGGGCCCTCACGCGCATCATCTTCGCGCGCATCGCCGTCGCCGCCCCGGTGATCTCGTCCACCGTCTCGCCGCGCGCGCGCAGCGCCATCAGGAAGCCGGCAATCTGCGCCTCAGGGACCACGCCGGCCATCATCAGGCCGAACGCCTCGCCCGCCTGTTCCGCCGTCAGCGGCGTGCCTTCGGAAGCCTGCTGGAGAAAGCGTTTGAAATCTTCAGGGGTGTTCTGCATTCCGCGTTGTCCTCTGCGCCGGTCCTGAGCGGGCATCAAGCGGCTGGCTGCGCCGCTTGCGTCACATCCTGGGGCAGAACAAGGCCGCTTTTCACCGGATGCCAATTGACGCCCGCAAGCCCAAGGAAATTCGCCAGAATGGCGTGACCGTATTCCGAGGCGATGCTTTCGGGGTGAAACTGGACGCCGTAAAGCGGATGCTCGACGTGCTCCAGCGCCATGATGATGCCGTCCCCGGTGTGCGCGGTGGGCCTGAGGGTGCCGGGCAGCGTGTCGGCATCGACGATGAGCGAGTGATAGCGCGTTGCTTCGAAGGTGGCGGGGAGGCCCCTGAACAGCCCAGCGCCATTATTCGTGACAGTCGAGCGCTTCCCATGCATCAGCATCGGCGCGCGGACCACCTTGCCGCCGAAGGCCTGACCCAATGACTGCATCCCGAGGCACACGCCCAGGAGCGGAACGCGCTCCGCCGCGGCCTTGATGAGGTCGAGACAGATGCCCGCCCGGTCGGGATCGCACGGCCCCGGCGAGAGCACTATGGCCCCGGGGTTCTCGGCCAGCACCGCGTCCACGCCGATCTTGTCGTTGCGGTAGACCCGGCAATCGACCCCCAGATCGGCGAAATAATGGACAAGGTTATAGGTGAAGCTGTCGTAATTATCTATCAGCGTGATCATGCTGCCCACTATAGCCGTCTGTCTGGCGCGCGCAACTGAAGTGCACGCCTCAGGCCGGCGCTTCGGCGCGTTCTGGCAGCAGTTTCGGCGTCATGAACAGGCTGAGATATCCCTCGCCCACGCCGAGCGCCCGCCAGTCGGCCAGCTCGATGTCGATGACGGCCAACCCGCAGGTCGGGAACTTCCGGCAGATCGCCTCGACGGCATCAGAATCGCCGTGGCTGAACAGGTCGAGCGCCAGCGCGTGCAGCCCCGGATTGTGCCCGAGGATCATCACGTGAGCGATCTCCTGCGGCAGGTGGCGCAGCAGGTCGAGCATGGTCGCGCTGCTGGCGTGATAGAGCCGCTCGTCAAAGCGCAGTTCGGGGGCGTCGTCCGCGCCGAATGTAAGCCCGAAGGTGTCGCGCGTGCGCTGGGCGGGCGAGCAGAGCACAAGTTCCGGCTTGAGGCCCTCGGCGCGGATGAATTCGCCCATTGCCGGAGCGGATTGCCGGCCCCGTTTGGACAGGCCACGGTCGAAATCCTCAAGCGTCGGGTCGTCCCAGCTCGATTTGGCGTGACGATAAAGAGAAACCCTGCGCATTTCGCTCCCCAGATATCTTTCCGTGCAACATTCTTTTGTGTGAATCGCGTCCCGGTATGACAAGATACGGGCGCAAGCAGCGATTGACGGCGGACCCTAGCCGCAGAGCGTTGAAAATTCCAGATTTGGGCGCCGCGCCGACGAAGATTTGAAGGCGGCGTGATTATCCACGCGTGAATCGCTGTGCAGCGGGGCTTTACTGGCCGCGCCGGGCCTGGCTGGCGAAGCGCACGGCCTCGTCCGCCGCGCGGAACAGCGCCTTGGCCTTGTTGACGCATTCCGTGTGCTCGGATTGAGGCGCCGAATCCGCCACGATCCCCGCGCCGGCCTGCACATACATCTTGCCGTCCTTGACGATCGAGGTGCGCAGCACGATGCAGGTGTCCATGTCGCCGTCAGCGGTGAAGTAGCCGACGCAACCGGCGTAAATGCCGCGCTTGTCCGGCTCCAGCTCATCGATGATCTCCATCGCGCGGACCTTCGGCGCGCCGGATACGGTGCCCGCCGGGAAACCCGCCATCAGCGCGTCGATGCGGTCATGCGCGCTCGCCAGCTTCCCCGTGACATTCGAGACGATGTGCATGACCTGGCTGTAGTACTCCAGGAAGAAACTGTCGGTGACGCGCACGGTTCCAGGCTTGGCGACGCGGCCGACATCGTTGCGGCCCAGATCGAGCAGCATAAGGTGCTCGGCCCGCTCCTTGGGATCGGCGAGCAGGTCTTCGGCGTTACGCGCGTCCTCCGCCGGCGTCTCGCCGCGCGGGCGGGTGCCGGCGATCGGGCGGATCGTGACCTCGCCCTGGCGCAGGCGCACGAGGATTTCCGGGCTGGAACCGACCACGGCGAAGTCGCCGAAGTTGAGATAATAGAGGTAAGGCGACGGGTTGACCCGGCGCAGCGCCCGGTAGAGCGCGAACGGCGGCAGTGTGAAGGGCGTCTCGAAGCGCTGGCTGAGCACCACCTGAAAGATATCGCCGGCGGCGATGTAGTCCTTCGCGCGGCGGACCATCTCCTGATATTGCTCCGGCGTGACGTTCGAGGTTTCGCTTGGCATCGCCGCGATGTCGTCGTCCGGGCCGGGGGCGTGGGGCAGGGGGCTGTCAAGCGTGTCGACGGCTCGGCTCAGGCGGTCGCAGGCGCGGGCATAGGCCGTTTTGGCGGCGAGGCGCTTGTCCGGGCGCACCGGCGTGACGATGATGATTTCGTCCTTCACGGTGTCGAACACCGCGATGAGCGTAGGGCGCAACAGCATCGCGTCCGGCGTGCCCACCGGATCGGGCCGGCCGTCGGGCAGGTCCTCGACGAGGCGCACCGTGTCATAGCCCATATAGCCGAACACGCCCGCGGCCATGGGCGGCAGGCCGTCGGGCAGCTCGATCCGCGAGGCTTCGAGGAAGCTGCGCAGCGCCTTCAGCGTGCCGCCGGGACAGGCCTTGAAGGCGTCCGGGTCGCGCTGGACGCGCGTGTTGAGTTCGGCCTTGTTGCCGTTCGCGCGCCAGATCGCATCCGGGGCCATGCCGATAATGGAGTAGCGTCCGCGCGCCGCGCCGCCTTCGACCGATTCCAGCAAGAAGGTGTTCGGGTCGTCGCCGCACAGCTTGAGCATGGCCGAGACCGGGGTTTCCAAATCCGCGACGAGCCGCGTCCACACGACCTGGGCCTTGCCGTGTCTGTATGCGGCCTCGAAGGATTCGAAATCCGGCGCGAAAATCATGGCTCAGGCCCGGGACGGCTTGGGTGACGGAAAACGCGGGGCGCGAGGTGCGACGTGACTATAGCCCGAAGGACTCGTTCAGCACCTCGCGGTTGACGGAGTAATCGAAGCTGCTGCGCAGCCCGCTGAGATATTGCTCGGCCAGATCGTTCTCGATGCCGCTCTTGAGCGCGGTCTCCAGCTGCTGTGCGTCCTCGCCCGCTGGCGCGGCCGGCGTTTCGATCTCCACCACCTTGATGACGGACTGCGCCGGCCGGTTGGGGGCCGATGCCGTGGCGACCCCATCCGCCGGCAGCGTGAATGCTCGCCCGAGCGCTGCAGAACTCAGATCGGAAATGCGCGCGTCGCGCCTGACCGGCTCCGTCTTCGCAAGCTCCGTTCCTGCTTCCCGCGCCAGCTCGTCCATGGGTTTGCCGCCGCGCGCCTGCTGCGCCAGAGCGTCGGCCTTTTCAATGATCGCCTGACGCAGCCGGTCGGCGCGCCACGCCTCTTCGACCGCGTCCCTCACCTCCGCGAATGGCCGTTCGGTCGACGGATTGATCGCCGTTACCTCGTACCATAACAGGCCGCTATCCCCCTTTTCGATGGGGTCTTCATCGCCGCCGACCTCGCTGGCGAACACGGCTTCGCGGAATTGAGCCAGATCGGCCGGGTGCGGCGCATCGCTGCCGTCCGGCGCATCGCCTTGCCGGTCGAGGCTGATGGTCTTGTAGGGCAATTCGAACTGCTCGGCGATTTCAGATAGCGGCGCGCCGGCGGCCCGCTCATCCTCGATCTCGCCGCGCAGGTCGATAATCAGCTCGATGGCGGCGCGCTCGGTCAACTCCCGCCTGATCTCGTCCTCGACGTCCGCGAAAGTCCGACTCTGGCCCGGCTGCACCTCGTCAACCTTCAGGATCACGGTGGTGAACCGCCCCTCAACCGGCCGGGAATAAGTCCCTTCTTCCAGCGCGAACGCGGCATCGGCGACGGCATCGTCCGGGATATCCTCCTTCGCAACCATGCCGAGCTCCGTATCGGCCTCGCTCATGCCCTGCCGTTCAGCGACCTCCATGAAGGCCGTGCCATTCTCCAGCGCCTGGTGGCCTTCCTGCGCCGCCGCCATGTCGGGGAAGATGATTTGCCGCACCTCGCGGCGCTCCGGCTGAACATACTGGCCGCGCCGGGCGTCGTAGTCCGCGCGCACCTGCTCGTCGGTCACACCCACGCGGTCGGCCAGCGCAGCCGGCGCGAGGTCGAGCACGGCGACCTCGCGCGTCTGCGGTCTCATGAACTGATCGGTATTCTCTTCATAGTAGCTGCGGAGCGCGCTCTCGGCCGGTTCCGGCAGCTGCTCGATGGCCTCCGGCCCCACGCTGAAATGCGCGATCACGCGCGTCTCGTTGCGATATCGGTTCATGGCCGCGATCAGCGTGTCCGGCACCGCCGGCGCTTCGCTCAGTGTCTCGACCAGCTGGCTGCGCAAGAGCGAACTTCGCTCCTCTGCCAGCAGCGCCGCCTCCGACAGGTTGCTGAAGCGCAGGATCTGCTCCAGCCGGGCGCGGCTGAACTCGCCGGAGGCGTCCTGGAAGGCGGGGTTCTCGACGATGCGCTGCGCCACCGCGTCGCCGCTCACGCTCAGCCCCATCCGGCGCGTGTGCGCGTCCAGCAGCGCGCCATTGACGATCTGCTCCAGCACGCGATCGGGCAGACCGGCCTCGCGCGCTTCCCTGGTCGAGATGCGTTCGCCGCGCTGACGGCTCAGCGCGTTGATCCGGCTCTGATAGGCCTGCTGGAACTGCTCCAGCGGGATTTCCCGATCCTCGACCGTCGCCAGCACCTGCGTATTGCCGCCGGTGAACTGATCGGCCAGCCCCCAGACCGCAAAGCTCACGATCAAGAGGCCGATAAGGAGTTTGGCGAGAACGCCGCTGGCGCTTTTCCTGAGATTGTCGAGCATGATGGGTGAAACACGTTGCCGGTCAAGACGCTTGCGGACTGCGCTGCGTCGCTGCTTCGTCCGTACAATAGGAGCGGCGGTCGCGGCCCGCAAGGTAAACCGGCGCTTTCGTCTAAGGTAAATGTGCGCCGCCGACGCGCGCGAATTGGGATGCGGGCCGTCATTTTGCGAAACCAAAATTTACTGCGATGCGTTACAACGCGCAGCAGACGCGCAGCCATCCGCGCAGTGTTCGCCATTAACCCGGATCGCCTTTGATGTAGCCGCTGTCGCGTGCGCGTGTTACATCCCATGGCGCTCAACAAGAAGGCGGGAGACGCGATGATCTCGACGAAGCCGCTCATCGTCGGCAACTGGAAAATGAACGGTTTGCGTTCCGCGACCGGCGAGCTTCACAAACTCATCGACGGCCTGGGCGAGCACGGCGCGCCCGCGGCGGAGGTGATGGTGTGCCCGCCGGCGACGCTGGTGATGGCCTTCGCGCACATCGCCGCAGACTCGCCGCTGCAAATTGGGGCGCAGGATTGCCATACAGCCATCTCGGGCGCTTATACCGGCGATGTCTCGGCCGAGATGCTGGCCGATGCCGGGGCCAGCGCCGTGATCCTGGGGCATTCGGAGCGCCGCGCCGGCCACGGCGAGCGCGACAGCGACGTGCAGGCGAAGGCGCGGGCCGCGTATCGCGCCGGATTGCAGGCGATCATCTGCGTGGGCGAGACGCAGGGCCAGCGGCGACTCGGCCTCACCTTCGACGTGCTGCGCCGCCAACTCCACGGCTGCGTGCCGCCGAGCGCGACCCGGCGCAATACCATTATCGCCTATGAGCCGGTCTGGGCGATCGGCACCGGCAAGACGCCGACCCGCGAGCAGATCGGCGAGGCGCATAACTTCATAGCGCAGGCTCTATCCGGCATTCTGGGCGGCGAGGCAGCCTCGGGCTTCCGCTTCCTTTATGGCGGGTCGGTGACGCCCGATAACGCGTCGATGGCGCTGGGCGCGATGGATGTCCACGGCGCGCTGGTGGGCGGCGCGAGCCTGAAGGCCGACAGCCTGCTGGCAATCGCTTCGACGCAGCCTCAGCCGCAAGGCGCGATGACCGGCGCGCAGGATCACATCTCGCCATGATCGTGAAGCGGGGGGCGGAAATTCTGGCGGTTTTCGTCCTGGGCGCGGGCCTCGGCGCGCCGGCGGGGGCGCTTCCGCTTACCGAGGCGGCCTGCGCGCGCTATGCGGCTGAACGGCAGACGCTTATCGGGCTGGGCGTGCGCGATCACTATCTCAAGGGGCCGGACTGGGCGCGGGCGAACTTGACGCAGCCGCAACTGGACCTTATTCACCGCTATATCCGGATCGAAGAGGCGCTGAAATTCCGCTGCCCGGAAACCTTTGCCGCCCAACCGGCGCAGCCGGGCGAAGCGCCGCGGCGCCTGGACGTGTTGCCGCCGGTCCCCGGTCAAAAGCCCGCGACGCAGGAAACTGAATCCGGCGTGACCCGAAACGAGATGCCGCCGCCGCCAGCGCGTGGCCCCCAGGACCGGGGCTGATCGGCGGGAGCTCGCGAAGTTTGGATAGACGATGATTACTTTCGTTCTGGTCATTCACCTGATGATCTGCATTGCCATGGTGGCGGTGATTCTGCTGCAGCGCTCAGAAGGCGGCGCGCTGGGCATTGGCGGCGGCGGCGGCGGCCTGACATCCGGGCGCGGCTCGGGCAATGTCCTGACCCGCACCACGGCCTATCTGGCGGCGGCGTTTTTCGCCACGAGCATCCTGCTCACCGTGCTTGCCGAGTTGCAGGGCACCGGCCCGACCATCGGCGACACACCGGGAACCAATGGCGCGCCCTCGGCCCCGGCGCTTCCCGATCTTGAGCCGATCGTGCCGCCGGCTGAACCGGTGGTCCCGCGACCGGAATAGCGAAGGCCGTCCACGGCGGACGGCTCGCGCTTGTGGAAAGGCCTATGCGCGCGCTTCGCGCAGCCGCGCGCGCGTGTAATCTGCAATCCCATGTCGCGATACATCTTCATCACCGGCGGCGTGGTCTCCTCTCTCGGCAAGGGGCTGGCCTCGGCGGCTCTCGGCGCGTTGCTGCAAGCCCGCGGCTACACCGTGCGGCTGCGCAAGCTGGACCCCTATCTCAACGTCGATCCGGGCACGATGAGTCCGTTCCAGCATGGCGAGGTGTTCGTCACCGACGACGGGGCGGAGACCGACCTGGATCTGGGGCACTATGAGCGCTTCACCGGCGTGCCGTGCAGCCAGGCGGATAATGTCACCACCGGCCGGATCTATTCCGACATCATCGCCAAGGAGCGCCGCGGCGACTTCCTGGGCGGCACGGTCCAGGTCATCCCGCACGTCACCAACGCCATTCAGGATTTCATCCTTGAGGGGAACGAAGGCGTCGATTTTGTGCTCTGCGAGATCGGCGGGACAGTTGGCGACATCGAGGGGCTGCCGTTCTTCGAGGCGATACGCCAACTCTCCATCAAGCTGCCGCGCGGGCGCGCCATCTTCATCCACCTCACGCTTTTGCCCTATGTCCGCGCGGCAGGGGAGTTGAAGACCAAGCCGACCCAGCACTCGGTCAAGGAATTGCGCTCAATCGGCATTCAGCCGGACATCCTGATGTGCCGGGCCGACCGCGAGGTGCCGCCGGACGAGCGCCGCAAGATCGCGCTGTTCTGCAATGTGCGCGAGGAGGCGGTGATCCAGGCGCTCGATGTGCCGAGCATCTACAATGTGCCGGTGGCCTACCACAACGAGGGGCTGGACGCGGCGGTGCTGGAAGCTTTCGGCATTGACGGCGCGCCCGCGCCCGATCTGACGCGCTGGGTGCGCATTTCGCACAGTATCGCGAACCCGGACGGCGATGTGACAATCGCCATCGTCGGCAAATACACCGAGCTGCGCGATGCCTACAAATCCTTAACCGAGGCGCTCGTTCACGGAGGCATCGCCAACGGCGTGCATGTCAACATCGAATGGATCGAGGCTGAGGTGTTCGAGCAGGAGGACCCGGCCCCGTTTCTGGAAAACGTCAACGGCATTATCGTGCCCGGCGGCTTCGGGGAGCGCGGCGCGGCCGGCAAGATCGCCGCCGCCAGGTTCGCGCGCACGCGCGGCGTGCCCTATTTCGGCATCTGCTTCGGGATGCAGATGGCGGTGATCGAGGTGGCGCGGAACCTGGCCGGGCTGCGGGGTGCCAACTCCACCGAGTTCGGCCCGGCCGAGACGCCGATAATCGGCCTGATGACCGAGTGGATGCGCGGCAACGAGCTGGAAAAGCGCGCGGAGACGGGCGATCTCGGCGGAACCATGCGGCTGGGCGCTTACGAGGCCGTGCTGGAGCCGGGCAGCCGCGTCGCCGCGATCTACGGGGCGGATGAAATTTCCGAGCGGCACCGCCACCGCTACGAGGTCAACATGCATTACCGCGAGGCGCTGGAGAGCGCGGGCTTGCGCATCACTGGCGTTTCAGCGGACGGGCTGCTGCCCGAGATCGTGGAAATCCCGGACCATCCCTGGTTCATCGGCGTGCAGTTTCACCCGGAACTGAAATCCCGCCCCTTTGAGCCGCACCCGCTGTTCGCTTCCTTCATCGAGGCGGCGGTCGAGCGAAGCCGGCTGGTCTAGGCGCTGTGGAGCTTCATTGATGCCCCGCAATCCGGCGCTTGAGCAGATCAGACGGATCGCCGGGCGTCTGTTGCCGCCATCCGATAACGTCTGGCGCTGGCTGCCGGTGGGCATCGGCCTCGTTCTCGTCGTGCTTATCGGATTGGCGTTCCTGTTTGCTTCGGGGCGCAGCGTGGAGCGCGTGACAATCACGACTGGCACGGAAGGCGGCAGCTATTTCGCGCTCGGGCAGGTGATTGCCGAGGCGCTGGGGCGGGCAGACCCGCCGCTGGCGGCGGCGGTGGTGCAAAGCGGCGGAGCGGCCGAAAACGCCCGGCGCGTCGCCCTCGAACCCGAGACGCTGGGCCTTGTGCAGAGCAACACGGCGCTCGCGGGCGATGTCAGGCTGATCGCACGGCTTTACCCGGAGGTCTACCATCTGCTCGCGCGCGGCGATGCCGGGATTGCGGATGTGCCGGATCTTGCCGGAAAGCGCGTCGCCGTCATGCCGGCGGGGTCCGGCTCGAATCTCGCCTTTTACGGATTGCTGGAACACTATCAGGTGCCGGCGAGCGACATCACGCCGGTGGCCGGAACGCTGCAGGAGGGGCTGGCGGCGCTGGAAGCCGGCGAGGTCGACGCCCTGTTCGTCATCATGGCGCTGGGCAACCAGACCATCGCCGAGAGCGTCCGCCGCGCGGACATCCAGTTGATCGGGCTTGACCAAGCTCAGGCGATGGCGCTCTTCAACCCGGCGCTCACTCAGGTTTCTGTGCCTAAGGGCGTCTATTCGGGCGACAAGCCGGTGCCGGCCGAGACGATCGAGGTGCTGGGCGTCGATGCGCTGCTGATCGGCAATACCGGGCTGCCTGACGAGATCGCCAACCAGATCGTGGCCACGCTGTTCGAGCGCCGTCAGCAGATGGTCGAGGCCAACCGGCAGGCCGCCTTCATCTCCGAGCCGAGCGCGCAGCAGCGGCTGACCATCGGCGTGCATCCGGGCGCGGAGGACTACTACCAGCGCAACCGGCCACCGCTTGTGATCGAATACGCCGAGCCGATCGGGCTGGCGGTATCGGTGCTGGTGCTGCTTGTTTCCGGGCTATGGCAGGCGCGCATCTGGCTGTCTAACGCGCGCAAGAACCGCGCCGATCGCTATAACCTGCACATGGCCGCGCTCGTCGATCAGGCGGAGCAGGCGGGTTCGCTGGATGAACTGGAGGAGGTGCGGCGCAGCCTGTTCGCCATCTTCCACGAGGTCATCGCCGATCTTGACAATGACCGGATCGACGAGGACTCGCTGCAATCCTTCTCCTTCGTGTGGGATGTTGCGCAGAGCGCGCTCAGCCAGCGTCAGCTTCTGCTCGCCGGGCAGAGCGGCCGCGCGACGCGCCAGCCCCGCACGCGCAAGACGAGCCGCTGAAGGCATCACAGCGCACGGCGGATCATCTCATTGATAAGGAAAGACATCGACAGCACCGCGCCGAGCAGCGGGACAATGCGCGGCACGGAAAAGCCGCCGGAGCGATAATCTGCGCGGCCTTTCATGCGCCAGAGCGCGAGATTGACGAACGAAAAGGCGAAAAGCGTGCCCGCGGCCGTGGTCTCGGCCAGTTCGCGGGTCGGCAGCATCACCGTCAGCAGCACGATGAGGGCGACCACGAGAACGGTGGCGTTCATTGGAGTGCGCGTGCGCGGATGGACTGCGCCAAACCAGCCCGGCAGTTTGCCCATGCGCCCCAGCCCGTAGAGGATGCGCGTCGACATAACCATCTGCGCGACCACGCCGCCCAGCGCCGCGACAATGGCGATCACGCTGATCGGCGCGCCGGAGAGCGCCGTCACCCGCTCGAACACCAGGCTGAGCGGCGCGTCGGAGGCGGCGAGGTCCGCCGTATCGACGTAGATCACCGCCACCAGCGCAATGGCCATGTAGAGGACCGTGACGCTGATGAGGGCGAACGCAATGGCGCGCGGCATGTTGCGCTCCGGCTCCTTCACCTCCTCGGCGATGTTGACCATGTCCTCGAAGCCGATGAACGCGAAGAAGGCCAGAAGCACCCCGGAAATGACGCCTACGGCCGCGCTCATGTCCAGCGGCGTGTAATGCGCCGCGATGCCGGTCTGAACCGCCTCGACATTGCCAAACCCAAGCCCGGCGATCAGCACGAGGCCGCCGACCTCGATGACCGTGACTGTGGCGATCACCCCGACCGACAGCTCGATGCCCAGCCCGACGATTGCGCCCAGCAGCAGCGCGAAGAACACCGCCAGCGCAAGCGGCGGCAGTCCGGTCAGCGATGCGGCGTAGCCCGCGCCGCCCTGAACGAGCGTGGCCGAGGAGATGATGCCGGAGACGCAGACCAGCAGCCCCGCGAGCGTCGCCAGCCATTCGACGCGCAGCCCCGCGCGAATATAGGCCGTTTCCGCCGCGCTCACCGGAAACGAGGTTGACAGCTCGGCATAGGAGGCGGCCGTCAGCGCGACCAGCATCGACGCGACGAGATAGGCCAGCGGCGTATAGAAGCCCGCGCGCGCCGCCGTTTCCCCGATCAGGACATAGATGCCCGCCCCGACGATGACGCCAAGCCCGTAAAGCGTCAGCGGCAGCAAGGTGACCGTGCGCTTGAGTTGCGTCTCGCCGGCTCGGGTGGTGGGCCTGTCCATTCCTGGGGAACGCCTTGTCGCGGCGGAGCGAACAAAAATCCTGCCGCCGTCCTTGCGCGGTCACAGGTTCGCCCCGCGAATCATGAAGTTTCGGGAACGTTCTAATTATTCGCGCGGATTTTACCGCACGCTCAGGTTGTTCGGTTACGAATTCCTACCACCGCGGCCCATTCCGGGGCACGCCCTCTCTAGCAGGTTTGACCTTGATCGAGAAAGCACTCATGCCCGTCCAGACTGTTCCGCGTTTTGCAATGCTCATGGTTTCCGGTCTGTTGCTCGCCGGCTGCGCCGGACCCGAGCCATCTGCGATGTCGCTGACCCTCGCCAGCACTGGCGAGGAGGGCGAGGGAAAATCGCCGCTTACCCGTATGCTTGGCGGCACCGACGCGCCGGAAGACGAAACGCAAAAGCTTAGTCCGCGGGTTGTCGCGCTCGGCGCGCCGGTGCCGAAGGGCGGCGGCGTGCGCAAGATCGGCGATCCTTACGTGGCGGCTGGCGAGACGGTCGTGCCGCGCAAGGACCCGGATTATGACCGCGCGGGCACCGCCTCCTGGTACGGCGAGATGTTTCATGGCCGGAAAACGGCCAACGGCGAGATCTATGACATGGACGCGCTGACGGCGGCGCACCCGACGCTGCCGCTGCCGAGCTACGTCAAGGTGACGCATCTGGGCAATGGGCGCTCGCTGGTTCTGCGGGTCAACGACCGCGGCCCCTTCGCGCGCAACCGGATCATCGACCTGTCGCGCCGGGCGGCGAAGCTGCTGGGCATCCACAAGGCCGGGACCGGTCCGGTGCGAGTGTCGTATCTGCGGCCCGCGCCGCTTGACGGCGATGACAGCTTCGAGCAGGCGTTTCTGGCCTCACAGCCCTGGTATGACGACCAGCCGACCCGCCTTGGCGCGGCCGACCCCGCCTCAGATGCGCGCAGGACCCGCCCGCGCGACGGTTGATTTTTTTTGCGCCGCTGGTGTTAAGTCTTTGTCCATGCCGATGTTGCGGTATGGGCAAGGGTTTGTAAGCGCGGGGCGAAACAGTGCGTGGATTTTTCGTTGTTTGGGCAGTGGTTCTGAGTGTCCTGGCCGCCTGGGCGGCCCAACCGGCGCGCGCGGCCTTTGAGAGCGATGCCCCTTACGCTTTCCTGATGGACCACGAAACCGGCGCGGTGCTCTACAACAAGCGCGGCGACGAGCAGATGCCGCCTGCCAGCATGAGCAAGCTCATGACGCTTGCTGTCGTGTTCAAGGCGCTCAAGGACGGGCGGCTCGAACTCGACGACGAATTCGTGGTGAGCGAGAATGCATGGCGGACGGGTGGCGCGCCCTCGCGCACTTCGGCAATGTTCGCGCCGATCAATTCCTCGGTCACGGTGGAGCAGCTTGTGCGCGGCGTTGTGATCCAGTCGGGCAACGACGCCAGCATCGTTCTGGCGGAGGGTCTCGCCGGCTCGGAAGAAGGCTTCGCCCGCCTGATGAACAACTATGCTGACGAAATTGGGCTGGAGAATTCCAACTTCGTCAATTCGACCGGCCTGCCCGATCCCAATCATTACATGTCCGCACGCGATCTGGCTGTGCTGGCGCGCCATGTCATCCGGGAATACCCCGAGTATTACGGCTATTTTGCCGAGCCTGAACTCAAATATCGCCGCCACCGCTTTCTTAACCGGAACCGGCTGGTGCGCGATGGCAAGGCCGACGGGTTGAAAACAGGCTTCACGAGCGGATCGGGTTACGGTGTGGTCGCCTCGGCCCAGACCGATGGGCGGCGCATGATTGCCGTCGTCAATGGACTGGAGACCAGCAGCGCCCGGCGCAACGAGGCGGTCCGGCTGCTCAACTGGGGCCTGCGCAGCTTCAGGCAATTCACGCTGTTCGACGCGGGCGAGATCGTCGGGACCGCCCGTGTTTGGGGCGGGGACAGCCGCTTCGTCGATCTGACGGGCGAGGGCGATGTCACGATCCTTTTGCCGCGGGCGACGGAGCGTGAGCGCATTTCTGCCGAAATCGCCTATGTCGGGCCGCTCTATCCGCCGATTGCGCAGGGCGAACGCGTGGCCGAAATCCGCGTCACGACCGATGAAGGCATCAGCAACAGCGCGCCGCTCTACGCTGCGGAAGATGTGGAGAAAGGCGGCGTGATCGCGCGCGGTTTCGATACCATCCTGATGCTGGCCTTCGGTTGGCTGTTATAAACAGTCGCGGAGGGCGCGCGGCGCCTGAACAATCGCGACATGGGACAGGCGGCTTTGTCGGCAGGCAAATTCATCACGCTCGAAGGCGGGGAGGGCGCAGGCAAATCCACTCAGGCCAAGCGTCTGCGCGACCGGCTGGAGTCGCGCGGACACAGCGTGGTGCTGACGCGCGAACCCGGCGGCTCGCCCCGCGCCGAGCAAATCCGCGAATTGCTGCTGTCCGGCAAGATCGAGCGGTTCGGCGGACTGGCCGAGGCGGCACTATTCTATGCCGCGCGCCATTCCCATCTGGAAATCACCATCCGTCCCGCCCTTGACGGGGGCAAGTGGGTGGTCTGCGACCGCTTTTCCGACTCGACACGGGCCTATCAGGGCGCGGGCGGCGAGGTGCCCTTGTCCATGCTTGAGGCGATGGAGCGCACGATCGTCTGGCCCACGCGCCCGGACCTGACGCTGATCCTCGACCTGCCAGCCGAGCAGGCGCTGGAACGGCTCAAGGGCACGGAAAAGGACCGTTACGAAAAAATGCCGCTGGCATTTCACCAGAACCTGCGCTCGGAATTCCTGAACATCGCGCGCTGCGAGCCTTGGCGCTGCGCGGTGATCGACGCCTCGGCCGACCCGGAGACGGTGGAAGCCGCGATCTGGAAGGTCGTCGAAGAACGCCTGAACCCGTAACCGATGGCCCGACCCGCACGACAAAGCCCCGACACACCGCCGCCGGAAGCGGACCGCCTCGGCGAATGGCCGCATCCGCGCGAGACCGCCGGTCTCGTCGGGCACGCCGCCGAACGCGCCCGCCTGAGCGAGCGGCTGCACGGCGCACGGATCGCGCATGGGTGGATCGTCGCGGGCCCGCCGGGCATCGGCAAGGCAACGCTGGTCTACGACTTCACGGCGGAGGCGCTGGCCCAGGGCGTCGAGAGCATCGAGGAAACGCGGCGGCTGATCGCGGCGCAGGCGCATCCGCGGCTCATGGTCGTGCGCCGGATGCTCAATCCGCAAACCAGGAAATTGCGCACGCAGATCGCGGTCGATGATGTGCGCCGGCTCCGGCACTTTCTCGGCACGACGGCGGGGGAGGGCTGGCGCGTGGTGATCGTTGACAGCGCTGACGATTTCAACACCAGTTCGGCGAACGCCCTGCTGAAATCGCTGGAGGAGCCGCCGCCGCGCACGCTGTTCTTCCTGATCGCCACGAGCGCGGGCCGCCTGCTCCCGACCATCGCCTCACGCTGCGAGCGTCTGCGCCTGCGCCCGCTGGGCGCGGAAGAGACGGGCCAGGCGGTTGAAGCTGCCTGCGCGGCGGCCGGCGTAAATGTGCCTGAGCCGGAGACGCTGGAGCCGATCCTCGCCGCCACGAACGGCCGGCCCCGGCGCGCGCTGGAGCTGATTGCCGGCGGCGGCGCTGAGGCCTACGCCCTGATCCGGCAGATGTTCGAGCGCCTTCCGCGCCTTGACGACGCCGAGGTGTTCCGTTTGATCGAGACCGCGAGCAATGCCAAGTCCGGCCCGGGATACGATCTTGTCTTCGATCTGGTCGAGGACGCGCTGGCCGCGGCGATCCGGCAGGCCGCGCAATCGCCTCACAGCTCCGGCGTGTTCCACGCGCACAGCCTTGCGCGATGGATGGAGGTGTGGGACACAGGGAAGCGCTTGCGGGCAGAGGCCGAGACGCTCAATCTCGACCGCGGCGCAGCGCTGATGCGGCTGTTCAGCGAGATCGAAAACGCCGCGCGGCTGGCAAAGCGCGCGCATCCGGCGTAAAGCGCGCGGACGCCGCAAGCGCAGCAACCCTCAAGGCGGAACAATACGCAGATGACGACCAAGCCCGCTTATTATCTGACCACGGCCATTTCCTACCCCAACGGCGCGCCGCATATCGGCCACGCCTACGAGGCCATTGCGACCGACGCGCTGGCGCGCTTCCGCCGGCTGGACGGCTACGATGTTTTCTTCCTCACCGGCGTGGACGAGCACGGGCTGAAGATGAAGCAGACGGCCCAGAAACAGGGGCTGACGCCCCAGCAACTGGGAGATCGAAACACCCCGCAGTTTCAGGAGATGTGCCGGGTCCTGGAGGTCTCCAACGACGACTTCATCCGCACCACCGAGCCGCGCCATTACGAGGCTGTCGCGCATATCTGGAAGCGGATGGAGGCGCAGGGCGACATCTATCTTGACACCTATGCGGGCTGGTACTCGGTGCGCGACGAAGCTTTCTACGCCGAAAGCGAGACGCAAGTGGGCGAGGACGGCGTGCGCCGCGGGCCAACCGGCACGCCGGTGGAGTGGACCGAGGAGCAGACCTATTTCTTTCGCCTGTCGAAATATGGACCGGGCCTGCTCGAGCACTACGCCGAAAACCCGGATTTCATTCTGCCGCCCGAGCGCCGCAACGAGGTTGTGAGTTTCGTGGAAGGCGGGCTGATGGACCTGTCGATCTCACGCACCACGTTGGACTGGGGCATCCCGGTGCCGAATGCGCCGGGGCATGTCATTTATGTATGGGTGGACGCACTGACGAACTACATTACGGGCGTCGGTTATCCTGATACCGACAGTGGGAGCTACAAGCGCTACTGGCCGGCCGACTTGCATGTGATCGGCAAGGACATCCTGCGCTTCCACGCGGTCTACTGGCCGGCGTTTCTGATGTCGGCGGGTCTCCCGCTGCCCAAAAGGGTTTTCGCGCACGGCTTTTTGTTCAACCGGGGCGAGAAGATGTCGAAATCGGTCGGCAATGTTGTCGATCCGTTCGCGCTCGTCTCGGTCTATGGCGTCGATCAGCTTCGCTATTTCCTGCTGCGCGAGGTGCCGTTCGGGCAGGACGGCAGCTACAGCCATGAGGCCATCGTCAATCGCATCAACGCCGATCTGGCGAATGATCTGGGCAACCTTGCTCAGCGTTCCCTGAGCATGATCGCCAAGAACTGCGGGGGCGCGCTGCCGGAGCCGGGCGAGTTCACCGATGCGGACCGCGCGCTGCTGGCGCTTGCGGACGGAACGCTTGCGACAGTGCGCGAGGCGCTGGAGACGCAGGCGATCCACAAGGCCGCCGAGGCGGTCTGGAACGTCGTAGGAGAGGCCAACCGCTATTTCGCCGCGCAGGAACCGTGGGCGCTGAAGAAGACCGATCCGCCGCGCATGGGCACGGTGCTCTATGTTACGGCCGAAGTCGTGCGCCAGGTCGCGATCCTCGCGCAAGCCCTGACGCCGGAGGCAGCGGGCAAGCTGCTCGACCAGCTCGCCGTGCCGAATGATGCGCGCGATTTCGCCCATCTGGGCGAGGCCGGCCGGTTACCCGCGGGCACACAGTTGCCAAAGCCGGAGCCGGTCTTCCCGCGCTTTGTCGAACAGGATGAGAAACAAGCCGCTCAGTGATGCTCATCGACAGCCATTGCCATCTGGATTTTCCCGACTTCGCGCCGGAACGCGATGCGGTCATCGCGCGGGCGCGCGAGGCTGGCGTCAGCCCGATGATTACGATCTCCACGCGGATGCGACGCTTCGAGGAGATTTACGCGCTCACGCAGGCCTATGCGGACGTGTTCTGCTCCGCCGGCACGCACCCGCACTACGCCACCGAAGAGAAGGACGTGCTGCTGGAGGACATTCTGGCGGCGGCGAAGCGCGACAAGGTCGTCGCGATCGGCGAGGCGGGGCTGGATTACCACTATGATTTCAGCGCCGTGGAAGATCAGACGGCGGGCTTCCGCCGTCATATCGAGGCCGCGCGGCAAACCGGCCTGCCGCTGGTGATCCACTCGCGCGAGGCGGAAGACGACACCGCCGCCATCCTCGAAGAAGAGATGGGCAAGGGCGCGTTCAGCGCGGTGCTGCACTGCTTTACCTCCGGCCCGGAACTGGCGCGGCGGGGGCTGGCGCTGGGGCTTTACGTATCGTTTTCAGGCGTCCTGACCTTCAAGCGGGCGGATGAACTGCGCGAGATTGCCGCGACCGTGCCGATGGACCGCGTACTGGTCGAGACCGACGCGCCTTATCTCGCGCCTGTGCCCCATCGCGGCAAGCGCAACGAGCCGGCCTATGTGCGCCACACGGCGAAGGTGCTGGCCGAGGTCAAGGGCGTGAGCGAAGACGAGATCGCGCGAGCGACGACCGAAAATGTTTATCGGCTGTTTTCGCGGATGCCCCGGGATGCAGCCATCACTCCGCGTGAGCAAGGCCGGGTGGCCTGATGCCATACCGCTTCACGATCCTGGGCTGCGGCTCTTCAGGCGGCGTGCCGCGCATTGGCGGCGACTGGGGCAAATGCGATCCGAACGAGCCGCGCAATCGCCGCACGCGCTGCTCGCTGCTGATAGAGCGTATCGGCAATCACGGAACGACGACCGTGCTGGTCGACAGTTGCCCCGACATGCGCGAGCAGTTCCTGCGCCATGACGTCGCCTGGCTCGACGGGGTACTCTACACCCACGACCACGCCGACCACACCCACGGCATCGACGATCTCCGCGCTATCGTCTTTCGCCGGCGCGAGCAGCTTGACGTTTATTTCGACGAGCCGACGCGCGCCGCGCTGGAACGCCGCTTTTATTATGTTTTCCAGGCGCCGGAGGGCAGCCCCTATCCGCCGATCCTGCGCCCGCATACGATCCGGCCAGGCAAGCCTGTGCGGATCGACGGCGCGGGCGGCGCGATCGAGGCGATGCCCTTTGCCCAGCTTCACGGCAACATCGTCTCGCTGGGCTTTCGCGTTGGCGGACTGGCCTATTCCAGCGATATCAGCGGGCTGCCGGACAGTTCGCTGCCGCTGCTGGACGGTCTGGAGGTCTGGGTAGTGGATGCCCTGCGTCACGCGCCGCAACACCCGGCGCATTTCACTGTTGAGCAGGCGCTGGACTGGATCCGGCGGCTGGACGTGCCGCATGGCGTGTTGACGCACATGCACAACGATCTGGATTACAACGCGCTGAAGCGGGAACTGCCGCGCGGGATCGAGCCGGCCTATGACGGCATGGTCATCGAGACGCCGGACTGAGTGGTTTTCGCTTAGTGGGAGCCACGTCATGCCCGTGCTTGCCTGTCCCCGGACAGCGATCCGGGGAACACGGGCATCCAGCGCTGCAGCCATCACGCTCATAAGCTGGATTGCCGGATCAAGTCCGGCAAAGACGACGGGGCAGGGGCTTCAGTCGTAGCGAAAAGGGCCCTAGATAGAGCCGGCTTTCGCCGCGTAGTCCTCGTAATCGAAGCGCTGGCCTGTTACCGCGCACTCCGGGCTGGCCAAATCCACGAACAGCGGCACGACCGCCTCCGGCGGCTTGAGCGTGGCCGGGTCTTCGCCCGGATATGCGGCCGCGCGCATCGCCGTGCGTGTGCGGCCCGGATTGACGATGTTGACGCGCACCGGCGTGGAGACGGTCTCCGCAGCGTAGGTGAGCGCCAGCGTCTCCAGCGCCGCCTTGGTGGCCGCGTATTCCCCCCAATAGGCTCGCGGCGCGGTAGCCACGCCGGACGATACGAAGATCGCCCGACCGGCATCGGAGCGGCGCAAAAGCGGATCGAGCGTGCGGATCAGGCGCATGTTCGCCGTGACGTTGACGCTCATCACCTCGTCCCAGTCCCGCTCCTGGATATGCGCCACGGGCGTCAGGGTCCCGAGCACCCCGGCATTGGCCACCAAGATGTCGATATGCGGCCAGCGCTGGTAGAGCGTCGGCCCGAGCGCATCCACCTTGTCGCCCTGCCTGAGATTGAGCGTGATGAGCGAGCAGGCGCCGCCTTCGGCCCTGATCTCGTCGTCCAGTTCCTCCAGAGCGCCCTTGGTCCGCGCCACGGCGATGACATGCGCGCCTTGCCGCGCGAAGCCCAAAGCCACCGCCCGGCCGATCCCACGCGAAGCGCCGGTGATGACGGCGGTGCGCCCGGCCAGTCGCCCGGCCGTCTCGCTCTGGGCAACCATTTGCGACATGCGGCCTAGCTTGCTTCGGCCAGCAACGAAAGCTGGCGGTGCGGCTGGTTGTCGTCCTGATCGACCAGCCGCGTGGGATAATCGCCGGTGAAGTAATGATCGGCGAATTGCGGGTTCGCCGGGTCGCGCGCCTCATATCCAAGCGCGCGATATATACCGTCCACCGAAAGGAAGGCGAGGCTCTCCACGCCGATGAAATCGCGCATTTCCTCAAGCGTGTGGTGCGAGGCCAGCAGCTTGGCTTTCGAGGGAGTGTCGATGCCGTAGAAATCGGGATAGCTGATGGGCGGGCAGGCCACGCGCATATGCACCTCGGCCGCGCCCTTTTCATACATCATCTGCACGATCTTGATGGATGTGGTGCCGCGCACGATACTGTCGTCGATGAGCACGATGCGTTTGCCGCAGATCGCCGCGCTGTTGCCGCTGTGTTTGAGCTTCACGCCCAGCTTGCGGATGCGCTGCTCCGGCTCGATGAACGTGCGCCCGACATACTGGTTGCGGATGATGCCCAGCTCGAAGGGCAGACCGCTTGCTTGCGCATAGCCAATCGCAGAGGGCACGCCGGAATCGGGCACCGGCACCACGACATCGGCCTGCGCCGGCGCTTCGATCGCGAGTTGCTCGCCGAACTTCTTGCGGACCTCGTAAACGCTTCGCCCGCCGATGACGGAATCAGGGCGGGCGAAGTAGATGTATTCGAAGAGGCAGGGCCGGGGCGTTCGTGCGGGGAAGGGGCGGTGGCTTTCGAGCCCGTCCTTGGTGACGACCACAACCTCGCCATTCTCGACCTCGCGGACGAACTCCGCGCCGATGATGTCGAGCGCGCAGGTCTCGGAAGCGAACACATAAGCGCCGTCGAGCTTGCCCAGCACCAGCGGGCGCAGGCCCAGCGGATCGCGCGCGCCAATCAGCTTCTTGTTGGTGACGGCCACGAGCGCATAGCCGCCCTCGATCTGCAGAAGCGCGTCGATAAGCCGCTCGACGAGGCGCTGCTTCCGGCTGCGCGCCACCAGATGCATTATGACCTCGGTGTCCGAGGTCGACTGGCAGATCGCGCCGGAGGCGATCAGGTCCTGCCGGATTTTCAGCGCGTTCGTCAGATTGCCGTTATGCGCCAGCGCGAAACCGCCGCCCGAAAGGTCGGCGAACAGCGGCTGAACATTGCGCATCGCCGTTTCGCCCGTGGTGGAATAGCGCACATGGCCGACGGCCGCATGGCCCTTGAGCCGGTCCACGACCGATTTCTTGGTGAACTGGTCTCCGACAAGGCCGAGCCGGCGCTCGGAATGGAAATGCTCGCCGTCGTAAGAGACGATGCCTGCGGCTTCCTGCCCGCGATGCTGTAGCGCGTGCAGGCCGAGCACGGTGAGCGGCGCGGCGTCCTCGTGTCCGAAGATGCCGAACACCCCGCACTCCTCGCGGAGTTTGTCGTCGTGAAGGAAACTGTCGGCGGCCATCAGCCAAGCTCCATCGCCCGTTGGAGCTGCAGGTCATGCAGAACCCGACCTGCATACACTGCCAATATGCGCATTGTTGCGCTGCACGCAACGTCAAAATGTCGGTTTTGTGACGCTTCAACAGGCAATGGATGCAATCAAGCGCCGGGGCCGCCGGCTAACCGGGGTCGCCGTCCTCGTTGAATACGGAGGCCGGATTGTCCGGGAGCAGCGAAATTATGGCAGAGCCGGTGCTTTCGATGACTTCCAGCGAGCGCGCCTCGGTGACCCAGCGCGGATGCGTTTCTTTCGGCACCAGCATACTCAACAGTTCGTAGGCGATCACGACGAGGATCAGCCCCCGCGCGAGGCCGAAAACGAAACCGAGCGTGCGGTCCAGCGCGCCGACGCGGCTGTCGAGGATGTAATCGGAGATGCGCACGGTCACGAGGCTGACAACAATGAGCGTCACCACGAACACCGTGCCAATCAGCACGCCGTCTGCGAGCATCGGCGGCTCGATATATTGTCGCGCGGTCTCCCGGTACGCCGGATAGGCGAACAGCGCGGCCACCGCCGCCAGCGCCCACGACACGATGGACAGCATCTCCCGCGTCAGCCCGCGCAGCATGGCCAGGAACGCGGAAATGAACATGATTACGATCAGGATGACATCGAGCCACTGAATTGGCATTGCCCGGAAAACCCCTCTCCATGCGCGACGTGCCCGTCGTCACGGCGTCAAACGGTAGTGGAACGCGCTGGCGTCTACGCGCCGGCAAGCTGCGCGGCCAGCCCCCTGAGATGTCCCATGCGCGCCAACTCCAGCCCGCATGAGGCCTCGTCGATTTCGGCAGACGCCGGCACGAAGGCCGCGCCGAACCCAAGCTTGGCTGCTTCACGCAGTCTTGTATCGGATTGGCGTACCGTGCGGATTGCGCCAGACAAACTGACTTCTCCGAAATAAACGCAATCCGCGCGCAGTGCAACGCCGGAAAGTGCCGATATCAGGGCAGCGGCGACCGCGAGATCGGCGGCGGGTTCGCCGACCCGCAATCCCCCCGCCACATTGAGGTAAACATCGTGTCCGCTGAGCCGGATTCCGCAGCGCGCCTCCAGCACGGCAAGCAGCATCGCCAGGCGGTTGGCGTCCCATCCGACCACCGCGCGGCGCGGGGAGGGGAAAACCGTGGGCGCGACCAGCGCCTGAATCTCGACAAGCAGCGGGCGCGTGCCCTCCACCCCGGCGAAGACCGCCGCGCCGGGCGCGTTTTCTCCGCGCTCCCCGAGGAACAGCTGGGACGCATTGCTGACCGGGTGCAGGCCGCTGCCGCGCATCTCGAACGCGCCGATCTCCCCGGCCGGGCCAAAGCGGTTCTTGACCGAGCGCAGCAGGCGGTAATGCTGGGCGCTGTCGCCTTCGAAGTAGAGCACCGTGTCGACCATGTGCTCAACGACCTTCGGCCCGGCGATCTGCCCATCCTTGGTGACATGGCCGACCAGGAACAGCGCGCAGCCGCTGCGTTTGGCATATGCGATGAGCGCCTGCGCCGAGGCGCGGACCTGGCTGACCGTGCCCGGCGCGGACTCAAGCGTGTCGGACCATAGCGTCTGGATTGAGTCGATGACGATCAGGTTGGCCGGGCCTTCAGCCTCAAGGGTGGCGAGGATGCGCTCGACATTGGTTTCGGCGGCAACGCGCAGCGGGGCAGAAGCCACGCCCAGCCGCTCGGCCCGCAGGCTGATCTGATCCGCGGCTTCTTCACCAGAGAAATAGAGCGCGTTCTGCCCGGCCTCAGCGATGGCGGCGGCGGTCTGCAGGAGCAGGGTGGATTTGCCGATGCCCGGATCGCCGCCCAGCAACACCGCCGAGCCGGGCACCAGCCCGCCGCCGAGCACGCGGTCGAACTCGCCGATGCCGGTGGGAGCGTGCGCGATCTGCCCGCCGCCTTCATCGAGGCGCAGCAGCTTTACGCCGCCCGACTTTTTGCGCGCGCGCTTGCCGCCGGATGGCGCGGCCGATGCTTCCTCGCTCAACGCGTTCCACGCGCCGCAGGCTGCACATTTGCCCGCCCAGCGCGTGGAAGACGCCCCGCAGCTCTGGCAGATATAGGCGGTGCTCGCGCGGGCCATCCGGTTCAGCCGCCGATGTAGTGGCGGGTGTAGCGCGGGCCGAGGCTGGTCAGCACTTCATAGCCGATGGTCTGCGCATGGGCGGCCAGCTCATCGACCGTGAGCCGCGGCCCCAGAAGCTCGATCCAGCCGCCGCGCCGGGACAGCGCGCCGGGCACGTCGGTGACGTCGAAGGCGGTCAGGTCCATCGAGACGCGCCCCAACACCGGCGCCTTGTGCGGGCCGATGAAGCCGTGCGCGCCCGCCCGTGCGTCGCTGCCGCCCAGCAGGCGGATGTAGCCGTCCGCGTAGCCGGCCGTGACGATCGCGATGCGCGAGGGGCGGGACAGCGTGTGCGCCGCGCCGTAGCCGACCGTTTCGCCGGCCCCGGCCTCGCGCACCGTGGCGATGCGGGCGAGGAGCGTGACGACCGGCTGCATGGGCGGCGCGTTACCCAGCGCCTGGCCGCCGTAGAGCGCCACGCCCGCGCGGGTCAGGTCGTAATGATAGCGCGGACCAAGCTGAATGCCGCCAGAAGCCGCGAGACTGGCCGGGGCGGGCGGCAGCAGCGCGCGCATCTCATCGAACAGCGCGGCCTGCGCGCCGGTCTTGGGGTGATCTTGCGTGTCGGCGCAGGCAAGATGGCTCATGACGAGCGCGAGATTGAACGCCTCCAGCCAGTCGCCGCGTCCGGCCAGCGCGTTTACGCCTGCCATATCGAGGCCCAGCCGGTTAAAGCCGGTGTCGAGATGGATGGCTGCCGGACCGGCATATCCGCTCGCGCGGCAATATCCGGCCCACTCCTCGATTTCCGCGAGATCGCCGAGCACGGGCCGCAGCTGCGCGGAGGCGAAATGCTCCGCCGCACCCGGCGCAAGTCCGTCGAGCACGTAGATCACCGCCTCGGGCAGCGCCGCGCGCAGTTCCCGCGCCTCCATGGGGGTTGCCACGAAGAAGCTGCGCGCGCCCTCCTGCGTCAGCGCCCGCGCGCAAGCCACCGCGCCGAGGCCGTAGCCGTCGGCCTTGACGACCGCCGCCGTTTCCGCGCCGGGCGCCATATCGCGCAGCCGCCGGTAATTCGCCCGCAGTGCATCCAGGTCGATCAGCAGCAGCGCGGTGTCCCGCGGATCGGGCGTAATCTGCCCACCAGAGGACGGCCATACCGCCGCGCTCAGCTGTTGCTCAGCCCCATCCATGCGGTTCCTGCCCGGAGCGCGCCAGGTCGGAGAAGCGGGTCACGTCGGCGCTGAACTGCAGGCGCACGGTGCCGGTCGGGCCGTGCCGCTGCTTGCCGATGATGACCTCCGCGATGCCCTGAACCTGGTCCATTTCATCCTGCCATTTCTGGTGCTCCTCGACCTTGGTGGTCGAAGGCTCCTGGCGCTGGATGTAGTATTCCTCGCGGAACACGAACATGACAACGTCGGCATCCTGCTCGATCGAGCCGGACTCGCGCAAGTCGGAAAGCTGCGGGCGTTTGTCCTCGCGCTGCTCCACCTGACGCGACAATTGCGACAGCGCGACGATCGGCACGTCGAGTTCCTTGGCGAGCGCCTTGAGGCCGGTGGTGATCTCCGTTATCTCCTGCACGCGGCTGTCGGACGCGCGCTTCGACGAGCCGGAAAGAAGCTGGACATAGTCAACCACGAGCATGTCGAGCCCTTTCTGGCGCTTGAGCTTGCGCGCGCGGGCGGCCAGCTGGGCGACCGAGATGCCGCCGGTGTGGTCGATGTAAAGCGGGATGCTCTGCATCGCTTGCGTGACCTCGACGAGCCGGCGGAACTCCGCCTCGTCGATCATGCCGCGGCGGATGCGCTCGGACGGGATCTCGGCCTGCTCGGCGATGATGCGCGTAGCGAGCTGTTCCGCGGACATCTCAAGCGAGAAGAAGCCGACCACCCCGCCATCGACCGTTTTGTCGTTGCCCTCAGCGTCGGTCTCGCTCCGGTGCGCCCTTGCCACGTTGAAAGCGATGTTCGTGGCCAGCGCCGTCTTGCCCATCGACGGGCGGCCGGCGAGGATGATGAGGTCGGATTTCTGCAGCCCGCCCATTGTGCGGTCAAGGTCGTGCAGGCCGGTGGACAAGCCGGACAGGTGCCCGTCGCGCTCATAGGCGTGCGAGGCCATCTCGATCGCGTCGGTCAGCGCGTTTGAGAAAGACATGAAGCCGGAGCCGTATTTGCCTTTCTCAGCAAGTTCGAACAGCCGCTGCTCGGCGTCTTCGATCTGCGCTTCGGGCGGCATGTCGACGGGCGAATCGTAGGCCGTGTTGACCATGTCCTCGCCGACGACGATCAGATTCCGGCGCACGGCCAGATCGTAGATCGTGCGGCCATAATCGTGCGCGTTCAGGACGCTGACAGCATTTGCCGCGAGCCGGCCGAGATATTGCGGCACGGTGAGCCCGCCAATCGGCTCCTCGGCTTCAAAAAAGGTCTTGAGCGTGATCGGCGTGGCCTGCTTGCCCGCCTGGATCAGCTTGGCCGCGGTCTCAAAGATGCGCGCGTGCAGCGGATCGAAGAAATGCTCCGCCGCGAGGAAGCCGGACACGCGGTCGAAGGCGTTGTTGTTGATGAGGATCGCGCCCAGCAGCGCCTGTTCCGCCTCGATATTGTGCGGCGCCTGGCGGAAGGGCAGGGCGTTGTCCTGCGCGAGGACTGCGGTATTTGCGTGGTTCGTGCTCATGGCCCAACGGCATATCGCGATTCCGCTTTGCGGTGTGGCATGTCTGGTCGCCGTCTCCCCGCTATACGCGATATGCACAGAGTAGCTGCGATTCTTGCGGCAGGAAATTGACCGTGGCGAATCGAAGAAGGCGGGATCCGGGACAAGCTCTTCGGATCAATCGCTGGAGCCGGAGATCAGGTGCCGGCGAGGCGCGGGCGCTGGCCTTCGCCGGTCTCGATTGCCTGCAGCCGCCGCTCATCCTCGACCATGTAGTCGCGCGTGAGCGGCAGGGCGTCGACCTGCTTGATGATCTGAATCTGGAAAACCATCAGCCCCTGATAGCGGAACGCCATCTCGGACCCGGCGAGATAGAACTCCCACATCCGGCAGAAGCGCTCGCCCATCAGCCGCTTGGCCTCGTCGCGCCGCCCCATGAACGCCTCGCGCCAGGCGCGCAGCGTTTGGGCGTAATGAAGCCGCAGTATCTCGATGTCTGCGACGATCAGCCCGGCGCGCTCGATGGCCGGGATGACTTCGCTGAGCGCGGGAATGTAGCCGCCGGGGAAGATGTATTTCTCGATGAACGGATTGGTGATGCCCGGCGTGTCGGAACGCCCGATCGAGTGCAGGAGCGCCACGCCGTCATCCTTCAGGAGCTTATGAACCTGATCGAAAAATTCGCGGTAGTGATTGACGCCGACATGCTCGAACATGCCGACCGAGACGATCCGGTCGAACGTCTGCTCGACCTTGCGATAGTCGCGCAACTCGAAGCGGACCTGATTGTCCAACCCCATCTTTTTTGCACGATCGCGCGCCCGGCGAAGCTGTTCATTGCTAAGCGTGATGCCGGTCACGCGCGCGTCCGACAGTTTGGCGAGCGACAGCCCGAGACCACCCCAGCCCGATCCGATATCCAGCACCTCCTGGCCCGGCGAAATACGCAGCTTCGCTGCGATATGGCGCTTCTTGGCCCGCTGGGCCCCGGAAATGTCGAGACCGGGATGCGGGAAGTACGCGCAGGAATATTGCCAGTCGGGGTCGAGGAAAAGCTCATAGATGTCGGGGGGAATGTCGTAGTGGTGCGAGGCATTCCGGGCGGCGCGGCTCACCGGATTGTACTGGCGCGCCCAGCGCGTGGCGTAGCGCAGCCAGTCGAACATCCGCGTGCTGCCGGGCGGCGTGTTTCGGGCGGCGTTGCCGATCAGTGTTTCGAGGAACGCATACAGGCTGCCCTGTTCCAGATTGAGCCTGCCGTCCATGAAGGCTTCGGCGATGGCCAGCCCGGGATCGAGAGCAATGCGCCATTCGGCCGGTTTGTCCTGCAGCCTGACGACAACCTCCGGGCCAGAGTTGTCGCCAAAGACATGCGTGCGCCCGGCGGCGTCGATGAAGGTCAGGTTTCCCGAGGTTACGACCCGGTCCAGCAGTAACCAGAGCGGTGACATTTTCGGCCCGCGGTGTTGCCAGTCGTTTTACTGCTCCCAAACTCAGCGCGGCGCGCTGCATTGTCACTAACAACGGTAGCAAACTTTTCGTTCCCCCGCCACCGGAGGAAAATCGACCGTGGCCGCTGCTGCGGACCCAGCGTCGTCAGACCTTACTTGGTCTGTTCTGTCTCCGCTCCCGCTTCTCCGGCAGTCTCCTCTTCCAGCTCCACGCCCGGCTCGAACAACTCTTCCTCAAGCTCTTCGCGCGAGACATGCTCGTATTCGGTCTCCTCGCGGATGGCGGTCACGTCCTGACCCTGCGCCTGCAGATCGGCCTCGTCCTGCGAACGGGCAACGTTCAGCGTGACGTGCACGTCGACCTCGGGATGAAGCTGGATGCGCACCTGATGCAGGCCCAGCGTCTTGATCGGCCGGTCCAGCAGCACTTGGCTGCGGTTGATCGAGGCGCCGGCCTCCGAAACCAGATCTGCGATGTCACGCGTGCTCACCGAGCCGTAGAGCTGGCCGGTGTCGCTGGATTGGCGGATGGCGATGTAGGTCTGGCCGTCGAGCTTCTCGGCGACCGCCTCGGCCTCCTTGCGCAGTTCCAGGTTGCGCGCCTCGATCTGCGCGCGCTCGCGCTCGAACCGGGCGATGTTCTCCTTCGTGGCGCGCAGCGCCTTGCCCTGAGGCAGCAGATAGTTTCGGGCGTGGCCGTCCCGTACCGTCACCACGTCGCCCATCTGGCCGAGCTTGCCGACTCGTTCCAACAGAATCACTTGCATGATTTCTCTCTCCGTTCGCTATTCGTGAATTCTCGACAGGCGGCGCGCCTCGCCGCCGAAACGCCTAACCGGGCCGCGGCGCATCGGGCGGGCCGGAGCCGTCGCGCTGCTGCTTCACGCGCTGACGCAGCCTGAGCAGCGGTTCGGCCACGCCCAGAAGGGCGACCAGAAGCGCCAGCCACCCGACCAGCACGATGCCGACATAAAGCAGCACAAGGATCAGCGGCTGAAAGGCGCTGCCGCGCGTGATCACATGGACCACCGCAAGCCCGAGAATAAGATAGGCCAGCAGGATCGCGCCGACGAACGACGAGGCGATCGCCGCGGTCAGCCCCGCGAACACTGTTGTGCCGATCAGCGCCAGCAGAAACGCCATCGGCAGAAAGCGCGGGTATTCCATGTCCGACAGCGTCGGCCAGGGCCGGATCAGCTGACCCGATACCGAGGCGATCTTTCCGCCGAGCCAGACGTTGATCAGCATGATGAGCAACCACACCGCCGCCACCGCGCCCGGCAGGATGCCGCCCAGGAAGCTGACGCTCTGGGCAACTTGCTCGTCTGTCAAGTCCTGCTCGCCCTGCTGAAGCGCGGGCAACAGCGTCTGGTCGAAGAGCTGGCGGATCCCCGTCTCGTAGTCTCCGGCCCCGGCGGCGAGCACCACCGCCGAACCGCCGCCAATCGCGCCGCCCATCAGCGCCGCCCAGGCGACAAGCCGCCCCGGCGGATACCAGGCCACGCCTTGCGGGTTCTGCGGATCGGGCCGGCTGAGCAGCGCCAGATAAACCAGCAGCGCGGCCGGGGCGGCGAGCATCAGCGCGTAGGTCAGCGACACGTTGATGCTGAACAGCGCAGCCGCCGCGAGCATTCCGACGCCCAGCCCTATGGCGCTGGCGCGGATGCCCCAGCCGAGGCCGGCGATCATCAGCGGCAACGGCGTGATGTAGACGAGAAGCACGGCTGCGACAGCGCTCGACGCCGCGGAAACGAACAACAGCGCGGAAACCAGGCCGGCGAGCGCGCCGATCACGGCAGGGTTTTTCATCACAAGCTGTCCCGCTCTTAGCTAGCGGTTAGAGACGGCCGCTTATGCGCCGCCCCAACCCCCGCCGTGGTCCCGACGGATCACTTCACGATGTAAGGCAGAAGGCCCAGAAAACGCGCCCGCTTGATGGCGCGCGCCAGTTCGCGCTGCTTCTTGGCCGAGACGGCGGTTATGCGGCTCGGCACGATCTTGCCGCGCTCGGAGACGAAACGCTGCAAGAGCTTGACGTCCTTGTAGTCGATCTTCGGCGCATTCTCCCCCGAAAACGGGCAGGTCTTGCGCCGCCGGTGGAATGGACGCCGGACCGGAAGCTGTGAAATATCCGTCATTCCTGACCTCCACGCGGGCCGCGATCACCCCGATCGCCTCTATCACCGCGCTCGCCGCCACGCCGCGAGCCGCGCCGTTCATCGGAGCGCTTCATCATCGGCGAGGGCTTGTCGTCCAGCTCCTCGACGCGCAGCGTCAGAAACCGGATGATGTCGCCCGACAGGCGCATCTGGCGCTCCATCTCGGCGACCGCCTCGTGCGGCGCGTCGATGTTCATCATGTGATAATGCGCCTTGCGGTTCTTCTTGATCTTGTAGGCCAGCGGCTTGAGGCCCCAATATTCGCTCTTGCCGACCTCGCCGCCGTTGTCGCTGATGACCTTGGAAAACTCTTCCTGCAGACTCTGCGCCTGCTGCGCGGACACGTCCTGCCGCGCGAGAAACACATGCTCATACTGTGGCATGATCCATCGCCTTTCCTGACTATTGCCGTTCCGGCGCAAAGCCTCTTTCGAGCCCGGTGCTGATGTGCGGAAAGGCTCAAAGAAAGACCGTCAAAAGAGCGAAGACACCGGCGCGCCCGAGGGCGACCGTTCAGCCTTCAGCCGGAACTTTCGCCTTGTTTAGTGCGCCAGGCCGCGCTCATGCAACAAAAATCCGCCATAAAAACCCGGCGCATGAAGGCGGGTGCGGGAGATCGCGTGCAGCGCCGGTCTTGACAACCCGGTTGCAAACAGTGTCTTTGAGCGCACATCGATTGGGTTAACACATGCAGTCAGGGAGGCTGCATCGCTGGACGCCGTTGCACGCGGACGGTCCCGCGCCGTGCCGCAACCAAGCATAAGACCAACGAGCCTGACCCCCGATCCCAGCGCGATTTGAAGAGATGACGCAGGCGGCTTTCACATTTCCCGGCCAGGGCAGCCAGCATGTCGGCATGGGCGTTGACCTCGCCCGCAACTTCGCGGCCGCGCGCGCGGTTTTCGACGAAGTGGACGAAGTGCTCGGCCAGGATCTGTCGCGGCTGATGCGCGAGGGGCCGGAGGACGAGCTGACGCTGACCGAGAACGCGCAGCCCGCGCTGATGGCCGTCTCGATGGCGGTGATGCGCGTGCTGGAGGATGAGCACGAATTTTCGCTGGCCGACCGGGCGCGCTATGTTGCTGGCCATTCGCTCGGCGAGTATTCCGCGCTGGCCGCCGCCGGAAGCTTGCGCATCGCCGATGCGGCGCGGCTGCTGCGCACGCGCGGGCAGGCGATGCAGCAGGCTGTTCCAGTAGGCGAGGGCGCGATGGCCGCGCTTATGGGCCTCGACCTCGATACGGTGCATGACGTTGCGCGCAAGGCCGCAGATAACGATGTCTGCCAGGTTGCCAACGACAATGCGCCGGGACAGGTGGTCATCAGCGGGTCGAAGGCAGCCGTCGACCGCGCCGTAGAGCTTGCGCGCGAGCGCGGCGCGCGGCGCAGCGTTCTGCTGCCCGTCAGCGCTCCATTCCATTGCGAGCTGATGCAGCCGGCGGCTGACCGGATGGCCGAGGCGCTTGGCGAGGTGACGTTCAAGGCCCCCAGTGTGCCTGTGGTCGTGAATGTGCTGGCCCGGCCGGTCACCGAGCCGGACGAACTGCGCCAGCGCCTCGTCGAGCAGGTCACCGGCACGGTCCGCTGGCGTGAGACGATCGAGTTCATGGCGGGCGAAGGCATTACCCGTCTTTATGAAATCGGCGCGGGCAAGGTGCTGAGCGGGCTGGCGCGGCGCATCTCGCGCGATCTCGATACCAAATCGATCGGTACGGCCGAGGACATCGCCGCGGCGGGCGAGGCGCTCGGCGCGCAGGGTTGAGCGAAGAACCGGGGCGATCCGCGATAACAGGGCAGGGTGAGGCTCTTACATGTTCGACTTGACGGGACGCTGCGCGCTGGTCACCGGCGCAACCGGCGGCATCGGCGCGGAACTGGCCACGGCGCTGCACCGCCAGGGCGCGCATGTGGCGCTGTCCGGCACGCGCAAGGAGCGGCTGGATGAGCTGGCCGCGCAGCTTGGCGAGCGGGTTGCGACCCTGCCATGCGATCTTTCAGACCGCGACGCCGTCAGCGCGCTGCCTGGTCAGGCTGAAACGGCGCTTGGCGGGCTCGACATCGTGGTGAACAACGCGGGCATCACGCGCGACAACCTCTTCATGCGGATGAAGGACGAGGAGTGGGACCAGGTCATTCAGGTCAACCTGACCGCGACCTTCCTGATCTGCCGCGGGGCGCTGAAGGGCATGATGAAGCGCCGGTTCGGGCGCATCATCAACATTGCCTCGATCTCCGGCGTCATCGGCAATCCGGGGCAGGGCAACTATGCCGCGTCCAAGGCGGGCATGGTCGGCATGACGAAGTCGCTCGCTCGCGAGGTCGCCCCGCGCGGCATCACCGCCAATTGCATCGCGCCGGGCTTCATCGAAACCGCCATGACCGGCGAATTGAACGAGAAGCAGGTCCAGACCATCGCCGCCGCGATTCCGTCCGGCACGTTCGGCAAGCCCGCCGACATCGCCGCGGCCGCGATCTATCTGGCCAGCGACGAGGCTGCCTATGTGACCGGGGAAACCCTGCACGTCAATGGCGGCATGGCGATGTCCTGAGCCGATGACAGCCGCTGCTTTTTCACACTGGAACGGCCCTTGCCGCGGCGCGGCCGCGAACGCGCGTGCCGGGCATGGGACGGCTGGTCAGGAATTTGGAAACGTGTTAACAACCTCTGCTTTCGCGCAGGCGACACGCAACCGGGAATCCGTGCGCAGCCGCCATCCGCCCTTCGGCGGACCCCAACTGCACAAAGGGTTGCGCGCTGGCCCAGCCCAAGTCTAAATCCCTACTATGGCTTATGGTTGAGTACATTCTCATCACAGCGAGGCGAAAATGAGCGATATCTCCGAACGCGTGACAAAGATCGTCGTGGAGCATCTTGGCGTTGAAGCCGAAAAGGTGCAGCCCAATGCAAGCTTTATCGACGATCTGGGGGCGGACAGCCTGGATACGGTCGAACTGGTTATGGCGTTCGAGGAAGAGTTCAACTGCGAAATTCCTGACGACGCCGCAGAGACCATTCAGACGGTCGGGGATGCTGTCAAGTTCCTGGAAGAGAACGCCGGTTCGTGAACATCATCTCGCCGGGAATGCCCGGCGGCCAGTCAAGCCCCTCTAGCCGTTCAGGCGACCTTCGCCGGCCCGCGGGGCGGATGTTCCTTTCACAATAGGCAGTGAGTCATTCATGGCCCACACTCCTCCATCCGTTCCCTTCCGCCGTGTCGTCATCACCGGAATGGGTCTTGTCTCGCCGCTCGGCTGCGGCGTCGACGCGTCCTGGCGCCGGATCGTCGCGGGCGAAAGCGGCGCGAAGCGCATCGACGAATTCCCCACCGACGATCTGCCCTGCAAGGTCGCCTGCTTTATCCCCAAGGGAAGCGGGGAAGGGGAGTACAATCCAGACGACTGGATGGAGCCGAAGGAACAGCGCAAGGTTGATGACTTCATCGTCTATGCGATGGCGGCGACCGAACAGGCTCTTCGGGACGCTGGCTGGAAGCCTGACAGCTACGAAGAGCAGGTGCGCACGGGCGTCCTGATCGGGTCCGGCATCGGCGGGCTGCAGGGGATCGAGCAGGCGTCGCTGCTGATGGCGGAGAAGGGGCCGCGGCGCATCAGCCCGTTCTTCATCCCCGGTCGTCTCATCAATCTGGCCGGCGGCTATGTCTCGATCCGCTACGGCTTCAAGGGGCCGAATCACGCGGTCGTCACGGCGTGCTCGACGGGCACCCACGCAATCGGCGACGCCTACCGTCTGGTGGCGCTCGGCGATGCGGATGTGATGGTCGCCGGCGGCACGGAGTCGCCGCTGTGCCGGCTCTCGGTTGCCGGGTTCTCGGCGGCCCGGGCGCTTTCCACCAACTTCAACGACGAGCCGCAGCGCGCCTCGCGTCCGTTCGACCGCGACCGCGACGGTTTCGTGATGGGCGAGGGCGCGGGCATCGTGGTGCTGGAAGCCTATGAACACGCCAAGGCCCGCGGCGCGCCGATCTATGGCGAGATCGTCGGCTACGGCCTGTCCGGTGACGCCTATCACATCACCGCGCCGGCGGAGAACGGCGACGGCGCCTATCGCTGCATGGAGGCCGCCCTCAGAAACGCGGGCATGTCGCCGGCCGAGATCGGCTACATCAACGCGCATGGCACCTCCACGCCGATGGGCGATGAAATCGAAGTGGGCGCGGTGGAGCGCCTGTTCGGCGAGTCTGCCAATGGCCTCATCATGTCCTCGACGAAGTCCGCGGTGGGGCACCTGCTGGGCGCGGCGGGCGCGGCCGAGGCGATCTTCGCGACGCTGGTGCTGCGGGACGAGGTGATCCCGCCAACGCTCAATCTGGACAATCCGTCGATCGAAACGCTCATTGATCTGACGCCGCATGAGGCGAAGCCGGCGCGCGTGGATGCGGTGCTGAGCAACTCGTTCGGTTTCGGCGGCACCAACGCTTCGCTGATTATCCGCCGCGTAAACTGAGCCAATCTACGCGTCGCACGCCGGACGGGGCGACCGCCCTCTTGCCATAATTGAACGCAAGTTTGTCGGCGATTTGCAACAGATCGCTGCAACGCAAGGGTTTTCGTCACGATGCCAACCGGCTCCAACGATTGGGACAGCGACGAGCGCTTTGTCTCGGACAGCTATGTCGGCAGCCGCAACGATTTCAGCGTTCTGCCGCGCAGCCCGTCGGAGGCGCTGGAACCGGACCAGCCGCCGGAAGCGCCCAGGGGCCGCAAGCCCAAGCGCCAGCGCCAGCGCCCGCTCTTCGCGCTGTTGAACGCGGTCTTCACGGCTCTGTTTGTCGGAATGCTCGGCTTCGTCGGCGCGTTCTATTACGCGAAAATGCAGTTCGACAGCCCCGGTCCCCTGGCGCATGACACGGTCGTCACGATCCCGAGCGGAGAGGGCGTGAACGCGATCGCCAGCCGGCTGGAACGCGAGGGCATCATTCAGGACCGGCGCATCTTCATGGCCGCCGTGCTCTACTTCGGCGCGCAGGCCAAGCTGAAGGCGGGCGACTACGCGGTAGAGAGCGGCGCCACCATGCGTTCGGTTCTGGACACGCTGATCGAGGGCGACGCCATCCTCTACAAGGTCACGATCCCTGAAGGCTGGACCAGCCTGCAGACGGTCGAACAGCTGCGCGCCACCGAAGAACTGACCGGAGAGATCGACGAAATCCCGCCGGAAGGCTCGCTGATGCCTGACACTTACCGCTTTGCCCGCAACACGCAGCGCAGCGACATCATCGCGCGGATGCGCGCGGCGCAGGACGAGTTTCTGGAAAAGGTCTGGCCCACACGCGACCCCGACCTGCCGATCCAGAGCAAGGAAGAGGCGCTGATCCTCGCCTCGATCGTGGAAAAGGAGACGGGGCTGGCGGATGAACGCTCGAAGGTGGCCGGGGTGTTCATCAACCGGCTGCGCAAGGGGATGCGGCTGCAGTCGGACCCGACCATCATCTATGGACTGGTCGGTGGGCGCGCTTCGCTGGGCCGCCCGATCTATCGCAGCGAAATCCTCAAGGAAACGCCCTACAATACTTATGTCATCCGGGGCCTCCCGCCAACGCCGATCGCCAATCCGGGCCGCGCGGCCATCGAGGCGGTTCTGCGCCCGGCGCAGACCGATGCGCTGTATTTCGTGGCGGACGGCACGGGCGGGCACGCCTTTGCCAAGACCCTGGACGGCCACAATCGCAACGTCGCGCAGTGGCGCAAGATCGAAGCGCGGATGCGGGCCGAGCGGGAAGCCGCCGAGCGCGAAGCCGCAAGCTCCGGCGCGGTAGCGGCAACAGCCGAAGACCGCTTGCCGGCGCCAGCGGCCCAGTTGCCGGTGCCGTTGCCAGTACGCGCGCCGCGTTGAGGCCGCTTGTGATCGGGGCGCAGTTCGCGTATGCATCCGGGATGCAACCCTAACGCTTGAGCACAGCGCCGATGCACGAGCAAGGTGAAACCGATCCGGCCCAGCAGACGCCCTCGCGCAAGGGCTTGATGCTTGTGCTGTCCTCGCCGTCCGGGGCCGGCAAAACCTCGCTCGCGCGTAGGCTGTTGGAGGCCGAAACCGGCATAGCGCCCTCCATCTCCCTGACAACGCGCCCGCGCCGCCCGACCGAGACGGACGGCGTCGATTACTGGTTCGTCGCGCCGGAAGAATTTACCGCGATGCGCGACCGCGGCGAGCTTCTTGAGTGGGCCAATGTCTTCGGCAATCTTTACGGCACGCCGAAAGGCCCGGTGGAGCGGAGCCTGGAGGCCGGCTGCGACGTGCTTTTTGACATCGATTGGCAGGGCGGGGCGCAACTGCGTAAATCCGCGCCGGATGACGTTGTCTGCGTGTTTATCCTGCCGCCATCGGCGGACGCCCTGCGCCACCGGCTGCGTGGCCGGGCGACCGAAAGCCCGGACGCGATCGAAAAGCGGCTGGCCGGCGCGCCCCGGGAGATCGAGGCCTGGCAAGACTACCGCTACGTGATCGTCAACGACGACTTCGACGAAAGCCTCGCCAACCTGCGGGCCATCCTGCGGGCCGAGCGGCTGCGGCGTATGCGGCAGACGCAGCTGCCCGCGCTGGTGGTGCGGCTGCTGCACGAGCTCTAGTTCTTTTCTTTGCGCGTCTCGTAAACGGCCGCGAGCCGGGCGAAATCCGCGACGCTGAGTTGCTCCGCGCGCGCCGTTGGCGCGATGCCCGCCGCGCCGAGCAGTCCCTCGACATCATCGGCAAGCCGCGCGAGACTCGCGCGCACCATCTTGCGCCGCTGGCCAAATGCGGCGGCCGTGACCGCGGCGAGGCTTTTGAGGCCGCAAGCCGGCTCGGGCATGGCGCGCGGTGACAGCGTCACCACGGCGGAGGAAACCTTGGGCGGCGGCGTGAAAGCGGCGGGCGGCAAGCTCAGCGCCATCCGCGCCTTGCAGCGCCACTGCGCCAGCACCGACAGCCGGCCATAAACCTTGCTGCCCGGCGCGGCGATGAGCCGGTCCGCAACCTCGCGCTGAAACATCAGGCACAACAGCGCATACCAGGGCGGCCACGGCTCCGCGGACAGCCAGCCGACCAGAAGCGGCGTGGCCACAGAATAGGGCAGGTTCGCCACGACCTTGACCGGGCCGGGGGCGTCGCGCACGAGCGTGGCCTGATCCACGTTGAGCGCGTCGCCTTCCACGATCTCCACCCGGCCGGGATAATGCGCCGCAATTCGATCCAGCGCCGGGCGGCAGCGGGCGTCGCGTTCGATGGCGACAACCTTCGCCGCGCCTTCCAAGAGCAGCGCACGGGTCAGCCCGCCGGGGCCAGGGCCGATTTCGATCACGGTGACGCCCTCCAGCGGGGCGGCCGAGCGGGCGATGCGCCGCGTCAGGTTCAGATCGAGGATGAAGTTTTGCCCGAGGCTCTTGCGGGCGCTCAGACCAAGCTCGGCAATCACCTCGCGCAGAGGCGGCAGCCCGTCGGGCGTGCTCACGCGTGCGCCTCTCTGCGGGCGTGTCTTTTTTCCGCCATGTCGGCGGCAAGCTTGAGTGCGGCGATCAGGCTGTCCGGGCGGGCCTTGCCGGTGCCCGCGATGCCGAAGGCTGTGCCGTGATCGGGCGAGGTGCGCACGAAGGGCAGGCCGAGCGTGACGTTGACGCCCTCATCGAAGGCGAGCGTCTTCACCGGGATCAATGCCTGATCGTGATACATCGCAAGGATCGCATCGTAACGCTGACGCGCCTCGGCGTGGAAAGCGGTGTCGGCAGGCAACGGGCCAAGCGTCTCGATGCCGTGATCGGCAAGGACGGCAATCGCCGGGTCGATGATGTCGCGCTCCTCCGTGCCCATCATGCCGTCCTCGCCGGCATGCGGGTTGAGGCCGGTGAGCGCGAGGCGCGGCCGGGGTATGCCGAAGTCCTCGATGAGCGCGCGATGGGTTATGATCGCCGTCTCGATGATGCGTTCTGCGGTCAGCGCATCCGGCACGTGGCGCAACGCCATGTGCACCGTCACCGGCACGGCGCGCAGGCCGCCGCCCGAGAGCATCATCACCGGCGTGGCGTTCATGCCGTGGCGCTGGGCGAGCGCGCCGAGATGGTCCGTGTGGCCGCGGAAACCGAAGCCGGCCGCGGCGACGACGGCTTTGGACATGGGGTTGGTAACGAGAGCGGCGACTTGGCGCGCAAGCACCAGATCGACGCCGAACTCGATCGCGGAAATGATGCTAGGCGCATTTTCCGGGGCGGGTTCCCCGGCCTCGAAGGACACGACCGGCTTGGGCGGCGGCAGGACCGGCAAGCCATCCAGGAACGTCTCGGCCGCCTTGGCGGGGGCGTCGATTTCGATAATTGCCACGTCGCACGCCAGCTCGTCCGCGCGCCGCGCCATAACCGCGGGATCGGCGATCAGTGCAAACGGCGGGATAGCCGCTTCACGCCGCTTCCGCCAGGCTTTCAGGGTGATCTCCGGCCCGATTCCCGCAGGGTCGCCCATCGTGAGGGCGAGCGCCCGGCCAAGCTCGGCGCGCATGTCGTCAGCCATCTTTCGACAACCGATCTCAAAAGGGACGCGCCGCCCGGGGTGGCGATAAGGCTAGCGCCGCTCGATGAGCGCGTCCTGACGCAGGTCTTTCAGGTGCCGGCGGGCGTAGATCTGGAATTCCTGCTGCCGCCTGTCTCCACGCGACTGAGACGACCCGTTGTCCGTTGTCTCTACTTCAGGAGCCTTCTTACCGCACACGGCATACAAGTCAACGCCGTTCGGCGAGACGATCGGCGGCAGCATCTGCCCGGCGCTGGCCTGGAGCAACAGCGGTCGGGCGTCGCGAGGGAAGAAACCCGCCTTCTTTTCGGCGTGGCGCTCCAACTGCGCGCCGCCCGCGCGTTGGGCAAGGGCATCCAGGTCGCTGCAAGAGGAAAACTGCTTGCGGATGGACTGGCCCTGCACATAGGCCCGCGCGACCGCGCCTTCGCCGCCGCTCGCGGCAAGGCGCAGCCGGCGCACATCGAATACAGTCTCGCGCGCATTTTCGGCCGCGATTTCTTCCGAATCCCCGCCTGAGCCAACAAGCGAGGCGATGCGAAAGCCGTAAACCTTGCGGATGGTATCGCGCCATGCAAGCTGCGCGCGGATCTTTTCACGCATTGTTGCCGATTCCACGCCTTGCGCCTCGAAGGCGGAAAGGAACTCCTCGACGGTGCGGTCCTTGTTGCTCGCCTTGGCCATCTGGGTCAGGCGTTGCTCGACTTCCGACTCGCTGACGCTCACCTTGCGGCGCTTGGCCTCCTGGAGCATCAGCCGCTCGTTTATAAGTTCCTCGACCGCAGCGTCCCGGCTCTCGCGGTTGATATCGGCCATCACCTGCTGCTGCATACGATCAACGAACTGCTTCTGCAACTGCTGGGCCTCCGCGCGGGATTGCGGGCGCTGCTGCTGCATGAACTGCTGGAACTTCTGCTTCGTCTCCGGCGAATCGAGCAGAGCGCGCATCCGCTTACCCAGCGATCCGCTGGTCAGGGCCAGGAATTTCTGGCGCTGGGAGACGTCGTAGGACGTGATCGGCTCGCCGTTGACCTTCACCACGTAGCTCAGATTGCCGGCCCTGGCGCTTATCGGCAGCGCGATCAGCAGCGCGGCCAAGACGATCAGGGCAATGTTCGCTCGCGTCATGGGTTCAGATCCGGTTTCGCATATGCCGTTTCCAAACGGCTGTCCTCAGATCGTCCGGGAGGAAAGCCGTCATCTGTCCTGCTTGTCGAAAAAGAGTGTGGCCACAAGATGCCCGCCGCGCCTGCCGCGGCGCCCCGGCTTACTTTCCGCCGTCCGAAGCCGCGAAACCGCCCGTCACGTCGGTCTGCATATCCGCGCCGCCAAGGTTCTTGAACTCGAAGCCGATCATCACGGTTTCCTCGGGCTCGATGTCGCGGTCCTCGATCTCCGACTTCGTATACTTCACGGACATCATGAAGCAGTCGCACGCATATTTTACGCCGATGCTCTGCTCCAGGGCTTCGTCGATCTCGAAATTGTATCTCATGCTGCCATAAACCGACCACAGGTCGGTAATTTGCAGTGCCGCGGATGCCAGCAGTTCTTCCCGGTCATCGAACACGCCGAGACCCGGCTGCGGTTCCGCCAGCACGTAGTTGACGCCCGCGCTGACCGGGCCGTAGCTCCCGGAACCCGAGAGATCGAGACGGCGAACATCGAGAGTGTCCTCGTCGACCCGCGCCTGGGCGACGAGCCGGAACATGCCCGGCACGTCGAAATACATGCCCCCAACATAGTCCGAATGGTCGTCTTCCAGCCCCGTGCCGGCATCGAATGGATTGGCTCCGGCAATCTGGTAGCTTTGCCCGGCGACGGCGCGCATACTGAAGCCGTAGTGAGACTGAAACGTGTACTGAACGCCGTAATTGGCGCGCGTGCCGGTTTCCAGCCGGTCGTAGCCAGAGAACTTGTCGATATCGAACAAAAGGGTGTCGTCGAAAACCAGACTCTGCGCATCCTCGTTCGGCGGCGCGGTGCCATCCTCGTTGTCGGCGCGGAAGATGACCTGCGCGATCGGCTCGATCACCTGAGAACCCCACGCCGAATGATTCACCAGCGGCAAGCGGTAGTCAGCGCCGCCCGTCACGAGTTGCCGCGTGAAGGTGTCGCCGGGAAAGCCATCCGGGTCTCCGCCGGGCGCAACGGGTTCTTCGTAGCTGGTGAAATTGTAAAGGTCGGCGCGCGCCTGGGCGAATGGCGTGATGCGCTGCCCGAGCGGATCGGTCAGCGTTCGCCGCCAGGACACCTCGCTGACGATGCGGTGGGATTCCGGCCCGTCGTCGCGGGAAAGGGAGACCACGTTCGTGTTCCACGCCAGTTCGCCGCCAAGCACCGGATCGTCCGCGATAAAGTTGTAGTCGATGACCGGATGCACCAGCATGTCGCGATCTGTCAGATCCTCGCCCAGCGGGTCTTCCTGTTCAGTGAGATTGACGAAGTTGTACGCCCGTGCGCTGAAATAGCTGCGATCGCTCTGGCCGGTCAGGTAAATCTCCGAGGTGCGCTCGGTCTCCGTAACCTCGTCGAGCTTATAGAAGCGGCGGAACGTATCGTCCGATTCAGCGGTGATGTCCCAGCCCCAGTTCCAGAAGCTTCCCAGCCGGAAATGCCCTTGCGTTTCGATCGTGCCGCGGAAATTGCTGTCCGTCGGGGCGTTGTCGGGCGGGTCTTCGTTGTAGACGCCCGCCAGCAGGACGCGGTATTGCCCCGTCTCCAGCCTGTGCCGCCAGTCCGCCTTGATGAGCGTGCCGGCCTCGGTCGTCACCACCGGGGCAAGCGTGAGGTCCTTGTTCGGCGCGAGCGCGAAATAATACGGCTGCTCATAGGCGAAACCGAGATCGTCCGACACGGAGACGCTTGGAGTGAGAAAGCCGGAACGCCGCGCCACCGTCGGGTCCGGGTGATAGAAGTAGGGGATGTAGACGATCGGCAGGCCGAGGAACTCCAGCGAGGCATCCTCGTAGTAGATATTGCCCTCGGATTTGTCGTGTATGATCTTGCGCGCGCGGATCTGCCAGAGCGGCCCGTCGCCCGAAGCGTCCTTGCACGTCTTGCACGGCGTGTAGGCGCCTTTCTCGAACACCGTCGTCTCGCCGCCCTCGCGATAAGCGCGCCGCGCGGCGATGCGCTCCTCGTCGGACGTGACGATGCGCAGTGAGCGCACGAACCCGTCCTTGAAGTCGTCTGTGAGGTCGATCCGGTCGGCCTTGACCACCGCGCCGTCTGGCTCCTTGATGCGAACGTTTCCGACCGCCTGGAGCGTCCCGTTGCGCTGATCGTAAATCAGCTCGTCCGAGACGAGCGTGTAATCGTTGTAGTAAACCTCGACATTGCCCTCGGCGATAACCCGGTCGTTCTTGCGGTCGTAGATCAGATTGTCAGCCTGCAAGAGCAATGGCTGTTCGCCGTCCGCCTCGCCGAAGGACTGCTCGATAAGGCTCTCCTGCGCGGCAGCAGGAAGCGCCCCCGAGAAGACGGCAACGACCATCAGCGCCAACGCGCAGCGCACGACGCTCGAACAATGAGTCATGCGTTCAGCAAAGCCTCTGCGCATTTCTCAGCCGTCCTCCTGATGAAGCAAAACCGTTGCCGCGAGGAAGCACGCAACGAGGACCGGCGCCCACGCGGCAACCGTCGGCGAGACCAGCCCTGAAACCCCCACCTTGCGCGACAGTTCGGAGAATACGAAAAACGCGAACCCCGCGCTCAAGCCGGCTATGACCATAGTCTGAATGCCGCCGAAACGGAAGGATCGAAGGGAGCAGGTGGCCGCGATCAGCACCATGGTGGCCAGAAGTATCGGCCGCGCAAGCAGCTGCTGAAACTCAAGTTGATACCGCTCAGGCTCCAGGCCCGCCCGTTCAGCAAACTCGATAAACCTCGGCAGCTCCCAGAAAGACACCCCTTTCTCGGAAGTAATGCTGCTCATCACGTGCTGGCGTTCCAAGTGAGTGCTCAGGAAATACTTTTGGTATCGTCTGGTGCCGCCGTTTTCGCTTGTCACGCTGGCATTCTCAAGCGCCCAATACCCCGGCTGCAAACGCGCCGTATCCGCCTCGACCCGTTCAAGAAATTTCCGGTTGCGGTCAAACTGCAACACCGTGATCGCGCTCAGGGTCAGCCCCTTGTCGGCGACGTTTCCCGCGTAGATGATCGAAGGGCCGTCGGCGCCGTTCTGGCTGAGCCAGGCGGGCCGGTTTTCGCGCAGCAGGGACTCGTTTTCCTTGCCGAGCACCTCTCCGATCAGCCTGTCGGATTCGGCTTTCGAGAAGGCGGCCATCGGATTGTATACGGCGGTGGAGAGGACGCCCAGGGCCAGCGCCACCATCAGACCGGGGCGCAGAAACTGCCACGCGGAGATGCCGGCGGCGCGAACCACAGTCAGTTCGGATGTGCGGCTGAGCGCCATGAAGGCCGCGATCGAGCCGATCAGCACCGCGAAGGGCAGGGTGAGTTCGGCGAATTTTGGCAGGCGCAGCATCGCGATAAGCACCAGACCGCCCAGCGAAACGCCCTCGCGCTCGCTCGCTTCGCGCAATAGCTCCAGAAAGTCGATGAAAAAGATTAGCCCGAGACAAAGCGAGAATACGCCCAGTATCGAAACGACAAATCGCTTCGCGATGTAGCGTCCGAGCGTTCCCATCGCCGCTTCCCCCAGGAATTTCGTTATTCAGCAGCCGCGCGGCCCGGCCGCCGCGCACGCACCCGCGCGGGCAGGGCGCGCAACCACTCGGGCAGATCGACCTCGAAGCTGCGCGCCTGATGCGGACGCATGTTGTATTGCGCGAGGATCAACGCGCCGCCAATCGCGCAGATCGGAATGGCGTACATCACGGGCACCGCCCAGGCGTGATTCACGGCCATATTGGTCATCGCCAGTCCTGTCCCGCGGATGCTGACGCATGTTACGAAGGCCAGCGCAACCGCATGGCCCGGTCCCTGACGCGTCGTTCGCGCATAGCCCAGCATGGCGACCGCGATCAGCACGAAGGCGAGCGGATACAACGGATTCGAAAGCCGGTCGTGCAGCTCGGCGCGGAACTCGCCGGGACGCTTCTCGATGCGCCAGTCATGCTCGCCCTGCTTCGTCCACAGCGCGGGCAGCACGCGCTCTTTGGGTTCGTAGCTGCGTTCTCCGCGCTTGGGTCCCATCTCGGAAATGTCGAAGATGTAACTGTCGAATGCGATCACCTGGGTCTCGTCGCGGTCGGCGCTGACCCGGTGGATGTGTCCTTCGCGCATCACGATGAAGGGCTGGCCTTCCTGCTCGATGACCCGGCCGCGGTCGGCCAGATAAGTCAGCGTCTGGCCCTCGTCGCGCGAGTCGTCGACCATCAGCCCGCGCAGCGTTCCGTCGGACTCGCGATCGCGGATGTGAAAGGTCAGCCCCTTTTCCGGGGTGACGAAATTGCCAGGCTGGATCACCTGCGAGATCAGGTCGGTGCGAACCTCGGTGACGTAGTCGCGCAGCATTCTCATGCTGTACGGGCTGAGATAGGCGTTGGAGATCAGCAGGAAGGCGGACACCACCGCTGCGAGGAGCAGGAACGGGCGCATCAGCCTCCAGATCGTCGCGCCCGACGCCGTCAGGATGATGATGCCGCTGTCGTTGTGCAGCCGGTTGAGGATATGGATCGTCGAGATCAGCAGCGCGATCGGCGCGACTATGGTCACCAGGTTGGGCAGGGCGAGCAGGGTGATCTGGAGGAAGATCAGGAAGCCCTGACCCTGCTCCGTCATGACGTCGATCCGCCGCAGCGCCGTCGTCATCCATACGATCAGCGTCAGCGTCGCCAGGATCATCAGCATCGCCGTGATCGTCTGCTTGAAGATGTAGCGGCTGATCGTGTCCATTGCACGCTTGTCTGGGACCGGAAGGGTGAATCGTGTCTTTCGGCCGTTCTGGTGACCACGCCAAAATGGCGGATTTTCGGCGCGAGCGGCAGCGGCCCGCGGTTGCATCGCGGGGCAAATCACGATTTACTCGCAGGTCAATCTGCGATCTGGCGGAGGCTTGGGCGCGCGCCTTGAGGGCTGGCGCGCCGTGGTCGTCATCTGAACAACCGGAGCAGCAATTTTGTCGAACCTGGAGATTGCGTTCGCCTCAATCGATGCAGAGCCGAGCGGAACCGTCGTCGTCATGGCGGGAGAGAACGCCGGGCTGGCCCCGACGGCCGCCAAATTGGACAACGCCTCCGCCGGCGTGCTGACGCGCGCGGCGGGCATCGCGAAATTCAGGGGCAAGAAGAAAACGGCCTTCAATCTGCTCGCGCCCGCCGGGCTGGACGCGGTCGAACGGCTTGTGGTCATTGGTGCAGACGGCATCGGGGCGGAGCCGTCGCAGGAATGGATCGACCTCGGCGGTTTCATTCGCGGCAAGATCGACAGCGATGTCGAGCAGGTCGGTCTGTGGCTGGAAGCCAGCGACGGTAGCGCCCTTGAGGCCCAGCACGCCGCGCATGTGGCGCTCGGCGTGCTGCTGCGCAGCTATGAATTCACCAAGTACAAGAGCAAGAAGAAATCGTCGGGAGACAATAGCGGCGAAGAAAAAGACGACACGTTGCTCGCGCGCGTCGTGATCCATTGCGAGGACCCGGCCGCGGCCGAATCCGCCTTCGCGCCGCTGCGCGCCGTGTCTGAGGGCGTCTATCTCGCGCGCGATCTGGTCAACGAGCCGCCGAACGAACTGGGGCCGGAGCAGTTCGCCGACCGGGCAAGCGCGCTTGCCAAACACGGCCTTGAGGTCGATGTGCTCGACGAGGACCGGATGGCCGAACTTGGCATGGGCGCGCTGCTGGCCGTGGGGCAGGGCAGCGCGCGCGGCAGCCGCCTGGTCACGCTGCGGTGGCGGGGCGAGGGCGCGCCGGATGGTCCGCCGACAGTATTCATCGGCAAGGGCGTATGCTTCGACACCGGGGGCGTTTCCATCAAGCCCGCGCAGGGCATGGAGGATATGAAGGGCGACATGGGCGGCGCGGCCTGCGTCGCCGGGCTGATGCTGACGCTGGCGAAGGAAAAAGCGCCGGTGGATGTGGTCGGCGTGCTCGGGCTGACCGAGAACATGGTCAGCGGCACCGCGCAGCGTCCGAGCGATATCGTGAAATCCATGTCCGGCCAGACAATCGAGGTGCTCAACACCGACGCGGAAGGGCGGATGGTTCTGGCCGACGCCATGTGGTACGCGCAGGAGACATGGAAGCCGAAGCGGATTGTCACGCTCGCGACGCTGACGGGCGCGATCATCATCGCGCTCGGTCACGAATACGCCGGGCTTTACGCCAATGACGACGCGCTGTGCAACGCCCTCGTCGATGCGGGCGCTCAGACCGACGAGAAGGTCTGGCGGATGCCGCTGTCCAGGAAATACGACAAGCTGATCGACTCCAAGGTCGCCGACATGAAGAACATCGGCGGGCGTTGGGCCGGCTCGATCACCGCGGCGCAATTCCTCCAGCGATTCGTGCAGGAGGATGTGTCCTGGGCGCATATCGACATCGCCGGCACCGCATTCTCCGCGCCGTCAACCGACATCAACCGCAGTTGGGGCGCGGGCTTCGGCGTGCGGCTGCTGGAGCGGATGCTGATGAACGAGGCGCAGAGCGGCTCGTGATGGGCCGGCATGGTGAAATTTTCCATAATGTGTCTTATGCGAATCGCGGAACAGGCGGTAACCGGCGGTTAACCAGCCGGTTCGGCGCGGTCAGAGGGGCGTCATGGCGCGCGACGACGATCACAGCGACCAGCCGGATACTCCGGTCGAACGGATCGCGGCTGCGCAGACGCCCGTTGATCGGTTGCGCGCGGTCATGACGGCGCTGCGGGATCCCGAAGCCGGATGCCCGTGGGACCGCGAGCAGACCTTCGAGACCATAGCCCCCTACACCATCGAGGAAGCCTACGAGGTCGCCGAAGCCATCGCGCAGAACGACATGACGGAGTTGCGCGAGGAACTGGGCGATCTGCTGTTTCAGGTGGTCTATCACGCGCAGATGGCTGAGGAGCGCGGCGCTTTTGATTTCGACGACGTTGCCGCAACCATTGCTGACAAGATGATCCGCCGGCATCCGCATGTTTTCGGCCAGCACCGGGCACAGAAGCCCGAAGATGTCGGCGGCATATGGGAAGAAATGAAGCGGCGCGAGCGCGCCGAGAAAGGACGCGCTGAGCCGGAGAGCGTGCTAGGCGACATCCCGCTCGCCCTGCCCGGCCTCACCCGCGCCTGGAAGCTGCATCGGCGCGCCTCGCGGGCCGGCTTCGACTGGTCATCGCCTGAAGCCGTGTTCGCCAAGATCCGTGAGGAACTGGACGAGCTGGAGGCCGAGATCGCCCACGGCGAGCCGCCGGAGCGCATCGCGGATGAACTGGGCGACGTGTTGTTCACGGTGACGCGGCTGGCTGGCTTCCTCGATCAGGACCCCGAGACGATCATGCGCGCGGCGCAGCGAAAATTCACCCGCCGTTTCCAATACATGGAGGCGCGGCTGCGCGAAGCGGGCCGTCAGGTCTCCGACGCCTCAATGGACGAACTGGAGCAACTCTGGCACGCCGCCAAGCGCGCCGAGCGCGACGAAAGCTAACGCCTGCTCTGCTATTCGGCGGCCGGGCGATACGCGGCCTCCGCCTCATCGGTAAAGTGGGCGGCGAGCCGCTCCAAAAGCTCAGGGATGCCCTCGCCTGTCGTCGCGGAGATCAGCACCGGCGCAGCCTCCCGGCGTTCCGCTTGGTTGGCCAGCGCGGCGTGGTCTGCCGGCGTCAGCAGATCGGCCTTGTTCCACACCTCGATCACGCGGCCGGCGCCCGGCGAGGAATCGACGCCCAACTCTTCAAGCACGGCCTCTACGTCCTGCTTCTGCGTCTCGGTCTGATCCGATGCGATGTCGCGCACATGCAGAACAACATCGGCCTCGACGACCTCCTCCAGCGTCGCCCGGAAGGCGGCGACCAGCGTTGTCGGCAAATCGGCGATAAAGCCGACCGTATCCGACAGGATTGCCGTGCGATCGCCCGGCAGGCGGACAGCCCGCATCGTCGGGTCAAGCGTGGCGAACAGCTGGTTTTTGGCGGCCACACTCTCGCCCGTCAACCGGTTGAACAGCGTCGATTTGCCGGCATTCGTGTAGCCAACCAGCGCGACGACCGGGTTCGCGCTGCGCTTGCGGCCCTCGCGGTGCAACCCGCGCGTGCGGCGCACATCGGCGAGCTTGCGGCGGATCACGTCGATGCGCCCCTGGATCTGCCGGCGGTCCGCCTCGATCTGGCGTTCGCCCGGGCCGCCCATGAAGCCGCGGCCGCCGCGCTGGCGCTCAAGGTGAGTCCAGGACCGCACGAGCCGCGATTTCTGATAGCTCAGATGCGCAAGTTCGACCTGCAGCCGGCCTTCCCTGGTCTGCGCGCGCTCGCCGAAAATCTCCAGGATCAGGCCGGTTCGGTCCAGCACCTTGGCGTTCCAGGCGCGCTCAAGGTTGCGCTGCTGCACCGGCGAGAGCGGATGATCCACAATGATGACCTGCACGCCCGTCTGGGCGACGAGATCACGCACCTCTTCAACCTTGCCGCCGCTCAACAGCGTGTCGGGCCGCGGCCGCGACACCGGCGCGATCAGGCTTTGCCGAACGCGAAGGCCAATCGCGCGCGCAAGCCCGATGGCTTCTTCCAGCCGGGCGTGTGGATCGCTTGCGCGCCCTGCCCCGCGCGGTCCCTTGAGCGCCGGCGCCAGCACGACTGCCTCTGTCCGGGGCTTGGCTGTAGATGTTGGCCCCGGCCGCTTCTTCCGGCGGGCGGCGCTTTGCTGTTTGTTGGAAAACGTCTGCGTGGCTGTCCTCACTCTTTCTCTTCTGTCTCCGCCAAGTTCACCGGCTGCGTCGGCATGATCGTCGATATGGCATGTTTGTAAACGAGTTGGGAATGCCCGTCACGCCGAAGCAGCACGCAAAAATTATCGAACCATGTCACGATGCCTTGCAGTTTCACCCCATTAATCAGAAATACCGTCAGGGGCACCTTGTTCTTTCTTACGTGATTGAGAAACGTATCCTGCAGGCTTTGACCGCGATCTGAAGCCATAACGTGTTTTTCCGCTTTTTTGTTGGCGCGGTCTCTGGACCGCTTGTTTAACGTATCCGAACCGGTCGATGAAAATCAGGAAGCCGGATCGTGAAAAACGCGTTTTCCCTCCATTTGTTGCCTTGTTCGCGCCGATTGGATTCGCGAGCCTTCCGGGTAGGTAGGTATCGCACGAGATTTCGACAAATAGATTACGATGAATTTGTCCCGTTGGAGCATCTCTCACGGCCAGTTCTCCCGGTTCGAGTGACCGCCGATCGCATCCCTATTCCCTCTGAAGCAAAAGTCGCGCCAGAGACAGCACCGCAAGCAGTTCCATGCGCCCCAGGATCATCGCCGCGCTCATCAGCAGATGCGCGACCGGGCTCATCTCCCAAATCGGCGGAGCGTCGGCGGAAAGATGCGCCAGTCGCCCGATCTCGTAGAACGGCCCGGCATTGCTGAGCGACGTCACGGCCGCGAGCATTGCCGCCTCAAAGCCGATGCCGGTTGCGGACAACATGAGGATCAAGAGCGCGAGGACCAGCATTGTCAGGAAGAATAGCGCCCAGACGGCGCCGATCGTGACTTGCCGCAGTGCCCCGGCCGTGCGCACCGTCGGGTGAATGCTGTGCGGAAAAAGCAGCAAACTCAACTCGTTATAGGATTGCGACAGCATCATCGCCAGCCGCGAAACCTTGATGCCGCCGGCCGTGGACAACCGCCCCGCGCCGATCGCGCACACCAGCACGATCAGCATGAATGGGACGAGCGCGAACGCCTCCTCGCTGATGGGAAAGCCCGTGGTCGTCACAAGCGAGGCTGCCGCCGCCAGGCCGAGCGAGACGTACTGGAACCAGGCGGCATCGATCGCCGGGAAGCGCAGCCATAACAATGTCGTGAGCGCCACGCCGCCGAGCAGGAGGGCCAACAGCACATAGACCGGCTCCCGGCTCGCCCCTGCGGAAGCGAACCGCCCGCCCAGCAGGGTGTGCGTCCAGAAAATGCTCACTGCCCCGAGAAACATGAACAGCGTGAGCACCAGTTCCGCGCCGACCGAGCCGTAAAGCGCGATGGTGCCGTCACGCGGCATGAAGCCGCCGGTCGAAACGGTCGAAAGCGCCAGGCAAAGCGCGTCGAAGGCCGGAATGTTGGCGAACAGCAGGAGGATGAGACAAGCGAGCGTCAGCCCGCCATAAAGCGGCAGTATAACCCGCAGCGCGTAATTGGTCTGCTTGCGGCTGCCACCTGGCTCGCTGACCCGCTCAGTCCGGGTCAGCTCGAAGCCCTCGCCGCCGTAGAGCGGCAACAGGATCGCAATGGCGCTCACCAGCGTCAGAAGCCCGCCGGCCCATTGCAGCAACGCGCGCCACAGGATCAGACTCTGCGGCACCTCGACGAGACGCGCAAAGACCGTCGCCCCTGTGGTGGTTAAGGCTGACACGGACTCAAACAGCGCCGCGTGCCAGCTCATTGGCGTGAGGATCAGAAAGGGCAGCGCGGCGAAAACAGGAAGGCCCGTCCAGGCGCACAGCAGGATGGTCAGCGCGTGCTTGCGATCCGCGACGAAAGGCTCCCCGCGGAACGCGGCCACCAGCGCGCCGCCCGTGAAGCCGCTGATGCCGCCTGCGATCAGGAAGGCTTCGAGCGCACCGGATTCATCCGCCGCCGCCGCCAACGCGATGGCAGGCAGCATGAGCGCCACGAGGCAGAGCAGCAGCGCGCCGAGGACAAAGACGATAAGCGCGGCGTTCATGCCGGGCCTGCTGGAGGACCCTGCGCCGCAATGCCGCCTGCCCAGCTAGAAATAATCCAGGCTGACACGAAACAGCTGCTCCACTTCGTGCACGCGGTCCTTGGTGGCGAAAATGACGACGCGGTCATTGGCTTCGATGGTCGTGTCGGCTTTGGGCACCATGGCCGTCCGCCCGCGCCGGATCGCGCCGATGCGGATGCCGTCTGGCAGGTCGAGTTCATTGAGCGCGCGTCCGACAAGCGGCGAAGTCGGCAGCGCCTCGGCGTCGATGACCTCCCCTGCCCCGTTGAGGACGGTCTGAACCGCGCGGATGCGCCCACGCCGGACATGCTGGAGGATGCGCGAGACCGTGACCCCGCGCGGGTTGATGAAGGCGTCGATGCCCAGCGAGCGCACGATGGTCATGTAGGCCGTGTTGTTAATCAGGCACATGTTCCGCGCCGCGCCGAGCCGCCCGGCCAGCACGCTCGCCAGGATATTGACCTGATCGTCATTCGTGAGCGCGACGATCATGTCGGCGTTTTCCACGCCTGCCTCGCGCAGCAACTCCTCGTCCAGCGCGCTGCCGTTGAGCACGATCGCGCGGTCGAGCTGTTCGGCAATCTCCACGGCGCGTTCGCGGTTGTGCTCCAGCACCTTCACGCGGACATCGCGCTGCGTCTGTTCCAGCCGGCGTGCGACGAACAGGCCGATATTCCCGCCGCCAGCGATCACGACGCGCTGCGCGCGGCGCTCCTCGTGGCCGAAGATTTTCATGACCCGTTCGGTCTGCGGCGCCAGCGTGGCCACATAGACCTCATCGCCGGCGAGCAGCTGGTCATCGCTGCGCGGCACGAAGAGCTTGCCGTCGCGGTAGACGCCGACGACCACCGCCGGAAGGTCGGGAAACAGCTCGCCCAGATGCTTGAGCGGCGTGTCGATCACCGGGCAGTCGCTTTCGCAGCTGATGCCGAGCACAAGGATTTCATTGTCGCAGAAGCCCAGCACCTCGAACGCGCCCGGCATCCGCAGGCGGCGCAGGATCATTTCGCCGACCTCGATCTCCGGCGAGATAACGACATCGATGGGCAGGTTGTGGCGCAGGAACAGATCGCTCCAATGCGGCGCGAGATAGCTCTGGGCGCGCACGCGCGCAACCTTGGTCGGCACGTCGAACAGCGAATGCGCCACCTGGCAGGCGACCATGTTCACTTCGTCGGAGTGGGTGACGGCAATGATCATATCCGCATCCGCCGCCCCGGCCTGGTCAAGCACGTCGGGGTGCGAGGCGCTGCCGACGAACCCGCGCACGTCGAGCAGATCGCCCATGCGTCTGACGAGATTCGGGTCCTGGTCAACGATCGAGACGTCGTTATTCTCGGTGGACAGTCGCTCGGCAATTCCGAAGCCGACCTGTCCGGCGCCGCAGATGAGGATGCGCATGATGTGTTCCCGGCCGGCCCGGTGCAATGCCTCTCAGGCTGCAACCGGGCGACGAAGCGTCGGTTTACCGGAAACGCGCCGGCTTGTCAGCCCTCCACGGGGTCGCCCAAGCCGCAATCATCCAATTCGGGTCAGTGGCGGGCGGGTGCAGCGCGTTCGCCTGCGGAGACGCCGAGCGCGCGCAGCTTGCGGTGCAGGGCCGACCGCTCCATACCGACGAATTCGGCCGTGCGCGAGATGTTGCCGCCGAAGCGGTTGATCTGCGCCATCAGGTATTCGCGCTCGAAGATTTCGCGGGCGTCGCGCAGCGGTAGCGACATCAGGTGCTCGCCGCCGGAGCCGTTGGGCGAAAGCGGCGCGCCCGAAACAACATCCTCCGGGAGCATCTCAGCGGTGATCGGTCTGTCGGGATCGCCGCCGGTCATGATCATCAGGCGTTCGACGACGTTGCGGAGCTGGCGCACATTGCCTGGCCAATCCTGGGACTGCAGCACGGCCATCGCGTCGTCGCCCACCCGGCGCGGCGGCAGACCCGTGGCGTTGCTCACCTGCTCGACGAAGTGCGTGACCAGAAGCGGGATGTCATCGCGCCGCTCGACGAGACCGGGGACGGTGAGCGGGACAACGTTGAGCCGGTGATAGAGATCCTCGCGGAAGCGCCCCGCGCTCATCTCGCCGTGCAGATCGCGGCAGGTGGACGAGACGATGCGCACGTCGACATGCACCTTCGGCCCGCCGCCGACGCGCTGGAACTTCTGCTCGACCAGCACGCGCAGCAGCTTGCCCTGCGTCTCCAGAGGCATGTCGGCGACTTCGTCGATGTAGAGCGTGCCGCCATGCGCCTCTTCGAGCGCGCCGACCTTTCGCGGGGCCGCGCCATTGGCCTCGGTGCCGAAGAATTCGACCTCGACCCGGTCCGGGGCCATCGCCGCGGCGTTAACCGCGACGAAGGGGGCGCCTGCGCGGTGCGAATGCGAGTGCAGCACGCGCGCGGACAGCTCCTTCCCGGAGCCGGACGGGCCGGTAATCATGATGCGGCTGTTGGTGGCAGCGACCCGGTCGATCGCATGGCGGAGCTGGTTGATCGCGCTGGACTTGCCGATCAGATCGAAGCTGATCGCGCTCTTTTCCTTCAACTCGCGGTTTTCGCGCTTGAGCTTGGAGTTTTCCAGGGCGCGCTGGGTGACGAGCACCAGCCGGTCGGCCTTGAACGGTTTTTCAATATAGTCGTAAGCGCCGCGCTTGATCGCCGTTACGGCCGTCTCGATGTTGCCGTGGCCCGAGATGATGACCACGGGCAGGTCGGGGTACTGCGCCTTGACGCGCGAGAGGATTTCCAGCCCGTCGAGCTGGCTGCCCTGAAGCCAGATGTCGAGGATCAGGAGCGACGGCTTGCGCTCTTCGATCGTGGTCAACGCTTCCTGGCTGTTTGCCGCAAGGCGGGTTGTATGTCCCTCATCCTCCAGAATGCCGGACACCAGTTCGCGGATATCGGCTTCGTCATCGACGATCAGAATATCAGATGCCATGAGAGACTCCCTGCTTTTCGCGCGCCGGCTTGCGCGCTGCGCGTTGTTGTGAAGACCCCGAACTCGAATCGGCGGCGTTATTGCCCCCCTCGCTCAGAGGCAGCGTGATGCTGACCCGAGCCCCCCGCGTTTCGCCCGCTTCGCTATCCGCGGCCGGTTCCGCATCGCTGAGGTCGAGCGTGCCCTGGTGCTGCTCGATAATCTTCTGCACGATCGCCAGCCCCAGCCCCGTCCCCTTTTGCCGGGTGGTCACATAAGGCTCGATCAGGCGGTGGCGGTCTTCCTTCGGCAGGCCGCAGCCGTTGTCGATCACCTCTATCAGGACCGACTGATCCTGAGCGGTGACGCGCGCCGTCACCTGTCCAAGATGATCGCGGCCTGCCTCGCGCTGCGCCTGAGCCGCCGCCTCGACAGCCTCGCTGGCGTTCTTGATGAGATTGGTCATCGCCTGGGTGAGCAGTCGGCGGTCGCAGTTGGCGATGACCGGCTTGTCGGCGACTTCGAGCTTGTAGGAAATCTCCGAGTTGCTCATCTGGAACAGCACCAGCGCCTCGCGCACGACATCGTTGACATCGTTGGACTCGATAACCGGCTTGGGCATCCGCGCGAAGGCAGAGAATTCGTCGACCATGCGCCGGATGTCCCCGACATGCCGGACGATCGTTTCGGTGCAGCGATCGAAAACCTCCCGGTCGCCCTCGATCTGGTCGCCGTAGCGGCGGCGGATGCGCTCGGCGGAAAGCTGGATTGGCGTTAGCGGGTTCTTGATTTCGTGGGCGATGCGTCGCGCCACATCGGCCCAGGCAGAGGTGCGCTGCGCCACAACAAGCTCGGTGATGTCGTCGAAAGTGACGACGAAACCGTAGTCCTTGTCCCGCGAGGCCTCGCGCGTGACGCGCACCGCGAAATTGCGCTCGCCGTCCTCGCGCAGCAGCTTGATATGCGTCTGGACCGGCTTCTTGCCCTGCTTCTTCGCCTCGCCCATCAACTCGGCAAATTCTGGCAGCGTCTTCTCCAGCGGCTTGCCGACAAGGTCTCCTTCGGTCATTTGCAGCAGTTCGAGCGCTGAACGGTTGACCAGCGTGACCTTGCCTTTCCGTTCGAGGCCGATGACCCCGGCCGTTACGCCGGACAGCACCGCCTCTGTGAAGCGCCGGCGCTCATCAAGCTGCATGTTCGTATCCACCAGCTCCTTGCGCTGGGCGCGCAGATCGGCCGTCATCCGGTTGAATGCCGTGCTCAGCTTGCCGACGTCGTCTTCCTTCTTGCTGGCCGGCGGCACGGCCACATCGAGGTTCCCCTGCGACACGGCATAGGCCGCGTCAATCAGCTGGCGGATCGGGGCCACGAGCCGGTCCGCGAACCACAAACCCGCCCAGATCGCCGCGAGCAGGAAGGTCAACGAAATGGAGATGAACATCGCGGCGAAGGCGACCTGGATGCCCGCGCGGCGCTGCTCAAGCTGGCTGTATTCCGTGGCATTGGCGCGCGTGGTGCGCAGGTGGCCCAGCACCCTCGGGTTCACCGGCCGGATCACGTAAAGATAGCGGTCTTCGACCCCGGCAATCCTGGTGAGCGCGCCCACTGCCCCGTCGGATTGCAGCGCCAGCTCGACGATCCGGCCCTCATCGGCGGCGTCAAGCGCCTGGGGCGGCGGCTTCCTGAAGCCGATCTCGCTGCGGCTGGCCGCTTCGGCCACCGGCTCGCGCGCGCCGTCAATGACATAGGCCACCGGGATTGCGCGCAGCGCTGCCTGCGCCGTCAGGAATTTCTCGAACGCTTCGGGGTCTTCGGAGAGCAGCTGCACCGAGGATTCGAGCTCTCGGGCCATGCCAAGCGCATCAGAGCGGATCACCTGGCCCTGCTCGTTCACATAGGCGCTGGCCACGTCGATCGAATTGGCGATGATCGACTGGATGCGGGTCGAGAACCAGTTATCCAGACCGCGATCCAGCGAGAGGGTGGCGAAGATCACCAGCAGAATCGCCGGCATCAGCGCGATGACGCTGAAAAGCCCGACGATGCGCGTGTGCAGCCGCGCCGCGGCCGCCTGCTGCTTGCGCGCGCGCCACAGACCGAGCAACTGCCAGCCGACCATGCCGAGCATCGCGGAGATCAGGACGCCGTTGACCAGCAGCATACTGACCACGACGCCGTGCGTGGGGACGATGGGCGTCAGGCCGGTGAGGATGAGATAGGTCGAGAACCCGGAAAACAGCGCGAGGCAGACGATGGCGAGGCCGATCCGCCGTCCAGCCAGCCCGGACCGCTTGCGTCTCTCCCCCGCGGACGGCGCGGAGACACGGTCTTCTGGGCGCGCCAGCGTCATGCCCGGACCTCTCGGCGGAGCGCGCGAACCGGGACCGGCAACCGACGCGAACATGTTTTCAGCCTTGGGCAACGGGCGCTAGAGCCAGGCCCGCGCCGGTGGCGCGCGCAGATCATGTTTCAACCTTTCAGAGCCGGCCGCGGCGCTAGACCTGACCGCGCGGCGCGTTCAACACGGAGAAACTGAAAACGCGACGAATCGGTGACTGGGCGCAACAATGTTGCAATTTGAGAACATGCTTGCCAGCCAAATCGGCAAAAAATGTGGCGGATTTGCCGCTTTGGTCCCCCTCCAGCGCGGTTTTCATAACGCTAACGGCCGGCCGCGCGCAATGCACCTTTCTGGCGAATCGCACCCGCCGGTTCGCCTACGCCGGCGCGATCACGCGAGCGAGCGGACAAGCCGGATGTCGTGTTCGCGGATCTTCTTGCGCAGCGTGTTGCGGTTGAGGCCAAGCAACGCCGCCGCCTTGATCTGGTTGCCGCCCGTGGCGGCCAGCGCCGCGCTGATGAGCGGCTGCTCGACTTCGGTGATAATGCGCTCATAAAGCCCCGCAGGCGGCAGGTCCTCGCCGAACTGGGCGAAATATTCGGTCAGGTAGCGATCCATGAACGCCGACAGGCTGGCATCGTCAGCGCGGTCGCCCTGCCCCGCGCTCCCGCTCGCGCCGGGCAATTCGCCGGCGACGACATCGGCCGTGATCTCGTCCTGCGCATAGAGCGCGGCGAGCCGATGCACCAGGTTCTCCAGTTCGCGGACATTGCCGGGCCAGTGATAGCGCTTGAGCAGCGCCATCGCTTCGGGCTGGATGGTCTTGGGCGGCAGGCCGCGCTTTTCACCTGCTGCGAGGAAGTGCTGCACGAGGTCCGGCACGTCCTCCGCACGTTCGCGCAGCGGCGGCACGCGCAGCGGCACGACGTTCAGCCTGTAGTACAGGTCCTCTCGGAACTGGCCCTGGGCGATCTGCGCGTCCAGAGTCTTGTTGGTCGCCGCGACGATGCGCACGTCGGTACGGATCGGCGTGCGCCCGCCGACAGGCATGTATTCGCCCTCTTGCAGTACGCGCAGCAGCCGCGTCTGCGCCTCCATCGGCATGTCGCCGATTTCATCGAGAAACAGCGTGCCGCCATCCGCCTGCCCGAAGCGCCCGACCGAACGGGCATGTGCGCCAGTGAACGCGCCCTTCTCATGGCCGAACAGCTCCGATTCGATCAGTTCGCGCGGGATCGCCGCCATGTTGATCGCCACGAACGGTCCGTTGCGCCGGCGGCCGTAATCGTGCAGAGCGCGCGCGACCAGCTCCTTGCCGGTGCCGGATTCGCCAGTGACGAGCACGGTCAGGTCGGTCTGGGTCAGCCGCGCCATGACGCGGTAGACATCCTGCATCGCCGCCGACCGGCCGACCAGCGGCAGCTGCTCGTCGGGCGGCTGAGCGGTCATCGCGGAGGGCTTCTTCGGCTCCTTCAGAGCACGCGTGACCACCGCCACCAGTTCCTTCAGGTCGAACGGCTTGGGGAGATACTCATAGGCCCCGCGCTCTGCCGCCGTCACGGCCGTCATGAAGGTGTTCTGCGCGCTCATCACGATGATCGGCAGTTCCGGCCGCAGCTTCTTGATGCGCGGGATCAGGTCAAAGGCGTTTTCGTCGGGCATGATGACGTCGGTTATGACCACATCGCCCTCGCCCTGGCTCACCCAGTTCCAGAGCGTCGCGGCATTGCCCGTGGCTCGCGGGCTGTAGCCGGCGCGCGCGAGCGCCTGATTGACCACCGTGCGGATGCCCGCATCGTCATCAGCGATCAGGATGTTGCCGTGGCTCATGGTTCCTTTCACTCGGCTCTGTGACGGCCGCGCCGCGATTCCCGGTGCATTGGCATGAGCAGCCGGAACGCCGTATGGCGCTGGTCGGTGTCGCATTCGATGACGCCGCCATGGTCGTTGACGATTTTCGCCACCATCGCCAGCCCGAGGCCGGTGCCCTTCGGCTTGGTGGTCACGAACGGGTCGAACAGGTAGCTGCGGATTTCCTCCGGGACGCCGGGGCCGTTGTCGATGACGCTGATCTCTAGCGGGAGGCTGACGCGCGTGCTGGAGTTGGGCAGGGTCAGGCGGATGCCGGGGCGGAAGGCGGTCGCCAGCGTGATCTGCCCGTCGCCGCGTTCATGGCCGATCGCCTCGGCGGCGTTCTTCACGAGATTGAGGGTGGCCTGGATCAGCTTGTCCCGGTTGCCCGGCACTGGCGGCAACGACGGGTCGTAGGCCTGAACGAACTTGATGTGACGCGCGAAGCCGCTCTCGGCGATACGCATGACATGGTCGAGCACGGTGTGAATGTTGATCGGCTCGCTCTTGTGCGGCCGTTCGTCGCCGAACACCTCCATGCGTTCGACCAGACCGCAGATGCGCTCGGTCTCGTCGCAAATAAGCTGAGCCAGCGCCTGATCTTCCGGCTGCGCGCCGGCTTCGAGCAGTTGCGCCGCGCCGCGAATGCCTGACAGCGGGTTCTTGATTTCGTGCGCGAGCACCGCCGCCATCCCCGAAACCGAGCGCGCCGCGCCGCGATGGGTCAGCTGGCGCTCGATCATCTGGGCCATGGAGCGCTGCTGGAGCATGACCATGACCAAGCCGTCGTGGTCGATGAGCGGCGCAGCGAAGACATCGACGACGCGATCCCTGGCGCCGTCGGGCATGGTCAGTTCCACGCCGTACTCGTTCACGGTCGCATGGGTCTGGCGAACCTGGCGGATCAGCGCGAGCAGCGGGCAGGAAAACGCCACGAGATCGTCGGCCGCGCGCCGGCGCAGGACGGTTTCGCTGGCGTCAAAGAACACTTCCGCCGGGAAGTTGGCCGCAAGCACCTCGTTCTCCGGGCCGAGCACGAGCACCGGATGGGGCATTGTGTTGAGCAGCGCCGCATAGTCTGAAAAACGCGCGAACTGGCCCCGCGCCGGTTCCCGCGCCCCAAGGCGGTCCGCCACCTTCTCCGCCTTCATGCGGCCAACTCCGTCATCGGTTCGGCATAAAGCGCGGCCAGCGCGTCGCGGACGCGGCTCGGATCGCTCTCGCGCATCAGGCTGGCACGCGCCTGCGCGCGCCGGGCCTCTGGCGCCGGCGCGTTGTCGATATAAGCGGCGACATGCTTGCGCAGGCAGCGCACGCCGAGCTCCTTGCCGTAATGGGAAATGGCGCGCTCATAATGCGCCGCGATATGCGAGGCCCGCTCCCAGGGCGTCTCCGTTGGGGCGGGTCGCCCGGCGAGATCCGCCGCCACCTCTCCGAGTAGCCAGGGCCGCCCGGTCGCGCCGCGCCCGATCATCACGCCGTCCGCGTCCGACAGGCGCAGCGCCTCGCGCGCATCCGCCACCGAGCCGATATCGCCGTTAACGATCACCGGCACCGGCACGGCCTGCTTAACCCGATGGACGAAACCCCAATCCGCCGCGCCTTTATAGAACTGGCAGCGCGTGCGCCCATGCACGGTAATCATCTGCACGCCGGCGTCATAAGCGGCGCGGGCCAGTTCCGGCGCGTTCAGGCTGTCATGGTCCCAACCCATACGCATCTTGAGCGTGACCGGCACGTGCGCCGCGCCGACCACCGCCTCGATCAGCTTGAGCGCCAACTCCGGCTCGCGCATCAGGGCCGAACCGGACAACCCGCTCGTTACCTTGCGCGCGGGGCAGCCGAAATTAATGTCGATCAGGTCAGCGCCCATGTCCTGCGCCAGCCGCGCCGCCTCGCCCATCCAGTACGGGTCGCGCCCGGCGAGCTGCACTGCGAACGGCGAAATGCCCTTGCCCTCGGCGCGCAGCAGCACGTCCGGCTTCTGATCAGCCAGGTACTGCGCCTGCACCATTTCCGAGACGACCAGCCCCGCGCCATAGTCCTGCGCCATGACGCGAAACGGCCAGTCCGTGATGCCCGACATCGGCGCGAGCAGCACATCGTTCCGCAACCGCAAATTGCCGATCTGGATCGTCGTGTCCACTGTTTAACTCCTGCCAGTGCTGCCAAATTATGCACATTAGTGGCCCGCTTATTCAATAGGCAACTTGTGGGAACAAATGTTCTCCCGCCACTCTCGCCGGGTTTAACGCGCTGACAAATCCGTTGGCAATCGCCCAAAGCGCCCGTAGATTGCGGCTCTTCAGACCACGGGTGAGCGCAAATTGACCACCGTCGCGTTAATTGTCGCAGCCGGACGCGGGACGCGCGCCGCCACGCCGGGCGCGCCGCCGAAGCAGTATGCGCGCCTTGGCGGGCAGATGGTGCTGACGCGCACCTTGCGGCTGTTCTGCGAACATCGGCAGGTGGATGGCGTGCTGGCCGTGATCGCGGAAGAGCATCGCGAGTTGTATGAGTCGGCTGCAAGCGCCCTGCCCGACCGGGCCAAGCTGCTGCCGCCGGTGCCCGGCGGCGCGGAGCGGCAGAACTCGGTGCTGAACGGCCTGCGCGCGCTGGCGGACGCTGCGCCGGAGATCGTTCTGATCCACGACGCCGCGCGCCCGCTCACGCCGCCGTCGGTGGTGTCGCGCGTCATCGACGGCGTGCGCGCGCACGGCGCCAGCATTGCCGCGGTGCCGGTGTCCGACACACTCAAGCGCGGCCGCAATGAGATGATCGAAGGCACGGTTGAACGCGCGGGCCTTTGGCGCGCGCAAACGCCGCAAGGCTTCGCCTATGAGGCAATTCGCAATGCGCACGATGCGGCTGCGGATACAGATGTGACCTTTACCGATGACGCAAGCATCGCCGAATGGGCGGGACTTCGTGTTGCGCTGGCGATGGGGTCGGAACGCAACCTGAAGATCACCAGTCCGGAGGACATGGCCTTGGCCGAAAGCCTGATCGCGCAAGCGACCGAGACGCGGGTGGGCAGCGGCTTCGATGTCCACGCCTTCGGGCCGGGCGATACCGTCTGGCTGTGCGGCGTGCCGATCTCGCATGAGCGCGGGCTGGCGGGACATTCGGATGCCGATGTGGGCCTGCACGCGCTCACCGACGCGATCCTCGGCGCGGTCGGCGCGGGCGATATCGGCGCGCATTTTCCGCCTTCCGATCCGCAGTGGCAGGGGGCGGCCTCGCACATCTTTCTGGAACACGCGGCCGAGGAGGTCGCGCGCCGCGGCGGGCGCATCATCAATGCGGATGTCACGCTCATCTGCGAGGAGCCGAAGATCGGCCCGCACCGCGATGCCATGCGCGCGGCGATCGCGGAAATCCTGGCGCTGCCCGTTGCGCGGATCAGCGTGAAGGCGACGACGAGCGAAAAGCTCGGCTTTACCGGGCGCAGGGAAGGCATCGCAGCGATGGCCACGGCCAGCGTGGCGGTGCCGGCAAGTGGAGATGCGACATGCTGGACGGCCAGCTGACCGAACAGGCGCGCAAGCTGATCGAGTTGTGCAAGGAACGCGGGCTGATGATCGGCACGGCGGAATCCTGCACCGGCGGCCTCCTCGCGGCCTGCATCACGGCGGTGCCCGGCTCGTCGAGCGTGTTTGAGCGCGGCTTCGTGACCTACGCCAACGCGGCGAAAATGGAGATGCTCGGCGTCGATGCGGAGCTGCTGGCCGCCCATGGCGCCGTGTCGGAGCCAGTGGCGCGGGCAATGGCCGAGGGCGTGCTCGCGCGCGCGCCGGTCGATCTGGCGGTGAGCATCACGGGCGTTGCCGGGCCGGGCGGCGGTTCGGCGGAAAAGCCGGTCGGGCTGGTATTCATTGGCTTCGGGCGCAAAACCGCCGTTGGACCGGAGATTTCGGTGGAGCGCTGCGAATTCGGAGATGTCGGTCGCAACGTCGTGCGCGAGCGCACCGTCGCGGAAGCCCTCGATTTGCTCATGCAGCTCGCGCAACGATCCCCAGCGTGACCCACCGCCCCCAATTGCTGCCCTTCGTCGTTGCCGGGCTCGACCCGGCAACCCACTGAGGGATGTCTCATGGATGCCCGTGTCAAGCACGGGCATGACGCCGCTCTAACTAATCGAAACGCGGCCTAGACGTTCTCGGTTCGCACGTGCCGGTCGGCCTTGCCGTAAATCTGGTCGGCGCGCGCCTCGAAAGCCGTGACGAATTTGCGGAACGCGCGGTCGAACACCTGCCCCATCAGCATCTGGAGCGCGCGCGAGCGGAACTCGTAGGCGAGGTCGAAGCCGATCTCGCAGCTATGCTCGCCGAGCGGCGTGAAGGTCCAGCGGTTTTCCAGATACCGGAACGGCCCGTCGACGTACTCGGCCAGAATGTAACGCTGTTCCGGGCGCAACTGCACCCGCGTGACGAAGGACTCGCGCAAGAAGCGGTAGGCGACCGTCATTTCGGCGACCAGCGTTGCGCCTTCCGGGTGCGGCTCACGCTCCTTAAGGATCAGCCGCTCGCATAGCGGAACGAACGCGGGGTACCGCTCCACATCGGCCACGAGCGCGAACATGTTGTCCGCGGAATGCGCGACACGGCGAGTCGTGCGGAAATGCGTCATGCCGGCTGCGCTCCGGCGTTGGCGGCCTGACGCGCCGCGCGCAGACGCTCGAAATCCTCGCCGGCATGGTAGGATGAGCGGGTCAGCGGGCTGGCCGAGACCATCAGAAAGCCCTTGGCGTAGGCCGTGCGCTCCAGCGCGGCGAACTCATCCGGCGGAACGAAGCGGTCGACCGCCGCGTGCTTGCGCGTCGGCTGGAGATACTGGCCGACGGTCAGGAAATCGACATCGGCGCTGCGCAGATCATCCATGACCTGCAAAAGCTCGTTGCGCTTTTCGCCCAGCCCGACCATCAGGCCGGACTTGGTGAACATCTCCGGGTCCAATTCCTTCGCGCGCTGCAGCAGCCGCAGCGAGTGGAAATAGCGCGAGCCGGGCCGGATTTCGAGATAGAGCGAGGGAACCGTCTCCAGATTGTGGTTGAAGACGTCTGGCTGCGCCTCGATCACCTGTTCCAGCGCGCCGTCCTTGCGCAGGAAGTCCGGCGTAAGCACCTCGATCGTCGTGCCCGGCGCGGAGGCGCGGATGCGGCGGATCACGGCGGCGAAGTGCCCTGCCCCGCCATCGTCAAGATCGTCGCGGTCCACCGAGGTGATGACCACGTGGTTCAGACCGAGCGCGGCAACCGCCTCGGCGACATGCGCCGGCTCATCCGGGTCGAGCGGCGCGGGCCGGCCGGTCGTGACGTTGCAGAAGGCGCAGGCGCGGGTGCAGACCTCGCCCATGATCATCATGGTGGCGTGCTTTTTCTCCCAGCACTCGCCAATGTTCGGACAGCCGGCTTCCTCGCAGACCGTGGCGAGTTTCAGCCCGCGCATGATCTTGCGGGTTTCGTGATAGCCTTCGGAGACCGGCGCCTTGACGCGAATCCATTCCGGCTTGCGCTTGAGCGGCGTATCGGGCCGGTTGCGCTTTTCCGGGTGGCGCAGCGCCGCGCGCTCCTTGGCGGCTGACTGCTCGCGTGTGTCGAGAATGGTGACCATGTGATCCTTGTTGCCCGTTTGGAAGCGCCCCCGGTGAGATATTGTTCCAGAAATAGGCGTCCGGCTTCAAGCGGTAAAGGGATGCGGCGGGCCGCCGCGCGGCTCAGTACCCAGTGGGCGGCGCTTCGGGCCGCAGCCGCGAAAGCACCGTGATGACGGCCGCGCCCAGGCCCATCAGGACGGCCAGCAACACCAGAACCGCGCCGAGAACGGGGATCAGCCCGACCAGCGCGAGAACCAGGACGCCCAGCGCCATCAGGCCGACGCGCCCGCCCGCGCTGGTTGGCTCGCCCGCCCGGTTGGCGATCCACTCGCCCACGCTCATTCCGGCGCTCGCCAAGCCGGCGATGATGAGAACGGGCGCGGTGAACAGCGCTGCGACCCCCAGCGGCAAGCCGATGAACAGCGCCACCAGCACGCCCGCGCCGATGAACAGCGCCAGCAATGTGAGAATGCCGCGCAGAAGGCTGCCGCCCGGCCGCTCCATGAAGGTGTCGATGGTCTGCTCCACCGCGCCGCGCGCCAGCCAGATCGCGATCAGCCCGAGAATGAACGCGCTGATGGCGAAGATGACCGGCGCGATGACGGCCGCCAGGATCGCGGGGAAGCCGTCGCTCTCTGGCCAGTCGGCATCCTCCAGTCCGAGCGTGACCAGTCGGCCCCCGATGCGCGCCTGCCGGGCGATGTCGGGCCGCGCATCGGAATAAATCTCCAGATTGCCGCCGATCTCGGCCTGCTCGCCGATGCGCACGGTCTGAGCGCGGATGATGACGTCGCCCGTGGTCTGGCCGTTGAACGCGACTTCCGCGCCTGACAGGCTCACGTGGGCGCCGCTGCGCGCGCGGAAATCGATGAGCGCGGCCGCGCTGCGCACCGGGCCGTTCAGCACGGCCTCCGGCGCGAATGTCACCCGCGCCCCGCCGATGCGCGAGCCGCCGGCGACCCGTGCGGCGATGTCCACCTCCGCGCCGGTGGCGTTCAGCGCCTCGCCCACGCGCCCGGCGATGGTCACCCGGCTGCCCGCGGCCCAGATGTCCGCGCCCGCCCGCGCGTCGATGTCCACGATCGCCCCGGCCGCCCAGATGTCCTGCGCCGCCTCACCGCGCACCGTGACCGACGCGCCCGCGGCCCAGACATCCGTTTCGCCCTTCGCGTTCACCGTCACGGACGCGCCCGCGCGCCAGATGTCGTCCTGCGCCTGCGCGCAAGGCGCAAGGACGGCAAGGGCCAGCAGCAGGGCGGTGAATGCACGCAGCATCAAGGCTCCATCACGGCGCAGGTCATCTCGCGTCCGACGTCCCCGGAAACGGACCCCTGCGGTTGTAGACCGCCAAGCGCGCGCAATCAAATGTGAATGACCCGGTCGTAAGCGTCGAGCACGGACTCGTGCATCATCTCCGACAGCGTCGGATGCGGGAACACGGTGTGCATGAGTTCGGCCTCGGTGGTCTCCAGCGTCTTGGCGATGCCATAGCCCTGGATCAGCTCGGTTACCTCCGCGCCGATCATGTGCGCGCCGAGCAGTTCGCCGGTGTTCGCGTCGAAGACGGTCTTGATGAGGCCCTGGTCCTCACCGAGCGCCAAGGCTTTTCCATTGCCCTGAAACGGGAAGCGGCCGACCTTGACCTCGTGCCCGGCCGCCTTGGCCTGCGCTTCGGTGAGGCCAACCGAGGCGATCTGCGGGTTGCAATATGTGCAGCCGGGAATGTTTTCGGTCTCAAGCGGGTGGACGTCGTTCACGCCGGCGATCTTTTCCACGCAGATCACGCCTTCATGGCTCGCCTTGTGCGCGAGCCAGGGCGGGCCGGTCACGTCGCCAATGGCGTAGATGTTTTCGACGCCCGTGTAGCTCCACTCGTCGACGACGATGTGGCCCTTTTCGACCTTCACGCCGAGGTCTTCCAGCCCGATCCCCTCGACATTGCCGGTGATGCCGATGGCGAGGATCACGCGCTCGAAGCTCTGCCCCTCGCTCTTGCCATCGGCGGTCTGGATGGTCGCCTTGACCTTGTTCTTACCCGGATCGAGCTTTTCGACCTTGGCCCCGGTGTGGATCGTCATGCCCTGCTTCTCGAAAGTCTTGCGGGCGAGCGCGGAGATTTCCTCGTCCTCGGCCGGCACGATGCGGTCCATGATCTCCACGACCGTCGTGTCCGCGCCCATCGTGTGGTAGAAGCTGGCGAACTCGATGCCGATCGCGCCCGAGCCGATCACCAGCACCGATTTGGGCATGATGTCCGGCACCATCGCGTCCTTGTAGGTCCAGATCAGCTTGCCGTCCGGCTCCATATCCGGCAGCGTGCGCGCCCGCGCGCCGGTGGCGAGAACGATGTGGTTCGCCGTGACCTCGCTGGGGCCGCCATTCTTCGCCGCCACCGCGATCTTGCCGCCGCCTTTCAGCGTCGCCTCGCCGTCGATGACCGTCACCTTGTTCTTCTTCAGCAGATAGCCGACGCCGCCCGCCAGCTTGCCCGCGATCTTGCGCGAGCGCTTGACGACCTTTTCAGTGTCGTAGCCCACATCCTTGGCGGTCAGGCCGAACTGATCGGCGTGCTGCATCAGGTGATAGACTTCAGCCGTGCGCAAGAGCGCCTTGGTCGGGATGCAGCCCCAGTTGAGGCAGATGCCGCCGAGATGCTCGCGCTCGATGACGGCGGTTTTCATGCCGAGTTGCGCGGCTCGGATCGCGGCGACATAGCCGCCCGGCCCGGCCCCGATGACGACAAGATCGAAGGATGTGTCGGCCATGAATGCCCTCTATTGGTCGGTAGCCCGTGTCAGGCCAGCATCGTCACCGGCTCCTCGATATAGCCCTTGAACGCGCTGAGCAGTTGCGCGCCGAGCGCGCCGTCCACCACGCGGTGATCACAGGACAACGTGCAGGCCATCACCGTGGCAATCTGGATTTCGTTGCCCTTGACGACCGGCCGGCGCTCGCCCTGACCGATCGACAGGATTGTCCCGTGCGGCGGGTTGATGACCGCGTCGAAGCGGCGGATGCCGTACATGCCCAAATTCGAGATCGATGTCGTGCCGCCTTGATACTCATGGGGCGCGAGGCGTTTCTTACGCGCACGCGCCGCCAGGTCCTTCATCTCGGCGGAAAGCTGCACGAGGCTCTTCTCCCCCACATCTCGCAGCACCGGCGTGAACAGCCCGCCTTCGACCGCGACGGCGACGGCCACGTCCGTATGCTTCGAGATCAGGATGCCGCTGTCTGTCCACACCGCGTTCGCCGTGGGCACGTCGCGCAGCGCCAGGCCCATCGCCTTGATGATGAAGTCGTTGACGGAGAGCTTGTAGGCCCCCTCGCCTTCCTTCGGCGCGCGGGCGTTCAGACGCTGGCGGGCGGCCATCAGCGCGTCCAGCTCGCAGTCGATCGACAGATAGAAATGCGGGATCGTGCTCTTGGCGACCGTCAGCCGCTCGGCGATGGTCTTGCGCATGTTGTCATGCGGGACGAGTTCATAGCCGTCCGGCTCGAACATCGCCATGATCTGCTCGTCCGACATCGCCCTGGGCACGGCCGCCGGGACGCCAGGGGCAGCGGGCGCGGCGGCGGGCGTCGGGGCTGTTGCAGGGGTCTCCTTGGCGGCGCGCTCCACATCGCGCTTGACGATCCGGCCATGCGGCCCCGAGCCTTGCAGCTGGGCAAGCTCCAGCCCTGCTTCTTGCGCCAGACGCCGCGCCAGCGGCGAGGCGCGCACCCGGCCGGCCTGTCCATTGGGCGCGGGGGCTGCTGTGTGCGCGGGTTGCGCTCCGCGACCGTAACCCGGCGCCGGCTGGCTCGCTTCCGCCCCCGCCTCCGCTTCCGGCGCGGCGCTCTCCTGACTTTCAGCCGCAGGTTGCGCCGCTTCGGCATCGAAGCCCTTCAGCGCTGATTCGTCCTCGCCCTCGCCCAGGAGCACGGCGATGGGCTTGTTAACGGCGACTCCCTCGGTCCCCTCGTTCACGAGGATCTTGCCGAGCGTGCCTTCCTCGACCGCCTCGACCTCCATGGTCGCCTTGTCCGTCTCGATCTCGGCCACGACATCGCCGGGCGCGACGCTGTCACCTTCCTTGACCAGCCATTTCGCGAGCTTGCCCTCTTCCATGGTGGGCGAAAGCGCGGGCATCAGGATCGGTATGGGCATGGCTGTATCCGTTCGGATTTATCGGTTGGTCATGAGGCCGCGGCGGGTCGCCAGCGGTAGCCGAAAGTCAGATAGGCAAGCGCAAGGTAGACGATAAAGGCACAGCCCCAGCCGAGCAATGCGCCGACATAGTATAATTGGAAGCTCCCACCCAGTTGCGTCAGCCATTCCCGCACGGTCTGCTGGCTATTGTACGGGATGTCGGCCTGCTCCCAATTCGAGATCACCACCTCGACCAGATCGCTGACCGTAAACGCCATGCCGCCGAGAAACAGGAAACTGACCGTCAACACAAAGAAGGCCAGCAGGCGCAGCGCGAACGGCGCGACGCCGAGAAAGAAATACAGCGCGGCGATATACGCGGAGCAAATCGTGAAGAACATCGAGAACAAGCTGAGGATGAAGCTCACCGCGTCGATGCGCCCCTGCGCGAGTTCGCCGAATGTCATCTCCATGCGCGGTCTCCGGGCCGTCGGCTTATGCTGGCGCATCGGTTCTCGGCCAGCGGTAGAAAAATGTCATGTAGAGCAGTGCGAGATAAACCGCCGCGAACAGTGCGAGGCCGATGATCAGCCCGGCGAGGTAGCCGACTGGGATATCCATCAACCAAAAAACCGGGGCGAAGTCCCCCTGCTGTATGGCGGATATCGTTGCAGCGGTTGACTGGTCAATGGCGCGGCCCGGGCCAACCAGACCACCAGCCACTGGGCTGACCGCCAGCGCAATCGCGCCGACGAAAAATATGGCGGTGCTGAGCAGCGCAAAAGCGAGCGAGCGCAGCAGTAAAGGCGCGCGATTCAGGAAGAAGAACAGGCCGGTGATATAGGCCGAAATGATCCCGAACACGATGGACACCACGGACAGCACGGTGTCAGCGGCCATGATCCGCAATTGTGTGATATCGATCAGACTGGCCTCTGGCATACACCCCCCGCCCGCGCGCCAGCGCGGCTCTAATCAACATACATGACCGATTTCGCCGCGGTCACGACCTGCTCCGTGCTTGGCAGTGCGAGCTTCTCCAGGTTGGCGGCGTAGGGCATCGGCACATCTGCACCGGTGACAGGCGTGGGCGGCGCATCCAAATGATCAAAGGCTTGCTGGACCACCTGTGAGCAGACCTCAGACGCAATCGACGCGATTGGCCAGGCTTCCTGCACCACGACCAGGCGGTTGGTCTTTTTGACTGATTCGATCACAGTGGCCATGTCGAGCGGGCGCAGCGTGCGCAGGTCGATGACCTCCGCCTCGTAGCCGTCTTCCGCCAACTTGTCCGCCGCCTCCAGCGCATACACCATTCCGCGCGAGAACGACACGATGGTCACCGCATCGCCGGCGCGCACGACCTTCGCCTTGCCGATGGGCACGACCCAGTCCTCGACCTGAGGCACCTCGAAGCTGTGGCCGTAGATCATCTCGTTTTCCAGAAACACCACCGGGTTGGGGTCGCGGATCGCGGCCTTCAGCAGCCCCTTGGCGTCGGCGGCGGAATATGGCGCGATGACCTTCAGCCCCGGCACATGGGCGTACCATGCCGAGTAGCACTGGCTGTGCTGCGCGCCCACACGCGAGGCCGCGCCGTTCGGCCCGCGGAACACGATCGGGCACTTCATCTGGCCGCCGGACATGTAGAGCGTCTTGCCCGCCGAGTTGATGATGTGGTCGATCGCCTGCATCGCGAAGTTCCAGGTCATGAATTCCACGACAGGCTTGAGCCCTGCCAAAGCCGCGCCGACGCCCACGCCGGCGAAGCCATGCTCTGTGATCGGCGTATCGACCACGCGCTTGGCTCCAAATTCGGCCAGCAGCCCCTGAGTGACCTTGTACGCGCCTTCGTACTCCGCGACCTCCTCGCCCATCACGAACACATCCGGGTCGCGGCGCAACTCCTCGGCCATCGCGTCGCGCAGCGCCTCGCGCACCGTCGTCGTGACCATCTGCGTGCCTTCGGGCGCCTCCGGCTCGGCGGCGGCCGCAGCGGCGGCTTCCGGCGCTGCGGACGGCGTCTCGGCCTCGGCCTTGGGCGCTTCGCCTTCTGCGGCGGGCGCTTTCGCCTGCGGCTGAGGCTTTTCGCTTATCTGCGACGCGTCCTCGCCGTTGCCGAGGATCACCGCGATGGGCGTGTTGACCTTTACGCCTTCGGTGCCTTCGGGCACGAGAATCCTGCCGAGCCGCCCCTCGTCCACCGCTTCGACCTCCATGGTGGCCTTGTCGGTTTCGATCTCGGCGATGACATCGCCCGAGGTCACGTCATCGCCCTCCTTGACCAGCCATTTGGCCAGCTTGCCTTCCTCCATTGTGGGCGACAATGCGGGCATCAGCACTTCAGTCGGCATCGGCGTTTCCCTGTCCTCGTGTCACTTCGCGCGGAGACGCTTTCTGGCGCGGTTCAGGCGTTCGACGGCAGCGTGACATCCGTCCACAGCTCCGACGGATCCGGCTCCGGCGCCTGCTGCGCGAATTCCGCCGCCTCATTGACGATCGCGCGGATTTCCTTGTCGATCTGCTTGAGTTCGTCCTCGCCGGCCTCGCCGCTGCTCACCACGCGCTGACGGACCTGTTCGATGGGGTCTTGCTCGGCGCGGATTTTCTGCACCTCGTCGCGCGAGCGGTATTTCGCCGGGTCGGACATCGAATGGCCGCGATAACGGTAGGTCACCATCTCCAGGATGATCGGGCCGTGGCCGCCGCGCACATGCTCCGTCGCGCGCTTGCCGGCGGCGTGGACCGCGCGGACATCCATGCCGTCGACCTGCTCGCCGGGGATGCCGAAGCTGCGCCCAAGCTGAGAAAGATCGGTGATGGAGTGGGAACGCTCGACGCTGGTGCCCATCGCGTATTTGTTGTTCTCGATGATGTAGATCACCGGCAGGGACCACAGCTTGGCCATGTTGAAGGACTCGTAAACCTGGCCCTGATTGGCCGCGCCGTCGCCGAAATAGGTGTAGCAGACGTTGTCGTTCTCGCGGTACCGGTTGGCGAAGGCAAGCCCGGTGCCGAGCGGCACGCTGGCCCCGACAATGCCGTGTCCGCCGTAGAACTTTTTGTCCACGGAGAACATGTGCATCGAGCCGCCCTTGCCCTTGGAGTAACCGGCTTCGCGCCCGGTCAGCTCAGCCATGACGCCCTTGGGGTCCATGCCCGTGGCGAGCATGTGGCCGTGATCGCGATAGGCGGTGATGACCTGATCGCCGTCCTTCGCGACCATCTGCATCCCGGTGACGACTGCTTCCTGTCCGATGTAGAGGTGGCAGAAACCGCCGATATAGCCCATGCCGTAAAGCTGGCCGGCCTTTTCCTCAAACCGGCGGATCAGCAGCATGTCGCGATAGGCTTGCAACTCCTGTTCGCGCGTGAACGCAGTGGTGTCGCGCCCATTGCCGCTGTGCCTGGCCGCTTCGGCTGTGGCCGCTGCCGCGCTCGACGTCTCGCTCGCCATGAAATCCTCCAGGCGGTGATTGCTCGTGCGTTACCGGAGTTTAGCGTCATTAACGCGGCGATCACAACCGATTCCGGCATAAGCGTTCACCGGACGCACACGCAAAAATCCGTGACAGCGGCGGTGAAAACAGAACCGCTCAGAAGAAGCGCCGTCGACTCAGTCGCCCGAAGGCGGCGCGTCGAGAATGATGATGTCGCCCGGCCGGGCCAGGTTCAGCAGCGCCCGCACCTGCTCGTCCGCCAGATCGGTCGGCTGGTGCGCCGCCGCGCGCATCAGCGCGACGTCCCGCTCCAGCCGCGCGCGTTTCGCCGCGAGGCGTTCGCGTTCAGCCTCCATCCCGGCAATGCGCTCTTTGATCTGCGCGCGCCGCTCCAGCCCGTGATCGCCCTTGACCGCCTGATGCGCCAAGGATGCGATCAGCGCGCACAGCATCAGGAAAATGGCGAGGCTGCGCCCCCGGCTGAACAGATCGGCGGCCCGGCTGAGCACGTCGCGCATGAAAAGCCTCCCGGACGGATTGCGTGCAGATCACCCTGCTAGCCCCGGCAGGCTAAAGGAAAAGTGAATTACCCCCGCGACACCGCCAGCGCCCCGCGCCCGGCATAAAGCGCCAGATCGCCCAACTCGTCCTCGATGCGCATGAGCTGGTTGTACTTCGCCGTGCGGTCGGACCGCGACAGCGAGCCGGTCTTGATCTGCCCGGCGTTGGCCGCGACGGACAGATCCGCGATGGTCGCATCCTCGGTCTCGCCCGAACGGTGCGAAACCACGACGCCGTAGCCCGCGCGCTGCGCCATGTCGATGGCGTCCAGCGTCTCGCTCAGGGTGCCGATCTGGTTGACCTTGATCAGGATGGCGTTGCCGATGCCCTTGTCGATGCCCTGTTTCAGCCGCGTGGGGTTGGTGACAAACAGGTCGTCGCCGACAAGCTGGCATGACTTGCCGATCGCAGCCGTGAGCGCCGCCCAGCCGTCCCAGTCGTCCTCGGCCATGCCATCCTCGATGGAGACGACGGGGTAGCGTGCGGTCAGATCGGCATAATAAGCGGCCAGCCCGGCGGCATCGAGGCTCTTGCCCTCGCCCGCCAACTCATAGCGCCCATCCTTGTAGAATTCGCTCGCCGCTGAATCGAGCGCCAGCGCGATCTGCTCTCCCGGCTTGTAGCCCGCCGCCTCTATCGCGCGCATGATGAAGCCGAGCGCCTCGTCCGCCGACTTCAGCGCCGGGGCGAAGCCGCCCTCGTCGCCGACATTGGTGCTGTGCCCGGCATCGCGCAGCAGCTTTTTGAGCGCGTGGAACGTCTCCGCGCCCCAGCGCACCGCCTCGCGCAAGCTCGGCGCGCCGACCGGCATGATCATGAATTCCTGGATGTCGATCGGATTGTCGGCATGTGCGCCGCCATTGATGATGTTCATCATCGGCACGGGAAGCACGCGCGCGGGCAGCCCGCCGATATAGCGGTAGACCGGCAGCCCGGCGCTCTCCGCCGCGGCTTTCGCAACCGCGAGCGATACGCCGAGGATCGCGTTCGCGCCGAGCCGGCCCTTGTTGGGCGTGCCGTCCAGCTCGATCAGCAGGTTATCGATACGCCGCTGATCTTCGGCATCCAGCCCTTGCAGCCGGTCAAGAATCTCCTGATTCACCGCGCTCACCGCGTCGCGCACGCCCTTGCCGGCGTAGCGATCCCCGCCATCACGCCGTTCATGCGCCTCATGCACGCCGGTCGACGCGCCCGAGGGGACGCCTGCGCGGCCCAGCGCGCCGTCTTCGAGGATGACGTCAACCTCCACGGTCGGGTTGCCGCGGCTGTCGACGATTTCCCGGCCGACAATGTCAACGATCGCGGTCATCGCTTGCCCTTTCTCCGGCGGTCGCGGCGTTTGCACAGGCGCGCGCCCGATCCATATACTGCGGTGAAGAGGGTCTTAGCCAATTCGGGCCGCAAACGAAAGAGGCCGCGTGTTGCGCGGCACGGTAGCATGAACAATTCATCGAGGCAGGGCGACCGGGCGCTGGTTCTTTTCTCCGGCGGGCAGGATTCGACCGTATGCTTGGCCTGGGCGCTCGAGCGGTTCGCGCGCGTCGAGACGATCGGCTTCGACTACGGCCAGCGCCACAGCGCCGAGCTTGAGGCGCGGGCGGTTGTGCGCGCGGAGATCGCCAAGGCGTTCCCCGAATGGACCGCGCGGCTGGGCGAGGATCACATGCTGGCGCTGCCCACGCTGGCGCAGATCAGCGACACCGCCCTGACCCGCGATGCAGAGATCACCATGACGGATGCCGGGCTGCCCAGCACCTTCGTTCCGGGGCGCAACATCCTGTTTTGCACCTACGCGGCCGCGCTGGGCTACCGACGCGGCATTGCAGATCTGGTCGGCGGCATGTGCGAGACGGATTATTCCGGCTATCCCGACTGCCGTAACGAGACGCTCAAAAGCCTCGCGCGCAGCCTCACGCTCGGGATGGATCGTCCGGTCGCCATCCACACGCCGCTGATGTGGACGACCAAGGCCGGGACCTGGGCGCTGGCGCAGGACCTGGGCGGCGACGCGCTCGTTGAACTCATCGCCGAGCACACCCACACTTGCTATTTGGGCGATCGCACGCATCGGCACGACTGGGGCTATGGCTGCGGGCAGTGCCCGGCCTGCGAACTGCGGGCAAACGGCTGGCGCGAATGGCGCGGCGCGACGGTCTTGATCGGCTAACGATGTATTCGGTCAAGGAAATGTATTACACGCTGCAGGGCGAAGGCGCGCAGACTGGCCGCGCGGCGGTGTTCCTGCGCTTTGCGGGGTGCAACCTGTGGACCGGGCGCGAGGAAGACCGCGCGAAGGCGATCTGCCAGTTCTGCGATACCGATTTCGTCGGCACTGACGGGCCGGGCGGCGGCAAGTTCGCGGATGCGGATGGGCTGGCGGAGGCTGTGGCAGCGCACTGGCCGGGCGGCGGTCGGCCACTCGTCGTGTGCACCGGGGGCGAGCCGCTGTTGCAGCTTGACGCCGCAGCGATCGACGCGCTGCACGCGGCCGGATTCGAGATCGCCATCGAGACAAACGGCACGCTGCCGGCTCCGCCGGGCATCGACTGGATTTGCGTCAGCCCCAAGGCGGGCGCGCCGCTCGTGCAGCGCAGCGGGCAGGAGTTGAAGCTGGTCTATCCGCAGGAAGGCGCGCTCCCCGAAGCGTTTGAGGCGCTGGACTTCCAGCACTTCTTCCTGCAGCCGATGGACGGCCCTGAGCGCGAGGCGAACACGGCGGCGGCTGCGCGCTATTGCCTCGAACACCCGCGCTGGCGCCTGTCGCTGCAGACTCACAAGTTCATCGGGCTGGCCTGAGCCGGGCGCAATCGGCTAAACAGGCGAAAACGTATTAATCGCGGGCGCGAACATGAGCAGACGCGCCCGAGCCGAGCAATAACATGACACGCATCTACAAGGAGTTCACATTCGAGGCGGCGCATTACCTGCCGTCCGCGCCGGCGGGCCACCGCAACGCGCGGGTGCACGGGCATTCGTTCCATGTGCGCGTGAGCATCGACGGCGAGCCGGACCCCGAAACCGGGCTGATCTATCATTTCGATGAGCTGACGGCGGCGATCGCGGATGTGCGCGAAACGCTGGATCACCAGATGCTCAACGATGTGCCGGGCCTGCGCGCGCCGACGCTTGAGATGGTTGCGCGCTGGATCTGGGAGCAGTTGGAGCCGCGTGTGCCCGGCCTGGCGGAGGTGGCGCTGTCGCGCCCGACCTGTCAGGAGGGATGCATCTACACCGGTAAGCGGAGGCCGGCTTGAGCGATGATCTGACCCAGCTCGGCAAGGCGGCGGCGATCCCGGCTTCTCCCGAGGAGGCGCGGCTTGAGCGCGTGGCGAACCCGCACCCGGATGTCGATTACCTCGCGCGCTTCGCCGCGCCGGAATTCACCTCGATCTGCCCGGTCACGGGCCAGCCGGACTTTGCGCATCTGGTGATCGACTATGTGCCCGATGCATGGATCGTGGAGTCCAAATCGCTGAAGCTCTACCTGAGCGCGTTCCGCAACCACGGTGCCTTCCACGAGGACTGCACCGTGGCGGTCGCCAAGCGGCTGGTGGAGCTGCTTGCGCCCAAATGGCTGCGCATCGGCGGCTACTGGTACCCGCGCGGCGGCATCCCGATCGACGTGTTCTGGCAGACCGGCGAACCGCCCGAGGGCGTTTGGATACCCGATCAGGGCGTGGCGCCCTATCGCGGCCGCGGTTAAGGCAACCTCCACCGTCATCCCGCGCCCCGGCTCGCGGGCCGGGGGGACCGCGATGCGGCGCAATGTGCCGCGTCGCAGACACGGGATCATATTGGCCTTTCGCAACACCGATCCCGGGTTGGCAGCGCACCACTTCGTGCTGCGCCGCACCCGGGATGACCCGCTCCGGCTGTCCTGGCGTCATTCCGCGCGCGCTTTCACGACGCGGTCTATCTCCATCAGTTCCGCGATCAGGCCCTCGAACTGATCGAGCGGCACCATGTTCGGCCCGTCTGACGGCGCATTGTCCGGGTCGTCATGCGTCTCGATGAACAGCCCGGCCACGCCGACCGCGACCGCCGCGCGCGCCAGCACCGGCACGAACTCGCGCTGCCCGCCGCTCGTGCCGCCCTGCCCGCCCGGCTGCTGCACCGAATGAGTCGCATCGAAGATCACCGGGCAGCCGGTCTTAGCCATGATCGGCAGCGCGCGCATGTCGCTGACCAGCGTGTTGTAGCCGAAGCTCACGCCGCGCTCAGTCAGCATGATGTTGGCGTTGCCCGCCCCGAGCACCTTCCCCGCGACATGCTGCATATCCCACGGCGCGAGAAACTGGCCCTTCTTGATGTTCACGACGCGCCCGGTCTGCGCCGCCGCAATGAGCAGATCGGTCTGGCGGCAAAGAAACGCCGGGATCTGCAGGATGTCCACGGCTTCCGCCGCGCGTGCGCATTGCTCCGGCGCGTGGACATCGGTGAGCACCGGCAGGTGAAGGCTCTCGCGGATTTCCGCGAAGATCGGCAGCGCGTCCTCAAGCCCTATCCCGCGCGCGCTCGACAGGCTTGTGCGGTTCGCCTTGTCATACGAGGTCTTGAATACCAGCCCGACGCCCAGCCGCCCGGCGATCTCCTTCAGCGTGCTAGCCATCTCCAGCGCGTGCACCCGGCTTTCCAGCGCGCACGGCCCAGCGATCAGGCTGAACGGCGCATCATTCGCGAACGCCACACCCCGTGTCTCAACCCGCGTATTCGGCTTGATCGGCTCGCTCATGCCTCGGCCCCTTGCTTTGCTCGCTTGCTTCAAACCATCGCCGGCAGCGCTATTCAACCGCGAATTGCGCCTATACGCCTGAAAGCGTAAGTTTTCATCAGGAGGACATCATGGCGGACATCCTTATTCGTGATCTGGACGACAGCGTGGTGGCGCGGCTCGAAGCCCGCGCGCGGGAGACTAATCAATCCCTCGAAGAGGTCGTGCGAGCCATCCTCAGCGATGCGGCGCGCCCGAGCCGCGACGTCGCCACCGCACGCGCCGCGGAGATCAGAGACCGTATCCGCGCTCGAACCGGAGGCGACGTGCCGCTCGACGCGACAGCGCTGATCCGCGAGGACCGCAACCGCCTTTAGGCGGCTATAGATGCGCACCGCCGGAAGATTGGGCCAGTCCAGCCGGATGCGATTGTCTTGCTCAGAGAAGATTGCGACTAACGCTAAACTATAGGTGGTCGGCTGAGGCTAAAGCGGCAGGTTGTCGTGCTTCTTAGGCGGCCGCTCCAGGTGCTTGTTGCGCAGCATGTTAAGCGCGCGCGCGATGCGCACCCGCGTGTTGTGCGGCAGGATCACCTCGTCAATGAAGCCGCGCTCGGCCGCGACGAACGGGTTGGCGAAGCGCTCCTCGTACTGCTTGATCCGCGCGGCGATCTTGTCGGGGTCGTCCAGCTCGCTGCGGTATAGGATTTCCGCCGCGCCCTTCGGACCCATCACCGCGATTTCCGCGCTCGGCCAGGCATAGTTCACGTCCGCGCCGATATGCTTGGCAGACATGACCACGTAAGCGCCGCCATAAGCCTTGCGGGTGATGACCGTCACCTTGGGCACGGTAGCCTGGGCAAAGGCGAACAGCAGCTTCGCCCCGTGCTTGATCAGCCCGCCATATTCCTGCGCGGTGCCGGGCAGGAAGCCGGGGACATCGACGAAGGTGACGATCGGGATATTGAAACAGTCGCAGAAACGCACGAACCGCGCGGCCTTGCGGCTGGCGTCGCTATCGAGCACGCCGGCGAGCACCAGCGGCTGATTGGCGATGAACCCGACCGTGTGCCCCTCGATGCGCCCGAAGCCGGTGATGATGTTGCGCGCGAAGGCTTCCTGGACCTCGAAGAAGTCGCCCTCGTCCGCGACTTTCAGGATCAGCTCCTTCATGTCATAGGGCTTGTGCGGATCATCAGGGATCAGCGTGTCAAGCGAATGCTCCACGCGCTCGGCTGGATCGCGCGTCGGCAGCTTGGGCACCCCGGCTTCGTTGTTTGAAGGCAGGAAATCCATGAGCCGGCGCATCTGCAGGAGGCACTGGACGTCGTTATCATAGGCGCGGTCGGCTATGGAGGATTTCGTTGTGTGGATGGATGCGCCGCCCAGTTCCTCGGAGGTTACGTCCTCATTTGTGACGGTGCGCACCACGTCCGGTCCGGTGACAAACATGTAGGAGGTGTCGCGCACCATGAAGATGAAATCGGTCATCGCTGGCGAATAGACGTCGCCGCCCGCGCACGGCCCCATGATGACCGAGATCTGCGGGACGACGCCGGAGGCCGTTACGTTGCGCATGAACACTTCGCCATAGCCGCCGAGCGCGGCCACTCCCTCCTGAATGCGCGCGCCGCCCGCATCGAACAGCCCGATGATGGGCGCGCGGGCGCGCACGGCCATGTCCTGCACCTTGGTGATCTTTTCCGCATGGGCTTCCGACAGCGAGCCGCCGAACACCGTGAAGTCCTTGGCGAAGACATAGATCAGGCGTCCGTTGATCGTGCCCCAGCCAGTCACGACGCCGTCGCCGGGAAACTTCTGCTCATTCATGCCGAAATCGGTGCAGCGGTGCTCGACATAGCGGTCGTATTCCTCGAACGACCCTTCGTCCAGCAACAGGGCGATCCGCTCGCGCGCCGTCAGCTTGCCGCGCGCGTGCTGCGCGTCGATCCGCTTCTGCCCGCCGCCAAGGCGCGACTCCTCGCGCCGCCGCTCCATCTCCGCCAGGACTTCCTTCATCGCTTCCTCGCGCTTGTCATTATCGCTGCCCGTTGTCCTTAGCACGCCGCGCGCGCGGCCAAAAGACCGCCCATCTCATGCGCGGCTCGCCCGCCGGGCGAGATAGATGCCGGCCAAAATGACCACAGCGCCGATGAGATGCGTCCAGGTCAGCACCTCGCCCAGCAGCAGCCAAGCCAGCACGGCGGACATGATCGGGTGGATCAGCAGGCTGACGGAGGAGAACGACACGGGCAGATGCGCGAAGGCGTAGGTGATGAGCGTCTGGCCGCCGACCTGGCTGATAAGCGCGATGGCGAACAGCACGAACCAGCCCGTCGCGGTTTGCGGCAACAGCTCCTCGCCAAGCACAGCCGCGCCAAGAAGCAGCCCGAAGGCGCTGAACAGCGAACTCCACGCCATGATGCTGAACGCGCTGTGCATCCTGCGCAGCCGCGCGACGCTGAGCTGATAAGCGCCGTAGAACACGGCCGTCAGCACGCCGAACATGTCGCCGTAGACCTGCTGCGGATCGAGGCTGAAGCTCGCGCCGGTGAGCAGCGCCGCGCCGAGGATTGCCAGCGCCATGCCGAGGGTGAACAGCCGCGTGATCCGCTCGCCGAACAGCGTCCACGCCGCCAGCGCGACGAACACGGGCGCGAGATTGGCCAAGAGCGCGGCGTTCGCGACCGTGGTGTACTCGATCGAGTAGTGCCAGACGCCGATATCGACCGCGAAGAACAACCCGCAAAGGATGACCGGCCAGCGCACCGGCACGTTGGTCTTCACGCCCGGCCGCGCGCGATGCGCCAGCACCATCAGCACCGGGACTGCCAGTGCGACGCGCCAGAAGGCCGTCGCCGCCGGGCCGGTCTCGCTGAGTCGCACGAAGATCGGGGCGAACGCGATGGCGAGCGCGCCCGCGACCAGCGCCAGTATCGCCAGGCGTTGCTGCGCCGCGACTTCGGTGAGGCTCGCCTGACTCATGGCGCGCTAGCGCCGCTCGGCCAGCGCCAGCCAGATGGCCGTGCCCGCCAGCGCTCCGCCGAAGATGCGGCTTTGCCAGCGCATCAGCCGCGGCGAGCGCGCCAGCCCGCGGCCCAGCATCCCGACCAGATAGGCCACGCTCAGGAACACCGTCAGCGCGATCACCATCAGTTCGAGACCGAGAATAGCAATCTGGATCGGCACCAGCCCCCGCGCCGGATCGACGAATTGCGGCAGCAGCGCGAGGAAGAACAGGACCGCTTTCGGGTTCAGCAGGTTGGTGAGCAGCCCCTGCACGAACAGGCTGGAATATTGCCGCGTGAGCGAGGGCTGGTCCGATGCAGGCGCGTCGCCGCTGGCCCTGAGCAGCCCCCACGCGAGATAAAGCAGATAGCCGACGCCCGCCCAGCGGATCACCTCGAACGCCGCCATCGAGGACGCAAACAGCGCCGTCAGCCCCGAGGCCGCGAGCAGTATATGCACGCTCAGGCCCGTCACGACGCCGAAAGCCGCCAGTGCGCCCCCAAGAGGTCCGCGCGCGACTGCCCGCGAGGAGATCAGCAGAATGTCCGGGCCCGGCGCGATCGCCGCGGCAAAGCACACGGCGGCGAAGGCCAGCAGCACTTCCGGTTCGGGCATGACGGCGTCCTTGTTACGCGGTTTTTGCGCTCAAACCGCCGGGCTGCTTGCGCAGCGCGGAATCGACCAGATCCATCGGCGCGTGAACCTCCAGCCCGTACAGCACTTCCTTGCCAAAGGTCGCAGCGTCCTGAGCGATATGCCGCGCCTGCTTGACCGCCGCAATCTGCAGGTCCGCCTCGATGCCCGCATGGCTGATCGTCTCGAGCCGGTCGAGCACGGCAACCAGGCGCTCGCGCTGGCTGTAGAACGCGACGACCTTATAAATCACTGCGCGCGGCAAACTGGCAAGCTCGGACAGGTGTGTGACATAGACCAGATCGTGCCCGATCCGGCCGAAACAGTTGAAGATCTGCGCGTTGGGTTCGCGAATGGCGCGTTCCCAGCCCTGGCTGTCATCCTGAAACGCCTGCATGTCCTGAACATTGGCCTCGATCTCGGCATAAAGCGCGCAGACCAGCCGCTCCGCGCGGCGCTGAGAATCGTGCCAGCCGCGGACCGCGTCCAGCGCATGTTTCAGAAAGTAAAGAAGAAACGTCCCCGCGGCCAGCACGGCGGCGAGCGCCACCGTCTGCCCGGCCATACTCGTCTCGGCCATGACCCGAAGCCCTTTTTGACTCGAATGCGTTTGAAACCCTCTCGCCCGCGCCGGACGCGGGGTGCGACGCGCCGGTTATAGGGCTGCGTGCGGGCCGCCACAAGCCATGATCGCGCGGATCAGCGCTCCCGCGAGAGCCGGAGGAAACGGGCCGCGGCGGCCATGTCCGCCCACTGTGCCTCCCGGCGCTGGCGCGCGGCGGCGTCCTCGCCCCACTGCGCGATCTGCCAGTCCTCATCGACATGGGCGGCGCGCCATGCCTCCTCGACGCTCAGCCGCCGATGCGCGATGGCGAGCGTCAGCACGAGCGAGGCAGTGAGCGTCGTCATCTGGTTCATCGCGGTGAGCGCGAAGTTGTCATAGGCGCGCAGCGCCTCATCCAGCGCGTCGATGGATTCGCGGGGCTGCGCCGAATGCATCACGCCGACGACCACGCGCAATTCCGCGCCCAGCGCCTCGCGCGCCCAGTCAAGGATCGGATCCCAAGCTCCGGCCTGAAGGACCTTCAGCTTTTCCGGCCACTCGGCGCGGTAGCACAGCAGATCGGTCTCGCCATAGGCGACCAGCCCCTCGATGACCTCATCGCGGCGCGGCGCGGCCCGGTCGATGGCGCTGTTCGCCAGCCGGGTCAGCGGCATGGCCGCCGGCTTGATCTCGGCCTCCTGCGCATTCCACTCCTGCGCGACGGCCTCGGCCAGCGGCGCGGTGGGCAGCCTCAGCCGCGCGCGCTGCGGCGTGTTCAACGGCCGGCCGTCGAGCAGCACGTTCCAGCCGCTTTCGCCGGCCTCCGCCCAGGCCCCGTCATAGAACCGCCCCGCGCCTTTCGGTGAAGGTTTGTGTTGATTCAAGATCGCCTCGTCTCACTCTCGCTCGTCATTCGCGAATGGGTCGCGAGCGTCCTCAAGGTCAAAACCGAACAGCTCCCAGGTCTTGCGCATATGCTCGGGCAGCGGCGCGGAAATGTCGAACGCCCCGCCGCCCGGATGCGGAATGGTGAGCCGGCGCGCGTGCAGATGGAGCTTGCGCGGGATTTCCCCGCCGGGATGCGCTTCCGCCCCGCCGTATTTGCCGTCGCCGACGATTGGATGCCCGATCGCAGCGGCGTGCGCGCGAAGCTGGTGTGTGCGCCCGGTGATCGGCGTCATCGCCAGCCAGGAGAGCCGCCGGCCCGCCCGCTCCAGAATGGCGTAGCGGGTGATGGCCTTCCGGGCCTCGGGATCATCCGGGGCGGCCGGGTGAACGCGCTCCTCGCCATGCCCGCCGCCCTTGTTGAGCGGCAGATTGATCTCGCCCAGCGCCGGCTTTGGCACGCCGATCACCAGCGCCCAATAAAGCTTGCGCGCGCTGCGGTGCTTCAGGGCGCGGCCCAGCTTGGCCGCCGCATCGCGCGAGCGCGCGAGCAGCATGACGCCGCTGGTGTCCTTGTCCAGCCGGTGAACGAGGCGCGGGCGCTCGGTTTTCTCAAATGTGAGGCCGTCCAGCAGCCGGTCAAGGTGTTCGGTCGTGCCGCTGCCGCCCTGCACTGCCAGGCCCGGCGGCTTGTTGAGCGCGAGGATGTCGCCGTCCTTGTGGATGACCAGGCTGCGAACGAATGCGATGTCGCGCTCGCTCAGCGGCTTTTCCGACGGCGCGCCGGTTTGGGCGGCGGGTTCGGGCAGCGGCGGCACGCGGATTTCCTGCCCTCGCTCGATGCGCATGTTCGCCCTCGCGCGGCTGCCGTCGACGCGCACCTGGCCTGTGCGCAAAAGCTTCTGCAAGCGCCCATGCGTCACGCCGGGATAGTGGGCGGCGAACCAGCGGTCCAGCCGCATACCGTCCTCGCCCGGCCCGACCCGTTTTTTCTCCACCCCGCTCATCGCTACGCTCATTGAAAGATCGCGCGGCCCAAGGCCAGCCCGGCGAATACCGCGAGAAAGCATAGCGCCACGGTGCCGCCCGCGTAGCCTGCCGCGCTCAAATAGGCCTTGCGCTCCACCAGCGCGGCGAAATCCAGCGAAAACGCCGAAAAGGTCGTGAAGCCGCCGAGCACGCCGGTCGCCAGAAAGGTGCGGACTTCAAGCGACGCGTTCCAGCGCAGGGTGAATGCGGCGACCAGCACACCCATCAGCAGCGAGCCTACCACATTCACCGCCACCGTGCCCCACGGCAAGGCCGCACCGAACAGATGGCCGCAGAGGATACTGGTCAGATGGCGCGCCGTCGCCCCGATCGCCCCGCCGGCGGCCGCGAGCACAACAAGGGTCAAGGACATGGGCGCATCACGCGCTTCGCGTTGCCTAAGAAGATTTGCGGAAGAACAGCGGCTTGAGCCACCCCGCCACGAACGCGCCGATCACCGCGCCGATAAGGCCGAGCACGACCGTCACGCCGATCTCGATCATCTGCATGAGTTGGGCGTGCTCATCCGGGCTCTCGAAGCGTTGCGTCTCGGCCAGCGGCGCGGCCGCGAAACCGGCCAGATACGCGCCCGGCACGAGGAAAAGCACGAAGAACAGGATCGCGAATATCGTTCTCACGAGACCTCCCAGAACCAGATTTGGCCGGACTTCTCATACCCGCCGAGCCAGCCGAACCACGGCAGCAGCATCTTCGCTGTCGTGCGCCAGCCGTTCCACAGGTCGATGTGGTCGCCCGTAGGGCGCGTCGTGTCGCTGGTGCGCCACCAGTAGCCGTTGAAGAAGATGATGCCCGTGCGCCCGTCCAGTTCGCTGGCGAAGTCGGCCGGGTTGGTCAATTCGATCGTCGAAGACATCCCCTCTATTCGTGCGCCGCGCAGCGCAATGGCCAGTTCGCGCGCGCGGATGTAGTGCATCGTGTCGTCTTCATGGCCGGTACTGCGCGCGTAGCGGCAGGTGATCGCGCCGTTGATCTGCCCCGGCCCCACCCCGGCATCGCGCAGGCACACGCCCATGCGGATGGCGCACTGATTCACGAAGTTGGAAACCCCGTCGGTCCGGCAGGGCGCCTGATTGCCGAGATTGGTCGGGTGGTTGTCCCACAAATCCGCGAAGTTCACCATTTGCCCTCGCCCGCCGTGTCGTCGCGCCGGAGGCGCTTATCGGCTTGGCTATAGCACAACAGCCGCGCGCGCCAAACACTGATGCGCGTTATTCGCCCTTGCCGTCACGCAAACGCCGGAACCGCGCCAGCCGCTCGGCCAGTTCCGCCTCGTAGCCGCGTCCCGTCGGGCGGTAATAGCTCTCGCGCCCCATGCCTTCGGGAAAGTAGTTCTGGCCGGAGAAGCCTTCCGGCGCGTTGTGGTCGTAGGCGTAGCCCTCGCCGTAGCCTTCATCCTTCATCAGCTTGGTTGGCGCGTTCAGGATATGGCGCGGCGGCGGCAGCGAGCCGGACTCGCGCGCGCTGGCCATGGCGGCCTTGTAAGCCGCGCAGACGGCGTTCGACTTCGGCGCGAGCGCCAGATGCACCGTGACCTGCGCCAGCGCCAGCTCGCCTTCCGGGCTGCCCAGGAAGTCATAGGCGTCTTTCGCGGCGATCGCCAGCGAGAGCGCGTGCGGGTCCGCCAGCGCGATATCCTCGACCGCCATGCGCACCAGCCGGCGCGCGATATAGAGCGGATCCTCGCCGCCCGTGAGCATCCGCGCCAGCCAGTAGAGCGCCGCGTCCGGGTCCGAGCCGCGCACGGATTTGTGCAGCGCGCTGATGAGGTCGTAATGCGCGTCCCGGCTCTTGTCGTAAAGCGGCGCGCGGCGCTGGACCAGATCGGCCAGCCCTTCGATGTCGAGATCGCCGGCGGCCGGGTCATGCGCGGCCATCAGGTCCTCGAACAGGTTGATGAGCGCGCGGCCATCGCCATCGGCCATGTTGATGAGCTGGGCGCGCGCATCGGGCGTGAGCGGCGCGCGGGCGCCCTGCGCGGCCTCGGCCCGCTGCAGGAGCGTCTCCAGCGCCGCCTCGTCCAGCCGGTGAAAGCGCAGCACCGTCGCGCGCGACAGCAGCGCGCCGTTCAGCTCGAAGGACGGGTTTTCTGTCGTCGCACCGACCAGCGTGATGGTCCCGTCCTCCATCACGGGCAGAAACGCGTCCTGCTGCGCGCGGTTGAAGCGGTGGATTTCATCGACGAACAGAACCGTGGCGACGCCGTCCCGGCGGCGCTTGCGGGCGCGCTCGAAGGTTTCGCGCAAGGCTTGCACGCCCGAGGTAATCGCGGAAAGCTGCTCAAATTCATGGCCCGGCAGGCTGGCGAGCAGACGCGCAACCGTCGTCTTGCCGGTGCCAGGCGGGCCCCAGAAGATTACGGACCGCAGGCTGCCGCTCTCGACCATGCGCGTAAGCGGCGCGCCAGAGGCGAGCAGATGATCCTGCCCGGCGACCTCGCCCAGCATCTTCGGGCGCAGCCGGTCGGCCAGCGGGCGCGGCGCGCTGTCTTCCAGCCCGGCGGCCTCGAACAACGACGCCATGCGGGTCTCCTTTTTTTTGCGGTCTCGGGCGCGTTACCAGCGGATGACGGTGCGCAACGTCTTGCCGCCGCGTTTGACCGCGAGCCGCCAAACGCGCGAGCGGCTCTGAACGGCGCGTTCAAGATCGCGCACGCGCTCGATGCGCACGCGGTCGATCTCGACAATAATGTCGCCCGGCCGCAATCCAACCCGCCGCGCCGGCGAATAGGCTTCTGTCTCGCGGACCACGACGCCCGAGGTCTCGCGCATCCGCAACTCCTCGGCGACGGCGGGCGAGAGGTTTTCGACCGTCGCGCCGGCGAAGGGATGATCGCCCGTGAGTTTTGTGGTGTTGCGCGGCGGCTCCTCGGGCGGCGGCTGCAAATTCACGGCCACCGTCTGCCGCGCGCCATTCCGCCAGATTTCGAACTGGGCCTGGTCGTCCAGCCCTTTCGTGGCGATCCGATAGCGCAGCGCGTCGCTGTCCCTGACTTGCTGGCCGTCGATGCGCAACACCACATCGCCTTCTTCCAGGCCCGCCTCGTCCGCCGGGCTGCCAGATGCCACGTCAGCGATGATCGCGCCGCGCGGGCGCGGCAGCCCCAGACCCTCAGCGAGATCGGCGGTCACCGTCTGAACCTCAACGCCGAGCCAGGGCCGGCGCACGCGCCCGCCTTGCAGGGCGGATTCCACCACCACGCGCACCATGTTGGCCGGAATCGCAAAGCCGATCCCCTGCGAGCCGCCGCTGCGGGTGAAGATCGCCGTGTTGATGCCGACCAGCCGCCCGTCCATGTCGACCAGCGCGCCGCCGGAATTGCCGGGATTGATCGCCGCATCGGTCTGGATGAAGAACTGATAATCGGTGATGCCGACGCGCGTGCGCGCCGTCGCGGAGACGATGCCGCTGGTCACGGTCTGGCCCACGCCGAACGGGTTGCCGATCGCCAGGACCAGATCGCCGACCTCAAGCTGGTCGGAATCAGCGAAGCGGATATGCGAGAACTCCGCGGCGTCGTCGTGTTGCAAGCGCAGGACAGCGAGATCGGTCTGCTTGTCCTCCAGGATGACCTCGGCGCTGTATTCCCGGCCATCGGTCAGCGAGACCTTGATGTCGATGTTGTCGACGCTCCGGCTGTCCCGGCCTCGAATGACGTGATAGTTGGTAACGACGAGGCCATCGGCGCTGACGATCACGCCGGAGCCGAGCGAGCGCTCCGCCCGCCGGCGCGGAATGCCGAAGTCGCGGCCGAAGAATCGCCGGAAGAATTCGTCGTCGAACAGCGGCGAGCGGCGGGCTTGCGCGCGCTGGCGCACATGGATGTTGACGACGGCGGGCTGCGCCGTCTTGACGGCAGGGGCGAAGGACAGGCGGATTTGCTGTCGGCTTTCGGGGACCTGGCGCTCAAGCAGCGTCTCGCTTGGCGCGGATCGCTGGCTCCGGGCGTTGTCCGGCGCGGCGAGATAGACGCCCGCGGCGGCGGTGATCGCAACAATCGCGGCGACCGCCGCAAGGCGAACCGCTCCGGTCATCCCCCTGCTCTCCCTGGTGCGCGCGCCGCGCAGCCTCGACCTACGCCAGAGCCTGCTCCGCCGGGGCTTCGGCAGCCTGCTCCTGCGTCGGGCCGGAGTCCTGGCCCCGGGCTTCCGGGTCGCGGTCGACCAGCTCGATCACGGCCATCGGGGCGTTGTCGCCGTGCCGGAAACCGGCCTTGAGCACGCGCGTGTAGCCGCCGTTGCGCTCGGCATAGCGTGGCCCCAGCACATCGAACAGCTTCTTGACCATTGCCTCGTCGTTCATCCGCGATGCGGCGAGACGGCGGGCATGAAGATCGCCGCGCTTGCCCAGCGTAATGAGCTTGTCGACCACCGGGCGCAACTCCTTCGCCTTCGGCAGCGTCGTGACGATCTGCTCATGCTTGATGAGCGCATCGGCCATGTTGCGGAACATCGCGCGGCGGTGGCTCGCGGTGCGGTTCAGCTTGCGGCCGGAATTACCGTGGCGCATCTCGTCTCTCCCTCACTGGGCAGCCATGCCTCGGCATGATGCCGTCAGTACTGATCCTCGTAGCGCTTCGCCAGATCCTCGATGTTCTCCGGCGGCCAGTTCGGCACGTCCATACCGAGATGAAGCCCCATCGAGGCGAGCACTTCCTTGATCTCGTTGAGCGACTTACGGCCGAAGTTCGGCGTGCGCAGCATCTCCGCCTCGCTCTTCTGGATCAGGTCGCCGATATAAACGATATTGTCGTTCTTGAGGCAGTTGGCCGAGCGCACGGACAGCTCCAGTTCGTCGACCTTCTTCAGGAGCGCCGGGTTGAACTCCAGCTCGGGTACGGCCTCCTCGGAGGTCGGGCGCTCCGGCTCGGCGAAGTTGACGAACACGTTGAGCTGATCCTGCAGGATGCGCGCCGCATAGGCCACAGCGTCATCCGGCGCGACCGAACCGTCGGTCTCGATCTCCATGGTCAGTTTGTCGTAGTTGAGGATCTGACCCTCGCGGGTGTTCTCGACCTTGTAGGAGACCTTCTTGACCGGGCTGTAGAGGCTGTCGACCGGGATCAGGCCGATCGGCGCATCTTCCGGGCGGTTGCGCTCGGCCGGCTCGTAGCCCTTGCCGAGAGCGGCGGTGAATTCCATGCGGATCGAGGCGCCCTCGTCCAGCGTGCAGAGCACCTGATCGGGGTTGAGGATGTCGACATCCGCGCCGGTCTCGATGTCCCCGGCCGTGGCCACGCCCGGACCTTCCTTGCGCAGCACCATGCGCTTGGCGCCCTCGGAATGAACGCGCAGCGCGATCTCCTTGATGTTCAGAACGACATCCGTGACGTCTTCGCGCACGCCGGGGATCGAGGAGAACTCGTGCAACACGCCGTCGATATGCACGCTGGTGATGGCCGCGCCCTGCAGCGAGGACAGCAGCACCCGGCGCAGCGCATTGCCCAGCGTCAGGCCGAAACCGCGCTCAAGCGGCTCGGCGACGATGGTGCCGACCCGCCGGGAGTCGCGCCCGAGCTTGACTTCGAGCTTTTTCGGCTTGATCAGGTCCTGCCAGTTTTTCTGAACGACTTGCATTTCGTGAACGCTCCTGTTCGTTGGGGCGCAAGCGGTGAGCGTTGCGGCGGCGCGATCATGGCGCGCCGCGTCGGTTTCGAACGGTCTCAGACCCGGCGGCGCTTCGGCGGGCGGCAGCCGTTGTGCGGGATCGGCGTGACGTCGCGGATCGAGGTAATCTGAAAGCCGCAGGCCTGCAGGGCGCGCAGCGCCGATTCCCGGCCCGAGCCAGGGCCGCGAACCTCGACATCGATCGTCTTCATGCCGTGCTCAAGCGCCTTCTTGCCCGCGTCCTCGGCGGCCATCTGCGCGGCAAACGGCGTCGATTTGCGCGATCCCTTGAAGCCCATGCCGCCAGCCGAGGCCCAGGACACGGTATTGCCCTGCGCGTCGGTAATCGTGATCATGGTGTTGTTGAACGTCGCGCTCACATGCGCGACGCCAGAGGTAATATTCTTCTTTTCCCGGCGGCGAACCCGCGCCCGCTCCTTAGCCATTGTCTCGTCTTGCCTTTCGTGACGCCAATCCATGCGCCGGCCGTTCCGCGGGCCGGCGGTGTCCGTTTACTTCTTCTTGCCCGCTATCGGCTTGGCCGGCCCCTTGCGCGTGCGCGCGTTGGTGTGCGTGCGCTGGCCCCGCACCGGCAGGCCGCGGCGGTGCCGCAGGCCGCGATAGCAGCCGAGATCCATCAGCCGCTTGACATTCATCGCCACGTCGCGGCGCAGATCGCCTTCGACCGTGTAATCGCGGTCGATGATTTCGCGGATCGTGATGATCTCCGCGTCCGCCAGCTCGTTCACGCGCCGTTCGGGCGGCACATTGGCCTTCTCGCAAATTTCCTTCGCGAAATGCGGACCGATGCCGTGGATGTAGCGAAGCGCGACATCGACGCGCTTGTTGGTCGGGATGTTGACGCCGGCAATACGAGCCACGTTGCGCTCTCCTTGATCGCGGATCAGGCCCTGAGGGGCCTGAAGTCTTCCTGTGTGTTCTGAGCAGAGACGAAATGCCGCCCGTCGGGGCCTGACGCGTCGCGCGCCCCGCAGGGCCTCGTGCGCAACGGCAACTGTCAATTCCTCGCGCGAGGTATCTACCGGAAAGACGAAGGCCCCGTCAAGTCGCGGAGCCGAAGACGATCCTTGATTTAGGCAAAATGCGTGCCGATCTCAAGCCATCGCCTGTTCCAGCGCTTTCGTCACCTCCTCAATGGGTTGTTCGCCGTCAATGACGCGAACCTTGTCCTGCTTCTTGTAGTAGTCGATCAGCGGCTTGGTCTGCTCGTGATAGACGTCGAGCCGGTTCCGCACCGTGTCCGGGTTGTCGTCTGGCCGGCGAATGAACTCCGTGCTGCCGCACTTGTCGCAGACGCCGTCCGTTTCCGGCTGCTTGAACTTGTCGTGGTAGCCCTCGCCGCAATTCGCACAGGTGTAGCGCCCGGCGATGCGCTCGACCAGCAGGTCGTCGCTGACCTCGACCACCAGCACCCGGTCGATGTTCCGGCCCCGTTTGTCCAGCATCCGGTCGAGGACTTCGGCCTGATGGACGTTGCGCGGGAAGCCGTCGAGGATGAAGCCCTTGTCGCCCAGCTTCTCGATCTGGTCAGTGACGATCTCGACCACGAGGTCGTCCGGTACCAGCTCGCCAGCCTCCATGAAGGACTTCGCCTTCTTGCCGATCTCGTTGCCCTCGCTCACCGCCGCGCGCAGCATGTCGCCCGAAGAGAGCTGCTTCATGGCGTGGCGCTCTTCGAGGATCTTGGCCTGCGTGCCTTTGCCCGAGCCTGGCGGTCCGATCAGGATGATGTTCATCGCGTTCGCTTCGCTCCCCTCAGCTTGGACTTCTTGATGAGCCCTTCATACTGGTGCGCCAGCAGGTGGCTTTGCACCTGCGCCACAGTGTCCATGGTCACGCTGACCACAATCAGCAGAGATGTGCCGCCGAAATAGAATGGCACAGCAAGTTCGGAGATCAGCAGTTCGGGCAGCAGGCACACCAGCGCCAGATAGCCCGCGCCGACCACGGTGATCCGCGTGAGCACGTAGTCGATGTATTCCGCCGTGCGCTCGCCCGGCCGGATGCCGGGGATGAAGCCGCCGTATTTTTTCAGGTTGTCCGCCGTCTCCTGCGGGTTGAACACCAGCGCGGTGTAGAAGAAGGCGAAAAACACGATGCCGCCGATGTACAGCAGCAGATAGAGCGGCTGGCCGCGCCCGAGCAGCGCAGTGATCTCGTTGAGCCAGTCCGGTCCCTGGCCAGACGAGAAGTTTGCCACGGTGATCGGCAGCAGCAGCAGCGAAGACGCGAAGATCGGCGGGATCACGCCGGCTGTGTTCAGCTTCAGCGGCAGATGCGAGCTTTCCCCCTGAAACATGCGGTTGCCGACCTGGCGCTTGGGGTACTGGATCAGCAACCGGCGCTGTGCGCGCTCCATGAACACGATGAACGCGATGGTCGCGATCGCCATGACGAACAGGCCGACGATCACGAAGGTCGACAGCGCGCCTTGCCGCCCGAGTTCGAGCGTGCCCGCCAAGGCGCTTGGCAATTCGGCGACGATGCCCGCGAAGATGATGAGCGAGATGCCATTGCCCACGCCGCGCGCGGTGATCTGTTCGCCCAGCCACATGAGGAACATCGTGCCGCCGACCAGGGTGATGACGGTCGTTGCGCGGAAGAAGAAGCCGGGATCGTTCACGATATTGCCCGCGCCTTCCAGACCCACGGCAATGCCATAGCCCTGCAGCGTGGCCAGCACGACCGTGCCGTAGCGCGTATACTGGTTGATCTGTTTGCGGCCCTGCTCGCCTTCCTTTTTCAGCTGCTCCAGATGCGGCGACACCGCCGTGAGCAACTGCATGATAATGGCCGCGGAGATGTAGGGCATGACGTTCAACGCGAAGATCGCCATGCGGCCCACCGCGCCGCCGGCGAACATGTTGAACATGCCCAGGATGCCCGAGGCGTTCTGATCGATGAACTGCGCCAGCGCGTCCGGGTTGATACCCGGCAGCGGGACATAGGTGCCGAGCCGGTAGATCAGCAGGGCGCCCAACGTGAACCAGATACGCTTTTTCAGCTCGGTCGCCTTGGCGAAGGCGGCGAAGTTGATGTTGGAGGCCAGTTGCTCGGCCGCTGATACCATGTCGACTCGCTCCAATGGCCGACGCGCCGCGCCTGCGGCCCGCCCCGGATTTGCCCTCGCGCCGCGCAGGCTGGCTTACGAGGTCTCTTCCGCCTGTTTCTGCTTGCCGGTCACGGTGACGGAACCGCCCGCAGCCTCCACCGCCTTGACGGCTGGCGCGGAAGCGCCCGCGACCTCGAAATTCACCTTTGCCTTCAGCGCGCCGTCGCCCAGCAAACGCACGCCGTCCCGCACATGGGTCACGACACCCGCTTTCTTCAGAGCCTCAGCATCAACGGTCGCGCTCGCGTCCAGCTTGCCAGCGTCGATCGCCTCCTGCACGCGGCCAAGATTAACCTCAGCATAACTCAGCCGGAAGGGTTTGTTGAAGCCGCGCTTGGGCAGGCGCATGTGAATGGGGTTCTGGCCGCCCTCGAAGCCGTTGATGGCCACGCCCGTGCGGGACTTCTGGCCCTTCACGCCGCGGCCGGCGGTCTTGCCCTTGCCCGAGCCGATGCCGCGTCCGACGCGCACCCGCTTCTTCACCGCGCCTGGCTTGTCTCTCAGTTCGTTGAGCCGCATAGCTTAAACACCCTTTCCGAGGCGTACGCCTCAGCTTTCGTCCACCACGCGCACGAGATGCGGGATCTTGGCGATCATGCCGCGCACCTGCGGCGTGTCCTTCAGCGTCCGGCGACGATGCATCTTGTTGAGGCCGAGGCCGATGAGCGTCTCGCGCTGCACCTTCGGCTTGCGGTTGGCGCTGCGGATCTGCTCAACCGTGACCGTTCCGGTCGCGCCCTTGTCCTTGTTGGTCTTCTTTTCCGCCATCGGTTCTCTCCGATCTCACTTCGCGCCCGGCTCACGCCTCGCCGGCGGCAATAGCCTTCTCGCCCGAGGCATCGCGCCGGCGCGCGACGATCTCGCTGACCTTCTTGCCGCGGCGCGCCGCGACCATGCGCGGGCTGTTCTCCTGCTGCAGCGCGTCGAAGGTCGCCAGGATCATGTTGTAAGGGTTCGACGTGCCCAGCGACTTGGCCACGACGTCCTGAATGCCCAGCGTCTCGAACACCGCGCGCATCGGACCGCCGGCGATGATGCCCGTGCCCGGCGGCGCGGCGCGCAGCAGCACCCGGCCAGCGCCGTGACGTCCGGCGACATCGTGATGAAGCGTGCGGCCTTCGCGCAGCGGCACCTTGATCAGCCCGCGCTTGGCCGACTCGGTCGCCTTGCGGATCGCCTCGGGCACCTCCTTGGCCTTGCCGTGTCCGAAGCCGACCCGGCCCTTCTGATCGCCCACCACGACGAGCGCGGCAAAGCCGAACCGCCGGCCGCCCTTCACCACCTTCGCCACACGGTTGATGGCGACGAGCTTGTCGACAAATTCACTGTCGCGTTCTTCGCGTTCGCGCGGTCCTCGTGCCAACGGTCAAACCCCTTTTTCGTGCTCTCCGGCTCAGTGGAGCCTGGTCAATCCCTAGAAATTCAGGCCGCCTTCGCGCGCCGCATCGGCCAGTGCCTTGACGCGCCCGTGAAACAGATAGCCGCTGCGGTCGAAGAAGACATCCACCACGCCGGCCTCCTTCGCGCGCTCGGCGAGCAGTTTGCCGACAGCGGCGGCGGCCTCAACCGTGCTGCCCTTCTCAGACTGCCCACGCAGCGCCGGATCGAGGCTCGAAGCCGCGGCCAGCGTGTGGCCCTTCGTGTCGTCGATAACCTGCGCGTAGATATGCTTCGACGAACGGAACACCGAAAGGCGCGGACGCCCCGAGGCGCGCTTGCGCAGCGTGCGCCGCACGCGCATCTTGCGCCGGTTGAACCTGGACATCGGACCCGCCATGACCGCGACCCTTCCTTATTTCTTCTTGCCTTCCTTGCGGATGATGCGCTCCTCCGCGTACTTCACGCCCTTGCCCTTGTAAGGCTCCGGCGGACGCAGGCCGCGCAACTCCGCGGCGAACTGGCCGACGCGCTGCTTTTCGATGCCCGAGATTTCGATCTCCGTCGGCTTCGGGCACTTGACGTCCAGACCTTCCGGCACCTCGCGGATGACGTCGTGGCTGAGGCCCAGCTGCAGCTGGATGCTCTTGCCGGTCATCTGCGCGCGGTAGCCGACGCCGTTGATCTCCAGCTTGCGCGTGAAGCCCTCGGTCACCCCGGTGACGAGGTTGTTCACGATGGTGCGGGACATCCCCCACATCGAGCGCGCGCGCTTGCTTTCGTTGCGCGGCTGCACCTCGATCTGGCCGTCTTCGAGCTTGACCAGCACGTCGTCCACCAGCGTCGTCGCCAGTTCGCCCTTCGGCCCTTTCACCGAAACGTGCTGACCGTCAATCGTCGCCGTGACCTTATCCGGCACCGGAATCGGCCGTTTGCCAATGCGTGACATCTGTCCCGCTCCCTTATTCTCCGCGCCGCCCGGCCGCGCGCCCTAGAAGATATTGCATAGCACCTCGCCGCCGACATTCTCCTGGCGCGCGCGGCTGTCGGACATAACGCCCTTCGGCGTCGAGAGGATCGACACGCCAAGCCCGTTGCGCACCGTCGGCAAATCCTTCACCGAGGAATAGACCCGCCGGCCCGGCTTCGACACGCGCTTGATCTCGCGGATCACCGGCTGGCCGTCGAAGTATTTCAGCTCGATCTCGATCTCCGACTTGCCGCCGCCGAAATCCACCCGCGCGAAACCGCGGATATAGCCTTCTTCGGCCAGCACTTCCAGCACGCGCTCGCGAAGTTTTGATGCCGGGGTCGAAACCTTGGTCCGGTTGCGCATCTGCGCGTTGCGGATGCGTGTCAGCATGTCGCCAAGCGGGTCGTTCATCGCCATCGCCGTTCCATCCTTTACCAGCTCGACTTGGTCATGCCCGGGATCTGCCCCTGGGACGCCAATTCACGCAGCATCACGCGCGACAGACGCAGCTTGCGGTAATAGGCGCGCGGCCGGCCCGTAAGCTCGCAACGATTGCGGATGCGCACCTTCGACGCGTTGCGCGGCAGCTTGGCCAGCTTCAGCCGCGCCTGGAAGCGCTCCTCCGGCGGCCGGCTGGTGTCCTCGGCCATCGCCTTCAGTTCGGCGCGCTTGTCCGCGTATTTTTCGGCCATCCGGCGGCGCTTCTTGTTGCGCTCGACCATTGCCTTCTTGGCCATCGGCTCCTCCTCTTGTCCGGGCTTCGCGCGCGTGCGGCTCAGCCCCGAAACGGCAAGTTGAACTTTTTCAGCAGCGACCGCGCCTCGTCATCGTTCTGGGCGGTCGTGCAAATGATGATGTCCATCCCTAAGATCTGCTCGACCTTGTCATAGTCGATCTCCGGGAAGACGATATGCTCCTTCAGGCCCATCGAATAGTTGCCGCGGCCGTCGAAACTTTTTGGGCTCAAGCCCCGAAAGTCCTTCTGGCGCGGCAGAGCGATGGTGACGAGCCGGTCAAGGAACTCGTACATGCGCCGCCGGCGCAGCGTCACCTTCACGCCGATCGGCATGCCCTCGCGCAGCTTGAAGCCGGCGATCGACTTGCGCGCGCGGGTGTAGACCGGCTTTTGCCCGGCGATCAGCGTGAGATCGCGCGCGGCCATCTCGACCTTCTTGCGATCATTGACGGCGTCCCCGACGCCCATGTTGATGACGATCTTCTCCAGCCGCGGAACCTGCATGACGTTCGCGTACTGGAACTCGTCGATCATCGCCTGGCGAATGGCATCGTCATACTGACCCTTCAGCCGCGGCTTGTAGCTGGCTTCTGCGACCTCAGTCATCGATAATCTCTCCCGATCGCTTGGCGAAGCGCACCTTGCGGCCGTCATCGAGAATGCGGAAGCCCACCCGGCTCGGCGCGCCATCCTTGGGGTCCTCGATCGCCAGATTTGACACGTCCACCGGCGCTTCCTTCACCACGATGCCGCCTTCCTGCTGCGCGGTCTGGCGCTGGTGGCGCTTCACCTGGTTGACGCCCTGGACGATGGCCCGGTTCTCCTTCGGGATCATCTTCAGAATTTCGCCGCGCTTGCCCTTGTCGCGTCCGATCAGGACAATCACACGGTCGCCCTTGCGAAACTTGCGCATTACAGCACCTCCGGCGCGAGCGAGATGATCTTCATGTGCCGGCGCGCGCGCAATTCGCGCGGAACCGGGCCGAAGATGCGCGTGCCGATCGGCTCGCGGTTGTTGTTGACCAGCACGGCGGCGTTGCGGTCGAAGCGGATGATGCTGCCGTCCGGGCGCTTCACCGGAAAGGAGGTGCGCACGATCACCGCCTTGGCGACCTGCCCCTTTTTGACGCGCCCGCGCGGCAGCGCATCCTTGACGCTGACGGCGATCACGTCGCCCAGCTTGGCGTATTTGCGCTTCGAGCCGCCCAGCACCTTGATGCACTGCACCTGCCGCGCGCCGGAGTTGTCAGCCACATCGAGCTTGGTCTGCATTTGTATCATTGTTCCACTCCATACCCGCGGTAACCGTGAACCGGGATCACGCGCCGCGCCCGCTTCACGACGCCGGCTGATCGCCGTTCAACACCGTCCATTTCTTCTTCTTCGATACCGGCGCGCATTCCTGGATGCGCACCTTGTCGCCCTCGCTCAGCGCATTGCTCTCGTCGTGAGCATGGAATTTCTTCGACCGCCGCACGACCTTCTTCAGGAGCGGATGGGTGAAGCGGCGCTCGACCCGGACCACCACCGTCTTGTCGTTCTTGGCGGAAACCACCGTGCCTTGCAGGATGCGTTTGGGCATGAGCCGTTCCCCTCACTTCAGCTTGTCTGCGCGGTCTCGGCCGCGCCGGCTGCGCGCTTCTCGCGCTGGATCGTCTTGATACGCGCGATGTCGCGCCGGACCTGGCGCACGCGCGCGGTGTTCTCGAGCTGCCCCGTCGCCCCTTGAAACCGCAGATTGAACTGCTCTTTCTTCAGCTTGATCAATTCGTCGTCCAGCTGATCCAGAGTCAGATCGCGAACTTGTTCCGCCTTCATCGTCTCATTTCCCTCGCCTGCGCGTTTGCGTCAGCCCGCCCCATCAGGCGCTTTCGCTGCCAAAGCGCGCCACGATCCGCGTCTTGATCGGCAGTTTCGCCGCGGCGAGCCGCAGCGCCTCGCGCGCCAGCTCGTCGGACACGCCGTCGATCTCGAACATGATGCGCCCGGGCAGCACGCGCGCGGCCCAGTATTCCGGCGCGCCCTTGCCCTTGCCCATGCGCACTTCCGTCGGCTTCTGCGAAACCGGCAGGTCCGGGAACACGCGGATCCAAACGCGGCCGACGCGCTTCATCTTGCGGGTCATGGCGCGGCGGGCCGCCTCGATCTGGCGCGCGGTCACGCGTTCGGGCTCCATCGCCTTCAGCCCGTGGGAGCCGAAGTTGAGCGTGTAGCCGCCCTTGGCGTTGCCCTTCAGCCGGCCCTTCTGCGCCTTGCGGAATTTTGTCTTTTTCGGTTGCAGCATGGTCGCCTCAATCGATCTCCGTCAGGCGCCGGCGCGCCTTCCCATTCTCCTATCGACGCCGCTCGCGTCCGCCGCCGCCTTCCTGGGCGGCCGTGGCCAGACGCTCCTGCGCCATCGGGTCGTGCTCCATGATCTCGCCCTTGAAGATCCAGACCTTGATGCCGATGACGCCATAGGCCGTGCGCGCCTCGGCCTGGCCATAATCGATATTCGAGCGCAATGTGTGCAGCGGCACGCGCCCCTCGCGGTACCACTCGGTCCGCGCGATCTCCGCGCCGCCCAGACGGCCCGCGCAGTTGATCCGGATGCCTTCCGCGCCCAGGCGCATGGCCGACTGCACGGCGCGCTTCATCGCCCGGCGGAAGGCCACGCGGCGCTCAAGCTGCTGCGCGATGCCCTCGGCGACGAGCGTGGCATCAATTTCCGGCTTGCGGATCTCAACGATGTTCAGAAACACCTCCGAGTCCGTCAGCTTCGACAGTTGTCCGCGCAGCTTTTCGATATCCGCGCCCTTCTTGCCGATAAGGATGCCCGGCCGCGCGGCATGAACCGTCACGCGGCATTTCTTGTGCGGCCGCTCAATCACGACCTTGGAGATGCCGGCCTGACGCTGGTTCTTCAGGATGTGCTTGCGGATGTCCATGTCCTCCAGCAGGAGACGGCCGTATTCCGCGTTATCGGCGAACCAGCGGGAATCCCAGGTGCGGTTAACGCCCACCCGGAAGCCGATCGGATTGATCTTCTGTCCCATTACGCTTGCTCCTCGGCTTCCTTGACGACCACGGTCAGGCGCGAGAATGGCTTCATGATCCGGCCGATCCGGCCGCGCGCCCTCGGACGCCAGCGTTTCATCACCAGCCCCTTGCCAACATAGGCTTCCTTGACGACGAGCTGGTCGACGTCGAGGTCATGGTTGTTTTCCGCGTTGGCCACCGCCGACTCCAGCGTCTTTTTCACGTCCGCGGCGATGCGCTTGCGCGAAAAGGTCAGGTCCGCCAGCGCCCTCTCTACCGGCTTGCCGCGGATCGAGGCCGCGACGAGGTTCAGCTTCTGCGGGCTGATGCGCAGGTTGCGGGTGACCGCCATCGCTTCGTCCCCGGCCAGCCGCCGCTCGCTCTTGGGCTTGCCCATGGCCTTATCTCCTCCTCGCCTTCTTATCCACGTTGTGCCCGTAATAGGTGCGCGTGGGGGCGAACTCGCCGAATTTGTGGCCGACCATGTCCTCGGTGACGAGCACCGGGATGTGCTTCTGGCCGTTGTAGACGCCGAAGGTCAGCCCGACGAACTGCGGCAGGATCGTCGAACGCCGGCTCCAGATCTTGATGACCGCGCTCGATCCCTTCTCGCGCGCGTTTTCCGCCTTCTTCAGCAGGTAGCTGTCGACGAACGGACCTTTCCAGACGGAACGTGCCATGAGCTTTTCCTAGCGCTTCTTCTTCATGTGCCGGCTGCGCAGAATGTAGCGGTCGGTCTCCTTGTTGGAGCGCGTGCGCTTGCCCTTGGTCGGCTTGCCCCACGGGGTCACCGGATGGCGGCCGCCGGAGGTGCGGCCCTCGCCGCCGCCAAGCGGATGGTCGACCGGGTTCATCGCAACGCCGCGCACCGCAGGGCGCTTGCCCAGCCAGCGCTTGCGCCCGGCCTTGCCGAGCTGGACGTTCACGTTGTCCGGGTTGGAGACCGCGCCGACGGTCGCCCGGCACGCGCCGTGGACCATCCGGGTTTCGCCGGACTTCAGCTTCAGGATCGCATAGCCCGCGTCCCGGCCGACGAGCTGGGCGTAGGTGCCGGCTGAGCGGGCCAGCTGGCCGCCCTTCATCGGCTTCATCTCGACATTGTGGATGATCGTGCCGATGGGCATGTTCGCCAGCGGCATCGCATTGCCCGGCTTGATATCCGCCTTGTCCGCCGAGATCACTTTATCTCCCACGCCGAGGCGCTGCGGCGCGATGATGTAGGACTGTTCGCCGTCCTCGTAGGTGATCAGCGCGATGAAGGCCGTGCGGTTCGGGTCATACTCCAGCCGCTCGACCGTGGCGGGGACATCAAGCTTGCGGCGCTTGAAATCCACGATCCGGTAGGCGCGCTTGTGTCCGCCGCCGCGACGGCGAGCGGTGATCCGGCCCTTGTTGTTGCGTCCGGCCTTCTTGGTCAGCCCTTCAGTGAGCTGCTTGACCGGCTTGCCGCGCCAGAGCTGGCTGCGGTCCACCAGGATCAGCTCGCGGCGACCGGGCGAGGTCGGATTATATTTCTTCAAAGCCATGACGTTCAAGTCCCTGCTACGGCCCTAAAGCCCCGTGGTGACGTCAATGCTGCTGCCTTCGGACAGCGTGACGATCGCCTTCTTCAGATTGTTCTGCCGCCCCTGGATGCCGCGGAACCGCTTGAGCTTGCCCTTGCGATTGAGCGTGTTCACCGCCTTGACCTTCACGTTGAACAGCCGCTCGACCGCTTCCTTGATCTGGGGTTTCGTCGCGTAGGGGGCGACCTTGAACACAATCTGGTTGTTCTCGGACGCCAGCGTCGATTTCTCGGTAATCACCGGAGCGACGATAATGTCGTAAAGATCTTCTTCCCTCATTTGAACCGGGCCTCCAGCGCCGCGATGGCGTCCTTCGTCAGCACCAGGTTGTCCCGGCGCAGGATGTCGTAAACGTTCAGCCCCTGAACCGGCAGCACGTCGATATTCGGAATGTTCCGCGCCGCCTTCGCGAATTCGTCCTGCACGTCCTGGCCAGCGACAATCAGCGCGTTGGCCAGGCCAAGCTTCTCCAGCTTGGCGTGCAGCTCCTTCGTCTTCGGCGCGTCGACTTCGGCGCGGTCAAGCACCATCAGCGCTTCCCCCTGCGCCTTGGAAGACAGAGCATGACGCATGGCGAGCGCCCGAACCTTCCTCGGCAGATCGATCGCATGGCTGCGCGGCTTCGGTCCGAACGCCTTGCCGCCGCCGCGGAACTGCGGCGCCTTCTTGTCGCCGTGGCGGGCGCGGCCGGTGCCCTTCTGGCGGTACATTTTCGCGCCCGTGCCGACCACCTCGCTGCGGTCCTTGGCGTGATGCGTGCCGGCCTGGCGCTTCAACAGCTGGTAGCGGACCATCCTGTGCAGGATGTCGGCGCGCGGCTCCAGCCCGAAGATGCTGTCGTCCAGCTCGACCGAGCCGGCCTTTTTCGCATCAAGCGTCTTCACGTCCACCTTCATGGCTTATCCCTCGCTCGCCTCGGGCTGAGCGGCCTCGCCGCCGGTTTCCGCGCCAGGCATACGAAAGGCGCCCGGCGTCGGCGCGTCCTTCGGCAACTCCTTCTTGACGGCGTCGCGCAGCATGACCCAGCCGCCCTTGGCGCCCGGCACCGCGCCGCAGACCATGATCAGCCCGCGCTCGGCATCGACCCTGACCACCCGCAGGTTCTGGGTTGTCACACGCTCGTTGCCGAGATGGCCGGCCATCTTCTTGCCCTTGAAGACCTTGCCGGGGTCCTGCATCTGGCCGGTCGAGCCATGCGCGCGGTGCGAGACCGAGACGCCATGGGTGGCCTCCAGACCGCGGAAGTTGTGCCGCTTCATCGCGCCCGCAAAGCCCTTGCCGATGCTGATGCCGGTCGCGTCCACATACTGGCCCGCGACGAAATGGTCAGCGGTGATCTCCGCGCCCACATCGATCAGGTTCTCCGGACTCACGCGGAATTCGGCGACCTTGCGCTTCGGCTCGACGCTGGCGACGGCGAAATGGCCGCGCTCGGCGCGCGAGACGTTCTTCACCTTCGCCTTGCCCGCGCCGAGCTGCAGCGCGCAATAGCCGTTCTTCTCGCTCACGCGCTGCGCCACGACCTGACAGTTCTGCAGACTCAGCACGGTCACCGGCACATGCGTGCCGCTGTCGTCGAAGATCCGCGTCATTCCCACCTTCTGCGCGATCACACCTGAGCGCATGGGTTCATTCCTCTCTCACGCCCGGTAAAGGGCCGGCCGCGTTGAAACGCGTTATCGGGCAGGCCGCCTTCTCAGAGCTTGATCTCCACATCCACGCCCGCCGCCAAGTCCAGCTTCATGAGCGCGTCCACGGTCTGCGGCGTGGGATCGACAATGTCGATCAGCCGCTTGTGGGTGCGCATCTCGAACTGTTCCCGGCTTTTCTTGTTGACGTGCGGCGAGCGGTTCACGGTGAACTTCTCGATCCGCGTCGGCAGCGGGATCGGCCCGCGAACATCCGCGCCCGTGCGGCGCGCCGTGTTGACGATCTCGCGCGTCGACGTATCGAGAATCCGGTGATCGAACGCCTTCAGGCGGATGCGGATATTCTGGCCCTGCATGGCGGCTTACCCCAAAAATAAGAGCGCCCCCGACACTCCGGGGCGCTCTTGTGCTTCACATTGCCCGCGCTACTCGATGATGTCGGCGACCACGCCGGCGCCGACTGTTCGACCGCCCTCGCGGATGGCGAAGCGCAGTTTCTCTTCCATCGCGATCGGCACGATGAGCTGGACTTCCATCTCAACGTTGTCGCCCGGCATCACCATTTCCTTGTCCGGCGGCAGCGTGACCACGCCGGTCACGTCCGTCGTGCGAAAATAGAACTGCGGACGATAGTTGGTGAAGAACGGCGTATGACGCCCGCCCTCCTCCTTGGTCAGGATGTAGGCCTCGGCCTTGAACTTGGTGTGCGGCGTCACCGAACCCGGCTTGCACAGCACCTGGCCGCGCTCCACGTCCTCGCGCGAGATGCCGCGGATGAGAGCGCCGATATTGTCGCCGGCCTCGCCCTGGTCAAGCAGCTTGCGGAACATCTCCACGCCCGTGACGGTGGTCTTGCGGGTCTCCTTGATGCCGACGATCTCGACTTCCTCGCCGACCTTGATGACGCCGCGCTCGACGCGCCCCGTCACCACGGTGCCGCGGCCGGAGATCGAGAACACGTCCTCGATCGGCATCAGGAACGGCTGATCCTTCGGGCGCTCGGGCGTCGGGATGTAGTCGTCAACAGCCGCGAGCAGCTCGCGGATCTTGTTCTCGCCGATTTCCGGGTCGCGCCCCTCCATCGCCGCGAGCGCGCTGCCCGCCACGATCGGAATGTTGTCGCCGTCAAACTCGTATGCGGACAGAAGTTCGCGCACTTCCATTTCGACGAGTTCAAGCAACTCCTCATCATCGACCTGGTCGACCTTGTTCAGGAACACCACCAGAGCGGGCACGCCGACCTGACGCGCCAGCAGGATGTGCTCGCGGGTCTGCGGCATCGGACCGTCGGCCGCGCTGACCACGAGGATCGCGCCGTCCATCTGCGCCGCGCCCGTGATCATGTTCTTCACGTAGTCCGCGTGACCCGGGCAGTCGACGTGCGCATAGTGGCGGTTGTCGGTTTCGTACTCGACGTGGGCCGTGGAGATCGTGATGCCGCGGGCCTTTTCTTCCGGCGCGCCGTCGATCTTGTCGTAGGCCTGGAAGTCGCCGAAATACTTTGTGATCGCCGCGGTCAGCGTCGTCTTACCGTGGTCGACGTGTCCAACCGTCCCGATGTTCACATGGGGCTTGGAGCGCTCGAACTTTGCTTTGGCCATCTGGCTCTCCGTCTCTTCCTCTGCTTGACGATATTCACACTTAGCCGAACTTCGCCTGCACTTCGTCCGCCACGGCCTGCGGAACCTGGGCGTAGTGGTCAAACTGCATCGTGTACTGGGCCCGACCCTGGCTCATGGAGCGCAGCGTGTTCACGTAGCCGAACATGTTGGCCAGCGGCACCGTGGCGTTCACCACGGTCGCGTTGCCCCGCATCTCCTGGCCCAGCACCTGGCCGCGGCGGCTTGTCAGGTCGCCGATGATGCCGCCGACATACTCCTCCGGCGTCACGACCTCGACCTTCATCACCGGCTCCAGCAGCTTCGGCTTGGCTTTCTGCGCCGCCTCGCGGAACGCGGCGCGGCCGGCGATCTCGAAGGCCATGACGCTGGAATCCACCTCGTGGTAGGCGCCGTCCGTCAGCGTGACCTTGACGTCCAGCATCGGGAAGCCGGCGATGATGCCGGTGCTGAGGACGCTCTCCACGCCCTTCTCGACGCCGGGAATGTACTCCTTCGGCACGTTGCCGCCGACAACCTTGCTCTCGAACTCAAAGCCCGACCCCGCTTCGCCGGGCTCCACCGTGAGCTTGACGCGCGCGAACTGACCGGAGCCGCCGGTCTGCTTCTTGTGGGTGTAGTCCACATCGGCGGACTGGGTGATGCTCTCGCGGTAGGCGACCTGCGGCGCGCCGACATTGGCGTCCACCTTGAACTCGCGCTTCAAGCGGTCGACGATGATGTCCAGATGCAGTTCGCCCATGCCCTTGATGATCGTCTGGCCGGACTCGGTGTCGGTCATCACGCGGAAGGACGGGTCCTCTTGCGCGAGACGATTGAGCGCCACGCCCAGCTTCTCCTGGTCGGCCTTGCTCTTCGGCTCGACAGCGACCTCGATCACCGGCTCCGGGAACTCCATGCGCTCCAGAATCACCGGCGAGGCCGGATCGCACAACGTGTCGCCCGTGGTGACGTCCTTCAGGCTCGCAATCGCGACAATGTCGCCTGCGCAGGCCTGCTTGATGTCCTCGCGGCTGTTGGAGTGCATCAGCAGCATTCGGCCGACGCGCTCGCGCTTTTCCTTGACTGTGTTGAGCACCTGAGAGCCGGTGTCCAGCGTGCCGGAATAGATGCGGCAGAAGGTGAGCGAACCGACATACGGGTCGTTCATGATCTTGAAGGCCAGCATCGACAGCGGCTCGCTGTCATCGGCCTTGCGCACGATCTCCTCGCCGGTCTTCACCGAAACGCCCTTGATCGGCTTCACGTCGAGCGGCGAAGGCAGATAGCGGATCACGGCGTCAAGCAGGGGCTGCACGCCCTTGTTCTTGAAGGCCGAGCCGCACATGACCGGAAAGAAATCCACATTGCAGGTCCCTTTGCGGATCAGCTCGTTCAGCGTCTGCGCATCGGGTTCCTCGCCTTCGAGATAGGCTTCCATAGCCGCTTCATCGGCTTCCACGGCCGTCTCGATCAACTCGTCACGATATTCCTTGGCGCGGTCTACCAGATCTGCCGGAATTTCGGCCTCATGGAACTTCGCGCCAAGCGTTTCCGCCTCCCAGATGATCGCCTTCATATGAATGAGATCGACGACGCCCTCGAATTCGTTCTCCGCGCCGATCGGCAACTGCAGCACCAGCGGCTTCGCGCCAAGGCGATCCCTGATCATCTCGATGCAGCGGTAGAAGTCCGCGCCGAGCTTGTCCATCTTGTTGACGAAGATCATGCGCGGCACTTCGTACTTGTCGGCCTGACGCCAGACCGTCTCGGTCTGCGGCTCGACGCCGGCATTGGCGTCCAGAAGCGCGATCGCGCCGTCAAGCACGCGCAGGGAGCGCTCGACCTCGATGGTGAAGTCCACATGCCCCGGCGTGTCGATGATGTTCACCCGGTGGCGCGGGCCGATCTCGTTGCCGTCAATGTCGCGCAGCACCCAGAAGGTGGTCGTCGCGGCCGATGTGATCGTGATGCCGCGCTCCTGCTCCTGCTCCATCCAGTCCATCGTCGCGGCGCCGTCATGCACCTCGCCGATCTTGTGGCTTTTGCCGGTGTAATACAGGATGCGCTCTGTTGTCGTCGTCTTGCCGGCGTCAATATGGGCCATAATGCCGATATTGCGGTAATTCTGTAGCGGTGTTTCGCGTGCCATCGTTCAGCGGCCCCGTGTATCCATAAGTATTCTGTTACCAGCGGTAGTGCGAGAACGCGCGGTTGGCCTCGGCCATGCGATGCGTGTCTTCGCGTTTCTTGACTGCCGCGCCACGGTTGTTCGCGGCGTCCAGCAGCTCGCCCGACAGGCGCTCCTCCATCGTGTTCTCGTTGCGTCCGCGCGCGGCGGTAATCAGCCAGCGGATCGCCAGCGCCTGCCTGCGCTCCGGGCGCACCTCCACCGGCACCTGATAGGTGGCCCCGCCGACGCGGCGCGAGCGCACCTCGACGGCCGGCTTCACGTTGTCCAGCGCTTCGTGGAACATCTGAACCGGATCGCGCTTGGTCCGCTCCTCGATGCGGCTCAGCGCGCCATAGACGATGCGCTCGGCCACCGACTTCTTGCCGTCATACATCAGAATGTTCATCAGTTTCGCGAGCACCACGTCGCCATAGCGGGCGTCGGGCGTGACTTCGCGTTTTTCCGCTCTGTGACGGCGCGACATCTATCGGCTGCTCCAACTCTTGCGTTGCGTCTATTCTGCGTTCCGCCTTGTCCGATCCGCTCTGCGCGGCGTGTTCCCCGACCGGCCGCCCGGGGGCCGGCGACATGCCCCTGGGCTGTCAAGGAGATTTTTCGACGGCGTCAAGCCTTCCGTTACTTCGGCCGCTTCGCGCCGTATTTCGACCGGCGCTGTCTGCGCTTCGACACACCTTGCGTATCCAGCGTGCCGCGGATCGTGTGATAACGAACGCCCGGCAGGTCCTTCACGCGGCCGCCGCGGATCATCACCACCGAGTGCTCCTGAAGGTTATGCCCCTCGCCGGGGATGTAACTGGTCACTTCGTAGCCGTTGGTCAGCCGCACGCGCGCGACCTTGCGCAGCGCCGAGTTCGGCTTCTTCGGCGTCGTCGTGTAAACGCGCGTACACACGCCCCGCTTCTGCGGGCAGGCCTCCAGCGCGGGAACCTTGTTGCGCTTCACCGGCGCCTGGCGCGGCTTGCGAATAAGCTGTTGAACCGTAGGCATACCACCAATCGTCCGCTGTCTCTGAAGCAGAGTCCGAAACAGGCGCAGCACACCCCGACAGCGATGCCGCGGCATGCTGAGCGCCAAAAAACGCAGAGGACCGCCGCCCGGCCGGGGCGCGCGATCATGACCGAATTCTACTCAGCTTGTTTTAGCCAGCGTTTAGCCGAATCTTCAGAGCGATGACGCGCAAAAGCACATCGGCTACCGCCTGGCCGTCAAATCGCTGGTAAGCTAGTCACCGGAATGCGGCGCGTCAAGCCAAAAAACGACGACACGGGCCAAATCGCTGCCAGCGCCTTCGCCGCGTGCGAAGGCAGCGCCTGTTAGCCGATGCATGGCTTCGCCACAGGGATTGTGATGCTCCCGGCGAACCAGTAAAAATCGATACCGCACTATGTACCGCATCCGCCGCGTCTCGCAAGATGCCGAATGCTTTTTCCGCGCGCCAGCCCTGCCCGGCCGCCTGCCGCAGCAAGGACAATGCTCATGACCCATCCCGTTCTGGCCGACGCGCTCGCTCAAGCCTGCCGGCAGATCCCCGGCACGCTGGCCGCGGTCTGCGCCGATTTGCGCTCGGGCGATATCCTGGCGAGCCACGCTGGCGACGCGCCGGCCGCCGCGACGGATGAACTGGCGGGCCTGGCCGCGCGGGTGCTCGCGGGCGGGCGCGACGCCGGACTCAACCGTCTCTGGCGGGCTGGGGCGGACAGCGTTGAAGGCGGGGATGAACTGGTGGTGCTGGAGCCGGAGCGTTGCTTCGTGATCCTGCGGGCGGTCACGCGGCCGCATTTTGCGCTCGTGTTCCTGACCGGCCGCGCCGCCGATGTCGGCCTGACGATCGCGCGCACCCGCGCTGTCAAGGCCAGCTTCGAGGACGCGCTGCGCCAGCTCTGACGGCCGGTTTGTGGAAGGAGGACACGAATGGACGCCATGGCCGAAATCGCAACCTTGGACGGACCGCCAACCCTCCCGGATGCCCGCCCGCCCGAGCGGCTGCTTTCGCTGCTGATGCTCGTACAGCGCACCGTTCTGCCGCGCCATGTCGAGGCGAAGAGCTCCGGCTCCTCGATCGAGCTGGATATTTCCAGCGGAAGGCTTCAGCTCGGCGTGCGCGGCGCAAGCCATTTCGTCATCGACGATGCGTTGGCGGCCGCGGCGCCCGATGCGTACAAATTGCTGCGCTGGCGCGCCAGCGCCGTGACGCGGCACGATGAGACCCTGCGGCAATATCAGCCCGCGCTGTGCGCTTGCGCGGCCCGCGCGCTCATGCGCTTTTTTGCCGAGGAAGAGCCGCGATACCGCATAGAGGCAGCGCCGGTGCAGGAGGTCTGGGCCGCCGCGTCGTTTTCAGCGACGGAGCTTTACGAGGCTGCGCGCGATCAGGCAGTCGCGGCGGGCAGCGGTCCGGTGCGCGCCTTCTTTGACACAGTGCGTTCAAAAATGGACGAAGCCTGGCTGCTCACGCAGGACGGCTGGATCGTCGCCGCCCCGGCCGATTCCCGCAGCCTCGCGAAATATGCCGAGATGACGAAGACGGCGCGTCAGTTGGGCGCGTGGAGCGAGGCCTTGGCCGATGCCAGCGCGCCCCGGCTCGCGTATGCGACCCGCCCGCCGCGCGAGCGCATCTGGTGCATCGCCTCGGATGCCCATCACCTTGCGATGCTGCGCTGCCCCCCGCTGACATGGGCCGCCACGCTCAGCGCCTGGAACGACAAGATGCCCGGCGGCCGAAGCCAGGCCTGATGATCCGGCGGGGATCGGCGCGAACGCCATATATCGCTGCAGGCGGCCGAAGAGCGCCCGACACGCCGCAGGCCGCCCTTGCGCAATCTTCACCGAAAAGGCACTTTGCAGCCTTGACAAGAGCAAACCCCGTTCAATTTTGCGCCGCAGCGTTGTAACACCGCCTCCAGAGGCGTCGCGCGAAGGCGCGACCAGCGCCATCCGGCTTTCCGGCGAAGCAAGCGATGACAGCACACACGACACCGATGGACCCAAATAGCGACCACGCTGCAAGCGACACGGATACCGGCCCCGGCGCGGCGCTCCAGCGCATGGTCGACGAGTTGCAGGAATGCGCCAGCGCGCTCGGCGCCGACCTCGAAGGCCCGCTCGCGGCGATGGCCCAGTCCCTCGTCGGCGAGCTTGGCGAACAGGTCTGCCGCATCGCCGTCATCGGGCAGGTCAAGGCCGGCAAGAGCACCTTCATCAACGCGCTCGCTGGCCGGCCCACCATGCTGCCCACCGACGTTAACCCGTGGACGGCGGTCGTCACGAAAATCCATTTCGGCGAGCCCGGCCGGCAGGAGGGCGCCTATTTTGAATTCTTCACCGAAGATGAATGGCGCCACATGATCGGCGGCGGCCGTGTGCGCGATATGGCCTCCAGCCTGGCCCCGAATCTCGACAGCGACGAGATCCACAAGCAGCTCTCCGACTTCGAGAACCGGGCCAAGAGCCGGCTGGGCGAAAACCTTTCGCAGATGCTCGGCAAGCACCACCTGTTCTCATCGGTGACGCCCGGCGTGCTGGAGCGCTATGTTACCGCCGGCGATGACCGCCCGGCGGCCGAAGGCGCGATCGACGAGAGCAACGCGCATTTCGCCGATATCACCAAGAGCGCCGATCTCTACTTCCAGGACAACCCGTTCGGCTTCCCCACCGTCGTGATCGACACGCCGGGCACAAACGACCCGTTCCTCGTACGCGACGAGATCACGCTGCAAAATCTGGAGACCGCGGACGTTTATGTCGTGGTCGTGACGGCGCAGCAGCCGCTGTCCAACACCGACCTCAATCTCCTGCGGCTCCTGCAGGGCGTGGATGCCGGCCGCGCGCTCATCTACCTGAACAGGCTCGATATGCTGGAGAACCCGGCCGACGACTACGAGCCGGTGCTGGAGCGCGTGCGCGCCATCCTGCGCAAGGAGTTCTCGACCGACGACATCCCGGTCATCCCGGGCAGCGCGGCATGGGGGCTTCGCGCCGTCACCCCGACTGGCGCGCATCGCGACGGCACGCTGGATGAGGGCTTCATGGACTATGCCGCATCGCGCGGCTTCGCGGAGCGCGAGACGGTCCAACGGGTCATCGAAGCGGAGGAACCGACCGAAGACACCCTCGCCGCGCTGCTGAGCGATATGTCCGGCCTGAACGAGATCAACGCGGAACTTGCCCGGCTGATGGCGCGCTCGCGGGCCGCGCAGAAGATCGCCAGCGTCGCCGGGATCGTCGCGGCGCTCGCGCAAAATTATGCGCTACTGAGCCGCCATGAAGCCGAGCGCATCCAGGCGCGCGCCGAACAGGACCAGGCGCAGCGCCGAGAAGACCGAAAGCAGCGCAAGACGGCCTTCGAGAGCGCCGCGCGCGAACTGGCCGACCGCTTCAAGGGGTTCGAACGGGAATATGCCGCGCTTGCCGGCGAAGGTACGCGCAAGATTACCGACCGCCTGCGCACGGCGGTCAGCGAGCTGGCGGACGCCGAACAGGCCGCGCTGGAGGAAAAGCTGCGCGCTGGCGAAAGGCTCGATGCGCCGCGCCTCGACACCATCGGCATCCGCCACAAGCTCGCGCGCGAATTCCTCGCCGTGTTCGATGAAGTGGCAGCCGCGATGCAGACCTTCGAGCGCGATCATCTCAGGGAGATCGACGAAATGTTTTCCCGGGCGGCTCCGGGCCTGCAAGGCGCGATGACCGCCGGCCCGCTGCCGGCTGCGCCCGCTCGACCTTCGCTGTCGCCGCTGGCTCAGGCCGTGGCGGTCGACCTTGATGAGCCGCGACGCTTCGTCTGGCAGAGCCAGAGCGATGATCCGCGCCAGGCGGTGAAGGCGCTGCGAACCGGGCTTGAGCGCGATTTCCTCACCGTGGCGCGCGAGCTGAGCGATCTGGCGAAAAAGGCCCTGAGCGCTCATGCCGCCAGCGTCACGCGCCGCTACCGGACCATCGTTCATGAAACGCTGGAAATCGTCGCAAAGCTCGTGCAGGGCGGCGCAAGCACGGACGACCAATCCGCCGCGCTTGAACTGGCGCAGGCGCGCGCAGAGCGCATGGCCGCGCTGGCGGAGCGCATGGCCGCGCTCGATGAGCGCTGCCGGACGGCGTTCAAGACGTCATAAGGCAGGACATCCGCGATGCAGGCAACGGCCGAGCACGAGCAAGGGCCGGAGGACGAACTGGCGCAGCGGCTGCGCGAAACGCGCGAGGCTTTTGCCCAGGCCGCCCAGATCCCGCGCGTGGCGTCGGCCATCCACGCATTGCAGCGCATCGAGACCAGCCTGGGCCGGCCGCCGCGTTTTGGCGTCTTCGGCGAATTCAACTCGGGCAAGACCTCCCTCACGAACATCCTGATCGGGCGCAAGGCCCTGCCCACCAGCGTCGTCACCAGCGACCGCGGCTCCACGCTTCTGCGGTATGCCGACCAGCCGGTTCTCTATGCGATCGGCGCGGAAGGCGGACGCCACCGGCTCACCACCGCCGCCTTCCAGAAGCTGATCGCCCGCCCGGCGCTCACCGAGATCGGCGTGCCCTTCCCCAAGTTGCGCGACTACGAGATTATCGACACGGTTGGCGTTTCGGATCCCGCGCTTGGCGGCTTGGCGCCGAAACAGGCAGCGAATTCATATGTCCATGGCGCGCTCTGGTGCACCGTCGCCAGCCAGGCCTGGAAGCGCAGCGAGCTGAGCCAGTGGCGCACCATGCCCGAAGCCGTGCGCAAGCGCAGCCTGCTGGTCCTCACGCATCTTGACGCGGTCCCGAACCCGCAGGACCGGGAAAAGATCGCCGAGCGCATTCGCTCCGAGGCGGCCAACCTGTTCCACGGCTTCGTCATGGTGTCGCTGACGCAGGCCATGCGCGCGCTGTCGCCGGAGGGGGAGATCGTCGACGCGACAGCCTGGCACAACAGCGGCGCTGCCGAGTTGGAGCACTGGTTCGCCGAGATCGTGGCCATGGCGCGGGTCGAGAAGCGCCGCCGCGCGCTTGTTTCGGCACGATCCATCGCCGAGCGCCTGCTGTCCGCGCCGCTGCGCACCCCGCAGGAGATCGCGGTGTCGCACCTGCAAGCAGCCTGGAGCAGCCGGATTCGCCGACGGGTCGCCGATGCAACGGGGGGCCGCGATGTCAGCCAGCTTGGCGTCGAGGCGCACATCGAAACGCTGGTGAGCGCGGCGCGCGGCTTCGCAGCTTATGGACTGGAGCCGTGGCTGCAGGGCCGCGCGAACACCGCCACGTCGCGCGCGATCCTTGCGCTGTTGCCGTTGCAGCCCGCGCAGGTCCGCGGGGTCGTCGCCGGGATGGAGCCGAGCGAGGCGCACCGCGCGCTGGAACGGATCGTGGATCAGGTGGCGGCTGAGCTGCGCGAAGCCCTGATGCAAATCACGCCCGCGCGCAGTGACCGCCCCGCTGAACTCCCCGCTTCTGCGACCGAGGCCGCCGCGGCCCTTTCCGCCTGGGCCAGCGAGCAGAGCGGGTGAGACCTACTCGCGTTTCAGCAAACGGTTCACAAGGAAATTCGTGAAGCCTTGCGGCCTGAAGCCACGGGCGACCTCCTTCGGCTTGTAACGTTCATCCACCCATTGAAGAAAGTCCATCGGCTCGCCCGCGGTCTGCTCGCGGTAGGCGTCCAGAAAATGATCGAGCACGCCGGTATCCGCCTGCCGGAAATGGCCATAGCGCAGGCTGAGCTGGCGGGATGCCTGGTCCACCGGCTGTCCCTCTCGCAGGATCATGTAAAGCGCAGACATCAGGCCCGCGCGGTCCGCGCCGGACTTGCAGTGAATGAGCGCCGGATACTCGATCTCCCCGAACAGGGCCGCGGCGCGGTGAATCTGCTCCCGCGACGGGACCGCGCGCGAGCCGAGCTTGAAGTTGACCAGCCTGACCCCGTATCGCTCGCAGGCCTGCTGCTCCAGCCGGTAGCTGCCGCAGTCGCGCGAGCCGCGCAGATTGATAACCGTGCGCAGCCCCTGTTTCGCCAGCTTGCGAATGTCGCGAGGTCCCGGCTGCGCGGAGCGCCAGACGCCGGGGGCGATCTGATGAAGGTTCAGATACGCAAAGCGAAAGATGCCGTGGTCGACGGCCACCAGATCGAAATGTTCGAGAAACCGGGCAAGCCGGGGTCGGGCGGAGACTGTTCTGGTGTTGGCGACCCGGTTGCGGTAGCGCCGGTAGCTTTGTCCCAGCACGCGCCTCTGACGCTTAGCGAAGTTCATTGCCATGTCACGGTCAGCGCCCCCGCGCGCATGACGCGCGCCGCACGGAGCGCCACAAGCCCTCTCTTCCAGTTTGCGCCACCCTAATGGATGACGAGACGTCCGTCGAGATAGCGCAACTCCGCCGGGGAAACCAGCCTCTTGTGGCTGACGGTGATGCGGTGAAGCGGCCCGTCCAGATTGGCGCGCCAGTAATCGAGGAATTCCGCGAGCCTCGGAAACTCCGGGGCATAATCGTAGTCTTGCCAGACGAAGGACTGGATCAGTTTCGGGAAGTCGGGAAGCCTGTACAGGATTTCCGCAGTTGTGAGGCTGTAACCGTGAAGCTGCTGCAAGAGTTCGCTGTTCGCCATCGTGTCCTCAACGTTCGCGATCTCGCCTCGCGTCCCGATTCAGCGGGCCCGGCAGGGGAGGCCGGATCGCTTGACCGTTTAACGATCTCTCAATTATACGACAGAGGCAGCGTAATGGAAGAAAAATGTTTCATAACAATGGCCTGACAGCACACTGGCCGGATTGCTGCCAACACGCGCGACCCGGAGCGCGACGATTTGTCCGTTGAGGGGTGCAACGCCGACCCCGAAACATCACATGGTCATCCGAACCGGGGACTGTAGCGTAAGCACACACGACATTTAGCCGTAACCTTGCTGAGCGCTGGACTCCCATGCCCGCCCGTGCCAGACCTGCCGCTTTAAGGTCTGCGGAAAGGACGAGAGACAATATGCTGAAAGCCAATATCTCGCATCTGCCAAAGGACCACCCGAAGGTTGAGTTCGGCCGTATCGGCGTGCTGCTCCTCAATCTCGGCACGCCCGACGCAACCGACTATTGGTCGATGCGCCGCTATCTGAAGGAATTTCTTTCGGACCGCCGCGTGATCGAGGTGAACCCTGTCATCTGGTGGGTGATCCTCAACGCCTTCGTCCTGACCAAGCGGCCTTTTGCCTCCGGCGAAGCGTATCGCTCCATCTGGAACGAGCAACTGGACGAGTCGCCGCTGCGCACGATCACACGCGCGCAGGCCGACAAGCTCTCTGAACGCCTTGGCGATGCGCCGCAGATCATCGTCGACTGGGGTATGCGCTACGGCAACCCGTCGATCAAGTCGCGCCTGATGAACCTGCAGAAGCAGGGCTGCGACCGCATCCTGCTGTTCCCGCTTTATCCGCAGTATTCCGCGGCGACGACCGGCACGGCCTGCGACAAGGCGTTCGATGCGCTCAAGCAGATGCGATGGCAGCCGAGCGTGCGCGTCGTGCCGCCCTACTACGACGAGCCGCGCTACATCGATGCGCTGGCCCGCTCCATCAAGGGCAGCCTCGCCAAGCTCGATTGGGAGCCGGAGGTGGTTATCGCCTCTTATCACGGGCTGCCGCTGGAGTACTTCCAGAAGGGCGACCCTTATCACTGCCATTGCGCCAAGACGACGCGCCTGTTGCGCGAGGCGCTCGGCTGGGACGAGCACAAGCTGCGTCTGACCTTCCAGTCCCGCTTCGGCAACGCTGAGTGGCTGCAGCCCTACACCGACAACACGATCGAAGACCTGGCCAAGGAAGGCGTGAAGCGCCTTGCCGTGGTGACGCCTGGCTTCTCCGCCGACTGCGTCGAGACGCTGGAGGAGATCGCCATGCAGGGCCGCGAGAGCTTCGAGGAATATGGCGGCGAGGACTACGCCCTGCTGCCGTGCCTAAACGACACGCCGGACAGCATCGACATGCTTGAAGCGATCATCCGGCGCGAGTTGGCGGGCTGGGTCGACCTCGACGTTGCGCAAGCCGCGGAGCGCCAGCCCGAGCGCACGCTGGCGGCCTCGGGCTAGCCCGAGTCTTTCGCCGTTTCCAGATCGGGAAAATTCGCCTAAAAGTGTGCCAGTCCCTATGGGCTGGAGCAACGCATGGGTCCGTTTGAAATTTTCGCGATCGCCGTGGCGCTTGTGCTGGTCGTCACGGTCGCCACATCCGTCAATATTGTGCCGCAGGGAAGCAACTTCACCGTCGAGCGGCTCGGGCGCTATGTGCGCACGCTGCAGCCGGGTCTGCGCATCGTGGTGCCTTTTCTCGAACGGATCGGCCACCGAGTCATCATGATGGAGCAGGTCCTGGAAGTGCCGACCCAGGACGTCATCACCCGCGACAACGTGGAGGTGCAGGTCGACGCGGTCGCCTTCATGCAGGTGCTGGACGCGGCGCAATCGGCCTATGCGGTCGCGAACCTGCGCGAGGCCATGATCACCCTCGTGCTGACGAATACCCGCACGGTCATGGGATCGATGGAACTCGACGAGTTGCTGTCCAACCGCGACGCGATCAACTCGCGCCTTTTGCGCATCATGGACGAGGCGACGCATCCCTGGGGCGTGAAGATTTCGCGAATCGAGATCAAGGACATCAACCCGCCGGCCGACATCACCGAGGCGATGGCCCGGCAGATGAAGGCCGAGCGCGACAAGCGCGCCGATATTCTGGAGGCCGAGGGCGATAAATCCGCCCGTATTTTGCAGGCTGAAGGTTTGAAACAGTCGCTGATCCTCGAAGCCGAGGGCCGCAAGGAGGCCGCCTTCCGTGACGCCGAGGCGCGCGAGCGCGAAGCCGAAGCCGATGCGCGCGCCACCGAAATGATTTCCCGCGCAATTGCCGAGGGCAACGTCCAGTCGATCAACTTCTTCGTTGCCAATCGCTACGTCGAAGCGCTCAAGAGCCTGGCCAGCGCCGACAACGCCAAAGTTCTGATGATGCCGGTGGAGGCGGCCAGCGTCATCGGCGCGATCGGCGGGATCACCGAACTCACGCGCGAAGCCTTCGCCTCGCCGGGCGGCGGATCGCCACCGGCCGGACCCGACGGCGCGGGCCGCGGCACGCAGCAGCCCGCTGACGGGCAGGCGAATGGGCAGGCCGCGCCGCGCGAGACCGGAGCCAGCGAGGACAGGGCGCAGGCCGCCCAACAAGCGAACCCGGAGCAGCAGGACGCGCCGGCCGCCGGGCGGCCCAACGGCCCGGCAAACGGCGGCACGGCCCCGGAAACAAGCTGATCGGGGCTTCCCTGACGCAGCGAAACGGCTACACTCCACCCACTCTGCGGCCGGAGCGCGCGGCCGAAATCAAGCGCCAAACAACCATCGGAGGGATGGCGGATGGAAGGCTTTTTCGGGATGGTGCGTGAGCTTGGCGGATGGGCCTGGCTCATCTTCGGCGTCATCCTGCTCGGCCTGGAACTGCTGCTTCCCGGCTTTTTCCTGATCTGGTTCGGCATCGCGGCGGCGATCGTCGGCGTTACCGTGCTCGCATTCGACATCGCCTGGGCGTGGCAACTGCTGCTGTTCGGTGGCCTCTCGGTCGTGGTCCTGCTCGGCGCGGGCCGTTTCTGGGGGCGCGAAGACAACGACGCGGTCAGCTTCACCGACCGCGCCCGCCAGCTGATCGGCCAGCAATATCTGTTGCACCACCCGATCGAGAACGGACGGGGCGTGCTCCTGGTCGGAGACTCGCAATGGTCGGTGCGCGGGCCGGACTGCCCGCGCGGGGTCACCGTGCGCATCGTCGGGGCGCAGGGCACCTATCTGCTGGTCGAGCCGGTCACCGACTCCTCCAACGGCGGGCTGCCGAAGGCCAGTTCATTCGGCGATGTCTAGGCGACGCCGAGCCGCAGCAGGTCGTGGATGTGGACGATACCGACGGGACTTTCATCTTCGACAACGAACAGCGCGGTGATTTTCAAGGTGTTGAGCACGTTCAGCGCCGCGCTCGCCAGCTCATCCGGGCCGATGGTCTTGGGCGCGCGGGTCATGACCTCGCTCACCTTCGTCTCCAGCAGGCCATTGCCCATGTTCCGGCGCAGGTCGCCGTCGGTGAGAATGCCGATCAGCTTGCCATCGCTGTCGACCACCCCGAGACATCCGAAGGACTTTTCCGTCATCAGGACGAGAGCCTCGCTCATCGGCGCGTCCGGCCCGGTCAACGGCAGTCGTGCACCAGTATGCATGAAATCGCCGACGTGCTTCAGGTTCGCGCCAAGCTGCCCGCCGGGATGGAACACCTTGAAGTCCTGGGCGGTGAAGCCCTTGCCCTCCAGAAGCGCGATCGCCAGCGCGTCGCCGATGGCAAGCTGCATAAGCGAAGAGGTCGTCGGCGCCAGCCCGTGCGGGCAGGCCTCGGTCGCCTGCGGCAGGATCAACGCGTGCTGCGCGGCGCGTGCCAGCGAGCTTTCCGCGCGCGAGGTGATCGCGATGACCGGCACGGCAAAGCGGCGCGCATAGGTAATGAGGTTGCTCAACTCGACCGTCTCGCCCGACCAGGACAGCGCGATCACCGCGTCCTCCGGGGTGATCATGCCGAGATCGCCGTGGCTCGCCTCGCCCGGATGGACGAAAAACGCCGGGGTGCCGGTCGAGGACAGCGTGGCGGCGATCTTCTGGCCGACATGGCCGCTCTTGCCCATGCCGCTGACGATCGCGCGGCCCTTGAGCGCCTGAATCAGCGCGACCGCTTCGGCAAAACGCGCGCCGAGCGTCCCGCCCATCGCCTGTTTCAGCGCGGCAACGCCGCCGAGCTCGAAATCCAGCGTCCGCAGCGCCGAACCCACCGCCGCGTCTGTCTGCAAGTCCGCGCTGTCCGCGGCGCTCGCCTGCGCCATGCTTTTCCCTCCTGAGTGTTCTCGCCGGTTTATCGCCCTCTATTCGAGCGTCTTGGCGATCCGCTTGATCTCCGCGCGCATCCGCTGCGCAAGCTCGGGGTGGTCCAGCGCGTAAGCGATATTCGCTTCGAGAAAGCCGAGTTTCGAGCCGCAGTCATAGCTCTGCCCGCCGTGCTCGTAGGCGTAGACCTTCTGCGTCTGCAACAGCTTCAGCATCGCGTCGGTCAGCTGGATTTCGCCGCCCGCGCCCGGCTCGACCTGCTCCAGAACATCGAAGATTTCCGGCTGCAGGATGTATCGGCCGAGAATCGTCAGGTTCGACGGGGCGTCCTCGACCTTTGGCTTTTCGACCATGCCCGTGACGGGCCAGATCGGCCCGTCGCCATCCTCCAGGCTCACCACGCCGTATTTGTAGACTTCCGACGGGTCGACCCGCTCCACCGCAATGAGATTGACCTTGCCGCCGGTCTCACGGGCCAGGCGCTGATATTCCCGCATCATCGCTGGCAGACAGCCCTCATTGGGCGATTTCACCAGCACATCCGGCAGCACCAGCGCAAACGGCTGATCGCCAATGAGATCGCGCGCGCACCAGACGGCATGGCCCAGCCCAAGCGGCTCCTGCTGGCGCGTGAAGCTCGCCTGGCCGGGCGGCGGGCGCAGGCTGTCGAGCAGCGCCAGTTCTTCCTTCTTGTTGCGATGATACAGGACCGTTTCGAGCTCGTACTGAATGTCGAAATGATCCTCGATGACGTGCTTGTTGCGCCCGGTCACGAAGACGCTGTGATCTATTCCGGCGGCGCGCGCCTCGTCGACGACGTGCTGGATCAGCGGGCGGTCGACAACCGGCAACATCTCCTTGGGGACGGCTTTCGTCGCGGGCAGGAAACGTGTGCCGAGACCGGCCACCGGGAAGACGGCCTTGCGGATCTTTTGCGTCATGCGTTCTCTCTTGAACGGTTATCGCGCTGTCGAACCATAGCGCGAACCTTGGCGCGAAACATGGCGAGCCGGTGACGATCATCGATCCGACTGGATACCACGCATCACGGCTGCTGCGCCAGCCGGTCCAGCATGGCGCGCACCGCCGCGATCTGCGGGGCGGAGCGTTCGCGATAGTTCAGGCCCGTGTAGCCCCACCAGTCCCAGCAGGCCTTCGGGTTCACGGTGCTGCGCTCGGTCTGGGGAAACAGGACGACCAGCCGGTTTGCATCCGCCCAGCGGGCGAAGCCCGAGCCGCGAATGAAGGCATCGCCGATCCGCAAGCGGTTCTGCTCGCAGCCATGATAAGCGACATGCACCGCGCAGCCCGGACTGTCGCGGCAATCCGGCGGGATGTAGACCACGCCTTCAGCCGCCATGCTGTGCTGGTCGCTGCCTTCGATGTAGCGGGTCTGATCGAAGACCTCGAAGGCGCCTTTCGGCGGACCGTCCGGCTCGGCCGCTTCGCCGTAGAGATGCTGCATGATCTCTCCGGCCTGGTCGTAATCGCAGTCATTCAGGAAGGGCGGTCCCGAGACGCCGCAGTCGAGTCCGTCGTCCAGCGTGATGAAAGCGTGCGCGCCACGTTCGAATCGGACGAAGCGGAGGTTCGCGTCCGGCACGTCCATCTCGCGATAATATTCCGCCGCCTTGGCGACCACAGAACGCGCCACCGTTTCGTCATCGCTGGCGTGAAACAGATACACCCGGTCCGCCGCGAGGCCGTCGACCGGCGCGATCTTGTCGTCACCCGCCAGTTCGCGCGTGCGCTCGGCCAGCGTGTCGACGTCGGGCTGGCCCATCATGGCGAGCGCGTCGTCCATACAGGCGTTAAGCGCCAGGTTCGTATTGTGCGGGATGGCCGTGGTCCAGATTGGCCAGAGGCGGGAAAACTCGCTTTCCGCGCAACCGTAAGGCCCGCCGGCCACCAGCCCCGCGCCAATGACGATGCCGGAATGCGCGACCTGGAACTGCCCGGCCATATAGGCCCCGGAGGACAGGCCGGACACGGTCGTGCGCTCGATGTCCGCGCCTAGCGCCGGCAGCCGCCCGGCGGCGCTGTCCTCGCGAGAATCCCAAGGCAGCCAGACGAAAAGCGCGGCGAGCACGGCGAGCAGCCCCGCCACCGCCATCCAGCCGCGCGCACGCCTGTCGCCCGCCATCGGACCCGCTCCGCTCCGTTTCGCACCCACCGCATCCAGGTGAGTCAGAGGTGATAGCACTCACGGATCGAAGCACCAAGCCTTTGCGGCGCAAGTGAAGCGGGTGTGGATCAACGGCGGTTCAGCCGGCCCTCGCCATCCAGCCGCACAACCCACACGTCCTGATAGCCCGCGCCGCGCCCGGTCGTGTAGCCGGTCACGAGGATGCCGCCGTCGTTGGTGGTGATGACGGCCGTCGGCCGCGTCCAGGTGCGCCTGCCGACAATGCGCGTCCAGAGGATCTCGCCGTCCGGCGCAAAGCGCACCAGCCGGGCGTCGCTCTCGCCCAGTCCGCCATACTGCGCCGCCGAGACGACAACCACGCCGCCATCGGGCGTCGACGCCGCGCCCCAGGCCTCGTTGCTGCCCGCGTTCTGGCTGAGCCGCTTCCAAAGCGTGGCGCCATCATGCGCGAGCCTTATCACCCAGGACCTGCTGTCGCGCGGCGTGCGCTTCTGCGAAATTCCAGCCACGAACAAGCCGCCTTCAGGCGCTGCGCTGATCGCCGTGCCGGCGGAGAATACGCCGCGCGCGAAATGGCGCTGCCAGAGCATTTCGCCGCTGGCGTCCAGGCGAATGACCCAGTTGTCGAAGCTCTTCAGCCCCGGACGCTGCGTGTATCCGGCCACGCCGAATCCGCCATCGGCAGACTGCACCACGCTGACCGCGCCCTCTTCGCCGTCGGAGCCATAGGTGCGCTCCCAACGCTTGTCGCCGTCATCGTTCAGCGCGATCACCCACAAATCGTCGTCGGCCGCTCCGCCCTTGCTGCCGGCAACGATGAAGCCGCCCTCCGCCAGCGGGGCGATTGCGCGCGCGCCGTCATTGTGCTCCCCGCCGTAAATCTTCTGCCACATGAGATCGCCGTCGGCGTCGAACCGGGCGATCAGCGCGTCCGAGCCGCCCTCGCCGGCAGAGTAGGTTTTCCCGGCGATGACGACGTGGCCGTCGTCCGTCGCAGCGATGCCGAAGACCTTTTCCGTCATCGGGCCGCCGAGCACCTGCTGCCAGACCACTTTGCCGTTGGCATCCAGCCGCAAAATCCAGGCGTCGCGATCAAACACGCCGTGAGAGCGAGTGTGGCCGGCCAGGGCATAGCCGCCGTCAGGCATCTCCGCGACGGCATGAGCCTCGTCGTCGAGCCGCCCGCCGATCACCTCCTCCCAGGTGCAGATTTCGCCGGTTTCCTCGCACTCGCCGGCCAGTTCCGGCGCAACCTCGCTTTGAAGGCCCGGCAGGATCTGCGGCGCGGCGGCATGGGCCGGCCCGGCGAACGCAAAGGCCGCAACCGCTACCGCGCTCAGTGCGCGGCAAGCGAACGGGAAAGAACGCGAAAACAAAGTGGACATGGCTACGACAGCCTCCCGCGATGAATAAACTGTCGTCAAATTGTCATCGGAAAATAGAACGGGGTCAAATCATCAATTCGACCAATCACGCTATCAGTCTCGGCGGGACTTGACGGAACACTTCCAAGTTGCCGGAAAAGCGGGATTTTCCGTCATCGCCAAATTCGCCAATGACAGTCTCCGCAGCAACGGTCCGAGCTAGCGGAAGAGCCAGTCGAACAGCGTGCGCGGCTCGCGGCGATAGCGGCGCGGCTCATAACGCTCGCGCTGCCACTCGTCATAAGTCCAGCTGTCGTCCTCCAGCCGGCGCTCGGGCTCGCGCCTGACGACCTGCGGCCGTTCCTCGCGCAACTGGTGCGCGCTGGGCACGCCGTCCGGGTCCGTGACGGTCACGCCGTAACGGCCCCACTCCCACTTCGCCTTTTCACCGGCGACCTGAAACGGCTCGATCGCCACGACGCGCTCCTCGCGCAGATTGAGGATCGCGACATTCTCGTGCGCCCGCTCGCCCTCTCCCGACCCGCCCGGCTCGCTGCCCGCGCTGTAACGCAACAGGCCAAAGCCTTGCAGGGTCTGGGTCAGCTCGGTCCATTCTATGAGGCGCGGCTGCGCATCGCCGTTCATCTCCAGCGGCACGGCGATGTCGTCATACGAGTCGTTCAATGCGTAATAGCTGGCACTCGCGGCCTTGACGATGCGCCAGCCATCCAGCGGCTCGCCGACGGTCAGATCGGGCAGCGCCGCTTGGCCCCCGGAGGCGTCGCCCAGACGCCGCAGCGCGGCGCGCGCGTCATCCATCAGCGGGTCCAGCTTCAATGCCGCGCGATATTCCGCTGTCGCGGTCTCGATATCGCCCGCCTCCTCGGCCAGTCGCGCGCGCACGAAATGGGCTTCTCCCATGTCAGGATCGAGTTCGAGCGCCTGGCTGACATTGGTGCTGACCTGCACTGGCTGGCCGAGGCGCAGATAGGCCCGCGCGCGGCACAGGTAAGCCGGCGCGTGCTCCGGCGCGAAGGTCACCGCCATGTCGCAGTCGCTCAGGGCTTCCTGCAAGCGTCCGCGCTCAAGCTGCGCCAGCCCGCGTCCGGCATAAGCCTCGCCATTTTCCGGCGCGATCTCCAGCGCGGCGGAAAAATCCTGCACCGCCGCCTGATGCTTGCCGTCGAAGTGGTGAACGCGCCCGCGCAGGATCAGAAGCTGGACATCGCCCTCGGCGGTGGCGGCCGCCTGCTCCAGGTCGTTCAGCGCATCATCATAGTGACGGACCTCGACAAGCGCGGCGGCGCGGTTGCGATAAGCAGCAGGATAGTTGCGGTTCAGCAGGATCGCCCGGTTGAGATAGCGCAGGCTGTCGAAGGGCCGGGCCTCGGCCACGGCGATCTTCCCGCGCCCGTTGAGCGGCGCCGCGCTTGAGGGCAGCAGTTGAACCGCCTTGCGCAGATCGGCCTTGGCCTGCTCCAGCTGGCCGAGCGCCATGTAGGCGTTGCCGCGATTGTTGAACGCCGCGCCATAGGCCGGCGCCAGCGAAATCGCCCGCGAGAAGTCCTCGATCGCCTCTTCAAGCCGGCCCATCGCCATCAGGACATTGCCGCGATTGTTGTAGACCGGCGCGTAATCCGCATTGAGTTCGATCGACTTCTCGAAGTCGGCAAGCGCCTTTTCATGGCGACGTTCGCGCCAGTGGGCGACGCCGCGATCGTTCAAGATGCTCGCGCGCCGGCCTTCGGGCAGGTTCTCGTCCTCCAGCGCCTTGCCATAGGCTTCGATCGCCTTGGCATTGTTGCCGCGCATCAGCGCGTTGACGCCTTCCTGTGCATAAAGGAGCGCCTTTTCGACCGAGGCCTGTGCCGGATGCGCCCCAACCAGGACCGCCAGCAGGATGATGCGCGCTGCGAGAATCATGGGCTTTCAGAATTTGCCGGGCCTTGGCCCGCGTTTCCGCGAAACCTTGCCCCTATACCACATTCGTGGTCAACAAAGGGTCATAGTTCGTGCGCATGTCCCATGTTGCCGGGGAGAGAACGGAGAATGTGATTGTCAGCGCCGCGAGAAGGCCGGCGCAAGCACTTGGCTGATAGGAGCTGCCCGTGAAATCCTCGATCCAGCCTCCCCTCGCGTCCGTGATGGCGTTTGCCGCAGCGCTCATTGCTTCGATCGCCCTGCTTGCGCCCCCGTTGTCCGCGCAAACACGCGACGGCCTGACTGGCGACCCGCTCGTGGACAGCATCCTGCAAGCGCCCGGCCCGGATTTCCTTGAGCCGCGCGGCCGCAGCGATGATCCGCGCGTCTGGGACGATCCGCCGCGTGACAGGTGGAACGACGAGCCGCGCGAAAGCGCGCGCGAGCTGTGGGATGAACCGCCCGAACCGGCCGAGGAGTGGGAGCGCGCGCAAGAGGACTGGCGCGAGCCCGCGCCGGAGCCCGAACCCACCCGCCAGGCGCGCCGTGGCCCGCCGCCGCCTCCGCCAGCGCCGCGCGGTGACGGGCCGCTCGACATCGTGATCCTCGATATCGAGCCGGCTGAAGCCGACCGGGGCCGCCGGGAAGAAACGCCCGAAGTCGCCGATACGCCCGCCGCGAATGAGGAGGAGCCTTACCGCGAAGAGGCCGCGCCCCCCGAAGCGGATGCCGATGAGGCCGACCAGGTGGCCGCAGTGACGCCGCCGGCGAGACCGGCGCAAGCGCCCCAATCCGCGCGGCCCGACCCTGAACTGGACCGCATGATCGGCCAGATGATTATGGTCGGTTTTCCGGGCAAAACGCCTTCCGACGCTGGCGTGCGCCGCGTGGCGGATCAACTCGCAGCGGGCAAGGCCGGCGGCGTGATCCTGATGAGCCGCAACATCGACTCGCCGCGGCAGGTGAAACAGCTCACCCGCGCCCTCATCCGCGCGGGCGAAGGCCAGCCGACGCCGTTCATTGCCGTGGATCAGGAAGGCGGCTATGTCCAGCGGCTCTCCCGCGTCAAGGGCTTCAAGACCCACCCGTCCGCAGAGCGCCTCAGCGAGCGCAACAGTCCCGATGCCGCCTATTCAGCTTACCGCAATCTCGCTCTGGAGTTGCGCGACTACGGCTTTAATCTCAATCTCGGCCCGGTCGTCGACCTCAACCTTAACCCGGCTAATCCGGTGATCGGACGGCTGCGGCGCAGTTACGGCGCGGACCCCGACCATGTGACCTCTTACGCCAAGGCGTTCGTTTATGCGCACAACGAAAGCGGCGTGCTCACCGCCGCGAAGCATTTCCCCGGTCACGGCAGCAGCGACACCGACAGCCACGATGTTCTCGTCGACATCTCGGACAGCTGGCAGGAGCGCGAACTGCGCCCGTATCGCAAGCTGATCGAGGATGACGCCATCGACATGATCATGGTGGGGCACCTCTATCATCCCGCCTTCTCGGACAGCGCCGATGCGCCCGCCACGCTTTCGCCGAGGGCCATCGAGCAGGTGCTGCGCGATAGCCTGAATTATGACGGCGTGGTCATCACCGACGATCTCGACATGCGCGGCGTGCGCCAGAATGCGGATTTCGAGGAACGCATCGTCGGGGCCGTGGCGGCGGGCAATGACATCCTGCTGATCACCAATGGCCACGGCTATCAGCCCGACCTGCCAGAGCGCGTCGCGGACGTCGTTCGCGCGGCGATCGCGGATGAGCGCTTGAGCGAGGCGCGCATCCGGCAATCATACGAGCGGATCATGGCGCTGAAGGATGAACTGGCCCGCCTGCAACGCACCGCCACCAGCGCGGGCGAGGATCGCGGACTGCAGGATCACACTTCCGGCGGCTAGCGGTCCGCTTCACACGCCTGCGGGCCACTTGCTAAAAGTTCCGAAGCATTTGCAGCCCACTCTTGGGACAGTGCGCCGGTCTCAGCGGGTGCCAGTTTCAACCTTGCGCTATAAGGGAACGCGCGGGCGCGCTCGCGCGTTGTCTTTGCGCCACAGTGGCCGCGAAGTCTTTCGCCAGGCAGCGCGTTACGGCGCGGGCGCGTCACTTTGCCTCTTCTCGCATGATCCAATCTGCCACCGCCCCGCGTAGGCTAGGCAAACAACGGGAAGGTGGATATGCTAGCGAGTCCTTCAGAAGGGGCGTCGACGCCCTGTCACGCGCGCCGAGCAGACCGGATGCACATGACCGAACTCATCCACAAGGTGGCGCGAAACCGCGACTCCGAAGCCTTCCACGAACTGTTTGTCACATTCGCCCCGCGCATCAAGGCGATGTTGATGCGTCAGGGGGCCGACCCGGAGACGGCCGAAGAGATTGTCCAGGAGACCATGCTCTCCGTGTGGCGCAAGGCGCATCTGTTCGCCGAAAGCAAGGGCAGCTTCTCGACCTGGGTGTTCACCATCGCGCGGAACCTGCGCATCGACAAGCTTCGGCGCAGCACCGTCTGGCAGGACCTCGGCGGCGAGGCCGAAGAGCGCCCCAGCGAGGATGACAGTCCCTATGACGAGTTGCAGCGTCAACAGCAGCGCGCGCGCGTGACCGAGGCGCTGGAAACCCTCACCCCGGATCAGCACGAGGTTGTCCGCCTCGCCTACATTGAAGGATTGACCCATACCGAGATCGCCGAGCGGCTTGGAGTCCCGCTTGGCACAGTCAAATCACGGATGCGCCTGGCCTACGGCAAGATCCGCGAGCGTCTGGGAGACCTTAAATGACAATAAAACACCACCTCGACGAAGCGACGCTCATGGGCCTGTCGGCAGGCGCCCTGCCGGAAGCGCTCGCCAGCGTGGCGGCGTGCCACCTCGATGTCTGCCCCTCCTGCCGGCAACGCCTCAGCGAACTCGACATGCTCGGCGGGGCGCTGCTTGATCGCATGGAGCCCGAACCGTTGACCGACGGTCTGTCCGAGCGCATGGCCGCCTATTTCCGCGACGACAACGTGCGCAGTTTCCCGATGCATCGATGGGCGCGTTCCCACAACAGCAAGCGGCGCGGCGAGGTGCCCAAGCCGCTGCAAAAACTGATCGGCGGTTCGCTGGACGAACTGCCTTGGCAATGGATGGCGCCGGGCGTCCGGCAGTATGCGATCGACCTGCCGAAAGAGAACCGGGGCAGCCTGCGCCTGCTGCGCATCAAGGCGGGGATGCGCATCCCCGAGCATGGGCATGGCGGCTCGGAGCTGACGCTTATCCTCCGCGGGGCGTATCACGACCGCTTCGGGCGCTTCGGCCCCGGCGACGTTGCCGATCTCGACGAGGACGCCGAACACGAACCGCGCGTGGACAAGGATGGCGAATGCATCTGCCTCGTCGCCACCGAGGAACCGACGCGCTTCAAGGGGCTGCTCTCGCGCGTGCTCCAGCCTCTGACGGGCATTTGAGCGCGGCCGGCCGCAGCCCGGGAGTTCAGGATTGGCTTACCGCATCATCTGGATCATTGGCGCGAGCAGCGGCATCGGCAAGGCGCTCGCCGAGCTTTATGCCGCGCGCGGCGCGACCGTCGCTGTTTCCGCGCGCTCGGCGGATGCGCTTGAGGCGCTCGCTGGCTCAGCCGATAACATTCATGCCTATCCGCTTGATATCGCCGATGCCGATGCGGTGCCGGAAACCGTCCGGCGCATCGAGGCCGAGCTGGGCCCGATCGACCTGGCGATCCAGAGCGCGGCGATGTGGTCGCAGATGGGCGTGGACGAGTTCGACACCGCCAAGATTCGCAAGAGCATGGAGGTCAACTACGGCGGCACCATCAATGTCGTCGGCGCGCTGATCGGCCCGATGATGCAGCGGCGCAGCGGACATATCGCCATTATCGCCTCGGTCGCGGGGTATGTCGGGCTGCCGCAGTCGCTGGCTTATGGGCCAACAAAGGCCGCGCTCATCGGCTTTGCCGAATCGCTCAAGCCCGATCTCGACCGCTACAACGTGGCCGTCAGCGTCGTGAACCCCGGCTTCGTGGAAACGCCGATGACAGCCGCGAATGACTTCGAGATGCCGTTCATTCTTCAACCGGACGACGCCGCGCGGCGCATCGCCCGGGGCCTGGACCGCGGCAAGTTCGAGATCGCCTTTCCCTGGCAACTCGTCGCGAGCCTGAAGGCGCTGCGCAAGCTGCCCTACAGCGCCTTTTTCGGCGTCACGCGGCGGATGATCGAAAAGCGCGAGGAGCAGAAGCGCGCGCAGCAGGCCGCTTCACAGGGCTAGCCCGGTTTTGTCAGCTTGTACAGCCCGACATCGATCGTGCCGCGCTCAAAGCCGACCGCGCAGTAGGTCAGATAATAATCCCAGAGACGGCGGAACCGCTCATCAAAGCCGAGCGAGCTGATAGCGGGCCAGCGCGCATGGAAGTTATCGCGCCAGGCCCACAGCGTGCGCGCGTAGCTGTCCCCGAAGGTCTCGACGCCATCCAGCTGCAGCCCGGCGCGTTCGGCCTCATGCCGGATGGCTGACGGGCTGGGCAACATCCCGCCGGGGAAGATATAGCGCTGGATGAAGTCCACCTGCCGGCGGTAGGTCTCGAAGAAATCCTCGGCAACCGTGATGCATTGAAGGACCGCATGTCCGCCGCGCCGCAGCCTTTCGTAGATGGTCTGGAAATAGCGCGGCCAGTGCTCCTCGCCAACAGCCTCGATCATCTCGATCGAGACAATGCCATCATACTGGCCGGTGGTGTGGCGGTAATCCTGATGTTCGATTCGGCAAATGTTGGACAGGCCCGCCGCGTCCATGCGCCTGCGTGCGAAATCGAGCTGCGCATCTGAAATCGTGATGCCGTCCACCTGCGCACCACGATGCCCTGCCCGCTCGGCGAACCCGCCCCAGCCGCAACCGATCTCCAGGATGCGTCCATCGGCGCTCTCGCCCAGCGCCTCCAGAACCTTGTCATATTTTTCGCGTTGCGCGTCGGCGAGCGCCTGATCCGGCGCGGTGTAATAGGCGCTGGAATAGGTCATCGTCTCGTCGAGCCACTGGGCGTAAAAGGCATTGCCGAGGTCGTAGTGATCGACGATGTTGCGCTTGGCGCCCTCGACGCTGTTGCGGCGACGCTTGTGGAAGCGCTTGTCCCGGCGGCGCACCTTGAACCAGCCGCGCCCGGCCTGCGTCAGATCCGGCTTGTTGTCGAGGAAAAAACGGAACACATCGGCAAGGTTCGGCGTCTCGAAGTCGCCGTCGATATAGCTCTCCCCGAAGCCGACCGTGCCCCGGCGCAACGACTTCCAGAACACGCCGAAATTGCGCAGACGCAGTGTCGCGTGAACGCCGTCATCCTTGCCCCGAAAGACGCGGCGGCTGCCGCATGGCAGGATCAACTCGGCGCTGCCCCGGCGCAGATTATGCAGCGCGCGCTCGCAGCCCGCGAAGATCAGGCGTGCGCGCAGCGTGTCGGGCGGTGGTGGTGGCGCGTCAAGACGGTCGTGCGGCATTGTCCAACAATAACGGTTCGGACCGCGAGGCGGCAGCGGCGACGAATTCCACCGAATAGCCCGGCGCGGCCTGCCGGCGCGCCAGCGGCACGCCTTTCCACCACAGCCGGAGGGCTTCGAGATGGATACCGCCAATCACCTTCAGCGTCATCAACGGATAGCGTAGCGCCAGCTTGGCAAGCGTCCGCTCGCTCATTGGTTCACGCGCGCCGGCGAAATGCGCGCGCAGAAGCGGCCCCTGCTCGTCCCGCAGCGCCACGCCGATGCCCACGCGCTCGTCCGGCGGCTGAATATGGAAACTGTACGCGCCCCGCGCGGTATTGAACGGCGACACATAGAAGCTCTTGGCGCATTTCTGGTAAAGACTTCCGCCGCCCCCGCCCTCGGCCGCGAGCAGGTAAGTCTTGCGCTCATGAAACGTGTTGCTGACCTCATAGGCGACTGCGCCGATCCGGCCCGCGCCATCAAGGCAGAAATAAACGCTCAAGGGGTTGAAGACATAGCCCAGCATCCGCGGATAGCTCAACAACAGGATGCGCGCGCCGTAATCCGCCAGACCGGCCTGCGCCAGAAGCGCGCGGATATGCGCAGCAAGGTCGTGCCCGTCGCCGGGGCCGTGGTCGCGGTCATGAAAGCTGAACAGATTGAAGCGGTTATGCGAGAACAGCCGGAAACTCTGGCCCAGTTCGGCAATTTGGTCGAGATCGACCAGGAGCGAAAAAACGCGATAGCGCAGCTTGTGATGCTTCGGCCGCAGCCGCTCATGCACCACTTCGCCGCGGTAGATCGCCGCTGGTTCCGTGTTCATGCGACTTGCGCGTCCTCGCGCGGCAGAGTGAGCCGGTCCGACGGGTTCTCCAGATCCCAGGGGCGGCGCACGCCGCCGAGCTGCTCGGCTACGGCGAGCCCGCTCTGCAACCCGTCTTCATGGAAACCATAGCCGAAATAGCTGCCGCAGAACCAGGTCCGGTTCCGCCCCTGCAGCGACCACAGCTCCGGCTGCGCCGCCATGGCCGCGCCGTTGAACATCGGGTGCTTATAAGCGATCGTCGCCAACCTGTCGGTTTCGGCGATTTCGTCGATCGGGTTGAGCGTCACGAAGTAATCCTGTTTCGTCCGCAGCGGCTGCAAACTGTTCATCCAGTAGCTGACGCACAGTCTCTGCGCGCCCTGCCCTTTCGCCGCAATATAATTCCAACTCGCCCAAAGCCGGCGGCGGCGCGGCATCATGGCGCGATCGGTGTGCAGAACCGCCGTATTATCAGCGTATTGGAACGCGCCGAGCAAGCGGCTTTCTTCGGTATCGGCGTCCGCGAGCATGGCGAGGGCTTCGTCGGCGTGCGCGGCGATTACGACGTGATCGAAATCATGGCGGCCGCCCTGCCCATCCTCGACATGGACGCCCTCTTCCGTGCGCGTCACGCGGGTAATCCGCGCGCCGAGCCGCAACTCGCCGCGGAAATCTGCCAGCGCCTTGTCCACATAGGTCCGGCTGCCGCCATCCACCGTGCACCATTCCGGCCGGTTTGTGGCCTGCAGGAGGCCGTGATTGGCGAAAAAGCGAATGAAGGCCGCCGCCGGGAAGTCGAGCACATGCTCTTCCGGGGTCGACCAGATCGCGCACGCCATCGGCAGGATATGGTGGTCGACAAAGCCGCGCCCGAAGCCGCGCTGATTGAGATAATCGCCCAGCGGAATATTGCCGAGCGACTGGGCCGCGAGGTCTTCCCGCGCAGTGCGGAAAAAGCGGGTTACGTCACGCAGCATCCGCCAATGAGACACGCGGAAAAGATTCCGCTTCGCGCCGAGCAGTCCGAACGGCGCATTGCTCGAATACTCGATGCGCGCATCGTTCAGCGACACGGCGAATGACATGCTCGTGCGCGCGCACGCCACGTCAAGATACGCGAACCATGCCATCAGGTTCGGATAGCACTGCGTGTTGTAAACAATGAAGCCGGTGTCGACGTTGCGCGGGCCTTCCGGCGCGTCGACGGGGATGGTGTTGCAGTGACCGCCGGGGCGGGTTTCACGCTCGAATAGTGTAACGCGGTGACGTTTGGCCAGCAGCCATGCAGCGCTCAGGCCGGATACGCCGGTCCCGATCACACCGATCCGCAACGGGGGATAACTCATTCAAACTCGCGGGAGATATTCAGTCTTTTGCAAGGTTACGCCCTCTAGCGTGTGGCGGATCAGTTGTCCATCGCGCATCGCGCCGCATTGGCCAAAAGGATGGGGCGGTCGATCACGCGCCTATCACGAACCTGTGATCGGGCCGGCGCATGTTTCGCTTTCAAGCGGGTGATCCCCGCCAAGAGAAACGGCGTAACTGACCCATCATCGCACAGTTGATTTCGGGTCGAATGCGCCTTCATTACATTTTTTTAATGTGGATCGCGAGACGATCGCAATGAAGGCAAAACTGTGACGATGGCGGATTCTTTATCTCATCTACATGAAGGAGGAGCATATGTCTATTCTTCGTAGCCTCGCACTCGCCACGGCGCTGGTTTTCGTGGCCACACCGGCCGCTTTCGCCGGCAGCATGGCGAAAAAGGACATCGTCGAGACCGCTCAGGCCGTCGGCGAGTTCGAGACGCTCGTTGCCGCGGTTCAGGCGGCTGGCCTGGTCGACACGCTCAAGGGCGAAGGCCCGTTCACGGTGTTCGCGCCGACCGACGAGGCCTTCGCGAAGCTGCCGGACGGTACGGTCGAAGACCTGCTGAAGCCCGAAAACAAGGATCAGCTCGTCGCCATCCTCACCTATCACGTGGTGCCGGGCCGGGTCATGGCCGCCGACGTACAGGGCAAGCAGCTTGAGGTCGAGACTGTGGAGGGCAGCAAGCTGTCCGTTGACGGCACCGACGGCGTGACCGTGGACGGCGCGACTGTGACGATGCCGGACGTTGCCGCCTCGAACGGCGTGATCCACGTCATCGACGAGGTCGTGCTGCCGGGCTCCACCAGCTAAACCGGACGAAAACGACGTCAGAAGGCGGCGCGGCTCTGCGCCGCCTTTTTTCATGGGAAAAGCGGCTGCTGCTCCAGCCCGGTCGTCTCAGGCAGGCCGAACATCAGGTTGAAGTTCTGCAGCGCCTGGCCCGCGGAGCCTTTCACAAGATTATCGAGCGCCCCAATGAGAATGGCGCGACCCGACAGGCGGTCTGCGAACACGTTGACGATGAAATGGTTGGAGCCGCGCACATGCTGGGTGGCCGGCGCGCGCCCCTCCGGCAGCAGATGGGCAAACGCGGCGTCGCGGTAGCGCGCATCGAGACTGGCGCGCAGATCGGCCGCGCTCGCGCCTGCCGTGAGCCGGACATGGCATGTGACCAGCTCGCCCCGGCTCATCGGGACCAGATGCGGCGTGAAACTGGTCACGACGTCGCGCCCGGCCGCGCGGCTGATCTCCTGGTCGATCTCCGGGCCGTGGCGATGCGCCCCGATGGCGTAGGGGGAAAGCCCCTCGCCCGCCTCGGCGAACAGCGTGTTCTGCTTGAGCGCGCGCCCCGCGCCGGAAATGCCGGACTTGGCGTCGATAACGATGTCGTCCGCTTCGATCAGCCCATCGCGGACGACCGGCAGCAGCGCCAGCAGCACGGCGGTCGGATAGCAACCCGGACAGGCCACCAGCCGCGCCTCGGCGATCTCCCCGGCGTAAAATTCTGTCAGGCCGTAAACGGCGTCGCGCAGCAGGTCCTGCGCCTCATGCGCGCGCCCGTACCACTGCGCATAGACTGCCGGGTCGCGCAGCCGGAAATCCGCCGACATGTCGATGACGCGCAGATCGGGCGGCAGCGCCTTTATGATGTCCTGCGCCGCCCCGTGCGGAAGGCCGCTGAACATCGCGTCGCAGCCGCGCCAGTCGGTTTCCTCCGCGCGCGTGAGCACCGGCGCATCGATGCGGCCCAGATGCGGAAACACCTCCGCAAGCGACTGCCCGGCATGAGAACCGGCGGCGAGCGGGCCGATCTCGATATTCGGATGCGCTGCGGCGAGACGAATGAGGTCGGCGCCCGTGTAGCCCGATGCGCCGATGACGCCAATGCGCAATCTGGTCATGACCTCATCCGTTTTTTTCTGCAGCGGCGCGACTCTTCGACGCAGTTTACGGCGCGGGCCGCAGCCGCATCTGCGCCACCGTCAGCGCCAGATTAACGCCCGTCTGCCCCTGGAGGCTGACCGGTTGAAGAGAGATTGTGTCGTTCGAGCCGCCGACAAGGGCCTTGGCCCCGCCCCCGACCCCGAAAGACGCGTCCGCCGCAACGCCGCTGTAATTGCCAGCCAGGGCATAGTCCGGCAAGCCCCGGCTCGGCGCGAACACGGCCCAACCCAGCACCGTCTCGCCGGTCACGCCGAGGTCCAGCCCGAAGCGCTCGATTTCGCCTTCATAGGCCTCCGGCTCGCCGCCGCGCGCCGATTCGAACTCGCAACTCAGGCTGCGCGTCGAGCCGAACACAAAGCTCGCGCCTCCGTCGATCCGGCAGGTCAACGAACCGATTTCGACCCGGCTGTCCGCCTGCGCGGCCGCTGGCGCAAGCATCACTGCCGCCAGCAAAATTCCAAGCATCCGCTGCATCATCACCATCGTCTCTCCGTCATCGTGTGTTTATCGGACGGTTAACGCTTGCGCCCGGCTTGCGTTCCCAAGTCCGGCGCTATCTCCCGAGCATGGCGAAAATCAGCCGGCGCGAACGGGGGGCCCTCCCCCGATCACGGCGCTATGAACCTTTTTTCATTTTTTCAAGTTGCGTTGCGGGATCACACGCCTAATACCTAAGCGCCAAGGTGCCGCGCGGCTCAGGGAGACCAACTTTTCCGCGGCGCAATCAAGATCGATCCGAGAACGCTTACACCGCACCACAGCGCGCAATGTTTCAAATCTATCTGCCGATCGCCGAACTGTCAGTGAATATGCTGACCATCATCGGGATGGGCGCGGCTGTGGGCTTCCTGTCCGGCATGTTCGGGGTGGGCGGCGGCTTTCTGATGACGCCGCTGCTGATCTTCTCAGGCGTGCCCGCCGCAGTGGCCGTGGCCACGGAAGCCAACCAGATCGTCGCCTCGTCGGTCTCCGGCGCGCTTGCGCAGTGGCGGCGCAACAATGTCGATCTGAAAATGGGCACGGTGCTGCTGATCGGCGGCGGCGTCGGCACGGCCATCGGCGTCCAGCTCGTCAAGGTCCTGCGCGAAACCGGCCAGATCGAACTGATTATCGGCCTGCTTTATGTGATCTTTCTCGGCGCGATCGGCATTCTGATGCTGATCGAGAGCCTGAACGCGCTGCGCAAGGCGCGCACGGGCAAAGCCGGGCCGCGTCGCCGCCCCGGCCAGCACGGCTGGATTCACGGCTTGCCTTTCAAGATGCGCTTCCAGCGCTCGAAGCTCTACATCAGCGCGATCCCGCCGGTCCTACTCGGCGTTCTGGTCGGCCTGCTCGCCTCCATCATGGGCGTCGGCGGCGGCTTCATCATGGTTCCGGCGATGATCTATCTGCTGCGGATGCCCACCAATGTCGTGATCGGCACATCGCTGTTTCAGATCATCTTCGTCACCGCTTTCGCCACCATCCTTCATGCCACGACCAACCAGACGGTCGATGTGGTGCTGGCGCTGCTGCTGATGATCGGCGGGGTGATCGGCGCGCAATTCGGCGTGGTCGCGGGCCAGAAGCTGCGCGGCGATCAGCTCCGGGCGCTGCTTGCGCTGCTGGTGCTCGGCGTGGCTGTGCGGCTGTTCTTCTCTCTGGTGCTGGAACCGGCCGAACTTTACACCATCGGCCCGGTCATCGGAGGCGGACACTGATGGCGCGTTTCGTACTTGTCGTCCTTGCGGGCCTGATCGCGCTCACTGCAGCCGCCGCGGCTCAGCCCGGCGGGTTCGACGAGCGCATCGAAGCCGATGTCTCCTCGCGGCGCATCGGCATCGAATCCGATTTCGCCGGGATCCAGGTCGTCGTGTTCGGCGCTGTCGATCATAGCCAGCAGCGCTCGGCTGAAGAGAACCTTTACGACATTGCCATCGTCATCCGTGGGCCGGACGAGCCGACAGTCGTGCGCCAGAAAGACCGGGTCGCCGGGCTGTGGATCAACCAGGCGGCAAAGGTCTTCGCCGGCGTGCCGCAGTATTACGCCGTGCTCTCCACCCGCCCGCTCGGCGAGATCGCGTCGGCTGAAATTCTGGACAGGCGCCGCATCGGGTTTGACAATCTGCGCTTCCAGCTTGCCGACGGCGCGCAGGCATCGACAAGTGAGGAGGAGGCTTTCCGCCGCGCTCTGATCCGCATCAAGCAGGACCAGAACCTGTATCAGGAACGGGACTTCGCCGTCGCGTTCATCAGCCGCAGCCTGTTCCGCGCCACCGTGTCGCTCCCGGCCAACGTGCCAGTTGGGGTCTATGACGTAGAGATCTTCCTGTTCCGCAACGGCGAACTGCTCGACACGCACGAAACCGAGCTGCGCATCGAAAAACAGGGGCTTGAGAGGTTCATCTACAACCTCGCATTCCAGAATTCACTGCTCTACGGCATCGCGGGCGTAATCATCGCCATCATAGCCGGGCTGGCGGCGTCGGCGGCGTTCCGCAAGAGCTAGGCCAAGAACTAGCCCGCGAGCTTGGCCGAGAGGCTGGCCAAGCTCTTGGCAATGTCAGCCGCTGTGACGGATGAGGAAACGGAACACGCCGTCCCGCTCGCTCGACTCGACGAGCGCGTGGCCGGTCACGCGGCAAAACGTCTCGAAATCTTCCACCGCGCCGGGGTCCGTGGCGATCACCTCCAGGGTTCCGCCGGCCGGCACCTGCCTGATCGCCTTCTTCGCCTTCAGGATCGGCAGCGGACAGGTCAGTCCCGTCGTATCGAGATGCACATCAGCCATGCGGCCGCGCCCTCATGCTCATCGCTCCGTTCGCCTCAGCCGTAGCAGCGTATCCTAAGCAAGCGCGCGGACAAATCCATAGGTGCGTCGCACAAGCGAAAGGCTTTCGCGTCCATTACGCCGGGTTTGCCATCTGAGGTCACAATGTGGCAGTATTAATGAAACCTGTTTCATATCCGCGTGATCACACCGAGCCGGCGCAGTCGTCCCGAGCGTCACATCCGCCACGCCGCAATCACGGAAAGTCCCTCGCCCATGGGTGAACCTGTTGTTCCGACCTCGTTCAAAGTCGCCGACGAGATCAAGACCTCGACCTGCTACATGTGCGCCTGCCGCTGCGGGATTAAGGTGTATCTGAAAGACGGCACGGTCCGCTACATCGAGGGCAACCGAGACCACCCGGTGAACAAGGGCGTGCTGTGCGGCAAAGGCTCGGCGGGCATCATGCAGCACTATTCGCCGGCGCGGCTGCGCGCGCCGATGCTGCGGATGGGCGAGCGCGGCTCGGGCGAGTTCAAGGAAATTTCGTGGGATGAGGCGCTTGAGCTTGCCACGAAGTGGATGGCCGAGACGCGCGCGACCGCGCCGGAGCGATTTGCCCTGTTCACCGGCCGTGACCAGAGCCAGGCGCTGACCGGCTGGTTCGCCCAGCAATACGGAACGCCCAACTTTGCCGCGCATGGGGGCTTCTGCTCGGTCAACATGGCGGCGGCCGGGCTTTACACCTTCGGCGGCGCGTTCTGGGAATTTGGCGAGCCGGATTGGGAGCACACCAGATATTTCATGCTGTTCGGGGTGGCGGAGGACCATGCCTCCAACCCGCTGAAGATCGCGCTTGGCAACATGAAGAAGCGCGGCGGCAAGTTCGTCTCGATCAATCCCGTCCGCACCGGCTATTCCGCGATTGCGGATGAATGGGTCGGCATCAAGCCGGGGACCGACGGGCTGTTCGTCGCCGCGCTCATCCACGAATTGCTCAAGGCCGACAAGTTCGACGCGGATTATCTCGTGCGCTACACCAACGCGCCGTGGCTGGTGATCCAGGCCCCCGGCGCAGCCGATGACGGCTTGTTCGCGCGCGACGCAGAGGACAACCCCCTGGCCTGGGATCACCATTCGGGTGCGCTGGTCAACGCGAACCTGCCGGACATCGCCCCGGCGCTGGCCGGCGAGCGCGAGTTGCCGGACGGGCGCAAGGCCGTGCCGTCGTTCCAGCTTCTGGCCGCGCGCTTCCTGGAGGACGACTATTCGCCCGAGGCCGTCGCCGCGCAGACGCAAGTGCCCGCCGACACGATCCGCCGGATCGCCGCCGAACTCGCCGAAGTCGCGTTCGAGCAGGAAGTGGTGCTCGACATCCCCTGGACCGACTGGGCGGGCCGCCAGCACGACAAGATGATCGGCCGGCCAATCTCGATGCACGCCATGCGAGGGATTTCGGCCCACTCCAACGGCTTTCACTCCTGCCGCATCATCCACATGCTGCAGATCCTGCTCGGCTCGATCGACTGTCCCGGCGGGTTCCGCTACAAGGCGCCGTTCCCCAAGCCGGTGCCGCCGCCGATCAAGCCGGCGCGCGTCGAGGGGCCGGACACGCCGCTGGGCGGCCCGCCGCTCGGCTTCCCGACCGGGCCGGAAGACCTCTTGGTGGACGAGGACGGTACGCCGCAGCGTATCGACAAGGCTTACAGTTGGGATGCGCCGCTCGCCGCCCACGGCCTGATGCACATGGTCATCACCAATTCGGCGACCAGCGACCCTTATCCGCTCGATACGCTGTTCATGTACATGGCCAACATGGCCTGGAACTCGTCGATGAATGTGCCGGCCGTGCTGGAGTATCTGAGCGCCAAGCGCGATGACGGCGAATACAAGATCCCGCGCATCATCTATTCCGACGCCTACTACTCCGAGATGGTGCCGTATGCCGACCTGATCCTGCCCGACACGACCTATCTGGAGCGGTGGGACTGCATCTCGCTCTTGGACCGGCCGATATCCGAACCGAACGGCCCGGCCGATGCGATCCGCCAGCCGGTGGTTCAGCCGGACCGCGACGTGCGCCCGTTCCAGTCGGTGCTGCTCGATCTCGGCGCGCGGCTGGGCCTGCCCGGCTTTATTGATGAGACCGGCGCGCCGAAATACCCCGGCGGCTACGCCGATTATATTGTCAACCACGAGCGCATGCCGGGCATCGGCCCGCTTGCGGGCTGGCGCGGCGAGAACGGCGACAAGTTCGGGCGCGGCGAGCCGAACCCGAATCAGCTTGAAAAGTACATCGAGAACGGCTGCTTCCACGTTCATCATCTCGCCGACAGCAACAAATACTTCAAGCACGCCAACAAGGGCTATCTGGATTGGGCCGTGGAGGTCGGCTTCATGGGCGCGGCCAAACCGATCGTGTTTCAGCTTTATTCCGAGCCGATGCAGAAGTTCCGCCTCGCGGCGCGGGGCCACGGCGAGACCGTCCCGCCGGAGCACCATCGCGCGCGCGTCGAACGCTACTTCGACCCCCTGCCCTTCTGGTATCCGCCGTTCGAGGGCGAGATGATCGAGGCGGAAGACTACCCGCTGCACGCGATCACCCAGCGCCCGATGATCATGTATCACTCTTGGGGCGGGCAGAACGCCTGGCTGCGCCAGATCCAGACGCAGAACCGGCTGTTCATCCATCACGACAAGGCGCGCGCCATCGGCGTCGAGGATGACGACTGGGTGTGGATCATCGGCCATCTGGGCCGCGTCAAGGCGCAGGTGAAACTGATGGACGGCGTGAATCCCGACACGGTGTGGACATGGAACGCCATCGGCAAGCGCCGCGGCGCGTGGAACCTCGACGACGACGCGCCGGAGAACACGCGCGGCTTCCTGCTGAATCACCTGATCGGCGAACTACTCCCCGAGGGCGCGGGCGGCTACCGCTATTCCAATGCCGATCCGGTCACGGGACAGGCCGCGTGGTACGACCTGCGCGTGCGCATCGAGAAAGCGCCCGCCGAGGCCCATGAGACCGACCCGTTTTTCGAGCCGCTTTATGACGGCGGCCTGCCGGCTGCGCCCGGCGCGCTCGATTTCGGCGCTGAGTTCCGCCCCAAGATCAAAGCCTGAGGGACGCCCATGACATCGCTGCCAAAACACACGACCGGCAAGAAGCTCGGCCTGGTGATCGACCTTGACATCTGCGTTGGCTGCCACGCCTGCGCAACGAGTTGCAAGGAGTGGAACACCACCGGCTATTCCGCACCGCTCACCGATCAGGACCCTTACGGCAGCGACCCGCACGGCGCGTGGCTCAACCGCATCCACACCTACGAGGCCGGCACCGGCGCGAACAGCATGACGGTGCATTTCCCACGCTCCTGCCTGCATTGCGAGGAGCCGGACTGCGTCACCGTCTGCCCGACCGGCGCGTCCTACAAGCGCGCGGAGGACGGGATCGTGCTGGTCAACCCGGATACCTGCATTGGCTGCAAGCTGTGCTCCTGGGCCTGCCCTTACGGCGCGCGCGAATATGACTATGACGACGGCGTGATGAAGAAGTGCACGCTGTGCGTCGACCGCATCTATAACGAGGAGCTGGAGGAGGAGGACCGTGTGCCCGCCTGCGTCCGCGCCTGCCCGACCGGCGCGCGCGCATTCGGCGATCTCGGCGACCCGAACAGTGAGGTCTCGCGCAACGTCGCCGAGCGCGGCGGCTTCGACTTGCTGCCGGAGTTCGGCTACAAGCCGGTGAACAAATACCTGCCGCCGCGCCAGCGCAAGGACACGCCGCTCGCCCCCGAGATCACATCGCTAGCCGAAATGGCCAAAGGGCCGAAGCCCGGTTCGACGGCGGACAGGCTCTTCGCCTGGGCCGACCGCATCCTCTCACGATAGGCGGGCCGAACAATGCATCCCGCTTATTCCGTCATCGCCTTCACGACGATGTCCGGGGCCGGTTACGGCCTGCTCGCGCTTTTGGGCGTGCTTGGCGCGAGCGGGCTGCTGCCGGCCGGGCGGTGGTTCGGCCTCGTGGCTTTCGCCATCGCCCTGGGCCTCGTCACGGCCGGGCTGCTCGCCTCCACGTTCCATCTCGGGCATCCCGAGCGAGCCTGGCGCGCATTTTCGCAGTGGCGCTCATCCTGGCTGTCGCGCGAGGGCGTCGCGGCGGTCGTGACCTACGTGCCCGCCGGCATCTACGCCATCGGTTGGGTGTTCCTGGAACACAACACCGGGCTCTGGGCTATCGCGGGCTGGCTCACGGCAGTCTGCTCGGCCGTCACCGTCTATTGCACGGCGATGATCTACGCCTCGCTGCGCACCATTCCACGCTGGCACAACCGCTGGGTGCCGGCCGTCTACATGGCGCTGGGGCTTGCCACCGGCGCGGTGCTGCTGGCGGCGGTCGCGCTCATCTTCGGGCTGTTCGCGCCGTGGATGGCATGGCTGGCGGTCGCGGCGTTCGCGCTCGGGATCGTCGTCAAGCTTGCCTATTGGGGCAGCGCCGACACTGCGCCGCGCCAGTACACGGCTGAACAGGCAACCGGGCTGGGCCATATCGGCAAGGTGCGCCAGCTCGAAGCGCCTCACACGCAAGCCAATTTCGTCCAGCGGGAGATGGGCTATCAGGTCGCGCGCAAGCACGCCGACAAGCTGCGCAGAATCGCGTTGGTCGGGCTGGGCGCGCCGATCGTGTTGCTCGCGCTTGCCGCCATCGGGCCGCCGATTGTGAGCATGATGCTGACGAAAGTGGCGCTCGCTTCGGCTATTGTCGGGGTAGCGGTCGAGCGCTGGCTATTCTTTGCCGAGGCCGAGCACATCGTCACGCTCTATTACGGCGCGGCCGCCATGTGAGCTACTCGGCGCCCAGGGCCGCGTGCTCCATTCGGTCGCCGGGCTTCAGCTTCAGCCGCTTTGCCGTGCCGGCGGCGACCTCCAGAACGACTTTCGCCTGGCCGCCGGATTCAATAATGTCGGTCGAGAACGGTTCGGTGTTGCGCGCGATGCGAATAATCGACCCGGCTGCATCCGCGAAGATCATGTCGAGCGAGATGTAGGTGTTCTTCATCCACATCGTGATGTTCTGGGGCGCGTCGTAGATGAAGAGCATCCCCGCATCGGGCGCGAGGCTGCGCCGGAACATCAGGCCGGTCGCGCGGGCGCCGGGCGTGTCGGCGATCTCCGCGTCAATAGTGTGCCGGCCGGTCTCGCTGACGAGCACCACAGGCTCGACCCGGAGCTTGCCCGCATTCACGTCAGCCGCTGTCATCAGCACGCCCAGCACGACGATGAGCGCGGCAAACCAGCGTCCGCCGCCCCAGCGTCCACCGCCGCTCATACGCCGCCGGTCAATGCGAGGAGGAGAGGATCGACGGCTTGCCGTCCGGGCGAAGCTCCGCCGCCATGAGGCCTTTCTCGCCTTTGCCATAACGCACCTGAACAATCTGCAAGGGGCGCAGTTCCGCAAAGCCGAACCGCCGCAGCGTCTCCATATGAACGAAGATATCCTCGGTTCCCTCGCCGCGTGTCAAGAAGCCAAAGCCGCGCTGGCGGTTAAACCATTTCACCATGGCCCGCTCCCAGTCGCTCTCCGGTTCGACCTTGACCCGCGTGCGCTGCGGCAACTGCAACGGATGGACAGCGGTGCTCTCGTCCATGTCGACGACACGGATCGCCTGCAACCCCTTTTCGCTGTTGGTGACCTCGCACACCACCCGTGCGCCCTCATGCGCGGTCTGGAAGCCGTCACGCCGCAGCACGGTAACATGCAACAGCACATCCGGCAGGCCGTTGTCCGGCACGATGAAGCCGAAGCCTTTGGACGCGTCGAACCACTTGATCTGGCCGGCGATGACCGCGACGTCCATGCCTCCAGACTTCGACAGCGCAGATAGAGTCGTGGAATGAGGAGGTTGTTTATCCCCCATTAGTCAGTCCCCCGCTTACTTCGATCCGGCGTCCGCTTGCGAGTTGCCCTCTTCGCTCGCGATCGCCGGAAACGCTGTGTTAACGACTTGTCAGCCGCATGACTTGCTAGCTATCGGAATGTAGCGCCGAGCGCCGGGTTTGTAACGCCATTTTAACCATCGTTCTTTCCGGCTATTCGCCGGCCGACTCCAAGCGATTGACTTTCCACCATATTTCGGACCGGGCAAGAGGTGGAAAACACCCTTCGGCACCGCGACACACGCTTAGGTTGCATAAATGTTAACGAGCGTCCAGCGCAAAAATGCAACGAATACGCGAATTTCCACGAATCAACGACCATCCTTGCCCGCGCCAAACGCCATTCACGCTTTTGTCAGCGTCGAAACGCGCGCTTGCGCCGCGCCGGCGACGGGATTAACTGCCAGACAGGCGATATCAGGAGCGGTTGGTTCGCCGCTTGCCCTGACAATGAGGAGGGGAGTGATGGAATATCTTCATACGATGGTGCGCATCAGTGACATCGAGGAATCTCTCGATTTCTACTGCAACGCCCTGGGGCTTGAGGAGGTGCGCCGGCGCGACAGCGAGCAGGGACGGTTCACGCTCATCTTTCTTCGCGCGCCGGGCGATGAACATGCCGAACTGGAACTGACCTACAACTGGGACCCGGAAGAGTACACCGGCGGGCGCAATTTCGGGCATCTCGCCTACCGCGTCGACAACATCTACGAAACCTGCCAGCGGCTCATGGACAAGGGCGTGACCATCAATCGGCCGCCGCGCGACGGCCACATGGCCTTCGTCCGCTCGCCCGACAACATCTCGATTGAACTGCTCCAGAAAGGCGATGCGCTGCCGCCGCGGGAGCCGTGGGCCTCGATGGAAAACACTGGCTCCTGGTAAGCCGATGGCGCGCAGCGACTATTCCGGCTTCGCCAAGCTGTTGCACTGGCTGATCGCGCTCGTGATCGCGGGCATGGTGGGCCTCGGCCTCTACATGACCGAGGTTCAGGGCGATCTGCAGTACAAGCTGTGGCTCTATCAGCTGCACAAGTCGTTCGGCGTGAGCCTGTTTGCGCTCGTCCTGATTCGCGTCATCTGGCGGCAGGTGTCGCCGCCGCCGGCCATGCCCGCGGACATGCCCGTGTGGGAGCGCCGGGCCGCGGGGGCGGCGCATTTCGGTCTGTACGCCTTGATGTTCGCGCTACCGTTGAGCGGCTGGGCGCGCGTGTCCGCTTCGCCGCTGTCGGTGCCGACTGAGGTGTTCGGGCTGTTCACGCTGCCGCACATCCCGTGGCTCGCGGATCTGCCGAGCGAGACGAAACAGGCCTGGGAGCCGGTTTTCCAGACCACGCATTGGGCGCTCGCCTGGCTTCTCGTGGCCGTCGTGGCGATCCACGCGGCGGCCGCGCTGCGCCATGCATTCATTTTGAAGGATAATGTCATGCAGAGAATGTTGCCGCGCCGCGCGCGCCGGGCCGTGACCAGTGTCGCGCTTGCCGGCCTGCTCGTGCCGCTCGTCTGGGCTGAAGTGCACGCGGCGGAGTGGAAAATCCTGCCCGACAAGAGCGAGATCGGCTTTTCCGGCACCGCCGCGGGCACGACTATCGAAGGCGCGTTCGAAGAGTTCTCCGGCGACGTGATGTTCGATCCGGCCGCGCCCGAGCAGACCGAAGCGACGATCATCATCCAGATCGCCAGCGTGAAGACCGGCAACAGCGACGTTGACGGAACTCTGCCCGGCTCCGACTGGTTCAACACAAGCGAGTATCCGCAGGCAACCTTCACGGCGGACCGAGCCGAAAAGGCCGAGGGCGGCAACGCCTACCTGCTGAACGGGACGCTGGAATTGAAGGGCAACAGCGGCGAGGTGGCCGTGCCGTTCACCATCGACGTTTCAGGTGACACGGCGACGGCCTCCGGCGAGGTGACCATTAACCGGCTGGAGTACGGCGTCGGCCCGGACGGCCCGATCTCTGGGATCACCGTGACGGACGAGGTGACGGTCAGCTTCGATCTCCAGGCGGAGAAGGTACAGTGACACCATTTGCCCCCGCCCGAGGAACCGGCAATGAGCCTTGAGGGCAAGGTTGCGATCATCAGCGGCGCGGCGCGCGGCATCGGCCGGGCCTGCGCCAGCCGGCTCGCCCATGTCGGCGCAAAGGTGGTGGTAGCCGATATCAACGAGACGCTGGGCGAGGAAGTGGCCGACGGGCTTGGCGGGGGCGGCCACGAGGCGCGGTTCATCCTCTGCAACGTCGCCGAGCGGCTCGATGTGCGCAACCTGATCGCCGAGACGCTCAACGCCTATGGGCGCATCGACATCCTCGTCAACAACGCCGCCGTCATGGACAGCGCACCGTTCCTGGAATTGCGCGAAGATGAGCTGAACCGCGTGTTCGCCACCAACGTCAAGGGCGCGTTCCTGCTCGGCCAGGCCGTGGCCCGCCAGATGGTCAGCCAGGTGCAGGCGGGCGAGCGTCCCGGCAGCATCATCAACATGAGTTCGGTGAACGATCACTTCGCCCTGCCCGACCATGTCGCCTACACAATGTCGAAAGGCGCGCTGTCGCAACTTACCAAGGCGATGTCGCTGGCGCTGGCTGAGCACGGCATCCGCGTGAACGCCGTCGCGCCGGGCAGCATCATGACCGAGATGCTCAAGCCCACCGCAGGCGACCCCGAAGCGGCGCGCAAGGTGCTGTCGCGCACGCCGCTGGGTCGCTTCGGCCACCCGGAGGAAATCGCGCATATCGTCCAGTTCCTCGCCAGCGACGCGGCCAGCTATATCACTGGCGAGACGATCTATGCCGATGGCGGGCGGCGGCCGCTGAACTTCACCGTGGACGTCAAGACCCCACCGCGTCAGCGTTGAGCGGCGCGGCGATGCGCGCTTCGATCACGGCGCGGGCGGCCTGGGCGCGATCGCCCCACCGCGCGGCTTTCGAGGCGACGAGATTGGCCTGAGATTTCAGGATCACGCCGTCATCCAGCACTTTCAGGTGATTGGCCTTCAGCGTCGCGCCAGTCGAGGTGATGTCAACGATCATCTCGGCGGTACCGGCGGCCGGCGCGCCCTCGGTCGCGCCGAGGCTCTCCACGATCCGGTAGCCGCTCACGCCCCAGCTTGCGAAAAAGCGCCGTGTCAGCACCGGAAACTTTGTCGCCACCCGCAGCCGCCGGCCATGCACCCGGTAGAACAGCGCGGCCATATCCTCCAGATCGCCCATGCCCTGCACGTCGATCCAGCAGGCCGGCGCGGCGACAACGACATCGGCTCGCCCGAATCCCAGCGGACGCACCAGTTCGGCGCGCTCGTCCCAGCGCGGGATTTCCTCGCGCACGAGGTCTTCGCCCGTGATGCCCAGATGCGCCCGGCCCGAGCCGAGATAATGCGCGATCTCCGAGGCCGACAGGAACAGCACGGCGATGTCATCGCGGCCCTCCACCGCGCCCCGATAGCCCCGTTCGTGCCCGGTGCGGAGCAAGCCAAGCCCCGCCTCGTCAAAAATCGCCAGGCTGCGCTCCATAAGCCGGCCTTTCGACGGCACGGCGAGGATCAGCTTGTCCCCGCTGGCGTCCTCTTCGGCGATCGCGGTCATTCCAGTGTCCCCTGCACGGCGGCGAGCAGGCGCTCGGTGTGAATGGCCGAGCCGACCGCCGGCACGTCCAGCGCCGCGCCGATTTCCGCCAGCAGCCCGTCGTAGCGCCCCCCGCCCGCGATATGGCCCGCACGCCCTGCGCCCGGCACCTCGATCTGGAAAACGAAGCCGCTGTAATATTCGAAGTGGCGGCCGAAATCGGCGGAGAACACTGTATTGCTCAGGTCGATATTCGCCTTCTGCATGAGGTCGCAGCGTCGGCGGTAACTGTCGAGCGCGCCCTTCATGCGCAGGCCCGCCTCGCTCAGCAAATCCTCGATCCGCGCCAGCGCGGCGCGCGCCGGGCCGGAGACCGCCAGATAAGCCTCGATCAGCCGGGCATGGTCGCGCGGCAGCGGGGCTTCGCGCATATCCGCCGCGCGCTCCAGCAGCCGTTCGGTGATCTCTCCGAGCGTCCGCGTGCCTATCAGCGCGATGTCGTGCTCGGCCAAATAGTCGCCGACCATGCTCTCGGCCGCGTCGCGGTCCTTCGGGTCCAGCCGCCGCGCCAGTTCGTCCTCTGGCCGGCGCGCTGCCGCCCCGCCCTCGCACAGTTGCTGAAGCGTGGCGTGAAACGCCTGCGGCCGCCAGAAGCTGTTCACAAGGCGCAGGCGCCAGCGCTCGGGCAGGCCCAGCGTGTCGAGCAGCGCGCGGAACAGGCCCAGATCGCCGATATGCAATCGGAAGTCCTCAAGGCCCGCGCGCGTCACGCCCTCATGCACCAGCGCGAGCACTTCGACTTCCGCCTTTTCGCGGTCGCCCGCGCCGAAATACTCGACCCCGGCCTGCCGGAACTCGCGCGGCAAAAGCGCATTGTCCGCCGGCTGATGGCGGAACGCCGGGCCGTTGTAGCAATAGCGCGCCGGGATATCCGCGCCGGGGTGGCGTTCCATGTAGAGCCGGGCCGCCGGGATCGTCAGGTCCGGGCGCAGGCACAGCTCGGTGCCATCGGCATCAGTGAAAAGGTAGGTGCGGCTGCGGATCGCCTCGCCCACGCGGTCCAGGAAGATCGAGGCGGGCTGAATAATTGCCGGCGCGACGCGCTCATAGCCGGCCGCCTGAAACAGCGCAACGAGCTGATTCGCCTGGCGTTCCAGCGCGTCGAAGGCGCGGGCGGTTTCGGCGACCATCAGTCATACCTCGCCAGCACGCTCTGGACGGCCTCCACCATCTCGGCTTCCGGCACGCTGAACTGCGCCGGGCGGCCCTCGCGCCAGCTCACATTGTCCTCGATCTGCTCAGACAGTTTCGCGCCCTCGATCAGGTCCTTGATCTGAACTTCGCCGCGGGCGCGCTCGTCCTCGCCCTGAATGACGACGCATGGCGCGGCGCGCTTGTCGGCATATTTCATCTGCGCGCGCATACCCGAAGTGCCGACATACATTTCCGCACGTATGCCGGCGGCGCGCAGGGCTTGGGTCATGCGGGCGTAGTCGCCGGTGCGCTCATGGTCCATGACCAGCACGACGACCGGGCCGTGTTCCGCGCCGGTCTCGATCTTGCCGAGCGCCCTGAGCGCGGCGTAGAGGCGCGAGACGCCGATGGAAAAGCCGGTCGCCGGGACTTCCGCGCCCTTGAAGCGCGAGACGAGGCCGTCATAGCGCCCGCCGCCGCCGACCGAGCCGAAGCGCACGGGC
>CAZINX010000001.1:0-279877 GCA_964540795.1 uncultured Hyphomicrobiaceae bacterium | reverse complement strand
CGAGACGAGGCCGTCATAGCGCCCGCCGCCGCCGACCGAGCCGAAGCGCACGGGCCTGCCGTCGTCATCTATTGCTTCAAATGTAAGTTCCGCCTCAAATACCGGACCAGTATAGTAGCCAAGCCCACGTACTACAGATGGCGAAACCAGAATTTTCTCGGCTCCAAAACCGCTTGCCGCAGATATTTCGCTGATCGCTTGAAGTTCATCCAAACCAGCTTGCGCTTTGTCTGATACACCGAACTCACGCCTCATAAACTCAATCACGTCGCTATTCGAAGGGAGGGAAATTTCATGAGCCGAAGCGCCCTTTACCGACCTAACCTCGCGAACACCGTCAAAATTTGCGCTTGTCCATTGAGCGAAAGCTGAAGTTGCATGCTCCAAGAAGCGTACGATCCTTTCGACTTGCTCTCTGCTCAACTTGGCACCAGGCGTAAAGTCTCCGCTTTCGTCTGTACGCCCTTCGCCAAGCAGGAGTGTGACGCCTGCGATATTTAGTCGGTCTAGCTTATCAATTGCTCGAAAAACAGTAACGCGCTTTTCCGAAGGGACATCCAGCGCATCCAGTAAGCCATCTAGTATTTTGCGATTATTAACGCGAATGACGTAATGGCCCTTGAGGCCCAACGCCTCCAGCGCATCCGCCGCGATCATGCACATCTCCGCATCCGCCGCGACGTTGTCCGTCCCGACCGTATCGGCGTCAAACTGCATGAACTGGCGGAAGCGCCCCGGCCCCGGCTTCTCGTTGCGCCAGACTGGCCCGGCCTGGTAGCGGCGAAACGGCTTGGGCAGCGCATCGTAATTCTGCGCCACGTAGCGCGCCAGCGGCGCCGTCAGATCATAGCGCAAACTCAGCCACTGCTCGTCCTCGTCCTGGAACGAAAACACGCCCTCGTTCGGGCGGTCCTGGTCGGGCAGAAACTTGCCGAGCGCGTCGGTGTATTCAAAAGCCGGCGTGTCCAGCGGCTCGAACCCGTAGCGCTCATAGACGGCGCGGATTTTCTCCGTCATCTGCGCCACCGCGCGCAGCTCGTCCGCCTCGACATCCCTCATGCCTTTGGGAAGGCGGGCTTTGGGGCGCGGCGCCTTCTTTTGCTTTTTGCTCATCAATGAAATCGGGATATGGCCTCTGTTGCGCTCCTTCTAGCCCATCAGTGCTCAAGCGGCAACACGCTGAAGGCGGATACAAAAAGCGCCGTGGAAGGCTGCGGCCTTCCCGGCGCTCGGTCTGCGCTTTTTGTATTAGCGCGTTTTTACAGCGCGTGTGACGTCCGCGCTAAGCGGCCGAGCCGTGCTGGTGCATTCGCAAGCGCTCAATCTGGTCCTTGATACGCAGCTTCTCACGCTTCAGGGCCGCGACCTTGAAATCGTCATGCGAGGCGTGCGCAAGTTCGGCCGCGATCCGCTTTTCAAGCTCGCGGTGCTTGCTCGCCAGACCTTCCAGATGCGCTTCAAGAGCCATACCAGCCTCCATCTTTGGGTTGCGAAAAATTTCGCGAAACAGGCTAAGTATGACAGATAAATGACACGCTGTCCAACGAGCGCGCCTCGCGGGCGGTTCAAACACAACTTCAGGTTGATGAAGCGTTACGGCTGAAGGCTCTTCTCCCCGCGACAAGGGGCTGTAGGGAGACAGCGGGGGGAACCGCTGCCTCCCCGGGCCTATCGAGAGGGATGCTCGATAGAGCGTTTTGAATAATCTGCTTCGCCTTTTCGCGTCAACTCTGACGGGCGCGCCCCGGCTTGCCTTCACATGCGCGAAGGGCGATACTCGGCGCGCTCGGCGGCGGCGAAAACGAGAGCGACAATGCACGGCAGCGATGAAAAGCCCGACCTGCGGCAGCGCCTGACCGAACTCCAGCAGGAGCATCGCGAGCTGGACACGCGCATCGCCGAGATGGAAAACGCCAGCGCCGTTAGCCAGATCGAGATCACCCGAATGAAAAAACGCAAGCTCTGGCTCAAGGATGAGATCGCGCGGATCGAGGACCAGATTTTCCCGGACATTATCGCGTGAGCGCGAACGCACATTCTGTGGAAACTTTCGCCCCGTCTTGCGCGCTCGCGTGTCCGGCCTATACTTCTGCCTTTTCATACGGGCCGGAGCGAACAAACCGGCGAATCGCTAACGGGACGAAGCCGTGAGCCAGCCTGTCGTCGGCATCATCATGGGCAGCCAGTCGGATTGGACCACCATGCGCGCGGCCGCCAAGCTGCTGGACCAGTTCGCCGTGCCCTACGAGACGCGTATCGTCTCGGCCCATCGCACGCCTGACCGACTTTACGAATACGCCCAGTGCGCGCGCGATCGCGGCCTGAAGGTCATCATTGCCGGCGCGGGCGGCGCGGCGCATTTGCCCGGTATGGCAGCGGCTATGACGCCCCTGCCCGTGCTCGGCGTGCCTGTGAAAAGCGCGGCGCTGTCGGGGCAGGACAGCCTCTTGTCCATTGTGCAGATGCCCGCTGGCGTGGCCGTGGGGACGCTGGCCATCGGCGAGCCTGGCGCGGCCAACGCCGGCTTGCTGACCGTGCAGATCCTCGCCTTGAACGACACGAACCTGGCCGCGAAGCTCGACGAATGGCGCGCCCAACGCAGCGCCGATGTCGCGCAGACCCCGACGGACGATGACTGAACCGCTCCAACCCGGCAGTGTGATCGGCATTCTTGGCGGCGGCCAGCTCGGCAAGATGCTAACGCAGGCTGCTGCGAAGCTTGGCTTCCGCGCTCACGTGTTCGCCCCGGATGACGACGCGCCGGCCGCGCATGTCGCCGCGCATTATGTCAAGGCGGCCTATGAAGATGCCGAGGCGCTTACCGCCTTCGCGCGCGGGGCGGACGTGCTGACCTACGAGTTCGAGAGCATCCCGGCCGACAGCCTGAAGGTCGTGGAGGAGATCGCGCCGCTGCGCCCTAATCGCCGGTCGCTCGCTGCCACGCAGGACCGGCTGCATGAGCGGGAATTGCTCACTGCGGTTCAGGCGCCGGCACCGGCTTGGGCGCGCGTGGACGGCGAAGCGCAGGTCGCACAGGCGTTCGATGCGCTGGGCGGACCAGCCGGGCCGCAAGGCCTGTTCCTCAAGACGCGGCGGCAGGGCTATGACGGCAAGGGCCAGTTCCGCATTCACAGCCGGGACGATCTCTCCGACGCGCGCCGTTGGCTCGGCGCGCGCCCCGCGATACTTGAACAGGGCATCACTTTTGACTTCGAGTTTTCCGTCATCGCCGTGCGCGGCTTTGACGGCCCCTACGCCTTCTACGATCCGCCGCGCAATGAGCATCAGGATGGCCGCCTCGCCGTCAGCCGCGTGCCTGCCGCGTTGACCGATGCCGAGTTGAAGGCGGCGCGCGATATCGCTGAGTCGCTGCTGAACGAGCTGGATTATTACGGCGTGCTCGCCGTCGAATTCTTCGCGGACCGCGGCGCAGGACGCGTGCTCGTCAACGAGATCGCGCCGCGCGTTCACAACACCGGCCACTGGACGATAGAGGCCTGCGCCATCAGCCAGTTCGAAAACCACATCCGCGCCATCGCCGGCTGGCCGCTGGGGTCAACGGCACGGCATAGCGACGCCGAGATGGTCAACATCATCGGCCCCGACATTCACGAATGGGCGGCGCTCATCGGCTACAACCCGGACCGCTCCTTGCACATCTACGGCAAGAGCCACGCCGCGCCGGGGCGCAAGATGGGGCATTACGTCGATCTTTTGCCGCGCACGCGGGACAGGTGATGGCGAAATGTTGGCGTTTCGCCTGCTTGCAGATAGACGCGCCCACGCCCCCTTGCTATATAGTAATGAACGCGCCGGCGCACGTCGGCGTGAGACGGTTTTGTTTTTCGATCGCAAAAGGAAAGGAGGACACGTGCAAGTCCAGGTCCGTGACAACAACGTCGATCAGGCGCTCCGTGCGCTCAAGAAGAAGATGCAGCGCGAAGGCATCTTCCGCGAAATGAAGCTGCGCAACGCCTACGAAAAACCCTCGGTGCGCCGCGCCCGCGAAAAAGCCGAAGCCGTCCGCCGCGCCCGCAAACTGGCGCGCAAGCGCGCGCAGCGCGAAGGTCTGCTGCCGTCCAAGCGCAGGAGCCGCTAGGCGCGCATCCCGCTCCGTTCGCCATTGGACAAACCTCGATTTGAAGACCTCGAGGCGCCGCGCGGCAACCCGGTTTACACACACCGAACGCAATTCAGCCCAAATCGCGCACTAACCAGAGTCTCAGGAAAAGACGGGGCCGATCGGCCCCGTAAAGCTGTTCGCAAGGCGGGGCTTTTGGTCATCATGGCAAGCGACGGTAGACCAAGGCTGGCAATTGCAGGGGCGATCGCGGCCAGCGTGGCGCTGGCGGGCTGCCAGACCAGCAATGTCGCCTCGCAGCTGTCACCCGCCGACCGGCAGGCTTACCAGGAGCAGAAGCGCAATATCGCCTCGCTGAACAAGGTCGTGGAGGAGAACCCGCGCGACCCCGAAGCGCTGAATATCCGCGGCACCGCTTACGGCCAGGTTGGCGAGCACGAAAAGGCGATTGCCGACTTCACCGCCGCGATCCGGCTGGAGCCGCGCTTCCATCAGGCCTATGCGAATCGCGGGCTGGTCTACGCCAAGATGGGCAAGCTGCGCGAGGCGCTGGCCGACTACGACAAGGCCGTCTCCATCGCGCCGGAATACGCCATCGCCTACAGCGGACGCGCGCAGGTGTTCCGCAAGGCCGAAAAGTATGAGGCCGCGCTCGCGGATTACAGCCGCGCCCTGGACCTGGCCGGCAGCGATCCGGGGATGCATTTCAACCGCGGGCTGGTTTACCAGAAACTGGCGCAGCACCAGAACGCGATTTCGGATTTCGATCTGGCGATCAGCTATCGCCCCGATCAGATGGAGCCGTATTACGCGCGCGGCGTGAGCTATCTGGCGCTGTCGAACTACGCCGACGCTTACAAGGACCTTTACAAGGTGGCTGTGGCGCGCAAGGACTCGGTGAAGGCGTGGACGCTGGCGGGCCGGGCGGCAGAGGGCGCTGGCGACAAAACACGGGCGGCTTCGGCCTATCGGCGCGCGCTGCGGCTCAGGTCGGATTACAAGCCGGCTTATGACGGTCTGCGGCGGGTGAGTTCGGAAGAAGCCTGACCGCGCTCAACGTGTTCCATCAGCTTGATTTTGTGGTCGATTTCCTCTCCGCGCCGGTCTTTTTCGCCGAGGCGGGCTGGTTGCCTGCCGCTTTCTTCGATGCGCCTGCGGACTTTGCCGGGCTCTTGCGCGCGGCGCGTGCCGGCGCGGCAGACTTGCTCTCAGCCGGCTGAAGGCGGTCTTGCCCGTTCGCGCTGATCACGACCTGGCGGTGCGGATACGGGATCGTGATGCGCGCCTCATCGAGCGCGTATTTTATCGCGCGGGTCAGGTCGAAGCGGGCGGCCCAATACGCCTCGTTCTTCGTCCAGGCGCGAATCTGAAGATTCACCGCGCTCTCGCCGTAGCTCGATACCAGCACGACGGGCGGCTCTGGCTCTTCCAGAACGCGATCATCAGACTTGACCATCGCCATCAGCGCCTCGCGCGCCTGGTCGATGTCATCGTCGTAGGAGATGCCAGCCGTGAGAACGAGCCTGCGATACGGGTTGCGGGTGTGATTGACGATTGTGTCCGCCCAGATCTTGGCGTTCGGCACGGCTATGAAAAGACCTTCGAAGTCGCGCAGCTTGGTCATGAACAGGCCGATCTCCTCGGCCGCGCCGCTCCGACCCGCCGCCTCGATCCAGTCGCCGACCTGGAACGGGCGCAGGATCAGCAGCATCAACCCGGCGGCGACATTCCGCAACGTGCCCTGCAGGGCAAGGCCGATCGCGAGGCCGGCCGCGCCGATGACGGCAATGAGGCTGGCGGTCTGCACGCCGAACTGCGCGAGCACCAGCACCAGCGTGAAGCCGAGAATGACATAGCGAGCGACCTGCGCCAGGACGGGGATGAGCGTCGCGTCGAACCGCTCAGCCTCACCCAGGCGCGCGCGCAGCGTCCGCGCGGCCCACCCTGCGATGATGTATCCGGCGATGAGAAGGACGACCGCCGATATTAGACTCAGGCCGAAAGCCGCCGCCTTTTCGATGAGTTCGCTCGCGAGCGCGGAGAGCTGATTTGCATCAACAAGCTGGTCCAAGTCAGCGTCCCTCTCGGGCCGTCCTCGCCGTGTTCAGTTAGGCGCCAAATTTTATCGCCAATCACAGCGCTTTGGCGATTTCTTCCGTCATCTTCTTCGCGTCGCCGAGCACCATCAGCGTGTTGTCCCGGTAGAACAGCGGGTTATCGATGCCGGCATAACCCGAGGCGAGCGAGCGCTTGTTGAAGATAACCGTGTTCGCCTTCCAGACCTGCAATACCGGCATCCCGTAGATCGGCGATGAAGGATCGTCTTCCGCGGCCGGATTGGTCACGTCATTCGCGCCGATGACATAGACCACGTCTGCCTGCGAGAACTCGTTGTTGATGTCCTCCAGCTCGAACACCTCGTCATAGGGCACCTGCGCCTCGGCGAGCAGCACGTTCATGTGGCCCGGCATTCGCCCGGCGACCGGATGGATCGCGTAGGCGACATCCACGCCCTCGTCCTTGAGGGTATCGGCCAGCTCGCGCAGCGCGTGCTGCGCCTGCGCCACCGCCATGCCGTAGCCGGGCACGATGATGACCTTCGAGGCGTTCTTCATGAGGAACCCGGCGTCCTCGGCCGAGCCGCGCTTCACCGTGCGCTCGATGCCGTCATCGGCAGCGGCCGCCTGTTCGCCGCCAAACCCGCCCAGGATCACCGAAATAAACGAGCGGTTCATGCCCTTGCACATGATATAAGACAGGATCGCGCCCGAGGAGCCGACCAGAGCGCCGGTCACGATGAGCGCGACGTTGCTGATCGTGAAGCCGATGCCAGCCGCCGCCCAACCCGAGTAGGAGTTGAGCATGGACACCACCACCGGCATGTCCGCACCGCCGATCGGGATGATGAGCAGCACGCCGATCAGGAAGGCGAGCACGGTGAGCGCCCAAAAGGCCACATGCGATTCCGTCATCGTGAAGGCCACGACCAGCAGGATGATCGCAGCCGCGATGGCGATATTGATGATGTGGCGGCCGGGCAGCAGGATCGGCGCACCGGACATCCGCCCGTCCAGCTTGGCGAAAGCGATGACCGAGCCAGTGAAGGTGATCGCGCCGATCGCCGCGCCAATCGACATCTCGACGAGCGACACCGTGAAAATCGCCCCCGGCGTGCCGATGCCAAACGCCTCTGGCGCGTTGAGCGCGGCCGCCGCGACGAACACCGCCGCGAGGCCCACCAGGCTGTGGAACGCCGCGACAAGCTGGGGCATTGCCGTCATCGGAATGCGGCTGGCGATGTAAGCGCCGATCGAGCCGCCCACGCCGATGCCGGCCAGGATCAGCAGGAATTTGAGCGCATCGGGGACGGCCACGGCCAGCGTCGTGAGCACGGCAATGGCCATGCCGGCCATGCCCATGTAGTTGCCGCGCCGCGAGGTCTCCGGGTGCGAAAGCCCCCGCAGCGTCAAAATGAACAGAACGCCAGCGCCCAGATAAAGCAGCGCGACCAGATCAGCAGGCATGAGCGTTCCCCCCGGGCCGCATTATTGCTTCTCTTTTTTCTTGTACATCGCCAGCATCCGCTGGGTGACGAGAAAGCCGCCGAAGATGTTGACCGAGGCCATGACAAGCGCCGCGAAGCCGAAAACCGTTGCCCAGCCCGCGCCTTCGACGGCCGCCTCGACGCCGACCGACAGCAGCGCGCCGACCACGATCACCGACGAGACCGCGTTCGTCACCGACATCAGCGGCGTGTGCAGCGCCGGAGTGACGCTCCAGACCACGTAGTAGCCGACAAAGATCGCCAGGACGAAGATCGCGAACAGGTAGATGAACGGGTCGATCCCCGCGCCTGCCCCGGCGGCCGCCTGCGCCGGCGTGGCCAGAAGCGCGCACATGCCGGCCGCTGCCAGCGCGACGCAAAACCTGGATACGTTCTGCTTCATTGCTTGTCTCCCGTAAGCACCGGGTGGATCACTTCGCCGTCCCGCGTCAGGGCCGTGCCCTTGATGATCTCGTCGTCCCAATCGACCTTGATCGCGCCTGCTTCCGCGTCGATCATCAGTTCGGCGAAGGCGTAGAGATTGCGCGCGTAGAGGCTGGAGGCATCGCCCGGAACCTTGCCGGGGATATTGAGCGGCCCCATGATGCGAATGCCGTTATGGTCGATGTTCTCGCCGGCCTGCGTCAGTTCGCAATTGCCGCCGCGCTCCGCCGCCATGTCGATGATGACCGCGCCGGGCTTCATGGTCTCGACCATGTCCGCAGAGATGAGCCGCGGGGCCGGGCGGCCGGGGATCAGCGCCGTGGTGATGACGATGTCCTGCGCCTTGATGTGCTCGGCGATCAGTTCGTTTTGCTTGCGCTTGTATTCGTCGGACATTTCCTTGGCGTAGCCGCCGGCCGTCTCCGCCTCGCGGAATTCCTCGTCCTCAACGGCGACGAACTTCGCGCCGAGCGACTTGACCTGCTCCTTCACCGCGGGGCGTACATCCGTAGCGCTTACGACGCCGCCCAGCCGGCGCGCCGTCGCGATCGCCTGGAGGCCAGCGACGCCCGCGCCCATGACGAAGACCTTGGCCGGCGGCACTGTGCCCGCGGCCGTCATCATCATCGGCATTGCACGCCCAAACGCCGCTGCCGCATCGACGACGGCCTTGTATCCCGCCAGATTCGACTGCGAGGACAGCACGTCCATAGACTGCGCGCGGGTGACGCGCGGCATCAGTTCCATCGAGAAGGCGAGAACGCCCTGCCGGGCCAGCGAGTCAATCTTGTCGCGCGGTCCGTAAGGCTCCAGCATCGCCGCGATCGCCGCACCGGACTTCATCGCATTGATCTGCGCATCGCTCGGCGGACCCACCTTGAGGATCAGGTCGGCGCCTTCGATTGCCGCCTCGGCGGTGTCCGCCAGTTCCGCGCCAGCGTCTTCATATTCGCGATCGGGAAAATAGGAGCGCGCCCCTGCGCCCTTCTCGATGACCACCTGGCAGCCGAGCTTGACGTATTTCTTCGCCGTCTCGGGGCTCAGCGCGACCCGGGGCTCCGTATCGTCTTCGGCCGGAACGGCGATCCTTGTCATTATGCGCTCCGATTATGCTGGTGCCAAAACAGGTTGCGGCTGAGCAAGCGCGCTGGCAGACGCCTCAAGCGGCCCGATCGCCGATCGCCCGGACTGCGCGCTTACTAGAGCAGGAACATGGCCATGAGGACAAGAATGATGGCGACGACGCCCGTGCCCCACTGCGTCAGCCGGATGAAGAGGTTATAGCTACGCTCGTGTTCCTGGTAATCCATATCGTTCTGACCGCGTTGTTCAGGATCCGGCTTGTCCATATCAGCCCCTAGCCAGCGGCGAAACCCATAAAATCGACGCGACTATACCAAAGCCGTTCATCGGGGCAACCTTGGCGCGGCGCTTTTTGAAAACATTTGCAGGAAAAGGTCGGCGCAATGCCCGCACCCGCCCCGCCCAGAAGAAGAGCCGCCCCGGAAGAGCGGCTCTTCGCATTCGCCGTAAAGGCGCACGGGTGCGCCCTGCAGGGCGCGAAGCGGCTTACATCATGCCGCCCATGCCGCCCATGCCCATGTCGGCGGCACCAGCGCCGCCCTTGTCTTCCTTCGGCGCTTCGGCCACGCCGGCCTCGGTGGTGATCATCAGGGCGGCGACAGAAGCCGCGTCCTGCAGCGCGGTACGCACGACCTTGGCCGGGTCGATCACGCCAGCTTCGACGAGGTCCATGTACTCATCCAGCGCGGCATTGTAGCCCCAATGCGGGTCGTTCTTCTCCAGCACCTTGCCGACCACGATGGAGCCTTCCACGCCGGCATTCTCCGCGATCTGACGGATCGGCTCCTGGAGGGCGCGGCGCACGATCTTGATGCCGGCCTCCTGGTCGGCGTTCTCGCCCTCGACGGTGATGGAGTTGACAGCGCGCAGCAGGGCGACGCCGCCGCCGGCGACAATGCCCTCTTCCACCGCGGCGCGGGTCGCGTTCAGCGCGTCGTCCACACGGTCCTTGCGCTCCTTCACCTCCATCTCGGAAGCGCCGCCCACGCGGATGACGGCCACGCCGCCGGCCAGCTTCGCCAGGCGCTCCTGCAGCTTCTCGCGGTCATAGTCCGAGGTGGTGTCCTCGATCTGCGCCCGGATCTGCTGCACGCGCGCCTCGATGTCGGCCTTCGCGCCGGCGCCATCGACGATCGTGGTGTCGTCCTTGGTGATGGAGACGCGCTTGGCCTTGCCGAGCATCTCGACGGTCACGTTGTCGAGCTTGATGCCGAGCTCCTCGGAGACCACCTGGCCGCCGGTCAGCACCGCGATGTCCTGCAGCATGGCCTTGCGGCGATCGCCAAAGCCCGGAGCTTTCACCGCCGCGACCTTCAGGCCGCCGCGCAGCTTGTTGACCACCAGCGTGGCCAGCGCCTCGCCCTCGACATCCTCGGCGATGATCAGCAGCGGCTTGCCGGACTGCACCACCGACTCGAGCACTGGCAGCATCGCCTGCAGGTTGCTGAGCTTCTTCTCGTGGATGAGGATGTACGGGTCGTCCAGCTCGCAGACCATCTTGTCGGAGTTCGTGATGAAGTACGGCGAGAGATAACCGCGATCGAACTCCATGCCCTCGACGACTTCCAGCTCGGTCTCCAGGCTCTTGGCCTCTTCCACCGTGATGACGCCGTCGTTGCCGACCTTCTCCATGGCCTCGGCGATCATGTCGCCGATCTCCTTCTCGCCGTTCGCCGAGATCGTGCCAATCTGGGCGACCTCGGAGCTGGAGGAGACATCGCGGGCGTCATTGCGGATGGAGTCGATCACCTGCGCCACGGCCTTGTCGATGCCGCGCTTCAGGTCCATCGGGTTCATGCCCGCCGCGACAGCCTTCAGGCCCTCGCGCATGATCGCCTGAGCGAGCACGGTCGCCGTCGTGGTGCCGTCGCCGGCGGCGTCATTGGTCTTCGAGGCGACCTCGCGGACCATCTGCGCGCCCATGTTCTCGAACTTGTCCTCAAGCTCGATCTCCTTGGCAACCGTCACACCGTCCTTCGTCGAGCGCGGCGCGCCGAAGGACTTTTCGATGATGACGTTGCGGCCTTTCGGACCGAGCGTGACCTTCACCGCGTTGGCCAGCTTGTCGACGCCGTGCATCATGCGGTCGCGAGCATCGCTCGAAAAACGGATATCCTTCGCAGTCATGGCTGTATTCCTTGCTTGTCACGTGTTGGCTTTCGATCGTGTGCGCGCTTTCAACCTTCGAGCACGCCCAGCAGATCGGACTCCTTCATAATGAGGACTTCTTCGCCGTCGATCTTGACTTCGGTGCCGGACCACTTGCCAAACAGCACCTTGTCACCCACCTGCACGTCCAGCGGAACGACCTCGTTGTCATCGCCGCGCGCGCCAGGGCCGACAGCGATCACCTCGCCCTGCTGGGGCTTCTCGGTCGCCGTGTCGGGGATGATGATGCCGCCAGCGGTCTTTTGCTCCTCCTCGACGCGCTTGACGGCCACACGATCATGGAGTGGACGAAATTTCATCTTTGTTCTCCGTGGTTTGCGCTCCCGGTGGCGGGGCGTCATCTGAGATGTTCCGTCCCGTCCCAGGTCGCCTGATGACGCTTTGTTAGCACTCGCCCAAGCTGAGTGCCAAGACAACTCCGGGAATATGAGCAGCGTCCGTGCTTGTCAATAGCTATCGATGCCAAGCGCGCCGGCAGAGTGGAACTCCGGTTGGAAAATCCGCTTGCCTTGCGCTGCCGGCCTGCCTAGCCTCGCGCAACAGTGCCGGCCGCGGCAACGCGGCGGCCGTTCCCGTCCATCAAGGGAGGCTGAAAGATGGGCTTTCTGTCCGACTCGCTGGCGCGTGTGAAACCTTCGCCCACCATCGCCGTCACGCAGAAGGCGCGCGACCTGAAAGCCGCCGGGCATGACGTCATCGGGCTGGGCGCGGGCGAGCCGGACTTCGATACCCCCGACAACATCAAGCAGGCCGCCATCAGGGCGATCGAGCGCGGCGAGACCAAATACACCGCCGTCGATGGGATCCCCGAGCTGAAAGAGGCGATCTGCGGCAAGTTCAAGCGCGAGAACGACCTGACCTACGAGCCGTCGCAGGTGCTGGTCGCGCCGGGCGGCAAGGCCGTCATCTACAACGCGCTGGTGGCGACACTGAACCCCGGCGACGAGGTCGTCATTCCGGCGCCTTATTGGGTCTCCTATCCCGATATGGTGCTGCTGGCGGGAGGCACGCCGAAGATCGTACCGACCACGCTTGAGAACCGCTTCAAGCTGACGCCCGAGGCGCTGGATTCGGCCATCACAGGCAACACCAAGTGGCTGATCTTCAACTCGCCCTCCAATCCCAGCGGCGCGGGCTACACCTACGACGAGCTGAAGGCGCTGACCGACGTGCTGCTCCGTCACGAGCATGTCTGGGTGCTGACCGACGACATGTACGAGCACCTTGCCTATGACGATTTCCGCTTCGTCACGCCCGCGCAGGTGGAGCCGGCGCTTTTTGACCGCACCCTGACCATGAACGGCGTGTCGAAGGCTTACGCGATGACGGGATGGCGGATCGGCTATTGCGGCGGGCCGGAGCATCTCATCGGCGCAATGCGCAAGCTTCAGTCGCAATCGACCTCCAACCCGGCCTCGATCAGCCAGTGGGCCGCGGTGGAGGCGCTCAACGGCCCGCAGGATTTCATCGACGAGCGCGCGCAGGTCTTCAAGGAACGGCGCGATCTGGTCGTCTCGATGCTGAACCAGGCCACCGGCATCGACTGCCCGACGCCCGAAGGCGCGTTCTACGTCTACCCGTCCTGCGCCGGCTGCATGAACAAGACGACGCCGAAAGGCAAGACGCTGCATACGGATGAGGATTTCGTGACGGCGCTGTTGGAGGACGAAGGCGTCGCCGTGGTTCACGGCGAGGCGTTCGGGCTGTCGCCCTTCTTCCGCATCTCCTATGCGACCTCGACGCAGGCGCTCGAAGAGGCCTGCAAGCGCATCCAGCGGTTCTGCGCCAGCCTTTCCTGAAGCGGCCAGGGGACCACGCTTGCGCGCTGTCTCGGCCGCAGGCGCGATCCCGCTTGCCAGCCGACCCTGTTATCGTCTATCTGCAACGGCGTCGGGCGTTAACGGGGGAGTAACACAGATGATGCTGTCGCCGCCGACCAAGCTGACTTTCCGCCTTTCTCTGCTGATCGCCATTCTGGCGCTGGTGATCGAGATCGCACCCCAGTTCGTGCCGGCCTTGACGCAGTACGCGTTTCTTCCCGGCTTCTGGGTCGCCATGGTCGCATTCCTTCTGCTGGCGCTCGGCAATGTGCTGAAGGGCTTCTGACGCCCGGCCGGCTGAAACGGCGCTGATAGGGAGGTGCGGGATGCGACTCTACCGGCCGCGGCTTAGCGTGGTCCTGATGTCCGTGATTCTCGCCGGGTTGGGCGTGGCGGGCGTGGTGCATTACATTCCGTTCGTCACCGACGTGTCCTTCTGGCTCCTGCTGGCCGGCTATATCGTGCTGCTGCTCGGGGTGCTTGCGGACGGCGTCTGAGGCGCTGGCGATTCGCCGGACAGACCCGCGCCCTGTGCATAAGCTGTGGGAATCCGGCCCGAGGCGCACGAACCTCCTGATTTTTCGCTCTAATCGGGCCGCAACAACCTGAGTTCGCGGCACGTCTCCTGTTGCGTGTGCAACACAGAATCACAATCTCGTCCCGATTTCTCGTTCTTTAACAAGTGCTTAAGAGTTCACGGGAGAAACTTGCATCCGCCGCGGCGTGAAGCCATGTTGAGCGTAGCAGCGGGAGTAAGACCTATGCGCAGAGTATCATTGACAATCCTTGCAGGCGCGGCCGGCCTCGTCATCGGATCGGGCGCGGCGTCCGCCTTCAGCGAAGTGGACAGCGCGCCATCTGTGCCCGGCACGGCCGTGGTCGAAGCGCCTGCGGAACTCAGGTCCGCGCCCGGAACGCCGGTGCAGGATGAGCTTCCCGCGCTGCGCATGATCGACCCGGCATCGGCCAGCCCAGGGGATAGCGACGGCACACCGCTGAACATTCCGGGCATCGGCTACATCGGAACCTTGCCGAAGTTCGATTTCGGGCTGGAGCTGCTTTACGGCGCGCCGGATGAAACGAAATTCGAGATGAAAGACATTCAGACCACGCCGGATGCGAACGCCGGCGAGGCGCAGCAGGACGACGTCATCATTCGCGGCACCCTGAAGCACCGCTTCTAGACCCGCGCGTCAGCGGTCGCGCGCGGGTCGTCCGCGCCGCTCTCCCCTGCCCTAACCGACGATCTCGCTTTCGTCGAAACACAGAGCGATTTCCGTCTGCGCGTTCTCCGGGCTGTCGGAGCCGTGTACGGAGTTGCGTTCGATGTTTTCCGCAAATTCGGCGCGGATGGTGCCCGGCGCGGCTTCGGATGGATTGGTCGCGCCCATGATCTCGCGGTTCGTCGCCACCGCCCCTTCGCCCTCAAGCACTTGCAGGACGATCGGCCCGGAGATCATGAAGTTGACCAGATCGCCATAGAACGGGCGCTCCTTGTGCACCTCGTAGAACTTTTCCGCCTGCTCGCGCGACCAGCGCACACGCTTTTGCGCGACGACCCGCAGGCCGCCCTCTTCCAGCATCGCGATGATCTTGCCGGTAATGTTGCGCTCGGTCGCGTCGGGCTTGATGATTGATAGCGTCCGCTCCGTGGCCATGCCTTGAACCCTCGTTTTTCAGGATGTGAACTCGGGGCTGCTTATAGCCGCCGCGCTCGCGCCGGACAAGGCCCGCGGACGCCGCAGCGGGCAAACAAAATCCTTGCATTCGCCGGGCGCGTCTCAAACCTTCTCAGCCATGCTGCACATCAACGATCTGACCTATCGCATCGAGGGCAAGCCGCTGTTCGAAGGGGCCACGGCCGCAATTCCCGATGGCCACAAGGTCGGGCTGGTCGGGCGCAACGGCACGGGCAAATCGACGCTTCTGCGCCTCATCACCGGCGAGATCGCGCCGGATCAAGGCAGCATCTCGATCCCGAAGAATGCGCGCCTCGGCCAGGTCGCGCAGGAGGCGCCGGGCGGCCCGGAGAGCCTGCTCGACACCGTGCTCGCCGCCGACGCCGAGCGCACGGGCCTGATGGCCGAAGCCGAGACCGCGACCGACCCCGAGCGTATCGCGGACATCCACCTGCGGCTCAACGACATCGACGCGCATTCGGCCCCGGCGCGCGCGGCCAGCATCCTCGCCGGTCTCGGCTTTGACGAGACAGCGCAAGCTCAGCCCTGCTCAGCCTTTTCGGGCGGCTGGCGGATGCGCGTGGCGCTGGCATCGGTGCTGTTCGCCGCGCCAGACCTGCTGCTGCTCGATGAGCCGACCAACTATCTCGACCTCGAAGGCGTGATGTGGCTGGAAAATTTCCTGCGCAGTTACCCGCACACCGTGATCGTCGTCAGTCATGACCGCGACATCCTCAACAGCTCGATGGACTCGATCCTGCATCTGGAGAACCGCAAGCTGACGCTCTATTCCGGCGGCTACGACAGGTTCGAGGAGACCCGGCGCGAGCAGCAGCGGCTTCAACTCAAGCTGAAGAAGAAGCAGGATGAGATGCGCCGGCACATGGAGGCGTTCGTCGAGCGCTTCCGCGCCAAGGCCACCAAGGCGCGTCAGGCGCAGAGCCGGCTGAAGGCGCTGGCGAAGATGCAGCCTATCGCCGCGGCCGTAGAGGAACAGGTGGTTCCTTTCGGTTTTCCCTCGCCGGAGCGCCCTCTTGGCAACCCGCTGATCCGAATTGAAAATACCGCCGTCGGCTACGACCCGGACAAGCCTGTGCTCCGCGACCTGAACCTGCGCCTCGACGTCGATGACCGCATCGCGCTTCTGGGCGCGAATGGCAACGGCAAGAGCACGCTCGCCAAGCTGCTGGCAGGCCGGCTGGAGCCGGTAGCCGGGCATCGGCGCGCGTCCAAGAAGCTTGAGACCGGCTTTTTCGCCCAACACCAGATGGACGACCTCGACCCCGCAAAATCGCCCTACGACTACATCGCAGCGCTGATGGACGACGCCACCGAGGCGCAAAAGCGCGCCAAGCTCGGCCAGCTCGGCTTCGGCGCGGACAAGGCCGATACGAAATGCGAAAAGCTGTCGGGCGGGGAGAAGGCGCGGTTGCTGATGGCGCTTGCTGCGTTCGGCGCACCGCATCTGCTGATCCTCGACGAACCGACCAACCACCTCGACGTCGATAGCCGCGAGGCGCTGATCCAGGGGCTGAACGAATACGAGGGCGCGGTCATCCTTATCAGCCACGACCGGCACCTCATTGAAGCCTGCGCCGACCGGCTCTGGCTGGTCGCGGATGGCACGGCGCAACCTTATGACGGCGACATCGCCAGCTATCGCGCGCAGGTGACAGGGCCGCGGACAAGCGCCCGTTCCGCCTCAGCCGCGCCGAGCGGCCGGGCAAGCCGCACAGAAGACCGCCGCGCCGCCGCCGCGCGCCGCGCCGAACTCGCCCCGCTGAAGAAGGCGATCAAGCAGCACGAAGAGCGGATGGAGATGCTGCAGGCCAAGCTCGCCAAACTGGATGAAAAGCTAGCCGATCCCGCGCTCTACGACGACACGCCGGATAAGGCGCGCAACTTTGCACGCTTGCGCGGGGAGCTCGCCAAGGAGCTGGAACAGGCTGAAGAAGACTGGCTCGCGGCCTCGGAAGAATATGAGGCGGCGGCCGCAGCGGATGCGCTCACATCGTCGGCTTGACGCTAAAGCCCTCCGGCGCTTCGCCGCCCTCCGCGACGATCTCCACATCATCCACGATCGCCGCGCGCGGCCCGGAGCGGCACCGCTCGATCATCGCCTCAACATCCTGCGCCGCACCGGCGAACAGCGCCTCGACCGTGCCATCGCGCATGTTGCGCACCCAGCCCGACAGGCCGAGTTCGGCTGCCTGCCGGCGCGTCCAGGCGCGAAAGCCCACGCCCTGCACGTCGCCGGTGATGCGCACGTGGACGGTCCTCTGATCAGCCATCAGCGCCTCTTTTTTCCTTATCGCGGAAAGCGCACCGGCCGCCTTCGCCCCAGATATTGCCGGTCCGGCCCGTGCGCGCCCAGAGGCCGGCGCGGCAGCCAGCCCTCCAGCTGGGCGATGTAAGAGCGTGGCAGCCCGAATTCCCGCGCACCGGGCAGCACCGCGCTGAGCAGATAGTTCGGCCGCGCGACCCCGGGCATGTGCCGGCTGCCCGTATAGACGAACGCGCCTGCTTCGCCTTCGTCCTGCGCGACAACGAGCCGGCGGCGGAAATAGTTGCGCCAGCGCACGCCTTCATAAGCATCCAACGCGTCGATATGGGCAAGGTTGCACCACCACAGGACGCCGTGGACGGCATGATCGGCATCCGGCCAGATCGAGGCCGCGCCGCGCTTGTTGATGAGGAAGCGCCAGCCGTCGAGCCGCGCTGTACCGACCGCCCGTGCGCCGGGGCAGCGCGCAGCCATCACGCGCGGATGCATGTTCGAGCCATAGGCGAAATAGAGGATCATACGCGTCGGCTATCGACTAAATGCCGAGGATCTCCTTCTTCTTGCGGTCGAACTCGTCCTGCGAAATCACGCCGTCATCCCGCAGCCGCTGTAAATCGCGCAGTTCGTCGCTGAAGCTTTCAACCCGCCCGCTCTGCGCGCCGGAAGGCTGGTCGCCGCCGCCTGGGTTGAAGCTCGTGTCAGGCTGGCCGCCTTCAGACCGCGGATCGGGCCCGAAACGATTTTCGCCCGCCTGTCCCGGCACTGCGCCGAGATAGATGATCGGACCGAAGGTGAGGGTCAGCCCCACGAGCATGAGGACGATCCCCTCCAAGCTGCCCGGCGGGGCGGCATTCGAGACCGCGCTGCCCGCCATCGACGCCAGAAAAAGCGGGACGATCCACCAGCCCGATACGCCAAGGTCGTGCAGCCGCTTCACGGAGGTCGCCAGCGAGATCCAAGTCGCCACCGCGAAGCCCGCCAGCATGACGAAAGCGGCCGGAACGTTTGGGGCGCCAGCGGGCGGTCCGCCGCCCGGCCCCATAGGCGTGATGAGAGACGCAAACAAGCTCGCGACCACAACGATGATGATCTGAACGAGAAACGCCATCCACCAGCGGCCCCGGCCGATGCGCCCGTAAAATGTAAAAAGCCACCTGGCGGAAATCACCTCACCCTCGCTTCGTTGCGCCTCACAAGGCCCGGTCTGCCGCTCATGGCGCGGCTATTCAAACTCGATGATGATATCATCGACCGCAAGGCTGTCGCCCGGCTTGGCGTTGATTTTCGCCACGATGCCGTCGCGCTCGGCGCGCAGGATGTTCTCCATCTTCATCGCCTCGACCGCGCAGAGCCGCTCTCCGGCCTTGACCTCCTGCCCTTCGCTCACGTCGATCGACACCACCAGCCCCGGCATCGGACACAGCAGCATCTTCGAGGTGTCCGGCGCTTCGCGCACGGGCATGAGCGCGGCCAGTTCCGCCTCGCGCTCGGTGAACACATGAGACGGCAGGCGGATACCGCGATGCGTCAGTTCGTAACCATTGAGCAGCGGGCGGAGTTGCACAGCCACGGCCCGGCCGTCGATCTCGCCCTGCCAAACCGGGTTGCCCGGCCACCAGTCCGACGTGACCTCCACCGTCCGGCGCACGCTGCCGGCCGGGTCCAGCACGTCGATCACGGCATGCCCATTGTCGTGCCTGCGCACCGCCAGCTTCTCGCTAACCCCGCCGAGATCGGCCACGCGCACCGGCGCGAACTCGACCTCCTTGCCGCTCATCTGGCCGGAAATCTGCCGGCGGCGGCGGTTGCCGAGATCGTCGATGAACACCGCGGCGATCGCCAGCGTCTCGCGCTCCTCCGCGCTCGGCGCGCGCGGCGCGAAGCCTTCGGGGTATTCCTCCGCGATGAAGCCGGTCGACAGATCGCCCGCGCGCCATTTCTCGTTCTGCATGATGGCGCTCAGGAACGGCACATTGTGCTCGATCCCGTCGATGAAGAAGTTGTCGAGCGCCCAGGCCATGTGGTCGATCGCGGCGAGCCGGTCTGGCCCATGCGTGCACAGCTTGGCGATCATCGGGTCGTAGAACATCGAGATTTCGCCGCCCTCCTCCACGCCCGTGTCGACGCGGATGGTGCGGCCCTGGCGCTCACCCGCCTCCGGCTCGCGGTAGTGGACCAGCCGGCCAATCGACGGCAAAAAGTTGCGGTTCGGATCTTCCGCATAGATGCGGCTTTCCACCGCCCAGCCGTTCAGCCGGATTTCGCCCTGGGTCAGACCCAGCCGCTCGCCGGCCGCCACGCGGATCATCTGCTCCACGAGGTCGATGCCCGTGACCAGTTCGGTGACGGGATGCTCGACCTGCAGGCGCGTGTTCATCTCCAGAAAGTAGAAGTTGCGGTCTGGATCGACGATGAACTCGACCGTGCCGGCGCTGACGTAATCGACCGCGCGGGCCAACGCGACCGCCTGCGAACCCATCTTCTCCCGGGTCGCCGGGTCGAGGAACGGGCTGGGCGCCTCCTCGATCACTTTCTGGTTGCGCCGCTGGATCGAGCATTCGCGCTCGCCAAGATGCACGACATTGCCATGCTTGTCCGCCAGCACCTGGATTTCGATATGGCGCGGGCGCTCGACGAACTTCTCGATGAAGACGCGGTCGTCGCCGAAGCTCGATTTCGCTTCCGACATGGAGGAGGCAAAGCCTTCGGCCACCTCGTCGGCGCTGCGACACACGCGCATACCCTTGCCGCCGCCGCCGGCCGACGCCTTGATGATGACCGGGAAGCCGATATCAGCCGCAATCCGCGCGGCCTCGTCCGGGTCCTCGATCACCGCCATCACGCCCGGCACGGTGTTCACGCCGGCTTCAGCGGCGAACTTCTTCGACTCGATCTTGTCGCCCATCACTTCGATCGCCTTGATGTTAGGGCCGATGAAGGTGATGCCGGCGTCCTGCAGCGCGCGGGCAAAGGCGGGGTTCTCGGACAGGAAGCCGAAGCCGGGATGGATCGCCTGCGCGCCGGTCTGCTTTGCCGCCTGGATGATCCTGGCGATGTTCAGATAGGATTCGGAAGCCGCCGCCGGGCCGATATGCACGGCCTCGTCCGCCATATCGACATGCACGGAGTCGTTGTCCGCATCCGAGTAAACCGCGACCGTCTTGATGCCCATCCGGCGCGCGGTTTTCATCACGCGGCAAGCGATCTCGCCGCGGTTGGCGATGAGGATTTTCTCGAACATGCAGGCGGTCTCCCGAAACAGGATCGGCTTGTTATTGGCGTGATGTTTTAGCCCGCGGCCCACGCGGGGTAAACCGTGTGGCCGAAAAGCGTCAGTTCGGGTCCTCCTGCGCCTCGTCGTCGCGCAGGCTCATGATGTATTTCGCGATGTCCTCAAGCTCGGCGCGGGTGAACTGGATTCGCGGCATGGCGGGATGCGGGTCGAGCACATAAGCCTCGATCTTTTCCGCGGTCATGCCGGGGCGGTTGGCGATTGCGACGAAGCCGGGCACGTCGGCCATCACCGCGCCCGGCTCGTCTTGCGCGACCTGATGGCAGTTGACGCAAAGCATTTCCGCAAGCTGCTCGCCATCGGCGATATCGAGTTGCTCCAGCGTCTGCGCGGAGGCCGGCGCGGCGGCGAACAGCATGAGGACAACGGAAAGATACAGGCGCAAGGCTGGCATTTATCACTCCCATCTGGCCGGATTTTATTGGCCGGACGATAACGAGGCGAAGCGGCCCGCGCCAGCCCGCAGTTGCGCCGAGCGCTATTCGGGCTTGCGGTAGAGCGCGCGGAAATGCGCCGAGCTGCCGCCTTCGGCTTCCAGATACTCGAAGCTTTCCGTTTCCAGCATCTGCGCCAGCACGTCCAGCTCATGCCGCTGCAACGGCCAGGGCGGCGTCTCGCCTTCGGGCGGCGCGTCGGTCGCCTTGGTGATGACGAGAAGTTGGCCGCCGGGCTTCACGTAGTCCGGCAGCCGTGCGATTGCGCCCGCCCGCATCGACTGGCGCAGCGCCTGCAGGGTGTAGACCTCGCAGACCAGATCGAACGCCGCGCGCCACTCCTCCGAAGGCGGGTCCATCAGATTATGCACAGCCCAGTGGATGTTCGGATACGCGAAGCGCTTGGCAGCCCACGCGACCGCCTCGCCGGAGATGTCGAAGGCCGTGACGTCGAACCCGGCTTCCGCCAGCGCGTGCGCGTTATCGCCCAGCCCAGCGCCGACATCGAGGACGCGCCCGCGCGGCGCATCCGCGGGCAGCCCCGCCAGCCATTCCGCCAGCTCGGGGCGGACCTTCTGATGCCCCCACGGCACCATGGCCGGATCACCTTCCGCGCCGCGATAAACCGCGTCGAACCAGCCGAGCGGCTTGCCCGCACGCTCGCATTCCGCGCGGATCCGGTCGGCCACCGCCTTGCCATGCGCGCGCCGCGTCTCGAAATCCTCTGGCTGTTCCGCTCCGCTCACGCTTTCTTCTCCCACTTTCCGGTTTCGCTCTGCTGCCAGTACGTCACCTCGTGCCCGGCCTGCCTGGCAGCCTTCCAGCTTGCCCGCGCCGCCGCCAGCGCGCCCTCATCGCCGCCATCGAACAGCAGCACAACGCGCGCATAATCGCTTGCATCGGGCAGCGGCGCACCCTCCACGATGAAACGCACCTGCGCGCCGTTCGGGTTCGCGGTCTCCGGCGTCAGGACGATGGGGTAGCTCTGCGCGTCCCGCTCGCTCGCCAGCCCGTGCGGCAGAAACGAATCGTCGCGGTAGGACCACAGATGCGAATCCAGCGCCTCAGCATATTCCTGCGAGGCCGTCTGGACCACCGCGCGCCAGCCGCGCGCCAGTGTCTTCTCCAGGAGCACGGGCAACACCCGCTCAAGCGGCTGGCGCTCAAGATGGTAGAAAAGGATTTCCGCCATCTCACTCATCCGCATAGGGGTTCTTGCCCTTGCGCAGGAATAGCCGCACCGGCACGCCCCACAAGTCGAAGGCATCGCGCAAGCTATTGACCAGATAGCGCTCGTAGGAGGCTGGCACCGCATCGGGCCGCGAGCAGAACACCACGAAACGCGGCGGCCGCGCCCCCGGCTGGGTCACATAGCGCATTTTCAGCCGGCGTCCGCCGGGCGCAGGCGGCGGATGCGCCTCGATCGCCGCCGACAGCCAGCGGTTCAGTTTGCCGGTGCTGAAGCGGGCATTCCACATCTGGTAAGCTTTGCCGACCTGCACGATCAGCTGGGCAACGCCGCGCCCTGTCAGGGCGCTGATCGCGGTCATCGGCACGCCCTTGACCTGCGGCAGGAGCCGGTCGATCTCCGCGCGAAAGTCGCGCCGTTTTGCGTCCTTGTCGGTCACCACGTCCCATTTGTTGATGGCGATGACCATCGCCCGGCCCTCCTCGGCGGCCAGCGCGGCGATATGCAGGTCCTGCTTTTCCAGTGCGCGGTCGGCTTCCAAAAGCACGATGACCACCTCGGCGAAGCGGATCGCGCGCAGCGCATCGCTCACCGAAAGCTTCTCCGCTTGCTCATGCACGCGCGACCGGCGGCGCAGACCAGCGGTGTCATAAAGCTTGATACGCTGTTCGCCCCAGGTCAGGTCGATGGCGATGGAATCGCGGGTGAGGCCAGGTTCCGGCCCCGTGATGGCGCGGTCCTCGCCGGCGAGCCGGTTGAACAGCGTCGACTTGCCGGCATTCGGCCGCCCGATGATCGCCACCCGGATCGGCCGCTCCGCGTCTTCGGCGGCTTCGGCCTCCGCGATGCCTTCTGTCAGGACGGCTTCTGCCGCCGTCTCCAGCCGATCATGCAGATCGCCGATCCCCTCGCCATGTTCCGCGGAGATCGCGACCGGATCGCCCAGTCCGAGACCGTAGGCTTCATAGACCCCGGAGTCGCCCGCGCTGCCCTCGGCCTTGTTGGCGACGAGGATCACCGGATGGCCAGACTGGCGCGCGATCTCGGCGAACATTTCATCCGCCGGCGTCACGCCCGCGCGCGCGTCGATGACGAACAGGATGAGGTCGGCTTCAGCGATGGCGCGCTCGCTCTGGAGGCGCATCCGCTCGGCGATGCTGCCAGCCTCGGCGTCCTCCAGCCCGGCGGTGTCGATGAGCGTGGCCGGCTGGTTGGCAATCTCGAATTCACCCTCCCGGCGGTCGCGCGTGAGGCCCGGCATCGGCGCGACGAGCGCCAGTTTGCGCCCGGTCAGGCGGTTGAACAGGGTCGATTTGCCGACATTCGGCCGGCCTACGATGGCGACTTTCAGGCTCATGGTCGGCTTGGACGGGCAAATGCGCCAAGCGCGCCCGCTAGTTCATGGCGATCAGATCGGCGCCGTCGGTCAGCACATACATCTGCCCGGCCGCAACCACGGGAGCGATGTAGACGCCCGTGTCAAGATCGCGCTTGGTGACGACATCGCCCGTGCGGGCGTTCACACCCAGCATAAGGCCTTTCGACGAAATCAGCCAGAGCTTGCCGCCCGCCAGCACCGGCCCGTTCCAATGGCGCGCGGGCGGCAGGTCCGCGACCCACGCGATCTCGCCGCTGTCGCGCTCCACCGCGACGAGCTTGCCCGAGCGGTCCACGACGAACACGCCCTGCCCCGAAACCCACGGCGTTTCCGATCCGGCGATATCGACCGACCAGCGCCGCGAGCCGGACTCGATGTCGGTCGCAATCAGGCGGCCAGCGCCGCTGACCGCGTAGACGGTGCCGCCGGCAATCGCCGGGCGCGCGGTGTCGCCAACTTCCTGCGCGGCGAGACCGGGCCGCGTGCGCGTGAGCGATTCCGCCCATTTCGGCTGGCCATTGTCGATGTCGAAGGCGAGAAGCTCGCCCGAAGGGTAGGGCACGACCACCGTGTCGCCCGAAACGGCCGGACTGGCGTTGCTCAGGATCGTCGCGGCTTCGGGCAGGCCGCGCGCGGTCCAGAGTTCGCGCCCATCCTCGGTCGACAGACAGAAAAGCTGGCTTTCGGCATTGACCACGAAAATCCGCCCGTTGACGGCCGTGGGCGACATGCGGAAGGGAAGCTCAAAGCGTTTGGTCCAGAGCGGCTTGCCGGAGCCGGGATCGAGCGCGACCACCGTGCCGAACCCGGTGGCGGCGAACAGCTTGCCGTCGGCAATCGCCAGACCGCCGCCGAAGCCGGCCTCCTCATCCTCGCCTTCGGGCACAAGCTCGCGCTCCCAAAGCTCGTTGCCGCTGCTCTTGGAAAACGCGCGGACGGTGCCCTCGGTGTCGATCGTGTACACGCGGTTGCCGGCAATGACCGGCTTGGCGATGAGTTGGCCATCGGAACTGGAGCCTGCGCCAATGTCGGTCTGCCAGCGCGCGCTGAGCCGGCCGCTGAAAGCCAGATGGCCCGGCGCGTTGGAGGCTATGCCGCCCGGTTGACCCCACTCCGCGTTATTCTGCGGATCGGAGACCGACACAGGCCGGGCCGTCTCGACATTGGCGATCGAAGATGTCGCGCCCGGCGACACGACTGGAATGCGCTCGCCCGGCAGGCGCTCCTCTTCTTCTTCGAAAATGGAGGTCACGGAGTCCGTCACGCCGGACACCGACGCGCATCCCGCAAGCGGCAGGACCAGCGCCGCCGCCGCGATCCGCAGCGTTCGGCTTGCCGCGCGGCCCACGCCGATTCTTCCAGTCATCCCGGCCATGCCCTGTCCTTCGCCGTTTCTTCTTCGGTTATTGGTGCCCGAAACGCCAACCGACGCGGCACGCGAAACAGGTCTTGACGCCTACTGCACCGCCGCGGCAGCATCCCGCGGCTCGCCGGCGGCCGGCGCGTTGATAAGTTCGAGCATCATTCGCGCGCGCTGACGCATCGGCCCCGGAGCCTCGCCATCGCCCATAAGCTCCTGATAGAGCGTGCTCGCCTTCTCATCCTGATCGGCCTTGAACGCGGACAGCGCCAGCAATTCACGGGCCGAATGCCGCCACGGGCTCGCGTCGTCGCGCATGTCGCCGATGCGGTCCTCGATCTCGGCGGGCGCGGCGGTGTCCACCAGCAGGGTGGCCGCCTGAATTCGCGCGAAGCCGCGAAGCATTGCGTCGCGCGTGCTATCCGCGACGTTGTCATAGGCCTGCACGGCTGTTTCCGTCTCGCCCTTCGCCGCAGCAATGGCGGCCAGCCGAAGCTCCGACAGCGCGGAATAGCTGCCTGAGCCGTCCTCGGACAGCGCGGAGAACGTCTCCCGCGCCGCGTCCTCCCGGCCAGCCTGTTGCAGCGCGCTTGCCTGCACGAAGGCCGTGCCGTCGGAGGCCGCGCGCGAACTCTGCCACCACGTCCAAGCCTGATAGCCGCCGACGCCCAGCACGATCGCCAGCGCCGTCGCTATGATATAAACACCGAATTTCCGCCAAAGCTGCGCCAGTTGCTCCCGGCGCATGTCCTGTTCGACTTCGCGGAAAATGTCGCCTTCACTCATGTCTCGTCCGCTTCGCGCGTTCTTGTCCGCAGCGTGATGTGTGTGGCCGCCGCTCCGTAGGGCATCCCTGCCAGCGGCGAAAATCAACGCTTTCGCCGCTTACGCTTAAATGTAGGTTCGCCGCCGATCCCTCAAGCGTTAGTTGCCGGTCATTTTCGGCTTTTTCGTGACTGCGCCCGGAGCATCCACACGCTCGCCGCGCATACCGTAAACGTGCTCTCTGCCGGGGAACTGGCGGCTGCGCACCTCCCCGGCATAGGTCTTCACCGCATCCGCGATGCCGTCCGCCAAATCCGCATAACGCTTGACGAATTTCGGCACGCGCGGCGACAGGCCGAGCATGTCCTCCAGCACCAGGATCTGCCCGTCGCATTCGGCCGATGCGCCGATGCCGATGGTCGGGATCCCGACCTGGCGGGTGATCCGCGCGGCGAGCAGCTCCGCCACGCCCTCGATAACCACCGCGAAAGCGCCCGACTCGCTAATTGCCTGCGCATCCGCCTCGATCTGCGCCCATTCGCTTTCGTGGCGGCCCTGCGCGCGGTAACCGCCCAGCGTGTTCACCGACTGCGGAGTCAAGCCGATATGCGCCATGACCGGAATGCCGCGCTCGCTCAGGTAGCGAATGGTCTCGGCCATGCGCCGGCCGCCCTCCAGCTTGATCGCGCCGCAGCCCGTCTCCTTCATCACCCGCGCGGCGTTGCGAAAGGCGATCGCCGGGCTCTCCTCATAACTGCCGAAGGGCATGTCCACGACCACGAGCGCGCGCTGGGACCCGCGCACCGCCGCCGCCCCGTGCATGATCATCAAATCGAGCGGGACCGGCACCGTGCTCTCAAAGCCATGCATCACCATGCCCAGCGAATCGCCGACCAGCATGAAATCGACATGCGGATCGATCAGCCGGGCTGTGTGCGCGTGATAGGCGGTCAGCGCGACAATGGGCGCGCCGCCCTTGCGCGCGCGGATTTCAGGCGCCGTGATCCTTCGTGCTGTATCGCTCATGTCTCCGTCCCGTTGTTCCGTGACGCCGCCGCTTGCCGCCCTCGATGAAGGAACAGGCGCAAGTGCTTGTCGCGCCGTAAACTTAGGCCTTGGTTAACGCTATTGACCAGATTCTCTTCTCATTCGATTAAAAACGTCGTTTTCTCGCGATCGAGGGCAAACTTATCAGATGCAAGAGGCCACAAGCATGTTCGCCGCAATCGTCTTCGCCAGCTTGATCGCCGCTGGAGGCTCGACCGCGCTCGCGCAAGCGCCGGAGCAGCCCCCGGCCGTCACGCGCCATGCGGACGCCGCCCCGGGCGCGCGCCTGCATCTGGCGGCCGACCTCGGCTGCCCGCGAGGCTATACCCGGCGGCGCGGATATGACGAGCGCTGCTATCGCCGGCATTCCGGTGATTATCACAACGACCCCGCCCACGGCTATGGCCGCCATGACGAGCGTCGCTATTACGATGAGCGGCCGGGCCGCTACTCGGAGAGAAGCGCGCCTTATTACGAGGACGACCCCTACCGCAACGAATGGAACGGGCCACGCGAGCGGCCGCGGCACCGCGACGGCCGACCCTATCGCGGGGCAGAGCCGGGCTTCGAGGACGACGTGCCCCCTTATCGCCGCGGCGGATATGACGAGCCGGACCCGCGCTATTACGACCGCGGTTTCGACAATGGAGGCGATCGCTGGCGGCGCGGCGACGATTTCCGGTCCTACCGCGAAAGCCGCGATGACAGCGCGGCGGAGTACAGAAGCGCGGGCGACTACGACCGGCTTTATAAAAAAAAAGATACGGAGCCTACGACGATTACAGCGAGCCTGAACCTGACTGCGGGCTTCGCTGCTGGATCAACCGTTTAGCCGAGGACGATTACCCCACTGCAAAGGCCTATCTTCGGCCGCGCCGGGATGTGGGAGCCGAACGCGATGCGAAACGAGAGTTCTGCAAGCGCAACGCGCGGCGCGATCCCAGCGGCTGTTGGCACTGCCCGTCGGGGTGTTTCGCGCTCTACCGGCCATGCCGGAACTGGCATTGCAAGTTTGAATAAAGACGCCACGCGCCATGGCCCGACGGGTCATTCAGCGAGCGTTCAGATTCGACTGAATAGCCTGAAGACGCTTCTGGCCCGGATCGTTACGCGGCCGGAGAGAGGTTGAGCAAAATAGGAGCGTCTCATGCGCAATGCATTGAAAGCCTTTGTGTTGATGGCCTTTGGCATGGCCGCGTTTGCATTCGCCGCGCCGCAGGCTTCGGCCGCCAGCGCGACCGCCGCCGCGCCGACCCTGAAGCAGCTTCTCGCGGGAGAGGCGAGCAGTTCGCTGGTCAAGGACGCGAGTTATGCATACCGCCGCTGCTTGCGCCGCAACCGTGTCTGCCGCCGGCGCTTCGGCTTCGGCGTGGATTATCGCCGCTGTATGCGCCGCGCCCGCTGCCTGTGGTACCAGCGTCGTGGTTGCGTCCGCGCTAACCGTATCTGCCGCAGCCGCTGGGGCATCGGGCCGGATTATCGCCGTTGCATGCGGATCCGGCGCTGCCTGTAACCCGAGCCTGGCCTGATGGTCGGGCGCCAACGACCTGAAGGAGAGAGTGAGACATGCGCGTACAGTTTAAAATGGCTCTTGTCGCCTTGATCGCTTTGGCCGCGTGGGGCGGAACGCCCGGTCACGCAACCGCGGGAACCGCGGGCCTGTCTCTGGACGGGCTGCAATCCGCCGCGAGTGTCTCCTCTCTCTTCCATAGGGTGTATCACCACCGCTTCCCCGGTGAGCGGGCTGACCGCTGCTATGTGCGCCATCTGGAGTGCCGGTACACCTCCGGCTTCGGCGAAAACTACCGCCACTGCATGCGGCGGGGAGGCTGCGGGTACCGGCCGCACTACGGCTTCGGCCACAAGCCGCGCAGCTGCCGCTACTGGCTTCGCGAGTGCCGACGGAACTGGTACTACCCGGAAGATATCCGCGGCTGCCTGCGCTATCACGGCTGCCTGCACCGCCACGATTATCACTACTAGTGCAGTGACACAGGCACTTGATCCACACTTGCAGCACGCTCGCCTTCAAGGGTCTGTGTCGGAAACTGCATGAGAAACAATATCTTGCTTGCGCATCCTTGACGCATTCATTCGCCCCCGGACTCGCTGCTCGGTGAAGCGAATGAATGCGTCGATGCACTGGTGGATCGAATTTGACGTTTGGACCCCGGATATTGGCAAGTTCAAGAGCTCGACGAAATCTGGCTAAGTTGCTGGCGCCGCATCCGTTCTGATTGAACCGGGATGCGGCGCTATCATTCTGATTTACCTTGAAATTTTGCCGAACAGCGGTTCCCGTCCCGGCCCGGAGGCCGGGTCATGCTGCTCGCATCGCCCTTGTCTTGTCACTTTGCCGGCGAACAGGCCGTGCGCGCCGCCGTTGATCCGTGCGGGCGCAACCCCAACGCCGAAGCGCTCACGTCTCGCTCAAAATTCTGACCAACTCGGCCTGCCGGCGGACGCCGGTCTTCTCGAACACCCGCATCAGGTGCGTGCGCACTGTGCCGACCGAAATGCCTAGGCGGCGCGCGGCAGCCTGTCTGCCATCGCCCCTCGCGATCTCGATAGCGAGGTCCGCTTCAGCCGGCGTAAGCGCGAACCGCGCTATCAACCGCTGTTTCGAGACGGCGGGCGCGCCGGCGGGGTCGGAGATGGCGATGACTGCGCTCGGGCCGGCGACGCGGAGCCATTCGACGCCGCCGCGCCGGTCGGACCTGGCGATCGGCGCAACGTCGAGATGCAGCGGCGCACGATTGCGGCCGCGCGGCACGGCGACGGAGCCGCCGCCTCGCGCTGCAAGATTTCGACTGCCGCAACGCTTCACCAGCCGCTCCAGAATGGCCGAGGCCGCCGAATCGCTTGCTTGCAGACGGCCGTTCTCGACAAAAAGGCTGCCCTGCGAAGCAAGAAAGCGTCTCGCCGCGGCATCCATTTCCAAAACACGCCCGCTAGCGTCCACGACGACGATGCGGCTTCGCTCCTCCTCGGCGACAGCGCCGGCGGCAGCGCGGGCCTGTTCAAGCTCTTGCAAGCGACGCTGTATCTCCGCCGCGCGCACCAGATGCGGCGCGACCGCAGCAAATACTGCCGTCTCCTCACACGAAAATGCATCGCGGTGCGCGGGGCGCTTGATGCCGCAAACCGCCGGCACCCCGTCCTCGACGAACAGGTTAACGCCAAGCCCGGCGACGCCGATGCCGAGCGGACGATGCCACTCGTTGTAGATGGGCGTGCGCACGAATTCTTCGCGCGGCGCGAAGCGTTCCGCCTCCAGTATCCGGCCCACAGGCGCGCTATTGGTGCGATGCCACAGGATATCGTCCCGCGCCCAGTGATCGCGATAGCTCGCCAGATCTTCCGCGCTCATTCCCGGGGCGATCACCGCGGTCGAGCGGTTGGCAACGTCGTGGATGCCCATCATAGCCTGAGACCCGCCGACGGCATCGGTGAGTTCCACCAGCACGCGCGGCCACAACGCGCTGTCGAGCGCCGCTTCGTAGATACGGCTGATTAGCCGTAGCACATCCTCATCGCTGTTCCTGGCCATCCAAACGCCCCGGTCAGCGGGAGATCAGGCGGCGAATACCGCGCGTGCGGCGACATGAGCACACGGCGCTGCCGGGCCGCGCGGCGGTAATTTGCAGCCTACACGACAAACGTCGGATGCGTCGAGCCGTGGTCATTGGCAGCGTGTCGTGTGGGCGCCGCTTGGCCGCGCGCCGAAACTGCTTTCGGGAGGAGCATTCACATGAGCGGAGAAATCGAAGTCAGACGTTTTGAACGGCCGGACGACACGCTCGACATGAAAGAGCGCGGCGGCATTGCCATCATACAGATGGCCGATGGCACAACCGGAATGCGCGCCGTTTTCGAGCCGGGCTGGACTTGGGAGGCCGACGAAAAGCCCCTGCTCGGCAACCCAGACTCCTGTCCAATGCGCCACACGGGTTACTGCATGGCCGGAACGCTTGTCGTTCGGATGGTGCAGTCCGGCGTCGAGACCCGCATTGGCCCCGGCGACTTCTTCGAGATACCGCCCGGCCACCATGCCTATGTCGACGGGAATGAGCGCGTGGAGATGGTGCTCTTCGCGCCGCCCGAACACCAGCACTGAGCGATGCGACGGCCCAAACGCAGGGCCGTCGTTATTCCCACTCAATCGTGCCGGGCGGCTTCGAGGTGACGTCGTAGACCACGCGGTTGATGCCGCGCACCTCATTGATGATCCGCGTCGCGGCGCGGCCGAGGAAGTCGTGGCTGAACGGAAAATAATCCGCCGTCATGCCGTCGGTCGAGGTCACCGCCCGCAGTGCGCAGACATAATCATACGACCGCGCATCGCCCATGACGCCGACCGTGCGCACCGGCAACAGCACGGCGAAGGCCTGCCAGATTTCGTCGTACAGACCGGCCTTCTCGATCTCATCGAGATAGATCGCATCGGCCTTGCGCAGGATTTCCAGCTTTTCAGGCGTAATGCCGCCCGGAACACGGATCGCCAGACCCGGACCGGGGAACGGATGCCGGCGCAGGAACCCGTCCGGCAGACCCAGCTCGCGGCCGAGTTCGCGCACCTCGTCCTTGAACAGCTCGCGTAGCGGCTCCAGCAGCTTCATGTTCATGCGCTCGGGCAGCCCGCCGACATTGTGGTGCGACTTGATTGTCACTGAGGGCCCGCCGGTGAACGACACGCTCTCGATGACGTCGGGGTAGAGCGTGCCCTGGGCGAGAAAATCCGCCCCGCCGATCCGCGCCGCCTCAGCTTCGAACACATCAATGAACAACCCCCCGATGATCTTGCGCTTGGCTTCCGGATCGCTGACGCCCTCCAGCGCGCCGAGGAATTGCGGCGCGGCCTCGGCATGGACCAGCGGAATGTTGTAGCTGTCACGGAACAGCGTCACGACCTGCTCCGCCTCGCCCGCGCGCAACAGGCCATGATCCACGAAGATGCAGGTGAGCTGCTCCCCGATCGCCTCGTGAATCAGCGCAGCCGTGACCGCCGAATCGACGCCGCCGGACAGCCCGCAGACCACGCGCCCCTGCCCCACCTGCTCGCGAATGCGCTGGATCGCCGTGTCACGGAACCGCGCCATCGTCCAGCCGCCCTTGCAGCCCGCGATCTCGTGCGTGAAGTTGCGCAGCATGGCCGCGCCCTGCGGGGTGTGGACCACCTCGGGGTGAAACTGCACGCCGTACAGTTGGCGCTGCTCATCCGCGATGGCGGCAAACGGCGCGCCGGGGCTGCTGGCGACGACCTCAAAGCCCGGCGGCAGGCTGTCGACCCGATCGCCGTGGCTCATCCAGACCTGAAGCTGGCTGCCCGGATCGCCTAGCCCCGCGAACAGCGGCGAGGGCTTGGCGAGTGTAATCTCCGCGCGGCCGAACTCTCGGTGATCGGAGCCGGACACCGCCCCGCCCATCTGCGCCACCATCGTCTGCTGACCGTAACAGATGCCGAGCACCGGGACGCCCGCGGAAAACACCGCTTCGGGGGCGCGCGGCGTGCCCGCGTCACTGGTGCTGGCCGGGCCGCCGGAGAGGATAATCGCGCCGGGCTTGATCCGCGCGATGGCGCTCTCCGCGTCGGTGAATGGCACGATCTCGGAGTACACGCCGGATTCGCGCACGCGCCGGGCGATGAGCTGAGTCACCTGGCTTCCGAAGTCGATGATGAGGACGGTCTCGGTCATGCGTTTTTGCAGCGCAAGAAGCGCGATTCGTCAGGGTTGCGGTCGCCGATAGAGCATTCGGCTCGCCGCGGGTCAAGCGGCCTCGCGCCGCCCGCGCGTCTAATCCGCAGGCAGCGCGCTCGCCGGCGCGGTCTCGGCCGGCGAACCGGACGGCTCGCCAATCCCGGTCTCGGTACCGGGCGCGGCGGCTTCCTCCGGGCCGGGCACATTCCAGTATTCGGCGCAGCTTTGCGGCGCGGAGCCTCCGCCAGGGCGCTGCCTGATCTCGCTGCAGGCCCACCGCTGCAGCTCGGCGGGCATCAGCCCGTTGAGCCCGGCCCAGATCGCGTCGTCGCCCGTCTCGCTCGTATAGGTCGCCTGCAGCCAATAGCCGAACCCGACGAAAACCACGATCAGGACCAGGCCGAACAGCGTCTTGATCACACCCATCGCGCACCCTCGAATTGCGCCGCGAGCTTAGGCCATTCGCCGGAAAATCGCGACAAAGAATCCGTCGGTGCCGTGCGTGGCCGGGGTCAGCAGCAGTGTGTTGGCGTCGGCCTTCGTCGCGGCGCTCCCGGGGAATGGCGCGCTCAGGCTTTCCCGCCATGCTTGCTCGCACGGAACCGGCGCGAAAACCGGATATTCTGCCAGAAACCATGCCGCCTGCGCAGCGTTCTCGCTCGGCAGCACCGAACAGGTCACATAGACCAGCCGTCCGCCCGGCTTCACCAGCGGCGCGGCCTGCGCCAGCACAGCGCGTTGCTCGGAGTGGCGCTTCGCCAGCGCCTGCGCCGACAGCCGCCATTTCGCATCGGGCCGCCTCCGCCAGGCGCCCGAGCCGCTGCAGGGCGCATCGACGAAGACGGCATCCATCCGGCCCGCCAGTGCTGCAAGCGCCGATTCGTCGCCAGCCGGGAGCACTTGCACATTGCGCGCGCCCGCGCGCTTCAGCCGCTCGAAGATGGGGCGCAGCCGCGTCTTGTCGGCGTCATAAGCGTAAATCTGGCCGGTGTTGTCCATCTGCGCGGCGAGCGCCAAAGTCTTGCCGCCCGCCCCGGCGCAGACATCGGCGACCTGTTCACGCGGACCCGCGCTCGCCAGGAGCGCTGCGATCTGCGAGCCTTCGTCCTGCACCTCGAACCAGCCCTTGCCATGCGCCGCGTCCGCCTCGATCTTCGGGGCCTTGTGGTGCCGCGCACGCACTGAAACCCGTACCCCCACCGGCGAGAACGGCGTTTCTTCCGGCGCATATTCGCGCAGCGCCTTCATGACCTTCGCGCGGTCGGCCTTGAGCGTGTTGACGCGCACATCAACGGGCGCGCGTTCGGCCAGCGCCGCGCCCTCGGCAACGGCCTGCGCGCCGAATGCCGCATGGAATTCATCCGCAAGCCAGTCAGGGTAGTCGCCGCGCACCCAGTCCGGGGCGGTCATATCGGGCTGCGCCGCAAGCGCGGCCCGCTCGGCCTCGCTCAGCGGCTCCGGCGCGCGTCCGCCGGCGCACATCGCGCCGATCGCCTCGGCCGGCTCGCCCCAGCCATGCGCAAGCACGCCCAGCGCCAACGCCCGCGGCGTGTCCGCGCCCATGCGCCAGGCGAGCGAATTGCGCTTGCGCAGGGCATCGAAGACGAAATTGCCAATCGCCGCGCGGTCGCCTGACCCGGCGAAGCGGTGCGCGCGACCCCAATCGCTCAGCGCCTGCGACGCCGGGCGGTGACGATCCAGTATCTCGTCGAGCACCTCGATTGCCGCCTGCAAGCGGGCGCCGGGCTGCATACGTCAACCTTTCGGAGCGGGTCTGCGCGCCAGCTTCCTTCGCGCGCATTTTGTCCGAGAGCCGCTTCCCACTTTTCGGAACGCGCTAGCCGAGCCGGCCCGGATAATTCGGGCTTTCGCGTGTGATCGCGACGTCATGGGTGTGGCTCTCGCGCACGCCGGAGCCGCTCACGCGGATAAACTCGGTGTCGCGCTGAAATTCCTCGATGGTCGCGCAGCCGGTATAGCCCATCGCCGCGCGCAGGCCGCCGACGAGCTGATGCAGCACGCTGGCGACCGGCCCTTTGTAGGGCACCTGCCCCTCGATGCCCTCAGGCACCAGCTTGAGGCTGTCGCCGACTTCCTGCTGAAAGTAACGGTCCGCAGAACCGCGCGCCATTGCCCCGACCGACCCCATGCCCTGATAGGCCTTGTAGGAGCGGCCCTGGTAGAGATAGACCTCGCCCGGGCTCTCATCCGTGCCCGCCAGCAGCGAGCCAATCATGACGCAGCTTGCCCCGGCGGCGATCGCTTTGGCCATGTCGCCGGAAAACCGGATGCCGCCATCCGCGATGACCGGGACGCCGTGCTCGGACGCCACCTCCACCGCTTCCATGATCGCGGTGAGCTGCGGCACGCCGACGCCGGCCACCACGCGCGTCGTGCAGATCGATCCCGGCCCGATGCCCACCTTGATCGAGTCGGCCCCCGCGTCGATCAGCGCTTTGGCGCCTTCGGCGGTCGCGATGTTCCCGGCCAGCACCTGCACCCGGTTCGACAGGGTCTTGACGCGCCGCACCGCTTCCAGCACGCGCTCTGAATGGCCGTGCGCTGTGTCCACGACCAGCATGTCAACGCCGGCATCGACCAGCCGGGCGCTGCGCTCATAGCCCGTCTCGCCGACAGTCGTCGCCGCCGCCACGCGCAGACGCCCATGATCGTCCTTCGCCGCGTTCGGGTGCTGCACCGCCTTTTCGATGTCCTTGACGGTAATCAGCCCGATGCAATGGAAGTCATCATCGACGACCAGCAGCTTCTCGATACGGTGCTGGTGCAAAAGCCGCTTGGCCTCTTCCGAGCTGACGCCGTCCTTGACTGTCACCAAGCCATCCTTGGTCATCAGGTTGGCGACGGGCTGCTCCATGTCCTCGGCAAAGCGGACATCTCGGTTGGTCAGGATGCCGACCAGCCGGCCGCCGCGGCCGCCGTTCACCGAGGGCGTCACCACCGGGATGCCGGAAATCGAATGCCGGCGCATCAACTCAAGCGCCTCTGACAACGGCGCCTCCGGGTGGATCGTCACCGGATTCACAACCATCCCGGATTCGTATTTCTTGACCTGGCGGACATGATCGGCCTGGGCATCCGGCGTCATATTGCGGTGGAGAACGCCGATCCCGCCCGCCGCGGCTATGGCGATCGCCAGCGGCGCTTCGGTCACAGTGTCCATCGCCGCGGACATGACCGGGATGTTGAGCGGGATCGCGGGGGTCGCGCGTGTCGAGGTGTCCACCTGTCCGGGCAGGACATTCGAATGGCGCGGCTTGAGAAGAACATCGTCGAATGTCAGTGCCAGCTTCATCGCTGCCCACTCCTTTCACGGACCGGCGCGGCCTCCCGGCGCCTGGATGCGCCGCGCCCCGGCGCTCGGAACCGAGCGTGACCGGGGCGACCTTGTGATGCACAGATTGGAGGCGGCGTCAACGATCTCAATCCGCCGCGCGCATTTATCGCCGCAAAAGCCGGCGTCCGCCGCTGTCCTGCTGCTGGGCGGGCTGGGCCTGCTGAGCCTGTTGCGGCTGCTGGGCCGGCTGGGCGGCGTGCTGGCCTTGAGACGCGTCTGCCGCGGCCGTCTGCGGCTGGCCGGTCTTGCCGTCGCCCTCAAACGCAAATGCGTTGGGGTCATCGGTCCAGCGCAAAGTGCCGTCGTAGCGCGTTCCCATCTCGATGCCGATGCCCTGGTGGTAGATATCGCCCTCAACATGCGCCGTGGAATGCAGCATCACGCGCTTGCTGCGGATCGAGCCGGACACGTTGCCGAATACGATGACCTCGTTGTTGGCGACGATACCGCCGTCGATCCGGCCTTTTTCGCTGACGATGAGCGAGGCGCAATACATGTCGCCCTGTAGCTTGCCGTCGAGCTTCAGGTTCCCTTTCGACCGCACGTTCCCGATGATGGTCAGATCTTCACCGATAACAGACTCGCTCATTGTCCACCCTACTCCACGCTTTTTTCGCCTCGCCCTGGGTCACCACGCCCGGCTTTACGTCCCGATCAACTCTTCAGCTTCTCTTAGCACTTTCATTCAGAAGTGCAAAGCCGTTCGCATGGCTCGTTTTACGCTCGCGGCGATTTATCAGTCCCTGTGCCACGAAAGCCCGTCGCCAGCACATAGGTCTCGGGGGATTCCGGGCGGCTCGCCCTGGGCTTGATGTGTCGCACGGTGGCGAAGCAACGCTTGAGCAGATCGAGCATCCGGCCCTCCGCCCCGCCCTGAAAAACCTTGGCGAGGAAGATGCCGCCCGGCGCCAGCACGCCGAGCGCGAAGTCGAGCGCGGCCTCGGCCAGCGCTACCGTGCGCAAGTGGTCCGTCTGGCGGTGGCCGGTGGCCGAGGGCGCCATGTCGGAGATCACGATGTCGGCCTTGCGGCCGGCGAGCGCCGCGTTCACCGCGTCGAGGCCGGCGTCTTCGAGAAAGTCGCCCTGAAGCACCGTGACGTCCGGCAGCGCGTCCATCTCCAGCAGGTCGATGGCGATCGCCTTGCCGCCCGGCATCACCCGCTTGGCCGCGACCTGGGACCAGCCGCCCGGCGCTGCGCCGAGATCGACCACGACGGAGCCTGGCTGCAGGAACCGATGCTTGTCGTCGATCTCGATGAGCTTGTAGGCGGCGCGCGAGCGGTAGCCTTCGCGCCTGGCGGCGGCGACATAGGGGTCATTGAGCTGGCGCTGGAGCCAGCGGGTCGAAGAGGGCTTGCGCCCGCGCGCGGTCTTGACCCGCACGCTCATTTCGCGCCGGCCACGGCCGGAGGCCCCGCGCTTGCCGGATTGCTTGCGTGCCATGATGGTTTTCCGATTCGCCTGGGGCGTTCGCGCGCCAAGCCTTACCTGCGGCGGAAGCGGCGAGCGCGCCGGCGCCAAAGATCGTGCACGCCGTCCTCTGCCATCAGCGTGGCGAGGATGCCCTCGCGCAGGCCGCGGTCCGCCACCCGCAGGCGCTCGCAGGTCCAGGCGCGCAGCAGCGCTTCCAGGATCGCCGCGCCGGCTATAATGAGATCGGCGCGCTCGCGCCCGATACAAGCCTGCCGCACGCGCTCCTCGTGCTTCATCGCGGTCAGCCGCTCGGAGACGGCGCGCACCTGATCGGCGCTGAGCCAGCATCCGTCCACGCGGCGGCGGTCGTAGTACTCCAGCCCCAGATGGATTCCGGCGATGGTCGTGGCCGTCCCCGAGGTGCCGAGCAGGTGCGTGTTGGTGTTTGCAATCCGCCCCGAGACGCCATGTTCGGTATCGAATTCGTGCAGGGCGCGGCGCACCTCGCGCACCATTGCCTCGAAAGTGCCCGCGTCCATCGGCTCGCCCGCGAACTGCTCGGCGAGGGTCACCACGCCGACGGGCAGCGAGGTCCAGGCGGCCACGCAGTCCTGCGCCCAGAGGCGGTCGTGCGGGCGGCGCTTCTGCTGGTCGTTCATGCAGCGCAGATCGAGAAAGATCAGCTCCGACGAACCGCCGCCGATGTCGAACACCAGCGCCCCGTCGCTTTGCCGGTCGATGAGCGATGCGCAACCGCTGACGGCGAGGCGCGCCTCGGTCTCGCGGTCGATGATCTCCAGCTCCAGCCCGGTCTCCTCGCGCACCCGGGCGACAAACTCTTCGGCGTTGCTGGCGACGCGGCAGGCCTCGGTGGCGATCAGGCGCGAGCGCTGGACCCCGCGGCGGATCATCTTGTCCGCGCACACCTTCAGCGCGTCGATGGTGCGCGCCATGGCCTGCTCCGACAGCGCGCCGCTCTGGGTTATGCCCTCTCCAAGCTTGATGACGCGGGAAAACGCATCCACCACAATGAACCCGCGGCGCGATGGGCGCGCGACCAGCAGCCGGCAGTTGTTGGTGCCGAGATCAAGCGCGCCGTAGACGTGTTCATCCTCGGAAAACCGGCGGTTGTCGCGGCGTCTGCTGGCGTGACGGCTGTATTGCTGAGTTCGGGCGCCCGACAACGAAGCCGCCTTGACGCTATCGGGTTCACATACGGCCTTGCGCTCCTGTGGCCCTTCACTCACAAAAACCAAGCCTCTTGTTGTTGGCGATGTCCGCTTTTCGGACGCAGCAGCGCCTTGTGCGCGCGGCGCGCGCGCTGCCCCCTTAAGAGCCGACCGATCAAGGGATCGCAATCTTACCCGACAAACACTGTACCGCGTTCGATGTAAAGGTAAAGCATTTGTGTCTCCGCCTTAAGTCGGGACGGGGCCGACACGAATCAAGAAGCCGGCGGGGACCGCCGGCTTCCGCTTTTCTCTGCAAAAAGGCGGGGTTAGTTGCACTGCTTCTCGGCTTCGACCTGCCGGATCAGATCGACATTCCGCCACTCAAGCTCGGAGAGAATGTCCTGCGAATCCGAGGTGCAGTCGGAATTGTCGAAATAGGCCTGTCCGCGCTCGCTGCGGAAGCAGTAGCCATTGCGATCGAAAATCTCGTTGCGGGCGATCCAGAGATCTTCGCAGGTCATTCCGGCCAGCTCGTCCTCGACAAGCGCGCGCTCGGAGCTGTCGGAGATCATGTCGGCCGGGCCGGTCTCCTCCTGCATGGGTTCGCCAGCCGGCTCGCCCATCTCCTGCCCATTCATGCCATTCATGCTGTCGGCTTCGGGCGAGGCCGGATCGAGAGGCTCATCCTCCATTCCCTGCCCGTCCATCATGGCATCGCCGGTCCCCTGGCCGTCCATCATCTCCATCTGCTCGCCATTGCCGGGATCGGGCACGGCCTGTTCATCCGTGTCCTGGGCCATCGCTGCTCCGCTGAACGCAAGCGCCATCACCAGTGCGCCCACGAATCCAAAACGCAAAATTGTCATTATTCCCACCATCTGTTCTCATTATCGGAAGCCGGCGAGATTCGCCTTGCGGCCAGCCCGTTCCCCTGATCGGCTGTTGTCGTCCCGTCCGGCTGTTAACGTTTCGTCACGATCGGGCAACTGCAGCACAATCAAGGCAAGCGTGTGAAAATCAGAACCCTGGCATCGGGTCTTACCCATCTGCTGTTCATATCGCTGATCGCGCTGGCGGCGGCCAACTCCGCGCGCGCGCCGCAGCCCGCCGAGACGGAAGCGGACCGGCCCGTGCGCACGGCGCAGGCGCGGACGGCCAGCATGACCGACGCCGGGCAGGCCGCCACGCCGGCGGCCTCGCAGCACGCCGCCGGGCCGGACGCGGCCAACGCCGCGCGGGAAGACGCCGCGCCAGCGGGACCCGCGACCGAACCGAAGCAGGCCAAACCCAAGCCGCTCACCCGCAACGAGCGCCTGATGCGCCGGCTGGTGGACGCCTACCCCGACTTCCTCGCGGGTTACGAGGACAACGTCATCATCTGGCATGACGGCACGCGGATGACCTTCGATGACGGGCGGGACAAGGCCTTTCAGGAGCGGCTCAGCGATCCCGACCTGGAGGATCAGTTCTACGCCGAATATCCGCGGGGCTTGCGCGGCGTGCCGCCGCTTGAGAACGTCGATCCGGGGCGCGTGCGCCATGAGCCTTTCTTCAAAAAGATGTACGGCGACTGCAAGGACGACCCGCGGGCCGTCAGTTCGCGGCTGGAGGAGGTTGTCTGGCTGCCGGAGAACCACGGCAAGACCCTTCGCGTCACCAGCGTCAACGGTGTGGCCGATGCTCTGCAGAAGGTCTCCAACGCGCTCGACAAGCTGCCCGGACGCTTTATGAAATACCTGCGCCCCAGCGCCGGCACATATAACTGCCGCACCATAGCGGGAACCGATCGCTTCAGCGTCCACGCCTTCGGCGCGGCGGTCGACATCAACGCGAAATATGGCGATTACTGGCGCTGGAGCGGCGCCGGGCCGGACGAGCCGCTCACCTACCGCAATCGCATCCCCTGGGAGATCGTCGAGATATTCGAGCAGCACGGCTTCATCTGGGGCGGCAAGTGGTATCATTACGATACGCTGCATTTCGAGTACCGGCCCGAACTGCTGAACGGCGTTGCAGCCGCGCCCGCCGCAGCGCCGCCGGGCGACAGCCTGCCGCTGCCGGAACGGCGCGCCGCGCGCTGAACCCGGCCGTGTCCCGCTCATGTATGACGCCGCTGACCTCGTCCTGATCGCCGCGGCCTTCCTTATCGCCGGCATGGTCAAGGGCGTGGTCGGAATGGGTATGCCGTCGGTCAGCGTTGCCCTGCTGACCGCCACGCTCGGGCTGACGAACGGGCTCGCGCTCATGATCATCCCGACCTGCGTGACAAACGTGTGGCAGGCGGCCTACAGCCCCAACCTGCTGGCGGCGCTGCGCCGGCACTGGCTGTTTCTCGGCACGGCTGTCGTGATGGTGATCCCCGGCGCCGCGGCGCTCACCCTCGTGGATGTCGCGTTGCTCTCCGCGGCGCTCGGCATCGTGTTGATCGTCTATGCGGCGGCAAGCCTCGCGCATCTTCAGATCGCCATTCCGCCGAGGCACGAGACCTGGGCGGGGGCGCTCTCCGGCGCGGCGACGGGCGTCATCACCGGCATGACCGGATCGAGCATCGTGCCCGGCGTATTCTTCCTGCAGTCCCTCGGCCTGCCGCGCGCCGAGCTTGTCCCGGTGATGGGAATGCTGTTCGGCGCTTGCGCGCTCACGCTCGCCCTCTCGCTCGGCCAGATCGGAATTGTCACGGGCGAAACGCTCATCGTCTCCGCCGCCGCGCTGATCCCCGCGCTGATCGGCATGGAACTCGGCCAGCGGCTCGGCAGACGCCTGCCAGAGGACGTGTTCCGCCGCATCTTGTTCCGCGCGCTCATGCTGCTCGGCCTCTACATTATCCTGCGCGCGGCGCTTTGATGCCGCAAACGGACCATTTCGCGAGTTTCGAAACAGGATAAACTCCAAAATTCCGCAAGGATAATGGGTCTGGCTTGCAGGAATATGACATGCTAGCCTGCCCAAGTGCGGTAATTAAGCACAGCGTGAAGCGTCAGGATATGAGCCCGCAACAGCGGCCTCTCCGGGAAACACGAGGCAACGAATCAAGGAGGCTCCTTTGTATAAACAAATAATGGTTCCCGTAGATCTGACACACATCGAACATTTACAGAAGGCATTGCAGACTGCGGCTGATCTGTCGAAGCATTACGACGCTCCGGCAATCTATGTTGGCGTCACACCGGAAACGCCCAGTCCGGTCGCGCATAACCCACAAGAGTTCGCGCAAAAACTTGAAGCTTTCGCCCAGGAGCAGGCCAACAAACACGGCCATCAGACTTCAGCAAAAGCCTATGCCAGCCATGACCCCGCGGTCGAAATCAACGACACGCTGCTCAAGGCGGTGCACGAGACCGGGGCCGATCTGGTCGTCATGCAGTCGCACATTCCGAATGTGACAGATTATATCTGGCCGTCGCACGGCGGCTCCGTGGCATCGCACTCCGATGTTTCGGTTTTCCTGGTGCGCTAGGGAAAGCCTTTCCGCCGAGCCAAACAAAGCCTGAAATAAAAAGCAAAACAGGGGAAGAACATTGACTACGGACACCGACGTCGAAGCCGTCCCAAGTCCTGAAGGACCGGCTGACATCATCGACACCGATTATGAAATCGGTCAGGACAACATCACACCGAAAATCGGGCCGTTCGGCCTAGATATTCATAACCCGGTGTTTCTGGTCTCAGGGCTTGTAGTGGTCGCCTTCGTGCTCATCACTATCATCTTCCAGGAAAACGCCGCGCCCGCCTTCGACGCGACGCGCAAGTTTCTGACCTCGAACCTCGACTGGTTCTTCCTTTCGGCCGGAAACATCTTTGTGCTGGTGTGCCTAGCCTGCATCGTACTGCCTATCGGCAGCGTGCGGCTGGGCGGGCGCGATGCCACGCCGGATTACAGTTATATCGGCTGGTTCTCGATGCTGTTCGCCGCAGGCATGGGCATCGGGCTGATGTTCTTCGGCGTGCTTGAGCCAGCCTATTACTTCGGCACGCCATGGGGCGACCAGCCGCTTGGGCGCGAACTCGGCATTGTCGATGGCGCACTGGCCGACCCGGCCACAATCGAAGCGGCGCGCCAGACGGCGATGGCTGCAACGATCTTCCACTGGGGCCTCCACCCGTGGGCAATCTACGGCATCGTGGCGCTCGGCCTCGCGCTGTTCTCGTTCAACAAGGGGCTGCCGCTCACCATCCGTTCGTTGTTCTACCCGATCTTCGGCGAACGCATCTGGGGCTGGCCCGGCCACATCATCGACATCCTCGCCGTTTTCGCCACGCTGTTCGGCCTCGCCACGTCGCTGGGGCTTGGCGCGCAGCAGGCGAACGCCGGTCTGGACTTCGTCTTCGGCTTGCCGAACAACGTGAGCGTGCAGGTGCTGCTGATCATCGGCATCACGGCGGTGGCGCTGATCTCGGTCCTGCGCGGCCTCGACGGCGGCGTCAAGGTGCTCTCTGAAATCAACATGGTCGTGGCGTTGGCGCTGTTGCTGTTCGTGATGTTCGCCAGCGGCATCGCGTCGATCCTCAGCAATTTCGTGACGAACCTGGCCTCCTACGGCGAGGACCTGCTCCCGCTCTCCAATCCGGTCGGCCGCGAGGACGACGGTTTCCGTCAGGGCTGGACCTCGTTCTACTGGGCCTGGTGGATTTCCTGGTCGCCGTTCGTCGGCATGTTCATCGCCCGCGTCAGCCGGGGCCGCACCGTTCGCGAGTTCATGATCGCCGTGCTGCTTGTGCCAACCATCGTCTCGGCGCTGTGGATGACCACCTTCGGTGGCTCGGCCATCAACCAGATCGTCGAGGGCGCGAGCGAAAGCGCGGTGTTCGGCTACGTGATCGAAAGCTACAGCCCCGAACTGTCGCTGTTCGCGATGCTCTCCGAACTGCCGTTGGCCCAGATCACCTCGTTCATCGGCGTGGTGCTGGTGATCGTGTTCTTCGTAACCTCCTCGGACTCCGGCTCGCTGGTGATCGACACGATCACGGCCGGCGGCAAGGTTAACGCCCCGGTGTCCCAGCGCGTGTTCTGGTGCACCTTCGAGGGGCTGGTGGCGATCGCGCTGCTGATCGGCGGCGGTCTCGGCGCGCTGCAGGCCGCAGCGGTTTCGACCGGCTTCCCGTTCGCGGTCATCCTGCTGCTGGCGTGCTACGCCCTGTTCAAGGGACTGTACTCCGAGCCGCGGGGCAAGGCTGCCGCGACGGCGTAAAACACAAACCCGCCGCGCACGCGCGGCGGGGGTCCCTGTCGGCAAAAAAGAAAGGCGGCCTGTCGGGGCCGCCTTTTTCCGTCTCGAATTACGCTTGCGCGCGTCACGCGGCGTGCGAGGCGATCGGCTCGGTCAGCAGCGCATAAAGCGTATCGCGATCGTTGGAGGCGCGCAGCTTCCGCGCCACGTTCGCCCTGCTCAGCAGCCGCGAAATCCGCGACAGCGCGTTCAGATGATCCGCGCCCGCGCGCTCCGGCGCCAACAGCAGGAAGACCAGATCCACCGGCTTCTCGTCGATCGCCTCGAATTCCACCGGCTTGTCCAGCCGCGCGAAGAGCACCGTCACACGCTCCAGCCCCGCGACCATGCCGTGCGGAATCGCGATCCCGTTTCCCGTCGCGGTCGAGCCAAGGCGCTCGCGCTGCAGCAGCGTGTCGAAAATATCCCGCTGCGCGAGGCCCGTCATTTCGGCGGCCTTTTTCGACAGCTCCTGAAGCACCTGCTTCTTGCTGTTGGCCCGCAAAGCCGGAACGATGCCTTCGGACGAGATCAGATCGCTAAGATCCATGGTCATTCCCTTCGGTTGTCCCTCTATTTGGACCTGGCGCCGGAGATCACGTGTGCTAAGCGAGAGATATGCACGTTTCATGCCGATCCCGATCACAAATCGGCGGCAGGGCGAATGTTGCATGTGCCGGCAATTCAACCTGCGCCGGTTGTCTGGCTCCCGCTGCGGCGCGGCTACGATTTTAGCGCCGCTCCCGCACCGCGTCACGTCTCGCGGCAATCTTGACCCGCGCAGCCGGCCTTCACCGATCCCCGGCGCCCGTCGGCTTTGCCGGAGCGCCGCTCCCCGCCCTTCGAGATGGCGCGGACGGTAGACAAGGCCCTCGCGGAAGTCAATTCTGCTCGCCTTCACTTTGTTGCTTATGACTTGGCGTGCAATATGTCGCAGCGGATAAATTTTCAGGCGGCCGGGGGCCGGCGCAGACATTGGCCCCCACGACCGCGGCCGTCCGGGCAACTGTAAAGGCCGCCGCCCTACCCTAGCCGGATTGCATCAATTCCAGCTTCTTGGCGCGCCGGCGCTCGCGCGAGGACGGGATGCGCATCAGATCGCGGTATTTCGCGACCGTGCGCCGCGCAATGTCGATGCCGGCTGCCTTCAGCGCCGCCACGATCTGGTCGTCGGAGAGAACCGAGTCAGGCGTCTCGGCATCCACGAGCTGCCTGATGCGGTAGCGCACGGCCTCCGAGGAATGCGCCGCGGCCCCATCGGCGGCCGATACGGCCGAGGTGAAGAAATACCGGAACTCGAATAGCCCGCGCGGGGTGGCCATGTATTTGTGCGCGCTCGCGCGGCTGACCGTTGATTCATGCATATCGATTTCGGCGGCCACGTCGCGCAGGGTCATCGGCTGAAGATGCCCAGCGCCGTGGCGAAGGAACCCCTCCTGCCGGCGCACGATTTCCTCCGCCACCTTGAGGATCGTCCGCGCGCGCTGATCGAGGCTTCTCACCAGCCAGTTCGCAGCGTTCAGGCAGTCGCCGAGAAAGGCCCGGTCGTCGCGGCTCGCCTGCGCGCGCACCGTGGAGAAGTAGGCGCGATCCACAAGCAGGCGCGGCAGCGTCTCGCTGTTCAGTTCGACGTGCCAGCTGCCATCCGGGCGCGCGCGCACGAAGACATCGGGCGTGACCTGCACCACTGGCCCGCCGCCGAAGCGCAGCCCCGGTTTCGGGTTGAGCCGCCGGATTTCGGCGATCATATCGCGCACATCCTCGATATCCGCCCGACACAGCCGCGCCAGCTTGGGCAGCTCCTGAGCGGCGATCAGGTCGAGATGGCCCAAAAGCGTCGCAATCATCGGATCGAGCCGCCCCTGTTCGCGCAGCTGGATTTCCAAACACTCCGCCAGATCGCGCGCGCCCACGCCTGACGGCTCGAAGCTCTGCAGCACGGTCAGCAGCTGCTCGACCTCCTCCGGCGCGACGTTAAGCCGCTCTGCGAGCCGGACGGTGTCGCCGCGCAGATAGCCAGCCTCGTCGATCATGTCGATGAGATTGAGACCGATCAGGCGCTCCTTCGGGCCCGGCGCGGCGAGATTGAGCTGTTGCTCCAGATGCTCCCGCAGGCTCGGCCCCTCTGGCGGCGCGAAATCGCTGGGCGGCGCCTCGCCGCTCGGCCCGGGGCGCATCGTGAACAGGTTCGGCCCGTCTTCCGGCAACGGCGCATTGTCCGCCGCGAGGTCCGCTTCCCCTTCAGAGCCTTCGCCGCCTTCGGCTTCTTCCGCGCGCTGCAGTAGCGGGTTCTCCGTCAATTCCCGGTCGATGACAGTGGAAAGCTCAAGATTGGAGAGTTGCAGCAGCTTGATCGACTGCTGCAACTGGGGCGTCATGACGAGCGATTGGCTGGGCTTCAGCTCCAATCTGAGCGCCATCGCAGGCTTACTCCTTGCACGCGATACAGGCCGGCAGGCTACATCGAGAACTCGTCGCCGAGATACACGCGCCGGACATCCTCATTGGCTATGATCTCGTCTGGCGTCCCCTCGATCAGCACCCGACCTTCGTAGATGATATAGGCCCGGTCAATCAGCTCCAGCGTCTCGCGGACATTATGATCGGTGATGAGCACCCCGATGCCGCGATCCTTGAGATGGTGGACGAGATTACGGATGTCGCCGATCGCAATCGGGTCGATGCCCGCGAAAGGTTCATCGAGCAGCATATAGGACGGACGGCTCGCAAGCGCGCGGGCGATCTCCACGCGGCGGCGCTCGCCCCCGGACAGCGCAATGGCTGGCGACTTGCGCAGCTTGGTGATGCGGAACTCTTCGAGCAGCGCATCGAGTTGACGCTGACGCTCCTTGCGGTCAGGCTCGACGATTTCCAGCACCGCGCGAATATTTTCCTCCACCGTCAGCCCGCGAAAGATGGACGCCTCCTGCGGCAGATAACCGATGCCCAGCCGCGCCCGGCGATACATCGGCAAGCGCGTGACATCATGATCGTCAATGATGATGCGGCCGGTGTCGGCGGGGATAAGCCCGGTGATCATGTAGAAGATCGTCGTCTTGCCCGCGCCGTTGGGCCCAAGCAGGCCGACTGCCTCGCCGCGCTCGATTTGCAGGCTCGCGCCGCCGACGACCTGGCGGCTCTTGAAACTCTTTGTAAGGTTTTCCGCTTCCAGCGTGCCGGCCGGCGCGGGGCTCGCATAGGGCTGCGGCGCCGGCTGCACGGCCTGCCGAGGGGCGCGGCGCGGGCGTTGCGGCTGGGGCGCGGGCTGTCTGCGCCGTTCGGTGATTGCCATGAGCGGTCGTTCGCGTCCCGTATCAATCGGTTAGAAAATCGAAAGCGAGCCTACCACAAACGCCGCCGCCTTCGGTGCGAAATTTGCATGAGCGCCGTTGCAGTCAGTCCTGACGGGGCGTAAACAGGCCGCGGATGCGCTGGTTGCCGGCTTCACCCTCGACCTCGAAACGGCTCGTGCCAGTCCTCAGATTAATGACGAGCCGGTCGCCGCGCAGCACGTTTTCGCCCTGGGAGAGCACGACGTTGCCGCCAATCGTAACCACCTGCTGTTCCACGTCGAAATTGGCCCATTCGCTGGTGGCGGTCTGGTCGTCCTGAGTGCTCACCAGCACCTTGCCCTTGGCCTCGATGCGCGTGATGCCGCCGTTGCCGCCGGCCGCGCTGGCCCCTGCAACATCGCCGCCCGGCTCGCCCGTGTAATGCACCGCCAGTTCTTTCGCCTTCAGCGAGAAGCCGCCCTGGCGCGCGACGACATTGCCTCTGAACACGGCCTGTTTCTGCTTGTCATCGACCTCAAGCAGGTCCGCCTCGATGTCGACCGGCTCGTCGGTGCTGCCCTGATAGGCCTGGAAACTGCTGCCGATGCCCTGCGCGAGCGCAGGCGCAGCGGGCGCGCTCATGACAAGGCCAAGCGCAAGGAGAGCCGCCGACTTTGCGGCCTGCCCCCGCGGCCGCCAGTTGCGAAGCGATGCTGAAGTGCCGTTCATTGCGTGTCCGCTTCCTTCTGTGGTTCCAGCCGGACCTTGACGCTGCCCTGAAACACCACGCGCGCGTCGCCGGTATTCAGCCGCACGCCGTCGGCGGTGATCCGGCTGCCGCGAAACTGCATTGCCACCGGCTCGTCAGAGACGATGAGCTGATCCGCGAAATACACGGTCGCCGAGCGCATCTTGACCGAGAGACCCGCGCGCCCCTCGATGGATACGCCCTCCTGAAAGGTGAGCTGTTTCGCTTCGGTGTCGAACAGCCCGCTGAGCGCTTCCAGCCGGGTCGCATCGCCTTCGGGCGACACCAGCGAGCCGGCCACCGCGTCCAGCGCGACCTTCTGCGGGCTATCCACATCCTGAAGCGCCGTGTCGGCGCGGATTTCGTAACGGCCGTATTCGGGATGCATACCCGAGAGCTTCGGGTTCACCATCTTCAGGTTGCCGGATTCGACCGAGATCCCCTCCAGAGATGCTGTTGCGCCGTCGATCTCGATGGAAAGCCGGGCGGGCACGAAATAAAGGCCAATCATCGCGAGCGCGGCCAGCGGCAGCAGAACCCGCAACGCCTTGACCGCGATGGAATGCCGCCGCGCCGCGCGGAAGGCGCGCGCCCGCTCCTGCGCCGACAGCTGCACGACGAAGCCGCGCGACCGGCCGGCGTGATCGGCATCAACTGACATGCGCCCCTCTCATCGGAAATAGCGAACCGCCGTCGCTCGCGCCGAATCCAATGCGAGGAATATGTTGACAGTTGGACCGCGCGGAACAGCTTCAGGAGTGGCTGAAAATCTCGCGCTCATCCCAGCCCAGCAGGTCCAGCCGCGCCCGTGTGGGCAGAAAGTCGAAGCAAGCCTGCGCGATCCCGGTGCGCCCCTCGCGCGCGAGACGGTGATCGAGCTTTTCCTTCAACTGATGAAGGTAGAGCACGTCCGAGGCCGCATAGGCCTTCTGCTCCTCGCTGAGGGTTTCAGCGCCCCAATCGGAGATTTGCTGCTGCTTGGACAGCTCCACGCCGATCAGTTCGCGGCACAGGTCTTTGAGCCCGTGCCGGTCCGTGTAGGTGCGCGTCAGGCGCGAGGCGATCTTTGTGCAGTAGACCGGCGCAGCGAAAACGCCAAGATACACGCCCATTACGGCGATGTCGAAGCGGCCGTAATGAAACAGCTTGAGCACCGACGGGTCGGCCAGCAGCCGGCAGAGATTTGGGGCCTCGTAAGCGCCGGGCGCAAATCGCACCAGATGCGCGACCCCGTCGCCAGCGGAAAGCTGCGCGAGGCACAGCCGGTCGCGGCGCGGCTCAAGGCCCATGGTTTCGGTATCGACGGCAACGCTGAGGCCGAGATCCAGGCCGTCGGGAAGATCACGCTCGTGGAAAAAAATTGTCATGAGCCAGGTTGGGCGGCGTGGTGTCTGCGCGAGGCTTTCGACAGGGCCGACGCAATGGCCGCCCCCGATACTGCGGGAGCATGGGCGATGCCGCGCGCGAAATCAAGCGGGCGACTCGCTGTTGCCCATGCGGCCCCGCTGCAATCCGCGCCCGTGCTCAGATGGGATCGCCCGGCTCCTCCACCAGCAGGCGACGCTCGGCAAGGTACGGATGAATCTCCACCGCGCGGCGCAAGGTTTGCTGGCCGAGTCTCGCGCGGCCCTGCCGCAGCAGGATGATCGCCTTGCCGGCGAGCGCGCCGAAGTGCTTCGGCTCAAGTTCGAGAACCTTTTCGATGGTCTCCAGCGAGGCATCGAAGCGGCCCATCTCGAACAGGACCGTCGCCTTCTGGTTCCAGCCCTCGGCGTAATTGGGCAGGCGCTCGGTCAGGCGTTCGGCGACTTCAAGCGCCTTGTCCAGCTCGCGCCAGCGGCGATAGCGGAACACCTGCTGTATCTGTTCGCCCGCCTCCGCGTCCGGCCCTTCAGTCCATAACCGCCAGATGCGGTTATTGAGCCGCTGGGCTTCGCCCGGACTCTGGGCGTGCTTCAACGCGCGGTAGAGCCGCTCAAGCTTGTCGCGGTCGTAAACGGACCCCGACAGCGCGGACGGCTCCGCGGCGGCGCGCCATGACAAGGATCCGCCCGCCAGCGGCAGACACAGAACCAGGACCCACACGGACAATCGAATGCTCATGCCGCCAGATTAACACAGGCGAGCATGAACCGCGACTGTCGGGTCTGAGCGGGACGGGGCAGCAGGCAAATCGGGCCACGCGCGTAGCGCCCCCGCCACGCCATTGCTTCACAGGCTCAGGTCTGCGGCGTTTCGAGCTTCGGCGCTGTGGCGATCGGGTCTTCGGCGCGGCGCGACTTGCCCTCGAAGAACGCGCCCTGCTCGATCGCAAGCGCCTTGTGGAACACGTCGCCTTCGACATGGGAGCTGGCCTGCATGGTGACCCGCACCCCTCGGATCGAGCCCATGACACGGCCGCGCACCACCACATCCTCGGCCACGATGCCGCCAGTGATTTCCGCCTTTTCGCCGACAATGAGCGAGCCGCAATGGACGTCGCCCTCGATCTGGCCGTCGACCTGCACCTCGCCCTTGGAGATGACGTTGCCGGTGATCGCCAGATCCTCGCCGATGATCGAGGGCGCAACGCGATCGCTCCGCTGTCCCGGCGCGCGGGTCGGGGCCGGCGCGCCCTGCGGTCCGGCCATCGGAGCGTTCGGCGGAGCCGAAGGCGCCGGCGAGGGACTGCTCGCAGCCTTGCTGGTGGTCTTCAGGATCGGCTTTTGTTCAGAGTTACTCATGGCGTTCTCTGCTTTCGTTGCTCTTGAGACCTCGTCATTCGCACAATGCGTTAACGGGCGCTAAGTGAGGCGTCAACGGGCAAACACTTTGCCGGCGGCCGGAAACCGGCCTCGCAGACGCCCAACAAGCGCTTTCGCCAACCCGGTGCGCCGTCGTCATCCCCCGAAGCGGTGGAACACCGCCAAGGCGAAGTTTACCCGGGGCGCGCGCCCCGACTGCGATGCCGATCCGACGGCATGTACACAGGCATCCGCATGGCCAACGCCCGAGTCCTGCGCATTGAACGAACCGGCGCGCCAGCCAATCTGCGCGGTTGCGCCCCCGACAGACCTGCGTCCCTGCCGCAGTCAGTTGCCGCCGTCACCGGCAATAACGCGGCGCACCTTAGCGGGAAGCGGCACGCCTGTCATGGGTTAACTTTGATCAACGGATGCAATTTTTCGACGAATTTTCGATGGTGTTGCGAAACAATCGGACGTGGCGGACCCGCGTCATTTTCCTCTGCGTTACAAAGACTTGACGGCTTCGAGAACCGCTTCGGCATGACCGGGCACCTTGACCTTGCGCCAGATCCTCGCGATCTTGCCATCCTTGTCGATCAGGAAGGTCGAGCGCTCGACGCCCATGTAGGTCTTGCCGTACATCTTCTTTTCGCCCCAGACCCCATAAGCCTGGATGACCCCCTTTTCCTCATCCGAGGCGAGCGTGACGCTCAGCTCGTGCTTGGCCTTGAACTTGTCGTGCGATTTTACCGGATCCGGCGAAACGCCGACGATCTCCGCGCCGGCCGCAGCGAACTCACCCGCAAGCGCGGTGAAATTGACCGCCTCCTTGGTGCAGCCGGATGTATCGTCCTTCGGATAGAAATAGAGGACCACCGGCTTGCCCTTGAACTCTTCCAGGCTGACCGTCCCGCCCCCGTCGCGCGGCAGGTCGAAACCGGGGGCGACATCACCTTCGCAGACCATCGCAATGCCTTCCTTTTGACGTTTTTTGCCCATGAAACAATTTGACAACTTTCGTGATAAAGGCTGCCCGTTTGACAAAGCCTATCCGGCGCATCGGCGCAAGCCTCAAGCGGCCTGCAGCAACAATTCGTCACCCGCCCCGGGGCACAGGCGGGACCGCGGCATCACCACTCTGGACGCGCAATGAACGACGAGCACAGGCAAGGGCGGTTCCGGCGGGCCATGAGCGCCTGCAAGGACTTGGCCGCCCCGGCCGGACGTCAGATTGCCCGCATCGATGAGAAAACCCGCGCGCTGGCGCTTCGCGTGCCGGAGCCGGCTCGGGTGCGCATCGGCCGGGCCTGCAAGCGCTGCGGGCGACTCTCGCTGGAGGTCTTCACCGGGCTGATCGTTGTCGGCGCTGTCGCGCTGGCGCTGGTCTACGGGCGGCTGAGCCAGGGGCCGGTGTCGATGGCCTTTCTCGTCGAGCCGGTGGAAAAATCAGTGAATGGCCAGCTGCGCGGCCCGAGCATCGATATCGAGGATGCGGTCGTCAGACTGTCCGACGCGGGCGGCATCGAATTCCGGCTCAAGACCGTGCGGCTTTACGACCAGGGCGGCGTGGTCGTGGCCGAGGCGCCCTTCGCCTCGGTGGGCTTGAGCGCGCGGGCTTTGCTCGCCGGGCGGTTTGCGGCCGGCAGCGTGGATCTGATCGGCCCGCGCGTGCTGCTGCATGTGAACGAGGACGACGGAATCGCGCTGACCGTCGATGCGCAGTCGGGCGCGGCCCCGCCGGCGCGCAAGGCTCCGGCGACGGTGACGGCCGGCGAACCGCAAGCGCGGGACAACCGCGCGATCGCGCTGGTTCCAGCCATCAACCAGCTTTTCAATGACCTCGGCGCGGGCGAGGACAACTCGTCTTATCTCGGCAGCTTCGGCATCCGCGACGCAGAGTTCTTCGTCGCCCGGCCCGACCGCGTCACCCGGTGGCAGGTCCGCGCATTCGAGGTCGATCTGGAGCGCCGCGACCGCCAGAGCGTGCTCACCGGACGCGCCAGCATTGGCAGCGATTCCCGCGCCTGGGACATGACCTTCGAGGTGGCGCGCCTTGACGGCTACGAGAAACTGTCGCTCGGCTTGCGCGTGGAAGACCTGGTCCCGCGCGAACTGGGCACGGAATTCGCCATGCTCTCGGCGCTGCGCAGCCTTGACTTGCCCGTGACGGCGGCGTTGAGCGCCGAGATGGCGGGCGACGGCAGGATTACGGCTGCGACCGGGGAACTCGCGCTCGGCAGCGGGCTGATTTACGCGCCCTGGAACGAAAAGGAGCCGGCCGGCATCGACGGCGCCAACCTGCGCTTCACCTATTCCGAGGATGCCGGGCGCTTCGAGTTGAAGCCGTCCACCCTGCGCTGGGGCGAAAGCCGCATGACGCTGGTCGGCGACATCGCCGCCGCAGCGGACGGAAAGACCGGCACGGCAAGGGACTGGACCTACCGCTTCAGCACCACGGAAATCGCTCTGGCCGCGGAGCAGTTCGGCCTCCCGGCGATCCCTGTGGACGGCATCTTTGCGAACGGCCAGATCTTCGATGGCGGCGAACGCGTTGCGCTTGAGCGGTTCCGGGTGCAGGCCGCCGATGCCTTCATCGACCTGAACGGCGAAATGGTCGATGCGCCAGGCGCCCCGGCAGTGCGCATGGCCGGCGAGATAAGCCCGATGCCGGTGGCCTTCCTCAAGTTGATCTGGCCCAAATTCGTCGCGCCCGGCGCGCGCGAATGGATCGGGGAATCGGTCAGCGGCGGGCGCATCACGGGCGGCAGCATCGACATCAACATTCCCGGCGGCATTTTGCACAAGCTGGAAACGGACGGCGATCTGCCAGCCGAGAGCGTCGACGTGCGCTTCGGTACGGACGATCTGGTGATTTCCTACATCGACGGGATGCCAGAAATGCAAACCGGGCCGGGCACCGCGATGCTGCGCGGGCGGCGCTTCGTCTTCAATATGCCCGACGGCGCGATCGCCCTGCCGGGGCGCGCGCCTGTCGCGCTGGAAAACGCGCAGTTCGTAATCGGCGACCTGCGTCCGCATATTCCGCGGGCTGAACTGAATTTCCGGGTCTCGGCAGAGGCCGGCGCGGCCTATGATCTGCTCAATCACGATCCGCTCAATTATGCCGGTGCGGTGGGCCTGGAGCCAACGGGCCTGAGCGGGCGGCTCGCGGGCGCGTTCGGCTTGGAAATCCCGCTGTTTGAGGACCTCGATTTCGAGGATATCGGACTGCGCGGGCGCGCGACGCTGGAAGACCCCACCGCATCGGGCTTTGCCGAGGATCTGGCTGTCAACGGCGGCGAAGTGGTCTTCGATGTGAACGAGAAGGCGCTGAACGCCAAGGGCGATGTACTGGTCAACGGCGTGCCGGTGAACGTGGACTGGCATCGCATCTTCGGCGCGCCTGATCGTCTGCAGCCGGGGCTGCTTCTGCGCGCATCGCTCGATGCGCGGGATCGCGAAGATCTCGGCCTGGACATCAATCACGTGGTGCGCGGCACCGTGCCGCTGGCGCTGACGATCAATCGCGAGGAGAACAAGCGCCATCTGGGCGTCGAGGCGGACCTGACCAACGCAGAACTGTTTTTCATCAACGTCGCCTCGCGCAAGCCGCCGGGCGAAAGCGCGATACTCACCTTCGATGTCGTCGAGGACGAGGCCGGGCGCATGGCGCTCAACGATGTGCGCATGGTGGGCGACGAGATTGACATCGCCGGCACGGTGAGGTTTGGCCGGGACGGGCTTCCGCGCAGCTTCGACTTCCCGACATTCTGGCCGAACCCGCTGACGCGCCTTCAGGTGTCCGGGGTGCGCGACGAGCAGAACGTGTGGCGCGTCGAGGCGACCGGCGACAGCTATGACGGGCGGGAATTTTTCCGCTCGCTGTTCTCGCGCGGCAAGCTCGCGGAGGACCAGCCCGACCGGCCCGAGCACGACTGGGGCCTGGACATCACCGCCAAGATCAGCACCGTGATCGGCCACAACGACACGACGGTCACGAACCTGACGGCGCATGTGCGCAAGGACGCCGAGCGGTTGACCAAGGTGAGCGTCAATGGCCGACTCGCCGGAGAAGCCCCTCTGGCCGTGCGCTTGCGCAACACGGAAGGCGAGCCGCGCCTTCTGCTGGCCGAGGCAACCGACGCAGGGGCCGCATTCCGGCTCGTCGGTCTGTATGAGCGCGTCGCCGGCGGCGAGATGTCGCTGCGCGTCAACCTCGACGGGCTAGGCGAAGCCGACCGCCTCGGCACGCTTTACGCCTGGAATTTCAAGGTGCTGGGCGACGAGGTCGTGGACCAGGTGCTGTTCGGAAACGAGAATGGCATTGGCGCGCCGGGGGATCGGCGGGGACAAACCGTCAAGCGGCGCAACCAGATCGACTTCAATATCATGCGCGTCCCCTTCTCGGTCGGGAACGGGCAGTTCATCCTGCGCGACGCAATCATCAACGGCCCGCTGCTCGGCGCGACGATCCGGGGCCGGCTCGATCTGAAGCGCAACCGCATTCAACTCTCCGGCACCTATGTGCCGATGTACGGTCTGAACGCGGCGATCAGCTCGGTGCCCATTCTCGGGGACTTGCTGACCGGACGCAGCGGCGAAGGCATTTTCGGCATGACCTATGCCGTGCGCGGCGCGATGGACAACCCGCAGGTGCTGGTCAATCCGGTCTCCGCGGTGGCTCCGGGGTTCCTGCGCCAGATCTTCGAGTTCGATCAGGCTCCGCCGCGCATCCTCTCCGAGCAGTCCTCGAACACCGCCGCGCGCACGGGCGGTGCGCCCTCGCTGACCCGCTGAGGCCGGCCTCGGTTGCCAGCATGGGGCGTTCTGGTATGATCTTTGCAGTACAGCGAACCGAGGCGCGGGCCGTTCACTGACGCCGCGCGCTATCACGCCACCCGAGAAGCAGCGAGCGTTACCCTTTTACATGTGCGGCATTTGCGGAGAAGTCACTTTCGACGGCGCGCCCGCCGATCTGTCCACCCTCGACAAGATGGCGACCTGCATGGCTCCGCGCGGACCGGACGGCAGCGGCGCGGTTGCGTTCGGCCATGCCGGGCTGGCGCACCGCCGCCTCAAGATCATCGACCTGAGCGAACACGCGCGCCAGCCGATGGTCGACTCCCATCTCGGCCTCAGCATCGCCTTCAACGGCTGCATCTACAATTACGAGGCGCTCCGCGACGAGCTGATCGCGCTGGGCTACAGCTTCTTCTCGCACAGCGACACGGAAGTCATCCTCAAGGCCTTCGCCGCCTGGGGCCCGGACTGCGTCAAGCGCTTCAACGGCATGTTCGCCTTCGCGATCCACGAGCGCGACAGCGGCCGGCTGGTCCTCGCGCGCGACCGGCTGGGCATCAAGCCGCTCTATTTCTCTGAAGGACGCGGCGGCCGCGCGCTGCGCTTCGCCTCGACGCTGCCCGCCCTGCTCGCGGCCGGCGACGTTGACACCAGCATCGATCCGGTTGCCTTGCACCATTACATGACCTTCCACGCGGTTGTCCCGCCGCCTTTCACGATGGTGCGCGGCATCCGCAAGCTGCCGCCCGCCACGATCGCGATCATCGAGCCGGACGGGACGCGCAACGACCATGTCTACTGGGCGCCGACCTTCCAGCGCGAGGCGCGTGATGCCGACATGCCGTCCTCGGCCTGGCGCGATCTGGTTCATGAGACGCTGCGCGGAGCGGTGAAGCGCCGCATGGTGGCGGACGTGCCAGTCGGCGTCCTGCTTTCCGGCGGGGTCGATTCCAGCCTGATCGTCGCGCTGCTGGCAGAGGCCGGCCAGACCGATCTCAAGACGTTCTCCATCGGCTTCGAGACCATCGGCGGCGAGGAAGGCAACGAGTTCCGCTATTCCGACCTCGTGGCCGAGCGCTACGGCACCGAACACTACAAGATACACGCCACCAGCGACCGGCTGATCCGCGCGCTGCCAAAGGTCATCGCCGCGATGTCCGAGCCCATGGTCAGCCACGACAATGTCGGCTTCTTTCTGCTCTCCGAGGAGGTATCCCAACACGTCAAGGTCGTGCAGTCCGGCCAGGGCGCGGACGAGATCTTCGGCGGCTATCACTGGTATCAGGCGCTGGCCAGCAGCAACGATCCCGTCTCCGACTATGCCGCGGCATTCTTCGACCGCGATCACGAGGACTACAGGCAGCTCATCAACCCAGACCTGGTCAACGGCGACTACAGCCGCGAGTTCGTCAGCGCACATTTCGACCTGCCCGGCGCCGACACGCCGGTGGACCGGGGCCTGCGTATCGACACGATGGTCATGCTCGCCGACGATCCGGTCAAGCGCGTCGACAACATGACGATGGCATGGGGGCTGGAAGCGCGGGTGCCGTTTCTCGATCACAAGGTGGTGGAACTCGCCGCGCGCATCCCGCCGGGTGAAAAGCTCAAGGACGGCGGCAAGGGCGTGCTCAAGGATGTCGCGCGCACGGTCCTGCCCCACGAAGTGATCGACCGGCCCAAGGGCTATTTCCCGGTTCCCGCGCTGAAATACATCCAGGGGCCGGTTTATGATATGGTGCGGGACCTGATGCACTCGCAAAAGGCGCGCGAGCGCGGCCTGTTCCAACAAGCCTATGTGGACAAGCTGCTCGACAACCCGGCCGAACACATTACCTCGCTGGGCGGCTCGAAGACCTGGCAGGTGGCGCTGCTGGAGTGGTGGCTGCAGGAACACGCCATTTGAGATTGTCGCGTTTGATTAACCCGTATCCGACAGGCGAAAGGCAGGCGCATGGGGGACCGTGACAAGCGCGTCAGCCCCGAGGACCTCGCCGAGATGGCCTCGCTGAAACACTGGGGCGCGCGGCCGCAAGAGGCGCAGTCGCAGCGAATGACGCCCAACGCCATCGTCGACTGCGGCTGGGGCCGCCTGATCTTTGGCCAGACCTTCGCCGACCTCGATGCACTCGCGCAATCGCTGCGCGAGGAAACGGCGGGCCAGCGCGATGTGGCGTTTTATGTCCGCGATCCGCATGTCGTGCTGTCCAGCGCGCCGCAAGAGCTGTTTCTCGACCCCTCGCACACCTTCCGGCTCTATCTCGGCAACCTCCAGGACGAAACGCCCAGCCCGCCCGGCTTCCGCATCCGCCCTGCGCGCCCGGACGATGCCGATGCGATCAATGTCATCTACCAGTCCCACGGCATGGTCACGCTGCATCACGGCTTCCTTGACGAAATGGATAGCGACAACCCCGTCAACGTGCTCGCTGCGGACGATCCGAAGACGGGCGATGTTCTCGGCGTGGTCATGGGCGTGGATCACGTCGCGGCCTTCGGCGATCCGGACAACGGCTCCAGCCTGTGGGCGCTCGGCGTGGATATGCAGGCCCCGCACCCTGGCGTCGGGCGGACGCTGGTGCTGACGCTTGCGCATCACTTCCGCCAGGCGGGACGCAGCTTCATGGATCTCTCGGTCATGTATGACAACGAAGAGGCCATTCAGCTTTACCGCAAGCTCGGCTTCGAGCAGGTGCCGGTCTACTGCATCAAGCGCAAGAACCCGATCAACGAGCGCCTGTTCATGGGACCCGCGCCCGAAAAGCAGCTCAACATTTACGCGCGCATCATCGTCGACGAGGCGCGACGGCGCGGCATTGCCGTGGAGATCGAAGACGCAGCAGCCGGGTTGTTCCATCTGTCTTTCGGCGGCCGTTCGATCGCCTGCCGCGAGTCGCTGAGCGACATGACCAGCGCAGTCGCCATGAGCCGGTGCATGGACAAGGCGCTAACGCAGCGGCTGCTGCGCCGCGGCGGGCTGAAAGTGCCCGAGCAGATCAAGGTCGATAATGACGACGAGGCGCGCGACTTCCTGCGCCGGCACGGCCGCGTCGTGGTCAAGCCGGCCGAAGGGGAACAGGGCCGCGGCGTGTTCGTGGACCTGAACAGCGAGGAGGATGTGCTTGCCGCCGTCGCAGCCGCCCGGTCGCTGTGCGAGACCGTGCTGATGGAGCAGTTCATCACCGGAAAGGATTTGCGGATTATTGTGATCGACCGGCAGGTGATCGCCGCGGCGATCCGCAAACCCGCCGCCATCATCGGCAACGGCGTGCACACCATCGCTCAGTTGATCGAGAAGCAGTCCCGCCGGCGCGCGGCCGCTACGGGCGGGGAAAGCCGCATCCCCGTCGACGACGAAACGCGCCGCGCCATTTCCGGGGCGGGCTACGAGATGGATTCGGTCTTGCCCGAGAGCGAAGAGCTGATCGTGCGCAAGACCGCGAACCTTCACACCGGAGGCACAATCCACGATGTCACGCCAGCCCTGCACCCTGATCTCGCCGACGCCGCATTGACCGCGTCGGACATTCTCGATATGCCGGTCGTCGGGCTGGACTTCATCGTGCCTTCGCCGTGCGAACCGACCTATTTCGTCATCGAGGCGAACGAGCGCCCCGGCCTTGCCAACCACGAACCGCAACCGACCGCCGAGAGCTTCATCGACTTCCTGTTCCCGCAAACCGTGACGAGAGACCGAGCCGCCCGCTCATGAGCCGCATCCGCGACCTGAAAATGGACACCGGGTATTTGCTGAGCACGCTAAAGACGCTGCTCAACATCCCGAGTCCGACAGGCATGACGGATCTGGCGGTCGGCTTCGTGTGCAGCGAGCTGGCGAAGCTCGACATCCCCTACGAGCTGACCCGGCGCGGCGCAATCCGAGCCAATCTGCCGGGTGAGCGCCAGTCGCCGGATCGCTCGGTCTCGGCGCATCTCGACACGCTCGGCGCGATTGTCAAACGCATCAAGCCATCTGGTCGGCTTGAAATTTCGCCCGTGGGCCACTGGTCCGCGCGCTTCGCTGAAGGCGCGCGCATGACCGTGTTCATGGATGATGCCCGCAAGCTGCGCGGAACGATCCTGCCGCTCAAGGCATCGGGCCACACCTATGGCGACGAGGTCGATGAACTGCCGATCTCCTGGTCGAATGTCGAAGTGCGGCTCGACGAGCGCATTGAAAACGCGCAGGACGCAATGGCGCTTGGCGTCAATGTCGGCGATATCATCGCCATCGACTCCAATCCGCAATTCGAGGGCAACGGCTTCATCAACGCGCGCCACCTGGACGACAAGGCCGGCGTCGCGGCGGTGCTGACGGCGGCCAAGGCCATCCGGGAGGCCGGGATCACCATTCCGCTCGATTGTCACTTGCTCTTCACTATCTCCGAGGAGGTCGGCGTCGGCGCATCGCACATCCTTCACGGCGATGTCGCGGAGATGGTATCCATCGACAACGGCACGATTGCGCCGGAGCAGAACACCTCGGAATACGGCGTGACTGTCGCGATGCAGGACTCCAGCGGCCCGTTCGACTGGCACCTGACACGCAGCCTCCTGCATTTGTGCCAGCGCTTCAACATCGAGCACAGCCGCGACGTGTTCAACCACTACCGCAGCGACGCGGCGGCCGCGATGGAGGCTGGCAACGACATGCGCGCTGCGCTGATCTGCTTCGCGCTGGACGCCTCGCACGGCTATGAGCGCACCCATGTCGATTCGCTGATCGCGCTATCGCGGCTCATCAGCGTCTACATGCAAAGCCCGCGCCTGTTCGAGCGCGACGAGGAGGCGCTTGGACCCATTGGCGACCTTCCGGCCAGCGAATACGAGCGCATCGACGCGCCCGAGCCGGCACTCGGCGTGGAAACCTCCGGCGCGGCGCATGGCAGCATCCCGGCGCGCGAACCGGCCACCCTGCGCGAGGCCCAGGCCGAAGCATACGACTCGGCAGACGCCCACCGCCCCGCGGGCCATCGCGAGCCGCAAACTTCGAGCCGCGGCTCCGGTCCCGGCCTCGACTGACCGGGCTCAGTGCGCCTCGGCGCAGAGCGCGTGGTCGGACAACGCCCGCAGCACATAACAATCGCGCACACGCTCGGCCTGGCAACCCTCGGCGATCCGGGCCAGCTCGCGCTCCAGCCCCTGCAGCTTGGCGATCCGTTGGCGCACGGCGGAAAGCTGCTGCCGGACCACCCGGTCGGCCTCCGCGCAGGACCGGTCAGGCGAGGCGCTGAGCGCGATGAGATCGCGGATCGCCTCCAGCGGCAGCCCCAGGTCGCGCGCATGGCGGATAAACCGCAGCCGCTCGGCATGGCCGTGCGAATAGCGCCGCTGATTGCCCGCCGTGCGCGCCGGCGTGTCGATCAGGCCGATCTCCTCATAATAGCGGATGGTGGGCACCTTCACGCCCGTCTCCTGCGCCAGTACGCCAATCGAAAACATGGCCACCCCTCTTGAACCTCTAGTTACTAGAGAGATTAGGTTCGCTGTATCAAACGCACAAGGAGAGACGTAATGGGCGCGTCGTGCTGCGGCGGCGGAGCGAATTTTGAAGGGCTGTCAAGGGACTACAAGCGCCGGCTCTGGGCCGTGATCGCGATCAACGCGGTCATGTTCGCCGTGGAGATGGTCGCCGGGCACCTGGCCGGCTCCCGCGCCCTGCAGGCAGACGCGCTCGACTTCCTCGGCGATACCCTCACCTACGGCCTGTCGATGGCCGTGATCGGCGCGTCCCTGCGCGTGCGCGCCTCCGCCGCGCTCATCAAGGGCTTCAGCCTCCTGGCGATGGGGCTGTGGGTGTTCGGATCGACGATCTACACGGTGTTCGTGCTCGGCGTCCCACAGGCGCAGGTGATGGGCGCGATCGGTTTTCTGGCGCTGACCGCCAACGTCGCGAGCGTGCTGCTGCTGGTGAAGTACAAGGACGGCGACGCCAATGTCCGCTCGGTCTGGCTGTGCTCGCGCAATGATGCGATCGGCAATGTTGCGGTGATGCTCGCCGCGCTCGGCGTGTGGGGCACGCAGACCGGCTGGCCGGACGTGATCGTCGCCGCGCTGATGGCCGGGCTGTTCACCTGGTCGGCTGTGCAGATCCTCGCGCAAGCGATGGGCGAATGGCGCAGCACACAACCCGCCTGATCCGACGTGATGGCCAGCGCCTCAAAATCGGTTCCACGTCATGCGCGGACTTGATCCGGGCATCTATGCCTGGCGGCTTTATTGGATTGCCGGGTCACGCCCGGCAAAGACGACAAGACCTGACTACACCTGAAAGAACAGGCTGATCAGGAACCGCACCGCTATCAGCATCAGGAAAATGGCGAAGGCGACTTCGAGCTGGCGCCGCGGGAGGCCATGCGCCACGCGCACGCCAACCGGCGCGGCCAGGACGCTTGCCGGCCCGACAATCGCCACGCCGAGCAGGCTGACATAACCGAGCGATCCGGGCGGCAGCAGGCTCGCCTCGCCCCAGCCGGCCCAGACATAGCCGAGCGCGCCGGGGATCGCGATGATCGGCCCGACGCCCGCGCCTGTCGCCACGGCCTGATGAATCTTGCGGCCGTAGAGCGTCATGTAAGTGGTCAGTTGGACGCCCCCGCCAATGCCGATGAGCGCGGAGACTGTGCCGATCACCCAGCCGACCGCCCGATCCACCGCCCGGCCCGGCATCTCCGTGCCCAGATTCCAGCGCCCGCGCCCGAAATAGAGATTGATGGCCATCAGCGCGTTCATCAAGATGTAGACCCCTTTCAGCACCGCCGCCTGCGCGAAGCTCGCCACGACGATCCCGGTCAGCACTCCGGCCAGCACAGGCGGCCCGACCCGGCGCAAGACGTCCATGTCAACCGCGCCGTGCTTGTAGTGCGACTGCACCGAGCGCAACGAGGTCGGGATAATGACTGCAAGCGAGGTCCCCACCGCCAGATGCATCCGCACCTCCAGCGGCACATCGAGAATATTGAACACCTCATAAAGGATCGGCACGAGGATACCGCCGCCGCCGATGCCGAACAGTCCGGCCAGGAAGCCCATCACCAGCCCGCCCGCGACCAGCGCTGCGACAAGCCAGGCGAACTCGCCCCAGGGCAGGCTGATCTCCATCATGAAACTCCGAAAAGCCGCGCCGGGGGGCTGGCGCGGAAAGGCGCACGGCAGAGGAACGGCGAGGATGACGGATCGCCCAGAAGAAGCGCCCCCGGCGCTATAATTCAAATCCGGGGGACGCGTACAAGCCTGATTTTCATCGGGTCAGCCTGCGGATCGGGCGGGGCGGACGCGCCGCCCAGCCCGGCCGAACGTCATTCCGCCGCCGCAACCCGGCCTTCCGCCGCGCGCCCAAAATGCAGCCGGTTCAGCGTAATCACCAGCCAGATCGTCACCAATTGCAGGCCGAGGGCGATCAGCGTGATGATCCAGAAGCCGACGCCAAACGGTTCGACCAGCCCGACGCCGACCAGCCCCTTGTTGACGTAGAAATGGACCATCACCGCCAGCGCCACGCCGGGGCAGACTAGCGCGTAAGCGCCGGGCGAGCGCTCATTGCCGGTCACGAACCGGCCGAAGTAGTTGAACCGGCGCAGAACTACCAGCCCCCAGAGCGCGAAGGCGACTTGCAGCGCCAGCCACCAGGTCTGCTGCGAGAACAACTCGGCTGCTCCGCCTTCCGCGGCGAAATGCGCATGAAGGGCATGATCCTGACGCATCAGCGCGATGCCGATGACCGTCATGATGGGCACGATGATCCACAACGACGGCGCGCTCTGCGGGTTGGCTCCGTTCTCCATCATCGCGCGCAGGCCGAGCACCAGCTTCACCGCGGCCACGATAAGCGCCGCGACGATGAAGAAGCTCGATGCGATATAAGACACGCCGGCAATCCAGGCCTGCGTGCTCATCGCCGCCGGCGCGGCCAGCCCGACGCCGACCATCGACAGCGCGAAGGCGGGGATCAGCTGTCCGAAACTGTTGTTGCGCGAGCAGTCGAAGCCGCCCGTGGCAAGGATGCGGCCCCAGAAATCGCGCATGATGGCCAGCGCCCACACGCCGACCGCGAGGAAGGCGACGAGCGCCAGCGGAAACAGATATTCGACGACGCTCCACAGCCCCGGGACGAACACCAGCCCGAGGATGAAGGCGACGTTCACGCTCATCGCCACGGTGAGCGGCGCGGCGAGAAGCTGGGTCTCATCATTGCTGCCCCGCAGCGCCGCGTAAGCCGGGGTGGCGCGAAAGCGCATCAGTTCGCCGATATTCCAGGTCAAAAGCCGCACATGCATGATGGCGAAGAAGGCGATGCCGAGCCATGCGACAACAATGGCGATCTGCAGCGGCAGGCCGCCTTGCCAGAACGCCGCGAGGATGTCCTCGAAGATCGGCACCGGGCGTCCCGGATGCGGCACCCAGTGCAGCAGCCACATGAAGAAAGTCACGGTCAGACCGCCCGCGCCGAGTGCGGACAGGAAATAAAGCGGCGAATAGGATTCGCCCATGCGAAGCTTGGTGTTCGGGAACATTGTCTCCGACTCCTCCGGTTAGCAAAACGGTTTAAGTCAATGTTACCGAAGTTGCGTCTTTAATTCTGTGATACTGTCACCGTCGTCGCAACGGGTCACTGTGCGGCGGCGCAGGTGCGCTCGGGGCTTTCCACGCGCGACCGCTGCGCTTCGCAGGCCGCCTCCACGCGCGCGAGCGCCTCTTCGACCACCTCCGGGCCAGCGCCCTCGCGCATCGCGTTCTCGCTCAGATGGCGGCGGAAGACGCGCGCGCCGGGCAGGCCCTGCACCACGTTCAGCAGATGTTTGGTGATCGCCGGAAGGCGCGTTCCGCGCGCCAGTTCGCGCTCGATATAGGGCAGCATCCGGCGCACGATCGCCGTGCGGCCGAGCGGCCTCGCGGTCAGGTCATAGAGCCGGCTATCAACATCGGACAGCACCATCGGATCGGCGCAGACCGCGCGCCCCAGCATGACGCCGTCGACACCGGCCAGATGCATCTCGGCTTCCGACACGTCCTTGATGCCGCCATTGATGATGATGGTCAGGTCAGGCCGCGCCGCCTTGAGCCGGTAGACCCGGTCATAGTCGAGCGGCGGGACATCCCGGTTCTGCTTGGGGCTGAGGCCCTGCAGCCAGGCCTTGCGCGCGTGAATGATGAAGGTCTCGCACCCCGCCAACGCGACCGTCTCGACGAAATGCGCAAGCCCCGCCTCGCTGTCCTGATCGTCGATGCCGATCCGGCACTTGACCGTCACGGGGATGTCCACCGCCGCGCGCATTGCCGCCACGCAATCGCGCACAAGCTCGGGCTCGGCCATCAGGCAGGCGCCGAAGCGCCCGCGCTGCACGCGGTCTGACGGGCAGCCGATGTTGAGGTTGATCGCGTCATAGCCCCAGTCCACGCCGATGCGCGCGCACTGCGCTAGCTCATCCGGCTCGCTGCCGCCAAGCTGCAGCACGACCGGATGCTCGATGGAGTCGAACTCAAGCAGCCGGGCGCGCGGCCCGTGAATGATCGCGCCGGTCGTCACCATCTCAGTATAGAGCACCGCACGCCGGCTGATGAGCCGCATGAGATAGCGGAAGTGCCGGTCCGTCCAGTCCATCATCGGCGCGACGGCGAATGTGTGGTCGATGCGTTGCATCACTCCGGCCAAAATGATTGTGTTCGTCTCATCAAATATCTGTTCCAGCCTTGGCTTTCGCACAAGTGCGGATCAGTCATAGCCCACGCCGACGAGATAGAGCCCGCAAGCGGGGGCAACAGGGCCGCAAGCGGTGCGATCGCGCGCTTCCAGCGCGGCCCGCAGGTCATCGGCGGACCATTTCCCCTCGCCCACCAGCTTCAAGCTGCCGGCAATCGAGCGCACCTGATGATGCAAGAACGAGCGCGCGCTCGCGCGGATCAAGATGCGCTCGCCATCCTGCGAGACCTCCAGCCGGTCGAGCGTCTTGAGCGGCGAGCGCGCCTGGCAATGGACGGAGCGGAAAGTCGTAAAATCGTGCTTGCCGACAAGCACTTGCGCAGCCTCGTGCATCGCCCGCGTATCGAGAAGCACCGGCACCCGCCAGGCCCGCCCCGCATCCAGCGTCAGTGGCGCACGGCGGTTCACGATCAGATATTCGTAGTCGCGCCGCGTCGCGGAAAACCGCGCATCGAAATCAGGGGCCACTGGCTCACACGCCAGCACGGCGACCGGCTGCGGCTTGAGGTGAAAGTTGATCGCGTCGCGAATCCGCGCCGGTTCCATCTCCCGTGCCAAATTGAAATGCGCCACCTGCCCACGCGCATGAACGCCCGCATCGGTCCGGCCCGCCCCGCGCACATCCGCGCGCTCGCCGCTGAACCGCCAGACCGCGTCCGCGAGCGCCGCCTGCACCGACGGGCCGTTGTCCTGCATCTGCCAGCCGACAAACGGGCCGCCATCGTATTCGATGATGATTTTATAGCGCGTCATTGCGCCCCTTGGTCCGGCTCGAAAAAGCGGTGGCTTGCGCCCGCCGCCCCGGCAGGGCTAATTTTGCGTTGCACAACAGATCGGCGGCGGGCCACGATGCATGGCGACGGCGCAACCATTTGGCAAGGCGAGGCCCATGAACGAAACGCCGCCGGACATTCCTGTGATCCAGCACATCGCGCCGTTGGCCGCGGGTTACGCCGCCTGGTTCTGCGACGTCTGGGGCGTCATGCATAATGGCATAAAGCCCCATGACAGCGCCGTGCAAGCCTGCCAAGCCTACCGCGCGGCCGGGGGCGTCGTCATCCTGCTGTCGAATTCGCCGCGCCACAGCGGCGGCGTGGCGATACAACTCGACGAGGTCGGCGTACCCCGCGACACCTATGACGCGCTCGTCACCTCGGGCGATGTGGCGCGCACCGAGATGATGCGGCGCGGCGGCGGCAAGGTGTTTCTGCTGGGGCCTGAGCGCGACCGGCCAATGCTTGCCGGGCTGGATATCGAGCTGACCGGGCCGGACGCAGCGGAGGTCGTTCTCTGCTCCGGCCTGTTCGACGACGAGACCGAAACGCCCGAGGACTACACTGAGCTTTTTCAAAGGCTGCGCGCGCGCGGCCTGCCGATGATCTGCGCCAACCCGGACCTGATGGTCGAGCGCGGCGACCGGCTGATCTACTGCGCCGGCGCGCTGGCAAAGGCCTATGGCGAGATGGGCGGCGAAGTCATCTACACCGGCAAACCCCACCCGCCGATCTACGAGCTGGCGCGCGAGCGGCTGGCCGAGGTCGCCGGAGACACGCCGGACAGCGCAATCCTCGCCATCGGCGACGGCGTGCGCACTGACATTACCGGTGCGATCGCCGAAGGCCTCGACAGCGTCTTCGTCGCCAGCGGCCTGCATGTCGAGATGGACGAAAGTGATGCGCTCGACCGCGCCGCCATTGCCGCGCTGTTCGCCGACAGCGCGAAGAAGCCGCTCGCCGCCATGAAGCGGCTGCGGTGGTAAGCCACGCCCGAAGCGGCGATATTGTAGCAGTCAGGAGTGAGGAGGAGCGATTGCGTCTAAATTTTTTGCCGGCCAGGTTCCGAACCGCCAAGAGCCAGACCCCAACCGTTGCGCCAGCAATGGACGAGTCGGGCGCATCCTACGCCTTCGAGGACCTGGAGGTCGGCATGGCGGCCACCTACTCGCGCACTGTCACGCCCGATGACGTGGCGGAATTCGCACGCTTGACGGGCGACGCCAACCCGGTCCATCTGGACGAGGTGTATGCTGCGGCGACGCCCTTCAAGGCGCGCATCGTCCACGGGATGCTGACGGCAGGCTATATCTCGACGGTTCTGGGCACCCGGCTGCCCGGCGAAGGCGCGATCTACATGTCGCAGACGCTGAAATTCCTAGCGCCTGTCTATCACGGCGATAGCGTAACCGCTCGGGCCGAGGTGATCGAGCTGAACGAAGCGAAGAGCCGCGCCGTGATGGCCTGCACCTGCCATGTCGGCGACCGGCTGGTGCTGGAGGGCGAGGCGGTGCTCAAGGTGCCGCGGCGCGAAAAGCAGGATTGAGGAGGACGACAGCGGCGTGGAAATCGTGCGCGAATGGCGGAACCGGCCGGCGGAAACGCGCGGCGCTGTTCTGGCGATCGGAAATTTTGACGGCGTGCATCGCGGGCACCAGGCCCTTTTGAAGCGCGCCCAGCAGATCGCCGAGGACCGCGGGGCCAAGGCCGGCGTTATGGTTTTCGAGCCGCATCCGCGCGCGTTCTTCCAGCCGGAGCGGGCCTTTTTCCAACTCACGCCGTTGCCGCGCAAGCTCCGGCTGATGGAGCTGTTCGGGCTGGATGTGGCGGCGGTGGTGCGCTTCGACGCGGATCTGTCGAGCCTGACGGCGGAGGCGTTCGTGCAGCAGGTGCTGGTGGACGGGCTGCAGATCGGCCACGCCGTCGCGGGGTACAATTTCTTCTTCGGCAAGGGGCGCGGCGGCAACCCGGCCGTTCTCCGGGAGCTTTGCGCGCAGGCGGGAATCGGCGTCGAGATCGTCGATGCGGTCGGCGGCGCAGGCGAGACCTTTTCCTCCACCCGGGCGCGGGAATCGCTCGCGGAGGGCGACCCGCGCGGCGCGGCGGAGGTGCTCGGCTACTGGTGGCGCGTCGTCGGCGAGGTGACGGGCGGCGCGGGCCGGGGCCGCAATCTCGGCTTCCCCACCGCGAACATCACGCTGACCGAAGGCCAGGCGCTGCGCCACGGCATCTACGCGGTGCGCGTGCATGTCGACGGCGAAATCCGCCACGGCGCGGCCTATCTCGGCACGCGCCCGACCTTCGACGACGGCCCGGCGGTGCTGGAGACATTCCTGCTCGATTATGACGGCGATCTCTACGGCAAGCGCCTGGAGGTCGAGTTCATCGCGTACATCCGCGACGATGCGCGCTTCCCGGATGCGGACTCGCTGGTGGAGCAGATGCGCATCGACTGCGAAAAGTCCGCGCAAATCCTTCGCGAGGTCGATGCGAACGACCCGATGCTGGCCTATCCGCTCGGCCGCGCCATTGCAGCTCACTCACTGGGCGTTGCCTGATGGCTCAGGCGCGGCGCGGCTGCAGGGCGCGGTCCTCCACGCGGATGCGATAGGCCAGCAGCGCGAGGTTGGCCGCGCCGAACACCAGCGCCACCCATTCCAACCCCAGGATCAGCGGCACCAGCGGGATTTCCAACGCCACGACGACGTAATTCGGATGGCGCACGAAGCGGAACGGCCCGCCCCTGATGAGCGGCGCATCCGGCACGGTGATGATCCGCGTCGTCCAGTACCGTCCAAGCGTGGCGATCACCCAGATGCGCGCGGCCTGCAGCAGCACGAACGCGCCGAGCAGCAGCCACGGCACGGGCGGCGCGGGCGCGGTCAGCACAGCCAGCGTGATGAGCCAGCTCGCGTGGAGGAGCACGAACAGCGGATAGTGCTCGGCCCCGATCTCCTGCCCGCCGCGCGCCAGCAGGGCCTGCGTGTTCTTGCGGGCGTAGGCCAGTTCCGCGAGCCGCTGCAAGACCAGCCAGCCGATCAGGATATAGGCCCAGCCGAAACTCATCCCGCCTCGCCGTTCAGCGTTACGAGCTGGAACGCGCCGGTGAAGCCCGGCCCCAGCGCGGTCAACAGAAGCTGCCCGCCCGTCCCCCGCCGGCGCAACTCATCCAGGACGAACAGCACCGTGGGCGCTGACATATTGCCGTAGCCGCGCAGAACCGCGCGCTCGGCATCCAGCCCGCCACGCTCGATGGCGAAGACGTCCTCCAGCGCGTCCAGAACCTTGACCCCGCCGGGATGGCAACAGGGCCGGTCGATCGCCGCAGGGTCCACGCCGACGCGTTCCAGAAAGCCTTGCATGGCCTCATTGAACGCGCCAGCCACGATCTGCGGAATGTCGCGGTGAAAGATCACATCAAATCCCTGATCGTCCACGTCCCAGCCCATGACGTTGAGCGTGTTCTGCCACAGATGCTCGCCGCCCGCGCCCAGCGCGCCAAGCGGCGCACCCCCTGCGCCTTCGCTCCAAAGCACCGCCGCCGCCGCGCCGTCGCCGAACAGCGCGGTCGCCACCAGGTTGCTTTTCGTCAGCCGGTCATAGCGGAAAGCGAGCGTGCAAAGCTCCACGACAATCAGCAGCACACGCGCGCCGGGCTGCGCCGCGGCCATCTGCGCGGCGCGCGTCATGCCGAGAACGCCGCCGGCGCAGCCCAGCCCGAACACAGGCAGGCGCTGCACATCGGCGCGAAACGGCATGATATTCATCAGCCGCGCCTCGATCGACGGCGTGGCGATGCCGGTCGAACTGACAAACACGATCGCGTCGATATCTCGGGCCGCCAACCCGGCATCGCCCAGCGCGCGCTCAGCCGCCTGTTCCGCCAGCCACGTCGCGTGGGTCTCATAGGCCCGCGTCTTGTCGGCGATGCCCGCCGGCGCGTTAAACCAGTCCAGCGGCTGACAGGCGTACCGGGTGTCGATCTGCGCGTTGGTGTAGACGCTCTCCAGCGTCTCGAACAGGCTCGTGCGCCCGCCAAAAATCCGCCGCGCATTCTCGATCACCGTCGCCTGATCGAAACACTGGCCCGGCACGGCGGTCGCCAGTCCCAGCAGCTGCGCGGCGGGCGCGTCCTGCAGGCGCGAAACCGTCGGCTCCGTCCACGGGTCAGCAGGGTGGTCGTACATTGAACTATGCCCTCTTCGAGATCGTTCAGGATACGCTGGGAGCCTACCGGCGAGAGCGTTCAATATTTTGTGAAGTCCGTAAACTTGTTCCGAGCCGGTGCAGCCACGTTGACACAGCGTGATGAAAGTGAGAACGTAACCGGAACATCTGCGCGCGCGGATGCGCACAAGACCGCCCCGGTGTGGAAAATGCGGGGCGCTGCTGGCTCACGGCAGCCGCTGGCGGTTAGAGTCTTCGGCGAGCGCACTGCGCGAGAGGCATGAGAAAGGACAAGCGATGGCCGGTTCCGTCAATAAAGTCATTCTGGTCGGCAATCTCGGCGCCGACCCGGAAATCCGCCACACGCAGGATGGCCGCCCGATCGCGAACCTGCGTGTTGCCACCTCGGAGAATTGGCGCGACCGGAACACGGGCGAGCGCCGTGAAAAGACTGAATGGCACAATGTGGTGATCTTCAGCGAGGGCCTGTGCAAGATCGCCGAGCAGTACCTGCGCAAGGGCTCGAAGGTCTATCTCGAAGGCCAGTTGCAGACCCGCAAATGGCAGGACCGCGAGGGCAACGACCGCTACACCACCGAGGTCGTGCTGCAGGGCTTCAACGCGACGCTGACCATGCTCGACGCGCGTAACGGCGGCGGCATGGGGGCGGGCCAGAGCATGGGGATGCATGAGGGCGGCCAGTCCGGTTATGACCGTGGGCCTTCCGGCGCCTCGCGCGGCGGCGGACAGCCGGCCGAGAGCTTCGATCAGGACCTCGACGACGAAATCCCGTTCTGATCCCCGGCTACCATTTCATCTGGCCCGCGTTGAGGAAGGCCGCCTCTTCGGGCGTCGAGACCCGCACGAGCGCGGCATTGCGCTGGGGGAAGCGGCCGAAACGGTCGATAACATCTTTATGCGCGCGGGCGAAGTCGGTGTATTGGGCGTTGCCGAGCGCGCTGATGAGGGCGAGCGCCCGCTCCTGATCGGCCGGATTTTCGCTGTGCTCGAACGGGAGATAGAGAAACAGCCGCTCATCCACGCTTAAATCGGCATCGAAGCCGCACGCGATCGCCCGATCCGCCAGCAGCCGCGCCTTCGCATCCGTGGCGAAGGCGGCCGCCGTTCCGCGAAACATGTTGCGGGGAAACTGGTCGAGCGCCAGCACAGCCGCGAGAACGCCGCGCGGCGTCTCCAGCCATGCCTCAGGCACATTGCGCCGCAGGCAATGATAGAGATCGAGAAAGCGCGCCCTGATCCGCTCATCGAGGCTCTCGTCGCGCCACCACTGCTCTGGCGTCAGTTCCTGGAACCAGAACCGCAGAACTTCGGCGGCTTGCGCCGGCAGGCCATCATCGTTCATGCCATCCTCTCACAGGCCGAGCGCGCAAAGCTGCGCGGCGGTGATCCCCTCGATGTCGAAGCGGGTCGTGGCGATCCGCCGGCTCTCCTTGGCATAAAGCGGGATCAGATCAGGCCGGCGCAACAGGCCCTGCAGCGCCGCCGCCAGCGCCTCGGCATCGCCGGGCGCGAACCGCTGGCCATTCACCTCGGCCTGGACCGCTTGCCACCGCGCCGGCACATCCGCGCTGATGAGCGGCCGGCCAATCGCCAGCGCATGGCCGATATCCGCCGGCAGGCATGGCGTCTCGCATGGAAAGACAACCGCATGGGCACGGGCCAGCAATCGCGCGATGTCGTCACGCGGTCCTAGATAGCGCACCGTCCCGCGATGCGCTTTCATCAGCCGCAAAAGGTCCGCGGACGGCTCCTCGGCCGGCGGGGACGCGACCAGATGAATCGCCCCGCCGCTGCGCGGCTCCAACCGGCGCGCGCTTTCGCAGTAGAGCGCGACGCCCGCCTCGCTCCCCGGATAGGCGATCGCCAGAAAGACCATGCCCTTGGTCAGCGGCGCCAGCGGCACATGCGTGAAGCGCGAGAGGTCAACGCCCGGCCCGGCCACGAAAACCGGCTCCAGCCCTGGCGGCATCAAGCTGCGCCCGTCGACGACCGGGTCGCGCCCGAGCCCCGGCACGATCGCTGCATCGCAACGCGACAGCAGCGCCGCGCAGTCCCGCCGCAAGCGCCCGTCGCGGCAATCCGGCGCGAGCGCCTGCGCAACCTCCGGGAAGGCCGCGACGATCCGCCCGACCTCCGCGCGCGCCGCCGCCGCGATGCCCAGCCGCCCGGCCGGCCAGGACAGGGCCATCAGCACATCCGGGGCAAGGCTCGTCAGCGCCAGCGCCAGTTCGCGGATATCGTGGCGTTCGCGACCGCTTCCGGGCAGGCTCATCGGCTCGACGCCCAATGCGCTCAGCGCCCGGAACGCCTCGTCGTCGCGCCGCGCGAAACAAAACAGGTCATGACCGCGCCGGCGCGCCTCGCAGATCAGTCGCGCCTGGGCGATAACGTCTTCCGCGGTGTCAGCGACGATCGCCATGCGCTGCGGCCCCGGAATGGTCGGCGTTTCGACCAGGTCGCGCCCGGACGGATCAGAAAATGCTGTCCGCGGCATCTGTCGCGCCATGCGTCTTGCCTCATCTGCGAATCAACCGCCCGGCGCAAGTTTAGCAGATTTCGCCGTGCCGCCGCCGCTACTCGCAGATGCCGCCACTGCCGATGTCGAAATGGAAGTGATTGGCGTGGGCTTCGTTGGCGCGCGGGCCGAGGTCGCAGGTGAGCGTGGCGGGCGGGACCAGTTGCAGGCCCGCGTCACCGGGCAATGCGCGCAGCGAAACCGGCGCGGGCGCGCCGCACTGCCCCTCGCGGATCGGATCGAGCGGCTCCAGATCGAAACGCGCGCGCGCCACAACCTCGATGCAGGCGCGCCGCGCCGCGGCAATCTCCTCCGGCGGCCAGTCACGCGGACCATCCGTGAGCGGCGGCTTGCCCCATGCGGGAGGCGGCTGGCGCTTCGCCGGCAGGTCGGGCACGGTCTTTGCGAGCGCCGGGCCGGCCGCGCACAGCCCCGCCAAAACGATTAGCAACAGCCGGAACACGAAACCGCCCTCCCCGATTTGGTTGGTCCAGCCGATGTGATAAGCAAACCGGCGCGCGTTGGGAACCGTCCCGCGCCGCTGCGACCTGGTTTTTCGCGACATGGAGGGAGCAAAGCCATATGCCGTCATCGCCGGAACAGCCGCTCACACAGGACGTCATCTGCCGCGACGACGATCGCGCCGGTCTCGTCATCCTCAACCGGCCGAAAGCGCTGAACGCGCTGTCGCTGGACATGATCCGGGAGATGGAGACGCGCTTCCACAGCTGGGCAAAGAACCCGCATATCTACGGCGTGATCCAGCGCGCGCATGATGACGGCGCGTTCTGCGCGGGCGGCGACGTCAAGGCCATCTACAATCTGCGCGACACCGACAGGCAAGCCGGCATCCGCTTTTACCGCGAGGAATACCAGCACAACTGGACGCTGCAGCGCTTCATCAAGCCAACGGTGTCGCTCATCAACGGCATCTGCATGGGCGGCGGTGCAGGAATCAGCGTGCATGGCACGCATCGCATCGCCGCCGAGGGCTACAAATTCGCGATGCCGGAGACGGCGATCGGCCTGTTTCCCGATGTCGGCGGGAGCCATTTTCTGCCGCGCGTTCCCGGCCGCATCGGTCTGTATATGGGGTTGACGGGCGCGATCATAGGGCCGGCGGACGGCTATCGCCTGGGCCTTGCGACCCACTGCATCAGCGCGGACAAGTTCGACGCCATCCAGGCCGCGATGCGCGAGGCCGAACCGATCGACCCGGTGCTCGACGACCTGCATGAAGACCCCGGCGAGGGCGAACTGACCCGCCTGCGCCCGGCGATCGACCGCTGCTTTGCGCCGGGCAGCGTCGAGGACATCCTCGTGCGGCTGGAAAGCGAAACTGGCGAGACGGCCGACTGGGGCCGCGAGACGGCGGAAACGCTGCGCAGATGCTCGCCCACCTCGCTCAAGCTGACGCTTCGGCTTTACGAGGAAGGCGCGCGGCTGAACAACCTGAAGGAGTCGCTCAAGCTGGAATTTCGCTGCGCGGTGCGCTGCCTTCAGGCGAATGACCATTACGAGGGCGTCCGCGCCAAGATGGTCGACAAGGACAACCACCCGCGGTGGCAGCCGGCGCGCCTCGAAGACGTAACCGATGCGATGATCGACGCCTATCTCGCGCCGCTGGAAGACGTGCCCGAACTGGAGCTAACGGATCACTGGAGCCTTGTGGAGTAAGGCGCGGGGCCATAGCCATAATACAACCCTTGCTCTGCAGAAAGTCCCAAGCGCCCGTATTAAGTGCATTTTAGCTAGTGTGGATTAAACATGGCCTCGGTTTCTACCGCGTACACCGAACGAGGCAAAGTGATGAACAACACGCTGAACGTCTCCCGGCACGAACGTCAGGAAGGCGGCGACGCCCTCAAGCCAACTTATCTCGTCTCGCTCAAGCTGATCGAACGGCTTCAACGTCTGCTGCTGGATGTGCTGAAAGACGAGCTGGACAGGATCGGCTGCAAGGAGGTCAACAGCGTTCAGGCCCTCTTGTTGTTCAATATCGGCGACATGGAGCTGACCGCCGGCGAAATCCGCAGCCGCGGCTTCTACATGGGCTCCAATGTGTCCTACAACCTGAAGAAGCTGCAGGAGCTGGGCTGCATCGAGCACGAGCGCTCGGAAAGCGACCGCCGGGCCGTGCGCATCCGCCTGACCGAGCGCGGCAAGCAGATCAGCCGTATGGTCAACGAGCTTGTCGAGCGTCAGCTCGGTCTCATCGAGAAGGTCGGCGGCATCTCGCTGAGCGATCTGGAGAGCATGAACCGGACCCTGCACCGGCTTGAGCGGTTCTGGACCGACCAGATCCGTTACCGGCTGTAAAGGGCCCGGCTGCCGGCAAGTTTTTCCGGGGACGCCGTGCGCGCAAAGGTTGCGCGTTGCACGAAGCCAACGCCGGCATGACAAATTTCCGACTCAAGGATTTGTCATTTGTATGCCAGTCAGGGCCGAAGTACTCTTCCGCCACGGCGCAACCGACAGCGGTGTCCGCCCGCGCAACGCGCCGCGGAAACTGCGCAATGGCCGGACGGGCGCGCCGCCGGGTCATAAATGAAGCTGTTTGTCTTACGGGGGTTTCAGGGTTCAGGTGAGGGCAATGGATCAGCGCGTTTGGAAGCAACCGTTCCGGAAATTCGCCGCGGCATCGGCCGCAGTCCTGGTGTCGAGCGTTTTGATCGGCTCTGGCGAGCGCGCCGTTGCGCTTGAAAACTGGATGCAGTTCGACAATTCGTCCGGGTCGTCCTGGTCCCAGCCTTTCGATCGCTCCTTTGTCCAGCGCTGGGAGTCCCAGCCGCGGCGCGGTTACGTGACGCTCTCCCGGAATAATGTCGGGCCGACGCGCGCCGCGATCGATCAATACGCGGAAATCGTCGCCAACGGCGGCTGGAAGCGCATCCCGGAAGTAAAGCTGCGCCCCGGCATGAGCGACCCTGCGGTGGCTTTGCTGCGCCAGCGCCTGCAGATCACCGGCGATCTGGAGCAGCGTGGCGGGTTCCGCGACACGTTTGACTATTACGTCGAGAAGGCGGTGAAGCGCGCCCAGAAGCGCCACGGTCTCTCGCCGACTGGCGTTCTCGACAACGCCACGCGGGCCGCGCTGAACGTCCCGGCGCGCGCGCGACTGCGCCAGTTGCGGCTCAATCTGACGCGGCTGAACAGTCTGTCCCGCGAGACGGAGCGCGAGGATCGCTACATCTTCGTGAATATCCCGGCCGCGCAGATCGAGGCGGTAGAGAATGGCCAGGTGGTGTCGCGGCATTCGACCGTGGTCGGCAAGCCGAGCCGGCAGACGCCCATCTTAAAGTCGCGCATCCACGAGTTGAACTTCAACAAGGAATGGATCCTGCCGCCGACGGTGATCCGCAAGGATCTTGTGCCCAAGGGCCGGTCCATGAGCCAGCGCGGCCAGAACGTGCTGGAGCGCTACGGGATCGACGCCTATGCCAGCTACGACGCCTATCGCCGCGGCGACAAGCTCGACCCGCGCCAGATCAACTGGTCGTCGTCGCAGCCGCTGGATCTGGTTTACGCGCAGGACCCCGGCAACGACAATCCGCTCGGCTTCGTGAAATTGAATTTCCATAACCGGCACATGGTGTATCTGCACGATACCCCGTCGCAGTCACTGTTCGGGCGGAACAAGCGCGCGGAAAGCTCGGGCTGCGTGCGCGTCCAGGGCGTGGAACAGTTAACGGCGTGGATTCTGCGGGATACGCCGGGCTGGAGTCTGGCGCGCGTGCAGCAGATGAAGCGCACGGGCGAGACGCAGGATGTCGATGTGACCAACCCGGTGCCGCTTTACATGAACTATATCACGGCCTGGGCGACGCCGGACGGCGTGGTGCATTTCCGCCGCGACATCTACGGGCGCGACGGCGTGGGCGCGACAGCCTCGGCCTACTAAGCGCGCCGCAGCGACACGAAAGAAACATGCGCCTGCTCCGGTGGGGCGGGCGCTTTTCTTTTGACGGCTAGAGCCCGCGCGCGACCTCCTGCCCAAAATTGATCAGCAGGACGATCAAAACGACGGAAATCACCAGCACGAGCGTCATGAAGCGGCGGAAGCTGGGCGAGATCAGCATGACGAGGAGGAAGACGGCAGCGATCGCCACGATCGTCACCCACAGCGCCAGCTCGGTGTTCGTCTGGTAATAAAGCGCGATCGTGTCGCGTGCTTCTCTCAAGAATTCCATGACCGCTCCCCTGACGGCTTCAAAACGCGCAGGCAAGGGCCTTATAGCGCAGGCGGCCACGGTCGCAAGAGCTGTTAACGGGGCCAGGAGAGCACGATGGAATGGCGCTCCCTAGGGGAATCGAACCCCTGTTTCCGGCGTGAGAGGCCGGCGTCCTGGGCCACTAGACGAAGGGAGCAAGAGCACTTTCAGCAAATGGGGAATCCGGTTTTGCGTTCGAAAGCGCGACCACACTATAAATGGAGCCTGCTCAGTGGTTCCGGTCTCGGCGAACAGGCACGCCGGTAGAGGCAGCAATCTGCCATTAACCGCACGCCAATGCAAATAGCGTTCCGTGCGCCTCCGTCAAGGGGCGCGCCAGCAGCATCACGCAGCAAACCCGGACCGTCCCACGCTGTCGGTCTTTTTGATTGCCGCGCCAGGTATGCGAATTCCCCTTTCCACATTTTCGCCTCGCGCGCCTAACGCGGCGACAGGCGCAGCCGCGTGAGCGCATTGCCGCGCGCGGTATCGACAATGACGATCTCCTCGGTCCCCGGCCCCTTGAGATGCAGGATCACGCGCCCGCCATCGGCCATGATCCGCTCAATCTCCGCGCCCGCGGACACGCGCACGGTCACCTCCCCGCCCACGCCGGTCTGCACGGTGCGCTCGCGCGCGGCCTCGCGCCCTTCCGGCTCCTCGCCGATCTTGCTGGCCTGATAATACAGTCCGGCAATCAGCAGCGCGAAGCCGAGAACAAGCAGGATCGTCATCACGATCACAACGATCTTGAGCGTGCGCACCTGGCGCGAATTGAAAACACTGCCGTAAAGTGGTTCCTGATCGGACATTTCGGGCCTTGCGCGAAAAGATGTTGTTCGCGGCGCGATTTGCGCCGAAAGATGAGCGGAAACAGTTGAGGCCCGCGCCACAGGCGCGCGACCGGAATGCAGCATTTGTCATTTACTGCCCAAGATCAAGACCGCGGCGTACGCCTCGACCGATTCCTGGCCGATGCGGCGTCGGACCTGAGCCGCGCGCGCGTCCAGGCGCTCATCAAGGACGGCCAGGTGAGCGTCAACGGCGCGGCGGCGACCTCGCCGAAACATCGCGTCCAGCCCGGCGATGCTGTCGCGCTGACGCTGCCCGAGCCGGAACCGGCCGAGCCGCAGCCCGAGGACATCCCGCTCGACATCGTCTTCGAGGACGACGACATCATCGTCATCGACAAGCCCGCCGGCCTCGTCGTCCACCCTGCCGCCGGCCATGCCAGGGGCACGCTGGTCAACGCCCTGCTCGCGCATTGCGGCGACACGCTCTCCGGGATCGGCGGCGTGCGCAGGCCCGGCATCGTCCACCGGCTCGACAAGGACACCAGCGGTGTAATGGTCGTCGCGAAGAACGACCGCGCGCATCATCGGCTGAAGGCGCAGTTCAGCGACCATGGCCGCACGGGCAAGCTGCTGCGCGAATATCGGGCGCTGGTCTGGGGCGCGCCACTGCCCGCGCTTGGCACCATCGACGCGCCCATCGGCCGCCACGCGACCAACCGGCTGAGATTCGCTGTCGCGCGTGCGCGCGGGCGCGAGGCGATCACGCATTACCGCACGCTGGCCAAGTATTCACGCCCCGATGCTGACGGGACGGACAAGCCCGTCGCCGCGCTGGTCGCCTGCAGGCTGGAGACGGGCCGAACGCATCAACTCCGCGTTCACATGGCCCATATCGGCCATCCGGTGATCGGCGATCCGCTTTACGCGACCGGCTTCAGCAACCGGGTCGCCGCCTTGCCTGAAAACGTCCGATCTGCAATACTTTCGCTTCATGGACAGGCGCTCCACGCGGCCACGCTAGGCATCGAACATCCCGCCACAGGCGCGTATTTATCCTTCACGTCCGATCTGCCTGAGGATATGCGCGATGTTATTGCAGCGCTGAGCCAGGCTGGCTGAAAATGGCGTTGAATGCGGGCGATGGAAGCAGGCGGGCGGCCTTACGCGGGCCGCTTTTGTCGTGGAATCTTCCGCCGATGGCGAGCGGATGCGCCGCGGCGAAACCGACAAACTTGCTTGCGCGTTGGGGAGACAAACGCTGATCCAAACCTGATGCTGTTGCGTAAAAGTGGCAGTAATGAAACAGGAACAAGGTATGAACAATCTCCCGACAGTGGCCGGCAGCGGCGGTCTCAGTCGTTATCTCGACGAGATCCGCAAGTTTCCGATGCTGGAGCCCGAAGAAGAATACATGCTCGCCAAGCGTTGGAAGGAGCATGAGGACACAGAAGCTGCGCATAAACTCGTGACATCGCATCTGCGACTGGTCGCGCGTATCGCAATGGGCTATCGCGGGTATGGACTGCCCATCGGCGAGGTCGTGTCGGAGGGCAATGTCGGCCTGATGCAGGCCGTCAAGCGTTTCGACCCGGAGCGCGGCTTCCGTCTGGCGACCTACGCCATGTGGTGGATCCGCGCCTCGATTCAGGAATACATCCTGCGGTCGTGGTCTCTGGTGAAGATGGGCACCACAGCGAGCCAGAAGAAGCTGTTCTTCAATCTGCGCAAGATGAAGGGACAGCTCGAAGCCTATGACGAGGGCGACCTGCGGCCCGAGCACGTCCGCCAGATCTCGGATCGGCTGTCCGTCTCGGAAGAGGACGTGATCTCGATGAACCGTCGGCTCTCCGGCGACAGCTCGCTCAATGCGCCGCTGCGCGCCGACGCTGAGAGCGGCGAATGGCAGGACTGGCTGATTGATGAGGAAGAGATCGGCCAGGAGGCCGCGCTGGCCGACCGGGAAGAGCTGGAACAGCGCCGCAGCTATCTCCAGGAGGCGCTGGAGACGCTAAACGAGCGCGAGCGCCGGATTTTCACGGCCCGGCGTCTGTCGGACAACCCGCTCACGCTGGAGGAGTTGTCGCACGAGTTCGGCGTCAGCCGCGAGCGTATCCGCCAGATCGAGGTGCGTGCGTTCGAGAAGGTCCAGAAGGCCGTACAGAAATCCGCGCAGATGGCCGAGGCGCCGGCCGAATAAGGATAGCCCGATTACGGATAAGCCAGAGTGCGCAAGCGGTTTCTGATCGTCCACAACCCCAACGCGGGATCAGGCCGGCGCGGACTTTTGCGCGGCGTCGTGGTCGCGCTTGAGCAGGCTGGGGCCGAGGCGACGGTGGTAAACGCGCTGTGCGAAGACCACGGACGCGAGATCGCGAGCGAGGCTGCCCGGACAGGCCGATACGATGTGGTTGTCGCCGCCGGCGGAGATGGCACCATCCGCGGTGTCGCCGCCGCGCTGCGCGGCTCTGAGACACCCGTGGGCATCCTCCCGCTCGGGACGGGCAACGTCATGGCCAGCGAAATCGGGCTGGCGCGCAAACCCCACGCCATCGCACGTTATCTGCTGGACGGTGTTGCCGTGCCGGTCGTTGGGGCTCTTGCCGACGATACCCCGTTTTTCCTGATGGCCGGCACGGGGCTGGATGCCGAGGCGGTCTCAGGGCTCAACATGCGCGCCAAGCGCTGGATCGGCAAACTCGCCTATGTCTGGCCGGTGGTGCGCGCAATCTTTCGCCGTCCGCCCATGATCCGCGCCGTCCTTGACGGCACGCCGCACGAGGCGCGATGGGTGGTTCTGTGCAAGGCGCGCAGCTATGCTGGCGGCTTCCGGCTCTCGCCCGACAGCCATCTGTTCGCGCCGGGCCTCACAGCGGTGCTGTGCATAGCGCGGGACCCCTTCAGCCTCATCCTCAATATTCTCATGATCGGGGCCGGGCAGGCCAAGCGCGCCCCGCATCTGCGTTTCGTGCGCTTCCGCCGCGCGCAGTTGAGCGCGGATCGGCCCGTGCCGGTTCAAACCGACGGCGAACGCTTTGGCGCACTACCGCTTTTGGTCAGCGAGGATCACGCGCCCGTCCACATCCTCGCCCCGGCGGAAACCGCCGCCGCCTTTGCCCATCTGCGCGAGCGTGCGGCCGCCTGAACGCCGCTTTTCCCCACGGTATCCACAGATCGCGAATCGCGCTAATCTCCCAATCATGACGAAAGCGTGGCGCACTGCGCCGGGCAAAAGGCCCGCATACGCTTTCCACTCCATCGGGTTTCCGGCGCAGGTCTGACCGGCGTCGGAAAGACAGGTCGGTGACGCTTTGTCCGGCTGTATGCGGGGCGATGCTGCTTCAGGCATCAGCAAGCGTTCGGCAATCGGCCGCCGGCCTGAGAGGGGGCGGAGCGCTCCAGGCGTTCCGCAGATGTGCCGTAACGGTGCGGGCAACGCCCTGTTCTGCTGCGGCATCGCACAGATGGAGAGACCGATGCGAAACAATCTGCTGAAAACACTGGACGGGCGTGTTTCAGAGCATCTTGAGGATCACGTCATTCGGCGTCGGCTGGCCTCTCTCCACGACATCGACCTCATCCGGAAGGCGAAATATCTTCATCCTCCGAGTTGAGGCATTGATCGTAAAGCGTTTTCCCAATCGAAATGATTGCGGCAAATCTGGAACCGGCCCTCCTCGGGCCGGTTTCTTCATGCTGTCTCACGCTGAGGCGCCTTTCGCTTCGGCAGCCGATTGGCTATCTTAGCGGCAATGTAAGGCAATCAAGGGGTCACCCATGAGCCAGTCCCATCCCGATCGGCGCTCTGCCGCCGTGAAGCCGTGCGACCCGGTCTGGAGCGAGGTGCGCCGCCAGGCCGAGGCCATCGTCGCCGATGAGCCGGCGCTGGCGGGGTTCGTCTCGACGACGATCCTGAACCAGACGAGCCTGGAGGAGGCCGTTTTGTTCCGGCTTGCGCAGAGACTGGACCAGGTGGATCTGCCGAGCGGATTGATCCGCCAGACCCTCACGCAGGTTCTGGACGACCAGCCCGAGCTGGGCGAGATGTTCCGCGCGGATCTGGCGGCGGTCGTGGACCGTGACCCGGCCTGCCACCGGGCGATCGAGCCGATCCTGTACTTCAAGGGCTTTCACGCCCTGCAGAGCTACCGCTTCGCCCATGCGCTCTGGCGCGCGGGCCGGCGCGACTTCGCGCTCTATCTGCAGAGCCAGTCCTCGCGCGTGTTCGGCACCGACATTCATCCCAACGCGCGGATCGGGCGCGGGATCATGCTCGACCACGCCACCGGCCTTGTGGTCGGCGAAACCGCCGTGGTCGGCGACCAGACCTCCATCCTGCACGCGGTCACGCTGGGCGGCAGCGGCAAGGAAGGCGGCGACCGCCATCCGAAAATCGGCTGCGGGGTGATGATCGGCGCGGGCGCCAAGATTCTCGGCAATATTTCGGTCGGCGACTGCGCGCGGATCGCCGCGGGCAGCGTGGTCTTGCGCGATGTGGACGCGCGCGTCACCGTCGCCGGGGTGCCCGCCAAGGTGGTGGGCCTGGCCGGCTGCCCCGAACCGGCCCGCGCGATGAACCAGCTGTTCGGCTCCATCGGCTCGGAACCCGAAGAGCCGGCGGAGGAATAAGCCTGCGCGCGGCTTGACCTCGCCCGGCGGCGTCTGTAGCGATGAAGGCGCTCCGCGGGGCGCATTTGAGCGCGGGCGAAATCCAACACTGACAGGGACAATGACATGAAGCGCGAAGAAATCACGCGCCTGCAAAGCTATTTGCAGCGGAAATTCGAGCTGCCCGAGCTTGAGGTGCGTCAGCGCAAGAAGCAGGACGACTCGGCGGAGGTTTATATCGGCGGGGAATTCATCGGCGTGCTTTACCGCGACGATGATGACGAGGATCTGTCCTACCAGTTCCAGATGGCCATCCTGGAGATGGACCTGGAGTAATCCGGCGGCTCACAGCCCCAGGAGCTGCTCCGCCCGGCTCGGCCGCGCGCCGGGTATATAGGCGTCGAACGCGGCCCAGAACTGATCGCGCAGGCCATTGCGCTCCTGAAGCACTTCGTGCCGCGCCCCCGGGATCAGGACATGCGCGCCCATGCGCAGCCGGCTCGTAAAGCCCTCGATCCCCCTCAGCGATATGATCGGATCGTTGCCCGACGCAACGATGAGCGCCGGCACTTTCACCGAGTGCGGAAAAGCCTGGCTGCTCAACAGCGCCATCGCCTGGCTCGCGGCGTGAAACCAGCCGATCGTCGGAGAGCCGACCGCAAGCTCCGGCGCGGCGCGCAACACCTCCTGGGTGCGCGCATAGCGCTGCGGATCGCTTGTCAGCGGGTTGCCATCGAATGGCATCTCGTCCATCGCGAGGCTATTGCCGCCGGGCACATGCATTGTGCCCAACCCGCAGAGAGTCAGCATCTCCGCCATGCGCGGCGGCGCGACAACCCGCGCGTGACGCAGGTCGAGGGAGATGAGCGGCGCGGTAAGAATAATGCGGTCGAACCAGCACATCCGCGAGCGGGTCGCGCGCAGCAGGATATTCGCGCCCATCGAATGCGCCAACGCGTAATACGGCGCCGGGCAATCCGGCAGGACGATCTCGGCCATGAACTGCTCAAGATCGGCGTCGTACTGCCCGAAATCGTCGACATGCCCCTTGCGCGGATTGGCCAGCGGCCGGCTCGATCCGCCCTGCCCGCGATGATCCATGATCGCAACTGCGAAGCCGCGCCGGCGCAGATCGGACACGACCTCGAAATACTTCTCGATGAATTCCGCCCGGCCCATCACAATGCAGACGGTGCCGAGCTTGTTCAGCCCTGTCGGCCCCCACCAGGCGAAGCGGATGCGCGCGCCGTCGCTGGCGAAGAAATGGCCTGCCGTCACCCCGCCGGGCACCGGATTGCGCGGCGTCGAGATCAGGACCTCCTCCGCAGTGCGATCCGTCATGGGCATCGGCCCGGCAAATGTCAGCATCGCGGCTCCCCCGTTCGGCAGTCCGTCAGCGCGCCCAGAGGCGTTGGCCCCCGTCGCCGTTGAGCGGCCGCGCTTCCAGAACCCGGCCGCGACATCCTTCTATCGTGAGTTGGTAAACAGCGCCATTCGGTCGGCGCGCCCGCACAACGAAATCGTCGCCGGCCCTGCGCAGATCGTGGAAATCCCACCACCCTTGACGCTTCAGGCTGCGGCGTATCTGGCGCGGCCTCAGACAATCCCCGCGCGCGCCAAAGCCAGGGGTCATCAGGCCGCGGAATGCGTCTGGGGGGCGCTGCAAACGCCGCCGTTCATTGACAGGCCGGTCGCGCCGCAGCCGTGGCTGCCGCAAGCCGGACCGATGCTGCGCAATGGTGTAAGCGACGCCGCGCGCTTCGATCGCTTGTCCCGTCGCGCCGGTTTGCGCACAAGCTCCGGGCGCAAGCGCGATCACCGAGGCGACCGCAAGGAGCGCCGCCAAGCGCCCCAGCATCCAACCCCATGCATTATGCCTCATCATGCCCGGAGCTTGGCGCATGGAGCCTGAACGCTCGGCCAATGCCGTTTTCAGCCGCGGTTCATCCTGGCTGGAGGTCTTGACGCCGCGCGCCTCGAACTTACGTCTTGGGTGCATACGCCAGACATGGGTATGCCTTTTCGACTGGCTGCAAAGCAGTGGAAACACATGTCGCTCACAAGGAGGATATGTCATGAGGCGATTCGATCTGACCCCCCTGTACAAGTCGACTGTCGGCTTCGACCACGTTGCGTCCATTCTGGAGCAACTGGCGGCGGCCGACACGGACAACGGTTACCCACCCTATAACATAGAGCGCGTGGACGAGAACAACTACCGCATCACGATGGCGGTGGCCGGCTTCTCGCAAGCCGATCTGGAGATCGAGGTGCGCGAGGGAATGCTCCGCGTCACCGGCGCGAGGCCGGAGAAGGAACAGGAGGACTCCGGGACGGTGTTTCTCCATCGCGGCATCGCCTCGCGCAATTTCGAGCGCCGCTTCCGGCTGGCCGAGCATGTCGAGGTCAGCGGCGCAAAGCTCGAAAACGGCCTTCTGCACATCGACCTGCGGCGCGAGCTGCCTGACGCGATGAAGCCGCGCAAGATCGAGATCGCGGGCGCGAACGGCGCGTCGCAAAAGACGATCGAGGCGCAGGCCGGTCAGGTCAACTAGTCCGCGCTGCGGCGATCATGCATATGGGGCGGGGACCCTCGGGGTCTCCGCCTTTTCGGTTGCTGTTTGCGCCGCGCAAAGAAAAGCGCCGGCCTCGTGGACCGGCGCGGCTTCAGATCGCAACCTGCCAGCAGGACTAGCGGCTGTCCGCGCCCTCGGCGGCTTCCGCTTTCCCGGCCGGCTGGATCTCGACGGATTCGCCGCAGCCGCACGCGCTCGTCTGATTCGGGTTGTTAAAGACGAAGCCCGACGACAGCTTGCTCTCCTGATAATCCATCTGGGTGCCGAGCAGAAACAGTACTGCCTGCGGTTCGATCAGCAGCTTGACGCCTTTCTCTTCGATGACCTCGTCCATCGGGCCGATCTCGGCGGCGTAGTCCATGGTGTATTCCATGCCCGCGCAGCCGCCCTTCTTCAGGCCGACGCGCACGCCGGCCACGGGACTGTCGCTGGCTTCGATGATCGCCGACAGGCGCTCAGCCGCCGCGTCGGTGAGGCTCATGACTTTAAGAGGTGTCGCGCTTGCCATGTGTCACGTCCGTTCGCTTGGTCACATTTCCCAGTCAGTATGGGATAACATGACGGCGTTGCCAACCCGCGCCCGATCACGATCGAAGCCGCCAGGGCTCACATCATGCCGAGCATCATCTGCGCTTCTTCGGACATGCGGGTCATGTCCCAGGGCGGGTCAAAGGTCAGATCAACCTTGGCGCCGCTGACGCCGGGCACCGCGCTCACGGCGTTCTCCACCCAGACCGGCATTTCGCCCGCCACGGGGCAGCCCGGCGCGGTCAGCGTCATGAGCACCTTGACCATGCGGTCGTCCTCGATCTCGACCCGGTAGATCAGGCCAAGCTCGTAAATGTCCACCGGAATTTCCGGATCATAGACGCTCTTGAGGGCCGCGATGATGTCGCCGCTCATGCGCTCAAGCTCCTCCTGCGGGATCGCGGAGCCCTGCTCGCCTGCGCTTTCGGCGGGCGCTTCTGCTTCTGTGGTAGGCGCGCCCGCTTCGCCTGCCTGCTTGGCGTCCATCTCCGGGGTTTCGCGTGTCCACTCGGTCATTGTCTTTTCTCCCTTACGCGAAAAACGTCTGCGCGCGCGTGATCGCCTCGGCCAGCGCGTCAACCTCTTCCATCGTGTTGTAGACCGCGAACGAAGCCCTGCACGTCGCGTTCACGCCGAAGCGCGCCATCAGCGGCTCGGCGCAGTGATGCCCTGCGCGCACCGCCACGCCCGAGCGGTCCATGATGGTCGCCATATCGTGCGCGTGCGCATCCTTCATGTCGAAGGAAACGATCGCGCCCTTGCCCGGCGCGTCACCGATGATCCGCAGTGAGTTGATCGCCCGCAGCCGCTCATGCGCATAGTCGCGGAGTTTTGCCTCATGCGCAGCGATGCGCTCGCGCCCCAACGCCATCATATAGTCCAGTGCCGCGCCCAGCCCGATGACCTGCGCGATGGGCGGCGTGCCCGCCTCGAACTTGTAGGGCGGCGCGCCGTAGGTGATCGTGTCCGTCGCCACCGATTCGATCATCTCGCCGCCGCCCATGAATGGAGGCATCGCCTCAAGATGCTCGCGCTTGCCATAGAGTACGCCGACGCCGGACGGTCCGTAGACCTTATGGCCGGTGAAGACGTAGAAATCGCAGCCGATGTCCTGAACGTCGACCGGCAGATGCACCGCGCCCTGGCTGCCGTCCACGAGTACCGGAATGCCGCGCTCATGCGCGATGCGCGTGACCTCCTTAACGGGGAGGATGGTGCCGAGCACGTTCGACATATGCGTGATGGCGACCATCTTTGTGCGCGGGGTCAGCGCCCTCTCGAAAGCGTCCAGGCTGAAGGAGCCGTCATCACCGACCGGCACCCAGGTCAGCTTCGCACCGTTGCGCTCACGGTGGTAGTGCCACGGCACGATGTTCGAGTGGTGTTCCATGATGGTGAGCACGATCTCGTCGCCCTCGCCGATGCGCATTCCGCCGAAGGATTGCGCGACAAGGTTGATCGCCGCAGTGGCGTTCGAGGTGAAGATGATCTCGTTGCTCGACGGCGCGTTCAGGAACTTCGCCGTGATGCCCCGCGCATTCTCATAGGCATCGGTCGCCGTGTTGCTGAGGAAATGCAAGCCGCGATGGACGTTGGCGTATTCCTGCGTGTAGACGCGCTCAAGAGCGTCCAGCACCGCCCTGGGCTTTTGCGCCGAGGCGGCGTTGTCCAGATACACCAGAGGCTTGCCGTATACGTCCCGCGAGAGAATCGGGAATTCCTCCCGGATCTTCAGCGGATCGATCGGCCCGGCCGCCTCGGGCGTTGCCTCGTCTGTCGGCAGGGTATGCGCCTGGTCCATCAAATCGGCTTTCCTAACTGTTATGCGCTTGCATCAACGGAATGACGAAGCCAATCCGCCGTGCGGGCCGTCAGCGCCTCCTTCAGCGCCTCATGCCCGATGTCATCGAAGACCTCGTCGACGAAGGCGGCGATCAGCAGCGCCCGGGCTTCCGCCTGCGGAATGCCGCGCGCCAGCAGATAGAACATCGCCTCCTCGTCGAGTTGCCCAGAGGTCGAGCCGTGACCGCACACGACGTCATCGGCGTAGATCTCAAGCTCCGGCTTGGAGTCGAACTCCGCCTCGTCCGAGAGCAGCAGCGCATTCGCCATCTGCTTGCCGTCGGTCTTCTGCGCGCCGGGGTGGACATGCACCTTGGCCTGAAACACCGAACGCGCCTTGTCGTCCAGTACGGATTTCACAAGCTCGCGGCTCACGCATTCCGGCACGGCGTGCTCGATCAGCATGGTGGTGTCGAAGTGCTGCGCGCCCCGCCCGAGGCACACGCCGTTGACGGCCGCCGAAGCCCCCTCGCCGGCGTAGCGCAGGAACACCTGGTTGCGCGTCAGTTCGCCGCCCACGTTGAGATGCGTGGCGCGATAATTCGCCCCGGCTTCCAGCCGCAGGTTCCAGCTTGCCAGATGGGTCGAGGCAGCGTTCTCGTCCTGCACCTTCAAATGCTCGATTTTCGCGCCCTCATCGGCGATCAGTTCGGTCATCGTGAAGGTATGGAACGGCGTCTCGCCCAGGCTGGCGTACTGCTCGACGATCGTGGCCTCGGCGCCCTTATCCACGCGGATCAGATTGCGCGTCGCTATCCGGCCCGGCTGATCGCCCGTGGCGACATTCACCAGATGAACCGGCTTGGCGGCCGCGCCGTTCGCCGGGGCCGTGATGCGGATCACCGCGCCGTCGGTCATGAACGCCGTGGCCAGGTTGGCGACCGTCTCGCCCTCTTGCGGGTTCACCGCGCCGAAGGCGCTGCCGAACCATTCCGGCGCGACCTCCAGCGCCTGATTTATGCTCATCACCTGAACGTTCGGCGCGTCCACGGCTTGTATCGGCAGATGATAACCGTTGACGAACACCACAACATGCGCGTCGAGCGCGGCGAAATGCCCGAGTGCGCGCTCCAGCTCGGCATCGCTGATGCCTGCGGTCTTCGGCGCGGGCGCAAAGGCCTCGCGCATCCGCGCGCGCAGATCGGTGTATTTCCACTCCTCCACGCGCCGGTGCGGCAGCCCGCTGCGGGCGAACGCCGCGATCGCCTGTTCACGCAGCCCGCGCAGCCGCGCATCGCTCTCGTGTTCGATACCCTGCTCGAACGATCGCAGGAGTTCGGCCTCGGCCGGCGAATGATCGTCTGTCACGCGCACCGGCGTTTCGATGTTCATCGCTGGCTCCATTACGCGGCCTGTTCCCCGTAAGCGGCGTAGCCGGACTTCTCCAGCTCCAGCGCAAGGGTCTTGTCGCCGGAGCGCGCGATCCGCCCGTTTATGAGCACATGCACATGATCCGGCACGATGTAATCGAGCAGGCGCTGGTAGTGCGTGATCGCAAGGATCGCCCGGTTCGGGTCGCGCAGCTTGTTCACGCCTTCCGAGACGATCCGAACGGCGTCGATGTCGAGGCCGGAATCGGTCTCGTCCAGCACGCACAGGCCCGGCTCCAGCAAAGACATCTGCAGAATTTCGAAGCGCTTCTTCTCGCCCCCGGAGAAACCGGAATTCACTGGCCGCTTCAGCATGTCGTTCGAGATGCCAAGATCGCTCGCTTTCTCGCGCACCAGCTTCATGAAGTCCGGCGTGCTCATCTCCGCTTCACCGCGCGCCTTGCGGTGCGCGTTGACGGCCGTGCGCAGGAAGGTCATCGAGCCGACGCCGGGAATCTCCAGCGGATACTGGAACGCCAGGAACACGCCGGCGCGGGCGCGCTCGTCCGGCTCCATTTCCAGCAGGTCCTCGCCGTTCCAGCGGATCGAGCCTTCGGTGACCTCGTAGTCCTCCTTGCCGGCCAGCACATAGGCCAGCGTGGACTTGCCCGAGCCGTTCGGCCCCATGATCGCGTGGACCTGCCCCTTCGGCACGGTGAGGTCGAGGCCGCGGATAATCTCCGCGTCCTCCTCGGCGATCTTTACGTGCAGGTTCTTGATCTCAAGCATTCTCGTCGTTCTTCCTTGTTTCCCGTCTATCCGGTTTCGTCATTGCCGGGCTTGTCCCGGCAATCCAACACGCATCCCCGCTATCCAGAGCGACCGCGGCTGGATGCCCGGATCAAGTCCGGGCATGACGTGAAACTGCTAGCCCACGCTGCCTTCCAGGCTGATGCCGATCAGGCGCTGCGTCTCAGCCATGAACTCCATCGGCAGTTGCTGGATGACATCGCGCACGAAGCCGTTGACGATCAGCGCGACCGCCTCTTCCTCCGACAGACCGCGCTGCAACGCGTAGAACAGCTGGTCATCAGAGATCTTCGAGGTCGTCGCCTCGTGCTCGAACTGCGCCGTCGGGTTCTTCGCCTCGATGTAGGGCACCGTGTGCGCGCCGCAGGTGTCGCCGATCAGCAGGCTGTCGCACTGCGTGAAATTGCGCGCGCCGCGCGCCTTGCGGTGCGCCGAGACCAGACCGCGATAGGTGTTGTCGGAGCGCCCGGCGGCGATGCCTTTCGAGACGATCCGGCTGGAGGTATTCTTGCCAAGGTGGATCATCTTGGTGCCTGAGTCGATCTGCTGGCGGCCGTTCGAGATCGCGATGGAGTAGAACTCGCCGCGCGAACCATCACCGCGCAGAATGCAGCTGGGATACTTCCAGGTGATCGCGGAGCCGGTCTCAACCTGCGTCCAGGAAATCTTCGAGTTGTCGCCACGGCAGTCGCCGCGCTTGGTCACGAAGTTGTAGACGCCGCCCTTGCCGTCCTTGTCGCCCGGATACCAGTTCTGCACGGTCGAGTACTTGATCTCCGCATCGTCAAGCGCGATCAACTCGACTACGGCGGCGTGAAGCTGATTTTCGTCGCGCATCGGCGCGGTGCAGCCCTCCAGATAGCTGACATAAGCGCCCTTGTCGGCGATGATGAGCGTGCGCTCGAACTGGCCGGTGTCTTTCTCGTTGATGCGGAAGTAGGTGCTCAGCTCCATCGGACAGCGCACGCCTTCGGGCACGTAGACGAACGAGCCATCAGTGAACACCGCCGAGTTCAGCGCGGCGAAGTAGTTGTCCGACTTCGGCACCACCGTGCCCAGATACTTCTGGACCAAATCGGGATAATCGCGCATCGCCTCGGAGATCGAGCAGAAGATCACCCCGGCCTTGGCCAGTTCCTTCTTGAAGGTCGTGACGACGGACACGCTGTCGAACACCGCGTCAATCGCGACATTGCTCGACTGATAGCCGCTGTCTTCCTCAAGCTGGCTCGGCTCGTCGGCCTTGCGCACGCCCGCGAGAATCTCCTGCTCCTTGAGCGGAATGCCGAGCTTTTCATAGGTGCGCAGAAGCTCCGGATCGACCTCGTCGAGGCTCGCCGGCCCGTCCATCGACTTCGGCGCGGAATAGTAGTAGATGTCCTGGAAGTCGATAGGCGGATACTCCACCTTCGCCCAGGTCGGCTCCTTCATGGTCAGCCAGCGCTGATAGGCGTCCAGACGCCATTCCAGCATCCACGCCGGCTCATTCTTCTTTTCGGAGATGAACCGGATGATGTCCTCGCTCAGACCCTTCGGGGCCTTGACGGACTCGATGTCGGTCGTGAAGCCGTACTTGTACTTGTCGACGTCGATGTCCTTAACGCGTTCGATAGTGTCGAGATCGGCCACGTCTGTTACTCCCGTCGTTGCTCTTGTCTATCCTGAACCGGCCTCGCGCGCGGTCCGCTTCTCGTCCGCGACGGCCCTCAAGCCGCCGCCGATGGCTGTCTTCGCCGTTCGTAAATCGCCTGCCAGGCGCTCAGGAACCGCTCCAGTTCGCCCTCATTCGAGGACCATCCGAGGCTGATACGGATAGCGCCGGAGGCGGTTTCATTGTCCAGGCCCATCGCATCGAGCACGTGGCTGCGCTCCACCTTGCCCGAGGAGCAGGCCGAACCCGCGCTCACCGCGATGCCTTCCAGGTCCATTGCGATGACGAGCGTCTCGCCGTGCAGACCGGGCACCGCAAGGCAGGTCGTGTTCGGCAGGCGCGGCGCATGACTCGCAGCAATCCAGGCGTCCGGGGCGATGCGCTTGAGTTCGCTTTCCAGCCGGTCGCGCAGCGGCTGAACCGCCGCGATCCCGCTGCCCGTTGCGAATTCGGCCGTCACGGCCTCCGCCGCCGCGCCCATGCCGGCAATCGCCGCTACATTTTCCGTACCAGCGCGCCGGCCGCGCTCCTGCCCGCCGCCATGCATGACCGGGGCGGGGTTGTGCAACGCGTCGCGCACGACGATCAGCGCGCCCACGCCTTTCGGCCCGCCGAACTTGTGCGCGGAGACGCTCACCAGATCGGCCCCCAGCGCGTTCACATCGACCGGCACGCGGCCCGCTGACTGCACGGCATCGCAGTGCAGCACGCCGCCGGCCTCGCGCACCATCTCGCCGAGCGCAGCGACGGGCTGGATCGCGCCAGTCTCGTTATTCGCGCTCATCACGGAGACCATGAAGGGCGCCTCCGCCGCTTCGATCAGTGCGCGAACGGCCTCAAGATCGACCAGACCGTCCGCCGTCACCGGCAGACGCGTGATCCGCGCAGGATCAAAACCGCCGCCCCGATAGACCGACGGATGCTCGATCGCGGAGGTGAACAGCCGCGCTTTCTCCGGCGCATAGCCCGGCAGTTTGCTGAGCCACTCCGGCGCGAGCGCCAGCACGTTCGACTCGGTGCCGCCGCTCGTAAACACGATTTGCGACGTGTCCGCACCGACCAGCCGCGCCAGCTTTTCGCGCCCATCCTCGATCGCCGCCCGCGCCGCGCGCCCCTCCCCATGCACCGACGAGGCATTACCGTTCAGGTCGAACGCGCGCAGCATTGCATCGCGCGCTTCCGGCCGCAGCGGCGAGGAGGCATTGTGATCGAAGTAGCAGCGCGCTCGCATCATTCCGCCGTCGCCCCTTCAAACTTTGCGCAAGCCTCCATCGCGGGCGAGAACACGCTGTCCTTGAGCACCAGATCGCCTTCCAGTACGTCGCGCAGCGTCACCGTCTGCAGAAACAGCAGAATGTGATCGCCAAGCGCGCGCCAGAGATCGTGCGTCAGGCAGCGCCCCTTGTTGCCGATGCAGGCGATTTCGCTGCCGCTCATGCAGCGGGTCATCTTGATCGGCTCATCCACCGCATTCATAATCTCGGACACGAAGATCGCCTCCGGCCCGCGCGAGAGCCGATACCCGCCGCCGGGCCCGCGCGCCGAAATCACAAGTCCGGCGCGGCGCAGCTTGGTGAATAGCTGCTCCAGATAAGCCAATGAAATCTGCTGCTTTTCCGCAATCGAGGCCAGGCGGACGGGACTGTCCGATGATCGAGACGCCAGATCGACCATCGCCATCACGGCGTAACGCCCTTTGGTGCTGAGCTGCATGGCCCGAAGCCTCCCGTTGAAACGCAGCGCCCGGTAATTTCATAAAGAGGACAGCCGGTTTGCTGCGACATAACAATTCAAATTCCTGACGTCATCATGCTACACACGCAGCGCGCGCCCTGACACGGTACAAGAAAATCGAGTGTTTTGAAACGTTCTAAACCGTTAGATAAATTATCTGAGTGGAGCAGTCAAGTATCTTGGCGCACGGTTCGCCGTTGGCAAGAAGCGTGGCCACAAGCGGGAAAAATGTCGCCGCGCGAAGCGCTTGCGCCGCCCGATGGACGTTGCTCCGCACAAAAACCGCCTGGAAAAGAACGGTCACCCATGCCTGAAGTCATCATCAATGGTCCAGCCGGGCGTCTCGAAGGCCGCTATCATCACGAGCCGGCCGCCGATTCGCCAGTCGCGCTGATCCTGCACCCGCACCCGCAATTCGGCGGGACGATGAACAACCCCATCGTCTATCACCTGTATTACGCCTTCGCCCGGCGCGGCTTTTCGGTGCTGCGCATCAACTTCCGGGGCGTGGGGCGCAGTCAGGGCCTGTTCGACAACGGTCCGGGCGAGCTCTCGGATGCCGCGACGGCGCTCGACTGGTTGCAGGTCTACAACCCCGATGCGCGCACCTGCTGGATCGCGGGCGTATCATTCGGCGCGTGGATCGCCATGCAGCTCCTGATGCGCCGGCCGGAAATTTCCGGCTTCATCTCGGTCGCGCCGCCGGCGAACCTGTACGATTTCAGCTTCCTCGCGCCCTGCCCCTCCTCCGGGCTGATCGTCAACGGCGACATGGACCGCGTTGCTCCGCCGGAAGCCGTGCGCAGCCTCGTCAGCAAGCTGAAAAGCCAGAAGGGCATCTCGATCACGCATGAGGTGGTCCACGGCGCCAACCACTTCTTCGAGGACAAGCTCGACGAGTTGATCGATGAAGTGATCGGACCGTATCTGGACGAGTCGACCGGACAGGCCGCCAACGCCTGATGAGCACGACCGAGCCGGCGCGCCCTGCGATCCGCTTCGCGCCCAGCCCGAACGGCCGGCTGCATCTGGGCCATGCGTATTCCGCGCTGCTGGCGCATGACGCCGCACGGGCGATGGGCGCGCGCTTTCTGCTGCGCATTGATGACATCGACGCCGCGCGCTGCACGCGGGATTACGAGCAGGCGATCCACGACGATCTGGCCTGGCTTGGGCTATCGTGGGAGACGCCTGTGCGGCGGCAGTCCGAGCATTTCGCGACATACAGGGAGGCGGCGGAGGGCCTGCGCAAGCGCGGCCTGCTCTATCCCTGTTTCGCCAGCCGCAAGGAGATCGCCGCGGCGGTCGCCCGAAGCGAGGCGCCGGCCCACGACCCGGACGGCGCGCCGCTCTATCCCGGTCTTCACCGCGACGCCGCCCCGGAGACGGTCGCGCGGCTGATGGCCGAGGGGCGGCCTTATGCGCTGCGGCTCGATATGGCGCGGGCGCTCGACGCGGTGGACCGCACGTCGCTCACCTATCGCGTTTTCGATCTGGACGGCGGCGCGCGCGAATGCCGAGCGCGGCCGGAGCGGTGGGGCGATGCTGTCATTGTGCGCAAGGATACGCCGACCAGCTATCACCTCGCGAACGTGATCGACGATGCGCTGCAGGGCATCACCCACATCATCCGCGGCACTGACCTGGAGGCGGCGACGGACCTGCATGTGCTGCTGCAGCGCCTGCTTAGTCTGCCCACGCCAGCCTATCACCATCACCGGCTGATTCTGGATGAGAGCGGGCGCAAGCTGTCGAAAACCGCGGGCGATCTGAGCCTCGCGGCCCTGCGTGCGCAAGGCGCGACGCCCGCGGACATTCGCGCGATGGTGGGGCTGGCTAGCTGATCGCCTTGTCTTCCAGCGCAGCAAGCAGCCGATCGAGCGTTTCGCGCGTGGAAGCATCGGCGCGGCCATCGACCCGCGCTGGCCGGAAGCGCCGCTGGAACGCGGCGATGACCGCCTCGGTATGCGCGTCGAGGTGCGGCCCCGGCGTCACACCATATCCGACCCGCGCCAGCCGGGCCTTGATCTCGGCGACGCCTTCAGCCGCGGCATCTGCTCCTTCGCCGACCGGCGCGGGCGGCGCCCACACGCCAACGCCCTGATCCGCCAGCCATTGCCAGTCGAAATGCTCGCCCGGATCGACTTTGCGCCCCGGCGCAACGTCGGAATGCCCCATTACGCGCTCCGGCGGCACCGACCAGCGCGCGGCAATGTCCCGGCACAGCGCGGCCACGGCTTCCATTTGCGCGCGTGGATAAGGCGGCAGCCCGTCGGGCGCTTCATGCCCGTGGTTGTGGATTTCGATGCCGATGGAAACGCTGTTGATGTCGCGCTCGCCTGCCCAGTAGGACGCGCCGGCGTGCCAGGCGCGGTGCCGCTCCGACACCATCTGAGTGATCGCGCCGTCCTCCTCGATAAGGTAATGCGTTGACACCTTCGATTCCGGGTTCGCCAGCCAACGCGCTGCTGCTTCGGCAGTTCCCATTCCGGTGTAGTGCAGTAGGATCATGTCCGGCCGCTTCCACCCGCGCCGCGCGCCGTAATTCGGCGAGGGGATGACCCGGCTGGCCAGCGGCGTCTCAGGTTCGCGCAGCGGCCCGCCAAGGCCGGGCCACAACCAGCGATACATCCCGCCCGCCAGCGTCGCGCCGCCTGCCAATATCGCGATCCTGCGCAACACCCGTCTGCGCTCCACCGCCCTTAAAGCCCGCGCTCTTTGGCGATCTCGTCATAGGCCTGGTTGATCGCCGCAATCTTGTTGTTGGCGATCTCGACGAACTCTTCGGGCACGCCGCGCGCCATCAGCCGGTCGGGGTGGTTCTCCCGCACCAGCTCGCGGTAGCGCTTTTTCAGCTCCGCGTCGCTGATGGACGGGTCGACCTCCAGCACATCATACGGGCTGCGCTCCTTGGCCTCGACGTGCCGGGCGCGGATATAGGCGAACTCGGTGTCGGAAAACCCGAAGATGCGCGCGACCGATGCGAGATACTGTTCTTCGTTCGGGTGCAGGACCTCGTCCGCCTTCGCGATATGGAATAGCCCGTCGAGGACGGCCTTCAGTGTCTCGCGGTCGTCCCGGAACATGCGGGCGAGCTGCTTCGCATAGGAGTCGTAGCCGGCGACATCCTTCTTGGCGAGATTGAACAGCCGGGCGACGTTCTTCAGTTCGCTGTCCGGCACCTTGAAGACGTCTTTGAAGGCCGAAACCTCATCTTTCGTGACCACGCCGTCAGCCTTGGCCATCTTGGCGCCGAGGGCGATCACCCCCATAGAGAACGCGACCTCTCGCTCATGGATATCGGCGGCTTCGTCGTTCTCGCGGTCGATCGCGTAATGCCCGGCCAGTCCGCCCAATAGCGCGCCGATCGGCCCGCCGATGGCCAGCCCGGTCGCCGCGCCCGCGATTTTGCCCCAGATCGACACCGCTCAAGCTCCACGGCGCGCCTCCTGGCCAGCGCGCCTTCCCTGTGCGTCAAAGTCAAGCGCTGCTGGCGCACGAACCGCCTGCCGCGCACGGAAACAATCCTTTTGGACTAGACACCAAGCCGGAGCGCAACGCAACGCCGCGCGGTGCAGATGCCGTGAACGTCGATAAAAATTCAGGGAGGCCCGCAGTCATGCTGCAGGCTGTAAGGGGGTCGTCTTCATGGGCCTATGCGATCAGGCGCGGACGGGCGCTACGCCGCATCCTCCTGCGGCGCTTCGCCCTCGGGAGCCTGCCAGGACGGCGTGTCTTCCAGCATACCGAGCGCGTGGAGATAGGTCGTCAGCACGGCCTCCTCCTCCTGGCGCTCATGCGCTTCCTTCTTGCGCATCTGCACGATCTTGCGCAGCGCCTTGGTGTCGAAACCGTGGCCCTTCGCCTCGGCGTACACCTCGCGGATGTCGGCGGCAAGCGCGGCCTTTTCCTCTTCCAGCCGCTCAATGCGTTCGATAATGGCGCGCAGCTGCTGGCGGGTGCTGTCGTGAAGTTCGCTCATGGGGCGGCCTGTTTTCCAGTTGGAGATGGGTGGCGGCGGTGGGCGACCGATTCGCCCGTTCAGCCTTTGTCATCAGGCTAGGCCGCCGCCCCTGCCGTCTCAAGCGCCCGCCGCGCGTTATCCAGAACGTTGCGGGGCTTGTGGACGAGCCTCAGTGGCCGTCGCCGTGCGCTTCCTGAAAGCGCGCCTGCTGCTCCGGCGTCGCCTCGGTCTGATACTTTGCCTTCCACTCGTCATAGGGCATCCCGTAGACAAGTTCGCGCGATTCCGCTTTCGACAGGTCGAAGCCGCGCTCCTCCGCCGCCTCGCGGTACCAGTTGGACAGGCAGTTCCGGCAGAAGCCGGCCAGGTTCATCATGTCGATGTTCTGCACGTCTGCGCGCTCGCGCAGATGGCTGACCAGCCGGCGGAACACCGCCGCCTCGATCTCGTTCGCGGTTTTCGGGTCGATCTCGCGCATAAGCTCCTCCTCACGTGGCGATCTGACATGGGGCAGGATCGCCCCCTCATCTGCAAAGGAGCCATAGTAGTGGATGCGGTGCAACCCGCTGTTGCGCCGGGTCTGAAGGATGCGCCCGATGATCCGCGCCAGCCGCTCGGCCCATTCCTGCTGTCCGGCCGGGTCGCGTATCAGGTCCTGGCGGATTTCGATCAGCGCGTGCGGCAGCCCGCGGCGCGTGCCGTGCTCGTACATGCTGTCGCCCTTGAGACGCCCGCTGTAAGGCTCGTTCTCGCCGGCGACGATGCCTGGCTCGGCGTGAAGCGCGTCGACCAGCGGCTTGGCGAAGCGCGGGTCCTTGTCCCACAGCACGGTCGCGTGCCACGGCCGCGGGTGCCCGCGCCAGGCCTCGGTGAAGCTGTGGATCGAAAAGATCGCCGGCGGCTTGCCCGTGGCGATCGCGCCGTCCAGCGCGGCGTCGATGGCGGCGTGGTATGGGCGGTAGAAATTGTTGATCCGGTAGTCGATCTCGCGCTGATCGATGCGCGCGTTGCCCGGCACCACTGCGCCGTCTGAGATGCGCATGATGAGCGTCGGGTCGTCGATCGCGCGGTTGGGGTCGATGAACAGCCGCGAGAACCGGGACAGCACCGCCGGCACGCCGAGAAGCTCCGCCAGCCGGCGCGTCACCCCCGCCGCGCCGATATCGTAGGCGATGTGCCGCTCCAGTTGTTCCGGCGGCAGACCCAGCGTGCCGTAACCGGGCGGGAAAGCATTGGTCGCGTGATCGCAGGTGATGACCAGTCCGGCATCTGGCGCGCCGGGCATGAACTCAAATGCGTTTTCTGCGGACGAATCGTCCGATAGCTCGATCTCCATCTTTTTCAGCATTCTTGGACTTCGGTTGTTTGATGCGCCGCGCGCGGCGCGGGTTTATCGTTTTCAGGAAAAGCCCCTACCCTACAGAACTTTTTTATCAAGCAAACCCTTGTGCTTTAGATGTTTGCTGATAATCACAGGCGCAATGGCTGAAGATCCACATCGCACCGATTTGATCGCCCTGTTCGACGCCGCCGTGGCGCGCGCGCAACCCGCCCGCTGTCTCCCCGGTCTGTTTCCAGATTGGCCGGGCGGACGGATCATCGTCATTGCCTGCGGGAAAGCTGCCGCGGCGATGTCGCGCGCGGCGGAAGAGCACTACGCCGAGGCGATTGCACGGGGTCGCTATGAGGCGCTCGCGGTCACGCGGCATGGCTATGGCGTGCCGCTTGCGCACACGCGCTTGATCGAGGCGGGACATCCCGTGCCGGATGACGGCAGCCTGCGCGGCGCGGAGGCGGCGCTTGAAGCCGCTGGATCGGCGGAGGCGGACGATCTGGTGCTGGTGCTGTTGTCGGGCGGGGCGTCGGCGCTGTGCGCCGCGCCGGTTCCGGGCCTGACGCTGGACGACAAGCGCGCGCTGACCCAGGCGCTGCTGCGCTCCGGCGCGACGATCAGCCAGATAAACTGCGTGCGCAAGCACCTCTCGCGGTTCAAGGGCGGACGGTTGACCGCACGGGCCGCGCCGGCGCGCGTCGTCACGCTGGCGATCTCTGATGTTCCCGGGGACGCGCCGAACGCCATCGGTTCCGGCCCGAGCGTGCCCGATCCGACGACGCTGGCCGACGCTCGGAAGGTACTGGCGGATTTTGGCATCACGCCCGGCCCCGCTGTCGCCGCCGCGCTCGACGACCCGGCGAACGAGACGCCCAAACCCGGCGATGCGGCCTTCGCCAACGCTGAATACACCCTCGCCGCAACCGCTGCGCAGTCGCTTGAGGCCGCGGCCGAGGCAGCCCGCGCGCGCGGCTACCGGCCCGTCATACTTGGCGACGCGCTGGAGGGCGAGGCGCGCGATCTGGCGAAAGCCCATGCCGACATGGCGCGCGAATTGCAAGGTCGCAGCGAGCGGGTGGCGCTGCTGTCAGGCGGCGAGGCGACCGTCACGATCCGCGGCGACGGGCGCGGCGGCCCCAACCAGGAATACGCGCTGGCGCTGGCCATCGCGCTGGACGGCGCGCCGGGCATCCACGCGCTGGCGGCGGACACCGACGGTTCGGATGGCGGCAGCGGCGCGGCCGACGACCCAGCCGGCGCGATTATCGACCCGGGCACTCTGGCGCGCGCCCGCAGCGCCAATCTCGAAGCAGCCACATTCCTTCAAAATAACGACTCACAAGGGTTTTTTCGCGCGTTGGGCGATCTGCTCGTCTCCGGCCCGACGCAGACCAACGTTAATGATTTCCGCACGATTCTGGTCGAGCCGCCGGGGGATTGATGTCAGTTTGTCCCGGCGGCCGGCCTTGTCGATCCGAACCGAGAGGAGCCCATGACGCAGCGAGCATCCGATCGCAGACGCAATTGCCGAACCGTTTTCGCCGCCACGCTTACGCTGGCGCTCACGGCATTCGCTCCGGCGGCGAAGGCCGATCTCAAGCTGTGCAACATGACATCAAGCCGCATCGGCGTGGCCATCGGCTACAAGGGTTCCGACGGCTGGGTCAGCGAAGGCTGGTGGAACGTCGCCGCGCAGGACTGCGAAATTCTGCTGAAGGGCGATCTGATCGCCCGGTTCTATTATGTCCACGCCGTGGACTACGATCGCGGCGGCGAATGGAGCGGCGAAGCCTTCATGTGCACGGATGACAAGGCGTTCACCATCGAGGGCGTGCAAGACTGCGAGGAGCGCGGTTATGCGAAAACCGGCTTTTTCGAGGTCGACACCCAGGAAGAATCGGACTGGACCATCCGCATGACGGACGCGGACTAACGGAGACCGGCGATGACAGCGCGGCGGGTCAAGATCGTAGCGACGCTCGGCCCCGCCTCATCCAGCCCGGAAACCATCGCCCGGCTGATCGCCGCTGGCGTCGACACCTTCCGCGTCAATATGAGCCACACGCCGCACGAGGCGGCGAAGGCCGCCGTGTCTGCGATCCGGGCGGCGGAGGCGCGCTGCGAGAAGCCAATCGGCATTCTCGTCGATCTTCAGGGACCGAAGCTGCGCATCGGCGAATTCGCGGAAGGGGCCGTCGAGCTTCATCATGGCGCGACACTCCGCTTCGACAAGTCGCAAACCCACGGCACCGATGAGCGCGTCCAGCTGCCCCACCCCGAAATCTTCGCAAGCGTCGCGCCCGGCGACCGGCTGCTGCTCGATGACGGCAAGCTGCGCCTCGATGTTGTTCAGGTCAGCCCGGAAACGATCACCGCCCAGGTGGTGGTCGGCGGGACGCTCTCCGGCCGCAAGGGCATCAGCCTGCCGGATACCGTCCTGCCCGTCGGCGCGCTGACGCCGAAAGATCGCGCCGATCTGGACTTCATGCTGGGGCTTGGCGTCGACTGGCTGGCGCTCTCCTTCGTTCAGCGCGAGGACGACATAGCCGAGGCCGCGAAGCTCGCGCGGGGGCGCGCCGCCATTATGGCGAAGATCGAGAAACCCGCCGCCGTGGAGCGGATCGAGCCGATCCTGGAGCCGGCCGATGCCCTGATGGTCGCGCGCGGCGATCTCGGCGTGGAGATGCCGCTGGAGCAGGTGCCGGGGCTGCAGAAGTCGCTGACGCGCGCGGCGCGCCGGGCCGGCAAGCCCATCGTCATCGCCACGCAGATGCTGGAGTCGATGATCGACGCGCCCACGCCGACCCGCGCGGAGGTCTCTGACGTGGCCACGGCGGTGTTCGAGGGCGCGGATGCGGTGATGCTCTCGGCCGAGTCAGCCGTCGGCAAGTATCCGGTCGAGGCCGTGGAGACGATGGCCAGCATTGCAAGGGAAGTTGAGCGCGATCCGCTCTATGACAGCATCATTCACGCGCCTGATCTCGGCCCGGACGACACCTCGCCCGGCGCGATCAGTGCGGCCGCCTGCTCCATCGCCCGGTCGCTCAACCTTGCGCTCATCATCTGCTACACGGCCACCGGCGCGACGGCCCTGCGCGCCGTGCGCCACCGCCCCGCGACGCCCGTGCTCGCGCTCACGCCGGTGCCCGAAACCGCCCGCCGGCTTGCCCTCGCCTGGGGCTTGCGCTGCGTGCTGACCGACGATCCGCGCGATCTGGACGACATGGTCGAGCGCGCTTGCGGGATCGCCCGCGAACGGGGCTTCGCCGCGCCGGGCCAGCGCGTCATCATCTCCGCTGGCGTGCCGTTGGGAACGCCCGGCGCGACCAACCTGCTGCGCGTCGCGTTCATCTAACGCGACTCGCGCGGCGCTTCGTGACAGGCAACGGCAATTTTCGCGCAGAGATAATCCCGCTTCCGCCCTTGCCATCTCCGCATGTGCTTGCGACGATATTCAATCCAGCGAGTACCCGACAAATAAATGGCGGAGGACAAAATGGCGGATACCGGCGCGCATGACACCCACGGCAACCGTTGCGTGGCTCTGGTCGGTCCGTATGCCAGCGGCAAGACGACGCTGCTGGAAGCCCTGATGGCGCGCACCGGCGCTATAGCCCGGCAGGGCAGCATCGCCGAGGGCAACACGCTCGGCGATCACGCCGCTTCCGCCCGCGCCCACCGGATGAGCGTGGAAATGAATGTCGGGCAGACCGAATTCCTCGGCGATGCCCTCACCTTCCTCGACTGCCCCGGCTCCGTCGAGTTTCATTATGAAAGCGTGCCAGCCATCGCTGCCTGCGACGCCGCGGTCGTGGTCTGCGAGGCGGATCCCCGCAAGGCGCCGGCGCTGCAGGTTGTCCTGCACGATCTGGAGGAACAGGGCATCCCGCACTTCCTGTTCCTCAACAAGATCGACAAGACCGATATGCGCATCCGTGACATCCTGCCGATGCTGCAACCGGCCAGCCAGCGCCCGCTGGTGCTGCGTCACATTCCGATCTGGGAGAAGGGCATCGTCACCGGCTTCATCGATCTGGCCCTGGAGCGCGCGTTTGTTTACCGCGAGCATGCGCCAAGCGAGGTCATCGACATCCCGTCGGAGACCGGCGACCGCGAAGCCGAAGCGCGGTTCTCGATGCTCGAACAGCTCGCAGATTATGACGACCAGCTCATGGAGCAGCTTCTGGAGGACATCGAGCCGCCGCGCGACCAGGTCTTCGATGATCTGGCGAAGGAACTACGCGAAGGGGTGATCTGCCCGGTCCTGATCGGATCGGCCGAGCGCGGCAACGGCATCTTCCGGCTCCTGAAGGCGCTGCGCCACGAAGCGCCGGCGGTCGATCAGGCGGCCGAGCGGCTCGGCGTGGCGGCCTGGCCGAGCGCGCTGGGCATCGTCAAGACGCTGCACACCGCCCACGGCGGCAAGCTCTCGGTGACGCGCGTGCTGCGCGGCAAGGTCGCCGAAGGCACCACCGTCTACGCGCCGGAAGGCGAGGACCGCTGCGCCGGCGTCTTGAGCATGATTGGCCAGGAGACGGGCAAGCGCGGCCCGGCGGGCCTCGGCGAGACCGTGGCGCTCGCACGACTCGACAACGCCAAGACCGGCGACATGGCCTCCACCGCCAAGGACGAGCCGCGCAAGCACTTCGTCGCGCTGGGGACCGCGCCAGTCTACGGCGTTGCGATCAACGCGGCGGAGCGCAAGGACGAGGTCCGGCTGACCACCGCGCTCGGCAAGATCTGCGACGAAGACCCCTCGCTCGTCTTCATCAACAACACCGACACCGGCGGCATGGAACTTTGGGGCTTCGGCGAGATGCATCTGCGCCTGGCGCTGGAGCGGCTGGAGAGCAAATACGGCATCCGCGCCGAAACGCGCCCGCGAAAGATTCCCTATAAGGAGACGATCAAGACGCGCGCGGAAGTGCGCGGCCGCCACAAGAAGCAAAGCGGCGGGCACGGGCAGTACGGCGATGTCGTGCTGGAGATCAAGCCGCTCCCGCGCGGCAGCGGCTTCGAGTTCTCCGAGACGATCACCGGCGGCGCGGTGCCGAAGCAGTATATCCCTGCGGTCGAGGCGGGCGTGCGCGATTATCTCGGCGAGGGGCCGCTCGGCTTCCCGGTCGTCGACGTCGCCGTGACGCTCAAGGACGGCTCGTATCACAGCGTCGACTCCTCGGAGCAGGCGTTCCGCGCTGCCGGCCGGCTGGCGATGGCTGAAGGCCTGCCCAAATGCGATCCCGTGCTGCTGGAGCCGATCAGCCATTTGGAGATCGTCGCGCCGAGCGAAGCGACGCCAAAGATCAACCAGATCATCTCCGGCCGCCGCGGCCACATTCAGGGCTTCGACGCGCGCCAGGGCTGGCCCGGCTGGGATGTCGTCTGGGGCGAGATGCCGGAGGCCGAAACCCGCGACCTCATTCTGGAGCTACGCTCGGCCACGGCGGGCGTCGGCAGCTTCACCGCCCGCTTCGACCACATGCAGGAGTTGAACGGCAAGCTCGCGGAGAAGATTATCGCAAGCGAGACCGCTGCGGCCTAAGCCCGCACTCGCGATAGCGTGATGAGCCGTGTGATCCCTTCGCCCGCCCGATCCACTATAATGGGATGAGCAATCACGGGAGAGGTTTTGATGCGGATTAGTCACAAGAAGGGCTGGGAGCTGCCCGAACGGCTCGTCACCGATGAGACGGTGTTCCTCAACCGCCGGCGCTTCATGCAGGGCGCGGGCGCAGCGGCCGGCGTGGGGCTGTCGGGCGGCATGTCGGGCGGCTTGGCGGATATGGCGCGAGCGGCCGAAGACCCGAGCGCCGGGCTTTATCCCGTCCCGCGCAATGACGCCTACCCCTTCACCCGGGACATCACGCCGGAAGAAGTCGCCACGACCTACAACAATTTCTATGAGTTCGGCTCGCACAAGCGCATCTCCTCCGCCGCGCAGGCGCTGCCGATCCGGCCGTGGGAGATCGCGATCGAGGGCGCGGTCGAGAAGCCCTTCAAGATCGGCATCGACGAGTTGCTCAAGAAGATGCCGCTGGAAGAGCGCATCTACCGCCTGCGCTGCGTCGAGGCATGGTCCATGGTGATCCCCTGGAGCGGTTTCCCGATGAAGGCGCTGCTCGACCTTGCCAAGCCGCTTGGCAAGGCGAAATACGTCAAGATGCAAACCTTCATGAAGCCGGATGTCGCGCGCGGACAACGCCAGCACTGGTACCCGTGGCCCTACACTGAAGGGCTCACGATCAAGGAAGCCGCGCATGACCTGACCTTCCTCGCCACGGGCATGTACGGCAAGCCGATACCGAAACAGAACGGCGCGCCGATCCGCCTCGCCGCCCCGTGGAAATACGGCTTCAAGTCGGTGAAGTCGATCGTCCTGTTCGAGTTCACCGAAGAGCGTCCGACCACCTTCTGGGAGGAAATCGCGCCGTCCGAATACGGTTTCTGGGCCAACGTGAACCCGGAGGTGCCGCATCCGCGCTGGAGTCAGGAGACCGAAGAGGTCGTGGGCACGGACGAGCGCATCCCGACGCAAATCTATAACGGGTACGGGGATTACGTCGCCGACCTCTATCAGGGGTTGGAGGGCGAGCGTCTGTTCATGTAGTCCGGCCGATAAATCTTGATAGCCCTTGTCGGGTTCTCATATGCTGGCGGGAGCGCGTCAACGCCAAGTCAGGAGGCAAGGTTGGGCAAAAAGGGCGACAAACTCCCCTCTCCCTGTATCGATATCTGCAAGGACAAGCGCGGCGTCTGCGTCGGCTGCGGTCGCACGAAAAAGCACAAGAAAGCGTGGAAAGACGCGAACGGCGATGCCGCGCGCGAGGCGCTGATCCTGGAATGCGCCGAGGCGGCGAAGACGCTGGGCATCTACGAGTTCTGGGCCGGCGAATACCGCCGCAAATGCCGCAAGAAGGGGCGCGAGTGCCCGCTCGACCAGCTTGAGATGGAAGCCGAGGCGGCGCAAGGCTGAGCCGGGGGCAATAGCCCCCGGCCGATCAACCCTGCAAACGCATCACCGCCGCGATCAGCGCCGCTGCCACCAGCCGCGTCGGCGCGGACGCTGCGACTTGCGTTCAGGCTCCGCTTCGGCCGCAACGGTTTCCGTTTCCGGGGCGCTGTGCTGAGGCTCTGGCTCGCTCGGCCCCGACTTTTGAGCCGGGGGCTTTTCCTGCTGCACGGGCATCTCGACGACCTCGGCGGGCTGCGCCTCCGCTTCAGCCGGCGCTTCCGCCTCGGCAGGCTCTGAGGTCTTTTCGATTTCCGAATCATCGGCAGCGCCGTGCGCGTGCGGATGCACGACGATCTCCGCTGCCTCAGGCGCTGCGCTCTCATCTGCTGGCGCGCCCTCACCGGCAACCGCTTCCTCCGGCTCCGACCCGGCGCGCTCCGGGCTCGCCGCGCTCTCGCCTACGGCCTCGACCTGATCGTCGCCCTGCTCGATCACGCCCGGTTCCGCCCCGCTCTCTCGGCGGGCGCGCTGACGGCGGCCGCCTCGCCGCCCACGCCGGCGGGATTTGCGGGCGCGCTGGCTTTCCTCGCTCTCGTCGCCCTGGGCGTGGGCCTCTTCATACTCTTCGGCGGCTTCCTCGACAGCCTGCGTTTCGGCGCTGGCGGGCGTCTCCTCGGCCTCCTTGCGGCCATTGCGCGGACGCCGCCGCTTGCGCTTGGCGCGTTTGCGGTCTTCCTCGCTGTCGGCCTTCGTCTCGACCGGCGCCTCGAAGCCCCAGTCCATCTGCACGACCACGTTGCTCTCGCTCTCCGCGCCCGGCTCCTGCGCCATCTTCTCGATGTTGAAGCTTGAACCCTGCATCCGGTCGTCGGTGACCACGCCGAGGCGCACGCCGAAGCGGTGCTCGATGTCGTTCAGGTATTCGCGCTTGTTGTTGAGGATGTAGAGCGCGACCTCGCCCGAGGTGACGGCCGTGAGGTCCGTGACCCTGCTGGAGCGCAGATAATCCTCCAGCGCCCGCAGAACCGAAAGCGCGACCGACTCAACCGAGCGGATGATACCGGTTCCCTGACAGTGCGGGCACTGGTTGGTCGAGCCTTCCAGAACGCCGGTGCGGATGCGCTGGCGCGACATCTCAAGCAGGCCGAACGCGCTGATCCGCCCGATCTGGATGCGCGCGCGGTCATGGCGCAGCGACTCCTTCAGCTTGCGCTCCACCGAGCGGTTGTTGCGCCGCTCTTCCATGTCGATGAAGTCAATCACGATCAGCCCGGCGAGGTCCCGCAGCCGCAACTGCCGCGAGATTTCCTCGGCGGCCTCCATGTTGGTGCGCAGCGCCGTGTCCTCGATCGAGTGCTGCTTGGTCGCCTTGCCCGAGTTCACGTCGATCGCCACCAGCGCCTCGGTCTGGTTGATGACGATGTAGCCGCCGGATTTCAGCGTGACATAGGGGCTGTACATGGCGTCGAGCTGGCGCTCGACATTGTTCTTGATGAAGATCGGCTCCGGCTCGCGGTAGGGCTTCACGTTCTTCGCATGGCTGGGCATGATCATGCGCATGAAGTCCTTGGCCTCGCGGTAGGCCGTCTCGCCAGCGACCTGAACCTCGTCGATCTCCTTGCTGTACAGATCGCGGATCGAGCGCTTGATGAGGTTGCCTTCCTCATAGACCAGCGCTGGCGCGGTGGATTGCAGCGTCAGATCGCGCACATTCTCCCACAGCCGCAGCAGATATTCGAAGTCGCGCTTGATCTCCGCCTTGGTGCGGCTCGCGCCCGCCGTGCGGACGATCAGGCCCATGCCTTCGGGCACGTCCAGCTCATCCACGATCTGGCGCAGACGCTTGCGATCGGCGGGCGATGCGATCTTGCGCGAGATGCCGCCGCCCGAGGCCGTGTTCGGCATCAGCACAGTGTAGCGGCCTGCGAGCGAAAGATAGGTGGTCAGCGCCGCGCCCTTGTTGCCGCGCTCCTCCTTGACGACTTGCACCAGCAGGATCTGCCGGCGGCGGATGACCTCCTGGATTTTGTAATTGCGCCGGCGCTTGCGCGGGCGGCGCTGCGGCACCTCCTCCAGCGCATCACCGGAGCCGACGGCCTCGACATCCTCGCCCTCCTTGACCGGGCGGCGGTCGCCGTTGCCATCCTCATCCGGCGTCGTCTCGGCCTCGCGCAGGGCTTCGGCGTCAAGCGTCTCGTCCTGGCCGGCATCCTCTTCTTCGAGCGCGTCCTGGGTCAACGCCTCCAGCCGCTCGGTCAGGCGCTTCTTTTTCGCGGCATGAACCTCTGGCGGGATTTCGTCGGAGGCTTCTTCGGCGCGAGAGACGGCGGCGGCCAGTTCCTCCGAGATTTCCGGCGGCAGAACGGCGTCGAGCGCCATCTCTCCGGCGTCTTCGCGCTCCTCAGCTTCGGCATCGGCCTCGCCATTGTCGGCCGCGTCGTCGCTGCCGTTGTCGGCGGAAGCGCGCGAAAGTTGCGCCTCTTCCTCCAGCAGCGCACGGCGGTCAGCGACCGGGATCTGATAATAATCCGGGTGGATTTCGTTGAAGGCGAGGAAGCCGTGGCGGTTCCCGCCGTAATCGACGAACGCGGCCTGAAGCGAGGACTCAACCCGCGTTATTTTCGCCAGATAGATGTTGCCGCGCAGTTGCTTGCGCGAAGCTGATTCGAAGTCGAATTCCTCGACACGGTCGCCGCGCAGCACCACGACCCGGGTCTCTTCCGGGTGCGCGGCGTCGATGAGCATCTTGTTTCCCATTGCAATCTGTCTCCGGCGCGCGCAATGCCTCGTCGCGCCGAGCCGTCTCGATCGGAGCCGGTTCGCGCTGACACGGGGAGCGCGCGCTTGATTCAAGCGTCAGCTGCCCATTGGCGACCGGAACCCTGCGGCTGTACGCGAGATGGCCCGCGCCCGGCGGGGCGGACCTGTCAGCAGCTTTTGTCCCGATCGTGATGTGGTGAAGCATTGCGACGCGATTCGTTATGTTGTCACTCCAGCCCTTTCCCTTGCTGCGCGGCTGGCCCCTGTTGGCGGAACGCTTCGTCGCAGCGGCGGAAAAGACCAACTCCTGCGTTTCCTGCGCCAAACGCCTCGGCGCGAAACATGTCCGGGCGGAAAATCGTCCGACCCGTTTTCCGCCGCCGATCCCGATCGATCTGGGGCGGGAATTCCTTGTAAACTGTCGAGGATGCCGGCCTGCGCCGGCCCCTCGGCGAAACCCTAGCGATGTGTCAGGCCGCGGCCTTGCCGCTCACGCGCGTCAAGCCGCGTGCCGCTCCGCTCCGGGCGCTGGCAAACGCCGCTTTTGCGATTGCCCGCCGCGAACCGTCGCCTGCGTCAGATCCCGGCCGATGACGCCTGGACGCCCATGCGAGTCGCTGATGGGCCGGGTGGCGCTGACCGTGCCGAGTTTCCACCACAAGCCCTTCATAGGCGTGGCTCCTGCCGTTTTCTTCTTAAACGTGTAAGCTCCTTGCAGCAAGCGCCTCATGACGCCCCCGCCTTAATCGCGTTAAAAACAGAATATAGCGTTAACCATCGGCGGGGTAGCAAAACGCTTGAGAATCCTCTGGACCAATGGCCTTTCGGACCCTGCGGGGGCGCTTCCCGCTATTCGGTCTGATGGCCCGGAACACGACATCGGCAGATCATTCGGGGGCGGCTTCATGAGTCGGTTGCGGGACAGATCATCTCATATCGCGGCATTGCGCGCCTTGGCGAGGCTCATGGCCGCCGCCCTTGCCGCCTTCGCGCTGGCCGCGAGCCTTGCGGCCGCGGCGCTGGCAGAACCCGTGGCGCGCGATGCCCGCGTCGGCGGCGACCTGAGCAAGACGCGATTCGTGGCCGACCTGTCGAAGGCCGTCGATTTCCGCGTCTTCACGCTCGCCAATCCCTACCGCGTCGTGGTCGATCTGCCGGAAGTCAACTTCCAGATGCCGCCCAATCTCGGCACCCGCGGGCGCGGCCTCGTCAGCGCCTTCCGCTACGGTCTGTTCAGCGCCGGCAAATCCCGGATCGTCATAGATGTGGAAAAGCCCGTCACGGTTGAAAAGGCGTTCGTTCAGGACGCGGCCAACGGCAACCCAGCGCGGCTGGTGATCGACCTTGCGGCGATCAGTCCGCAGGAATTCGCCCGGCGCGGCGGCGAGACCACCGTTGTCGGCGAGCCGCCGGAACCGCGCCAACAGCGCGCCCGCCCCGACCCGCTCGATAATGCCCAGCCCGACGCGCGCAACCCGAAGCCTGTCATCGTGCTCGATCCGGGGCATGGCGGCGTGGATCCTGGCGCGATCGGCAAGGGCGGGACGATGGAAAAGGAAGTCGCGCTCGCCTTCGCCCTGGCATTCAAGGCGCGGCTCGACGCTATCGGCAAGTTTGACGTGTTCCTGACGCGCGACGACGACATCTTCATCCCGCTGGCCGAGCGGGTGGACATCGCGCATCACCACAACGCCGATCTGTTCATCTCGATCCATGCCGACGCGCTGGCCGAGCGCCATGCCGAGCTCGTGCGCGGCGCCACGATCTACACGCTGTCCGAGGAAGCCTCCGACGAACAGGCGCGCCTGCTTGCCGCGAAGGAGAACAGCGCCGATCTGATTGCCGGTATGCAGTTCGACGAGGCGCAAAACGAGGTCAGCATGATTCTGCTCGACCTGATGCGGCGGGAGACCAAGAACTATTCGATCGCCTTTGGCCGCACAATGTTGACAAAATTGGAAGGCCATATGGAGCTCAACAAGAAGCCGATGCGATCCGCGGATTTCCGCGTGCTGCGCGCGCCAGACATTCCCTCTGTGCTTCTGGAACTGGGCTACTTGACCAATCCAAAGGATGAAAAGCTGCTGAAGTCGGCCGAATGGCGCGAGAAAATGGCCCGGCGGATGGCGCGCGCCGTGGACGCATTCTTCAGCCAGCGCGAGGTGCGGTTGCCGTTTTGACCCGCAAATGGGCAAAACCTGCGCAGCGCATGGCGGAATCAGGCCGGAAAGGCTACAAGGTGATGTGGTCGCGGCGGCGATTCGCGCGGGTCATGCCGCCGGGTTGAAGACAGATGAAATCATCAGGCGAGAGGATGTCGCGCAACGATGCCTTTTAATCTTAGCGTTCAGCCGCCGCGGCGGCCGAAGCGACGCAAGAGCATCATGCTGCGTCTGTTCGGCTTCATTTTCACGGCCGGCGTCATCGTGTTCCTCGCCGGCTCGGCGGTCGCCGCCTACGTCCTCTGGCAGTTCTCGCAGGACCTGCCCGATTACGAAGCGCTGGCCAATTACGAACCCAAGGTGATGACGCGGCTGCACGCCAATGACGGCCGGCTCATTTCGGAATACGCGCGCGAAGAGCGGCTCTACGTGCCGGTGGAGACTGTGCCCGACATGGTCGTCAACGCCTTCCTCTCGGCCGAGGACAAGAATTTCTTCGAGCACGGCGGCATCGACCTTCCCTCGATCATGCGGGCCGTCGTCGTCAACATCCAGAATTATCGCGCCGGCCGCCGGCTTGTCGGGGCTTCCACGATCACCCAGCAGGTTGCCAAAAACTTCCTGCTCACCAACGAGCGCAGCCTGGAGCGCAAGGTCAAGGAGGCGATGCTCGCCATCCGGATGGAGCGCGCCTTCGACAAGGGCAAGATCCTCGAACTCTACCTCAACGAGATTTACTTCGGCATGGGGTCCTACGGCATCGCCGCCGCCTCGCTGAATTATTTCGGCAAGGAGCTGCACGAGCTGGAGGTGCATGAAGCCGCCTATCTTGCCGCCTTGCCCAAGGCGCCGAATAATTACCACCCGTTTCGCCATACCGAGCGCGCCGTCGGCCGGCGCAACTGGGTGATCGATCAGATGCGCGAGAACGGCATCATTACCCCGGAGCAGGCCGAGGCGGCCAAGCGCAGCGGGCTTGAAGTGAATCCGCGGCCGTTCCGGGGCAACGTCTTCGCCGGCGAGTATTTCGCTGAAGAAGTGCGGCGCACGCTCGTCGCGCGCTACGGCGAGGAGGGCCTTTATGGCGGCGGCCTGTCGGTGCGCACCACGCTCGATCCCGAATTGCAGGTCATGGCGCGCAAGGCGCTGCGTGAAGGCCTCATCGCCTATGACCGCCGGCATGGCTATCGCGGGCCAATCGACACGGTCGATACATCCGGCGACTGGGGCGAGAAACTCGCTGAACTCGACGTGCTCGGCGATATCGAGCCGTGGCGCATGGCCGTGGTCCTTGAAGTCACCGATGAACAGGCCGTGGCCGGTCTGCGCCCGCGCAGGACCCGCTCAGGCGAACTAGAAGAAACGCGGCGCACCGTGACCGTGCCCTTCGAGGAGATAGAGTGGGCGCGTCCGCAGGTCATGAAAGACGGGGCGCCGACGCGCGGCCCGAAGATCAGTTCCGCCTCGGACGCGCTCAGCGTCGGCGATGTCGTCTATCTCGCGCCGCCCGAAGCGGGCGACGAGGCGGAGAGCGCGCAAGGCGAGGCTGCGCAGGTCGAGAAGATTGCGGGCTTTCGCGTGCGTCCGGGCGCGAAGGACGGCTGGCGTCTCATGCAGATGCCCGAGGTGGGCGGCGCGCTGACGGTCATGGACCCGCATACCGGCCGTGTGCTCGCCCATGTCGGCGGCTTCAGTTTCGACAAGAGCCAGTTCGACCGCGGCATTCAGGCGCTGCGCCAGCCCGGTTCGGCGTTCAAGCCGTTCGTTTATGCTGCCGCCCTCGACAATGGCTACACGCCCTCCAGCATCGTGCTCGACGCGCCCATCGCGATCGAGCAGCCGGGAGAGCAGGGGCTGTGGCGGCCGAAAAACTATGGCGACAGGTTTTACGGCCCTTCGACGCTGCGACTGGGCATCGAAAAGTCGCGGAACCTGATGACGGTGCGGCTGGCGCAGGATGTCGGTATGCCGATTATCCGGGAGTATGCGCGACGTTTCGGGGTCTATGACGATCTGATGCCGGTGCTGTCGATGGCGCTTGGCGCGGGCGAAACCAGCCTGATGCGCATGGTCGCCGGCTACAGTATGCTGGTCAACGGCGGCAACAAGATCACGCCGACCATGATCGACCGCATCCAGAACCGCTATGGGGAAACGATCTGGAAGCACGATCAGCGCGAATGCGTGCGCTGCGAGGCCGAGGCGTGGCTGGGTCAGGACGAGCCGCGGCTCATCGACAACCGCGAGCGCGTGATCGACGCCATGACCGCCTATCAGATGGTCTCGATCCTCGAAGGCGTGGTGAAGCGCGGCACCGGCTACCGCGCCCAGAAGGTCGGCAAACCCGTGGCCGGCAAGACGGGCACGACCAACGACGAGCGTGACGCCTGGTTTGTCGGCTTCGCGCCGGACATGGCAGCCGGCGTGTTCGTGGGCTTCGACACGCCCCGGCCGATGGGCCGCGGCGAGACGGGCGGTGGCGTCGCCTCGCCGATCTTCACCGACTTCATGCAAATGGCGCTCGAGGATAAGCCCGCCGTGCCGTTCCGCGCGCCAGAGGGCATCAAACTGATCCGCGTCAACGCCAAGACCGGCTTGCGCGCACAGTCGGGCGACGAGAACGTCATCATGGAAGCGTTCAAGCCGGGCAATGAACCGCCCGATCCGTTCTCCTATGTCGGCTACCCCAGCGCCTTCGCGCCTGGCGCCGAGGGCGAAGGTCCGCGCCCGGAAGCCGGCGGCCTCTACTGACAAACGCTGGCGCGCGCCCTACATTTACTGGCAAACGCGGCGATCCCGCCGCGTGAGCGCTCATTCATCATGGGAGGTTTGCATGCGTGCGGAAGCGCAGGCCCTCGTCGACGACATCCGCGAGTCCCTCGCCCTGATACGGAGGCATCTTTGACTGGGATGTCGCCCAGGAACGCTTGAACGAGCTGAACGCCGAGGTGGAGAACCCCGAACTCTGGAATGACTCCGTGCGCGCGCAGAAAATCATGCGCGAGCGCCAGACGCTTGAGTCCGCGCTCGATACCTACGCCGCGCTTGAGACGCGCCTCAACGACAACATCGAACTGATGGAGATGGCCGAGGCCGAGGGCGAGGATGAGGTCATCGCCGATGCTCGGGCCGCGCTGGAGGCGCTGCGCCACGACGTGCAGCGTCACGAGGTCGAAGCCCTGCTCTCCGGCGAGGCCGACGCCAATGACTGCTACATCGAAATCCACTCAGGCGCTGGCGGCACCGAGAGCCAGGACTGGGCGCAGATGCTGATGCGCATGTACATGCGCTGGGCCGAGCGCCGCGGCTACAAGGTCGATGTTGTCGAGGCGCAGGACGGCGAAGAGGCGGGCATCAAGTCCGCGACATTGCAGGTCCAGGGCCACAACGCCTATGGCTGGCTGAAGACCGAGTCCGGCGTCCACCGGCTGGTGCGCATTTCGCCGTTCGATTCCAACGCCCGCCGGCACACCAGCTTCGCCTCGGTCTGGACCTACCCCGTGATCGACGACACCATCGAGATCGAGGTGAACGAAAGCGACTGCCGCATCGACACCTACCGCGCCAGCGGCGCCGGCGGCCAGCACGTCAACACGACCGACAGCGCGGTGCGCATCACCCACCAGCCGACCGGCATCGTGGTCCAGTGCCAGAACGAGCGCTCGCAGCACAAGAACCGGGCAGCCGCCTGGGCAATGCTTCGCGCGCGGCTGTACGAGATGGAGCTGCAAAAGCGCGAGGAAGCAGCCCATGCCGAGTCGGCCTCAAAGACCGATATCGGCTGGGGGCACCAGATCCGCTCCTACGTTCTGCAGCCCTATCAGCTTGTGAAGGACTTGCGCACGGGACTGGAGAGCACCAATCCGACGGCCGTGCTGGACGGTGAGATCACCCCGTTCATCGAGGCGGCGCTCGCACAGCGCGTCAAGGGCGGCGCGCAGACGCAGACGGCGGACGCCGAGTAGCGCCCTGCCCTACCGCGCGGCGAGCCGGCGGCGGAAATCGCCAATATGCGCGACAAGCGCGGCCGTGAGAAACATCGCGATCCATGGCCAGCCCGCGCCCGTCAGCGCCGCGCGCAGCGCCAACAGCAGGCAAGCGCCAGCAGCCAGGTTCCACGCAACATCCGCGAGCGGAAACGGCTGGCCGCGCGCGCGCCGATAGCCCCATAGGGCCGCAGCCTCAAGCACCATCAGCGCCAGCGCGATATCGACCACGCGGCCCGAGACGAACAGCGCTTCCACCGCGCCCATCGCTCAAAACGGCCCGTTCAGCAGGACGATCTGATAGTTCACCAGGCCAGCAAACGCGACCCACAGCAGATACGGCAGCATCAGCGCCCCGGCCAGCTTCGAGAACCGCCCGAGATAGATCAGCAGCGCCAGGACCGACAGCCAGAGGAACACGACCTCGATCAGCGCCCAGTCCGGCCTCTGCAGCCGGAAGAACAACAGCGTCCACAGCACGTTCAGCGTGCCGTTGATCGCGAACAGACCGATGATCCATTCCCGGCTCACGCCATCGGCCGCGCGCCACGCCGTGACGCCCGCCAGAGCCGCGAGCGCGAAGATGATGGTCCAGGCCGGGCCGAACGCCCAGTCAGGCGGCTGGAATGACGGCTTCTCAAGGCTTTGATACCATGGCCCGATGTCGGTCATGGTGCTGCCGAGCACCGCGACGACGATCGCCGCGGCCCCCGCCGCCAGCACCTGCGTCCACAATGTCGACATGCGGGTCGCGCGATCAGTCATGGGTTCACGATCCGCAGCAGATGCGCCATGTCCTTGAAGAAGATGCGAATATGCGCCATCGGGTTCGCCCGGACGAGCTTCTTGTTCATGTAGGCCTGCCACGTCAGGCGCTGCACATCGCGATCATCGCAGATGTTCACGAAGCGCTCGCGCCTTGCATCGTTGCGGTACCAGAAGTGCTGCATGATGCCAAGAATCCAGAACACCGTGCCGTGCTCTTTCATGAAGCGCTTGCGCGCCTGGCGCAACACCCGCGCATCTTCCGTGCGCACGAATTCGCCAGCCGTTTCCGCCGCGCGCCGCCCGCAGGTCATGGCGTAGAAGATGCCCTCGCCCGAGGCGGGCGCGACAACGCCCGCGGCGTCGCCGACGAGCAGCACGTCGCGGCCATTGTCCCAGCGCTTCAGCGGCTTCAGCGGGATCGGCGCGCCCTCGCAGCGGATCGTCTCCGCGCTATCCAGCCCGGACTTGCGCCGAAGCTTCGCCGTCGCGCCGCGCAGCGAGAAGCCCTTGTGCGCGCTGCCGACGCCGACGCTGGTGCATTTGCCGTGGGGGAAGATCCAGCCATAGAAGTCCGGCGACACCTCGCCCTGATAGTAGACGTCGCAGCGGCTCCCGTCGAAATTCTCGCCGTTCTCGGGCGAGCGGACGATCTCGTGATAGGCGAAGACGCATTTGTTGTTTTCGCCGCCGGTGATCTCCTGCTTGGCCACCGCCGAGCGCGCGCCATCCGCGCCGATCACCAGCTTTGCCCGCACTTTTTCGCGCGCGTCGTTCAACGCGCCCTTGGGGGCGAAATGCACCGTGGCGTAGCCGTCGCCCTCACGCGTGATCTGCTTGAAGCTCCCGGTGAAGCGGATCGCGCCATTGCGGGAGGCGCGGTCGCGCAGCCACTCGTCGAATTCCTCGCGGTCGACCATGCCGACGAAGCCGCCGATCTCCATGTCCACCGCCTTCTTCGATGGCGCAACCATCCGCGCCGTGGTCGCCTGCGCGACCATCAGATGCTCCGGGATAGCGAAGTCGCGCAAAAGTTTGGGCGGGATCGCGCCGCCGCACGGCTTGATGCGCCCGCCACGGTCGATCAACGCCACGCTGTACCCATCACGGGCGAGATCATTGGCCGCCGTCGCGCCCGCCGGCCCGCCGCCAACCACAACAACGTCGAAAGTCTGACACTGAGACATGAGTTTCACCTTCCGCTTGCGTCTGCCAGATAGCCTTCCCCCGCGGCGAAGGCGCCGAGGGACGGACCGGAGGGCTCGCGGCTGCGCCGGGCCGCCGAGGCGACCCGCAGGGAGAGCACCGCGGCGACCAGGAACAAGATGCCTTCGATCGTGAAGACCGTGGCGTAGGCCGTAATGGAGGTGTCGAAGAGGGCGCGCGCCAGATCGACTGCCGCCGTGCCAAGGAAGCCGCCGACGCCGAACGCGATCGCCTGCGCCGCGCCCCATAGCCCCATGCGCACGCCTTCGCGCTTTTCGCGCCCCGAACTGGCATGAGCCATCATCGCGCTGATCGCGGCGACAGCGAAGATGCCGTTGGCGAGGCCGAGCGCGAAAACATTGCTCCACAGCGGCCAGGACGTGCCGACGAACGCGCCGACCGACAGGCCCATAAGCGCGGCGGCCGAGGCGATGCAGCCCACCACCGTCCATTGGCGCATACTGGCCGCGTCGCGGTGGCCGATGAGCGTCGCGCCGATGCCGATCAGCAGCATCCCGACGAGCACGCCCGCGTGCTGGACGCCGGAAAGCTGGGTGGACTGGCCGGGCGTGAAGTTGAAGACGAGACCGGCGAACGGCTCCAGGATCAGATCCTGCGCGCTATAGGCCAGCATGGATACAAAGACGAAGACCGTGAAGCGCCGCGCGGTCGGCTCTGCCCACACTTCCTTCAGCGCCTGCATGAAGGGCGGCTTGGGCTCGGCCGGTTCGGTTTCCGCCGGCTCAGGCGCGGAAGGCGCGCGCTCGACCCCCCACACCGCCACGACGGTCAGCAGCAAGGCGGCCGCGCAGACGCCCGCTGCGACAGCCACCAGGCGCTCATGCGAATAGGGATCGAGGAAGCTGCCAGCGATGCCGGCGGTTACGACGAAACCGGCGATCATCATGATCCAGACCAGCGAAGCGGCCGCCGGCCGGCGTCCCGGAGCCGTCTGGGTGGCCAGCAGCACGAGCAGCGAAGTGCCCGCCGCGCCCACGCCGACGCCGATCGCGGTAAAGGCGATAATCGAACAGATAATTCCAAGCGTCGGCGAGACGGCCATCAGCGCGGTCGAGGCCGCCGCGCCAAGCCCGCCGAGCGCGAGCACGGCCATGCCGCCGATAATCCAGGGCGTGCGCCGCCCGCCAGCGTCCGAGCCGTAGCCCCAGCGCGGGCGCAGCAGCTGAACCGCGTAATGCAGGCCGACCAGCGCGCCCGGCAGCATCGCAGCGAATTGCAACTCCACCACCATCACGCGGTTGAGCGTCGAGGTCGTCAGCACCACGATCGCCCCGAGGGCGGTCTGGACCAGACCGAGCCGGACAATCTCGAACCAGCTGAGGGGTTTCGCGGTCATGCTTGCTCCATCAGGACGGCGCCAACAGCAAAGGCGCTGATCAACATGCCGAGCACGTAAAGCGTCGTGCCTGTCGCGTTGTACCAGGGGGCGTTCTTGCGCGGGTCGCGCAGAAGGCGGCGCATCAGGAAGAACTGGACAACCAGCAGAGAGGCGACGCCCGCGGCGTGGTATGGCGCGCCCCAGGAGACCAGCAGGCCGATGACGACGATTTGCGGGATCGCCATAACCACACAGGCGAGCTTGGCCGCGCGCGCCGCGCCAAGCTGGACGGGCAACGAGCGCACGCCCATCTCCTTGTCGCCTTCGATGGCCTTGAAATCATTCAGGGTCATGATGCCGTGCGCGCCGAAGCTGTAGAGAGCGGCGAGCGCGACGATTTTCCAGTCGGGCAGCACCGCCGTCAGCACCGCCGCGCCGGTAAACCAGGCCAGCCCTTCATAGCTCAACCCGACCGCGGCGTTGCCCCACCAGCCGTTCTGCTTCAGGCGCAGCGGCGGCATACTGTAGGCCCAGGCCAGGAACAGCCCGGCGACCGTCGCCGCGAACACCCAAGGGCCCAGCGCGGCGCCAACGGCGAGCGAAATCAACGTTCCGGCAATCGCAATGTAGAGGCCCCACATCCCGGGGATGCGGCCCGAGGGGATCGGCCGGTTCGGCTCGTTGATCGCATCGACGTGCCGGTCGAACCAGTCGTTGACGGCCTGGCTGGTGCCGCAGACCAGCGGTCCGGCCAGCACCACCCCCGCCGCGATCACCGGCAGGCTCGCCCAGTCCGCAGCGCCGGAGGAGACGACGCCGCAGCCGAACGCCCACATCGGCGCGAACCATGTGATCGGCTTCAACAACTCCAGCACCGCCGCAGGCGCGGGGCGCTGGGCGTGACTTTGAGCGGCGTTGCTGTTCACGGAACCGGACATGATAGTAAAGTACACTTGACGCTTTTTGGCGTCAACAGAACTTTACACATCCGCAAGAGACGTGTCGCGCCAGCCTGACTCTCAGCTCTTGTCCGACGCGGAGTCGTTGTCCAGCAGGCCGTAGCGATGCAACTTGGCGTAAAGGCTCTGGCGGCTCAGGCCGAGAAGCTCGGCGGCGGACGCGCGATTGTCGTTGGTCAGCTCAAGCGCGGCCTCGATGCACAGCTTCTCGATCATGTCGGTGGACTCGCGGACGAGATCACGCAGCGGCACCCGCCCGACCAGCTTGGTCAGGTTCTCCACCGAACGGGCCATCGGCTGCTGCGGCGCTTCGAGGCCAGTCGGCCGGCCGCTGACATTGCGGATGACAAAGCCCAGGCATGGCGTCTCGCCACTCAGAACGGCGACGGCGGAAACCTCCACTTCGGTTGTCGAGCCGTACTGGCCGCGAACGATGGTCTCGAACAGGCGGATCGCGCCATTCTCGATAAGGTTATGCACAAGAGCATTGAACTCGACGCCGGGACGGCCGAGCCAGCGATCGAGAGACTCGCCGCGAATCTGTTCCGGCACGGCAAGCTGCGCCAGATCGAGAAACGCCGTGTTTGCGGTGAGAATCTTGCCGTCTGTCGACGTGACGACGAAGCCTTCCGGCGCGTTCTCCACGACGCTAAGCAGATTGACCGCCTCCTTGCCGGCGGCCGCCGCGGCTTCCGCTCCTTCGGCCGGGCTCAGCCGCGCAAGAAACAGAGTCGCGCGATCCTGCCGGAACACCGAGGCGCTCAATGTGAACTCGGCCCCGCTGTCGGCGCTGCGCACCTTGATGCTGTCGGCGTGCCCCGAGCTTCCCAGCGCGCCGAACAGCGACTGGATCGCCTTGCGGCTGCGGCTGTCGAACAGCTGCGGGAAGCTCGCGCCGACGATGCGGTCGATATCGCGCTCAAGAACCCGCGCCGAAGCCGGATTCGCCTCCGTGACTTTCGCGTTGGCGGAGTTGATGATCAGCACCGGCTCCGAACTCATCTGGAACAGCAGGCGATAGCGCGTCTCGGTATGGCGCAGGCGCGCGTATTCCTGCTCCATGGTCTGCTGCGCATGGATCAACCGCTGTTGCAGGTTTGACATCATGCGCATGTCGCGGCCAATCGCCACGATATGCTCCCGGTCTCCAAGCGGGATCGCGGCATAGCGGACCGGCAGACTTCCCCCTTCCATCGTGGGGTGATTGACCTGGCGCCAGCGCGGCTGTTCGTCCCCGGCCGCGGCGGCCAGCAATTCGCGGATTTTGGGCTTGCTTTCGGACGTGACCGTTTCCTGCCAGGGCTTGCCGACCCAGTTTTCCGGCGGCGCCACGGAGAGGTCTTCATCGCTGAGGGCAAGATCGCGCACGATGCCGTCGCTGTCGATGATGAAAGCGATGTCAGACGCGGCAGCTATCACATTCGCGGCAGCGGCCGCATTAAGGTCCCCGATGGTCTGCTCAGGCGCTCTGAAGCGGATGACCCCATCGCGGACAGCAGTGCTTTTCGTCATAATGCCCTGCCCAACAGCTCCAATGCTCATTCTCAGCCGCCGCTTTGCTTGCGGTGGACCAGAGCGCGCGCCTGAACGACGGCATCGGGCCCGTTGACGGCCGTTGCGTCCGCGCCCACGCTCTGGATCAGGTCCGGGTGTTCGAGGAAGAACGGTCCGCCGACCATTACGCCGATCGAGCCGTTCCGCGACTGCCGGCGAATGTCGCCGATGCAATTCGATAACGTCTGGTATAACCCTTCGTGGCTGAGCGACAAGCCCACAAGGGCGTACCAATTGTCCTGCACCATCGCCACCAACTCCTCGGCGGACTGCGCCGGGTGGTGCTCGACGCGCCATCCGCCGCTGCGCATGAACTCCTCAACCATGCTGATGCCAAAGGTGTGCTGCTCGCCCGGCGCGGGCAAGACCAGCGCATGGCGCAGCGACGCGTTCGAATCGCCATCCACGGTGACCGCCGGACTGTACTTGCGCAGCAACTGCTGAAGCATACTCAGCCCGATGGTCACCTGCGTGAAATCGCAATAATCATTGTCCCAGTATTCGCCGAGCAACCTCGCGGTCGGCGCCAGCAGGTCCAGAAAGATCTGGTCCAGCGCGGCCCCTTCGGCCCGCCTTGCCTCGACATAGGCGGCCGCCAGCGCGTAGTCGTCGTACAGAACGAGCTGCGCGAAGTCCTCGACATTGCCGGCCTTGAGCTGCGGCGTCGCATCGAGCGGCGTCAGGCCCCACTCAGGCGAAATCCGGTGCGCCAGCATCAGCCGGGGAATGACCTCGGACTCTATTGTGCGGCTCAACTGTTGCGACACTTCTCGTTCACTCGCTGGCCGCCGCGCGGTAATCGGCGTGCGGCTTTCGTTGTTGTCTTCCGCATCGATCTGATAGTCGGCGTCTCCCCCAAAGTCTTGTTCATCCGGGGCGGCGTCGGCTTGCGGTATCCTCGTGACTGGCATTGACGCTTCCTCCCTTGACGATGCTTCCAGCAACACGCCGGACACATCCCGGCCGCTCCTTGTGACGGAAGGCCGCACTGTCAAGGTACATCGACGCCCATGCCGTTGGGAAGAGTTGTCTCAAATTTTCGCCCTAGATCGCATCTCCCCAAACACGCTTCATATACGAATATTTGCATTTCAACTTGCGCCATATCGAAGAGCCACGGCCTGAGGCGGCCGTTCCGGCGGCGCAGTTCGATTAAGACACAACGCCGCCCGGATGTAAAGCAACCTTTACGTCAAGAATGGTTGACTCATGCGCTTGCGCCGCCTTACAGTGCGAGTGTCAATCAAAGTTCACAGAGGGTCAACCGATGCGGGAGCATCAAGGTCGGTCGCCGGGACAGCCGCTTTACACGCCGGAAGAGCGCAAGCGGCGCGACTCCTCGCCCTGGACGATGGTTCAGGGGATTCTTGCCCCGTTTCAGTTCCTTGTCTTCCTGGTTAGCCTGGCGTTCGTCATCCGCTACCTCATGACGGGCGAGGGCTTCGCCTTGGCGACCTGGTCGATCGTCATCAAGACGCTCGTGCTCTACGCGATCATGGTGACCGGCGCGATCTGGGAGAAGGTCGTTTTCGGGCGCTACCTCTTTGCCCCCGCCTTCTTCTGGGAAGACGTCTTTTCCATGCTCGTGCTGGCGCTGCACACCGCCTATCTGGCCGCGGTCTTCCTCGGCTGGGGAACGCCGCTCGAACAGATGATCCTCGCCCTTGCGGCCTATGCGGCCTACGTCGTCAACGCCGCGCAGTTCGTCCTGAAGCTGCGCGCTGCGCGCCGCGACGAAGAAGCCGCCAAGCGTCTGGCCGCCAACACCACTCTCAGCCCGGTCGGAGGTGCGCAATGAGCCATGCCGTCATCGCCGATGTGCCCGCGCCGAAAGAAGGATGCACCGAGCGCCCTGTGTTGCGTGAACGCGGCCAGCGCGAGGTGTTCTGCGGCCTGACGGGCATCATCTGGCTGCATCGCAAAATCCAGGATGCATTTTTCCTGATCGTCGGATCGCGCACCTGCGCGCATCTCATGCAGTCGGCGGCGGGCGTTATGATCTTTGCCGAGCCAAGATTCGCCACGGCGATCATCGACGAACGCGATCTGGCCGGCATGGCGGATGTGAATGACGAGCTGGACCGCAACGTCGCGAGGCTGCTGGAGCGCCGGCCGGACATCAACCTGTTGTTCCTGGTCGGCTCGTGCCCGTCGGAGGTCATCAAGCTGGACCTGTCGAAAGCGGCGGAGCGGCTGTCGAAGAACTACGCGCCGGATGTGCGCATCCTCAACTACTCGGGCAGCGGCATCGAGACGACATTCACGCAAGGCGAAGACGGCTGCCTCTCGTCGATGGTCCCGGAACTGCCGGCACTCCCGGAAGGCTCCGATCAGTCGCTGATGATCGTCGGCTGCCTGGCCGATGTTGTGGAAGACCAATTCACCCGCATGTTCGAGCGCATGGGCCTGCCAACCCCGGTCTACCTGCCGATGCGGGACTCGAACGAAATGCCGCCGGTGGGCCCGGACACGCGCTATCTGCTGGCGCAGCCTTACCTGATGGACACCGCCCGCGCGCTGGAAAATCGCGGTGCCAAGCGCATCCCCGCGCCTTTTCCGCTTGGCGTGGAAGGCACCACGGGCTGGCTCAAGGCCGCGGCGAACCATTGGGGTGTGGATCAAAAGACATTCGATGAGGTCACGGCCTCCGGCCGCGCCCGCGCCGATCGCGCGCTGGAGCACTACCGCGACCAGCTCGGCGGCAAGCGCATCTTCTTCTTCCCCGATTCCCAGCTCGAAGTGCCGCTCGCGCGGTTCCTCGCCCGCGAGATGGACATGGAGCTGATCGAGGTCGGCACCCCCTACCTGCATCAGCAGCACCTGGCCGACGACCTCGCCATGCTGCCCGAAACGGTACAGCTCAGCGAGGGACAGGATGTCGAGAAGCAGCTCGACCGCTGCTATGCGGCCAAGCCCGATCTCACCGTCTGCGGCCTCGGCCTGGCGAACCCGCTCGAAGCCGAGGGCATGACGACGAAGTGGTCCATCGAACTGCTGTTCACGCCGACGCAGGGCTACGACCAGGCTGGCGATCTCGCCGAACTGTTCGCCCGCCCGCTCGTGCGCCGCGCCAAGCTGAAGGTGTAGACCAGGATGCAACTGACCGTGTGGACATATGAAGGCCCGCCGCATGTCGGCGCCATGCGTATCGCCACCGCGCTCAAGGATGTGCATTACGTCCTCCACGCGCCGCAGGGCGACACTTACGCCGACTTGCTTTTCACGATGATCGAGCGGCGCGACCACCGCCCGCCGGTCACCTATACCACCTTCCAGGCACGCGATCTTGGCAAGGACACCGCGGAGATTTTCCGAGACGCGATCCTGTCCTCCTATGACCGTTTCAAGCCCAACGCCATGCTGGTCGGCGCGTCCTGCACGGCCGAGCTGATTCAGGACGATCCAGGCGGTCTGGCCAAGGCGGCCGGCCTGCCGATCCCGATCGTGCCGCTAGAGTTGCCGTCCTATCAGAAAAAGGAGAACTGGGGCGCGTCGGAAACTTTCTACCAGCTCGTGCGCGCGCTGGTCCGCCCGGCGGAAGCACCTGCGCCGCGCGAGGCGGACGCCCGGCCGCGTTGCAACCTGCTGGGTCCGACGGCGCTCGGCTTCCGCCACCGCGACGACGTGCGCGAGATCACCTATTTGCTCGACAAGCTCGGCGTCGACGTGAATGTCTGCGCGCCGCTGAATGCCACGGCAGAGGACATCGCCCGGCTCGGCGAAGCCGACTTCAACGTTGTCATGTATCCCGAGATCGCCGATGGCACGGCGCGCTGGCTGGAGCGCAACTTCAAGCAGCCGCGCACGACGATCGTGCCGATCGGCGTCGGCGCGACGCGGGACTTCATTAACGAGGTGGCCGAGTTGGCCGGGATCGACCCGGCGGCAGCGCTGGAGGAGCTGGAGTGCCGCCTGCCGTGGTATTCACGCTCGATCGACTCGAACTACCTCACCGGAAAGCGCGTCTTCATTTTCGCCGACGCCACCCATGCGCTGGCCGCCGCGCGCATCGCCTCTGAAGAACTCGGCTACGAGGTCGTTGGGCTCGGCACGTACAGCCGCGAATTCGCCCGCGAGATCCGCGCCAAGGCCAAGGACCTGGGCATCGAGCCGCTCATCACCGACGACTATCTCGAAGTCGAGCAGCAGGTGCAGGAGCTTCAGCCCGAACTGGTTCTTGGCACGCAGATGGAGCGGCACATCGCCAAGCGCCTGGGCATCGCCTGCGCCGTCATCTCCGCGCCGGTTCATGTTCAGGACTATCCCGCGCGCACCTCCCCGCAAATGGGCTTCGAAGGCGCGAACGTCATCTTCGACGACTGGGTCCATCCGCTGATGATGGGCCTGGAGGAACACCTGCTCGGCATGTTCCGCGAGGACTTCGAGTTCAACGACGATGCCGTGCCTTCGCATCTGGCGACCTCCGGCGAGACCGGCCCGCGCGTTCAGGACCGCCCTGAACCTGAACCGGAGCCCGCCGCGGACAACGCTCCGATCATCTGGGAGGCCGATGCCGAGAAAGAGCTTCGCAAGATTCCGTTCTTTGTCCGGGGCAAGGCCAAGCGCAATGCCGAAGCCTTCGCCGCTGAACAGGGCCTGTCACAGATAACCGTCGAGACACTTTACGATGCAAAAGCACATTTCGGCCGCTGAGATCGCACCCGTCAATGTGGTGATCGTCACGCTGGACAAGCATCTGGCGCCCGCGGCGGAGCGGGCGCGGGAGAGTCTGCGCCGCGACCTACCCGGCATCAATCTGAGCCTGCACGCCGCCTCGGACTGGGCCGAAAACGAAGAGGCGCTGGACGCCTGCCGCGCCGACATCGCCAAGGGCCACATCATCATCGTGACGATGATGTTCCTCGACGAGCACATCCAGGCGATCCTGCCGGCCCTCGAAGCGCGCCGCGATCAATGCGATGCGATGGTCGCGTGCATGTCCTCCGGCGAAGTCATGCGCCTGACGCGCATGGGCAAATTCACAATGGGCGGCGAACCGTCCGGCGCGGTCAAGCTGCTCAAGCGCCTGCGCGGCTCCAGCGACAAGAAGAAAAGCTCCGGCGCCGGCCAGATGGCGATGCTGCGCCGCCTGCCGCGCATCCTGAAATTCATTCCCGGCGCCGCGCAGGACGTGCGCGCCTACTTCCTGACGATGCAGTACTGGCTGGCCTGTTCGGACGACAACCTGAACAACATGGTCCGTCAGCTCATCGACCGTTACGCCGACGGCGCGCGGCTGGCGTTGCGCGGGACGATCAGTGTGCAGCCCCCCGTGGTCTACCCGGAAACGGGCGTCTATCACCCCAGGATGGTCGGTCGCGTTGCCGAGCGCGCTGAGGAACTTCCCGAGAGCAGGGGCGAGCGGGGCACGATCGGCGTCCTCCTGATGCGCTCCTACATCCTTTCGCGCGACACCGCCCATTATGACGGCGTCATCCATTCGCTTGAGGCGCGCGGCTTCCGGGTGATCCCGGCCTTCGCCAGCGGGCTGGACTCCCGCCCGGCGATCGAGCGCTTCTTCATGAAGAACGGCAAGCCGGTCGTCGATGCGGTGGTCTCGCTTACCGGCTTCTCGCTGGTCGGCGGCCCGGCCTACAACGACGCCGACGCTGCGCAGGATATCCTTGAAAAGCTGGACGTGCCGTACACCGCCGCTCATGCGATGGAATTCCAGACGCTGCAGCAGTGGGGCGGCTCCGACCGGGGGCTGATGCCGGTCGAGACAACGATGATGGTCGCGATCCCGGAGCTGGACGGCGCGACCTCGCCGCTCATCTATGGAGGCCGTGCGGACACGTCCGGGATGCCGTGCGAGGGCTGCGAACGCCATTGCCGCTTCGAGAGCCAGGACGGCGTCAACGCCATGCAGGTCTGTGTGGCGCGCGCCGAGCAACTCGCCTCGCGCGTGGAGCGGATGGTGCGCCTGCGCAAGACGCCGCGCAACGAACGCAAGCTGGCGATCGTCCTGTTCAACTTCCCGCCGAATGGCGGAGCGACCGGCACGGCGGCTTATCTCTCGGTGTTCCAGTCGCTGCACAACACGCTGCGCGCGCTCAAGGCGGCCGGCTACGACGTCGAAGTGCCGGAGACGGTCGACGCGCTGCGCGAGGCCATCATCCATGGCAACGCGGGCGATTACGGCGCTGACGCCAACGTACATGCCCGCATCCCGGTCGACGATCACGTTCAGCGCGAGCGCTGGCTGGCGGACATCGAAGAACAGTGGGGCCCCGCGCCCGGCCGCCAGCAGACCGACGGGCGCACGCTGCATGTGCTGGGCAAGCAGTTCGGCAAGGTGTTCATCGGCGTTCAGCCTACCTTCGGCTACGAGGGCGACCCGATGCGCCTTTTGTTCGAGAAGGATTTCGCGCCGACGCACGCCTTCTCGGCCTTCTATCGCTATCTGCGCGAGGACTTCGACGCCAACGCCGTCCTGCATTTCGGCACGCATGGCGCGCTGGAGTTCATGCCGGGCAAGCAGTCGGGCATGAGCAACATGTGCTGGCCGGACCGGCTGATCGGCGACCTGCCCAACATTTACCTCTACGCCGCCAACAACCCGTCCGAGGGCACGATCGCCAAGCGGCGCTCGGCGGCCACGCTGGTCAGCTATCTGACGCCGCCGGTCACTCATGCGGGGCTCTATCGCGGGCTGCTCGACCTGAAAAGCTCGATCGAGCGGTGGCGCTCCCTTCCGCCGGAACAGGCGCAGGAGCGCGAGCAGCTTGCCGTACTCATCCAGTCGCAGGCGGCCGAACTGGAAATGGCCCAGTCCGAGCCGGTCTGGCAGGGCGACCCCTCAGAGCGCATCCGCGAGCTGGCCGAGGATGTCGCCGAGCTTGAGCAGACGCTGATCCCCAACGGGCTTCACGTCGTCGGCGAAGCGATGGGCCTCCAGGATCGCACCGACCTGCTCCGCTCCATTGCCGAGGCGTCTCACGGCACGAGCCTGAACGAGGACCTCGCCCACGCGCTGGCGGGAGGCGATACGCCCGAACATGCCCTCGCGTTGGCAGGCGTCGAGGCCACCGGCCATAACCTTGCGATGGCGCGCGAACTGGCCGGCACCAACCGGCTGCTCATGCAGGACAGCGAAATCCCCGCGCTCATCCATGCGCTCGATGGCGGCTTCGTCCCGCCGGTGCCGGGCGGCGACCTGCTGCGCTCGCCGGACATCCTGCCGACGGGACGCAACCTGCACGGCTTCGACCCGTTCCGCATCCCCAGCGTCTTCGCGGTGAAGGACGGCGCGGCGCAGGCCCAGCGGCTGATCGACCGCTATATGCAGGACGGCCACGACCTGCCGCAGACCGTGGCGCTGGTGCTGTGGGGCACAGACAACCTCAAGTCCGAAGGCAGTCAGATCTCGCAGGCGCTCGCCCTGATCGGCGCGCGACCGCGCTTTGACAGCTATGGCCGACTGGCCGGCGCGGAACTTATCCCGCTGGAGGAATTAGGCCGCCCGCGCATCGACGTGGTGGTTACGCTGTCGGGCATCTTCCGCGATCTGCTGCCGCTCCAGACGCGCCTGCTGGCCGAAGCCGCGCTCCTCGCCGCCCAGGCCGATGAGCCGGTCGAGCAGAACTTCATCCGCAAGCACGCCCTCGCCTACGCCGAGACGAACGGCTGCGACCTGGAGACTGCCGCGCTGCGCGTGTTCTCGAACGCCGACGGCGCCTACGGCTCCAACGTGAACCAGCTCCTCGACAGCGGCGCGTGGGAGGATGAGGACGAACTGGCGGAAACCTATCAGAGCCGCAAGTGCTACGCCTATGGCTGCTCCGGCAAGCCGGTGCGCCAGAAAGAGCTGCTCCAGGACGTGCTCTCCAATGTCGAACTGGCCTATCAGAACCTGGAATCGGTCGAACTCGGCGTCACCACCATCGACCACTACTTTGACACGCTCGGCGGCATCGGCAAGGCGGTCGAGCGCGCCAGGGGCGAAGCTGCTCAGGTCTATATCGGCGACCAGACCCGCGGCGAAGGCGCGGTCCGCACGCTGAACGAACAGGTCGCGCTGGAGACCCGCACGCGCGCGCTCAACCCGAAATGGTACGAGGGCATGTTGCGCCACGGCTACGAGGGCGTGCGCCAGATCGAGGCGCATGTGACCAACACCATGGGCTGGTCCGCGACCACCGGACAGGTGCCCGAGTGGGTCTATCAACAGCTCACCGAAACCTACGTCCTCGACGAAAACATGCGCCGCCGGCTGGCGGAGCTGAACCCGAAAGCCTCGGCGAAGATGGCCAACCGGCTCATCGAAGCGCATGAGCGCCAGTACTGGTCGCCCGACGAGGCGACGCTTGAAGCCCTGACCCAGGCCAGCGCCGAGCTTGAGGATCAGGTCGAAGGGATTACCGACGACGTCGCCGCATAAACACCCCAAGGAGACCGGCATGACAGTACTTCTCGACACCCGCCCCGCCGATCGCCGCCAGGATGGCGAAGGCAGCGTCCAGGTCAAGATGGACCCGTCCGTCCAGATCGATACAGCCAAGGTGTTCTCCGTCTACGGCAAGGGCGGCATTGGCAAGAGCACGACCTCCTCGAACCTGTCGGCTGCATTCTCGATGCTCGGCAAGCGCGTGCTCCAGATCGGCTGCGATCCCAAGCACGACTCGACATTCACGCTGACCAAGCGCCTCGTCCCGACGGTCATCGACATTCTGGAGTCGGTCGACTTTCACTCCGAGGAGCTGCGCCCGGAAGACTACGTCTATGAGGGCTACAACGGCGTTATGTGCGTTGAAGCCGGCGGCCCGCCGGCGGGCACGGGCTGTGGCGGCTACGTCGTGGGCCAGACGGTGAAGCTGCTGAAGGAGCACCACCTGCTCGAAGACACCGATGTGGTCATCTTCGACGTGCTCGGCGACGTGGTCTGCGGCGGCTTTGCCTCGCCGCTTCAGCACGCCGACCGCGCGGTCATCGTCAGCGCCAACGACTTCGACTCGATCTTCGCGATGAACCGCATCGTGGCGGCCATCGGCGCGAAGGCCAAAAACTACAACGTGCGCGTTGCCGGCGTCGTGGCGAACCGGAGCAAGGACACCGACGAGATCGACCGCTTCAACGACGCGACCGGCCTGCGCCGGCTGGCCCATTTCCCCGACCTCGACGACATCCGCAAGAGCCGGCTGAAGAAGTCCGTGCTGTTCGAGATGGACTCCACGCCAGAACTGGAGGCGGTAAAGCAGGAATATCTGCGCCTCGCGGCCACGCTGTGGAACGGCGTTGACCCATGCGATGCCAAGCCGATGAAGGACCGGGACATCTTCGACTTCCTGGGGTTCGAATAATGCCGACCTCGACCTACTTCGCGCGGCGCGGCCGCCTCGGCGAATACTTCGACAAGACCGCCGTCGAGGCATGGGCCCGGCTGACCACCGATGCGCCGGTGAGCCGCATCCGCGCCACGGTGCGCGCGGGCAGGGACAGGATGCGCCAGACGCTGCTGGACTGGCTGCCGGATGACCTGCGCGGCGTACGGCTGCTCGATGCCGGCTGCGGCACGGGTCTGCTGTCGGTCGCGGCGGCGGAGCGGGGCGCGGAGGTGGTCGCGGTGGACCTGTCGCCCTCGCTGATCGAGCTGGCGCGCGAGCGTTCGCCGGAAAGCTTTCCGCGCGGCGGGCACATTGACTTCCAGGTCGGCGACTTCATCGACCCGGCCTGGGGGCGGTTCGACTACGTCGTCGCGATGGACTCGCTCATTCACTACCACGGCAAGGACATCGCCCGCGCGGTGGCCCGGCTCGCCGAGCGCACGGAGCGCGGCGTCCTGATGACCTTCGCCCCGCGCACTGCCGCGCTGACAGCGATGCACGGCATCGGCAAGCTGTTCCCGCGCTCCGACCGCGCGCCGGCCATCGAGCCGATTGGCCACGGCAAACTCACCCGGCTGCTCGCGGCCGAGCCACAACTGGCGAACTGGCAAGCGGGGCGCACGTCCCGGATCGCCAGCGGTTTCTACACCTCCCAGGCCCTGGAGCTGACGCGGCAATGAAGCGGCTGAACCAGACATTCGTCCAGCAGTGGCGAGAGCTGAGTCCGCAATTCCTCCCCTTTGCGGACGCGGCAACGCCCGACCTGCCGCTAGGGCGGCTGCTGCGGCTGTCTTTGTTCCAGGTCTCGGTCGGCATGGCCGTGGTGCTGCTCACCGGCACGCTCAACCGCGTGATGATCGTCGAGCTTGGCGTCCCGGCCTGGCTGGTGGCGCTGATGGTCGCGATCCCGCTGGTCTTCGCACCGCTGCGCGCGTTCATCGGCTACAAGTCGGACACGCACCGCTCGTTTCTCGGCTGGCGCCGGGTGCCTTACATCTGGTTCGGCAGCCTGATGCAATTCGGCGGACTGGCGATCATGCCCTTCGCGCTTCTGATCCTGTCGGGCGACACGACCGGGCCGTTGTGGATCGGTTACGCCGCCGCCGCGCTGGCGTTCCTGCTGGTCGGCGCGGGCCTCCACACCACGCAGACCGCCGGGCTGGCGCTGGCCACCGATCTGGCGACCGAGGACACGCGCCCACGAGTGGTGGCCCTGCTCTATGTCATGCTGCTGGTCGGCATGTTCGCCAGCGCGCTCGTCTTCGGCCTGTTGCTGTCCGACTTCACCCAGCTCAAGCTGATCCAGGCGGTGCAGGGCGCGGCCGTTGTGACGATGGCGCTCAACCTGATCGCGCTATGGAAGCAGGAAAGCCGCGATCCGGCCAAGACCGCGCATGACCGCCCGCGCCCGACCTTCAGCGAGACCTGGCGCAGCTTCACTGAAGGCGGACGCTCGGGGCGCGTCTTCCTCGGCGTCGGGCTGGGCACCGCGGCGTTCGCGATGCAGGATGTGCTGCTGGAGCCGTATGGCGGCGAGGTGCTGGGACTTTCGGTGGCTGCGACCACCATGCTGACGGCGATCCTCGCGGGCGGGATGCTTGCCGGCTTGGCCTACGCGGCGCGCGCGCTGGGCCGCGGTTCCGATCCCTTCCGGCTCGCCGGGCTAAGCGCTGTCGTCGGCATAGCGGCGTTCTCGGCGGTGATCTTCGCCGGGCCGCTTGAATCCGCCACCTTGTTCCGGGTCGGCTCCGCGCTGATCGGCTTCGGCGCCGGGCTGTTCGCGGTCAGCACGCTGATTGCCGTGATGGACATGGCCGAAGGCGACAACGGCGGGTTGGCGCTGGGCATCTGGGGCGCGGTGCAGGCTACGGCCGGCGGCGGCGCGATCGCGCTCGGCGGGCTGTTGCGCGACGGCGTCTCGGCGTTGGCGACCAGCCAGGCGCTGGGGCCGGGACTGGCAAGCAGCTACATCGGCTACAGCTTCGTCTATCACCTCGAAATTCTTCTGCTGTTCGCAACGCTGGCCGTTATCGGACCGCTCGTTCGGCGGTCGGGGGCGCGCGCACGGCGTCGCAAGTCACAATTCGGTCTCGCTGATTTTCCCGGCTAGCGAGCTTACTACGGAGGCAAGTGATGGAAGTCATTGGAGAGATTACCAGTCACATCGACGTGGCGCAGGTGGTGCTCTACGCGTTCTGGATCTTTTTCGCGGGGCTGATCTTCTACCTGCGGCGCGAGGATCGGCGCGAAGGCTATCCGCTTGAGTCAGAGGTGACCGGAAAGGCGGATGAAGGCTCTCGCGGCCTGTGGGTGCCAGAGCCGAAGGTGTACCTGCTGCCGCATGGCGGCACGACGATGTTGCCGAGCGACCGCCGCGATCCGCACCCGAAGAACATGGAGCCGGTGGAGCCGTGGTCCGGCGCGCCGTTCGAGCCAACCGGAAACCCCATGCTCGACGGGGTCGGCCCGGCCGCCTACGCGCATCGTTCCGACGTGCCGGAACGCATGGACGACGGCTCGGCGACGATCGTACCGCTGCGTGTGGCCACAGACTTCACCATCGCCGAGGGGGACCCCGACCCGCGCGGCATGGAAGTGATCGGCGCGGATCGCGAGGTTGCTGGCACCGTCAAGGATGTCTGGGTCGACCGCGCCGAGCAGCTCATCCGCTATCTGGAGATCGAGGTGCCGGCTCGTGAGGCCGCACAGCCTCAGGACGAGGAAGGCGCGCCCGCCGGTCCGTCCACCGTCACGGTGCTTGCGCCGATGACCATGTGCGAGATCAAGGGCGGAAGCTTCAAGTCCCGCTTCGTGAAGATCAACGCCCTTACCGCAGAGCAGTTCGCCGACGTGCCCAAGACCAGGCACCCTGATGAGGTGACGCTGCTCGAGGAAGACAAGATCGTTGGGTATTTTGGCGGCGGCACGCTTTATGCCATGCCGCAGCGTCTGGAGCCGATGCTATGAGCAAATATCAGAACACCCGTGTCCGCGGCCTGCCCGGCGCTTTGCCGGAAGGCGAGCGGGTTCTGTGGCAGGGTTCGCCGGACTGGCGTGAGTTCGCCGTGCGCGTCTTCCATACACGCTTCGTCGCCGGCTACTTCGCGATCCTGTTCGGCTGGACCATCTTCTCCACGATGTGGGAGGGCGGCACGCTGGCGGCAGCCTTGTCCTCGGCGGTCTGGTCGCTGGTGGGCGGCGCGCTGGCGCTTGGCCTGCTCTACGGGCTGGGCTGGCTGATCGCGCAGACAACGATCTACACGCTCACCAACAAGCGGATCGCGATGCATTACGGCGTGGCCCTGCCCATGACGATAAACATTCCGCTGCGCTGTGTGGATACGGCGGGGCTGCGGGTTTACCCCCGGGGCACAGGCGACATCCCGTTCGCACTCAAGGGTTCGGACCGCTTCGCCTACCTGCATCTCTGGCCGAACGCGCGCCCAATGCGGTTCTCCAAGGCCGAACCGATGATCCGGGCGATCCCCGATGTGGAAAACGCCGCGCAAATCATCGCCCGCGCCCTGGTGGCCGAGCAGCAGGCCGAAGAGGCCAGGGAAACCGCGCCCGCCGTCAAGCAGCAGGCCAGCACCGGCGCGCGCAAGCGCAAGGCGCGCGCACCGCGGCAGGCTGCGGCGCAACCGCTTCCGGCTGCGGAATAGGCATCAACCGCGAACCGAGGTCCAGGTCCGATGAGCGAGAATTCGAACCATACAGGCATCCCTAGAGCGGCTCTGATCGCCATGCTGCTGCTGATCGGGTTTGCTCTCAGCGCTGTCTTCACCGGCCGGGTGGCCGATATCGGGCGGGTCAGTATGCCCCCGAGCGCGGAGGTGGACCGGGTGAGCCTGCGCTTCGCCGATCGCCAGGATGGCGCTGTCGAGGTCTACAAGGCCGCGACGGACGAGCGGATCGCGGTGGTCGAACCCGGAACGGGCGGCTTCATCCGGGGCGTGCTGCGCGGGCTGGTCCGAGAGCGCAAGTTGAGCGGGGAGCTTACACGCGCGCCGTTCATGCTGCGTCGCTGGGCCGACGGGCGGTTGACTCTGGAAGATCCCCAGACCGGAAGAGTCATTGATTTAGGGGCATTTGGCGTGACAAATGCAGGGGCGTTTGCAAAATTAATGGTGTCTTCACAGTCCATGCAGTGATGGGTGTCAAGATGACCATACACACGCAGCAAGCGCCCCTGCCCCAGACGGGCTGGCTGAGACGCAAGAGGTTCGAGTTGCCCTGTACCGTGCGGGTCGACCACAAGTTCGAAAGCCTTCACGCGGAAGTGGATTTCGGCCAGGTCGTCGATATCCACCCCGGCGACGAGGTGATCGTTCATGGCGAACCGATCTTCGTCCCCTACGGCGAAAGCCACGAAGAGGAGCGCCGCGCCACGGTGGTCCGTGCCACCTGGCCGGAGCGGCTCTGGACCCGACTGACAGGCGATCTCGAATTCATGGAACTCTGCGAATTCAGCTTCTCTGAAGAGAGGAAACTCTAAAGATGTCTGTTGCTGAGGAAACGCCATACGTCCCGAACGAGACGACGCAGATAGCGCAGCAGAGCACCGTGCTCAGCCCGCGCTTTTACACGACCGACTTCGACAAGCTCGATGCCACCGATGTGAGCAGCGTGCGCGGCGAGTGGGACGAGCTACTCAAGGAAATGCGGTCGGATCCGAACAAGAACCACTTCTTGCGCGGCGAGGAGTGGGACCGGATCGACCTGGACGCCCTGCCCGAGGACCTGCGCAAGGAGTTCGTCGACTTTCTCGTCAGCTCGCTCACGGCGGAGTTCTCCGGTTGCGTGCTCTATGCAGAAATGAAGAAGCGCGGCACGAACAAGGATATTTGCGAGCTGTTCAAATACATGAGCCGCGACGAGGCGCGCCACGCCGGCTTCATCAATGACGCGCTGAAGGAATTCGACATCGGCGTCGATCTCGGCTTCCTGACCAAGTCGAAGAAATACACTTTCTTCCAGCCGAAGTTCATCTTCTACGCCACCTACCTGTCGGAGAAGATCGGCTATGCGCGCTACATCACCATCTACCGTCACCTGGAGCGCAACCCGGACAAGCGCTTCCATCCGATCTTCAAGTGGTTTGAAAAGTGGTGCAACGACGAGTTCCGCCACGGCGAGGCTTTCGCCTTGCTGATGCGGGCCAACCCGCATGTCCTGAAGGGCCTCAACAAGTTCTGGGTGAAGTTTTTCATCCTTGCCGTGTACGCCACGATGTATGTGCGCGACCATGCGCGTCCAGCCTTCCACCGCGCGCTCAACGTGGACCCGACGGAGTACGACTATCAGGTGTTCCGCATCACGTCGGAGATCTCCAAGCAGGTGTTCCCGATGACCGTGGACATCGACCATCCCGCCTTCCGGGCCTCGATGGAACGCTTGCGCAAAATCTCCGACGGCATGTCCGCGGCAAAAGAGCGCGGCGGCGTCATCGGACGGCTGAAATGGCTTACCTTTTCCGCAGGCGCCGCCCTGTCTTTCGCGCGGCTCTATCTCATTCCCGCGAAGAGCAACGAACTGCCGGCGCAAAGCCGCCTGGCGCCGACCTGGTAGGACTCGGGCGCGATGTTGGAATACGGTCTGGCGATCTTCTACGCTCTGTTCATCTGGTGGTTCAGCACCGGGATCATCCTGTATCTGGATGGTCTGCCGCGCCGGACCTTCGGGTGGAGCATGGTCGTCATGACCGTTGTTGCGCTTGGCGCGCTTTACGGTCTCTGGGTGAGCGGCAGCGAGACCTCGGTGGCGGGCGTCTATCTGTCGTTCACCTGCGCCCTGCTGATCTGGGCGTGGCACGAGTTGAGCTTCCTCACCGGATATCTCACCGGGCCGCGCCGCACGCCCTGCCCCGAGGCGTCGGGCTTCTGGACGCGCTTCCGCTATGCCAGCGAAACGGTTATCCATCATGAGATCGCGATCGCCGCGACCGCAGGGTTGATGGCGGCGCTCACCTGGGGCGCAGCCAATCAGGTGGGCCTGTGGACATTTGTCATCTTGTGGCTCATGCGGCTCAGCACAAAACTCAATATCTTCCTGGGCGTCGCGAACCTGGCTGAGGAATTTTTGCCGCCGCATCTGCGCTATCTGGAGACCTATTTCCGCCGCCGGCCGATGAACCTGCTGTTCCCCATCTCGGTGACGGTATCCACCCTCGCCACGATCCTGATCGTCGAGCGAGGCCTGGCGGCCGGCGTGCCGGCATGGGAATCGGTGGGCGCGGTGTTCCTGGGAACGCTGCTGGCGCTGGCAGTCCTGGAGCATTGGTTCCTGGTTCTGCCGCTGCAGGCGACAGCGCTGTGGCAGTGGGCGCTTGATGCGCGGCGCACGCGCCTGCGCCGGAACGCCTCGACCGCGCCCGCCGAAGCTGAAGGCAACGAACTGTTTCACGTCTTGCCGGTGACATCCGGCACGTCAAAGCTGGCCAACTGTACATCGGAGGCGGCCGGCATTTCCTGGGGCAAGCACAACTCCGGTCTGCGGATGCAGTCGTGGGATGTGCCCAACAACAAACCACAAGTGTTTCCTGGGCGTGGGTCTGCGCCGGGCTCGCTGGACTGAGGTGGAGGAGAGCGATGGATTATAACGGGTTTTTCCGCGACCGGCTGGAGGATCTCCGCAAGGAGGGGAACTACCGCATATTTGCGGAGCTGGAACGCCGGCGGGGAGATTTCCCGCGCGCCAAGCAGTATCGCGAGGACGGCGAGGCCGAGGTGACTGTCTGGTGCTCCAACGACTATCTCGGCATGGGCCAGAACCCGGTCGTGCTTCAGGCGATGCATGAGGCGCTGGAGAGGTGTGGCGCGGGCGCTGGCGGCACCCGGAACATCTCGGGCACGAACCATTATCACGTCGTGCTTGAGCGCGAACTGGCCGACCTCCACGGCAAGGAAGCAGCGCTTTTGTTCACCTCCGGCTATGTGTCGAACTGGGCCTCGCTCAGCACGCTCGCCTCGCGCATTCCCGGCTGCGTGGTCTTTTCGGATGAAGGCAACCACGCCTCCATGATCGAGGGCATCCGTCACTCCCGCGCGGAAAAGCGCATCTGGAAGCATAACGACCCGGCCGACCTCGACCGCCAGCTCAGCGAATATCCGCAAGAGGTTCCAAAGCTGGTCGCCTTCGAATCGGTCTACTCCATGGACGGCGACATCGCCCCGATCGCCGAGATCTGTGATGTCGCCGACAAGCACGGCGCCATGACCTATCTCGACGAGGTTCACGCGGTCGGCCTTTACGGCCAGCGCGGCGGCGGCATCGCCGAACGCGAGGGCCTCATGGATCGGCTGACTGTCATCGAAGGGACGCTGGGCAAGGCCTTCGGCGTGGTCGGCGGCTACATCACGGGCACCCAGGAACTGTGCGACTTCGTGCGCAGCTTCGCCTCCGGCTTCATCTTCACGACCGCCCTGCCTCCGGCCGTGGCCGCCGGCGCGATCGCCAGCATCCGGCATCTCAAGCAAAGCACGCTGGAGCGCGAGCGGCACCAGCGCGTCGTCGCCAAGGTCCGGCGCAAGCTGGATGCGATCGGCATCCCCTATCTGCCCAACCCGAGCCACATCGTGCCGGTCATGGTCAAGGACCCGGTCAAGTGCAAATGGATCAGCGACTGGCTGATGGACCATCACGGCATCTATGTTCAGCCGATCAACTACCCGACGGTGCCGAAGGGGACTGAGCGGCTGCGGATCACGCCGTCGCCGATCCACACGGATGCCGACATCGACAGGCTGGTCTCCGCGCTCAACCAGCTCTGGTCCGAGTGCGCGCTGGCCCGGCAGGTGGCGTGAGCAGACAATTCAGTGCGCGTCGCTCCCGGCGCGCCGCTCAATGTGACATGCGAAGAGGAGTGGCTGCCTGATGGCTGCGCCTTATCCGTTCTCAGCGATCGTCGGCCAGGCCGAGATGAAGCTGGCGCTGACGATCGCGGCGATCGACCCGTCCATCGGCGGCGTGCTGGCGTTTGGCGAGCGGGGCACGGGCAAATCCACCGCCGTGCGGGCGCTTGCTGCCTTGCTGCCGCCCATCGAGGCGGTCGAAGGGTGCCCGTATCATTGCGATCCGGCCAAGCCCTGCGGCTTCAGCGAAGCCTGCGCGGACGCGAAGGCAAAAGGCGCCGCCGCGCCGGCGCAGACCATACCGGTGCCGGTTGTCGACCTGCCGCTTGGCGCCACGGAGGATCGCATCGTCGGCGCGCTGGACCTGGAACGCGCCCTCACCCGTGGCGAAAAAGCGTTCGAGCCGGGGCTGCTGGCGCAAGCCAACCGCGGCTTTCTATATATCGACGAGGCGAACCTGCTTGAAGACCACCTGGTCGACCTGCTGCTCGACGTGGCGGCGACCGGCCAGAACATCGTCGAGCGCGAGGGCCTCAGTATCCGGCACCCGGCGCGTTTCGTGCTGGTGGGCAGCGGCAACCCGGAAGAAGGCGAATTGCGGCCGCAGCTTCTTGACCGCTTCGGGCTGTTCGTCGAAGTCTCCGCCCCGCGCGATCTGGACGAGCGCATACAGGTCATCCGCCGGCGCGACACGTTCGAGCGCGATCCGGCAGCGTTCCATCAGGCATGGCAGTCGGAGGAAGATGCGCTGCGCGCTTCGATCGCCGGGGCTAAGGAGAGCCTGCATCAGGTCGATGTCCCGGACGACGTGGTGGCGCGGGCGGCCGAGCTGTGCGTGAGCCTCGGCACCGACGGGCTACGCGGCGAACTGACGCTGATCCGCGCGGCGCGCGCGCTTGCCGCGCTGGAAAGCGCCTCGTCGGCCACGCAGGACCACTTGCGCCGCGTCGCACCGTCGGCGCTGCGTCACCGGCTGCGGCGCGACCCGCTCGATGAAGCCGGCTCCGGCGTGCGGGTAGACCGCGCCATCGGGGAAATCTTCGGCGAGGACACGGGCCACAAGGCGGCCCGGACAGCAGCACAGTGACCCACCAGGACGGCCCCGGACTTGAGCACGGCGCGCACTGGCGCGACGACATGCTCGTGCCGGATGCCCCGCCGCCCGAAACCGACGCCGGCCCGACGCCGTGGCAAAACGCGCTGATCGCCGCCGCGCTGTTCGCCGTCGATCCGGTGGGGCTGGGCGGCATCACGGTCCATGCCCATGCCGGTCCGGTCCGCGACCACTGGCAAGCCTATCTCGACTCGCTATGGCCCGCCAATGCGCCGCGCCGGCGCGCGCCCGCCAACATCGCCGATGACCGTCTGATCGGCGGCCTCGACATCGCAGCAACTCTACGCGCGGGCCACCCTGTGGCCGACAGGGGACTGCTGGCCGAAGCGGACGGCGGGTTCATCCTGCTGGCGATGGCCGAGCGGGTGCCGCTCTCCACGGCTGCGCGGATCACGGCGGCGATGGACCGCGGCGCGGCGGTGCTTCAGCGCGACGGGCTGTCGATCACGATGCCGACGCACTTCGGCGTGGTCGCGCTGGATGAGAGCATCGGCGACGACGAGGCTCCGCCAACCGGACTGACCGACCGACTCGCCTTCGCGGTGGACCTGCACGGCGTGTCCTGGGGCGAGGCATCGCAGGAGGCTGGCGCGCCGGATGCCGACAAGATCGCGGCCGCCCGCACGCGGCTGGCGCAGGTTTCTGTGGCAGACGAGATCATCAGGCGGCTCAGCGCCGTCTCGCTGGAACTGGGCATTCCCTCGGCGCGCGCGCCATTCTTCGCCGTGCGCGCGGCCCGCGCCGCTGCCGCCCTTCAGGGACGAGACGAGGTAAAGGAGGCCGACGCGGTGCTTGCCGCGCGTCTGGTGCTCGCGCACCGCGCGCAGCAGATCCCTGCCCCGCCGCCCGCGGAGGAGGAGAGCCAGCAGCCGCCGACCGAGCCGCCGGAGCCGCCAGAGGGACAGGACGAGACCGAACAGAAAGAAGCCGATGCGCCGCTGCCCGAAGACATTCTGCTGGCCGCCGCGAAGGCTGCGATCCCCGACGGCTTGCTCGACAGCCTGCGCGCGCCGAACATCCGCGCCGGCGGGGCGGCCGGCCATGCAGGCGCCCTCACCAATGCTAAAGAGCGCGGCCGGCCGATCGGGGTACGCGCGCAAGCCCCCCGCTCCGGCGCGCGTATGAACGTCATCGAAACGCTGCGCGCCGCCGCGCCCTGGCAGCGCCTGCGCCAGTCCGCCGCGCCCACGCCGGAACGCAGGATCATCATCCGCCCTGAGGATTTCCGCGTCACCCGCTTCAAGCAGCGCAGCGAGACTATGACGATCTTCATCGTCGATGCCTCCGGCTCCACCGCCCTTACCCGGCTCGCCGAAGCCAAGGGCGCGGTCGAGCTGTTGCTCGCCGATTGTTATGTCCGGCGCGACCAGGTGGGGCTTATCGGCTTTCGCGGCCGCGCCGCGGAACTTCTGCTGCCGCCCACGCGTTCCCTGACGCGCGCGAAGCGCAGCCTCGCCGGCTTGCCCGGCGGCGGCGGCACGCCGCTTGCATCCGGCTTGAGCGAGGGGCTAAAACTGGCGCAGAGCGCCAAGCGCAAGGGGCACACGCCGATCCTGGTGCTGCTGACAGACGGCCGCGCCAATGTCGGGCTGGACGGCAGCGGCGGGCGCAAACGCGCGCAGGACGATGCGCAGTCACTCGCGCGGATGATCCGCGCCGAGGGGCTGTTGAGTATTGTCATAGACACATCGCCGCGCGCGCAGAAGCCGGCGCAGCAGCTGGCCGCTGAACTGGGCGCGCGCTACGTGCCGCTGCCATTCGCCAATGCGGCATCGGTATCGCAAGCTGTTCGCGCCGTCTCGGCCTGACAAGAGACAGCGCGGCCCAACCGGATCGGAGCGCGTGTGTCCTACCTGACCTTTGCCGCATTCTTCCTGATCGTCCTGGCCGCCGCCTCATCGGGCGCGATCTTCAAGCCGGGCGAATGGTACCGAAACCTGCGCAAGCCCAGCTGGACGCCGCCGGATTGGGCGTTTCCGGTCGCCTGGTCCGTGCTCTATTTCATGATCGCGGTGGCGGGATACATCGTCTGGATGGTCGATCCGACGTCGCCCGCGATGGTGCTCTGGGTGGCGCAGCTTGTGCTGAACGCGGCCTGGTCGTGGCTGTTCTTCGGCCGGCGCGACATGCTCACCGCCCTTGCCGACGTCATGAGCATGTGGCTGTGCATCCTCGGCTTCATTATCGCAGCCTGGCCGATCGCCCCTGTCGCTTCGCTGCTGTTCGTGCCCTACCTGATCTGGGTCAGCATCGCGAGCGCGCTCAACTTCACCGTCTGGCGGCTTAACGCGTGAAGCGGCGGATGAGACGGGGCGGGCGCGATGGGTGAGGGGCTGGACTGGGAAACGGACGGCGCGGACTGGCCGAACCGGCAATACAGCGGCTTCGTCAAAGCGGGCGGACTCACCTGGCACGTGCAGCGCATGGGACACGGGCCGGCGATCCTGTTAATCCACGGCACCGGCGCATCCACCCACTCCTGGCGCGATCTCGCCCCACGGCTCGCCGAGAATTTCACGGTCATCGCGCCGGACCTGCCGGGCCACGCCTTCACCGAACGGCCCTACGCGCGCGATCTGTCGCTATCGAGGATGACCGGACTTGTCTGCACACTGGTGGAAGCGCTGGATGTGGAACCGGCCCTTGTCGTGGGGCATTCGGCGGGCGCGGCCATCGCCCTTCGCATGGTCGAGGAAAAGTGCATCAGCCCGAAGGCGGTGGTCACCCTGAACGGCGCGCTGTTCCCGTTTTCCGGCGTCGCGCGGCATGTGTTTCCGCCGGTGGCGCGGCTGATGCTGCTGAACCCGTTCACGCCGCGCATCTTCACCGCGCAGGCCGAAAGTCCGCAGCGTGTCGAGCGGCTGATCGAGAACACCGGCTCGAAGATCGATGAACGCGGCCTTGCGCTCTACAAGCGGCTGTTCCGCCAGACGGGCCACGTGCTCGGCGCGCTGGGGATGATGGCCAACTGGGATCTGAAGCCCCTGCAGGACGCGATGGGCGAGATCGAAACGCCGGTGGTCCTGATCGCGACGGAGGACGACCGCGCGATCCCGCCATCGAATTCGATGCGCGCGCGCGACAAGCTGCCAAACGCCAGGGTCGTCTATCTGCGCGGGCTGGGCCATCTGGCCCATGAGGAAGCGCCTGAGCAGATCGCCGGGATCATTGAAGAGACCGCGCGCGAGAACGGCGCGCTCCAAGGCGGACGCCAGCGCTAACTGACGCAAATCCATGGGCGGCGACATAAACGCCCTAGTAGCGCGCGCCTCTTTATTTTACAAAGCGGACCATGCAGCAGCGACAGATCTTGAATGGCAAGCAGTTCCCGTCGGATCATCCGCACCGGCAGGTGCTGAACGACGAGGTTCATGCGCGCCCGCCCGAAGAGTTGGTGGCGCCGACGCGGCTGTCTTTCCTCGCGCTGACCGTAGAGGCCGAGCAGCGCAGGCGCAACTTCGATCTGATGAGCGAGCTTGCCCAGGCGCGCGGCGTGCCAGCCCCGGAAGCTGGCGCGAACCACTACAGCGCGGAGATGGGCGGCTTCCGCCTGAAGTCGGAGCAGCACACCGAGTTCATGCGGTTCATGTTCACCGTCCGCGGCGAGGAGAGCGCGCCGTTTGCCGAACCGGCAATTCGGAAAGTGCCGCCGGACTGGCTGGCGGAGCTTGCGGGCGACGTGCTCGTGGCAACGCATGTCGTTTACCTGCCAGGCGGCGACAACCCGCGCCATTATGAGCGCATTTCCGAAGAGATGTTCGACGGAAATCCTCTGGTGGGTTCAGCGGTGGGAGGCGGCTTCGGCCGGGCCTACACGGATTTCCGCATCCGCCCTGACGGGTTCAGCCGGCTGTTTCTGGAAGATCACGGGCTGACGCCGCGCCAGGCCGGGCGTACGGTCCAGCGCCTGCTGGAGATCGACACCTACCGGATGCTCGCGCTCCTGACCTTCCCGCTGGCGAAAAAACTGGCCCCGGAACTGGGCAACGCCGAGCAACGGCTGGCGGAAATCACGACGGCGCTGGTCTCGGCGACCCGCATCGACGAGCCGGAGCTTCTGGACCGGCTGACCAAGCTGCAAGCCGAGATCACCAGCCGCCGCGCCGACAACGACTATCGCTTCACCGCCGCCTCGGCTTATTACACCCTTGTGGAAAGCCGCATCCGCGAATTGCGCGAACAACGCCTGCCGGGTCTGCAGACCTTTGACGAGTTCGTCGGACGCCGGCTGGCCCCGGCGATCAACACCTGCCAGACCGTGGCCGAGCGGCAGGCCTCGCTGTCCGAAAAGGTCGCGCAAGCCACCCAACTGCTGTCCACGCGCGTTGACATCGAGCGCCAGACCCAGAACCAGTCACTGCTGGAATCGATGGACAAGCGCGCAAAGATGCAGCTGATGCTGCAGCAAACGGTCGAAGGGCTGTCGGTCGCCGCGATCAGCTATTATCTCGTCAGTCTGGTGGGCTATGCGGCGGAGGGCATCGTCAAGGGAACAGGCGTGGCGGCCAACCCGGATGTGATCATGGCGATCAGCATTCCGTTCGTCGTCCTGGGCGTCTGGAGCGTGGTGCGCCGCGCCCGCAAGGCGATCGGCAAGTCGCATCGCGTCGAGCACATGTAGAGCGGGGACGCCGTGGTCGATCTCATCATGGAATACGAGTGGGCGATCGTGCTCCTCGGCGCGATTGCCTATGGCTTCTGGGAGCTTTACGCGCTGCACCGCGCCAAACGCCGCCGCTCCGGCTCCGGGGGCCGGAAATAACTCACCAGAACTGCCGCGGCATCCGGTAGGGCAGCATCGACTGGATAATCGGCGAGCGGAACCGGTCCAGATGCAGCGACTCGTGCATCGCTGTCACGGGCTGCCCGAGGAGCTTCGATGACACCAGCGAGCGGGCGTAGAACGGCGAATCCTCCAGGGTCTTGATAACGCGCGCCTTTGCGTCTTCCGACTGGGTGCTGCGCGGCATGGTCCAGCCCGTGCGCGGCAGGCGCACCGAAGGCGGGACGGGAATTTCCCGCACCTCGCCGTTTTCGTCGAAGACAAGAGCGAGCGAGCGGCGGCTTCGGTCGCGCATGGTGACGTCGTAAAGGACAGCCGTCTCGTTGCCCATGCTCGCGCGCGACCAGTCCCAGTAGCGGAAACCGGCTTCCAGCGATTCAGCGCCCGTATTCATGTCCAGATAGGCCGCGCCGGACCAGCGCAGGCTCGGCTTTTCGAGAGCCACCTCGATCCGGGAGACCGGCGAGAGCGGCCACCAGGCATGGCGGTGGTTGTGATCGAGCACGAACGCCTGCCGCGTCAACGGACTGGGATGCAGCGTCACCGTGCCCCTGATCCGGCCGAAAAACGGGACAGTCGGCTCGTCGATCCGCACGCGCAGGCGCGTGCCGTCCCAGTCAAGCGCGCTGCGGCGCAGAACAAATTCGTTCGCGCTTCGGCTGATGTGGTCCTTGCGCCGCTCGGTCATTGCCCAGCGGTGCCCGCTCTTGCCGTAGAGGGCGACGTTCAGCGCGCAATGGTTCAGCGGGTCGCGCCGCCCGGTCCAAGCGTAATAGGGCGAGAACACGCTGCCAACGAAAGCGATGATGGTGATGCCGTGCTGGCCGTCATCGCTCAGCCCGTCGAGATACCACCAGGCGTAGCCGCCCGGATCGACCGGCCGGTCGAAGCGGAGTCCTTCAGAATGCAGTTGGCCGCCATCCTGCCGGACATCGCCGCCATCGGCACGCCAGGCCCGGGATGCACGCTGCCCCCCGCCAGATAAAGGCCGGGTATCTTCGTCCGGGAGCCGGGCCGATTGAAAGATGCCCGCCATCCGTGCGAGGCGGCGCCATAGATCGCCCCGCCCGTGCCGGGGAATCGCTTCTCGAAATGCGCCGGCGTCGAGACGGCGATCGCCTCGGGCTCGCTGCGCACATCCAGCCCGCAGCGCGCCAACAGGGAAAAGGTCCGCTCCTTGCACTGGTCAATTTCCTCTTCGCTCATGGTATGTCGGTCGCCGGTGGGCGGCGCGTTGATGATGCACAGCAGACGCTCGCCGCCGTGCCCGTTGACGCGAGCGCCGTCATCTCGGTCCTGCGCGCAGATGTAGGCGGTCGGCTCGGCGGGCACGCGCGCGCGTTCGAAGATGTCGCGGAACTCGGCCTCGTAGTTGCGGGAGAAGAAGACGTTGTGCCGGACCAGCGGGAAGCCCTCGGTCTGCGCGAGCATCGATAAAGTGACGGCGGAGAGCGAACGCTGGCGGATCGGAACGCGCGGGGCGGCGGCAGAGGCCTCGCGCCCAAGGACGCCGTGGCCGAGCGCGCCGCTGTCGGCGTTGACCAGCACGCTGGCCGCACTCAGACGCTCGCCAGAGGCCAGCGCGACTCCGGCCGCCCGGCTGTTCTCGACGACGACCTCGCTGACCTCCTCGCCGAAGCGGAATACCGCGCCGTGCCGCTCCGCCGCCGTTTGCAGCGCCTCGGCCAGCCGCTTCATCCCGCCCTCGATCATCCACACGCCGTCCAGCTCGACATGGGCGATCAGCATCAGCGTTGCCGGCGCGCGAAACGGCGATGACCCGCAATAGGTGGCGTAGCGCCCGAAGAGCTGGCGCAGCCGCTCGTCGCGGAAGTATTTGCCTAAAGCCTTCCACAGCGAGACGTACGGGTTGAGCCTCAGCAGGTCGCTCGTGTTGCGCCAGCCGATCCGACCGATCATGCCGGGAAAGCTCGGCTGCGGCTGCTGAATGAAGGAGTGCTCCAGCGTGCGGTAGATGCGCGTCGCCTCGGCGCAGAAAGCCTGATAGCGCCGCGCTTCCCCCGCCCCCGCGAAATCGCCGATGGCTTCCACCGAGCGCGCATTGTCGGCGTAAAGGTCGAGCCGCTCCCGATCGCTCCATGCATGGCGGGCCAGGACGTCGGCGGGTCTGCTGGTGATATAGGCGTCGAGATCCTCGCCAGCAGCCGCGAAGATTTCCTCGAACACCCGGCGCAGCGTGAACACCGTCGGTCCGCAGTCGATCCGCGCGTTGCCGACAACCGCTTCCGACAGCTTCCCGCCCGGCTCCTGCGCACGTTCCACGACCGTAACAGCCCGCCCCTTGGCCGCCAGCAGCAAGGCGGCCGACAGCCCACCGATCCCCGCGCCGACAATAACCACGTGATCCTTGCTCACGCCGCTTCACCTCCCTTTCCACGAATGTCAATTTAACATGACATACGGAGGTGACAATCTGAAATGACAGTTTTATGCTGTGCGGGCAAGCGCAAGACGCGCCCGACCGGACAAGCGTATGGCGGACACGACACATCAGGCGGATCGAGAGGTCGCGACGCACGGCAAGGGAAGCCCACCGGCGGCCTCGCTCGGCGCGCGTTTTCGGCGCTGGCGCAACCGGCTGGTGCGCGGCCGCGGCTTCCAGCGCTGGGCGGCGGCCTTTCCGCTGACGCGCCCGGTCGCGCGCAAACGCGCCGCGCGGCTGTTCGATCTGTGCGCGGGCTTCGTCTATTCGCAGATTCTGGCCGCCTGCGTGCGGCTCAAGCTGCTGGAGTTGCTGGATGAAGCGCCCCGAACGGTCGCGGAGGTGGCGCGAGCGTGTGCCTTGCCGGAGGACGGCGCGCGGCGGCTGCTGGCGGGGGCGGCGGCGGTGGGGCTGGCGGACGCACGGCGCGACGGGCGCTATGAGCTTTCGATGGACGGCGCGGCGCTGCTCGGCAATCCGGGCGCAATCGCCATGATCGCCCATCACCCGCATTTCTATGACGACCTGCGCGACCCGGTGGCGCTACTGCGCGGCGAAGTCGAGGACACCGCGCTGTCGCGGTTCTGGGGGTACGCGCGCGGCGAAGCGCCAGCAGACCTGAGCGCGGACGAGACAGCGGATTACACGGCGCTTATGGCGGCGTCACAGTCGCTGATCGCCGAGGACATTCTGGACGGTTACGACCTGTCGCGGCACCGGCATCTGATGGATGTCGGGGGCGGGGATGGCGCATTCATCGAGGCCGTCGCCGGGCGCTGTCCCGATCTCAAGCTGACCCTCTTCGACCTGCCCGCCGTGGCGGATCAGGCAGCGCACCGCATGAGCCGCGGCGGGCTGTCCGACCGCGTGCGCCTCGCCAGCGGCGATTTCTTCGCAGACGCGCTGCCGACCGGCGCGGATGTCATCTCGCTGGTGCGCGTTCTACTCGATCACGACGACGCAAGCGCCCTGCGCATCCTGCGCCAGGCGGACGCTGCCCTCCCGCCCGGCGGGACGCTGCTCGTTGCCGAAACGCTTTCCGGTGTGCGCGGGGCCGAGACGATCAGTGACGCCTATTTCGGCTTCTATCTGCTCGCGATGGGCAAGGGCCGTCCGAGGAGCGCCGGCGAAATCCGCAATCTCCTATCCAAGGCCGGCTTCCGCGACATCTGCTTGAAGCACACGCGTCGCCCCTTGTTGACACAGCTCATGACGGCCCGGCGCTGATGCCGTCAAAATCTGTAAAACAAACTTGACAACATGCATGGTCAATTTAAACTGACACTCAGCGCAACATGGACGGAACTGAAAGAGAAACGGGGATGACCGCCCAACTTGACACCACAGCCGTCGTTCTGGAGCGGCCCGAAATGGTCAAGCTGGATCGCTTGGCGCTGCCGCCGGCAAGCGATGACGAGATCGTCGTCGATATCGCCTGGAGCGGCATCAGCACGGGTACCGAGAAGCTGCTCTGGACCGGGCAGATGCCGCACTTCCCCGGCATGGGCTATCCCCTTGTTCCTGGCTACGAATCCGTCGGGTGGGTGCGCGAGGCGGGACCGAATTCCGGCCGTCAGCAAGGCGAGATGGTGTTTGTGCCGGGCGCCCGCTGCTACGGCGAGGTGCGCGGTTTGTTCGGCGGCGCGGCCTCGCGCGTTGTGGTGCCGGGCAACCGCGTCGCGCCGATCCCCGAGACGCTCGGCGAACAGGGCATCCTGCTCGCGCTGGCCGCCACGGCCTATCACGCGCTGGTGATGCGCGCCGTCGAGGGCCGCAGCCTGATCGTGGGCCACGGCGTGCTGGGCCGGCTTCTGGCCCGGCTGTCAACTGCGCTTGACAGCGCGCCCCCGGTCGTGTGGGAGACCAACCCGGATCGCGCCGCCGGCGCAACGGGTTATGAGGTCGTCCACCCGGACGAGGACGAGCGCGAGGGCTACGCGACCATCTTCGATGTCAGCGGCGACCCCAACATTCTCGACGCGCTTGTCGCCCGCCTGACGCCTCGCGGCGAAGTCATCCTCGCCGGCTTCTACAGCGAGCGGCTGTCCTTCGCCTTCCCACCGGCCTTCATGCGCGAAGCCACGATCCGAATCGCGGCGGAATGGAAGCCGGACGACCTCACGGCGGTTTGCGGTCTGATCGAGGCCGGGCGCCTGAACCTCGACGGCCTGATTACGCACCGCGAATCAGCGGTCCGGGCCAGCGAGGCCTACCAGACCGCTTTTAGCGATCCCGCCTGTCTCAAAATGATTTTGGATTGGAGAGCGTGACCATGAGTGCTGCCAACGGCGCGAAGACATCTTCCACCGTCATTGACAACATTCGCGACCAGCTCCGCGAAGAAGCATCGGTCGAGCCCGATCCGGTGCCGCAAGGCGAGCCGACGAAAGAAACGCAAATCATTGCCATCTACGGCAAGGGCGGTATCGGCAAGAGCTTCACGCTGTCGAATCTGTCCTACATGATGGCGCAGCAGGGCAAGCGTGTGCTTCTGATCGGCTGCGATCCGAAGTCGGACACCACCTCGCTGCTATTCGGCGGGCGCAGCTGCCCGACCATCATCGAGACCTCGACGAACAAGAAGCTCGCTGGCGACGAGATCACCGTCAGCGATGTGTGCTTCAAGCGCGACGGCGTGTTCGCCATGGAACTGGGCGGCCCGGAGGTCGGCCGCGGCTGCGGCGGACGCGGCATCATCCACGGCTTCGAGACGCTCGAAAAGCTCGGCTTCCACGACTGGGATTTCGACTACGTGCTGCTCGACTTCCTCGGCGACGTGGTCTGCGGCGGCTTCGGTCTGCCGATCGCGCGCGACATGTGCCAGAAGGTGATCGTCGTCGGCTCGAACGACCTGCAATCGCTCTACGTCGCCAACAATGTCTGCTCGGCGGTGGAATATTTCCGCAAGCTCGGCGGCAATGTCGGCGTTGCCGGCATGGTCGTGAACAAGGATGACGGCACGGGCGAAGCGCAGGCATTTGCCGAAGCCGTGGGCATCCCGCTGCTGTCCGCGATCCCCGCGCATGACGAGATCCGGCGCAAGAGCGCGAACTACGAAATCATCGGCACACCCGGAAACACCTGGGCGCCCATGTTCGAAGAGCTTGCGACAAACGTTGCCGAAGCTCCGCCCGTCCACCCCGTGCCGCTGACCCATGACCAGCTCCTCGGTCTGTTCAAGAGCAAGGATGTCGGCGGCGACTTCCAGCTCCAGCCCGCCACCTTCGAGGACATGTGCGGCAAGAACTACGTCGAGAAGGCTTCTCTCGAAGTGGTCTACGACGCGGTTTGAAGGGGGCAGGCGCGATGACGGACAAATCGGCAAACGACGACGGCCCCCGCCACAGCGAAGTCATCTATGACGCCACTGGCGATGTGCAGGTCGACACCGGATCAGCGATCGAAGGCCGTGAAACGCCGCCTTCCGATGGAGCCGAGCTAAAGGCGTCAGGCGACGGCGTCGGCTGCCATGCCGGCGCTGAGGAGATGCGCAAGGCCGCCGAGATGGCTGGCAAGAGCGAGACGCTGGAGCAATACGCGCGGGATTATCCCACCGGCCCGCATGACAAGCCGCAGGGCATGTGCCCGGCCTTCGGCTCGCTTCGCGTTGGCCTGCGGATGCGGCGCACCGCGACTGTTCTCAGCGGCTCCGCCTGCTGCGTCTACGGCCTGACCTTCACCTCACACTTTTACGGGGCGCGGCGCACGGTAGGCTATGTCCCGTTCAACTCGGAAACGCTCGTTACCGGCAAGCTGTTCGAGGACATCCGCGATGCCGTGCATGAGCTGGCCGACCCGGAGCAATACGACGCGGTGATCGTCACGAACCTGTGCGTGCCGACCGCCTCGGGCGTCCCGCTGCAGCTGCTGCCGAAGGAAATTAACGGCGTGCGCATCGTCGGCATCGACGTGCCAGGCTTTGGCGTGCCGACCCATGCCGAGGCCAAGGACGTGCTCGCCGGCGCGATGCTGAACTACGCCCGCAACGAAGCAGAGCAAGGCCCGGTGCAGGCCCCGGGCAATCTGGAGACCGAGCGGCCGACGGTCACGCTGATCGGCGAGATGTTCCCGGCCGACCCGATCGGCATCGGACAGTTGCTTGCACCGATGGGTCTGGCGGCTGGTCCCGTCGTTCCTACGCGCGAGTGGCGGGAGCTGTATGCGGCGCTGGACTGCGCGGTGGCGGCCGCCATCCACCCGTTCTACACGGCCAGCGTCCGGGAGTTCCACAAGGCGGGCCGGCCGGTCGTCGGCTCCGCGCCGGTGGGCTATGACGGCACGGCTGACTGGCTGAAAGCGATCGGGGAAGCTGCGAGCGTGTCCGCCGAACAGATTGCCGCAGCGCAGAACGCCGCGCTGCCCGGCATCCGCGAGGCGCTCGATAATGCCCCGATAAAGGGCCGGATCACGATGTCTGGCTATGAAGGCTCTGAGCTTCTGGTCGCCCGTCTGTTGATCGAGAGCGGCGCGGACGTCCGCTATGTCGGCTCGGCCTGTCCGAAGACGAAATGGTCGGATGCTGACCGCGAATGGCTTGAGGCGCGCGGCGTGCGCGTGCAATTCCGCGCCTCGCTAGAGCAGGACGTCGCCGCGATGGAAGAGTTCGAGCCGGACCTGGCCATCGGCACAACGCCGGTTGTCCAGAAGGCCAAGGAAAAGGCGATTCCGGGTCTGTATTTCACCAACTTGATCTCGGCGCGCCCGCTGATGGGCGCGGCCGGGGCCGGGTCGCTGGCGCATCTCGTCAACACCGCGATGGGCCAAAAGGCGCGGTTCGACGGGATGAAGGCGTTCTTCGACGGCGTCGGCGAGGGCTATTCCGCCGGGGTCTGGGAAGACACGCCGCAGGACCGGCCGGAATTCAAAAAGAAATACGCCCGCAAGCTCGCCAAGGAACTCAAGGACACGGAGGCGGTGGGATGCTGATCCTCGATCACGACCGCGCCGGCGGCTATTGGGGCTCGGTCTACGTCTTCACAGCAATCAAGGGGCTGCAAGTCGTGATCGACGGCCCCGTCGGCTGCGAGAACCTGCCGGTGACATCGGTGCTGCACTACACCGATGCCCTTCCGCCGCACGAGTTGCCGATCGTCGTCACCGGGCTGGCCGAGGAAGAGCTTGGCCGCGAGGGCACCGAAGGCGCGATGAAACGGGCATGGGAAACGCTCGACAAGGACCTGCCGTCTGTCGTCGTGACCGGCTCGATCGCGGAGATGATCGGCGGCGGGGTGACGCCAGAAGGCACCAGCATCAAGCGTTTCCTGCCGCGCACCATCGACGAGGATCAGTGGGAGAGCGCCGACCGCGCCATGAAGTGGCTGTGGACCGAGTTCGGCCCGAAGAAGATGCCCAAGCGCCGGCCTCGCAAGGAGGGCGAGAAGCCAAGGGTCAATATTATCGGCCCGATCTACGGCACCTTCAACACGCCGTCCGATCTCGCGGAAATCCGCCGGCTGATCGAAGGCATTGGGGCCGAGGTCAACATGGTGTTCCCGCTGGGCAGCCATCTGGCCGATGTCGCCAATCTGGCGCAGGCGGATGTGAATGTCTGCATGTACCGCGAGTTTGGCCGCCAGCTCTGCGAGGCGCTGGAGAAGCCATTCCTGCAAGCGCCGATCGGGCTGGAATCGACGACGCTTTTCCTGCGCAAGTTGGGCGAGCTTCTGGACATTGATCCTGAGCCGTTCATCGAGCGCGAAAAGCACACGACCATCAAGCCACTATGGGACCTGTGGCGCTCGGTGACGCAGGACTTCTTTGGCACGGCGAGCTTCGGCATCGTGGCGAACGAGACCTATGCGCGCGGCGTGCGCAACTTCCTGGAGAACGACATGGGGCTTCCGTGTCACTTCTCCTATGCGCGCAGCGCGGGGCGCAAACCGGATAACGAGGCGGTACGCCGATCGGTGCAGAACGACACGCCGTTGATCGTGTTCGGCAGCTACAACGAGCGCATGTATCTCGCCGAGGTCGGCGCGAAGGCAATGTACATCCCCGCCTCGTTTCCCGGCGCGATCATCCGCCGCCACACCGGCACGCCGTTCATGGGCTACGCCGGGGCGACCTATCTCGTGCAGGAAGTCTGCAACGCGCTGTTCGATGCGCTGTTCCACATCCTGCCGCTGGGCACGGATCTGGACAAGGCCGAGGCGACGCCATCGCGCCTGTCGCGCAACGAGACCCGACCCTGGGATGAGGACGCTCAGCGGCTTCTCGATGAATACCTTGAGCGTGAACCCGTCCTTATCCGCATTTCGGCGGCCAAACGGTTGCGCGACCAGGCCGACAAGGACGCCCGGCTGATGGGCGAAGACCGCGTCACGGCCGAGCGCGTCGCCAAGGCGCTCGAAAAAGTCAAAGGGGGGCAAGCGGCATGACGGCTTTTTCACCGCGTCCCCGTCACCAGCTTTTCGCCCCTGCGTTCGCGCGCCCGGTCTCAGCCGGTCGCGCGGCGCAATGCGGCGGAAAGAAATGGACCGTTGCACCCGCCAGGCCGGCGGGCGCGGTCCCGGCCTGCTCGAATACGAGCGTTTCAGGTTATCGCTCGAATAACCGGCAAAGGGAGACTTGAGAAAATGGCCAACGCTATCAAACACGACAGTGCAAAACTTACTCTCAGGCGGCAAGAAGCTCGGGAGTCGCGGCTGTTGTACTGGCTGTGCTTCGCAGTCTTCCTTGTCATCGCCGCTTTTGCCCGGCTGCTGCCGAGCAGGCGCGAAGCAAGCGATAACGGATTGGCGGGCGTCCGCCGTTCGGTCGTTGCCGAAGCCCGCGCTTCGGCGGGGACGCTGATACCCTTCGCATTCATGAAGTAGGCCGGTCCCGCAACCAACCGTGGCGGCGTGACGGTCCTTCATAGTCGTCCAACAAGAAGAGAGAGACGCACATGGCTGATAGAGACAAGTCCTTGTCAGGACTGAGTGAAGACGAAGCCAAGGAGTTTCACAGCATCTTTGTGATTAGCTTCATCGCCTTCACCGTGATCGCGCTGATCGCACACTTGCTGGTGTGGAATTGGCGCCCGTGGGGTTGGGCCGGAATGGAACAGGCCAACGCCCCAATGTTGAATGACGCCACGCTTGCTGCCACGCAAGTGGCGCAAGCTGTACAATCTTTGGTATAAGGAGGATTATCATGTGGCGCATTTGGCTTATTTTCGATCCGCGCCGGACCCTTGTGGCCTTGTTTACGTTCCTTTTCGTGCTGGCGCTGCTGATTCACTTCATTCTGCTCAGCACGGAACGCTATAACTGGCTGCAACCGGCCCCAGCTGAACAGACCAGCGCGGTGGAAATTACGCAGCCTGGGCATCTCGCGTAGCGAACAGGGTCTGCCCGGCCCGAAAACACGGCTCGCCGAAAACCTCTCCCGGACGGCCGCTCAAGGCCGGGCAGACTTCTTCGTTGACGCTAACCCGCACGGCGTCAGGCGTCTTCGCGAACGTTCCTGACCTGAGGATCGGAAAATGGCACTACTGAATTTTGAGCGCAAATATCGCGTACGCGGAGGGACGCTCCTGGGGGGAGACTTGTTCGACTTTTGGGTTGGTCCCTTCTATGTCGGCTTCTTCGGCGTCCTGACGATATTCTTCTCGGCGTTGGGAACATTGCTCATTCTGTATGGCGCATCGCTCGGCCCAACCTGGAATATCTGGAAAATCAACATCGCGCCGCCCGACATCAGTTATGGTCTCGGCTTCGCGCCGCTCGCGGAAGGCGGTCTGTGGCAGCTCATCACGATCTGCGCGATCGGCGCATTCGTGTCATGGGCATTGCGGCAGGCCGAAATCGCGCGCAAGCTCGGCATGGGCTATCACGTCCCGATCGCTTTCGGGGTCGCGATTTTCGCCTATGTCACGCTGGTGGTCTTCCGGCCGCTTCTCATGGGGGCGTGGGGCCACGGCTTCCCCTACGGCATCTTCAGCCACCTCGACTGGGTGTCGAACGTCGGCTACCAGTACCTCCACTTCCACTATAACCCGGCGCACATGCTCGCGGTGACGTTCTTCTTTACCACGGTGCTGGCGCTGTCGCTGCATGGCGGTCTGGTGCTGTCCGCGACCAACCCGCCGAAGGGCGAGACGGTCAAGACGCCGAGCCACGAAGATACGTTCTTCCGCGACTTCATCGGGTACTCCATCGGCACGCTCGGCATTCACCGGCTGGGCTTGTTCCTGGCGCTGAACGCCGGGTTCTGGAGCGCGGTCTGCATCATCATCAGCGGTCCGCTCTGGACGCGCGGCTGGCCCGAGTGGTGGAACTGGTGGCTCAATCTGCCGATCTGGGCCTAGGGGCTAGGAGAAAGTTATGGCGGAATATCAGAACATATTCACGCAAGTGCAGGTCAGGGGGCCGGCCGAATATGGCGTCCCACTGCCCGAGGAAGATGAGCCGCGCTCCGGCCAACCCTTTTTTCAATACCTGGTCGGCAAGATCGGCAACGCCCAGATCGGCCCGATCTACCTCGGTTGGCTTGGCGTAACGTCGCTGATCTGCGGCTTTATCGCAATCGAGATCATCGGCCTCAATATGTGGGCCTCGGTGAACTGGGACCCGGTGCAGTTCGTCCGCCAGCTTCCGTGGCTGGCGCTGGAACCACCCGGGCCTGAATACGGCCTCCAGGTCTTGCCTCCGCTTAATGAGGGAGGCTGGTGGTTGATCGCCGGCTTCTTCCTGACCGCCTCGATCCTGTTATGGTGGGTGCGCACCTATCGCCGGGCGCGCCAGCTTGGCATGGGCACGCATGTCGCATGGGCCTTCGCCGCGGCCATCTGGCTCTATCTGGTGCTGGGCTTCATCCGCCCGATCATGATGGGGAGCTGGGCTGAAGCGGTGCCGTTCGGCATCTTCCCGCACCTCGACTGGACGGCGGCCTTCTCGATCCGGTACGGCAACCTGTTCTACAATCCGTTCCACGCGCTTTCGATCGTGTTCCTCTACGGCTCGACGCTGCTCTTCGCCATGCATGGCGCGACAATCCTGGCGGTCAGCCGTTACGGCGGGGAGCGTGAGATCGAGCAGATTACCGATCGCGGGACCGCGGGCGAGCGCGCCGCATTGTTCTGGAGGTGGACCATGGGATTTAATGCCACCATGGAATCCATTCACCGCTGGGCCTGGTGGTTCGCTGTCCTGACGCCGATCACTGGCGGCATCGGCATCCTGTTGACCGGCACGGTGGTGGACAACTGGTATCTGTGGGCAGTCAAGCACGACTTCGCGCCTGAGTATCCGCAAGTCATGCCGCCTGTCACCGATCCGGCCGCGCAATAGGAGGCGTTCTCATGAAACTCGGAATCTCCGTAGGTGTGGTCGTTGTCGCGATGCTCACGATCGCCATGATCTTCGCGCCAGACTGGGACCGCCCGCCGATCGACGTGGAACAGACCGGGTATCGCGGCGTGGCCATGGAGCACCTCACCAATCCAAGGCGTCAGACGCCCAACGAGGGTGTCAACCGGGTGCCGCCCGAGCCCTATCCTCTCGAGTCGACGGAAGGCGAACGCGCCGGCGACTTCTACGAAAACGTTCAGGTGCTTGGCGACACCAGCGTGGATCAGTTCAACCGTCTCATGGTGGCGATCACCGAATGGGTCGCGCCGCAGGAAGAAGGCTGCAACTACTGCCACGAGCCGGGCGAGCCGCTATCATCGGATTCGCTTTACACCAAGGTCGTCTCGCGGCGAATGTTGCAGATGACCCAGCACATCAATGCCAACTGGACCCAGCATGTCGGCGACACGGGCGTGACGTGCTGGACCTGCCATCGCGGCGAGCCGGTGCCTGCGAACATCTGGTTCAACGATCCGCAGGAAGAAGGGATGCAGGCCTTCGTCCAGGCGCAAACCGGCCAGAACCGCCCGCAAGAAGTCGTGGGGCTATCATCTCTGCCCTACAATTTTGAGGAGCAGCTTGCCACGGAAGACCCGCAAATCCGGGTGATTCCGAACAGGCCGCTCCCGACCACTGCTGGCGGGCAGTCGATCCAGCAGACCGAGTCGACCTACGGCCTGATGATCCACATGTCGGAATCGCTCGGCGTGAACTGCACTTACTGCCACAACTCCCGTTCGCTCGGCGAATGGAGCTCCAGCACGCCGATGCGCGTGAACGCGTGGCACGGGCTGCAAATGGTGCAGGACCTGAATATCGATTACCTGATACCGCTGCGTGACACCTACCCGGAAAACCGGCTGGGCCCGCTGGGGGATGCGCCGAAGGCGAGCTGCGCAACTTGCCACTTCGGCGTCAACAAACCGCTCTACGGCGCGCAGATGGCGAAAGATTATCCATCGCTGCTGTCGGTGAGCCAATAACCGGAGCGGAGCGGGGCGCTGGCCTCGCGCCGCCAATCTCGACAAGCCTTGCGGCGGCCGGCAACCGGGCGCCGCTTTTTTTGCGGCAGGGCTGGACCGCTGCCGACAAAGGTCTGCGCGCTGCAAAATTCAGTTCGGGTCTGGTTTGCGGGCGTCTTCGGAATCGGCCCGCTCACGCAGGAACATAAGCGGACCGATCAGCGCCGTCGCCTCGAAATCCTCGGCCCAGCACGGGGCCTGATCGTGGGGATGCACACGGGTGGCCCCGCCGGTGGGATCTGGCACCAGTCCGTCGAAGACAAGCGAAACGCAGGCGAGCGCCTGCTGGTACGCCATGTCATCTTGATGCTGATCGGTTCCGTTCGCGAGCGCTTCGTGCCCGTTCTCCACGCCTGCATCCGCGAGCAGCCGCTGCCCGAACTCGCGCGCCTGGGCGGAATCGAGCACAACGCTTTCGGCGCCGGGTATGGCGCGCTCTGCGCGATTGCGCAGAGTCCAGGCAAGCGCAATCAGCTCCGACTGACCACGCGTCCGGCTACCCCTCAGAACGGCATTTGCCAATATATCGTGGATTGTCGCCCCCAAACTCGCAATCATTTGTGCCCCCGAGTTTGCGTTTTTGGCCATTTGATGGCTGGTACGCTTTTGCCTTCCCTCTTGTTATAAAATTGAAACGCAGCGCGGGACAACGGCGGAAGTCAAAATTCGTTCAATTTTTATGTCGAGATCGTTGTATACAATCCGGATTGAAGGCTGCGCTGCACCCATATGATCCGACGAAACCTGTTTCACTACGTCGTGCCGGCGCGGTCTTTCTACCCTTCCCTAGCTAGCGGATTCGGTTATCCGTCGATGAGATTGGGCAGGTCTGGCGCCGGGTTTCGTTGTCTTTCGGCTCGCATCGGGCGAACGCGCCTTGACTTGTCAATAGCGGACATCCGGCAGTCCGCCCGCTCGATCTCCGCCGGCAACATCGGGCGGTTTCGAAAGTCTGTGCGTCACGTTTCGCCGTGACAGCATCGCGGCAACAATTCACTCGCCCTCGTCCGTGGCAGGCGCGCGTTCCTTCTCAGTGTCGCCCGCACCGTCGCGCATCAGCATCGCCACGACGCCGGCCACCGAGGCGACTGCGCCGAAGACCTGGTTCCATTCACTCTCGCTCAGCCCGAACAGGCCTATGCCCGCCAGAAACGCGGCTACGCCCGCGTAGGTGGACGGCTCGCGCAGCCGCTCGATCACGAAAGACATGAATCGCTCCTCCATATTTCCCTTGTGCTCCTCTTCCGGCGCTGGCGGCGGTTTGGGCGCGGCTTGCCCCGCTTCATCGATCAACCCTTGCGCCGCGCTGTGTGCCTTCATCAACCGACGCGACCAGCCCAGCCCAAAGGTCCGGAACAGGCTGACCAGCCGTCCATAGGCGCGCATCCGCCGCGCCATGAATTCGTCGAGCAGTTCTCTCGGCTCAGCGGCCCGCGCCGCGCCGAGCGTGAGCGGCCCGATGATCCCGTCGACGCCGACCCTGAGCGCGGCCTGCAACAGGCGCGCCGCCCGGCCAGGTCCCTGATTGACGCCGCCATCGAACAACGCCAGGTCGATGCCTGCCGGCATCTCGTCGCATCGCAGTGCGTCCCAGTAGAACCGCCGGTAAATCTCGCGCGCTGTGTCGATGTCGAGCCCGCGCACTTCCGCCTTGGAAACGGGGCGGCCGCGGAAGCGAGCCAGCGTCTCGCGCGTGATGCCCAGATTGGTCGCGCCGCCAGGATCGTTGGGGTGGTCGACATAGCCGCCCTCAAATTCGAGGATATGGCGCAGGGCGGTCTCGAAGTTCTCTTTCAAGGCTTTGCTCCGCGGAAATGAAAATGCCGCCCGCTAGGGCGGCGACGGGTTGGCGCACATAATCCGGGCGGATTGGCCGATTGGCGCGCGCAGTCCGCGCTCGGCGGCTTCGCGGCGCGTTTTCCGGTGCGGCGGTCACGATAAGCCGGTATACTCGCGCCCGGAATACGATGGGATATCGGATCAGGACGTAGGCGTTACAGGGAGACGGCCGTGGGCGGCACCGGCATTTTCGCGCGTTTTGGCGTACGGCTTGGGTTTATCGCGCTCGCGGTCGCCGTGTTCGGTTCAGGTCTGGCGGTGCTGCCAGCGAAACCTGGCGCAGCGCAGTTGACATGGCACTATTCGCGCTTTCTCCACGCGGATCCTTTCCAGACTCGCCTGACGCTCTATTACGGCGTCCCCGAAACCGATCTCGTGCAAGCCGTCGCGAAATGCCATATCGGCGCCGGCGGCACATATGCGACCCTCGACATCAGCGCGCCGGTCGGATCGCTGGCCGCAAACACGGACGTGCAAGTCCAGTTTACCGGGCTTGGTTACAGCCAGATGGTCGATGCCAGCGTCATCCGTGCTCAGGAGGTGGGGATCGACGGCGTGAGCATCGCCCTGCAACTCGACGACCCGCTCTGGCAGGCTATCCGGGCAAAGTCGGAGCTTCGCTACAACGTCACGGGGTTTGCAGCGATCCGGCTCCCGCTTGATGGGAGCAATCAGCCGGCGGTCCGGTTCCTCAGCGATTGCCGGGACATGCCGCGACCCGGGCAGGTCTCCGGTCCGGCGACAACCCCGCCGGCCAACGATCCGCGTTGGGCCACATGCGATGTCTTTCGCGCCGAACGGTCCCGCAACTCCGACTTTCCGATAACTGTTACTTTCCAGAACAGGTCCGGCGCGTATCGCGGCGTTATGTGGATCGATTTCAACGGACGGCCAGTCCAGTACGCGAATCTCAATCCCGGCGAGATCTATACGATCAACACCTACATGACGCATCCGTGGATGTTCACCGACGGCCCCGGCAACTGCATCGAGATGTTCATGCCGCAGCCGGGCGTTTCCAGCTTCGATATCACCGCGCCGAACAGAAATTTCGGGCCGGAATGATCGGACCTACCCTTCGCGATCCTCCCGGTTTCTATGGCGGTCGCGCAGGAAAGCCCAAAGCCGGGCCGAAGCGAGCGCCAGACCGAGCACCAGCGATAAGGTCGTCAGAAGCTCGTTCACGCGGGTGAGCCACGGCGCCCAGGCCGGCGCGGAGATCAGGCCGCCCGCGAGCAGCGTGTCCTGCGCCTGGTGGGTGAGGTCGACTTTTTCAGCCATGCATCTCCGTTGTATCGTGCATTACAACAAATCAGGCGACGGTCGTGCCGTCCTTCAAACGCTTCCAGCCGCCGCCGTCGTGATAGGCCGCTTGCGCGCCGTCCGCGTCGTTGAAAACCCAGATGATCTCGCCCGCCGATCCGGTCGGAAGACTGTTCTTGTCATAGGCTTTGAGCTTTAGCGGCTGCTCCATCAGCAGCCGGCCATCGTCCTTGTCGAGCTTGAACGAGGTGAAGAAGCTCACGCCGTCGCTGGTCTTGAAGCTCAAATCGTTGTCGCCGGTCAGGCCGAACTCGGCATAGGTCGTGAAGCCCTGCTGAAACTGGAAGCTGGCGGTATCGCCTTCCCCGTCCTTGTTGATCTTCGCGTTGAAGTCGTCAGTCTCGGCATCGAACAAGGCCGCAGGGGCTTTCACGCTCAGCCGGTTGGTGGTGTCCGCCGTGGCGTTGACGCCGACCAGATTGCCCGAAGCCGGGTTGAGACTCGCCACATTGCCCGCATCCGCCCAGGCCGCGCCATCCCAGACCAGCAGAATGTCCTCATCGGCAACCCAGCACAGCCAACCCTCGCGCGGAACCAGAAACGCCCACGCGCCGTCCTGCCAGGCCGCGATGTTCAGATCCTTCGAGGACCAGGCGCCGGTCGCCCCGGAGGCCGCGATGTAGCGATCACCGTCGCTCGGATTGCCGGGCGGATCGGTCAGGTCGCGATCGAGAACCGAAAGCTGAACCGCGGCATCGAGTACCCGTAGCGCCTCGTTATGCGTGACGTGTTTCTGCGCCTGCGCCGCCTCGATGAACGGCAGGACGAGGTTCGGTGAGTTTGGCATAGAATTTTCTCCTTTCCGAAGCGCATCCGCGCTTCGGTTTCGCTGCTCAAGCGCGGCGGCCGGTCGGCCTTACAGCCGCGCCTAAAGCGCGGCTGGGGAGGTGCCCACGTTGGCTAAGTGTCTGATTTGAAAGCGTTTGGCCGCTAATTGCGGAAAGTTCCCGTAATTGGGGCCATTGCCGGCACGCGAATGACTCGCCAGCGCCGTCCGACCTGCGCTAACATCCGCCTATGACCGATGAACCGGAAAACCTCACTTTGCGAATGCTGCGACGGATCGACGAGCGCCTCGACACCATTGAGGCGCGTCTCAACGAGATCACCGCCACGCAAAGCGCCGTGCTGCAACTGCTGACCGCGCAGGAGGCGCGGCTGTCGCGCATCGAGGCAGACATCAACCTGGTCAAGCGCCGCCTTGAACTGTCTGACGCGCCCGCGGACTGACACGCCCCATCAAACCGTTGCCACGCGCCCGGTGCCGCGCCCGACGACATCGCTCATCTGGTAAACGACGACATCGACGCTGCCTTGCGCGGAGCCGAAGTCGCTCACCTGATCCGCCGCCGTGTAAACCACGCTCGGGCCGCTGGCGGTCAGCGTGCGCACCACCGCCTGCCCGTCGAGCACGTCCACCTCGTAAGCCTCGCTCGGCTCATTCAGCGGCACGCTGGACGGCTCCCACGCATCGCCATTGACCCGCGTCCGGCGTATCCAGGAGATGGTCAGATCGTCCGCGCCATCGCGGATGCCCTTCACATGCACCGGCGAGAACGGTTTGAGGCCGCGTCCGGTGAACGCCTTTTGCGTGGTCACATAGGCGAAATTGTCGATCGGGGCGGGAGATGGCCCGTAGCGCCAGTTATACGGCAGGCCGATCTCATCCTGGCTCATCGTGACCTGCACCTGCCCGCCATCGAGCCGCACCACGCGCGCGCCCGCTGCCACGGGATCGTCCAGCGCGTCCTCGGTTCCGTACTGGCCCCGCAGCAGGTTGGTGAGGTCGTACACCCCCGGCGACACAAGGCTCACATCGCGGAACTGCAACACTTCCCAGTTGCCGTCCTTGCCTTGAACCGCCAGCGTGTTGGCCCCGTCGAACAACGCCAGATCGGACACGCTCTCGAGCGTCACATCGGGCGTGAAGATGCGCACCCGCAGGATGTTGCCCCGGTCGAACCGGCTGGTCGGGCCGGAGAACAGATCGGTCTCGGTCTCGCCCACCGTGGAGGGCGCGGCGATCCGGGTGTTGAGCGTGTAGCCGGTCGTCTCTGGCGAGCGAAAGAAGCTCACCCCGCCGAACGGATCGGAGAACGCGGCCACCGCGCCAGCGTGCGGGACTTCCGCCCCGGTGATCAGCGGCAGGTCCATCAGCGCGACCTGCGGCGGGCCGTAAATGATGCCAGCCGAGGCCCCCGAGCCGGTCTCGGGCGCGTCCACCTCCTCGTAAATGCCCGGCTCATGAGACAACGCCTCGACCTGTAGCGCCTGGCCTTGCGTGATCCGGGTGATGCGCGTGGCGATATTGCGCGCTGCCGTGGTCACGGTGATCAGATCGCCCGGCTCGGCGCGCAAGAAGCTCGGCGGCAGCGCAAAGGACAGACGCTCGCGCGCGGCCCATTGCTCACGCAGCAGCTTCTCGGCCTGGGCATACATCACCGACTGGCGCGCGGTGCCGGCCAGCGACACGCTCGACACCCGGCTTGAGCCGCCGGTGAGCCTCAGCGTCTCGACGCTGGCGCTCTCATAGTCGCCCGCCGCGTTGAAGTAGCTGATGCGCGCGCGACCGGGAAGTTCGGTCTCCTGTGCCCGCGTAACGCTCACACGCGCCGCGTCAGGGGCGTTCTCGACCACATCGCCAGTGTCCACCGTCCCGAGGCTTTTCGCCTGACCACGGGCGCGCAGGGCGATTTTGCCGTCGCTCTCCACCGCGTCGAAGAAGAACAGCGTCTCCAGCGGCTCCAGCGCGGCGCGCGGCGACATGTTGCGGTCGATCACATAGCCCGACAGATCGCCCGAGACCGGCGGCGCGATCACATCCGTGACGCCGTAGTCCTCCAGCACCTTGAGGATCGCCTGCGTGACCGGCGCGGTCGCGGCGCGGCCCGTGATCCAGTGCCCGAACTGCCAGTTGTCGGCATCGGCCCAGACCTCGCTCAGGTTGGGATAGGCCGGATAGGGCCGGGCGTCCCAGGTGTAGATGAACACATAATCGAGATCGACCATCCGCCCGGAATAGACGCTCGATGACGGGTTGTTCGCGGCCACGAAGTCGTCATCCGTAGGGTCCCAATGGCTCAGGAACGCCGAGATGTGCCGGCGCTGCATCAGGTCATCGCGCTTGCCGGATGAATAATAGGGCGTCTGGCTCTCGCTCGATTTCGGGTCGAAGAACACGTTGGGCTGGTTCGACGCCTTGTCGAGCGCGGGGCAGCCCAATTCCATCATCCAGAACGGTTTGCTCTCGGGGACCCAGCCCGTGGACGAGGTGTTCTCCACCGCGCCGGGGCGGTCGTAGTGCACGTTTTCCCACCACGACTTGATGTCCTTGAAGCGGTACACCCACGGCTTGCCAAACGTGGTGTCGGTAATGTCGCTGCGGGTCTGGCTGTCGCGGTCGGCCTGGCTGGCATAGAACCAGTCATAGCCTTCGCCGCCGGTGATGTTGCCCCTCAGATAATCGAGGTCATAGATGCTTTCGGTGCCGGCCAGCTTGTCGGTGTGGCTGTCGCCGTCGCGCCAGTCGGAAAGCGGCCAATAGTTGTCGATGCCGATCGCGTCGATATTCGAGGACGACCACAGCGGGTCCAGGTGGAAAAACACCTCGCCCGACGGCCCGCCGAATTTCGAGGTCTGATAGGCCGGAAGCTCGGTCCAGTCCGCCGCATAAGTGACCTTGGTGTTCGGCAAGACCGCTTTCACATCCGCCGCCAGGTCAACCAGCGCATCGACGAACGGGAAGGCGTCGTTCTGGTCGCGCACCCATGTCAGATATGGCTGCTCGGTGCCGATCACGAAGGCATCCAGCGCGGTGCCCGAGATGTTCTCCGCGGCCTTGGCGAGATGGGCGTAGTGCAGGATGAAGCGGCGATAGGACCACTCGGACGGCCCGCTATACGTCACCTCGTTGTCGCTGGTCACGGTGAAGTCGCTGACCGCGCATGTGCCGACGAAGCTCTCGATTTGCGTGCGCGCCGTCGCGGTCTGGTCCACCGTGCCGGTCTCGCCAGGTGCCGGTGTGACCGTGATCCGCCCACGCCAGGGATAAACCGGCTGGTCGCTCGCGCCGCTGTCGTAAGGATCGGTGAGGCCGTTGTTCTCGGGAATATCCATCAGCAGGAACGGCGTGAGAACGGCTTTCAGGCCCCGGTCCTGGAGATCGACAAGCGCGTCGCGCACGCTGCGATCCGCCGGGGTCCCGCCATAGGCCACACCGCCACCGGGCTTGTCGCTCACGATCTCGGCCGAGCCGCGCGTGATGCCCTGCACCTTCCACGAGTAAGGCTCGGTGTCCTTGTCGTCGTTGTCCACCTTCGGCTTGATGTCGCAATTCGCGCAGCGCAGATCATCGCCAAACCAGGTCACGAACACGCTGACCGCGCCGGTGTTCTCCATCGTATCGGTCAGCCCGTCGATGGAGACGGTCCAGTCGGTGCCGCCCTGGTTGGTGTTCTGGTTGATCTGCTGCCAGAAGCCGCCGCCATCATCGCGGATAATCGTCTCGGTCGGCTCATAGACGAACTCGCTGGCCGCCGGGATGATGCACACCGCCCTGATCTGCTTCTCCAGGTCATCGACGGGGCGGAACACCTCGACATTCAGCTGCGGGATGCGGTTGCCGAAATCCTCCAGCGCCATCCGCTCGAACACGATATAGGCCAGCCCGCGATACGCTGGCGCGTTGCCGGCCCCCTCCTTCGCCTCGATCAGGCTGTCGGCGGTCTGGGTTTCCGTGCCCTTGTAGACCCGGTGCGTGAACTTCGACAGGTCGATCTCGTCGCCATTGGCCCAGACCCGCCCGATATGGCTGATCTCGCCCTCGCACAGCCCAATCGCGAAGTTGGCGAAATAGGTATACTGCTTCGAGGAGCTGGAGGAGCCGCCGCCGCCGATGCCCTTGCCGCCGCTGGAGCCGCCCGAGCTGGTCTCGACGGTCTCGACAACCTCCTCCAGATTGGTGGCCCAGATCACCTGCGCACCCAGCCGCGCGCGGCCATACAGCCGCGGGATCGGCGAACCCGCTGTCGAGGCGGTGACTTGCGTGTCGCTGAGGCGCGGACCTTCGCGCGGCTGGGCCTGCCCCGACGCGCCGAACAGCGCGGCATCGATGAACGCGCCGGCGACCGTGCCGACCGCGCGCCCGATCACCGCGCCGCCAAGTGTCGCGCCGAGAATGCCGATGCCGCCGGGCAGCAGGGCGGACCCCGCCGCCGCGCCGGCCGCGCCTAAGACGAGTGTGGCCATTAATTCATGCTCCCGCCATCCAGATCGGGATCGCCCGGCTGCGGCGCGCGCACGACGACATCGTTGCCCGGAATGTGCGGGAAGCCGCGGAAGTTCGCCACATTCGAGAACTTGTCCTTGCAGGTTGTGAACTGCTTGTCGCAGCCCGCGCGGATGGTGAAGGTGTCCCCGCCCGCGATCCCCGCCGCCGGCGTCTGCCATAGCGCCAGCGTGACCGTGGAGCCGGACCTGGTGTGCAGCTTCACCTCCATCTTCTGGCCCGCGTTGCCGCCCGTATCCCACTCCAGGAACCCGCGCGTGAACCACCCGGCATCGAAACCGCTCAGGCCCGTCGCGGTGAAGCTCGCGCCGGTGATCGTGCTGGCGACCGTGCCGGACCCTTTGTAGGACGCGTTGTCGAGATCGACGCCGCAGCGCGCATCGCCCAGATCGGCATCGCACTGGCCCTGATAGACCCGGCCCTGATCCTGCCCCAGCGCATGGGCCAGCCCGCGCACCTCCGCGACAAACGCGCCGTCATTCAGCGCCACCTCGCCGAGATTGCCCTTGCGCATCAGCACGCGCTCGGAAACATCGGCCCAGTTGACCCGCCAGACCTCGACAACCGCGTTGTCATAAAGCCCCTTGGCCAGATCAACCTCGCTCAGATGGCCCGATTGCAGCGCGCCCTCAGCCTCCATGTTGTCCACCGACAGGCCCACCGAGGAGGCGATTTCGCTGGCGGTGAAGCCGCTGTCGGCCTCAAATGTGGTCCCGTCGAAGACGAGATCGCGGTCATGGTCGGTGAAGCCGAGCTTCACGCCGTCGCTGCGCGTCAGCCGCCAACACCAGCACAGCGTCGTCGCGCCGGTGTCGAGGTGGGCCTGCAGGCCGGCCGCGAGGGTTTTCATGTTAGCTCTTCTTGGTTGTCCGGCCCACATCCCCCGGATCGTGGTCCGGGGCAGGCGTGGGCCGGTTACGCGCTAAGCGCGGCGCCAAATATTCCTATGACGGCGCATCTCCATGCGCCGTGATTGCGCGCTTTCAGCCGCGCCTTCGACGCGTCTGGGGAGGTGTCCACGCCACGGTCCCGGGTTTTTACCCTGCCGGGCAAAAACCCGCCCCGCATCATGTGCCGCTGACAACAAAAAACCCTCACACCCATGCAAAATACCGATAATCGTTGCCTGAAACATTCGCGTCGCCGTTATCGAGCGTGAACCCGTCTGCATCCAGCGTGAACGGCGTGTTGCCCATGCGGTCCGGGCCGATCTCGATGGCGTTGTCGGGCGTGTTCGACGGATGGATCACGAACAGGCCCTCGCCGTCGATGGCGCGAATGATGACGAAGCTCGGCGTGAACCCGACGCCGGTGATGGCATTGCCGGACCCGCCCGTGCCGGTATAGGTGCCGGTGTGGAACGTGCCGGCCACGTTGTCGCTGCCGAACAGATAAAGCGGCGCGGACCCCGAGGACGGGTTGAACTGGTCGTCGTCGCCGAAGGTGATGTCGCTCGCGGACACCGCCGTCACCGCATCATTGTTGGACCCCTTGGACCCGCCAAGCTCATCCGCCGCCTCGCTGCCAAGCGTCCAGCCGTCCAGCCATTCGCCGGCGTGCTCGTCGTCCTGTTTCACGATGGCCCAGACCGGCGCGGTGGACAGACCGTGACTCACCGTCTGCGCGGCCCCGGTGTTCGACTTGTCGATCACGTCCACCTGGTCGCCGATCTTGAAGCACAGCGCGACATAACTGAAATTGAACTCGTTGACGCGATCCGATGAGCCGAGCGTGAAACCGTCCGTGTCGTATGAGGTGATGCTGTCGGTGTCATTGACGGTGAACCAGAACCACGAAGGATCGCTGGCAGCCGCCGCGAAGATGTTTTCCGCTCCCAGCGCCACACGATCGCCGATATACGCGCGCGCGGGCGAGGCGGCCGATGTCTCGAAGATGATGATGAGGTCCGGCTGGAACCCGACCCCGGTGATGGATTGCGTCGAACCGTTGCCGGTGTAGGAAACCGCCGTCGCGGAACTCACATTGCCGGCCGGCGCGGCGTCCACATCGCCGGTCAGATCGGCTGTCGCCGCCATCGACGCGGCCAGGTCGTTCCCGACCGAAAGCGTGGCGTCCAGACCGGAGAAAGACACCCACCGCGAGAAGCCTTCGAGAGCCGAGCCGAGCCGGTGTTCCTGCTCCAGTCCGGGCGCGATATCGGCGGACGCATCGAGCGCGGCCTGCAACAGGAATTGCGCGCCCTGTTCGATGTCGCTGGTGAGCGAGCCAGTCGCGTCGAGGGCAGCCGTCAGATCGAAAGCCAGTTCGAGCGTGCTCGCGGCATCGCTGGTCGCGCCGATCTGCGCGCCGAGCGCGTGCGTCTCCAGGATGTCGGCAGCCAACGTCCCGGAAGCGGCAAGCGCGGCGGCGAAAAACTGATTCTGCACAAGGCTCACGCCCGCCGCAGCGCCCGCCTCAAGCGCCGCGCCGACAAGGTGCTCCTGCCGCAGGCCGGGGGCGACGTCCACGGCAGCAGCGAGCGCGGCGCTCAAGTTGAAAATTTCCGTGACCAGCGGGCCGCCAACGAAATCGCCCGCGCCGCCCAGGAGAGCTGCCAGCAGCTGATCCTGGCGCGCATCGCCCGCCAGATCGCCCGCGCCCGCCAGGCCGACGCCGAACAGCTTGGACAGGTTTTCCGGCGCGGCCGGATAGGTGATCACGCGGCGCGGCTCGCCCCATGTCACGTTCAGGCGGGCCATGCCGTCACCCCGTCGCGGATGTTCACCGTGCCGCGCGCGGCCGTCAGCGCCAGCCCGTCGATCTCGATCAGCAGGTCAAAGCGGTATAGCGCCGGCGCGAGCGCGCCCATCTCGTCGCGGTCGATCTCCAGCTCGAACTCGCCGGCCGCCGCGTCGGTGACGGTCAGCCCCGAGCCGATCGCCAGCGCCAGCGCGCTCGCGCCCGCCCGGTCGCGCACATCCATGCGGATCACCGCGCCGGTCAGGCTCAGGGCGCTGCCGCTCGCATCAACCGCCCTGAACGGCTGACGCCAGTCGGCGTTCGTCGCGGCTTCGAGGTTCAGCGTTGTCATAAATCAGTTGATCGAAACCGTCAGATCGCCGGACGGGATTTTCACCGGATTGCCCGCGGTCACGGTCTGCGAACCGCCGGTCAGCGCATCCGACATCAGCAGGTTGCCCCCGCTGGCCGCGTCATAGATGGCGATATGCGTCACGGTCGCGCCGCCATCGGCGTTGCCGAAGTCGATGTCCGCGGTTGATGCGCTCTCGCCGTCGCTTGTCGTGCCGGCATCTTCCATGCTCGACGTGATCGCCACGCGGCCCGCCGGACGGATCGTCGTGGTAACTTCGGAACCGGACCCCTGCGGGTCGCCGTCGAACAACGCGACATAGCGCGTGCCCGTCGATGGCGGGTCGGCTTTCCCGACCAGCCAGTCCACCAGATCGTTCAGGGTTGCATCAGCGATATCTGACATGTGTGGTCTCCTTATTGAGTTTCCGACCCACATCCGTGGGCCGGTTTCGCGCTAAGCGCGACGCGCGGTCGCGCTTACAGCCCGCCCTTCGGGCGCGCTGGGGCGCAAGACGCTGGCTTGGGAACCTCCCCAGACGCGCCGCAGGCGCGGCTGAGCCGCCGACTGGCGGCCGGCCCGTTGGGCCGTAAACGACGGGACGGATGTCCCGTCGACAACTAAAAACCAAACCTAAAAACAGCAACGATCTTGCGGCGCCACCAATGCGAAAGGTTGATTTCGGCGACGCCGACGCTTTCCTGCGCATGGATCATGCGCGTCGGCGTGTCGAAATCGGTTTCGGTCACAATTCCGGCATGCTTGGCGATCGCACCCTTGCGCATGCGGAAAACCAGCACGTCGCCGGGAAAAATGTCCTGCCAAGGCGGAACCTCGCGCAGATGCCGCCGCGCCGCGACGAGCAGCGTTTCCTCGCCGCGCATTTCGGCCCAGTCGCGCGAATAGGCCGGTGGCGTTTCCGGCTCGCGCGCCATCACTTCGGCATAAACGCCGCGGATCAGCCCGAGGCAGTCGCACCCCGCGCCCTTCACCGCCGCCTGGTGATGATACGGCGTGCCCAGCCAGCCGCGCGCGGCCGTGACCACCTGATGGCTGATGTCGTCCATCACAATCGCAGCTCCACGATCGGAATGTTCGGAATGTCGCCGTGGCTGAACATCTCAAGGTTCACCGCCAGCCGGTCGGTGTCGAAGCGCGCGGGCACGTCGAACTCAAAGCCCGCCGTGATCTCCACATTGTTTCCCGGCGGACTGGTGAAGCTCACGATGCCGGTCGTCGCGTCGAGCGTGTAGTCGGCTCCTTCCGCCTGCTCCGCGCCGTCGAGCGCCACCTTGATCGTGCCCGCCACCGGCTTGGCGATCGTGCGCGTCCACGGCGCGAAATCCGCGCCATAGGCCTTGACCAGTTGAAAATCGATCTCGGTGTCGTCGCCCGTGCCGATCACCTGGTCGGTGGCCGAAACCTGCTCCAGCGGCGCGCAGGACTTGTAATCGCTCCAGTCCTTCCAGCGAAAGCCGTGCAGACGCCCGCGCCGCTCCTCGAAAAACGCGATCACCGCGTAAAGATCATCCGTCCCGCGCACGCCATAGCCCGCGTCATAGCGCCTGCGGCTGTCGGCCCAGCGCTGGTTGCGCTCCTCGTGACCTGAGCCGAGCGTGACGATCTCGGTGCGCCGCTCGGGCCCGCCCGAGGCTCCGCGCGAGATGCCGGCCGGGAAGCGCACTTCATGGAAAGCCATTTTTACCTCCCGCCGCGCATCCGCGCGGCGAAATTCGCGCTAAGCGCGGCGCCCGGTCGGGCTTGCCGCCCTTCGGGCGGATGGGCGCACAATCTATACCCCATCACAAGTTCCGCTGGCCGCGCGACGCCGCCCGCGCGATCTGCGCGCCGATCTCGCCGCGATTGCGCCGGAAGCCCTCGATATCGGGCGTCGAGATGTTGACCGTGATGGTCATCCGCTCCGGCGCGCCATCCGCGCGCACGCCGAGCCGCCCATCGCGCCCGCGCGCCAGCGGCAGGATCGCCTCCGGTCCGGCCTCGCCGGCGAGACCCGCGCGTCCGCCGCGCAGCGGAAAGGCCACGGGCGCGCTGACCACCCCGCCATCGGCGAACGGGACCGGCATCGCCTGTTGCACCACGCCGCCGCGACGGAACGGCACGACGCTGCCGGCCAGCCCCGAGAACGTGCTCGCGAAAAGACCCTCGACCGGCGCGAAAGCCGATCGGAACGCCATGCGCGAGAGATCAAGCGCCAGGCTCTGCAACACGTCGCGCAGGCCCGCGCCGTCGAGCGCAACCCGCTCGAACGACCGGCCCAGCCGGCCGGCGAACCGATCGCCCAGCGTCTCAAGCTCCTTCAACTTCGCGCGTGCATCTTCCGTGCGCGCCGAAACCTCGACGGCCAGATTGGCAACCGTTTCAGTCATGTGATCCTCCGTCCGGGAAGCGGGCCATCAGCGCGGCGAGGCTGTCGCGGCTCATCGGCGTCGCTGGCGCACCGCCCGTCAGGCCGGAAATCGCGCGCGCTAGCTCAATCGGCGTCATCGCCCAGAACTCGCGCGGCGACAGCCGCAAGACGCCCAGCCCGATCGCCATCGCCTCTGACCACGGGAATGGGCGCGGCTTATCGCTCATCTGCGCCCGAAGTTGCGCCGAAGGTCGCGTTCAGCAGCCGGGCGACGATGTCGACATAGCCGCTCGCCCCGCCCGCCACGGGCAGCGCCGAAGCCTCGTCATCGCTAATCTCGTGCCCGGCCCCGCGCAGGCCCGCGCCGATGATCCTGAGCGCGTCGCCCGCGCTGATCCGCCCGGTCTGGAACCGCTCGGCCAGCGCCAGCATGTCCGTCGCCCCGAAGGCGTGCTCCAGTTCGGCCAGCGCGCCCAGCGTCAGGCACAGCGTAAAGGGCCGGCCGCCGAGCACGGCTTCGATCTCGCCGCGATGGGGATTGACCATATTACGCCGCCGTGAAGCTGAGTTGCCCTGCCGATTCCAGCGACAGCTCGAAGGTCATCTCGCCGTCGTGCTGGCCGGCGTATTCCAGCGTCGTGACCTGGAACGGCCCCTCGACCGTGCCGAAATCCGGCACGACCACCTGCCAGTCGCGCTGGACGCCGTCGAAGAAATAACCGCGCACGGTCTCGTCGGATTGCGCGTCCTTGAACACGCCATTGCCGGAGATCCGCGCGCTCTTCACGCCCGCGCCGGCCAGCAGCTCGCGCCACTGCCCGGCGGATTCCGTGTTGCTGATGTCGACGGTCGCGGCGTTGAAGGCCAGCGTGCGGGCGCGCAGGCCCGCGACGGTCTGGAAGCTGCCCATCCCGTCGCTATCGACCTTCAAAAGCAGATCCTTGCCCTTCTGGGCGCTCATCGGTCTCTCCTCGTTTGCTGGATCAGGCCGGTTCGGTCACGGCGCGGAAGCGCGCCACGCCGTGATATGTCTCGCCGTCCGCATCGCGGCGCACTTCAAAGGACTGGCAGCGCAGGTTGACGAGCTGCGCGCCATTGAGGCTGAACGCGGCGTCGTGAAGGACCGCGCGAACTGCGTCGATCACCGCGAAGGCCTCGCGCTTGCCCGCGTAGCGAGACCAGACATGCACATCGAGGCGGTGTTCCAGCCCTGGCTCCGTGCCCGTGCTCCAGTCGCTGATCGAGGCCGTCCCCAGCGTGACGAAGGGAAAGTCGGCGGATTGGGGCACGTCGTCATGGATGCGCGCGCCGCCGAGAAGTCCTGTCACGGTCGCATCGCTGCTCAGCGCAGCGTAAACCGCGCGCTGCAAGGCCCATGCGCTCAATGGGTGTCTCCAGATGGTGTCACATCAAGTCATCCCGTGCGCGATGCGGCGCACGTCGTGCCGCTTCGCAGACACGGGATCGCTCTCGGTAGACTGCTCCCGATCCCGGTTCAGCGCCGCATCGCTACCGCGCTGCGCCGCGTCCGGGATGACGGCGAGCGGCGATGCGCCGGATCGCTTTCCCGATGCGCCGCACGATGCGCGGGCGGACACGGTCCAGCGCGGGCCGGAGCCAGGGCCGCTGCGCGCGGCGAAGCGCGCCGAATTCGCGGAACCAGGCCAGCGGCGCTTTCGACACCACGCGGTAGGCCAGCGGCTGGAGGTGCTCAACCTCAAGCGAATTGGCGAGAGTGTTGGCAGTCGCACCGCTGTCCCTCTCCAGTGCGTCGACCGCCTCCGCGCGGACCTCCTCCGCGCTATCGCGCAGCGCGCGGTCCAGCGCGTTACTGGGGTCCAAAGAGCGGGACAAGCCGGCCAATCCCCTGCCCTGCGTCCTGGCGGAAAACCTCACAGATCGCGCTCCTCACAGTCGCATTTGAGCCAGCGGCGGCGGCCGTCCTCGTCGAGCGCGGCGCGGATATCGAGCCGCCGCGCGCCGAGGCGAAAGCGCATCCCCGGCGTGACGTCATCGCGGTGGCGGATCGTCACCTCCACCCGCCGCTCGCCCGATACGCGGTCGGCGAACACCTCTTCTTTGCCAGAGCGCGCCGTGACGGCGGCCCGCAGCGTCGCGACCGGCTCCCATGTCTCCGCCGCGCCGCCGCCATCATCGGCCGCGCGCACGGGCCGCTCCAGCACGACGCGGTGGCGCAAGGCCCCGATCCGCGCGCTCACAGCCGCACCTGCCGGTAAGGCGCAAGCAGTTCGGCGACGCCATGCGGCAGCGCGTCCGGCTCCTCGAAGACCACCGGCTCGCGCTGCTCATACCAGTGCGCAACGAGCATCAGCAGAGCCTGCCGAACCGGTTGCGGCACCTTCTCCGGCGTGTCCCCGTAGCCCGCGGTGACGGCGATCTCGATGCCGGTCGCCGGCCGGCGCGGCGTTGGCCAGACCGCGCCAGCATGGCGCACCAGCCGGGGGCGCAGCGACGACAGATCAACGGCATACGTTTCAGGCGAGACGGTCTGCGCAACGTTGTCTGCGTCGTGGACCTTGACGCTATCAACGCTCTGCAGCGGCCCGAGCGGGATCGCGACCCATTCATCCTCCGGCCAGCGGTCAAGGACCAGCGTCCAGCTCTGCGTCAGCATCGCGATGTCGAGCGCGCCTTCGATATGTAGCCGAGCCGCGAGGATCAGGCTGGCGACGACCGGGTCTTCGATGGCGCTGTCAACGCGCAGATACTCCTTCGCTTCGGACAAGCTCACCGGCTCGCGCGCCGGGGCGGATGTCAGCACAAGCGGCATGGCTCACCTTCAATCTTTGAAATCACGAAGGGCCGCGACGGGGAGGAAGCGCCGCGGCCCGACCTGTTGGCGTATGTAACTGACGGGATCGGTTCAGACTGCGGTCGATCCGCCTTCGTCGTCATCACCGGGTTTGACCCGGTGATCCATAACCAAAGCACATACAGAGATTGCCGGATCAAGTCCGGCAATGACGTGTCGCACTAGGGGGCCCTGATCCCGATACGCCGGGCGCAACGTCTACTTATGACGCGGCGAACTTCAGCAGCTTGATCGCGCCGAAGTCCTGCACCCCGCCGCCAACGCGCTTGGTGGTGTAGAACAGCACGTAGGGCTTGGAGGAAAACGGATCGCGCAGCACGCGGATGCCAATGCGGTCCACCACCAGATAACCGCGCTGGAAGTCGCCGAACGCGATCGCGGTCTCATCGGAGTCGATACTCGGCATGTCCTCGGTCTCGACAATGGGGAAGCCGAGCAGCATGGGACGCGCGCCGGCTTCCGTGCCGGGTTGCCAAATATAGTTGCCGTCGCCGTCCTTGATCTTGCGCACTTCGGCTTGCGTGGAGCGGTTCATCACCCAGTTGGCGTTGCCGCGATAGCCGGCGTTCAGCGTGTAGATCAGGTCGAACAGCGCGTGTTCGGGATCGGTGTCGGCGAAGTCGGCGTCCTTGCCGGTGGCGATATAGCCGATATTCTCCCAGCTCCAGGAACCGTCTGCGACCTGCGTGTAGTCGAGAAAGCCCTTCGGTTTGTCGCTGCCGTTGCCGCTGACAAAGGCTGTGTTCTCCTGCGCGGCGAAGGCAATGCGCACTTCATCGGCAATCCACGCCTCGATATCGACGGCGGAGTCATCCAACAGCGTCTGCGTCGCCGCCGGCATGGCGTAGAGCTCCATGGTCGGGAAGTCGAGTTCCTCCAGCACCGGCGTGTTCGTCTCGCTGCGGGCACCCGGCTCAGCCACCCAGCCAGCCGCCGCGCCGGTACGGGCGAAGGGCTTCTTGTAGCTCGCGCTCGACACCTGCCGATTGCCTGCGATCGCGCGGATCGGCGAGATTTCGGTGAGCGCGCGCATGATCGTGCTCTCGATCTCGGTGGGCACCGTGTAGCCGCCGTCCGAGCCGGTGCCGGCGGACAGCGCCTTCTGCTCCAGCGCCCTCAGGCTGGCGGTCTCGCCAGAGCGGACATAGCTGTCGAATGCGGCCTTGTGTTCGCTCGCAGATGCATGGTTCAGCGCGGCAGCGGTCTCGCGCGGCGGGCGCGCGGCCTTAAGCGCGAGCTGGTCCACCACGCGCTTGTGATCGTCGAGCGCCCGGTTGATCCGCTCCAGCTTGTCGGTGGTGACGACATCAGCAGACATGCGCTGCTCGATCTGCTCAAGCCGCTCATCGTTGCTCTCCTTGAACGCCTCGAAGGCGCGCATGAACTCGTCGAAGGCCTGCGCCATCTCGATGGCGGACACCTGCGGCTCCGCCTTGGTTTCGTAGTCGGGACTGTATGTCTCGCTCATGGTCTCCTCACTTGCGTAAAATGACAGGATGTGCGCCGGGACATGCGCTGCAGCCCTGCCGACATTGCATTTAGCCGCCTGGCGAGGGCTGCTGTCGCGCCGGCCTTCTCGATGCGGCTGACCTTCGCGCCAGGCAGCATCGGGAACGTGACAACCGAGATTTCCCAGAGGTCGATCTCGTGAAGCCGGCGCGTGCGTAGGCGCGGATCGCGGTCCGCCCGCACGGTGCGAAAGCCGATCGACAGGCCGTCCAGCGCGCCCGCCCGGAGCATTTCCGCGACCTCGCGCGCCCGCATCACCCCGCCGATCAGCCGCCCGCGCACGTAAAGGCCGCGCTTGTCCTCGCGGATCTCGTCCCACACGCCGATCGGCTGGCCCGGGTCGTGCTGGAACAGGAAGCGCACGCCGGATGCGCCGCGCCGGCGCAGGCTCGCAGCGAACGCGCCCGGCATGACCATGTCGCCGCCAAAGTCCGGCACACCGAACAGGCTGGCATAGCCTTCGACGCGGCCGTCGCTCTCGCTTGCGCGCGCGGGCGCGCGCTCACCGCGCGGCGGCTCCGCCCGCTTGGCGCGCTGCGGACCTGTAAAGGATCGGGCCTTCGCCGTCGTCCCGGGCGCTGCGCAGCACGCAGTGGTGCGCTGCTGACCGGGGATCGGGATGCAACCTGGCGAGAACGATCCCGTGTCTGCGCCGCAGGATTGCATCCCGCGGCGCGCACGGGATGACGGCGGCGTCCCACCACGAGGGCGTTCAGAACGATAGAGAAACTCATTAATTTTTGTGTTTTTCATGGGATCAGCCCGCGCTTGCCAGCGCGTCGCCGCCCTCGACCGGGCCGTAGCCGATCGCGGCGCGCTTCTCGTTGACCGTCAGGAAGGAGGCCTCCTCGACCCGCTCCCACAGCGCCGCGCGCTCGGTGGACAGCGCCTCGATGCGGTCCACCGCGGGTTTCAGCGCCAATCCCTCGCCGTAGGCCGGGGCGAGCCAGCCGCCCAGCGCCTGCAGCGTGCGGTTCACCAGCGGCAGCACGGTCTGACGCCAGAAGCTGCGGTTCGCCTCCTGGAAGTTCGAATAGGTATTGTCGCCGGGGATGCCGAGCAGCATCGGCGGGACGCCCAGCGCCAGCGCGATCTCCCGCGCGGCCAGGTTCTTCGCGCTGATGAAATCCATATCGCGCGGACTGATCGACATCATCTTCCAGTCCAATCCGCCCTCTAGCAGCATGGGCCGTCCGGCGTTGCGCGCCCCCGCATATGTCGCCTCGAGCTCGGTCTTGAGCCGTTCGTACTGCTCTTCGGTCAGGTGCCCGTCCCCGCCGGAATAGACTAGCGCGCCCGAGGGCTGCGCGGCGTTGTCGAGAAGCGCCTTGTTCCAGCCGGAGGCGGCGTTGTGGATGTCGATCGCCATCGCGGCTGCCTCCAGCGCGCTGAGGCCATAATGGTCGTTGACCGGGTGATACTGGCGCATGTGCAGGATCGGGCGGATGCCGTCGACCTCCTGATCGAAGCGCAGGGTCTGGCCGTCGGCCTGGTACTCATAAGCACGCGGCCAGCCATCTTCGCCGGGAACGATGCGCATCCGGTCGGCCCGCAGCACGTGCAACTCGCGCGGCTGCCCGTCGAGCGCGACCGCCTCCATGAAGGCGTTACCCGAGATCAGCAGCGAGCCGTACCACGCCTCGAACAGGTCCGGCGCACACTCCGCCGCGTTTGGACGAGCCAGCAGGTCGAGCAGCGGATGGCTCTCAAGCTCGTCCGCACCGTCGAACAGGCGCAGCGGGACCGACGCGGCGGCCTCGGCGATCATGCGCACCGAGCGATAGACCACCGGGTTTTTCATGAACCCCTCGCGCGCCATCGCAGCCGTATTGCGCGGCGACCAGACCGGCTGCGCATGGCCCTGAAACGCGAGGAACGGCCCGGTCTGGCTGCCCCGGCGCTCAAGCGGCGGCGCGCCGAGCCAGCGCTGGAGCGCCTCGGTTATTCGGCTCATGAAACCTCCAAGGTATGTGCGTCCGAAATCACAACATCACCCGATCCGATAAAGCGCCGTCAGGCGCGAGGCCCGTTGTCATCCCGTGCGCGATGCGGCGCACCGTGCCGATTCGCAGACCCGGGATCGCTCTGGCCCAGTGGCATCCCGATCCCGGGTCAGCAGCGCACCACTTCGTGCTGCGCAGCGCCCGGGATGACCGGAGCGAACAAATTGCAAAATGCTTTTAGAAGCTGCGCAGGCGCGGCGGCTTCGCCGTCCCGAGCATCAGATCGCTCAAGGCCCAGACCAGCGCGTCGACGCGGTCCGGGCTTCCCGCCTCCAGCCCGTCGGGACCGAAGGCACACATCTCATCCTCCAGCGCCGGGAAGACGCCGGCGTGCGAAACCAGCCCGCGCTCGTAAAGCGCGGCGACCGGCTCGGCGCGGGCGTATTTGCCCCGGCCCGCGCGGACCGTGCGGATCGCCGCGTACGGCGCGACCTGCGCCAGAACGTCGGCGACCAGCTCGCCGCCCTGGTTGACCTCCGCGACGATGCAGTCGGCCTCAAGGCTGTCGTAAAGCCGCGCGACAGCGCCCGCCCAGACCGTGGGCCGCGCTCCTTGCAAGGTCGCATCGCCGAGCACATAAGCGCGCCCGTCCTCGCCCCGGCCCGCCGCGATGATCCCGCAGGCATCGGCGCGTCCGCCGCTTGTCACCGGCGGATCGACCGCGACCACAATCCGCGAAAGAGGGGGCGGCGATGTTACCCGCGCCCCCTCAATCGCGTCCCGCTGCCAGAGGCTGTCCGCGCGATCCTCGACAACCTCGCCATCAAGCTCCTGACGGCCAAGCCGCGTGCCCTGATAGCGTCCGACGACCGCGTCCAGGAAAGCAGGCGCGAGATTTGCGGCATTCGCCGATGTCGCCGCGCGGGTCACCGCCGTTTTCGGGTCGGCCAGAAGCCGCTTGATGAGCGGAATCGGGCGCGGCGTCGTGGTCACGACCTGGCGCGGGCGCTCGCCCAGACGCAGCCCAAATTGCAGCATGTCCCAGGCGCGGTCCGCGCCGGGCCATTTCGCCAGCTCGTCACACCAGGCGGCATCGAACTGCGGGCCGCGCAGGCTGTCCGGGTCGCTCGCTGAGAACAACCGGGCGCGCGCGCCGTTTGGCCACTCCAGTTCATGCTTGGACGCCGTGTATTTGGGCTTTTCATCGCGCGGGTGAATGCTCATCAGCCCGGATACCCCTTCGACCATCACCGCGCGCGCATCATCCAGCGTGTCGGCCACAAGCGCGATGCGCCCAGCCGGGCGCTCGGCGAATGGCGCGCGCCCGAGCGCAGTGCCGCGCACCCATTCCGCCCCCGCACGGGTCTTGCCGCTGCCGCGCCCGCCCAGCAGAAGCCATGTCGACCACGATCCGCCGCCCTGCGCCGCATCGGGGGGCAGCTGATCGTCCCGCGCCCAGATTTGCCAGTCATAAAGCAGGAAGCGGATTTCACGCGCGCTGAGAGAGCCAATGAACGCCTCAAGCGCCGTGGTCGGCGCGCAGCCGGTCAAGGCGTCGCGCAAGGTCTTCGCGCAGGGCTCGCGCATCGGCATTCAGATCGGCGTCGCCGCCGGAGGCCTGGCTGGCTTTTTCGTCGAGCGCGCTGAGGCGCTCGAACAGCCGCACCATCGTGTTGAGCGTGCGTGTGTCGCGTTCATGGTCTGCTGCTGTCTGCGCGCCTTCGGAGAGGCGCAATTCGAATTCGCTCATTTTCCGCTCCAGCGCCTGATAGAGCCGGGCGATCAGCGCCTTGCGCGCCGTTCCGGGGCCGGGCGCGCGTTTGCGCCCGCTCGCCGGCCCGCGGCGCCGCGGCCAGTTCTGTTTCCGTGCCCGTGTATAAAGCGCCTTTTGGGTGATTCCGTACTTCGCGCAAATCTGCGCCACCGTCAGCGCGCCAGCGGCATAGGCCTCGGCGACGGCGGCCCATTTCGAGGAAGCGTCCTCGTGCATTCACATCCATATTGAAGTGGAGATCGTCGCGAGTTTCGGGAGGTTCTGTGATTGAACCCCAAAGCGCCAATCTTTTCGACCGTCGCCTGACACTTTCAGGCGCAACTCTCGCGATGTATCATGAAGCTATCAAAACAGCGGCGCGATGTCAATGGCAAAATCACGTCATGCGTACAATTTTTCCGTCACATGAGATTCAGCGCCCCTTGCGCGCCCGCCGCTTGACCACCCGACGCGCCGCCGCGCGCGCCTGCCGCGGCTTCAGCGCATAGTTCTCGTAGTCGCGCCCGGCTGCCTTCGTCTCGCTCACGGCGATATGGCGCACGGAAATGCCGGCCTCATGCACTGTCTCCGGGTCCCCGGAACGCAGCGGATGCCACCAGTAAAGCGGCTTGCCGTGAGCGCGCAGGCGATAGGCGCAGGTCTCCGGCAGCCAGTCCAGCTCGCGCGCGTTTTCCGGGGTCAGGCGGACGCAGTCCGGCACCTGCGCATGGCGATTGGCGTAATCGGCGCAGCGGCACGCGCCAATATCCAGAAGCCGGCAGGCTAGCCGCGTGTCCATCCGCGCGCCGGTGTCCTCGTCCTCCAGCTTGACAAGACAGCAGCGCCCGCAGCCGTCGCACAACGCCTCCCACTCTTGCGTTGTCAGCTCCTCCAGCGTCTTGGCCTCCCAGAACGGGGCCGCGTCGAAGGGTGGGGACGGCACATCCGTCATCGTTTATCCTTGCCGGCGAGTCATGTGGCGGGGATGGTCGCAGATCGGTCTTTTGTTTACCGCTTCCTTCACAGTATAAAGCGTACAGATCTCTCGCAAACAGCAACCGGATCGCAAGCCCGTGCGCGACTGGATTTTCAAGCCAAACCGCCGCCACCGCCTGGTCGACTGGTGGGCGCTGGATGCCTGGGTCGACTCCAGCATCTACGCCGTGTGGGTCCGGCTCAAGGATATCTGGGCGTCCTACTCGAATTTCTTCGGACGCTTCCACATTTCCGGGATGCGCAAGGTGGCGGCCGAATTCGCCTCGGAAGGCGCGACGCTGCTGGTGCTGGGCCTTGCGGTGCTGCTGTCGTTCGCGATCCCCGCGATCGAGGCGACCAACAAGGCCGGCTGGCGCACAGCCTCGCAATACAGCGTCACCTTCCTCGACCGCTACGGCAACGAGCTTGGCAAGCGCGGCATCCTGTTCTCCGATGCCGTGCCGCTGGAAGAAATCCCCGACCATCTCGTCAAGGCCGTGCTGGCGACCGAGGACCGGCGCTTCTTCGAGCACTTCGGTCTGGATGTCATCGGCACATTCCGCGCGCTGCGCGCCAATATCGAGGCCAACGACGTTGTACAGGGCGGCAGTTCGCTGAGCCAGCAGCTTGCCAAGAACCTTTTTCTCTCTTCCGAGCGCACGCTGGAGCGCAAGATTAATGAGGCGTTCCTCGCCCTGTGGCTGGAAGCGCGTCTGACCAAACGCGAAATTCTGAAGCTCTATCTCGACCGGGCCTATCTCGGCGGCGGCGCGTTCGGGGTGGAGGCCGCCTCGCAATTCTATTTCGACAAGTCGGTGCGCGAGATCAATCTGGCCGAAGCGGCTGTTCTTGCCGGGCTTTTCAAGGCGCCGTCCAGGTTCGCGCCGCACAACAATCGCGCCGCCTCATTTCAGCGCGCCAACACCGTGCTCTCGAATATGGTCGATGCGGGCTTCATGACCGAGGGGCAGGTCCACGGCGCGCGTCTGAACCCGGCGCAGGTCGTCGACCGCACCGATCACTCCAGCCCCGATTACTTCCTCGATTACGCGTTCGAGGAGGTTCAGCGGCTGATGCGGGGCAAGGATGAATATGTGCTTGTTGCCCGCACCACCATCGACCCGGAGCTGCAGAACTACGCGGATGAGGCTGTCGGCAACACGCTCGATCGTTATGGGCGCGCGCGCCGGGCGCAGCAGTCGGCACTTGTCTCGATGGAAACGGACGGCGCCGTGCGCGCGCTGGTCGGCGGGCGCGACTATGGCGAGAGCCAGTTCAACCGCGCCACTGCCGCCCTGCGTCAGCCGGGCTCGTCGTTCAAGGCCTATGTCTACCTGACCGCGCTTCAACACGGCTACACCCCGCGCTCGCGGGTGGTCGACAGCCCGGTTTATTGCGGGCGCTGGTCGCCGAAGAACTATTCCGGCGGCTACAGCGGCGCAATGAGCATGGAACGGGCGCTGGCGAAATCCGTGAACACGATCGCCGTCAAGCTCTCGCTTCAGGTTGGCCGCGAGAAAGTGCTGGAAGACATCAAGAAGATGGGTATTACCGGGCCGCGCGCGAGTTGCTCGATGGCGCTGGGCGACGTGGGCATCACGCCGCTGAGCCATACTGCGGGCTATGCGCATTTCGCCAATGGCGGCAAACGCGTGCGCCCCTACGCCATCACTGAAATCCGCACCGAGATGGGCGAGCTGGTCTATGACCGAGAGCGCGACGAGCCGGAGCCGCAACAGATCTTCGAGCGCGAAAAGGTCGAGCAACTCAACCGGATGCTGGCCAGCGTCGTGACGGCCGGCACCGGCGGTCGCGCGCGCCTCGATTTCACCCATGTCGCCGGCAAGACCGGCACCAGTTCCAGTTACCGCGACGCCTGGTTCCTGGGCTTTACCGGCAAATACGTGACCGGCGTGTGGTTCGGGAATGACAGCTATCGCCCGATGGGCCGCGTGACGGGCGGCAATCTGCCGGCAATGGCCTGGAAGGCGTACATGGAGAAGGCGCACGCCAACTACGATATCCCCACAATTCCCGGCCTCGACCCGCATCCGGTTCAGATCGAGACGCGCCAGCGCATGGCCCAGCTGGAGGTCGAGGACCCGACGCTCGGGCGCAACGAGCGCGGCGCGCGCGCCATGCCGGAGGAAACGCGCGCCATGCTGGAGAACCTGATCGAGATGTTCGACGAGGCCGTGGGCACGACGCCGGACCGCGAAGCCGAGGCGGAAGAGGACGCGGAAACGCCCAAGCGCGAGGCGCGACTCTAGAAGCGCGGACGCGGCCTCCAGCATGATAAAGACCGAAGCACCGTGAACCTGATTTTCAACTTCATCGTGTTCACCGCCATCGCGCTGGTCATCGGCCTCGGCACGGCGTGGCACATGGTCGATCATGGCTCGGCGCTGACCACGCTGCGGCACGGCCCGTGGAGCGTCTGGTACGCCGCCGGTGACCCCAACGCTGATCCTTACACGAAAGCGCGCGTAGCCCGCTCCGGCCGGCTGCCTGTTGTCGCCAGCACAGCGATGGAATTCATCGCCCGCACCGACGCCGGGGGCGAACCGCTGGTCTCGGAGTGCCATTATCGCGTGCGCGTGCCGCAGGTGCCGGCGCTGTGGTGGAGCGTTGCGCTGTATGACGGCGAAGGCGGATTGATCGACAATGCCGCGGACCGGCACGCCTTTTCAAGCAAGACGGTGCTGCCCGGCGGCGACGGCGCGGCGCGGATCGCCCTTGCCCCGACGCCGCGGGCGGGCTACTGGCTGCCGACGGGCGAGGACCGCAATCTGATGCTCGTTTTCCGCGTGTTCCGGCCTTTCGAGACGGCGGATATCGCCAGCGGCGAGATGCCGGTCGAGATTCTGCCGAGCATCGAACGGGTGGACTGCGCATGAAGATTTCGTGGTTCACCATAGCCTCCGGCCTGGTCGCCGCCGGCGTCATCCACATCGCCGCGGTGCTGGGCGCGCCCTATCTCGCCCGGCAGGATGCGTGGGGACGGCTCGGACAAATCACCGAACTGAACCAAGTCTACGTCATGCCGCCCGGCGCGCCGGAGGCGATCCCGCTGCCGGTGGCCGCGCCGGATATGGGCTACGCCTTTTGCCGCTTCGACCTGAGCGACGGAAACGTCGTGTTCGAATCCAAAATCTCCGGTCCTGCCTGGAGCGCGGCGATCCACACGCGCCACGGCGAAAATTTCTACGTTATCAGCGGGGCCGACATTCAGCGCGACCGCATCCGTATGCTGCTCGTTCCGCGCGAACGCCTCGCCACCGAAGCCAGCGCCGAAATCACCGCGCGCGGCGAGGAGCAGATCATCGTCATCAGCCCGGAGATGCAAGGGACGATCACCGTGCGTGTGCCCAACCCAGGCAAGCCCTTCACGCAGCGGACCATCGCGGCCCTGCAAGCGGCGCAATGCGGGCCGGAGGAGCAGATCGACCTCGCGCCGGAGCGCAAGCAGACCCCGCCGGGATTCCCGCCGCTGCCCGCGCCGCGCGTGCCGGCGATCATGACGCTCAGCGGCGGCATCATCAATTAGAGGGCGCATGGGAACGGACGCGCGCATTCGCTGGCAGCACATCGCGGGCGCGTTGGCGCTGGTGGCGTTGCTCGACGTGTATGAGCTGGCCGTCACCATTCCGGCGCTGACCGCGATCGCTGATGCCGCGATCTTCGACATGCGCGTCGGCGGCTATGGTCAGGCCGAGGCGGTGGCGTACCTGGCTGCGCTGGGCGCGGAAGGGCGCTGGTTCTATCTCACCCGGCATGTGACGGCTGACACGGCGCTCGCCCTTGTCGAGGCAGCGGCGATCATCCTCATCATCCTGCGGGTGACGCGGCCCGGTGCACGCTTTGCCCTGCCCGTTCCCCCGGTCGCCCGCCGCGCCATGCTCGCCGCGCCGCTGCTCATGCTGCTGTTCGATCTGGGGGAAAACGCGCTGGTCGCGCACATGCTGGTCTCGGCCGCGCCGGGATCAACGCAGGTGGCAGTCGCCTCGACGCTGACGCAGCTCAAATGGGTCGCGATCTCGCTGGCGATCGCCCTCGCCGTGGTGCTGCCCTGCGCGGCGTGGATCAGAAGCCGCCGGCGGACGGCCCCGGCTCAGTAATTTCCGAACTCCCACCCGGTCGAATCCCCCAGCCGCTCGACCTTGTAACCAAGCTCCTCGATCTGGGCCATCAGCTTCTCGGCGTGTGCGCGGTCCTTGGTCTCGGCACAGATGTCGAGGATCGCGCCCTTCACCGGCACGTTGAGGAACATGCGCCGGTGCGTGACCTCAAGGATGTTCGCCTTGTTCTTCCCGAAGCACGCAGTGATCTCCGCGAGCACGCCCGGCTGGTCAGGAATGGTGATGCGCACCGACAGGATCTTGCCGTCGCGCTCCAGCCCGCGCACCATGATCGAGGCGATCGTGCGCGGATCGATGTTGCCGCCGCACAGCACCAGACCGACCTTGCGCCCCCGGAAGCGCTCCGGCGCGCTCAACACGGCCGCCAGCCCCGCCGCGCCCGCGCCTTCAGCCATCGTCTTCTGGTCGGAAGCGTAGGCGCAGATCGCATGTTCGATCGACTCTTCCGAAACGAGGAGGATGTCGGAGACCAGCCGCTCGACGATCGGCTTGGTATGTTCGCCGGGCACCTTCACCGCGATGCCTTCCGCGAGCGTGGGGCCGCCGAATTTCGGTTCTTCGCCGCGCAGCGCGCAGTACATCGAGGGGAAGGTCTCCACCTCGGCGCCGATGATCTCGATATCCGGGCGCGCGTCCTTGAGCGCGATCGCGGTGCCAGAGATAAGTCCCCCGCCGCCAATGGGAATGACCACACAGTCCAGATCCGGCTGATCCTCCAGGATTTCCAGTCCGACCGTGCCCTGCCCGGAGATGATGAGCGGATCATCGTAGGGATGAACAAGTGTCAGCCCCTCGTCCGCGGCAAGGCGCTCGGTCTCCTCGCGCGCATCATTCAGCGTCTCGCCAGCAAGGATGACCCGCGCGCCCAGCGCCTCGGTGTTGCCGACTTTCACGAAGGGTGTGCCCTCCGGCATGATGATCGTCGCCGGGATGCCGAGCCGGCGCGCATGGAAGGCCACCGCCTGCGCGTGATTGCCCGCGGACATGGTGATGACGCCCTTCGCGCGCTGCTCGTCGGAGAGCGACATCATCTTGACCAGCGCGCCGCGGTCCTTGAACGAACCAGTGGCCTGCAGGTTCTCGTATTTGATGAAGATATCCGCCCCGCAGCGGTCCGACAGCCTGGGCGCAGCGATCATCGGCGTGCGCAGCACGTTGTCCTGCAGGATTTCGCGGGCCGCGCGAATATCCGCGACCGTGACGGCGATATCCTGAGTTGTTGCCGCTTGTGCCATGGCCGCTTCTCCCGGCGGTTTGTGGGCGTGCGTCAGGCGACGCCGCCCGTGTCGCGCAGCGTGGTGGCGACGTCGTGAGCAAAATAGGTCAGGATGCCGCTCGCCCCGGCGCGCTTGAAGGCCAGAAGGCTTTCCAGCATCACGCGATCCTTGTCGAGCCAGCCGTTCTCGGCGGCGGCCATCATCATCGCGTATTCGCCCGACACCTGATAGGCGAAGGTCGGCACGCCGAAGCTTTCATGCACGCGCCGGACGATGTCGAGATAGGGCATCCCCGGCTTGACCATGACCATGTCCGCGCCCTCGGCGATGTCGAGTTCGACCTCGCGCAGCGCCTCGTCAGTGTTGGCCGGGTCCATCTGATAGGTGCGCTTGTCGCCCTTGAGCGTGCCGGACGAGCCAACGGCGTCGCGGAAAGGTCCATAGAACGCGGAGGCGTATTTAGCGGCATACGACATGATCATCGCATGTGTAAGGCCGGCATCCTCCAGCGCGTGGCGGATCGCGCCGATGCGACCGTCCATCATGTCAGACGGGGCAATCACGTCGCAGCCGGCCTCGGCCTGCACGAGCGCCTGTTGGATCAGCGTTTCGATGGTGAGATCGTTGACGATCTCCGATCCGCGCATGATGCCGTCATGGCCGTGGCTGGTGTAGGGGTCGAGCGCGACATCGCAGATCACGCCCATCTCCGGCACCGCCTGCTTGATGGCGCGCACCGCGCGGCAGACGAGGTTCTCCGGGTTGACCGCCTCGCTTGCGGCGTCGTCGCGCAAAGCCGAATCCGTATTGGGGAACAGCGCTACAGCCGGAATGCCAAGTTCGGCGGCGCTTTCAACCACGCGCACGGTCTCGTCGATGCTCCGCCGCGCCACCCCCGGCATGGAGGGCACGGGATCGACCTGGTTCTCGCCGTCGATGACAAACAGCGGCCAGATCAGGTCCGCCGCCGTCAGCACATTTTCGCGCACCAGCCGGCGCGACCAGTCGGCCTGCCGGGTGCGGCGCATCCGCGTGGCGGGAAAGCCGGAGGCCGGCATCTCGGGCATGCCCTTCATGGCGGGCGGCGCAGATTTCAAAGCCGGTGAAACCTTGTCATGCATGGGATGAACACTGCCAATTATTGAGCCAGAGCAAAAGATAAGCGGGATTGGTAGCACCCTGCGCGCAAGCGCGCAAACAAAGATGCGCCAGAAACGGTCGCTCGGAGATCAGCCGATGATAAAGACCGTCAAATGTTTCGGGCCGTGCGCGCCCTCAATGAGCGTCTGCTCGATATCGGCGGTGCGCGAGGGTGCGGAGATCATGTTCACGGTGCGCGGCAGCCGGCGACGGCCGTACTGAGCGCGAAAGCGGCTCCAGGCCTTCTCATAAGAGCCGACGATATCCGCGCGCCGGATCGCGATCATGTGCAGTTCGGGCAGGAAGTTGAGCGTCGACGGATTGTCGGCCCCGGAGGCAAGGAACAGCGTGCCGGTTTCCGCCGCCCCGGCGAGCGCGCGGCTGAGGCTGGCGCTATCCTCCGGCTGCGCCGGGCCAGTCAGGCGTTCGAGCGTGCCGTCCCAAGCGATCTCGGCAAACAAGTCATCCGCGCCGGTTCGCACGCGCTGCGGCAGGTTGCGATGCATGAGTTCAGCGGACACGGCTTCGGGCAGTTCCGATAGCGCGCCCAGCTCCTTCACCTCCGCGTTCTGCTTCTCCAGCATTGCGATGAAGCGCCCAAGCAGTTCATCGGCATCGCCGCGCGCCCGCTGCGGGATGGGGCCGGCCTCGGGCTGCTCCAGCCGCGCACGCACACGCCCGCGCCTGCCGGCTTCGTCGCCGCGCACATTGAGCGCCTTGCGGATCGCGCTGAAGATGTGTTCACGGGTCTCTTCGGCCATCAGCGCCCCCGCCGCACTTGGCGCTTGCGCTGTTCGCGCTGATGCGCCCGCCAGCGCGCCTGGAAGGTCTGGCCGGAAGGCGCGGGCAGATCCCGATGCGCCGTCCAGCCGCCTGCGAAGGGCAGCTTTGAGAGCCGCCCGCGCCTGCCGCCGAGTCGCGCCAGCATCGCTATCGCCGGGCGCGCGAGCAGCCCATAGAGCCGCGGACGGCGGGCGAAAAACGCCCAGGACTTCAATGCCATGCGCGCGAAAAAGCCCGTGCCGCCCTGATCGTATTCGCGCTCGCGCCAGTGGCGCATCATCTTCGGCAGCGGAATGCGGACCGGACACACTTCCTCGCATCGCCCGCAGAAGGTCGACGCGTTAGGCAAGTGGCCGGCCTCATGCACGCCGATTAGCGAGGGCGTCAGCACCGCGCCCATCGGTCCGGGATAGACCCAGCCATAGGCGTGCCCTCCAACCGCATTATAAATAGGGCAGTGGTTCAGACACGCGCCGCAGCGGATGCAGCGCAGCATGTCCTGAAAGACGGTGCCGAGCATTTCGGTCCGGCCGTTGTCGACCAGCACGACGTGGAACTCTTCAGGCCCGTCCGGGTCACCGCGCCGGCGCGCGCCGGTCGAGAGCGTGGTGTAGGCGGTGATGTCCTGCCCAGTCGCCGAGCGGGCGAGAACGCGCAACAGCGTGCTCAAGTCCTCTAGTGTCGGAACGCATTTCTCGATGCTCGCCACCACGATGTGCACGCGCGGGAGAAGCTGTGTCAGATCGCCGTTGCCCTCGTTCGTGACGATCACCGACGAGCCGGTTTCCGCTACCAGGAAATTCGCGCCGGTGATTCCGACCTCGGCGCGCAGGAACTTCTCGCGCAGGACGGAGCGGGCCTCGCCGACCAGGGCCGACGGCTCGTCGATCTGACGATCAGGGGGCAGATGCGTGTGCTTGGCGCGGAAGTCCGCGATCACCTGATCCTTGTTGAGATGCACCGCTGGCGCGATGATATGACTCGGCGGCTCTTGCCGGTTCTGGATGATGTATTCGCCCAGATCGGTCTCGACGACCTCCAGGCCGGCGGCCTCCAGCGCGTCGTTCAGGCCGATCTCCTCGGCCACCATCGACTTGCCCTTGGTCACGCTCAGCGCGGCGGCGTCGCGGCAAATCCAGGTGATGATCTCGTTGGCGTCCGCGGCGGTCGCGGCCCAGTGGACCTTGCCGCCAGCCTCAGTGACCTTGCGCTCGTATTCCTCCAGATAGAGGTCGAGATGCTCGATCGTATGGTCCTTGATCGCCTTGGCGTGGTCGCGCAACGCGTCGAACTCGGGCAGCGCGTCGCGGGCGGCCGCGCGCTTGTTCACGAAGCCCTCGCCAATATTGCCGAGCGCGCGCTGAAGCTGCTCGTCGGTAAGCGCCCGCGTTACGTTGGCTTTAAAGTCGTGCGATGTCGGCTTCATTCGCGCGCTCCGGCAATGGGCGGTTCATCGGTCATGTCGGCGAGCACTTCGGCGATGTGGCGCGCTTGCAGCGGACGCCCTTCGCGCGCAGCCTTGCCAGCAATGTTCATCAGGCAGCCAAGATCGCCGCTGAGCACAAGCGGCGCGCCGGTTTCGCTCAGGCGGTCGACCTTGTCGCTGACCATCGAATTGGAAATTTGCGGGTATTTGACAGCGAACAGTCCGCCGAAGCCGCAGCAGATTTCCGTGTCTTTCGCCTCGCGCAGCTCCAGCCCATCGACCGATTCGAGCAGATCGCGCGGCTGCCGCTTGACGCGGTTCTCGCGCAAGGATGAGCAACTGTCATGGTATGTCACCACGCCCTCGTGGCGCGCATTCACCACGTCGATTTGCATGACATCGCGCAGAAAGGAAATCAGCTCATAGGTTTTCGCGCCGAACCGGGCTGCGCGCAGCCCCATCTCGGGGTCGTCCTGGAACAGCGCCGGATAATGCTTCTTGAGCATCCCGCCGCAAGAGCCGGAAGGCACGACAATGAAATCATACGGCTCGAAGGCTTCGATCACGCCGCGCGCGATGGCGGCTGCGTCCGCGCGGTCGCCGGAGTTGTAGGCGGGCTGGCCGCAGCAGGTCTGCGCGGGCGGAACCTCGACGCGGCACCCGGCTTCCTCCAGCAGCTTGACGGACGCGAAGCCAACGACCGGGCGAAAAAGATCGACCAGACAGGTCGCGAACAGCGCGACATGCGGTGCTTCAGGCACAGTTCCAGAGGAAGGTCCGATATCCAGCGTGGTCATCGAATGGCCCTTTCAGGCGACAGCTTCGAGCGTGGCCAAAGTTGCCGCGCAACGCAAGCGGCGCGACGTCTGGCCCGTGCCGGCGCACGAAAAAGGCCCGGACATGCCGGGCCTTCTCGTGAATAAACTCTGGGCCGGCGGATTACGGCGCTTCGTATGTGCTCTCGGCGTCGTCGTTGTCCGGCTCGTCGTCATACTGCTTCAGATAAGCGATCACGTTGGCGCGGTCCTCCGCGTCACGCAGACCCGCAAAGGCCATCTGGTTGCCCGGGATGTACTGGCGCGGCTGTTCCAGATAAGCCGCAACGGTTTCGTCGTTCCAGACCAAGCCGTTTTCGCCCGCCTCCTTCATCGCGTTGGAGTAGCGGTTGAAACCGTCGTAAGTGCCGGCAACGCGGCCGAACAGATCGTTGAGCGGCGGGCCGACGCGCGCCTGAGCATTCTCGCCAACCATGTGACAGGCCTGGCACTGGCGATAGACGCTTTCGCCGGCCTCCGGGTCGCCATCCTGCGCCAGTACCGGCGTAATGCCTGCGACCAACGCAAGGCTGATCGCCCCCAGTATCGTATTCGATTTCATAAAGCGGTCTCCCGATTATCGTTATTCCCCGGACGGCCCATCCCGGCAGGACGATGCTGGCTAACGCCGCGCAACCTGCCACCCGCCCGCCGTTATGCCTCGTTCAACCCTATTGATGCAAACATTTCAGCGCCTGTCCCCGTGGCACGTTGCCGCCTGGGCAGGCAGCATTGGACAGGTCGTCGGCTATGATCCGGCGCGCCGCGTTCGGACACACTATGCCGCCAGAAATGCAGATGGGCGACAAGGCGGAATAAACCGACTGTTTTTCCAAACACGAGCATCAATACATCCGCCTCTCTTGAACGATTCCAGAATATTTGGTTGATATTTTTCTGCCGATTCAGACTTGTTACTTGACTCAATCGCATGAACGCTTATCCGGCGATGCCTTGCTGCCAAGAAAGCAGGGTTGCACTCTCTTTCGCGCTGACATTTCGTCGCATGGCCACTCCGGCACAGCAGTGAAACTTGGTAAGGCGCAGAGACGTAGCGCGCAACGAACACCCCCGAAAGGAAAGGAGAGGCTAATGAACCTCACGCGCCGCAGCAGCTTGATCCTAATGAGCGCGGCCATCGGAGCCGCAACCATGCCCAAGGGCTTGCTCGCTCAGGATGGCGGCACAGTTCATGACGTGAAGATGCTCAACTTCGATCCCGAAGACCGTAGCAACGTCATGATCTACCAGCCCGCCGTCATTCAGATCGAGCCGGGAGACACGATCCGTTTCATCTCTGAAGACCCCGGCCATAATGCCATGAGCGAAGAAGGTATGCTCCCGGATGGAGCCGAGGCATTCAAAACGCCGATCAGCAAGGATGCGGAAGTCACGTTCGAAGTGCCCGGCACATACGGCTATTATTGCTTGCCGCACCGCGCGATGGGAATGTGGGGCCTTGTGCTTGTCGGCGACTTCATGGTCAACTTCGAGCAGGTCAAGCAGGCCGCCGAGGGCATTCGCGGGCGCGGCAAACAGCGCATGGCGGAGTATCTGCAGCAGGCCGAACAGATGGCATGATCTCAGGTCGCCGCCGGGCGTGTGTAGCAAGTCGCTTGGCGGCGACCTCATCCGCGGGGATCGCACCTTTAACTCGCCGCGACGGCACGCGGCGCATGGGTCCGATAAGTGTAGGTGTCGATGTCCGGCGCGTCGAACGTGACGCTTTCATATGCCGATTCGAGAAAGTCGAGAAAAACCCGTTGTTTGGCGGGAATGAACTCGCGGCAGGGGTAAACGGCGTAGATCGCCACGCCGGGCGCTTCCCGGTATTCGGGCATCAGCGCGACGAGATCACCGGCGCGCAGGTGCTCTGCAATGTCCCACACCGCGCGGAAGCCAATCCCCGCGCCGCCCACAATGGCTTCGCGCACCAGATCGCTGGAATTCGTGCGAAGATGCCCCGAGGCGCGCACCGTTTTCGGCCCGTCGGGCCCTTCGAGGCGCCAGGTGCGATGATCGAAGGTCGAGATGCAGTCGAACTTGTCGAGTTCGGCGAGCGTCTCCGGCACGCCGGCGCGCGCCAGATAGTCCGGCGCGGCGCACAGAACCTTACGGCACGGGGCGAGCTTTTTGGCGACGAGGCTGGAGTCCTCAAGCTCGCCGACATGAATGCAGATATCGAGTCCGTCGCCGACCACGTCCATTCCGGCGTCCGAGACCGTCAGCTCAACCTGCAGGTCCGGGTGAGCGGTGAGGAACCGGCCGAGATAGGGCGCGACATGACCGCGCGCAAAGCTGCTTGGCGCTCCCACCCGCAGGATCCCGGTGGGATGATCGTTGCCCTGCGACACGAAGGCCTCAGCCTCCTGAATGCCGCGCAACACATCGGTGATGCGCTGGTAGAAGCCCTCGCCCGTTTCTGTCAGGCGAATCTGGCGCGTGGTGCGCTGGAACAGACGAACGCCCAGACGCCGCTCAAGATGACCGACGCGCTTGCTAATAACCGCGGGCGACAAGCCCAGTTCGCGTCCCGCCGCCGACATGTTGCCAGCCGTGACAACGCGCGCGAAAATCTCCAGATCGCTGATCGGTATCAACTCAGCCCCGTGAAAACTGTTACATTCTTGGTCAGCATAAACCGTTGCCCGGTTGTATACAACTCCTTGCGCCCCGCCGGACAGCTTGTCAAGTATGCGCGGGGGCCTTGGCGGACGTCGCGCGCGAGCACAGCTATGGATTTAGCGCCGCTGAAAGTTTAGGATCATACTAAAGATTTCCAAGGGAGGCGTGCGCCATGAGCGGTATTCAACTGCCCGAGCCGGATGCGGGCGTGCTCGACCGGCGCGACGAGCTCGTCGCCGGGCTGCAGAAGGTCTCAACAAACGTCGTCACAGATCCGATCGGACTGGAGGTGTTTGAAGCGGACGCGCTGACCGCCTACCGCAACGTGCCTCTGGCCGTGGTTCTGCCAACTTCGACCGAAGAGGTCTCGCGCGTCCTGCGCTTCTGCCATGACAATAACCTGAACGTGCTGCCGCGCGGCGCGGGCACCTCGCTCAGCGGCGGAGCGCTGCCGTTGAAGGACACGGTTGTCATCGGCGTGAGCAAGATGACACAGGTCCTCGATATCAACCTGGATGACCGCGTCGCGCGCGTGCAGACCGGCATCACCAATCTGGGCATCTCGAACGCCGTTTCGGAACTCGGCTTTTTCTACGCGCCCGACCCGTCAAGCCAACTCGCCTGCACGCTTGCGGGCAACATCGCCATGAACTCCGGCGGCGCGCACTGCCTGAAATACGGCGTGACCACCAACAATCTCCTCGGCATGACCGTGGTGATGATGGATGGCGAGATCGTCGAGTTCGGCGGCGACTACCTCGATCCGCACGGCTACGACTTTCTCGGGCTGATGACCGGCTCGGAAGGCCAGTTCGGCATCGTCACCGAAGCGACCGTGCGCATTCTGCCCAAGGCTGAGGGCGAGCGGCCCATGCTCATGGGATTTAATTCCGCGGAGGACGCCGGCGGCTGCGTCGCCGCGATCATCGGCGCCGGGATTGTGCCGGTCGCGCTGGAGTATATGGATCGCCCGGCCATTAAGATTTGCGAAGAATTTGCAGGCGCTGGCTATCCGCTTGACGTCGAGGCGCTTTTGATCGTCGAGGTCGAAGGCTCGGAAGACGAGATCGCCGATCTGTTCGCGCGCATCCGCGAGATTGCCGCCGACTTCAACCCCACCGAGATGCGCGAGGCGCAGAGTGCCGAAGAGGCTGCGGCGATCTGGCGCGGGCGCAAATCGGCCTTCGGCGCGATGGGCCGCATCTCCGACTATATGTGCATGGACGGCGTGATCCCCCTGAGCACGCTGCCCAAGGCGCTCAGCGAGGTCAGCCGGATTTGCCAGCACTACGACCTGGGCGTGGCCAACATCTTCCACGCGGGTGACGGCAACCTGCACCCGCTCATCATGTTCAACGCCAACGACCCCGACGAGAAGGATCGCGCCGAGCGCTGCGGCAGCGACATCCTCGCGGCTTGCGTGGAACTGGGCGGCTGCCTGACCGGCGAGCACGGCGTGGGCATCGAGAAACGCGACCTGATGACAACCCAGTACACGCGCACCGATCTGGAACAGCAAATTCGCGTCAAGACCGTGTTCGACCCCGACTGGCGGCTGAACCGGGGCAAGGTCTTCCCGCTCGACATGCAGCCCGGCGGCCGCCTCCATGCTTGACGGCTTCCTGCCCGGCTCGGAAGACGAGCTTGCCGCCTTCATCGCCCGGTCGGCTGAGGCGCAGACGCCCGTAGAGGTCTGCGGCAACGGCACCAAGCGCGCGATTGGCCGGCCGGTCCAGACCGCGGGCAGGATCGGGACGGGCAACCTGACCGGCATCACGCTTTATGAGCCGTCCGAACTGGTCATCTCTGCGCGCGCCGGCACGCCGCTCACCGAGGTCGAGGCGCTGCTTGACGAGCACCACCAGATGCTCGCCTTCGAGCCAGCGGACATGACGCCGCTGACCGGAAGGACGGACACAGCCGATGCGCCGACCATCGCAAGCGTGTTCGCCACCAATTCATCCGGCTCGCGCCGTGTGCTGCGCGGCGCCGCGCGCGACCACCTGCTCGGGATTCGGGCCGTGAACGGCCGCGGCGAGACGGTCAAGTGGGGCGGGCGGGTCATGAAGAACGTCACCGGCGTCGACCTGGCGCGCGGCCTGGCCGGCTCGTGGGGCACGCTGGCGGTGATGACCGAAGTGACCATGAAGGTGCTGCCTAAGCCCGAGGATACGCGCACGCTGATGCTGTTCGGCCTGCCGGACGAAGCGGCGATCGCGCTGTGCTGCACGGCGATGGGCACGCCCTATGAGGTCTCCGCGGCGATGCACATCCCGGCGTCGATGGCGGCGCGGCTCGGCAACCAGGAGCTTGGCGGGCTGGGCCGCGCGATCACCGCGCTGCGGCTGGAAAACTTCCCCGCGTCGACTCAGGCGCGGGCCGAAAAGCTGGAACAGCAGATCGGCGCCTTCGGCGAGGTCTACAGGCTGGGCAATGAGCCATCGCTGGAGTTCTGGCGCGATGTCCGCGACTTGCGCTTTCTCACCGGCAGCCAGTTCCCGCTGTGGCGCATCACCACGGCTCCGAGCCGGGCCGTGGGCATGGTCAACGCGATCCGCGCCCAACTCGACTGCCAAGCGGCCTATGACTGGTCCGGCGGGCTGGTCTGGCTGGAGCTGGCCCCCTCGCGCGATGCCGACGCCACCGATCTGCGCCGCATCATCGCGGATTTCGATGCGCACGCCACGCTGATCCGCGCGCCGCTGGCGATGCGGTCCGCCGTGGATGTGTTTCACCCGATGCCGGCGAGCAACATGAAGCTGTCTCAGAAGCTGAAGGCCGCCTTCGATCCCGCTGGCATTCTCAATCCCGGCCGCATGTACCCTGAGGTCTGAGGACGACATGGAAACCGAATTCAAGCCCGAACAGCTGGTTGACCCGAACATCCGCGAGGCCAACCAGATCCTGCGCAGCTGCGTGCATTGCGGACTGTGCACCGCGACCTGCCCGACATATGTGCTGCTCGGCGACGAGCGCGACAGCCCGCGCGGGCGCATCTACCTGATGAAAAAGATGTTCGAGGGCGGGCACGACGCCACGCCCGAGGTGCGCACGCATATAGACCGCTGTCTCTCCTGCCTGTCCTGCATGACCACATGCCCGAGCGGCGTGGACTACATGCATCTGGTCGACAAGGCGCGCGTACATATCGAAAAGACCTCGCGCCGGCCGCTGAAAGACCGGCTGATGCGCAAGCTGCTGGCCGCCGTCGTGCCCTACCCCTCGCGCTTCCGTTGGTCGGTTCGCGGCGCGAAGCTGGCCAAGCCGTTCAAGGGGCTGATCAGTGCCCTGGGCCTTAAGGAGCTGCGCGCGATGCTCGATCTTGCGCCCGGCCGGTTGCCGTCGCGGCGCAGCCCCGCTCACGGCACGATCCCGCCCGAAGGCCCGCGCCGCGGGCGGGTCATCCTGCTGCGCGGCTGCGCCCAGACGGTGCTGCGCCCGCAGATCAACGACGCCGCGATCCGCCTTTTGACCCGCAACGGCATCGAGGTCGTGATGCCGAAGGCCGAAGGCTGCTGCGGCGCGCTGGTGCATCACATGGGCCGGGAGGCCGACGGCATGGAGCAGGCGCGGCAGAACATCGAGGCGTGGGAGAGCGTGATGGCCGACGGTCCGGTCGATGCGATCGTGATCTCGGCGTCAGGCTGCGGCACGACCGTCAAGGATTACGGCCACATGCTCGCGCACGACCCTGAATACGCGGAGCGCGCGGAGAAGATGGCCGGGCTGGCGCGCGATATCAGCGAGTACCTGACCGATTTCACGCTCGACCCGCCGACGGCCTGGACGGACATCAAGGTCGCCTATCATTCCGCCTGCTCCATGCAGCACGGCCAGCGCATCACCAGGCAGCCGCGCAAGCTGCTGAGCGATGCGGGCTATTCCGTGCTCGACATTCCGGAGGGGCATCTGTGCTGCGGCTCGGCGGGGACCTACAACATGCTGCAGCCGGAGATTTCAGGCCTGCTCAAGAAGCGCAAGCAGGAGAACATCGCCAAGACCAAGCCGGACTGCGTCGCGACCGGAAATATTGGCTGCATGACCCAGCTTGAAGGCCCGGACCAGCCGCCGATCCTGCACACCGTCGAGTTGCTGGACTGGGCGCATGGCGGCCCTTGCCCGGCAGAGATCGCGCATCTGAGCCACCGCCGGCGCACGGTGCAGTCGCTGTTCACGCCCGACGTGCCGCTGGAACGGGTGACCACATAGTTCACGGACAGCGCCAGATCTTGAGCGCCAGCCCGGCCATCCAGTTCTGGCGGCGCCCGATCGCGTCCGCCGTCCAGCGCGGCTCATCGGCGATCATCCGCGTAATCTCAAGCGTCTCTTGGCGGAAGGCTTCGCGCTTCACCTCATAGGGCTGGTTGCCCAGCTCCCGGTTCATGTTCGTCGTCAGCAGAGTCATGTTCCCGAGCCGGTGAACGTATTTTTCAGGTCCGCCGGGGAAGTCCTTGCGATCCACGGTCCAGTTGCGCTGGAAGCGCTTCGGCAGGATATGCTCCAGGTCCGTGATCTGCGGGCGCTCGCCCGCGCTGCTCCGCCCTGTGATCTGATCGTTCAGCTTGCTGAGAATGTAGCGCGCGAGGCCGTTGTAGCGGATCGCACGGCGCGAAAATGCCGAGTGAAACTGGCTGTCGTCGGGGTAAAGAGGGCTGAGGAACTGCCGAAACACCTCTTCGGCGTCGGCATGGCCGGCCGCGCGGATATGCTGGGACGCCGCGATAAACACCGGCAGCAATGCCGACGGACTGAGATTGCAAATGGTCGTATAACGGAACGTGAAGTTGACGAGCAATTCGAGCAGCGCGGGAAATCGCTTCCGGTCCGTTTCCAGCGCGGCGAGCAGCACGACGAAGATCTGATCGGAGCGCAGCAGGCGCAGGCAATCGATCCGCTCGCGCAGCCAGCCGTGCGACCCTGACCCGAAGCCCCCCCAGATGCGGCTGTTCGGGTCGCGCAGCGCGTCATAATACTCTGAGGCGGCGCAGAGTTCCTCGGTGTAGTCCGCCACGGCCTCTGGCGTGCTCACGGAGCGCTTGATGTCGGGATAAAGCCCGGCGCGGCTGGTCATCCCGCGGCTCGACAGCCAGTGATGCCGCACGAACTTCAGCAGCCGCTCGCCGCCGAGATTGCCCTCGATCGTCTCCCAGTCGGCCTGGGTGTCCTTGAGGTGCGGGCCGGCAGCGGCCAGCAGGTGGTTCTTGAGCAGATCGGATTCGGAAAGAGACAAGCCGCGGTCGTTGAGCGTCTCGAATAGTACAAACGCATCGTAGTCGGTGCGCACGTCCAGCCGGATGACGTAAATCTTCTCGTCGATCGCCTTCAGCACCGCGCGGGCCAAGTCTTCGGCCGTCCAGTCGCGCGCCGTGAAGCGTTGCAGTTGCCGGTGCATGAAGCAGAAGCAGTCCGCGAGCAGCCGGTTGGACAGCGGCAGGGAGTCGTCCCGGCGCATCCGCATCAGCTCATCGACCGCGCACTCGCCGACGATGTAACGGTCGTAGAAGCTGCGATCCGCCCGATTGAGCATGATGCGCGGGGCGCTGGCATCCCTCTCGCCGTCGCCCGCGACGAGGAAAGCCCGCACCCCTTGCTCGACATCATGCGCCCCGCCGCTTTGACCGAGAATGCTGCGCAACGCGGCCAGCAGGATCGAGACGGTAATCAGCCGCTGCTGCCCGTCGATGACGATCGGGCCGTCGGGGTCGCAATGGCGGACCACGATCGCGCCGAGGAAATAGTCGCCTTCGTCTTCAGCAAAGATATTGAAGATGTCACGCCAGAATATTTCGACGTGGTCTTCGTCCCAGGAATAATGTCGCTGAAAGCGAGGCACGACAAACGTGCGCTCGCTGCGGAGAAAGCGTCCGAGCGAGGTGACTTCGCTTGAAACGGGCGCCATGACGCCAGAACCTTTTTATCGATACGCCAACGAGGAAAGCTTTACCGGGTACCATATCGGCACAGGCCGTGGCGACGAAAAAAGGCCCGGAGCGCACAGCCCCCGAGCGTAGCCACCTATTCCGCCTTCATCTGCGTCATGGCGACGGCGGCAAGCGCGCGCAGCGCGGTTTCGGGCAGCGTGCCCGCGATGACGTAGCGCACACCGTCCGCGCTCCAATGAACGGTCGTCACATCCCGCTGGCCGACGACGGACAGCCCGGCATCAGGCCCCCCGGACATGACGTAGACCGACACCAGCCCGCTATCGCCCCCCGCATAGCTGAGCTGCATCATCCGACTGCCGCGGTAGCTGAGCACCTGCCCGCGCCGGAAGGTCAGTTCGTGATCGGGAAAGCTGGGCACTCGCAGCGGCTCATTGACGATGCGGGAGAGCTGCAGCTCGACCAGGTCGCGGCTGGTCTGGCTCTGCGGGTCGGCGGCAACCGAAGCCGTGGTGAAATGCGAATGCAGCCGCGCGATATCGCCGGCCCACTGGTTGGCCGGGGCGGGGACGCGCGCGTCGATCTTCTCCATCGCCGGGCTGCTGTTGAGCCGCATCCACTTGCCCGCGCCATAACCGGCGACCGCTGCGAGCAATGAAAAAACCGCGGCCCACAGCACCATGCTGGCATTGGAGCGTTTCGGCGCGCCGGCGTCCGCGCGATCATCCGTATGCAGCGCGATGCCATGGCCGCGCGGCGCGTCGGATTTGGCGCGGGCGCTTCGCGCCGCCGGGCGCTGCGCCGATGCCGGACGCTGGGGTTGCGGGCTGGCGCGGGTGCGCCGCGCCAGCGTCTCGAATGTCCGGATCAGATAACCCTGGGTCGCCTTGAGCCGCTCGACGCGCGCGCGCAACTCATCGTTGCCGCCGATCATGCGCTCGACAGATTTGGCCTGCGGCGCGCCGAGCTGCCCGTCCAGATAGGCCAGCAGCAACTCGTCGGAAAGCTGGCTCATGCCACCCGCTCCGCTGTCCCGCGCGCGCCCCGGGCTAGGTCCGCAACTTCGCTTTCGGCGGGAGCACGGCCATCGCGGCGATCCAGCCAGTGGCTCACGGCGACATGTCCGCGCGCAACCCGCGTCATCACCACCTTCACGGTCGCGTCGAAAACTTCGGCGGCTTCGTCGTAGGACAGCCCCTCGCCATAGACGAGCAGAAGCGTCGCGCGCTGCTGGGGCGGCAGATCGGCGATGACCTGCGCGAGGCCGCGATGCCGCGCCGCCTCCTCGGGCGTGTTGGCGGGGAGCGCAAAGCAGCGCGGATCGGCCCGGCCGCCTTGCTCCGAAGACGTAGAGGCGCGCTTCATCCAGAGCTTATGCGCCGCGCGGCAAGCGTCGAGCATGGCGTCGCCAGGCGCGGGATCATGAGCCTGCGCGGTTTCCAGTTCCGCAAGCGCGGCCTGCGCCAGGCCCGCGCCTGCGCGCATCGAGCCGGTCAGCGCAATGGCGAACGCGCGCAGGCGGGGATAGATCCGGCCCTCGCTCCCTGCGGCATTTCCGGGTTTGCCCGATCCGCTCATCTCGCCACCCATTCGCCCGTATCCGCGGAAAAAGCATCGCCAACAGTCCGGGCAAGTGTAGGAAGACAAGGTTTACAACTTGTGAACGAAGCGCGGATACGGCGATGTTCCCTGGGGATAGGCGCGAAACCCTCTTGCCATCTATTCGCCGCATTGCGGGTTTCTTCTTGTCTATGGAAAAGCGTAACAAAGAGCAAGAAATAGCATTGAGCCGGATTGGGGGAGCGGTCGGCCTGACTTCAGAGACGCCAAAATTACACGGCAGGCGTCAGGGAAGCGGTTTTTACTTGCCCGCGGGCGTTGGATCGACGCCGAATCAATCGACGGGCAAATAGGGACGCTACACGCAGCCCCTTTAACCGTTTCCTGAAGCGAGACGGGCGCCCCATCAATTCCGGCTGGCACAGAGAGGCAGGATCATTGAGCTTGAATACACACTCGCTCGACGGTAGCGGCGCGCGCGATGATGCGAATGGCGCGACCGGACAGCATCGGCGCGCTGCGCGCGCTCTGGCATCAGGCGGGAAGCTGAAATCGGTCATAGGCGCGGCCAAGGCGCGGGCACGCCCAACGGGGGCCGCGAAATCGGCCTTCCGGCGCGCGCTCGCCACGCCGGGCACCATGCGCCGCGCGTATCTGCGGCTGCTGGGGCCCGCTCATCTTCTTTATCGCGACCGGCATGTCGAAAAGTTGCTCTTCAAGCCGTCGGAGCAGAGTCCGATCGAGGCGCTGCGTCAGGCCGCGCCGGAGACAGTCTATGACGGTCCGATCCCCGGCCAGGTGTTCGACTGGATCATCGCCGACCTGGACGTCACCCTGCGCGAATGCGCCTTCGTCGACTTCCGCGCGGGCAATGCGCGCACGTTGCTCTATGCGGCGATGCACGATTTCGATCGCGTCATCGGCTATGAGTACACCGAAGCCGCTTATGACGATGCGCAACTCAACGTCAGCCAGTTTCCCCGCACCTACATGAAGTGCCGCGATGTAGAGGTGCGGCGCGGCGACCGCGGCGATATCGTCATCCCGGATCAGCCGCTGGTGCTGTTCTTCCCGAAAGCGGCGAAGGAGCGATTCCTGTCGCTCATGCTCGATCACATCTCGGCGTCCTACCGGATGAACCCCCGGCGGATTTACATCGTCATGGAAAACGCCGGCGAAACCGGCGCGGAGGGCTGCGAGGACATCTTCGAGGAGATCAGGCTGCCGGTCGGGACACGGCTCAAGCTCAAGCTTTTCAGCCCCGTTGACATCCGCGTTTATCGCTCGCTGGCCTGAGCGCCTTACGAAATCGTCATGTGACCCGCCCCTGCCTCGCCTCTTTTCAGCGCGACCCTTGGCCGCATGCCGAGGGGAGACAAGGAGGCAGGCATGTTGCGACATTTCAAGTCAGGCGGCGCGCGTTTCGCGGCGATTCTGGCATTCGCTCTGATTATTTCCCTCGGCAGCGCGCGCGCCGGCGATGCGCCAGTCGAGCTGGACGCACGCTTCGGCCAGTCGGTGGTGCAAGCCGGCGAGACATCGCGCGCCTTCCTGCGCGTGGGCCTGCGCGGCCTTCGCCCGCCAGAGGAGACCGCGCGGACGCCGGCCAACATCGCGCTGGTCATCGACAAGTCCGGTTCCATGCAGGGCGCGAAAATCGCCGATGCGCGCGAAGCCGCGCTCATGGCGCTGGGCCGGCTGACGGTCGATGACACGCTGGCGGTCGTGGCCTTCAACCACATGATCGACATCGTGCTGCCCGCCACATCGGCGTCCGACCTGCCGAACATGCGCCGGGCCATCCGCAACATCCGGGCCGGCGGCCGCACAGCGCTTTACGCCGGCGTGGAAACGGGGATCGAAGAAGTACTCGCCTATCTCGATCCTTACGCCGTCAACCGGGTCATCCTGCTCTCAGATGGGCTGGCCAATGTCGGGCCGACCGCCCCCGATCGGATCGCCGCGCTCGGCCGCGAAGCCGCCGGCGAAGGCATCTCCATCACGACCATCGGCTTGGGCCTGGGCTATAACGAGGACCTGATGACCGGGCTCGCGCTCAACAGCGACGGCAACCATGCTTTCGTCGAGCACCCCGATGACCTCGTCGGCATCTTCAACAAGGAGTTCGGCGACGTATTCTCCGTCGTCGGCCAGGGCGCGGAGATCGAGATCGAATTCCCCGACGGCATCCAGCCGCTGCGCACGCTGGGCCGGCCCGCCGAGATCGAGGGCCAGCGCGTCGAATTCGATCTGCGCCAGATCTACGGCGGGCAGGAGAAATATCTGCTGATCGAGGTCGAGATCGCGGGCGATGCTGCGCACGACCGTGTCCAGGCCGCCGAAGTGTCGGCGCGCTACACGGACATGCGCACCAGACAAACCGCGATGCTCAAAGACAGCGTGACCCTCGCCTTCAGCAACGACGCAGAAACGATCGATGCCAGCCGCGACAACGACGTGCTGGCCGCAGCCACCATGCAGATCGCCACGGCGCGCAGCGAGCAGGCCGTGAAACTGCGCGATAGCGGCCGCATCGATGAAGCAAGGAAGCTGCTGCAGGACAACGCGGCCTATCTGAAGGAGCAGGCCCGCGCGCTTGCCGCCCCCGCGCTCGGAGGAATGGCCGAGGAGCAGGCGCGCGACGCCGAGGCCATCGCCTCCGGCGACTGGAACCGTCAGCGCAAGGACATGCGCTCGCGCCAGTACAAGGGCAAGACGCAGCAGAGCTACTGAGCCGGAGCCGGGCGGCGCGCCGCCCGGCATATCCCTGAGTTGAAGCCCAATTTATTCGAAATGCGTGCCCTTGCCGAGCGGGAAGCCGCGCAAGAAGTCCGTTCCCGATGTCGGCCGCTTGCCCGCGCGCTGCACCTTCGTCAACCGGACCGCCTGATTGCCGCAGGCGACCGTAAGCTGGTTGTCGAGCAACTGCCCGGGCTGACCGCGCCCTTTCACGCAGACCGAGCGCAGCACCTTGACCCGCTCGGGCCGCCCGCCCAGCAGCGCCTCGAACCACGCGCCGGGAAACGGCGACATCGCCCGGATGCGGTTATGCACCTCCTGCGCCGGGCGCTCCCACTGAATGCGCGCCTCTTCCTTGCTGATCTTCGGCGCGTAGGTCACGCCCTCTTCCGGCTGCGGGCGGCATTCCAGTTCGCCGCGCGCCAGACGGTCGAGCGCCCTGCCCAACAGGCTCGCGCCGACGAAGGCGAGTTCGTCATGCAACTCGCCGGCCGTCATGTCCGGGCCGATCGCCACGCGCTCAATCATGCACATCGGGCCGGTGTCCATGCCCTGGTCCATCTGCATGACCGTCACGCCCGTCTCGGTATCGCCTGCCATGATCGCCCGCTGGATCGGCGCGGCCCCGCGCCAGCGCGGCAGCAGCGAGGCGTGCAGGTTGAGGCAGCCACAGGCGGGCGTATCGAGCACGCGACGCGGCAGGATCAGGCCGTAGGCGACCACAACGGCAACATCCGGCTCAAGCGCAGCGAGTTCGGCCACCGTCTCGGGCTTGCGGAAGTTCTCCGGCGTGTAAACCGGAATGCCGGCTTCATCGGCGAATTTGTGCACCGGCGAAGGCCGCAGCCCCATCCCCCGGCCGGCGGGGCGCGGCGGCTGGGTGTAAACCGCGGCGACATCGTGCCCGGCGCAAACAATTTCGCTGAGGGTGGGCACGGAGAAATCCGGCGTACCCATGAAAACGACCCGAAGCTTCGGCATCTAAGGCCTCACAGGAGACACGTGGCGGCGCGAAACGAGCTTATGCGAGATGTGAGAGCCATTCCGGGCGCGCCGCGGGGAAATGATGCGCTGCGGGATGCTTTAGAACCTGGCAGCGACGCCGTCCAGAGCGGTTTCGCTCCGCCAACAACTATTGCGCGCATTACACGGCTTCGTCGCTACGCTGGGCTTTCATGAACTTCTTGACCAGCCGATCGCGGCGCAGGCGCGAGAGATGGTCGATGAACAGCACCCCGTCGAGATGGTCGATCTCGTGCTGGACGACCGTGGCCATTAGCCCCTCGCAGTCCATTTCCCGCGCGGCGCCCTCTTCGTTGATATAGCGCACGCGGCACTGCGCCGGCCGCTCGATTTCGGCATAGATGTCAGGGATCGACAGGCACCCTTCTTCATGCTGGCGTAGCTCGTCACCCAGGCTGACGATCTCCGGGTTGATCATCACGATCGGGTTTTTCTCTTCCTCGTCCCGCGCAATGTCGATCACGATCAGCCGGCGCGAAACCGCCACTTGCGGCGCGGCCAGCCCGATCCCCGGTGCATCATACATCGTCTCCAGCATGTCGGCGGCGAGTTGGCGCACCTCGTCATCGACGCGCTCAAGCGGCAGCGCCTTCTTGCGCAGCACCGGATCGGGCATCTTGATGATATCGCGAACGCTCATGTCAGTGGAAATAGTGCCATCGCCGCGCCCCGTCAAACCGCGCGTTCGCGTTTTGATCCGCCTATGCGCCGAATCCCGTTAGGCTGCGGCCTCATGTTGAAAATCGCGGCAGTCGAAGCGTGGTTTGCGCGGATTTGGGGGGCTTTGGCGGCTGCCGATCCGGTCTGGATCGTTGCTGCCGTTTCGGTTGGCGCGCTTGTCGTCTGTCTCATCGCCGTGATGCTCCTTTGGCGGGCCAGCGCGCAGCGTGCCCGGGCCGACGCCGAGCGCATCACAGAACAGACAACGGCGCAGACGCAGGCCCTGCACGACGAACTGACCGGGCTGAAAGAGCGGCTTCAGTCGCTTTCGGAACTCTCGGTCCACGGCCAGACCCAGCTTTCCGGCGCGCTGCAGGAGCGGCTTGACCGCGTTTCGCAGCACCTCGGTGAGCACCTCCAGGCGCAGCAGCGCGACACCGCCGAGCAGCTCTCCCGGCTCTATCAACGGCTTTCGGTGATCGACAGCGCGCAGGCCAAGATCGCCGACCTCACCGGGCGCGTGGTGAGCCTTCAGGATATCCTCGCCGACAAACAGGCGCGCGGCGCCTTCGGCCAGATGCGCATGGAGGCGATCATCCGCGATGCCCTGCCCTCCAGCGCTTTCAGCTTCCAGCCGAGCCTGTCGAACGGCACGCGGCCCGACTGCATCATCCGTCTGCCTGGCACGACCGAGCCGCTGGTGATCGACGCGAAGTTCCCGCTGGAGAGTTTCGAGCGGCTACGCACCGCGCATGAAGCCGAAGCCCGCAAGGCGGCGGCCGCGCAAATCCGCCAGGCCGTCGGCCGGCACATCGACGCGATCGCGGAGAAATACATCCGGCCCGGCGAGACGCAGGACAGCGCACTGATGTTCGTGCCCTCAGAGTCGGTCTATGCCGAGATTTACGAGCAGTTCCCGGACCTGATCCAGAAGGCGCACAAGCGCCGGGTCATCATCGTCTCGCCGAACATGCTGATGCTGGCGGTCCAGACAATGCTGAGCATCGTGAAAGATGCGCGAATGCGCGAGCAGACCGACGTGCTGCGCAAGGAGGTCAACGCGCTGACGCAGGACGTGGCGAAGCTGGCGCAGCGTGCGGCCGGGCTGCAGCGGCATCACCGGCTGATGGGCGAGGAGCTGGACAAGCTGGCGGGCCTTAGCGAGACGATCAGCACGCGCGGGCAGCGGATCGACGCGCTCGATTTCGACGAAGCGCAGCCGCCTGCAGCGAACGGACGCGCGACAGGGTAGAACGCTTTACTGTCAGACTGAAACCAATCCACACTCGTCATTGCCGGACTTGATCCGGCAATCCAGCCTACAACCTGAATGGCCGCGGGAATGGATGCCCGTGTTCCCCGGATCATCTGTCCGGGGACAGGCAAGCACGGGCATGACGTGGCGCTTGTCGATCGAAAGTCCTTTTAGCGTGGGGCGACCCGCTGATGGATCCGCAGGAACGCGGTAGCGGCAAGGGCCGCGAGGGCAGCAGCGGCAATCTGACAGGCCAGCAGCACCGCCGCATCCCCCGCGCGCACGCCAAGATAGCTATCGGTCAGCGTGCGCGCGATCAGCAGCGCCGGGTTGGCCAGCGACATGGCCGGCGTCGCCATATAGACAACGGCGAGGGTCAGCCCGGCGAAGGCGCTGCCTATCAACCGCCCGCGCGCCATTACGAACGTGACCGCCAGCACGAACACGAAGGTGGCGGCAGCCTCCCCGCCCCAGACGCCCGCGCCGGAGAGCGGCCGCCCGCCATGCTGGATCACGCCCATGTCGAAGACCGCGTGGGCTGCCATCACGCCGAAAATTGCGCCTGCGATCTGCGCACCCGCGCGCCACGCGGCCCCCTCAAGCTCGGTCGGCCGTGCGATGACATCAGCGAGCGTCAGCGCCGGGTTGAAGCGCCCGCCCGACACCATCAGCACCGCCGCGACCACGATGCCGCCCGCGAGCGCCACAAGCCAGTCCGCACTCAGCGGCAGCTGCTCCGGAAACCGCTCGGCCAGCAAGCCAGCGCCAATCACGACCGCGCTCAGAACCGCCGTGCCGAGCAATTCGGTCGCGAGTTGACGAACCTCCCGGGCGGTCATGCGAACTCCCGCTGGCGCAGCGCTATTTCAGGAACATCGGCAGGCCCTCGACCCGCTTGATCCGCGCGCGATACTGGTCGGGGTCGTAGAACATGTCGACGTCGACGACCCGCTTGCCCTCGGTGCTGATGTCGGCGGGCTTGGTGGTGTACTGGCCGTCCTCGATCGACATCATCAGGCCGCGCTTGCCCTCATCGAGAAGCTGCACGGCCATCGTGCCGAAGTTGCGCCCGACCATCAGGTCCATCGCATCGGGCATTCCAGCGCGCAGCAGATAGGCGAGGTTCTGGTTCATCACGTTGATGCCGTGGCGCTTGATGACATCGCCCACATCCTGGCCGATGCCGCCCAGCTTGCGGTGGCCGTAGGCGTCCGCCGGGCCGCTCTCCACGATGCTGCCGCCCTCGAAATGCGCACCTTCCGAGACCACCACCACGGCGTAGTGCTCCGGGTTCTGTGCGCGATCCTCCGCAACCATGCGCGCCAGCTTGTCGCCGTCGAACGGGACCTCGGCGATCAGGATGCGGTCCGCGCCCGCGAGATAGCCGGAGATGAGCGCCGATTCACCGGAATTTCGCCCGAACATCTCAACGACCATGACGCGCTCGTGGCTGTTCGCCGGGGTGCGCAGCCGGGTGATCAGTTCGACGCCGCGATTGACGCAGGTGGAAAAGCCGATGCAGTAGTCGGTGCCAAAGACATCGTTGTCCATCGTCTTGGGGATGCACATGGTCGGCGCGCCCTCGGCATGGAGCCGCGCGGCGTAAGACAGCGTGTCGTCGCCGCCGATCGCCACCAGCACATCGATCTTGAGGTGCTCCATCACCCGCAGGACATGCTCGGTGCAGTCGACCTTGGCATCCTCCGGCTGCGCGGCATGGCGCGCGCGCAGATGCTGCGGCAGGTCCTTCACCGCCGTACCGGACGGCTTGGTGCGCGAGGTATGCAGGAAGGTGCCGCCCGCGCGATCCTTGTCGCGCACGACGTCGGGCGTCAGCGCGAGCGTCCACGCGTTCACGGTCTCCGGGTTGTCCGGGTCGATGTTCAGCGGACCGGCCCAGCCCCGGCGCAGACCCGTCACCGACCAGCCGCGCGCCGCCGCCTCCTCCGTCACCGCCTTGATCGCCGCGTTCAGCCCCGGCACGTCGCCGCCGCCGGTCAGAATGCCAAGATGCATCGCTCGTCCTCATTCCTTGTCCGCAAAGCCTTGCGCGCTCTTGATAATGGCGTTTTGAGCGCGTGCCAATCCCGCCGCCGCCCTTTTTCATGCGCGGCGCCATGCCGGTTGTCGGCCACATGCGGAAGCCGTTAGTATCGCGCCGATCCCCGATGCGGGCAGCCCCGCGAAACTGGACAGACTGGAGCATCGCGCATGGCCGAGAAAACCAGCACAGGCAATTTCTTCGAGGATTTCACGCTCGGCCAGATGATAGCGCACGCGACCCCGCGCACGCTGAGCGTTGGCGATGCCGCGCTTTACACCGCGCTGTACGGCTCGCGCTTTCCGGTGCAATGCGCTGACAGCTTCGCGCAGAAGATCGGCTATCCGAGCGCGCCGCTGGATGATCTGCTGGTATTCCACACGGTGTTCGGCAAGACGGTGCCAGACATCTCGCTGAACGCCGCGGCCAATCTCGGCTATGCCGATTGCCGGTTCCTCAATCCCGTCTATCCCGGCGACACCCTGAGCACGACATCCGAGATCATCGGGCTGAAGGAAAATTCCAGCGGGCGCACCGGCGTGGTCTATGTCCGCTCCACCGGGCGCAATCAGCATGGCGGCGTGGTGCTGGAGTATGTGCGCTGGGTGATGGTCAACAAGCGCGACCCGGAAAGCCCCGCTCCAGAGACTGTCGTGCCCGACCTGCCCGAGGAGGCGCCCGCGGACCAGTTCGCCGCCGCGGTTCCCCCGCTGCAGATGGAGGGGTACGATACGACCCTCGCCGGATCGCCGCATCGCTGGGGCGACTACGCGCAGGGCGAGCGCATCGACCATTTCGATGGCGTCACGATCGAGGAAGCCGAGCACCAGATGGCGACCCGGCTGTTTCAGAACACCGCGCGGGTCCATTTCAACCAGCACAGCGAGAAGGACGGGCGCTTTGGCCGGCGGCTGGTCTATGGCGGGCACGTGATCTCGCTGGCGCGGGCGCTGACCTTCAACGGGCTGGCCAACGCCTTCCACATCACCGCGATCAATGGCGGGCGGCATGTCGGGCCGGTGTTCGCCGGCGATACGATCTTTGCGTGGTCGGAGGTGCTCGCCCGCGCGGAAATCGAAGGGCGCGGCGACATCGGCGCGCTGCGTCTGCGCACGGTGGCGACGAAGAACCGCGCCTGCCTGGATTTCCCCTACAAGGCGGGCGACGCGACCTTCGACCCCAGCGTTGTCCTTGACCTGGACTACTGGGTGGTCATGCCGCGTTAGCCGCAGCCGCGCGGCGTGTCGTAGCCGAGACCGGGGCGGAAGCGGTCTTCGATGCCCTCAACCAGCGGCGCGAACAGCGGCTTTTCGGCTTCGGGAAAGCTGATCGACAGCACGTTGATGATGCGCCCGGCGCAAGAGAACATGACCTTCTGGTAGTAGATCGTATCGCCGCGATAGCCGGACAGCACAAACCAGGTGTTGCCGACAGGGCTATAGGTCAGCTCATCATAGCCGTCATAGTCGCGCAGAAGCGTCTCGCGATATTGGCGAAGGCTCAGCCGTTCGGAGTTATGCGCGCCGAAAACGACGATCCGCGCACGCCCGTCCGGCGTCATGAAGGCCCGACCGTCTCCGTTGGCCGAGACTGGCCCCGGCTCGAACCAGCTATCGGGATAGGACAGCCGGTAGCCGAACCGCTCGTTTTGATAGACTGTCCAGCTCCCGGCCGGCGGCAGGGGCGGCAGCGCCAGCGCCGCGCCCGGCAGCAAGAAGAGAAACAGAACGCAAAAGCACAGCCGCATGACCGCCCCTCGTCAGACTTTCACATCACGATACGGCAGGCCGGCAGCCGCCAAAAGCGCGTTTGTCAACTGGTGCGGTCCAGCCCGGCGAAAAAGCGCGTGATGACCTCGGCGGCCGAGATGTCGTTGTTCTGCGGACCGAGCGCGCGCTCCGGCAGGAACGGCAGATCGCGCAGGGGCGAGCCGGGCACACGGTGGCCGCCGCCCTGCACGCGCAGAAGGAACACGGGCGCGCCGCGGCATTCGGTGCTGTAAAACATCACGACCCGGGAACCGTCGCGCGGATCGCGATCCGGCATCATCCGCCGGCCCGGCCGGCCATGGCAGCCGTTATGCGCGCGCCAGAATTCGACGGTCTCGAAGGTCGAGACGACCGCGCCGCGCCGCCCGGCAAAACCTACACCGCCGCCGTCGTAGGGGACGATCCGGTCATCCGTTCCGTTGATGATCATCATCGGCGCGGGCCGGTCCGGCGCGCAGAGGTCCAGGACGCGCACCGGCATGTTGGCGATGACAGACGCGAAGCCCGCGAACGCTCCCGGCGCCTCGCAGGCCAGGCGCTGCACCATCATGCCGCCGTTCGACACGCCCGCGACGAAGACGCGGTCGGGATCGGCCAGGCCGCGCCGAACAAGGCTCCTCTTGAGCCGTATCAGAAACCCGACATCGTCGCTGCGTCCGCGATGGAAGCCGCGCCCGTCGTTCCAGCCGCGCCCGAGGCTATCCGGGTAGACGACGGCGAAGCCCTCGCGCGCGGCCACCGGGTCAAGCCCCATGATACGGCGCACGCGCATACCATCGCCGCGCCCGCCATGCAGCACGATGACGACCGGCACGCCGCCGTCGCGCTCACGCGCTCTTTCCGGGAGGAAAACCGTGTAGCTTCGCGGCACGCCATCGACAAAGGTTTCGCCGTAGAGGTCGCGCGCCTCCGCGCGCTGCCCCGCCACCGCGCCGGCAATCGCCAGCGCCGCCAAAAGGAGAATTCCGAGCCCAGCCTGCCTCATACCCGCCCTTTCCGCGTGCCGCGCGCCGAAACGCGCTCGAATCAGTCATAACGTCGCAAGCGCCCCGTCCGCGCCGCCCTGCACTGTGACCCCGGTGATCCAGCAGGCAGCCGGGCGCGAACCCAATATACGCGCCTCGTTGCATCTCATTATTGCATTGCGGTAAAAGTGTGTAACGACCATGATCGAGAGAGGCCTTATGTCCGAGCACGCCCATGAGCGGCCGCTGTCGCCGCATCTGCAGATTTACCGCCCCCTGATTTCGATGATGATGTCGATCTTCCACCGTTTGACGGGGGTGGCCAACTACCTCGGGATGCTGGTGCTCGCGGCATGGCTGGTCGCCGCGGCCAGCGGGCCGGAGGCCTATGCCGTGACGATGGACTGGATCGGCTCGCCGATCGGTTATCTGATCCTGTTCGGGCTGAGCTGGTCGGTGTTCCATCACATGCTGGGCGGCATCCGGCATTTCATCTGGGACGTCGGATACGGCTTCGAGATACCGCACATTCGCGGCCTTGCCTGGGGAACGATCCTTGGTTCCGTCACCCTCACCGCTGTGTTTTGGGCCGCCTTGCTGATGACGATGGGAGCGCTATGAGACAAATGACACCTACGCCGCTCGCCCGCGCGCGCGGGCGCGGCTCGGCGCATGAGGGGACAGGCCATTTCTGGTGGCAGCGGCTGACCGGCGTTTCCAATCTCATCTCGCTGGTGTTCCTGATCTACACCGTGTTCGCGCTGGCCGGCGCGGCCCATTCCGAAGTGAAAGCGTATTTTGCCGCACCCCTCGCCAGCGTCCTCATGCTCCTTCTGATCGGATCGGTCGGCTACCACATGTATCTGGGAATGCAGTCCATCATCGAGGACTACCTGCACGTGCCCGGCAACAAGCTTGCCGCGTACATCTTGAATGCGCTCTTCACAGTGATTGTTGGACTGGCTTTGGCGCTTTCCGTGCTGAAGCTGAGCCTGGGAGCCTGAACAGATGAACAGTCAGACGAATGGTAATGGCGCGGCGAAGTCCGCGCCGGGCGTCAACGGTCGCGCCTACCCCTTCAACGACCACAGCTATGACGTGGTCGTGGTCGGCGCGGGCGGCTCGGGCTTGCGCGCCACGCTGGGCTGCGCGGAGGCCGGGCTGAAAACCGCCTGCGTGACAAAGGTGTTTCCGACCCGCTCGCACACCGTCGCCGCGCAGGGCGGCATCGCCGCATCGCTGGGTAACATGGGGCCGGACGACTGGCGCTGGCACATGTACGACACGGTGAAGGGGTCCGACTGGCTCGGCGATCAGGACGCGATCGAATATCTCTGCCGCCATGCGCCGGCCGCGGTTTACGAGCTGGAGCACTACGGGATGCCGTTTTCCCGCACCGACGACGGCAAGATTTATCAGCGCCCATTCGGCGGCATGACCACACAGTTCGGCGAAGGCCCGCCCGCCCAGCGCACCTGCGCCGCAGCCGACCGCACCGGCCACGCCATGCTGCACACGCTCTATGGCCAGAGCCTGCGCCACTCCGCTGAATTCTTCATCGAGTATTTCGCGCTCGACCTCATCATGGATGAAGACGGCGTATGCCGCGGCGTCGTCGCGCTTTGCCTGGATGACGGCTCGATCCACCGCATCCGCGCGCACAAGACGATCCTCGCCACTGGCGGTTATGGCCGCGCCTATTACTCCTGCACCAGCGCGCACACCTGCACAGGCGACGGCAATGCGATGGTGCTGCGCGCGGGACTGCCGCTTCAGGACATGGAGTTCGTGCAGTTCCACCCGACCGGCATCTTCGATGCGGGCGTGCTGATCACCGAGGGCGCACGCGGCGAAGGCGGCTACCTGACCAACTCGGAGGGCGAGCGCTTTATGGAGCGCTATGCGCCGAGCGCGAAGGACCTCGCATCTCGCGACGTGGTCTCGCGCGCCATGACCATCGAGATCCGCGAGGGCCGCGGAGTCGGTCCGAACCGGGATCACATCCATCTGCATCTGGAGCATCTGGACCCGGAGGTGATCGCAGAGCGGCTGCCGGGCATCACCGAGGCCGCCAAGGTGTTCGCCAATGTCGACTTGACCCGCGAGCCGATCCCGGTGCTGCCGACGGTGCATTACAACATGGGCGGCATCCCGACCAATGTGCATGGCGAGGTCATCAGCCCGCGCGGGGGCAACCCGGATGCGCCGGTGCCGGGCCTGATGGCGATCGGCGAAGCGTCCTGCGCGTCGGTGCATGGCGCGAACCGTCTGGGCTCAAATTCGCTGATCGACCTGGTCGTGTTCGGCCGCGCGGCGGCCAACCACTGCGCCGACACCATCGAGCCGAACACGCCGCATCGCGAACTGCCCAAGGACGCGGGCGACAAGGCCATCGCCCGGCTCGACCGCTTCCGCTACGCCGACGGCGGCACGCCGACCGCCCAGCTGCGCGCCGACATGCAAAAGGCGATGCAGGAGAACTGCGCGGTGTTCCGCACGCATGAAATCCTCGACGAAGGCGTCGAGCGCATCTCCAGAATCTGGTCCGGCGTGGAAGACATCCGCGTCACCGACCGCTCGCTGATCTGGAACACCGACCTCATCGAGACGCTGGAATTCGACAACCTGATCGCCCAGTCGGCCGTCACCATTCACAGCGCCGCCAACCGACAGGAAAGCCGCGGCGCCCACGCGCGGGAGGACTACCCCGAGCGTGACGATGAGAACTGGATGAAGCATACGCTGTCCTGGGCCGACCCGGATTCGCTGAAAGTGCGGCTCGACTACCGCCCGGTCCACAGCTACACGCTGACCAACGACATCACCTATATCGAGCCGAAAGCGCGCGTGTACTGATCCGGCGACGGTCGGGCTCCGCAGCAGTACTGCTCAGAAGGAAACGAGATGGTTCAACTGACGCTGCCGAAAAATTCAACGATCCGTAAAGGCAAGGTCTGGAACAAGCCGGAGAAAGGCGCGAAGGGCAACTTCAAGCCGTTCGAGGTCTATCGCTGGAACCCCGAGGACGGCGAAAATCCGCGCGTCGACACGTTCTATGTCGACATGGACAACTGCGGGCCGATGGTCCTCGACGCGCTTATCAAGATCAAGAACGAGATCGATCCGACGCTGACCTTCCGCCGGTCCTGCCGCGAGGGAATTTGCGGGTCCTGCTCGATGAACATCGACGGGGTCAACACGCTCGCCTGCACGCGCGCCAGCGAGGACAGCAAACGCAGCGTCAAAGTGTACCCGCTGCCGCATATGGAGGTGGTGAAGGACCTTGTGCCTGACCTGACCCATTTCTTTGCACAGCTACGCATGATCGAACCTTGGCTGGAGACGACCTCCACCACGCCGGAAAAGGAGTGGCGTCAGAGCCGCGAAGACCGCGAGGAGCTCGACGGTCTTTACGAGTGCATCCTTTGCGCCTGCTGCTCGGCGTCGTGCCCCAGCTACTGGTGGAACAGCGAGCGTTATCTTGGCCCGGCCATCCTTTTGCAGGCGTATCGGTGGATCGCGGACAGCCGCGACGAGGCGACGGGGCATCGGCTTGACCAGCTTGAAGACCCCTTCCGGCTGTATCGCTGCCACACGATCATGAACTGCGTGCAGGCCTGCCCGAAGGGGCTGAACCCGGCGAAGGCGATTGCGAAGACGAAAAAGATGATGGTGGAGCGGCGCGGCTAACCTTCGGCGCGCTCGCGCTGGAGCAACAGGCGCTTGCGCTCAATACCCCAGCGGTAGCCGCCGAGACCGCCGTTCGAGCGGAGAACACGGTGGCATGGCACGGCGACTGCGGCTGGATTTGCGCCGCACGCGTTCGCCACAGCGCGCGTGGCAGAGGGCGCGCCGATGCTTCGCGCGATTTCCGCATAGCTCGCCGTCTCGCCGAAGGGGATGTCGCGCAGCGCATCCCAGACCTTGTGCTGGAACGCGGTGCCCTGGATATCCAACGGCAGACGGAACGCCCCCTTCGGCAGTTCGATATAGGCGAGCGTTTCGCCAACGCAGTCGCTCATCGGGCCATCGGCGGCGACGAGACGCGCGGCCGGAAACCGCGCGCGCAGCGCCGATTCCAGAGTATCGTCCGCACCGCCGAAGAAGATCGCGGATATCCCCAGCGTTGTCCCGGCGATCAGCACGCGGCCCACGATGCTGTCGGCCAGCGCGTACCAGATCGTCTGGCCACGCCCGCCGGCCTTGTAGTCGGATGGGGACATGCCCAGCGCCCCGCCTGCCCGCGCGTAGAAGCGCGCGGCGCTTTCATAGCCGGCGTCGTAGAGCGCCGCGGTCACTGTCTCGGCCACTGGCAACGCCGCCCGGGCCCGCGCCTGCCGTAGCGTTTCGGCATATTGCTTCGGCGTCATCCCCAGTTCGCGCTTGAACACGCGCTGAAAGTGGAAGCGGCTCATCCCGGCGGCCTCGGCGAGCACTGCGAGAGGCGGCGGCGCGTCGCTCTCGGCGATCAGCCGGCAGGCGCGTTGGACCACGTCACCCTGCGCATCCCTCGAAGCGTCGGGCCGGCAGCGGCGACACGGCCGAAAGCCTGCGGCTTCCGCCTCTGCTGCCGTCTCGAAGAAGATGACATTCTCTGGCTTGGGCCGACGCGCCGGGCAGCCGGGCGCGCAATAGATGCCCGTGGTCCGAACGGCGAAGACGAACGCGCCGTCGCTGGCGCGATCTCGCGCCAGAACGGCTTGCCAACGCTCCAAATCGCCGCTTGCCCGCATGACCTTCCTCCCGATTTCGATTCGGCAGGCAGCTTAATCTGCTGCGGCCATGCGGACAGCCCGCTTGTTGCGATCAAATCCCGCGGAGGGACGCGCCGTTATTCCGCCGCCTTGATCTTCTCGCCCGAAGCCTCCTCGTCCGAGCCGCTCTCGGCCGCCAGCCGCTCGGCCGCCTCGGCCCTCTGCTTCACGATCATGTCGTCGCGCTTCGCCGCGATCGCGCGCAGGCGGTTGAGCGAACCGCCCGTGCCCGCCGGGATCAGACGGCCGACGATGACGTTCTCCTTCAGGCCTTCGAGATTGTCGGTCTTGCCGTTCACCGCCGCATCGGTCAGCACCCGGGTGGTCTCCTGGAACGACGCCGCCGAGATGAAGCTGCGGGTCTGCAGGCTCGCCTTGGTGATGCCCAGCAGGACCGGCTCGGCTTCTGCCGGGCGCTTGCCGGCCGCCTGGGCCTGGGCGTTGAGCTCCTCGAACTCGATCCGGTCGATCTGCTCGCCCTTGAGGAGGCCGGTTTCGCCCGCATCGGTGATCTCGACTTTCTGCAGCATCTGGCGAACGATCACCTCGATGTGCTTGTCGTTGATGCTCACGCCCTGCAGGCGATAGACGTCCTGAATCTCGTTGACGAGATAGGTCGCCAGCTCCTCGACGCCCTTGATTGCCAGGATGTCGTGCGGCGCGGGCAAACCCTCCATTATGAACTCGCCCTTCTCGATCCGGTCGCCTTCCTGAACAGACAGGTGCTTGCCCTTCGGGATCAGGTATTCGACTGGCTCGGCGTCCTCTTCATCCGGGCGGATGATGATCGTGCGCTTGTTCTTGTAGTCGCGGCCGAACTCGATGGTGCCGGACGCTTCTGCAATGATTGCATGATCCTTCGGACGCCGGGCCTCGAACAGCTCGGCCACGCGCGGGAGACCGCCCGTGATGTCGCGGGTCTTGGCGCTCTCAAGCGGGATGCGCGCCAGCACGTCGCCGGCCTTGACCTCCTGGCCGGGTTCGACCGACAGGATGGAGCTGACCGGAATCTGGTAGCGAGCCTCGCCGCCGCGCTTGAGCTTCACGACGTTGCCCTTGGCGTTCTTGACCACGAGCGCGGGACGCAGGTTGGCCCCGCGCGGGTTGGAGCGCCAGTCGACAATCACGCGCTGGGTGATGCCGGTAGTCTCCTCGGTCTGCTCGCTCATCGAGACGCCTTCGACAAGGTCCTCGTAGTCCACCCTGCCGGTCGTCTCGGTGAGGATCGGGCGGGTATACGGGTCCCACTCGGCCAGACGCTGGCCTCGCTTGATCTTGTCGCCGTCGTCGACCTTCATGTGCGCGCCCTGAACGATCTTGTAGGACGCCTGCTCGTTGCCTTCGTCGTCCAGCACCAGGACCGACATGTTCCGGCCCATTGCGACCAGACGGCCCTGGCCGTCCTTGGCCACGTTGCGGTTCTTGATCTGCACCGTGCCGGCGAAGTTCGATTCCAGGAAGGAGGAGTCGACCACCTGCGCCGTCCCGCCGATATGGAAGGTCCGCATTGTCAGCTGCGTGCCCGGCTCGCCGATCGACTGGGCAGCCATGACGCCAACCGCCTCGCCAAGGTTTACCGGCGTGCCGCGGGCCAGATCGCGGCCGTAGCACTTGCTGCAGATGCCATTGCGCGTCTCGCAAGTGAGCGCGGAACGGATGCGCACCTGCTGCACGCCCGCTTCCTCGATCTCGCGGGCGTGCCGCTCCTCAATCAGTTCGCCAGCCTGAACGATCACTTCGCCGGAAGCGGGCGACACGATGTCGTCGGCGGCCGTGCGGCCCAGCACGCGCTCGCCGAGCGAGACGATCACCTCGCCCGCGTCGATCACGGCGATCATGCCGATCCCCTTGTCGGTGCCGCAGTCGACCTCGTTGACGATGCTGTCCTGAGCCACGTCGACCAGCCGGCGGGTCAGGTAGCCCGAGTTCGCCGTCTTCAGGGCCGTGTCGGCCAGACCCTTTCGGGCGCCGTGCGTGGAGTTGAAGTACTCCATCACCGACAAGCCCTCCTTGAAGTTTGAAATGATCGGCGTCTCGATGATCTCGCCGGACGGCTTGGCCATCAGCCCGCGCATGCCCGCGAGCTGCTTCATCTGCGCGGGCGAGCCGCGCGCGCCGGAGTGCGACATCATGTAGACCGAGTTGAGCGGCAGTTGCCGGCCGGTCTCCTCGTCGATCTTCACCGCGGAGATGCGATCCATCATCTCCTTGGCGACCCGGTCGGTGCATTTCGCCCAGGCATCCACGACCTTGTTGTACTTCTCGCCCTGGGTGATGAAGCCTTCCATGAACTGCTGCTCGTAGTCGCGCACGAGGTCATGGGCCTCCTGGACGATCTCGTCCTTGGTCTCGGGGATGACCATGTCGTCCTTGCCGATCGAGATGCCCGCCTCGCAGGCATGGCGGAAGCCGGTGGCCATGATCTGGTCGCAGAAGATGACCGTCTCTTTCTGACCGCAGTTGCGGTAGACCGCATCGATCATCTTGGAGATCATCTTTTTGGTCAGCAACTGGTTAACCAGATCGAACTTCACGCCCGGCTTCTTCGGCAGCAACTCGCCAAGCAGCATCCGGCCCGGCGTGGTGTCGTAGATGCTGGCGACCGGCGCGCCGTTCTCGTCGATGCTCACGAAGCGCGCCTTCACCCTGGAGTGCAGCGTCACCAGCCCGGCTTCCAGCGCGTGCCGGATTTCCGGGACGCCGCCGAACACCATGCCCTCGCCCGGCTCGTTGGGCTTCTCCAGCGAGAGGTAATACAGGCCGAGAACAATGTCCTGGGACGGCACGATGATCGGGCCGCCGTTGGCCGGGTGCAGGATGTTGTTGGTCGACATCATCAGCACGCGGGCCTCAAGCTGCGCCTCCAGCGACAGCGGGACGTGCACGGCCATCTGGTCGCCGTCGAAATCGGCGTTGAAGGCCGCGCAGACCAGCGGATGAAGCTGGATCGCCTTGCCCTCGACCAGCACCGGCTCGAACGCCTGAATGCCGAGGCGGTGCAGGGTCGGCGCGCGGTTGAGCAGCACCGGATGCTCGCGGATCACCTCATCGAGGATGTCCCAGACCTCCGGCTTTTCTTTCTCAACGAGTTTTTTGGCCTGCTTCACGGTCGCCGCGAGGCCCTTGGCGTCCAGCCGCGAGTAGATGAACGGCTTGAACAGCTCGAGCGCCATCTTCTTCGGCAGACCGGTCTGGTGCAGGCGCAGCGTCGGCCCGACCACGATCACCGAACGCCCCGAGTAATCGACGCGCTTGCCGAGCAGGTTCTGGCGGAAACGGCCCTGCTTGCCCTTGAGCATGTCGGCGAGCGACTTGAGCGGGCGCTTGTTCGCGCCGGTGATGACGCGGCCGCGCCGGCCATTGTCGAACAGCGCGTCAACGGCTTCCTGCAGCATCCGCTTCTCGTTGCGGATAATGATGTCCGGCGCGCGCAGCTCGATCAGCCGCTTCAGACGGTTGTTGCGGTTGATGACGCGGCGATACAGATCGTTCAGGTCCGAGGTCGCGAACCGGCCGCCGTCGAGCGGTACCAGCGGGCGCAACTCCGGCGGAATGACCGGGACAACCGTCATGATCATCCACTCCGGCCGGTTGCCGGACTGAATGAACGCCTCGACAACCTTGAGCCGCTTGGCCAGCTTCTTCGGCTTCAGTTCGGAGGTGGATTCGGCGATCTCCGTGCGCAGCTGATCGCGCAACTCTTCCAGATCGAGCTTGATGAGGATGTCGCGGATCGCCTCCGCGCCGATGCCGGCGGTGAAGCTGTCCTCGCCGTATTCCTCCTGCGCCTGCAGGAACTCTTCCTCTGTCAGGAGCTGGAGCTCCTTGAGCGGGGTCAGGCCAGGCTCGATCACGATGTAGTTCTCGAAGTAGAGCACCCGCTCAAGATCGCGCAGCGTCAGGTCCAGGAGCGTGCCGATCCGGCTCGGCAGCGACTTCAGGAACCAGATATGCGCCACCGGCGCGGCCAGTTCGATATGGCCCATGCGCTCGCGGCGCACCTTCGACAGCGTGACCTCGACGCCGCACTTCTCGCAGATGATGCCCTTGTACTTCATGCGCTTGTACTTGCCGCACAGGCATTCGTAGTCCTTGATCGGACCGAAAATGCGCGCGCAGAAAAGCCCGTCGCGCTCGGGCTTGAAGGTGCGGTAGTTGATCGTCTCCGGTTTCTTCACCTCGCCCATCGACCAGGAAAGGATTTTCTCCGGGCTTGCGATCGAGATGCGAATCTGGTCGAATTTCGGTAGCTGGGCTTGGGATGAAAAGAGATCGGTTATCTCTTGGTTCATAAGTGCTCTCCTAATCCGGTAGCGCTGGGGCGCGCGCTACGTTAGGCCATTCGGCGCCACATGCCCCGCCATGCGGCGTCTGTGTTTATGGCTTGGTCGCGCAGGCGCGGAGCGGGAAGCTCGCCAGTCTCTTTCTCACGCCACGCCATACGCAGTTTCCGTCTTCTTTCAGGGCGCCTACTCCGCGGCCGAGGCCGGCGGCAGCGAGTATTCCGGGACGCCTTCATCGCTCACATCGCTCTGCTGAAGCTCGACATTGAGGCCAAGCGCGCGAATTTCCTTCACCAGAACGTTGAAGCTCTCCGGGATGCCGGCCTCGAAGCTGTCGTCGCCGCGCACGATGGCCTCGTAGACCTTCGTGCGGCCGGCCACGTCGTCCGACTTCACGGTGAGCATCTCCTGCAGGGTGTAGGCAGCGCCATAAGCTTCGAGCGCCCAGACCTCCATCTCGCCGAAGCGCTGGCCGCCGAACTGCGCCTTGCCGCCCAGCGGCTGCTGGGTGACGAGGCTGTAGGGGCCGATGGAACGCGCGTGGATCTTGTCGTCCACCAGATGGTGCAGCTTGAGCAGGTACTTGTAACCCACCGTCACCTTGCGGTCGAAAGCCTCGCCCGTGCGTCCGTCGAACAGCGTGACCTGACCCGAGGAATCCAGCCCGGCCTTGCGCAGCAACTCGACGAGCTGGTTCTCGTTGGCCCCGTCGAAGACCGGCGTGGCGACCGGCACGCCTCTGCACAGGTTCTGGCCAAGTTCGACCAGTTCTTCATCGCTGAGCGACTCGATGGTCTCGTCCTCGCCGTAGATTTCGCGCAGCTGCGATTTCAGGGCGCTCAGGTCGTTGTGCGCGTGGAATTGTTCCAGCGCGTTGTCGATCATCACGCCCAGACCGCGCGCGGCCCAGCCCAGATGCGTCTCCAGAATCTGGCCGACATTCATTCGGCTCGGCACGCCGAGCGGGTTCAGCACCACATCGACGGGCGTGCCATCCTCAAGGAACGGCATGTCTTCCTCCGGGACGATCTGGCTGATGACGCCCTTGTTGCCATGACGCCCGGCCATCTTGTCGCCAGGCTGCAGCTTGCGCTTCACCGCGACGAACACCTTGACCATCTTCATCACGCCCGGCATCAGCTCGTCGCCGCGCTTGAGCTTGTCGATCTTGTCGACGAAGCGCTGCTCCAGCAGCTTGCGCGCGTCCTCATACTGCTTGCGCAGGGCTTCGACGCTACGCATCGCCTCTTCATCGACCAGCGCGATTTCCCACCACTGGTTGCGCGGCAGTTCGCCCAGCGCTTCGGGCGTGACGGTCGAGCCCTTGCGCAGCCCCTTCGGACCCTTGGCGACCTCCTTGCCGTCGAGCAGGTCCTTGAGGCGGCCATAGATGTTGCGATCGAGGATCGCCATTTCGTCGTCGCGGTCCTTGGCGAGGCGCTCAAGCTCCTCGCGCTCGATCGCCATGGCGCGCTCGTCCTTCTCGACGCCGTGGCGGTTGAACACCCGCACCTCGACGACGGTTCCCGCCACGCCCGGCGGCAGCTTGAGAGACGTGTCGCGGACATCGGCGGCCTTTTCGCCGAAGATCGCGCGCAGCAGCTTTTCTTCCGGCGTCATCGGGCTTTCACCCTTCGGCGTGATCTTGCCGACAAGGATGTCGCCCGGCTTCACCTCCGCGCCGATGTAGACGATTCCGGCCTCGTCCAGGTTCCGCAGCGCTTCTTCCGACACGTTGGGGATGTCCCGGGTGATTTCCTCCGGCCCCAGCTTGGTGTCGCGCGCCATGATCTCGAATTCCTCGATGTGCACCGAGGTAAAAACATCGTCCTTGACGATGCGTTCCGAGATCAGGATCGAGTCCTCGAAATTGTAACCCATCCACGGCATGAACGCGACCAGTACATTCTTGCCGATCGCAAGCTCGCCCAGGTCCGTCGACTGGCCGTCCGCGATAATGTCGCCGGCCTCGACCCGGTCGCCGGCGCGCACCAGCGGCCGCTGGTTGATCGCCGAGTTCTGGTTCGAGCGCTTGAACTTGCGCAGATTGTAGATGTCCACGCCCGGCTTGGACGGGTCCATCTCCTCGGTCGCGCGGACGACGATACGGGTGGCGTCCACCTGATCCACAACGCCAGGCCGGCGGGCCGCGATTGCCGCGCCGGAATCGCGGGCGACCACCGATTCCATGCCGGTGCCGACCAGCGGCGCCTCGGCCCGCAGGAGCGGAACCGCCTGGCGCTGCATGTTCGATCCCATGAGCGCGCGGTTGGCGTCGTCGTTTTCCAGGAACGGGATCAGCGCCGCCGCCACCGAGACCACCTGCTTCGGCGACACGTCGATCAAGTTGACCATTTGCGGCGGCACAAGTTGCACATCGCCTGCATGCCTGACGATGATCAGGTCTTCGGCGAAGGTGCCCTCATCGGTCAGTTCCGCGTTCGCCTGCGCGATGTGATAGCGGCCTTCCTCCATCGCGGAGAGATAGACCACCTCCTCGGTCACCTTGCCGTCCTTCACGCGGCGATAGGGACTTTCGATGAACCCGTATTTGTTGACACGCGCGAAGGTCGCCAGCGAGTTGATCAGGCCGATGTTCGGACCTTCCGGCGTCTCGATCGGGCAGATGCGGCCATAATGCGTCGGATGAACGTCGCGCACCTCGAAGCCCGCGCGCTCGCGCGTCAGGCCGCCCGGACCCAGCGCCGACAGACGCCGCTTGTGCGTGATTTCCGACAGCGGGTTGGTCTGGTCCATGAACTGGCTGAGTTGGCTCGACGAGAAGAACTCGCGCACCGCCGCGGCCACCGGCTTCGCGTTTATCAGGTCTTGCGGCATGACGGTGTCGAGATCGACCGAACTCATGCGCTCCTTGATGGCGCGCTCCATGCGCACGAGGCCGACGCGGTACTGATTCTCCATCAATTCGCCCACCGAGCGCACACGGCGGTTGCCGAGATGGTCGATGTCGTCGATCTCCCCCTTGCCGTCGCGCAGGGCCACCAGCGTCTTCGTGACCGCGAGGATGTCCTCCTTGCGCAGGATGCGCACCGTGTCCTCGGCATCCAGGTCGAGGCGCATGTTCATCTTCACGCGGCCGACCGCCGACAGATCATAACGCTCCGGGTCGAAGAACAACCCGTCAAACAGCTTTTCGGCGGCTTCCACCGTCGGCGGCTCGCCGGGGCGCATCACGCGATAGATGTCCAGCAGCGCTTCTTCGCGCGTGCTGTTCTTGTCGGCGACCATCGTGTTACGGATGAACGGCCCGGTGTTGACATGGTCGATGTCGAGGATCGGGATTTCCGAGACGCCGCCGGCGCGAATCTTGCCGATGACATCCGGCGTCAGTTCGGCGCCGGCCTCGGCATAGATTTCGCCGGTGCTCATGTTCACGATGTCTTCGGCGGCGTAGCGCCCCGACAGCGCGTCATCATGCACAAGCATGTCCTGCAAACCGCCTTCGGCCAGCTTTTTGGCCTGGCGCGGCGTGATCTTGCGGCCGGCCTCGATGGCCACTTCGCCAGTATCGGCATTCACCACGTCATGGGCCAGTTTCAGGCCGCGCATACGCTGCGGGTCGAACGGCATCCGCCAGCCCTGCTCGTCGGCGCGCAGCGTGATCTCGTCATAGAAGTGATCGAGGATGGCCTCGTCATCCATGCCCAGCGCATAGAGCAGCGTAGTCACCGGCAGCTTGCGCCGCCGGTCGATGCGCGCATGGACGATGTCCTTGGGGTCGAACTCGAAGTCCAGCCAGGAGCCGCGATAGGGAATGATTCGCGCGGCGAACAGGAGCTTGCCGCTGGCGTGCGTCTTGCCGCGATCATGGTCGAAGAACACGCCCGGCGAGCGATGCATCTGGCTGACGATCACGCGCTCGGTGCCGTTGATGATGAACGTGCCGTTGTTCGTCATGAACGGGATTTCGCCCATGAACACGTCCTGTTCCTTGATGTCCTTGACCGACCGCGCACCGGTCTCCTCGTTGACATCGAAGGTAATCAACCGTAACTTTGCGCGCAGCGGGGCGGCATAGGTCAGGTCGCGCTGCTGGCATTCATCGACGTCGTATTTGGGATCGTCGAACTCGTACCGGACAAATTCGAGCTGCGAGCGCTCGGAAAAGTCCTTGATGGGGAACACTGAACTGAACACGGCCTGAAGCCCTTCGTTCGGGCGTCCGCCCTTCGGCTCCTTCACCATCAGGAAATCGTCGTATGAGCGCTTCTGAACCTCGATGAGGTTTGGCATCTCGGCCACTTCGCGGATCTGGCCGAAGGTCTTGCGGACGCGCTTGCGCCCCGTGAATGTCTGCGCCATCGTAACTCCTTGTCGCGCCGCTCGGTCCGTGTTGCGCCTCTGAGCGGATGAGGCGCGGAAAAAGCCGCTTGCCGCGCACGCTTCTTCGGAGCGCGCGGGGAAAGCCGCTTTCCGGGAGGCCGGCGGGCATGAGCCGCCCGCCGACCGATCGCTTGCTGCGGGCCCGGGCCCGCGAGAATGCTTACTTCACCTCGACTTTCGCGCCGGCGTCTTCCAGCTTCTTCTTGATCTCCTCGGCCTCTTCCTTCGGCACGCCTTCCTTCAGAGGTTTCGGCACGCCTTCCACCAGCTCCTTGGCCTCCTTCAGACCGAGGCCGGTGAGGCCGCGCACCTCCTTGATGACGCCGATCTTGTTGTCGCCGAAAGAGGCGAGGATGACGTCGAATTCCGTCTTTTCCTCTTCCTGAGCGGCTTCAGCCGCCGGACCGCCCATGCCAGGCATACCCATCGGCATGGCCATCGGCGCGGCTTGCGCGGAAACGCCCCACTCGTCTTCCAGCTTCTTCACCAGTTCGGAGACTTCGAGCACCGTGAGCTTGGACAGTTCTTCGTAAATGCGATCGGTCGCTTCAGACATCTTCTCTAACCTTGCTTCCGTTTGGGTTTTTCGTTTCAGATATTGCCAAGACCTTAGGCTGCTTCTTCCTGCTGCTGTTTCCGGGCCTGAAGCACCCCGATCAGATCGGAGGCCGGCGCGTTCAGCGTGCGGGCAAGTTTCTCACCGGGCGCGTTCAGCGTCCGCACGAGCTTGCCTGCAGGCGCGTTCAGGACACCGAGGAGCTTTGCCCGCATCTCGTCGATCGACGGCATGTCGGCCAGCGCCTTGATGCCGTCGGCATCCACGGCCCCTCTGCCCACGATGCCGCCAACGATGATGAACTTGTCCTTCTCCTTGGCGAACTGCGTGGCCACCTTGGCCGGGGCGACCGGGTCTTCGGCATAGGCAATCCCGGTCGGTTCGACGAACAACTCCGCGGCGTCACCGCGGTCGGTGTTCTGCAGCGCGATCTTGGCGAGGCGGTTTTTGACGACCTTGAACCGAGCTCCGGCCGCTTTCATGCGTTCACGGAGATCGGTCATCTCGGCCACCGTGAGTCCGGTGTAACGCGCGACGACGACAGAGCCGGACTCTTCGAAGACATGGCCGAGGCGTTCGACCATCTCGACTTTTTCGGCTCGTTCCACCGCTTCTCTCCAAGGTTCTGGCGGCGCCGGCTTTTTCGCCGGCCGCCACCGCTTCCACCATGTCGCCAGCCTCTTGGCAAAGGCCCGAGCGACAGTTGCGATAACCTGTCCCAAGGGCCGCGGCTGACGCCCAAACGAAAAGCATGGCGTACAGTCACGTAGACGCTTTCGCGAAACGAAACCTCGCTTCGATCCTGCGCCTCACCCCTGTCTATTGCGGGCTCCTCGCGGGATTAAGCCTGTAAGGCGCCCCCAGTCTCGGACAGGATTTTGCCGGGCCGTCTCCAGCCCGGCGCTTCCCGGCGCGAACGCCGGAACCTTGTCGGCGGCGCGCGGCCGCCGGAAACTCTGTCAGGCGCTCAGCACGCTCTGCGCGTCAACCTGGACGCCCGGCCCCATCGTCGATGTGAGCGACAGCTTCTTGAGATAGGTGCCCTTCGCGCCGGCGGGCTTCGCCTTCATCACCGCATCGGCGAAGGCGCGAACATTTTCCACCAGGGCGTCTTCGGGGAAGCTTGCCTTGCCCACGCCGGCATGGACGATGCCGGCCTTCTCGACCCGGAACTCGACCGCGCCGCCTTTCGCTGCGCGCACGGCCTCGCCGATGTCGTTGGTCACGGTGCCGACCTTCGGATTCGGCATCATGCCGCGCGGCCCCAGCACCTTGCCGAGCCGGCCGACCAGCGGCATCATGTCCGGGGTCGCAATACATTTATCAAAGTTGATATTTCCTTTCTGGACCTCTTCAACGAGGTCTTCCGCGCCGACCACGTCCGCGCCCGCCGAGCGCGCCTCGTCCTGGCGCTCCGGCTTGGCGAACACGGCGACGCGCACCTCGCGCCCCGTGCCGTTCGGCAGCTGGCAGACGCCGCGCACCATCTGATCGGCGTGGCGCGGGTCGACGCCCAGATTGACCGCAACCTCGATCGTCTCGTCGAATTTCGCCGCCGCGTTCTGCTTGACCAGCTTCACCGCCTCGGCAATGTCATAGGCCTTGTCGCGCTCGATCTTCTCGCGCAGGGTCCGCAAGCGTTTTCCAATCTTCGCCATCATCGTTACTCCTGCACCGCCAGACCCATCGACTTCGCCGACCCCTCGACGATGCGCATCGCCGCCTCGATGTCGTCGGTGTTCAAGTCCTTCATCTTCGCTTCGGCAATCTCGCGAAGCTGGTCGCGCGTCACCGAACCTGCCTTGTCGCGGCCCGGCTCCTTGCTGCCGGACTTCAGCCCCGCCGCCTTCTTGAGGAAGTAGCTCGCCGGCGGCGTCTTCATCGCGAAAGTGAAAGACTTGTCCTGGTAGATGGTGATCAGCACGGGCACCGGCGCGCCGGGCTCGAAATCGCCGGACGCGGCATTGAACGCCTTGCAGAACTCCATGATGTTCAGACCGCGCTGGCCAAGCGCCGGGCCGATAGGCGGCGACGGGTTGGCCTGGCCGGCCGGAACCTGCAATTTGAGATATCCTGTTACCTTTTTCGCCATCAGTTTCCCCTAAGGACGTTCTTGGCAACCTGTCGCTGCCTCGGGTTAGCGGTCCAACGGGCGGCGCGCCCTCCCGCAAACTGTCTCCGCGCGCGGAGACCTCGGATTGTCGCGGCGGATAAGCGCCGCGATAGCAGTCGGCCTGACGCCGACACGATGTTAAGATTTTGCCCCCAAGCTCCCGACTGCGCCGCGCCGTCGGCGGTTACATCTTCTCGACCTGTCCGTATTCCAGTTCGACCGGCGTGGCGCGTCCGAAGATCGACACCGCGACCTTCAGGCGCGAGCGCTCCTCGTCGACCTCCTCGACCAGACCGTTGAACGAGGCGAACGGCCCGTCGGCCACCCGCACCTGCTCGCCGATCTCGAATGTGACCGTGGGCTTCGGCCGCTCAACGCCCTCCTGCACCTGATGCAAGATGCGCTCGGCCTCGGACTCGGAGATGGGAACCGGCCTGTTCTCCGCCCCCAGAAAGCCCGTCACCTTCGGCGTGTTCTTCACCAGATGATAGGTGGCGTCGCTCATTTCCATTTTGACGAGCACGTAGCCGGGGAAGAACTTGCGCTCTGCATTGACCTTGCGGCCGCGGCGCATCTCCACGACTTCCTCCATCGGCACGAGCACCTCTTCGAACGCGTCGGCCAGACCCTGCGTCTCGGCCTCTTTCCTGATGCTCTCCGCCACCTTCTTTTCGAAATTCGCGTATGTGTGAACGATGTACCAGCGCTTCGACATGGCCTGCTTGATGGCCCCTTGATGTTCTTGAATGTCGTGTTTTCGGGCGCGGGCGGGGGCGTCTAGCGGCTGGCGTCAAGCAGCAGGCCGACGATGCCGCCCAGAATCTGGTCCGCAATGAAGAAGAAGATCGACGCCAGCGTCACCATGATCAGAACCATGATCGTCGTGATGATCGTCTCGCGGCGCGTCGGCCATGTCACCTTGGCCGTTTCCTGACGCACCTGCTGGATAAATTCGAAAGGGTTGGTCTTCGCCATGCTGCACCAAATTCCGCCGCACCGAACCGTTACGTTTAGCGTCGCGGTCGCGTTATCGGTCGCTCCGGCGAGGCCGGCCTTCCCAATGGCAGGAGTGGAGGGACTCGAACCCCCAACCCCCGGTTTTGGAGACCGGTGCTCTAGCCGATTGAGCTACACTCCTCCGCGCGCCCGCACGTCGGGCGCCCAAAAACGCGACAACGCGACCCGGCCCCTGTCAGCCTGACCATCCATCAAACCTTGGGGAAGAGCCGCAACAGCTTTCGATGCCTTTGTAAACCTGAGCGTTGACGAATAACACCGAACGTCGGGGAACGCCAGCAGAAAATTGTTGATTTCCTGTGGAAAGTTGTTCCGCGCCCTCGGCCGGATCAGGTTGCTGGAGCGGGTGAAGGGAATCGAACCCTCATCTTGAGCTTGGAAGGCTCCTGCTCTACCATTGAGCTACACCCGCCCGCCGTCCAGATGCCGCGCTTGCCCGAGTCTCATCACCTCAATTTGGGATGGATGTCAAGATCGCAAGCCCAGCGCCGCAAATAGGCCGCAAAGACTGGATCGCGTGTCCCATTGGCGGCAATGATCCGGGACCCGTGCGATGACTGACGAGCTTGTTTTCTACACCCACCCGATGTCGCGCGGACGGATTGTCCGCTGGATGCTCGAAGAGATCGGCGCGCCCTATGAGACGAAAGTCATCGACTACGGCCCAAAAATGAAGTCGCCGGACTATCTGGCGATCAACCCGATGGGCAAGGTTCCAGCACTGCGCCACGGCGACGAAATCGTCACCGAATGCGCCGCCATCATCGCCTATCTCGCCGATGCGTTCCCAGATGCGGGGCTCGCGCCGCCCGCGGGCAGCCCGCTGCGCGCCCCTTACTATCGCTGGCTGTTCTTCGCCGCCGGGCCGCTCGAAGCCGCAACGATCAATGCCTTTCTGGGCTTTGAGGTGCCGGACGACAAGCGCGGCATGATCGGCTACGGCACGCTGAAGACCGCGCTCGACACCCTCGAACGGGCGCTGAACGGCCGCGACACGCTTGTGGGCGATACGTTTACAGCGGTCGATCTCTACATCGTTGCCCATCTCGGCTGGTATCTTCAGCAAGAGACCATCGACCCGCGAGCCGACTTCGTAAGGTACGCAGGCCTCCACGGGGAACGCGCCGCCCTGCAACGCGCGATCGAGATCGACGACGCGCTGCTCACCGAGCATCCCGTTCCGGGCGCGCCGGCCAATTAGTCGTGCATAGCTGACGACGCGCCCGGCCGTCCGATTGCGTGAGATGGCATGATCGCTATATATCGGGTAGCGATCATTGCGGCGCGATATCCGCGCCCTGACGGCATTCCAGAGCAAGACCACCGCATCGTGTCCGACAATTCCGACATCACCGGAAACGGCGCCGCGCCGGAAGGCGGCGGCTTCGACATCCGCACCAGGTCCATCACCAGCGAGATGCGCAGTTCCTACCTCGATTACGCAATGAGCGTGATCGTGAGCCGTGCACTGCCCGATGTGCGCGACGGTCTCAAGCCGGTCCATCGCCGCGTGCTCTACACGATGCAGGAAAACGGACTGGACTGGAACAAGCCCTACAAGAAAGCCGCGCGCGTCGTCGGCGACGTGATGGGCCGCTATCATCCGCATGGCGACCAGTCGATCTATGATGCGCTGGTGCGCATGGCGCAGGATTTTTCGATGCGCCTGCCGCTGATCGACGGCCAGGGCAATTTCGGCTCCATCGACGGCGACCCCCCGGCGGCCATGCGCTACACCGAGTGCCGGCTGGAGAAGGTCGCGCATTCGCTGCTCGACGACATTGACAAGGACACGGTCAATTTTCAGGACAACTACGACAATTCCGAGCGCGAGCCGACCGTCCTGCCGGCCAAGTTCCCGAACCTGCTGGTCAACGGGGCGGGCGGCATCGCGGTCGGTCTGGCGACGAACATCCCGCCGCACAACCTGAACGAGATCACCCAAGCCTGCATCGCCTATCTCGATAACCCTGCCATCACCATCGACGAGTTGATCGAGATCGTCCCCGGCCCGGACTTCCCCACCGGCGGCATCATCCTCGGGCGCACCGGCGCGCGCTCGGCCTATCACAAGGGCCGCGGCTCGATCATCATGCGCGGCAAGGTCCACACCGAGACCGTCGGCAAGGACCGCGAAGCGCTGATCGTCACCGAAGTGCCCTACCAGGTGAACAAGGCCGGCATGATCGAGAAGATCGCCGAGTTGGTCCGCGAAAAGCGCATCGAGGGCATTTCAGATGTCCGCGACGAGTCCGACCGGCAGGGCTACCGCGTCGTCATCGAGCTGCGCCGCGACGCCAACGCCGATGTCGTGCGCAATCAGCTTTACCGCTATACGCCGCTGCAAACCTCATTCGGCGCGAACCTCGTCGCGCTCAACGGCGGGCGGCCGGAGCAACTGAACCTCAAGGACCTGATCCGCGCGTTCACGGCGTTCCGCGAGGAGGTCGTCAGCCGGCGCACCAAGCACCTGCTCGCCAAGGCGCGCGAGCGCGCGCATGTGCTCGTCGGTCTCGCCATCGCGGTGGCAAACATTGACGAGGTCATCAGCCTGATCCGCCGCGCGCCTGACCCGGCGACCGCCCGCGAGCAACTGATGGCTCGGCGCTGGCCGGCGCGGGACGTTGCGCCGCTGGTGGCGCTGATTCAGGACGCCCGCCATGTCGTCGCCGACGACGGAACCTACGTGCTCTCGGCCGAACAGGCCAAGGCGATCCTCGATCTGCGCCTGCAACGCCTGACCGCGCTCGGCCGCGACGAGATCGGCGACGAACTGAACGGCCTCGGCGAGAAGATCAAGGATTACCTCGACATCCTGCGCTCGCGCGCCCGCGTCATCGAGATCATCAAGAACGAGTTGAACGAGATCGCCACCGCCTTCGGCACGCCGCGGCGCAGCGAGATCATCGACTATGCCGGCGAGGTCGAGGACGAAGATCTGATCCAGCGCGAGGATGTGGTGGTGACGGTCAGCCACCGCGGCTATGTCAAGCGCGTCCCGCTAGCGACCTATCGGGCGCAGCGCCGCGGCGGCAAGGGCCGCGCGGGCATGTCGACGCGCCAGGAGGATTTCGTCACCCGGCTGTTTGTTGCGAACACGCACACGCCGGTGCTGTTCTTCTCCTCGCGCGGCATGGTCTACAAGATGAAGGTGTGGAAGCTGCCCGCCGCGCAACCGCAATCGCAGGGCAAGGCGCTCATCAACCTGCTTCCGCTCGATCAGGACGAATGGATCACCTCGATAATGCCGCTGCCCGAAGACGAGGCAAGCTGGGATGAGTTGCATGTCATGTTCGCCACGGCCGACGGCAACGTCCGCCGCAACAAGCTGTCGGAATTCGTCGAAGTGCGCCAGAGCGGCAAGATCGCCATGAAGCTGGACGAGGGCCAGCGCATCATTGGCGTAGAGACCTGTTCGGCGGATGACGACGTACTGCTGACGACCGCGAAGGGCCGCGCGATCCGCTTCCCCATGACGGCGGTGCGCGAGTTCAAGGGCCGCGATTCGCGCGGGGTGCTCGGCATCCGGCTGGATGACGGCGATCAGGTCATCTCGATGGCCATGCTCCGGCATGTGGATGCCGCGCCGGATGAACGCGCCGCCTATCTGCGCCAGGCCAGCGCCATGCGCCGGGCCGCGGGCGGTCAGTCCGCCGAAGATGCGGCAGCGGAAGAAGCCGCGACCGAGGCCGAAAACGGCGATGAGGAACTGGTCGAGCCGGGCGAGCTGTCACCGGAGCGCTACGCGGAGTTGAGCGCGCGCGAGCAGTTCATCCTGACGGCCTCGGAAAACGGCTACGGCAAGCGCACCAGCGCCTATGAGTACCGGATCTCCGGTCGCGGCGGCAAGGGCATCATCGCCATGACCGTGAATGAGCGTAACGGCCCGCTGGTCGGCGCGTTCCCGGTCGAGGATGCCGATCACATCATGCTCGTGACCGATCGCGGCAAGCTGATCCGTTGCCCCGTGGAGGACATTTCCATCGTGGGCCGCGCAACACAGGGCGTGAAGATCTTCACCACCGGCGCGGGCGAGCGCGTGGTCTCCGTCGTCCATATCCCGGAAGAAGACAGCGGCGGCGAAAGCGAATAAGCGCCCCCGCGCACTAAGGAGCCTTCCTCGTGTCGGCCTATCTGTTCGGGGCATTCGTGCTGGCCTGCGTTGTGCTGGCCGTCACGCCGGGCCCGTCGATGGCCCTGTTCGTCGCCAACAGCGCCAGCCACGGCACGCGCGCCGGGCTGCTTACCGTGCTCGGCAACGCGCTGGGCCTGTCGATCCTCGTTGCGGCGGCCACGCTCGGCATGAGTTCGGTGATGGCGTTCGTCGCCGAATGGTTCGACGTGATTCGCTGGGTAGGCGCGGCCTACCTTGTCTGGCTGGGCATCTGGCGGCTGCGCGCCGCGCTGCGCACCGAACCGGACTCACCGCAACCCGCCGCGCGCGGCAACTTTCTCTGGAGGGGCTTTATCGTGGCCCTGTCCAACCCCAAGGTCCTGCTGTTCCTCGGGGCGTTTTTCCCGCAGTTCCTCGACCCGGCGGCTGCCATCGCGCCCCAACTCGCCCTGCTCGCCGTGACCTTCGTCGTGGTCATCGCCGCCACCGACGCGCTGATGGTGCTCGCCCTCGGCACAGCGCGCGGCTGGTTCCTGAGCCGGCGTCACCTTCTGGAAGGCTTCAGCGGAAGCGTTCTGGTCCTTGGCGGCATTTGGCTTGCGCTGCAGCGGCGCGCGTGACAGCTTGCGAAGCAACGCAGTCTTGGTTAGGACGACGGCATGGTCCGATCCGGCTTTTACTCCGGCAGTTTCGATCCAGTCAGCTACGGCCATCTGGACGTGATCGAGCGCGCCGCGCGGCTGCTCGGCCGGCTGGTCGTCGGCGTCGGCGTGCATCATGGCAAGACGCCGCTGTTTAACTGGCAGGAGCGCGTCGAGATGCTGGAGGCGGAGACTCGCGTCATCGCCGCGCGCGATGCCACCCAGATCGAGGTCGTCACCTTCGACGGCTTGAGCGTCGACGCAGCGCGCAGGCACGGGGCCACGGCGCTGGTGCGCGGCCTGCGCGACGCCACGGACTTCGACTACGAAATGCAGATGGCCGGCACCAATGGCGCGCTCGCCCCGGATGTCGAGACCATCTTTTTACCGGCCTCGCCGGGCCGCCGCCATATCGCGTCCAAATTCATCCGCCAGATCGCCTCGATGGGCGGGGATGTGGAGCAATTCGTCCCGCCGCTTGCCGCGAAACGCCTGCGCGTGAAACTGGCCTCCCAGGCCTAGGCGCGCACCCAGCCGTGGATGACGTTCATGCTGCGTAGAACCGTTCTCACCGCCGTCTCGGCGCTATTCGCCGTCACGCTGCTGGCGATGACCAGCGCGCCCATTAACGCCCAGGGGAAAGACAACATGCTCTATCTCGACCTGAAGGATGGCCGCGTGGTCATCGAACTGCTGCCCGACGTCGCGCCGAAGCATGTCGAGCGGATCAAGATGCTAACGCGCGAAGGCTTCTACGACGGCCTGACTTTCCACCGGGTCATCGACGGCTTCATGGCGCAGACCGGCGATCCGACCGGCACGGGCACCAGCGGCTCCGACTACCCGGACCTGCCGGCCGAGTTCTCAGATGTTCCTTTCGAGGAAGGGACCATCGGCATGGCGCGCACCGCCGACCCGAACAGCGCCAACAGCCAGTTCTTCATCGTGTTTGAAGAAGCCCCGCACCTCAATGGCTCGTACACCGTCTGGGGCCGCGTGGTCGAGGGCATGGAGCATGTCCACAATATCAAGAAGGGCGATCCTCGCTCGGGCGCGGTCCAGAACCCCGACACGATCGTCAAGATGCAACTGGCCGAGGATGCGTCCTGACGCGGCGGGAGCGGGCACGCCGTGAGCGGACCGGAAAAGACATCCGGCGGCTTGCGGCTTGACGATTTCGACTATGAGCTGCCGGAGGATCGGATCGCGCTGCGCCCAGCCAACCCGCGCGACATCGCCCGGCTGCTCGTGGTGCGCCCCGGCGTAGAACCCGAGCTTGACGACCGCATCGTCCGCGACCTGCCGGACATCCTTGCGCCCGGCGACACGCTGGTCTTCAACGACACGCGCGTCATCCCCGCCCAGCTCACCGCCAAGCGCATTGGCCGCGGCGAGAGCGAACCGGATGTCGGTATCACCCTGCACAAGCGCGAGAGCGGCAACCGCTGGCGCGCTTTCGCCAAGCCGGGCCGCAAGCTGGCGTTAGCCGACCGGCTGGCCATAAGCGGACTGGAGCGCGAGGCGCTTCACGCGCGCGTCGAAGAGAAATCCGGTGGCGAAGTGCTGCTCGCCTTCGAGGCCGAAAGCGCGGCGCTGGATGCGCTGATCGACGCCGCGGGCGCGATGCCTCTGCCGCCCTATATCGCCAGCCGCCGCCCGGCCGACGCGCGGGACCGCGAGGACTACCAGACCATGTTCGCGGCCAGAGAGGGCGCGGTGGCCGCGCCGACCGCGGGGCTGCATTTCACGCCGGAGCTGATGGCCCGGCTGGATGCGCGCGGTATTGGCTGGGAGACGGTGACGCTGCACGTCGGCGCGGGGACCTTCCTGCCGGTAAAGGTCGAGGACATCGCTGATCACCGCATGCATTCGGAATGGGGCGAGATCAGCGCCGAGACAGCGGCCAGGCTCAACGAGACGCGGGCGCGCGGCGGGCGGATCGTGTGCGTCGGCACGACGTGCCTGCGCATCCTGGAGACCGCCGTGACGCGGGACGGCGAGATCACGTCCTTCTCCGGCGAAACCGACATCTTCATCACGCCCGGCCACACCTTCCGCGCCATCGACGTGCTGATGACGAATTTTCATCTGCCGCGCTCAACGCTCGTGATGCTCGTCGCGGCGTTTTCCGGGCTGGAGCGCATCCTGAGGGCTTATGAGCACGCGGTTCAGAACGGCTATCGCTTCTATTCCTACGGCGATGCCTGTCTGCTCTGGCCCGACCCGGCGGCAAAGCCATGACCGCGCTCAGCTTCGACATCCACGCGCACGACGGCGACGCACGTACCGGCGAAATCACGACCTCGCGCGGGACCATCCGCACGCCCGCTTTCATGCCGGTGGGCACCACCGCCACCGTCAAGGCGATGTTCCCCGACACCGTGCGCGAGACCGGCGCGGACATCATCCTCGGCAACACCTATCACCTGATGCTGCGCCCGGGCGCGGAGCGCGTCGCGCGGCTCGGCGGCCTGCACAGCTTCATGAACTGGCCCGGCCCAATCCTCACCGACAGCGGGGGGTTCCAGGTCATGTCGCTGGCCAAGCTGCGAAAGCTGAGCGAGGACGGCGTCACCTTTCAGTCGCATATCGACGGCAGCACGCATCTGCTCACGCCCGAGCGCGCGGTGGAAATCCAATGCCTGCTGGGCAGCGACATCCAGATGCAGCTTGATGAATGCCCGCCCTACCCTTGCGCGCGCGCGAATATTGCTTCGGCAGTGGAGTTGTCGTTACGCTGGGCTGAGCGCGCGAGGGCAGCCTTCGCGCGCCAAGCCGCGCCCGGTAAGGCGCTGTTCGGCATCGTTCAAGGCGGCGTACACGCCGACTTGCGCGCGCGCTCGGCCAAGGCGCTGGTCGAGATGGATTTTCCGGGCTACGCCATCGGCGGGCTGGCCGTCGGCGAAGGCCCGGACCTGATGCTCGACACGCTGGAGCATACGACGCCGCACCTGCCCGCCGACAAACCGCGCTACCTGATGGGTGTCGGCACGCCGCTTGATATCGTAGAGGCGGTCGCGCGCGGGGTGGACATGTTCGACTGCGTGATGCCAACGCGCTCGGGCCGCCACGGTCAGGCCTTCACATGGGGCGGCAAACTGAACCTGAAGAACGCCGCGCACGCCGACGACCCCGCCCCGCTCGACCCCCAGAGCGATTGCCCCGCCGCGCACGACTATTCCCGGGCCTATCTCCACCATCTGGTCAAGTCTGGCGAATACCTCGCGCCGATGCTGCTGAGCTGGGCGAATGTCTGGTTCTATCAGGACCTCATGCGGGAAATCCGCGCCGCGCTTCATGAGGGCCGGCTCGACGCGCTGCGGGCGCGTGTCCGGGCCGCCTACGGCGAGCCAAGCGCAGAATAGTGGGCGGGCGTGTTCGCGTGTGTTGCGCCCAGCGCAAATTCGAGGTTAATGAAAGGTTAATGTAGAAAGTCTGGATGCGGGCGTGGGCGGATTTTTGGGGGGCGTCATGAGAGTGCTGGCCATATTTGCGATAGCGCTGCTCATGCCAGCCCTGGCGCTGGCGGATACCTCGCCGTGCCGCGCGCCCGCAAGCCTCGACAACGCCGAAGCCGCGCGCGCGATCGGGCAGAGCGTGGAAGCGCAGCTTGGCGACGCCCCGGTGGACCTGACTTTCATCGACCGCGCCCGCGCGCGGATCGCGGCCTTGACCGCGCGATATGATCTGCCGCGCGATCAGATCATCGCGCACTACGTTTTCCACACCTGCAAGGCGCTGAATGAGCGGGGCATGGAGGCGTTCGCGTTGAAGCAGACGCTGGCGCGCGTTAGCGACGGTCTGGCTGAGCCCGCGCCGGGCACCGCCGCGCAGACCAGGACGGCTGAGGCTGACGGCGGGAGCGAGACGACCGCGACGGCTGAGGTTGCCGAAGCACCGCCAGCAAGCGCCGCGGCCCCGGCCCAGCCATCCGCGCAGATCGACAACCGTGCAACCAGCCCCAACGGTTTCGCGATCAGACAGATGCAGGCTCCGAATACCGCCACCCGTCTCAACCAGCAAGGCGTTGCGAAACAGGCTCGGCGCAACGCTTATCGCATTGACAGCCAAGGCATCTCTCAGCGCGGCTCTGGTTCATCGGCGAAGTTGGCCCCACGTGGCACCATTTCCCAGTCCGGCGCGGGCGGCGGTGGCGGCGTGGTGATCGGCTCTGGTCAGTCTCAGGGCAATGCCGCGAATGCCAGGATCGATCGCGCGCCGGCCACGACCCAGCGCATGGCCCGCGCGGCCCCGCAGCCCGCGCCAGCCCAGCAACCCGTCGCCAGCGCGCCAGAAACAGCGCCGGCCGACATCGCTGAACCCACACCCGCGCCCGCCGCGGCTCCCGCCGTGGTGGCGGCAGCGCCCCCGGCAGCCCAGCCCAACGAGGCCGCTTGCCCGGAGCGCGGCGTGCTCGGCCCGGAGTGCTTCGATGTCGATGAAGCGCTTGAACGGCTGCGCGACCGGCCGGTCGAGTACAATCACCCCGAGCAGATGATCAAGGGCCAGGCCACCGAGATCACGCTGGTGCTGCGCACCGACTTCACCGAGGAAGGCTTGCCGGAGCAGACTTCCGAAGCGTTTGAGCGGCTGCAGGGCGAGGTGAAGCAGCAACGCGCCAAGATCTCGAACATCATGTCGGCGCGGCTGCGCGGGCGCGATTTCGAGGTTGATCCGGGCGGGATACAGGAACGCACGATCACCTGGCGGCGGCCGGTCGAATGGTCGTGGTACGTGACGCCCAAAACCGGCGGGGAGGCCAAGCGGCTGGAGCTTGAACTCTACGCGCACATCGTCAACCCGCAGGGCGAAACGCAGCCGCCGGTGCTGATCAAGACGCTGGACGCGACGATTGACGTGGATGTGCGCACGCTGGACTGGCTGATCGAGCAGGCGCGAACCTTCGAGCCGATATATGCCGTCGTCGCCGCGATCATCGGCTTTTTCACGGCCCTCATCACGCTGTGGTTCCGCCGCAGGCCCGCGCATCCCGGCGAGGCCCCACCATCTGGTATTACGACCGCGCCGACCCCGCCACAGCGCCGCGTGAGCGACATGAGCGCGAGCGAAGCCGCCGCGGAGGCAGCACGCAAGGGGCAAGACGAGAGCGGCAGCGACGGCCGCGGTTAGCCCTGTCCGGCGAAAACCGTGTCGCCTATCAGGCCTGAAGCGCCTCGATTGTCGCGCTTTCTTCGTTTCGCACCGTCCTGCGGTGCATTGAGTGACTGACTTAGGAAACGGCGAGCCGGCGACGTTGACACAAGACCGATCTTTTCTGGCACAGGCGAGCTTGTTGGCAGGCGCCATGGGCGACAGTCTCGGTGCAGAGATCGAGTTCTGGCCGCTCGACCGGATCGCGCATGAATTTCCCTACGGATTGAGGGACCTCCCGCCGCATCACGGGATCGTCGGGGCCATCACCGACGACACCCAGATGACGCTATTTACCGCTGAAGGGCTAATCAGGGCATGGGTGCGGGGCCGTCTGAAGGGGATCGTCTCCGTTGAAGCTGTCGTCCACCATGCCTTGCTGCGATGGTTGCGCACGCAGGGCGTTGAGCCAAATGTGACCGAAGCGGACCATGTGGGTCTGGTGGAAGACGCCCGGCTTCATCACCGCCGGGCGCCGGGCAACACATGTCTGTCCGGTTTGCGGGCCGCTCAGCACTTTGGCCAGCCCGCCAGCAATGACAGCAAGGGATGCGGGACAATCATGCGGGTCGCGCCCGTGGCCTTCGGCGTGCCTTCTGGAAACATCAGGCAGGTCGCGATCGCGACGAGCGCCTTGACGCATGGTCATCCAACCGGCCAGCTGGCCGCGGCTGCCTGGGCGGAGCTGCTGAACAGCGTCATCCTTGGTGAAGAGCTGGAACAGGCGGCGGTTCGCCTCCTCTCCGCCTATCGTGAGTTCGACAACGGCTCCGAGACGGCGCACGCCATTCAGGCCGCGCTAGACGCCCCCAGAGACGGCGCTGCGCAAACGGTCGAGCTGCTCGGCGGCGGCTGGGTGGCTGAGGAAGCGCTTTCGATCGCGCTTTACAGCGCATTGGCAACGTCGAATCTGGAAGACGGCTTGCGCTGCGCCGTGACGCACGGTGGCGATAGCGACAGCACGGGCGCCGTTGCTGGCAACCTGCTTGGCCTACTTTATCCTGATCAGGTCTTTGAGCATCCCTGGTCAAATCAGATCGAATGCCGCGACCTGATCCTGAGACTCGCCCGTGATCTTGTAGAGGTTCAAAATTGGTCAGACGAAATTATACATGATCAATTCGACCTGTATCCGGGCGTTTGATCCGCACGAACTTGAGGATTTGCACAGATAATTGAGGATCAATAGCCATCGACGGCTATGTACATCCCGTGAACGTCCCAGCCGAGTGACTCGACGCGGCCGGGCTTAAGACTGCTCGCGCAGAATCTGGTCGACCAGCGCGGGGACAGTCTGCGTCGCCCTGCCCTGCACGGCGTGGTGAAACAGCGAAACACCTTCAGACGGCTCCAGGTTCAGCTCAAGCGTCCAGGCGCCCGCCTCCCGCGCAATCTCGACGAAGCCGGCCGCCGGATAGACCGTCCCGCTGGTGCCGATCGACACAAACAGGTCAGTCTGCGCCAGCAGCCCAAAAATCTCTTCCATCTGGTAAGGCATCTCGCCGAACCAGACGACATCCGGGCGCATCCGCCCGATGGTGCCGCAGGCCGCGCAGGTCGATTGCGGCGTGATGTCCGCCATCCCCCACGCCTCACGGTGGCCGCACTCGGCGCACAGCGCCTTGGTGATCTCTCCATGCATATGGATGAGGTTGCGCGTCCCGGCCATCTCGTGCAGCGGATCGATATTCTGCGTGACCACCCATACCTCTCCGCCGTGCTCCCGCTCCAGTTGGGCGAGCGCCTGATGCGCGGGGTTCGGCTTGACATCCTCATTGGCGCGGCGGCGCTGGTTGTAGAAGTCGAGCACGAAGGCCGGGTTGCGCGCGAAGGCTTCCGGCGTCGCCACCTCGGTCAGGTCGTATTTCTCCCAGATGCCGCCCCTATCCCGGAAGGTGTGCAGGCCCGACTCCGCCGACAGGCCCGCGCCCGTCAGGATCGTGATGCGGCTTCCGGCGTGCTGCAGTTCACTCGGGAGAGGAATGTCGGTCATGGTGCGAGCCTCCAGCCTTGCTCACGCCATACCCCGAGCGACCGGCAATCGCAACCACTCTCGCCGCTCCGCTGCGTTCCGCGACCGGCCAGCCTGACGGTCCGCTTGAGACATTCGCCTGCCCGCGCGGCGCACGTCGTAGCAAATGTCGGAATCCAAGAAGCACTGGCAAGTCTTTGATTCTGGTGAAGCTTTTGAACTTACATTGGAGCGAGAGCCGGACCGCAACGGGGATTCAAATGTCAAGTTCGCTCCACTATAGCGCGTTCAGGAAAATCGGAATCAGCGAACGCGCTATAGTTGTCGTTTGATCGCATTTTGCCCGTTTCGCGCCCGCCGTCGGCTCCGGACGCGAGACCGGCTCCCACCTTTGCTGAAAATGCTCTAGATGCTGTCGTCCGCGGTCTGAGGCGGGGACACCGCAACCGTGGCCCAGGCTCCGGCATAGTCGCCCGCTTCGATCTTCCGCACCGTCCAGCGGAACTTGTAGACCTGCTCATCGCCGCCAACGACCGTCACCCCGAATACGGCGCGGCTGTCGCCCTGAGCGACTTCCTCGATCGTGTGCGCCTGGTGGTTAAGCATCACCTGATAGAGCGGCCCCTTCAGCATCTGCGTGAACTTCGGCAGCGGGCCGGTCATCACCTTGTTCTGCGGATGAGCAAGCGCATAGGTCTGCTTGATGCCAGCGTCCTTTCGTGGATCGTCGTTGTTTTTCAGCGCTTCAAGCTGGATCCCGACAACTTCCTGGGCGCTGAGCGCAGGATCGGGCCGCTGAATGTCGAAGGCGCTGGCGGGCGCGGCAAAGAGCATCGCAAAAATGCCGAGGGCGGTGAAAAAACGCATGGTGACGACTCCCCAAGCTTGACTGTCCGTGGTCAATATACGCAGCGTAGCACGGATGGATTGCTGGAGGAGGTCTTTCCGATCCAGACGATTTTTCTCTAGCGGGACATCAAGGGTTACGGGTCTCGGCAATCGACAGAGGCTTGCGGAAGTAAACCCGATCGAATCCGGCTTCGCGACGGCGATCAATCTCGACAAATCCCCGCGCGGGGTAAAACGCCAAGGCTTCGGTCATCTTGGCATTCGTGTACAGCTCGATTGCCGCAAGGCCCAGTTGGCGCGCACGCGCCTCCGCGTGGCGAAGCAGGCGAGTGCCGACGCCAGCGCCTTGCGCGGCCGGCGAAATGACCAGATTTTCAACATGAAAATGGTCTTGGCGCGGGTAGCCGACGATAAAGCCTGTAACGCGCGCATCTACATCCAGGGCGACGTCAACCCATCCTTCGGCAATCTGTCCCGCGAAGTCCGCGATCATGGGCGCGGGCTCCCGCCCGATCGGCCCCACATATTTCGCGTAAGCCGCCCGCGCGCATCGGCGCACCGCGTCGAGATGCTCAGGAGCGGCTCGTAAAATTGTCAACTCGGTGACCACGACCTTCACCACTCCGGTTGCCGCCCATCGCGGCGGCAATGACAGACCCCGACGACCAGAGCGACCCCCATGGGCGCGCACGCCGGCGGCGGTCTAGAACGAGAAGCCCTGCTGGCGCGCGAAGCCAGGCAGCAGCGGCGCGCCGCCGGAGAATTCAGGCTGGCCGCTCACCCAGCCATTGGATTTCTCGTAGGTGTAGGCATAGCCGAAAGTATCCTCGATGGCGGCGGTCGGCTCGCGCACATACGTTGCCAGACGCCCCCCTTCGGCGAGCTGGTCGAGCAAGGTCTGCGGCACCTCGTCCACCGCGCCGTTAATGAGGATAATGTCGAACGGCGCCTCGCCGGGACAACCTTCGTTGAGTGGGCCCTGCACCACCGCGGCGTTGTCGATGCCGAGGCCCGTGAGATTTTCCGCCGCGGCGGCGGCCAGTTCGGGATCGCTTTCGAGCGCCACGACCGACTCCGTCAGTGCGGCCAGCAGCGCGGTGGAATAGCCGGTGCCGCAGCCGACTTCGAGCGCCACCTCGCTCGGCTGCGGACGCAGCAGATCGATCAGCCGCGTGAGCATCAGCGGGGCCAGCATGTAGCGGGCGTGGCGTCCGCCGCCGTTCAACTGCTTGATCGCCAGATGTTCCTCGGCATAGGCAAGCGGGCGCAGCGAGGCTGGCACGAACACCTCACGCGGGATGCGATAAAGCGCGCGCAACAGGTCTGCATCGCGCACCCCGTTGGGCCGGATCTGCGAATCGACCATGTTCTCGCGCGCGCGTCTGAAATCCGTCATGTACCGTCCCCGCTCATGCAACCCGTATGAATGGCAGCGCGAAATGCGGCGCGGCGCGACCCGGGAATGGATCGAACCGCCCCGCATCCCCATATCCTAGCCGAGCATCTGGCACAACATGGTCCAGCATCCGGCGACGCGGGCGGAACCGGCGCGAACCGTTTGCCGTTTCGCAGTTCGGTGATATGTTTGATGTTCCGCATCTCCTGCGATATGACGTCCGTGAGGGGCGCCGTGGCGGAGTGGTTACGCAGCGGCCTGCAAAGCCGTGTACCCCGGTTCGATTCCGGGCGGCGCCTCCATCATTTTCCCTTGGCATCGCGCCATACAACCCGAACATCGCGCGGCCTGACGCCAGCCGGGCGGAAGCGCGGCTGCGGCTCGGGCAATTTTGGCCGATGGCGCGAACCGCAGGTAACGGATTTATCAGTTGAACCGCCAGCCTGCGCCAAATATTCTTCCTTTTTAGCGGATTATTACTAAAGTGCGGGACGCGCCGCGATAGCGATGGCGTGTTCGCCAGAAAGCAAGCGAAAATCAGCAAATTGGGAGGAAGTCGATGAGGAGACTGCTGAAACTGGGAGTCGCGGCAGCGGCCGCACTGGCGCTGCTCACGGGCCTCAGCGTGGCTCAGGACGACCGCGCCGACTGGCCGGCAGATATCACGATCGGGACCGCTAGCCAGGGCGGCACCTACTTCGTTTACGGCAACGGCCTTGCGGCGTTCATCAGCGAGCAGCTCGGGATCAACGCTTCGGGCGAGGTGACCGGCGGCCCGGTGCAGAATGTCACGCTGGTGCAAACCGGGGACCATCAACTCGGCCAGGTGACCATGGGGCCGGCCTATGAGGCATGGCTCGGCAAGAGCGAACTCGCACCCGGGCTGGAGCACAGGGATATTCGCGCCGTCTTCCCGATGTACCAGACGCCGTTTCAGGTGATCGCCCTGAAGGATTCAGGCATCGAGTCGGTGTCCGACCTCGATGGAAAGCGCGTCGCCGTTGGTCCGGCGGGCGGCACGCCCGGCACCTATTGGCCGCGCTTCATGGAGACGCTGGGCGTCGATGCGAATGTGAGCTTTGCCGGCGCTGCTGACGCCGCGAGCCAGCTCAAGGACGGTCTGGTTGACGCCTTCGCCTTCGCGGCGGGGATGCCGATCCCGGCGTTCTCCCAACTCGCCGCGGAAAACGAGGTGGTGATGTTCGGCTTCACGCCGGAGGAGCAGGCGAAAGTGCTGGAAGGGCATCCCGCGATGGCCGCTTTCACCATCCCGGCGGACACCTATGAGGGCCACGACTATGAACAGCCGACCGTGGCGCTCTGGAACTTCATGATCACCCACAAGGACACCCCCGACAGCTTGGTCTACGAGATCGCCAAGCTTGTCCTCGAAAACAATGATCGCATGACGCAGATCCACTCTGCCGCCAAGTCCACGCTGCTGGAGAACTGGGACAAGAACAGCTTCATGCCGTTCCATCCCGGCGCGGTGCGTTACCTGGAGGAGCAGGGGATCACGGTGCCGGACGACCTGAAAGGCTGAGGGCGGCCTCTAACGACATGCCGGGCGCGGCGGCACCCTGATATTGCCTGTCGCGCCCGGTCCCGAGGGGGATGGGAACGCCCATGGCGACACGCGACACGGCCGCAACTGAAGGCCCGGGCGGCCAGCCCCTCCGGGGCGTGGACAGCGAGCCGCAGGCGTATAATCAGCGCGCCTATAGCGGAAAGCTGCATCGGCTGGTCATCGCCATGTGCGTGGTCTACACGGCCTTCCACATCGGCGTGATGAACCTCTATCCGCTGGAGACCTGGACATACCGGCTCATCCATGTTGCCGGAGGCCTGGTCCTCGCGTTTCTCCTCTACGCCGCTCAGAAAACCGAAAGCGAAGGCGCCGCCGCCCAGGAACGCTCGCCGCTGCATTTCATCCTGCTGGCGCCCGCCGCCTTCGGCGTGATTTACGGGTTGGGGTGTCTGTTGGTCGCGTGGGCAGGCTGGTGGTTCGCCGGCACGGCCCAGCCCCCCGCTTTCGCATTCGAGACATACGGCATTCCGCTGCTCATGGGCACAGTGCTCGCGCTCGCCCATAGCTGGCTATTCCCCGAGCGCCGCGCCGGCGCGCTGAACCCCGCAGATGTGCTGCTCGCGCTGGCCGCGATCGCGGTATGCCTTTACATCGTCTTCAACGCGCCGATCCTTCGCCTGCGCGCCGGGACCGCGCTTGCGCTTCCCGCAGACATGTGGGCATCGATTACCGGCGTGATCCTGATCCTCGAAGCCACCCGGCGAGTGGCGGGGCTGGCGCTGGTCATCATTGCCGCCGTTTTCGTGGTTTACAGCTTTGTCGGGCCATACCTGCCGGGCTTTCTCGAACACCGCGGCTACACGATCCAGCGTTTCTTTACTTATATTTACACAGATCAGGGCATTCTCGGCCCGACCACGGCCATTTCATCGACATACATCATTTTGTTCGTCACCTTCGCGGCCTTCCTCCAGGCCTCGCGGGTGGGTGAGTATTTTGTGAATTTCGCGTTCGCCTCCGCCGGCCATGCGCGCGGCGGACCCGCCAAGGTCGCCGTTTTCGCCTCGGGTCTGATGGGCACAATCAACGGCACCTCTGCCGGCAATGTGGTCTCCACCGGATCTCTGACCATTCCGCTGATGAGGAAGGTGGGCTATCGACCGCAAACCGCCGCCTCGGTCGAAGCCGCCGCGTCTTCCGGCGGTCAGATCATGCCCCCGATCATGGGGGCCGGCGCGTTCATCATGGCCGAGATCACGGGCATTCCCTACACCGACATCGTCATCGCGGCGATCATCCCGGCGATCCTGTATTTCGCATCGGTGTATTTCATGGTCGATTTTGCCGCGTTGCGAAACGGCATGAGCGGCCTGCCGCGAGATGAACTGCCCCGCTTCGCCGCGCTCGCCAAACAGATCTATCTGTTCATTCCGATCGTCATTCTCATTTACGCGCTTTTCAGCGGATATTCCGTGATCCGGGCGGGCACGCTTGCGATGGCCGCCGCCGCGGTGGTCAGTTGGCTGACCCCTTACCGGATGGGGCCGCGTGCGGTGCTGTACGCATTCGAGCTTGCGGCCAAGATGTCGCTGCAACTGGTCGCCGTGTGCGCGGCGGCCGGAATCATCGTAGGCGTCATCGCGCTCACCGGGGTTGGCACGCGCTTTTCATCGCTGCTGCTGGCCATCGCCGAACAGAACCAGCTCATCGCGCTGTTCTTCGCCATGTGCGTGTCGATCATCCTGGGCATGGGGATGCCGACCACCGCGGCTTATGCGGTCGCCGCGTCGATCATCGCGCCGGGGCTGGTGCAGCTCGGCATCGAACCGCTGATCGCGCATCTGTTCGTCTTCTACTATGCGGTGATGTCGGCGATCACGCCGCCGGTGGCCCTCGCGGCCTATGCCGGGGCGGCGCTGGCGCGCTCCGACCCGATGAAAACGTCGGTTGAGAGCTTCGTCATCGGGTTGGCCGCATTCATCGTGCCGTTCATGTTCTTCTATTCGCCTGCGTTGCTGATGATCGGCGAATGGACAGAGATCGTCCGTGTCTTCATTACCGCTTCGGTGGGCATCTATCTTCTCGCCGCCGCCGTCCAGGGGTGGCTGGCCGGCCCGCTTAATTACGTGCTGCGCGTTATGTTGCTCGCCGGAGCGCTGAGCATGATCGCCGGCGGTTGGGTTTCCGACGCCTTCGGGCTCGGCATCCTGGCGCTGACGCTGCTGATCCAGAAACGGTTGATAACGCATAAATCGGTGGCGCGGGGAGCGGACTGACAGCATCACTTGCCGATCTCGCCAAGCCATTTCGGCGTGGTCAACACTGCGCCGCAGCGCTCCGCGAAAGCGTCAAGTTTACTTGACAGTTTTGGCCCGTCCGCCTAGCCTTTCCCGGGTAAAGGAGCCGTTTATGCCGCTGGTCCAGCTTACCTACGCGTCCCGTCCTTTCGGTTTCGACGAGGCTGTGCTCGGCACGATCCTGCTCGATGCGCGCCGCTGCAACATGCGCGACGGCATCACGGGCACGCTGATCGTGCGACACGACTTGTTCCTGCAGCTGCTCGAAGGTCCGGCCCAAGCTGTCGATGCCGCCTATGAGCGGATTTCCCGCGACGACCGCCACATCGACGTTCGACGTCTGACGCGCCGTGACGTGAGCCAACGGCTGTTCCCGGACTGGGCGATGCGGCACGATCCGGCCCGTTCGTGGATGTGGAGCATGGATGAGGTCGCCGACGGTGCGGTTCAGCGCGCTTCCGAAGCCGAAATCCTGAACGTCTTCGAGCGCCTGCGGTACGAACCGGCCGATTGACGATGCGGCAGCGACTCCGGCTCCGCCCCTTTCGTGGCCGCGCCTGAGCGAAGCGCGGGATCAACGGTCCTTGCGCCCAAGGCCCATGATCGCGGTGGCCGTGCTGCCGGCCGCGAAAGTCGATGCGAAGCTGATGAAATAGAGCGCGCCCGCCGCCACCGGGGTGCGACTTTCCCACAGCAGCGTGCCGATGCCGACCACGTCCGTAATCAGAAGCCCAGCTCCGACCAGCACGCCCAGCGCCCCGCCAACGCTTGCGTGCAGCAGAAGAAAGCGCGCCCATTCGGCGCCTGAAGACGGGTCGTGGCGACGAGTCATGCGAGCCTCCGGTGTTACCGTGAAGGCTACGCATGGCGACGGCAACAGGATGAGTGCGCCTGTCAGCGGCGTGCCCGGTCGCGCGAGCGTGCGAATTCGCGTTGGCTATTTCTTCTGCTGCGTCAGCGCAGGACGGATATGCAGCTCCTTCAGCTGCTCCGGCGACACCTCGCCCGGCGCGCCCATCATCAGGTCCTCGGCCTGCTGGTTGAGCGGAAACATCGTCACCTCGCGGATGTTCGGCTCGTTGCACAGCAGCATCACCATGCGGTCCAGCCCCGGCGCGATGCCGCCGTGGGGCGGCGCACCGTATTGCAGCGCGCGGACCATGCCGCCAAACTTCTCCTCCACCACCTCCGGGCCGTAACCCGCGATGCCGAAGGCCTTGTACATGATCTCGGGGATGTGGTTCCGGATCGCGCCGGAGGACAGCTCGACGCCGTTGCACACCACGTCATATTGCCAGGCGAGCACGACCAGCGGGTCGGTCTCGCCGCGCTCGATTTTCTCCAGCACCTCGATACCGCCCTGGGGCATCGAGAACGGGTTGTGCGAGAACTCGACCTTCTTCGCGTCCTCGTCCCATTCATACATCGGGAAGTCGACGACCCAGCAGAATTCGTAGCGCTCGGCATCGATCAGCTCCAGCTCCTCGGCGACCTTCGTGCGCGCGCGCCCGGCGAAATCGACGAAGTGATTGGGCACGCCCGCGGTGAAGAAAACCGCGTCGCCATCGCCCAGGCCCAGTTCGTTGCGGATCGCCTCTGTGCGCTCCGGCCCGATGTTCTTCGCCACCGGCCCGGCGCCTTCGCCTTCGCGGAAGAAGATATAGCCCAGCCCCGGCTGGCCCTCGCCCTGTGCCCAGGCGTTCATGCGGTCGCAAAACGCGCGGGAGCCGCCGCCCTTCGCGGGGATCGCCCAGACCTCGGCGTTGTCGTACCAGTCGCGCTTGCCCTTGTGCTTGTCCAGCAGGCTGGCGAACACCTTGAAGCCCGAGCCGCGGAAATGTTCGCTGACATCGTGCATCTCGATCGGGTTGCGCAGGTCCGGCTTGTCGGTGCCGAAGCGGCGCATCGCGTCCCAGTAGCGGATGCGTGGGAATTTTTCCGTGACCGGGCGGCCTTCGCCGAATTCGATAAACAGATCGCGCAGCACCGGCTCCACCGCCTGAAACACATCCTCCTGCTCGACAAAGCTCATCTCGATATCGAGCTGGTAGAACTCGCCGGGCGAGCGGTCGGCGCGCGCGTCTTCATCCCGGAAGCACGGCGCGATCTGGAAATAGCGGTCGAAGCCCGCCATCATCACAAGCTGCTTGAACTGCTGCGGGGCCTGCGGAAGCGCGTAGAACTTGCCCGGATGCAGGCGCGAAGGCACGAGAAAGTCGCGCGCGCCTTCGGGCGAAGAAGCCGTCAGGATCGGCGTCTGAAACTCGAAAAAGCCATCCGCCGTCATGCGCTGGCGCAGCCAGGCGACGATCTGCACGCGCTTCATGATATTGCGATGGAGCGTCTCGCGACGCAGGTCGAGGAAGCGGTAGCGCAGGCGCGTGTCCTCCGGGTAATCCGGCTCGCCGAACACCGGCAGCGGCAGCTCCTTCGCCTCGGACAGCACATCGAGCGCGGCAATGCGGATTTCGACCTCGCCGGTCGGCAGGTCAGGGTTCACCGTGTCGTCGGTGCGCGCAACCACCTCACCATCGACGCGCACGACCCATTCCGCGCGCAAGGTATCGGCCAGACTAAAATGCGGGTTCTCCGGCTCGATCACGCATTGCGTCAGGCCATAATGGTCGCGCAGGTCGATGAACAGCAGGCCGCCGTGGTCGCGCACGCGATGGACCCAGCCCGACAGCCGCGCCTGCGCGCCGACATCGCACTTGCGCAACTCGCCGCAATTATGTGTGCGATAAGTGTGCGGCGCGACGCCGTCGCGCAGGTCGGGGATATGCGTGCGGTGCGGTTGTTTGGCGGCCTTGGCCTTGGAGCGCCCCTGCTTGCTGGCTGTCGATTTCGCTTTCGCCTGAGCCATCGCTTCCGTAATCCTTCGCTTGGACGTTTCAAGCCGCGAAAAGCACATGCAAGCGCGGCTTTGTCAAGCAGGCGCTGGGGCGCTTTGCTGTCCCGTGAGACGCATCGCTATTGTGGCATTGCCGTAGGCGGAATCGAGACTGCGAAGCATGGGCAGCCGACCGGGATTGCACGACAATCGCGGCGTAGATGGGAATTTTGCAACCCGTCAGGCGACATCGCGCTCATGCTGCGCTACAACAACTTCATGACCGATCAACCACCGCGCATCATCACCCAACCCCGCGACCTGGCCGAACTGTGCGACGCGCTGGGCCAGGCCGAATACATCACCGTCGATACCGAGTTCATGCGCGAATCGACCTACTGGCCAAAGCTATGCCTGATCCAGGTAGCCAGCCCCGAGGCCGAGGCGCTGATCGACCCGCTCGCGAGCGGCGATCTGGAGGCCCAAAAGGCGTTTCTCCGGCCATTCTTTTCGCTGATGGCCAACGAAAATGTCCTGAAGGTCTTTCACTCCGGCCGGCAGGATATCGAGATCATCCATCACCTCGCCGGCCTGATCCCGAAGCCGGTCTTCGACACGCAAATCGCCGCGATGGTCTGCGGCTTCGGCGAATCAGTCGGCTACGTCTCGCTCGTGAACAAGCTGTGCAAGACCAAGCTCGACAAGACATCGCGCTTCACCGACTGGAGCCGGCGGCCGCTAAGCCGCAACCAGCTCGATTATGCGCTCGCCGACGTGACGCATCTGCGCACGGTGTATGAGAAGCTGCAGCGCAAGCTGCGCGCCAACGCCCGCGAGCCGTGGCTGGCCGAGGAAATGGCCGACCTGACCGATCCGGCGAATTACCGGATGAGACCGGAAGATGCGTGGCGGCGCGTCAAGCTCAAGGTCCGCACCCAGCGCCAGCTCGCCGTGCTCATGGAAGTGGCGGCATGGCGCGAACAGCAGGCGCAGAAGGTCGATCAGCCGCGCCCGCGCATCCTCAAGGACGATGCCATCAATGACCTCGCGATCCAGGCCCCGCAGTCCGTGGAGGACATGTCGCGGCTGCGCACGATCAGCGAAGGCTTTGCGCGGTCAGCGCGCGGGCAGGACATCCTCGCGGCGGTGGCCCGCGGGCTGGAACGCGAACTGGAGGACGTGCCGGAGGTCAGGCGCAGCGAGCCGATGTCGGGCGAAGCACAGGCTGTCGCCGATCTCCTGCGCGTGCTGCTCAAGGCCGTGGCCGCGCGCAACGAGGTGGCGCCGCGCCTCATCGCCACGAGCGACGATCTCGACAAGATCGCGATGGACAGCGACGCGGATGTTCATGCGCTGCACGGTTGGCGGCGCGAATTGTTCGGCGAGCAGGCTCTGGCGCTCAAGGCCGGGCGGCTGACGCTGGGCATCGAAAACGGTCAGGTCACGCCGTTTTCCTGCGCTCCGGCGGCGGATGCGGAACCGCCCCAGCGCGCGCGCGGCTAACGGACCGTGGCAAACTACCAGCCATCCAGCGCCGGAGCGAACAGCGTGACGCCCTCTGGCTGCGGAACGCCAGGCGCGTAGACGACGCCCTCACCCTCCACCCACGCCGCGCCGCTGGCCACCAGCCGCACGGCCCAAGGGTACAGCCGATGCTCGGCGCGCAGCACCCGCGCGGCCAGCGCCTCGGCGTCGTCGCCTGGCAGGACGGGCACAGCCGACTGCGCCACGATCGGCCCCTCATCCATTTCCGCGCGGACGAAATGCACGGTGCAGCCGCTGATGCGAACGCCCGCCGCGATCGCGCGCTCATGCGTGTCGAGGCCGCGAAAGGCGGGCAGCAGCGAGGGGTGGATGTTGAGTTGGCGATCCCGCCAGGCTTCGACGAAGCCGGGCGTCAGCAGCCGCATGAAGCCAGCATTGCAGACCAGATCGACGCCGGCGGCGCGTAGTGCGTCGTCGAGCGCGCCGTCGAACGCGGCGCGGCTGGCGAACTGCGTGTGGTCGATCACCTGCGTGGAGATACCTGCGTTGTTGGCGACTTGCAGGCCCGGTGCGCCGGGGCGGTTGGAGATGACGACAGCGATCTCGGCCGGGTACTCCGGCACATCGCACGCCGCGATCAGCGCGGCGAGATTGCTGCCGCGCCCGGAGATCAGCACGCCGAGTTTCCTGCGCGCGCTCATGCCAGCCACGCGATCGCGCCGGTGAAACGGACAGGTCCATCAGCGCGCGGCGTGAGACGCCCGATCACGTAAGGCGCTTCGCCTTCGCCGCGCAATGTGTCCATGATCGTCCCGGCCTCCGCGTCCGCCGCGATGATGGCCATGCCTACCCCGCAGTTGAAGGTGCGCAGCATTTCCGCTTCGCTCACGCCGCCCTCGCGCGCCAGCCAGCCGAATACGGCTTGCGGCTTGAGCGCGGCGAGGTCGATCTCGGCGGTCAGCCCGTCGGGCAGAACGCGCGGCAGGTTTTCGGTCAGCCCGCCGCCAGTGATATGCGCCAGCGCCTTGATGCACGTCAGCGCGGGGAGCACCGGGCGCACATAGATCCGCGTCGGGGCAAGCAGCGCCGCGCCCAGCGTCGTCTCCGGCGCGAATGGCGCGGGCGCGGCCCAGTCCAGCCCGGCCTCCGCCGCGATGCGCCGCGCCAGCGAGAAGCCGTTGGCATGGACGCCGGAGGACGGCAGCGCAATCACCACGTCGCCGTCGCCCAGATCGGCGCGCGGCAGCACCGCCCCGCGTTCGACCGCGCCGACCGCGAAGCCGGCCAGGTCATAATCCTCGCGCGCGTACAGGCCCGGCATTTCCGCCGTCTCGCCGCCGATCAGCGCCGCGCCGGCCTCCTTGCAGCCCTGAGCGATGCCCGCGATCACCTGTTCCGCCACGTCCGGGTCCAGCGCGCCGCAAGCAAAATAATCAAGGAAGAACAGGGGGGTGGCGCCCTGCACGATCAGATCGTTGACGCACATCGCCACCAGATCGACCCCGATGCCGTCGTGCTGGCCGGTTTCGATCGCGATCTTCAGCTTTGTGCCCACTCCATCAGTGGCTGCGACAAGGATCGGGTCCGTGAAACCGGCAGCGCCGATGTCGAACAGCCCGCCGAAGCCGCCGAGATCGGCCTCCGCGCCGGGCCGCGCGGTCGCGGCGGCGAGCGGCTTGATCGCGCGCACCAGCCGCTCGGCGGCGTCGATGTTCACGCCAGCCTGTTCGTAGGTCAGGCCGTTTTGGGCAGGCTTATCCGACATGCGCTCTTGTCCGTTCGCGTGCCCCCTGACTTGCGCTGGCAAGCCCGCGCGGTCAAGCGGCGCGTGGAAATGCCGTGAGTTTTGCGCGCATTTCCGCCCGAGTCATTGCTGATAACGTGGCAAATTGGTAAGCCAACGATCTCTAGACCCGGACGCGCCCGAAAAGTCGAAGCATAATGCCGAAGCTCGCTCTGTTGCTCTGCTGCTGCCTGTTCGCGGGCCTCGCGCCGGCCGCGGCCCGGGCCTCGGTCTACACCGTGGCAAAGATCGCCGTGAATACCCAGGCCAGCGACGCCGTCACGGCCAAGGAGCGGGCGATCCGCGAGGGCAGCCAGCGTGCCTTTCGCCGACTGCTCTGGCGTATGGTGGCGTTCGAGGCGCATGACCGGCTGCCGGAGTTGAGCGCATCGGCCATCGACGGGATGCTCGACGGCTTCGTTGTGCGCGAGGAGCGGTTCTCCAGCACGCGCTATATCGCCACGCTCGATTTCACCTTCGAGGCCGGGGAAATCCGCGACCTGCTCAACCGCGTCGGGCTTCCGCACACCGATCAGCAGTCGCCGCCGATAACGCTCCTGCCCGTGGCGCAGGGCGATGTCGGCGAAGTCTGGCGCGCAGCGTGGAGCGGGCTGGACCTGCGAAATGGCCTCGCGCCGCTGGAGTTGCCGCCGGCCGGGGCTGCCTCGCTGCCCGCTGATATGGACGTGACCCCGCGGGCCGTCGAAGCGCTGCAAAGCCGGCTTGGCGCTCAGCGTCTCGTCCTCGCGGCGGCCACGTTCGACAGCGCGGACAATCGCCTCAGGGTGGCGCTGCGCGGCGAAGACGCGCTCGGGCGGTTCGCCTTTGCGCAGAGCTTCCGCGTCTATGGCAGCGATGTCCAAGATGCAGCGATGCGCGCGGCGCGCATCGCGCACATGGCGCTTGAGGCGCGCTGGCGGCTGACTTCGCTTAAGACCCAGGGCGCGCTGGACGGCCCGGCGGAGCTTCAGACCATCAGTCTCACCGCGACTTTCGACAGCCTGCCCGCCTGGCAGGACATGCGCGCGACCGTCGAGGGGATATCCGGTGTGCAGGATGTGGAAGTCAAGTCGCTGTTCGCCGGAGGCGCGGAACTCGTGCTATCTTTTCCAGGCGGGGCGGAGCGCTTCGCAAAGGCGGCCGCGGCGCGCGGGCTGAGCCTGGATCAGCAGCAGGGTGAATTGATCCTGCGCCGGCAATGAGCCTTCGCGCCGTCCGTGACAGGCCGGAGTTGGCGAGGGTGCCGTGTATCTGCCAAACCTCATTACAGTCTCGCGGGTCTTGCTTGTGCCCGTGGTCATCTGGCTGATCATTCACGGCGCGCATACTGCCGCCTTCGCGCTGTTCGTTCTTGCCGGGATCAGCGATGCCATCGACGGCTTTCTTGCGCGCGCCTACGACTGGCGCACGGAACTGGGCGCCTATCTCGACCCGATTGCCGACAAGCTGCTGCTCGTCGCCATCTATTTTACTCTGGGGCTGCTCGGGCACATGCCGGCCTGGATCGTGATCGCGGTGGTCAGCCGGGATTTTCTGATCGTCGGCGCGGTGATCCTCTCGTGGATGGTGGACCGCCCGGTCGAGATGCGCCCATCGATGGTCAGCAAGGCGAACACGGTCGGCCAGATCGTGCTGGCTGGCGTGGTCCTCGCTTATCTTGGCTTCGCCCCCTGGCTCGACCCGGTTGTCACCCCGCTGACATGGGTTGTCGGCATCCTGACGCTGGTCTCCGCGGGCGTTTATCTGGCGCGCTGGCTGCGCCATATGGCGTATTATGACGCGCTGGAAGATTAGCGCGGCGGTTAACGAGAGCGTTCGTGTGATGGGAAGCGAAGCGGCTGGAAAACGCACTGCACAGTTGGCGCTCGACCTGCCGCATGTACCCGCGCTCGACGCTGATGACTTCATGCTCAGCGACTGCAACGCCGAGGCGATGCGCCTGATCGCGAGCTGGCCGGACTGGAGCGCGCGGTGCGCCCTGATCGCCGGGCCGGCCGGGGCGGGCAAGAGCCATCTCGTCAATGTCTGGCGCGAACGCAGCGGCGCGCAAGTGTTGTCGGCCGCGAGCATTAAAGAAGACATGGTGGACGGACTGGAGACCGGCCCGCTGGCAGTGGAAGATGTTGACCGTTTTACGCGCGATGAGCGGGCGCTGTTTCACCTTTTGAACCTGTCGCGCGAGCGCGGCTTCGACATCCTGTTGACAGCGCGCAGCCTGCCCGGCGCCTGGCCGGTCGCGCTTGACGACCTGCGCTCGCGGCTGCGCTCGCTGCCCTTCGCGCAGATCGGCGCGCCAGATGATGCGCTGTTGCGCGCGGTGCTGGTGAAGCTCTTTGACGACCGGCAGCTCTCCGCGCCGCCCGCTGTCATAGATTATCTCCTGAGGCGCATGGACCGTTCGGTGGCCGCGGCCGCTGACCTGGTTGCGCGGATGGACAAGGCGGCGCTCGCGGAGCGGCGGCGGATCACCGCGCGCTTTGCCGCGCGATTCGTGGAAACGGGCGGCTACTGAGCCACGCCACTGATTTCGGAGCCGAATTAATGAGCATTGCCGAGAGATTGCCGAGCGACGACGAGGCCATCCCGCAGGAATTTCGCGGCTACGCGCGCTTCTACAACCGCGAATTGTCCTGGCTGCAGTTCAACCGGCGCGTGATGGAAGAGGCGGCGAACCCCAACCATCCGCTTTTGGAGCGGCTGCGCTTTCTGGCGATCTCGGCCTCGAACCTCGATGAATTCTACATCGTGCGCGTTGCCGGCCTGCGCGAGCATATCGCCGAAGGCATCGCCACTGTCAGCCAGGACGGGTTGACTGCGAAGGAGCAGCTCGCGCGCATCAACGACATGGTCGCCGACATCTCCCGCGCTCAGCACGAGCAGTGGCAGACCCTCAAAAAGGCGCTGGACGAGCAGGGTGTGCATGTGCTCGGCGCTGAAGAGATCACCAAAACCGATCGCGCGTGGCTTGAGGACTTCTTCCAGACAGAGGTTTTCCCGACCCTGACCCCGATAGCGGTCGATCCGGCGCATCCGTTCCCGTTCATACCGAATTTCGGCCTTACGCTGGGACTCGAACTCACGGAGAAAAAATCACAATCCGACGTGCCGAAGCCGGAGAAGATGTATGCGCTGATCCCGATGCCCTCCGGCCTTCAGCGCTTCATCCGGCTGCCGGCGCGCAGCGACGATACCATGGCGAACGGCCGGCCGCGCGTGCGCTTCATCCGCTCCGAGACGCTGATTTCGCTGTTTGTGGACCAGCTCTTTCCCGATCACGCCGTCGAAAGCCAGGGTGCGTTTCGCGTGCTGCGCGACAGCGATATCGAGGTGCAGGAAAAGGCCGAGGATCTGGTGCGCCTGTTCGAGACCGCGCTGAAAAAACGCCGGCTGGGCTCGGTCATCCGGCTCGGCATAGAGGCGGGGATGCCGGAGGCATTCCGCGAGATGGTCATCGGGGCTCTGGAGGTCGACGAGTCGCAGGTCTTTGCGCACACGGGCCTGCTCGGCCTGGCCGACGCCAAGGAGATGATCGTCGATGACCGGCCCGATCTTCTGTTCGCGCCGTTCACGATCCGCTTTCCCGAACGCATTCGCGACTATGGCGGTGATTGCCTCGCCGCGATCAAGGCCAAGGACATCATCGTCCACCACCCCTACGAGTCCTTCGACGTCGTCTCCCAGTTCCTGAAGCAGGCTGCGGCCGACCCGGACGTCATCGCCATCAAATGGACGCTCTACCGCACCTCAAAGCAATCGCCCATCGTCGAGGCGCTGATCGCCGCGGCGGAAGCGGAGAAGGAGGTGACGGCCGTCATCGAGATCAAGGCCCGCTTCGACGAGAAGGCCAATATCGGCTGGGCGAAGGACCTGGAGAGCGCCGGCGTGCGCGTCGTCTTCGGCTTTCTGGAACTGAAGACCCATGCCAAGCTTGGGCAAGTGGTGCGGCGCGAGCCCGGCGGGGTGCGCACCTACTGCCATATCGGCACGGGCAACTATCACCCCGTGACCGCGAAGATTTACACCGACCTGTCCTTCTTCACCGCCGATCCGGCCATCGGGCGGGACGTCTCGCGCATCTTCAACTACGTCACCGGCTATGCCAAGCCGCGCGATCTGGAACTGATGTCGGCTTCGCCTGTCGGCATCAAGGACTGCATCCTCGATCACATCGCCAAGGAAGCCGAGCACGCGCGCGCCGGACGCCCGGCCGCAATCTGGATGAAGATGAACGCGCTGGTCGACGGGGACATCATCGATGCGCTCTATGCCGCCAGCCGCGACGGCGTGCCGATCGAACTGATCGTGCGTGGCATCTGCTGCCTGCGCCCGCAGGTGCCGGGGCTGTCCGAGAACATCCGCGTGAAGAGCATCGTCGGGCGTTTTCTGGAGCATTCGCGCATCTACTGCTTCGGGGACGGACACGGCTTGCCCTCGACGAAAGCTCGCGTCTATATCAGCTCGGCGGACATGATGCCGCGTAATCTGGAGCGGCGGGTCGAGGCGATGACGCCGATCCTCAACGCAACTGTGCATGAGCAGGTGCTCGGTCAAATCATGCTGGCGAACCTGAAAGACAATCAGCAGAGCTGGGAAATCCTGCCGGACGGCGCCTCTCGCCGCATCAAGGCGGTCGACGGCGAGGAACCGTTCAACGCGCACCAGTATTTCATCAATAATCCGAGCCTGTCCGGGCGCGGGGAGTCGCTGCGCCAGAGCTTTCCGCCGCGCGTTCCGATCTCCTTCGCCAACGGGCCGGATCGCGACGAACCCGAAGAGCCTCTAAAGAAGGCGCGGCAGAAGCAGAAGTGATGCGGATCTTTCCCCATGCAACAGGATGAGCGCCCTCGCTTCGACCGGCGCAAGCCCGTTGCGGTCATCGACATCGGCTCGAACTCGGTGCGCCTGGTCATTTTCGAGGGCCTCACACGCAGCCCGACCCAACTCCACAACGAAAGCGTCACTTGCCGTCTCGGCAGCGGCGTGGCCCGCACCGGACGGATGCAGGACGAGAATGTCGCCCGCGCGCTGGGAACGCTGCGCCGCTTCCGCGCGCTCGTCGCCCATATGGGCGTGAAGCGCTTTTATCCCTTCGCCACGGCCGCAGTGCGGATCGCCGAGAATGGCGCTGCGTTCATCGCCGCGGCCGAGAAGATTTGCGGCACCAGGATCGAAATCCTCAGCGATGTGCGCGAGGCTGAACTCACCGCGAACGGCATCCTCTCCGGCTTCATGCAGGTTGACGGGCTGGCGGGCGATATCGGCGGGCGTTCGCTGGAACTGGTGGAAATCCGGGACCGCCAGATACGCCTTGACGACCCGCGCCCCGTGAGCCTGTCGCTCGGGCACCTCTACATGCACGAGGCTTACGGCGACGACTTGGGCGCCGGCAAAACCGAGGCGGACCGCGCATTTGCCGAGGTGGACTGGCTCGATCTGGGAAAGGATCGTCCATTCTTCGCCATCGGCGGCGAGTGGCGCGCGATCGCGCGGCTGCACATGGTCAAGACCGGCTATCCGCTGCGGATTTTTCATGGCTACCAGATCGACGCCGACGAGGCGCAGCGCTTCACGCGCGAGGTCGTGAAAAGCGCGAATGGGGCCGTCCCAGGCATCGAGCAGATTTCCAGAAGCCGGCGCGACACCATTCGACATGCCTGTCTGGTGATGTCGCGGCTGCTCAAGCGGGTGAAACCCTCGCATCTTGTGATCTCGGCATTCGGCGTTCGCGAAGGGCTGCTCTACACGCTGCTCGACGAAAAAGAGCGCGCGCGCGATCCGCTCATCGCCGCTTGCGAGGATGCCGCGGCCATCGGTGGGCGTTCGCTCGACTACGTGCGCGAACTTTGCAAATGGACGGATAACCTGTTCGCCCTTGCCGGACATGAGGAGACTGCCGAAGAGCGCCGCCTGCGCCACGCCGCCTGTCTGCTGTCGGATGTCGGCTGGCGCGCGCACCCGGATTATCGCGGCGAACAGAGCCTGAACCTGTCAGCGCACTGGGCGGTGGCCGGCACCGACCACCCGGGACGGCTGTTCATTGCGCTGGCCAACTATTACCGGCATGAAGGCTCGCTGAAAGGCGAATTGAGCCCCCTGTTCCGCAATCTGCTGGCGCAAAGCCCCGATGGCGAGCGGGCGCATGAACGCGCGCGAATGCTCGGCAGCGCGATGCGCGTGGCCTACATCGTCTCGGCCGGGACGCCGGGCATCATCAGCCGCACGCCGCTGGCGGTCGTGGATGGCCGGCTGACCCTCAATCTGCCGCCCAAATTCCGCGAATTCGACGGCGAGAAGGTGCGCCAGCGGTTGGCGCAGCTTGCCAGCGTGCTAAATCTGAAAGCGAGCATCAACGCGGACGCAACCGGCGGGCGTCCTCCGCGGCTGGTTTCGGCGCTGAGCGACAAGCTGCGCTGAACCGGAGCCAGCGCGCGCCGCGCATTTCACAAGGCGGCATTGCCTGGACTTGCCGTATGCGCCGAAAAGTTGATTCTATGGTATGACGCAAAGCTGGAATGCGCGCCGGAGAAGGCCGTCGGCACCGCCCGAAAGGATTCAAGACACGGAATGGCAACGGATCTTTACAGCGAACTCGGGGTGAGCCGGAGCGCGTCGGACGAAGATATCCGCAAGGCGTACCGGCGTCTGGCGAAGGAGCATCATCCCGACTTGCACCCCGGCGACAAGCAGGCCGAGGACAAATTCAAGCGCATCTCCGCGGCCTTTGCGATCCTGGGCGACCCGGAGAAGCGCAAACGTTACGACGCGGGCGAGATCGACGAGAGCGGCCAGGAACGCGCGGCGCATCATTCGTACCGCGAATACGCCGATGGCGCGGGCGGCTATCAGTATCACTCGCGCGGCGGCTTCGAGGATTTCGGCGATATCTTCGGCGATATCTTCGGCCGGACCGGGCGCGGGCGTGGCGGCGAGTTCCACATGGCGGGGATGGATTATCGCTACCACCTGGAGATCGACTTCCTCGAAGCGGCGCTTGGCGCGAAAAAACGGGTGACGCTGCCCGAAGGCGGCACGCTCGACATCAATGTGCCCGCAGGCGTGACGGACGGTCAGGTGCTGCGGCTGCGCGGCAAGGGTGAGCCGGGCGTCGGGCGCGGCCAGCCGGGCGACGCGCTGATCGAGTTGAGCATCCGCCCGCACCCGGTCTTCGAGCGCGACGGCGACGACATCATCGTCGAGGTGCCGCTGAGCGTGGACGAGGCGGTGCTCGGCGCGAAGGTGCAGGTGCCGACCATTCACGGCAAGGTCGCGCTCACCATCCCGAAAGGCACAAGCGGCGGGCAGACATTCCGCCTGCGCGGCAAGGGCATCGAGAATGCCCGCACCAGGAAGAGCGGCGACCAGCATGTCCGCACCAGGCTGGTCCTGCCCGCAAAGCCCGATCCTGAGCTGGAAAAGGCCATGCAGCAGTGGCGCGACGCGCATGGCGGAACCAGCGGTTTTGACCCGAGAGCGAAACTGAGAGCCTATCTGTGATGCGCGGCATTCGTGAGGTCATTCTCGAAGTCGAAGGCGTCAGCGAGAGCGATCTGCGCGTGTGGATCCAATACGGCTGGATTCGTCCAGCGCGCGGCGAGGCGGACTATAGCTTCACCGAAGTCGATGTCGCACGCATTTCGCTGATTGCCGACTTGCGCCAGCGCATGGGCCTCAACGATGAGGCGGTGCCCGTCGTGCTCGATCTGATGGACCAGATTTACGGCCTGCGGCGCGAATTGCGGCGTGTGCTCGACATCATCGATCAGCAGCCGGAGCCGGAACGCTCGCGCATCCTGTCTGCGCTTCAGGCGCGCGGCGCGGACGACGACGGCTAGAGCGGCGGATCAGATTCGCGCAAGCCCGTGCTGATGCGCCTCCAGCACCTTGCCGGCGAAATACAGCGAGCCGGTCATCAGGATGCGCACCGGCCCCTGCGCGACGCTGCGGCTGAGGTTGAATGCGTCCTCCAGATCGCGCGCGGGCTGGGCCAGCAGGCTTTGATGCCGGGCCATCGTCGCAAGCTCATCGGCCGTGTAAGCGTTCGGCTGCCCGGGGATCGCGACGGTCGCCACGAACTCGGTCAGGCCCGCGAAGGGCGCGAGAAACGCGCCTGCGTCCTTGTTCGACATCATGCCGATGATGAGGTGCAGCGGGCACGGCACGCGCTCCTCCAACTCAGCCATCGCGCCCGCGAGCGCCTGCGCGGCTGACGGGTTATGGCCGCCATCGAGCCACAGCTCGGAATTCGGGAAGGTCAGCGCGTGCAGCGCCCCCGGCCCAAGCCGCTGGAGCCGCGCCGGCCAGACGACCTTGTTCAAGCCCGTGGCGATATCGCTCTCGCTGATCTCGAAGCCGGGCAGATTGCGCGCCGCCGCGACCGCAATCCCGGCATTCTCGATCTGGTGCCGTCCAATCAGGCGCGGCAGCGGCAGGTCGATCAGTTCCTTGTCGTCCTGAAACACGAGCCGGCCGTGCTGCTCGTAAGCATCCCAGGCGCCGCCGCCGGCGAAGATCGGCGCACGCATCTCGCTCGCCTGACAGACGATCGCATCCAGCGCCTCATCCGGCTGGCGCGCCACCACGCAAGGCACACCCGGCTTGATGATGCCCGCCTTTTCCGCGGCGATCTGCGGGATGGTGTCGCCGAGGAAATCGGCATGGTCGATCGACACCGGCGTTATGACGCTCAGAGCCGGCCTGGAGACGATGTTCGTCGCGTCGAGGCGTCCGCCCAGTCCGGTTTCGAGGATGACGACATCCGCCGGAAGTTCGGCAAAAGCCAGGAACGCCGCCGCAGTCGTAATCTCAAAAAACGTGATCGGCTCGCCCGCATTGGCGCGCTCGACCCGCTCCAGCAACTCGCTGAGCGCATCCTCGGCGATTGGCGCGGCCCCGTCCGGCCCGGCCAGGCAGATGCGTTCGTTGAAGGCGCGCAGATGCGGGGAGGTGTAGACATGCACGCGCAGGCCCGCCGCCTCCAGCATCGCCTTGAGATAGGCGATCACGGAACCCTTGCCGTTCGTCCCGGCGACGTGGATGACCGGCGGCAGCCGCTCATGCGGGTTGCCCAGCGAGCCAGCGAGCCGCTCGATCCGCCCGAGCGAAAGATCGATCAGTTTGGGATGCAGCTGTTCGAGCCGGTACAGAATGGTCGCAGAGTCGGGAGTCGCCACGGGTTCAGGTCCGTTCGTTCGGGGGTTGGGCGCCCCAGCGGTCAGCGCCGGAGTGGCAAGCAACGTCGCAGATCGCGGCGCGGGCGTAAAGCGCGGCTCACGACAAATGCGTGTCCCCGCGCGTCGTCTTGGCCGTGTCGTCGGCAGGCTCGCCGTTGGCGGGCGGCGTCGCAGATTCACCCTCCTCGGCGGTCTCTGCGTGTTCGCCGTCGGCGCGGCCGTTCGGCTGCGCGCCATGCGGGACATGCGCTTCGTCTTCCGAGCCCGCGCCATTGAGCGGCGGGCCGATGCGCGGCGCGTCGGTCGGCTGCCGGTGCGCATACTGGCGCTCGCGCTGCGCCATGAGAAGCCCGCAGATCCGGCTGATCGTCGCGCGGAGCTGGTGGCGATGCACCACCTTGTCGACCATGCCGTGCTCCAGCAGGTATTCCGCGCGCTGGAAACCTTCGGGCAGCTTTTCGCGGATGGTCTGCTCGATCACGCGCGGCCCGGCGAAGCAAATGAGCGCGCCCGGCTCGGCCAGATGCACGTCGCCGAGCATGGCGTAAGAAGCCGTCACGCCGCCCGTCGTCGGATGCGTCATGACGACGATATAGGGCAGCCGCGCCTCGTTCAGCCGCTGCACGCCCACTGTCGTGCGCGGCATCTGCATGAGCGACAAGACGCCTTCCTGCATTCGCGCGCCGCCCGAAGCCGCGAACAGGATGAACGGAGTGCCGCGCTCCACCGCCGTGAACATCCCCTTGAGCACCGCCTCGCCAGCGGCCATGCCGAGCGAGCCGCCCATGAAGTTGAAGTCCTGTACCGCCGCTGTCACCGGGCGGTCGTCCAGGGTGCCGGTCGCGACCACCACGGCGTCCTGCAGGCCGGTCTTGGCCTTGGCGTCCTTGAGGCGATCGGTGTAGCGGCGCTCGTCGCGGAATTTGAGCGGGTCTAGCGGGACCTCAGGCAACTCGATCGTCTCGTATTCGCCATCATCGAAAAGCGAGGCCAGCCGCGCCGGCGCGGCCATGCGCATGTGATAGCCGGAGCCGGGCACGACGAACTGGTTCGCTTCCAGGTCGCGATAGAAGATCATCTGCCCGCTGTCCGGGCATTTGACCCACAGATTGTCCGGCATCTCGCGCTTTCGCCAGAAATCGCGGATCTTGGGCCGGACAACGTTATTGATCCAGTTCACTGCACTCTCGCCTTTCGTCGCAGATCGAATTGTAAATGATTTAAGCGACGTGCCCCGCGCGATCCAGACGCGGCGCGCGGGAAATGTGACGTCGCCGCGACAGGCCGATCGCCTGCCGATGTGCCAGATGGGCGCGCGGCTGTCCACCGGGATTCGCGCAAGCCTGGGCCTCAGGCCGCCGGCCGCGCCGCCCATTCGCCCGCGCGCGTCCCGCGCAAGTCGGCCAGCGAGGCCGCGCCCGCCCGGTCCAGCGCCGCCGACAGGCCGTTGAGAATTTCCGCGACCAGCCCGACGCCTTCATATATCAAACCCGTGTAAAGCTGGACCAGCGAGGCCCCCGCTTCGATCTTCGCCAGTGCGGTTTCCGCCGAGTCGACGCCGCCGACCCCAATCAACGGCAGCTTGCCCTCGCTCAACTGATAAACCTGCGCGAGCACGCGCGTGGCCAGCGCGAACAGCGGCCGGCCCGAAAGCCCGCCGGTTTCGTTGGCGTGCGCCACGCCCTCAAGATCAAGACGCGACAGCGTCGTGTTCGTCAGGATCAGTCCCGCCACGTCATGCGCCATCACCGTCTGGATAACGCCCGGCAGTTCGGCCTCCGGGATGTCAGGCGACAGCTTGACGAGAAGCGGCGGCGCGGGGCTCGTTCCGGCCAGCTCGGCGCGGAGTGCGGTCAGCCGCTCCAGAAGCGCGTTCAGCCTGTCCGGCGTCTGCAGCGCGCGCAGGCCCGGCGTGTTGGGCGAGGAGACATTAACGGTGAAATAATCCGCGCAGTCGGCAAAGGCGCGCATCCCGGCTTCATAATCGGCGATGAAGTCGTCTGAATCCTTGTTCGCGCCGATGTTGACCCCCACGACGCCCTGAAATCGCTGGCGCGCGAGCCGTTCATGGACCGCGCCATGCCCCTGGCTGTTGAAGCCCAGCCGGTTGATGACGCCGCGCGGCTTGATGAGGCGGAACACACGCGGGCGCGGGTTACCTGGCTGCGGCTGGGGCGTGACCGTGCCAATTTCGACGAAGCCGAAGCCCAGTTCGAACAGCGGGGACAGGACGCGCGCATCCTTGTCGAAGCCCGCGGCCATGCCGACAGGGTTGGCGAAATGGCAGCCAAACAGGTGCTGCGCGAGGCGCGGATCGCGCAGCAGCTCGGGCTTGGGGTAGAAGCCGTGCTCCAGCGCGCGCAGCGTCAGGTCATGCGCGCGTTCGGGGTCAAGCGAGAGCAGGCCGGCCTGGGCGAGACGGAGGACGCTGGACTTCACGACGCCGCTCCGCGTTTACCTGGCAGATCGGCGGGCAGCTCGTGCGCGCCATCGGAGCCCAGCGTGATCGGCGTGGTCCAGAGGCTCGTTTCGATGGGCAGCGCGCTGTAAAGGTGCGGGAACAGTTCGCCGCGCCGCGACGGCTCCCAAACGAGCTTGTCGCCCAGCGCCGCCGCATACACGGCAACCAGAAAAAGTCCGTCCTGCCCGCTGAAATGCTTGGCGAGCGTGCCCGGAAGCTGATCGGCAGTGGAGAAATGAATGAAGCCGTCGCGCACATCGTCCGCCGAGCCGCGATAGACGCCCGCGGCTTGCGCTTCGCGCCATTCATCGGCGCCGACCACCTTGTAAACGATCTCGCTCATAAGGTCTCTGGGGTCAGGCCCCGACAGTCTCCTGCTTCAGCCGTTCCTCGATCGCGTCCAGCGCCTCCTGGGCGCGCGAGCCGTCCGGGCCGCCGGCTTGCGCCATGTCGCGCCGGCCGCCGCCGCCCTTGCCGCCGAGCGCTTCCGCCCCGGCGCGCACCAGTTCCACCGCGTCGTATTCATCCGTCAGGTCGTCGGTCACGCCGACCACCAGGCCGGCCTTGCCGTCCTCGCCTGTGCCAACGATCGCCACGATGCCAGAGCCAATCTGGCGCTTGCCGTCATCGACCAAACCGCGCAGTTCCTTCGGCGGGATGCCCTCAACCGCGCGGCCCAGCATCTTCACAGCCCCGACCTCGCGCACCGCGCCAGCGCCATTCGCGCCCGCCGCCGCGCCGCCGAGCGCAAGCTTCTTGCGCGCTTCGGCCAGTTCGCGGTTGAGCTTGCGGCGCTCCTCGATCAGGCTCTGGATGCGCTCGATCAGTTCATCCGGCTTGGTTTTGAGCACTTCCGCCGCCTCGCGCACCTCTCGGTCGCGCGCGCGCAGATAGGCCCGCGCCGCGTCGCCGGTCAGCGCCTCGATGCGCCGGACGCCCGCGGAAACCGCGCTCTCGCTGATAATGGCGATCAGCCCGATATCGCCGGTGCGCGCGACATGGGTGCCGCCGCACAGTTCGATCGAGAACGGCTTTTCTTCGTGCTCGCTCTCCGCGCGGCCCATCGCGACGACGCGCACCTCCTCGCCGTACTTCTCGCCGAACAGCGCCAGCGCGCCCTGCTCGATGGCCTCATCGACGCTCATCAGCCGCGTCGTCACAGCGTCGTTCTGCAAGACAATCGCGTTGGCGATGTCCTCGATCTGACGCAGTTCCCTGTCGCTGATCGGCTTGGGGTGTGAAAAGTCGAAGCGCAGCCGGCCCGGCTCCACGAGCGAGCCTTTTTGCGCAACATGCTCGCCCAGCACCAACCGCAGCGCCTCGTGGATCAGATGGGTAGCCGAGTGACTGCGCCGGGTCGCCGCGCGCCGCTGCTGATCGACATGCATATGCACCTGATCGCCAACTTTCAGCGGGCCGCGCACCACTTCGCCGTAATGGCAGATAAGATCGCCGAGCTTCTTCTGCGTGTCGTCGACGCGCAAGCTTGCGCCTTTGGCGGTGATGATCTGGCCGCGATCTCCGACCTGGCCGCCCGCCTCGCCGTAAAACGGCGTCTGGTTGGTGATGACCACGCCGCTGTCGCCCTTGCGAAGCTGCTTGACGCGCTTGCCGTTCTTGATGAGCGCGGTGATCTCGCCTTCCGCGCGCTCGGTGCCGTAGCCGAGGAATTCGCTCGCGCCGAGTTCGTCGCGCAGGTCGAACCAAAGCTTGTCGGTCGCCGCCTCGCCCGAGCCGGCCCAGGCCTTGCGCGCCTCGGCTTTCTGGCGTTCCATCGCCGCCTGAAAGCCATCCGTGTCCACCGCGATCCCGCGGGTCTTGAGCGCGTCCTGCGTCAGGTCGAGCGGGAAGCCGTAGGTGTCGTAGAGCTTGAACGCCGTCTCGCCGGAAAGCGTCTCGCCTTCACCCAGACTTTCTGTTTCGTCCCGCAGAAGCTGCATCCCGCGGTCGAGCGTGCGCATGAAGCGGCCTTCTTCGAGCTTGAGCGTCTCGGTGATGAGCGCCTCGGCGCGGTGCAATTCGGGATAAGCCTGGCCCATCTCGCGCGCCAGCACGGACACCAGCTTGTAAATCACCGGCTCCTTCGCGCCCAGCATGTGCGCATGGCGCATGGCGCGGCGCATGATACGGCGCAGGACATAGCCCCGTCCCTCGTTCGACGGCAGAACGCCATCGGCGATCAAAAAGCTGGTCGCGCGCAGGTGGTCGGCGATGACGCGGTGGCTGACCTCCCTCTCGCCGCGCGCGGGCGCGCCCGTCACCTCTTCGGATGCCTTGATCAGCGTCTGGAACAGATCAGTGTGATAGTTGTCGTGGGTGCCTTGAAGCACCGCCGCGATGCGCTCCAGCCCCATGCCGGTGTCGATTGACGGGCGCGGCAGGTCAACGCGCTTGTCCGGCGTCACCTGGTCATACTGCATGAAGACCAGGTTCCAGATCTCGATGAATCGGTCGCCGTCCTCGTCCGGGCTGCCGGGCGGGCCGCCGGGGATATGCTCGCCGTGGTCGAAGAAGATCTCCGAGCAGGGGCCGCACGGGCCGGTCTCGCCCATTGCCCAGAAGTTGTCGGACGATGCGATCCGCAGGATTTTTGACTCCGGCAGGCCGGCAATCTTCTTCCAGCACTCGGCCGCGTAGTCGTCGTCCGCGTAGACGGTCACCAGCAGGCGCTTGGGGTCCAGGCCGAATTCCTTCGTCACCAGCTCCCACGCCATTTCAATGGCGAGATCCTTGAAGTAATCGCCGAAGGAGAAGTTCCCCAGCATCTCGAAGAAGGTGTGGTGGCGCGCGGTGTAGCCGACGTTATCCAGATCGTTGTGCTTGCCGCCGGCGCGAACGCATTTCTGCGAAGTGACGGCACGGTCATACGGCCGCGTTTCCGCGCCGGTGAACACGTTCTTGAACTGGACCATCCCCGCATTGACGAACATCAAGGTCGGGTCGTTGCGCGGCACGAGCGGGCTGGACGGCACGATCTCGTGATCGCGCCGGGCGAAGAAATCCAGAAATGTCGAACGTATATCGTTAACGCGAGCCATGATTTCCGTTCATTCCATCTGGCCTGCGCCCCAAAAGCGCGGCGCAGCGCTGCTTTACTGGAGATTTAGACGGTCTGGCGTGGCGCGACAAGCCAACCGCGCCACGGGGGCGCGGTTTTCACCGTTCGGCGTGTCGATCGCGGAAGATGGGCCGGGCGCTTCAGACCTTCGCCCGGCGTCCAGTTGCAGCGGCGCCGGCGCCTGAGCCGTTCGCGCCTTCCGGCGCTGCGCCATTGGGCGTCTCAGGCGCGTCACCCTTGCCGCCTTCGTCGAGGATGGTTTCAGCGATCAGACCGGCATTCTGCCGGATCGCCCTCTCAATGGCGTCGGCGACATCGGGATTGTCCTTGAGGAACGTCTTGGCGTTTTCCCGCCCCTGGCCGATGCGCTGGCTGTCATGGGAGTACCAGGAGCCGGACTTCTCGACCACGCCGGCCTTGACGCCCAGGTCGATCAGCTCGCCGACCTTGGAGACGCCCTCGCCATACATGATGTCGAATTCGACCTGCTTGAACGGCGGAGCCACCTTGTTCTTGACCACCTTCACGCGGGTCTGGTTGCCGACGACTTCGTCGCGCTCCTTGATCTGGCCGATCCGGCGGATGTCGAGGCGCACCGAGGCGTAGAATTTCAGCGCGTTGCCGCCGGTGGTCGTCTCCGGGTTGCCGAACATCACGCCGATCTTCATGCGAATCTGGTTGATGAAGATCACCATGGTGTGTGAACGCGAGATCGAGCCGGTCAGCTTGCGCAGCGCCTGGCTCATCAGCCGCGCCTGAAGGCCCGGCAGGGAGTCGCCCATCTCGCCCTCAAGTTCGGCCTTGGGCGTCAGCGCCGCCACAGAATCGACCACCAGCACATCGAGCGCGCCCGAGCGCACCAGCGTATCGGTAATCTCCAGCGCCTGCTCGCCGGTGTCGGGCTGGGAGATCAGCAGGTCGTCAAGCGCCACGCCCAGCTTGCGCGCATAAACCGGATCGAGCGCGTGCTCGGCATCGACGAAGCCGCACACCCCGCCGAGTTTCTGCGCCTCTGCCACGACATGCAGCGCCAGCGTGGTCTTGCCCGAAGACTCAGGCCCGAAAATCTCGATCACCCGGCCGCGCGGCAGGCCGCCCACGCCCAGCGCGATGTCGAGTCCGAGCGATCCGGTCGGCACCGTCTCGACCTCGACCACCTGGTCCGCCTTGCCGAGGCGCATGATCGAGCCCTTGCCATAGCTGCGCTCGATCTGGCTCAGCGCGGCATCCAGCGCCTTCTGCTTGTCCATGTCCCGTTCTTTGACCATTAACCGGCTCTCCCAATAGCCCAGTTTTGCGCGGCTACGACAATACCGGCCCTGCCCGTTTATCGTCTCGCCGATTTATTCCACATCACGCAAGGCGTGGCAAGAATAGCGCCGCCATTACGAATCGCGTAAACCATGACTGCGCAGCAGGTCTTCGGCTCTTACCCGCACCTCGTCCGGCGCGCCCGCGGCGTCAATCCGCGCCCAGGCGATTTCGCCGGGGTCGATGCCCATCTGCTTGCGCACCACTACCGCACCTGCGTCCGAAGCGTCAGCCTTGCGCGATTCGACCCGCGCCACCAACGTCTCCTCCGGGGCCGTGAGCCACATGCCCACAAATTCCGCCCCCATCTCCGCGGCGATGGCCTCGGCGTCCGCGCGTTCGGACTGCTGGCCGTGAACCGCATCAAGGATGACGCTGTGCCCGGCGCGCAGCGCGGCCCGCGCCTTCTTCGCCAGCGTGCGATAGACCGTTTCCGTGACCTGCGCGCTGTAGGCGCTCTCGGGCAGACGCTCCGTTTCAGCGACGGCGAACAGGCGCTTGCGTTCGATGTCGCTGCGCAGGATCACCGCGCCAGGCGCGGCGCCGATGTCTGGCGCCAGCGCGCGCGCCAAAGTGGATTTGCCCGTCCCGGACAGCCCGCCAATGGCGATGAGCGCGGGCCTCGCCCGATCCATGAACCGCCGCGCCAGCGCGAAATACCGCCGCGCTTCCTCAGTCTGCGCCTGATATGCCGCGGTTTTTGCGCGGATGCACGCGCGCGTCGACAAGTATATCGCCAGCGCAGCCAGCCCCTCAAGGTTGCGCATGTCATTATCGGCGGAAAGATACGTGTTCAGCACGGCATTCGCGCCCTGCGGGGCATCGCGCGCGATCAGGTCCATGATCAGGAATGCCAGGTCGTCCAGCACATCCACCGTGGCGATCGCGTCGTCAAACTCCACGGCGTCGAACAGCACAGGATGCCCGTCGATCCGCACGACATTGCGCAGATGCAGATCGCCGTGGCAATGACGCACGAAGCCCTCGCGGATGCGCTGCTCCAACAGCGGCGTCAGCTCCGCCAGCCGCGCCTCCAGGCCCATGCGCAGCGCGCGCGCTTCATCGGACGCAAACACATCAGGGTATTCGGCAAACGCCGCGTCATTCTGCGCAATCAGTTCGGACAGCGCCGCGACCGCCCTGCCCGGCTCGATCCGCCGCGCCGCTGCGTCGTGAAAGGTATGGACCGCGCGCGCAAGTTCGGCATAGTCTTCGCCTCCGAGTCGGCCGGCGGCCGCCAGTTCGGAATAAAGGGCGCCTTCGGGGAAGCGGCGCATCTTCACCGCCCATTCCACCACTTCGCCGCTGCCGCCGATCTCCAGGCCGCGCGCCTTGTCGTAAGTGATGGGGACCACGCCGAGATATTGATCGGGCGCGGTGCGCCGGTTGATCTGCACCTCGTTGACGCAGGCGCGGCGGCGCGCTTCCGGCGTGGAATAATCGAGAAAAGGAAAGACGACGGGCTTCTTGATCTTGTACGCCACATCACCGGCCAGGAAAATCAGCGAAATATGGGTCTCGATGCGCTCCACCGTTTCGGGCTGCCCGGCGTGGCTGTCCGGCTTGCCCATGAATGCCGTTATCTCGTCCCAGGACGGGAGTTCGTCTTGGTGGCTATGCAAATTCATGCGCGATGGGGCCTTTCGCGTGTTTGAGAATCGCAGGCGTTCATGCACGCGCGAGAAGCGCGCCTGCCGCCTCGCCAGTTCGGCAACTGCGCGCCGCGTGCCGACACAGACCCGACCCTACAGCAGATGCCGCCGTTATTGAATGATGCCGCGCGGGGCCGGCTGGCCGAGCGGCTGCGCAGCGAAATCGCGGGCGAGGTCCTGTTCGACCGCTTCGACCGCGGGCGGTACGCCACTGATGCCTCGGTGTATCAGGTGTTCCCGCTCGGCGTGGTCGCGCCGCGCACAGAAGCCGACCTTCTGGCGATCCTCGCCATCGCAGCGGAAGAAGGCGTGGCGATCACCGCGCGCGGCGGCGGGACGGCAACGGCCGGGCAGACGGTGGGCGAAGGGCTGGTGATCGATTGCTCCAAATATCTGAACAAGCTACTGTTTCACGATCTCGGGGCGATGACCTGCGCCGTGCAGCCCGGCATCACTTTGGAGACGCTGAACCGGCAGCTCGCGCCTAAGGGCGTCTGGTTTCCCGTCGATATCGCCAGCGGCAGCCGCGCCACCATCGGCGGGATGACCGCGACCGGCGCGAGCGGCCCGCGTGGGCTGCGCTATGGCGGGATGCGCGAGAACGTCTCGGCCATCGACGCGATCCTCGCAGACGGCTCCGAAGCCGTGTTCGGCGACCTGCCGGGGGAGTTCCCCGACCCGGACGCGCCGGGGACCTTCGATCACGGCCTGCTCACGCTGCTGGAGATGGGCGAACAGCACGAGGAGATGATCCGTCGCGTGTTCCCCGACGTGCCCAGCCGCACCGCGGGCTACAATCTCGACGCGCTATTGCCTGACCGCCAGCCGCACAACATGGCGGAGTTGCTCGTCGGCTCGGAGGGCACGCTGGCGCTGTCCAAGCGAATCGAACTCAAACTCGCGCCGCTGCCGAAGAACCGCGTGCTGGGCGTGTGCCATTTCCCCGATCTGCGCGCGGCGCTGGAGGCCGTGCCTTACCTCGTCAAGCAGCAGCCAACGGCAATCGAGTTGATGGATCAGCGGCTGCTCGCATTCGCCGCGAGCAACGCGCGCCTCGCCCCGATCTTGCGCCGCTTCATCCGCGGCGAGCCGGGCGCAGTGCTGCTGGTCGAATTCATCGGCGATGTTCGCATCGAAAACATCCGCAAGCTCAAGGAACTGGACGAGCTGATGGCCGAGCTTGGCCACCGCCATGCCGTCGTCGAAGCGGTCGGCGCGGAGGTGCAAAGCGCGATCTGGCATGTGCGCGACCGGGCGCTGAACCTGATGATGGCGCAGAGCGGCGCGGGCCAGCCGATGTCCTTCATCGACGATTGCGCGGTCCCGCTCGAGCATCTGGCGGACTACGCGGAAGACCTCACGGCGCTGCTCGCGCATCGCGGCGTCGAGACCAGCCTGTACGGCCACGCGGGCGCCGGCTGCCTGCATTTGCGCCCTGCCCTGAACCTGAAGCGCGCCGGCGACGTGAAAACCATGCGCCGCCTGACCGAGGAGACCTTCGCGCTGGTACGGCGCTACGGCGGCACGCACGCCGCGGCCTACGGCGACGGTCTGGCGCGTTCGGAGTTTCACGCGACGATGTTCGGCCGCAAGGCGAGCCGCGTGTTCCGCGAGGTGAAGGCGCTGTTCGACCCGGATGGAAGGCTCAACCCCGGCAAGATCACCGGCGCGCCGCGCATGGATGACCGCGAATTGTTCCGCTACAGGCCGGATTATCGTGTGCCGCCGATGGAAACGGCGCTCGACTGGCCCGGCGGCTTTCCGCAAGCCGTAGAGGCCTGCGACGGTAATGGCGCGTGCCGACAACTGAGCGATGGCGCGATGTGCCCGTCCTACCGCGTCACCCGCAACGAGCGCGACAGCCCGCGCGGGCGCGCCAACACCCTGCGTCTGGCCGTCTCTGGTCAACTCGGCCCGGACGCGCTTACCGCGCCCGAAATGCTGGAGACGATGAAGCTCTGCGTGTCCTGCAAGGCCTGCAAGAGCGAATGCCCGGCCAGCGTCGATGTCGCGCGCATGAAGATCGAGGTGCTGAACGCCGCGCACAAGCGTCACGGCCTGCCCTTGCGCGAACAACTGACGGCCTATCTGCCGCGCTATGCGCCCTATGCGCGGCGCTTCTGGTGGGCGCTGAATGCGCGCGATTTCGTGCCTTCCCTCGCCACGCTCTCGGACATGGCGCTTGGGTTTTCGGCGCATCGCCGCCTGCCGCAGTGGAGCGCGCGCCCGTTTTTGACGCATGAACCGGCCGGGCCGGAGGACGCGCCGGAGGTCGCGCTGTTCGCCGACACCTTCAACACCTGGTTCGAGCCGGGCAATCTGCGCGCAGCCGTCGAGGTGCTGAACGCGGCCGGGCGGCGCGTGCACATCCTGCGCGCAGGCGACCAGCAGCCGCTGTGCTGCGGACGGACATTTCTGGCGAGCGGGCTGGTCGATGAGGCGCGGGCCGAGGCGCGGCGCACGGTGCAGACAGCGGCGCGATTCGTCGAGCGCGGCGTGCCGGTCATCGGGCTGGAGCCGGCCTGCCTGCTCACCTTCCGCGACGAATACCGGGATATGGGCCTCGGCGACCCGGGCAAGCGGCTGAGCGAGAACGCCTGGTTGCTGGAAGAATACATAGCGCGCGAGGCCGACGCTGGCCGGTGGGCGCTGCCCGCCAGCCCGATCGAGGCGAAGGCGCTGATCCACGGGCACTGCCATCAGAAGGCGCTCGGCGGGATGGAAGCGATGCACGCAGCCCTCTCGCAGGTGCCGGGGCTGGAGGTGGAGGCGATCGACTCGGGCTGCTGCGGCATGGCCGGCGCTTTCGGCTACTGCTCGGAGAACCTCGACGCCTCCATCGACATGGCGGAACTGGCGCTGTTCCCGGCAATCCGCCAGAGCGGACGCGACGCGCTGCTGATCGCCAACGGCTTTTCCTGCCGCCACCAGATCGCCGACGGGCTGGGCCGCAGCGTGCATCATCTGGCGATCATTCTGAACCTGGCGCGCTCGGCCGGCGGCCCCGACGCCAAGCCGCAAACCCCGGCCCGCCGCGGCCCGCTGCGCCGGAACCGGATGCTTGACTATTTCCGCGCGGGCAGCCCCAATGATCCGCCGCCGGCGCGGAACGAGAACCGGGATACGGGAACACAAGAAAAATGATCACGATTTATGGCCGGGCCAATTCCTCCAATGTGCGCAAGGTCCTGTGGCTGGCCGAAGAGATCGGGCTGGAGATCGACCGGCGCGACTATGGCCGTGGCTACGCGCCGACCGACACGCCCGCGTTCAGGGCGCTGAACCCCAACGCCAAGGTCCCGGTGATGGACGAGGACGGCTTCATCCTGTGGGAGAGCCAGGCCATTTTGCGCTATCTGGCGGCGAAATACGGACCGGACTGGTACCCCGCCGAGCTTCAGCATCGCGCCCGCGTCGAGCAGTGGCTGGACTGGGTGATGGGCGAAATTCACGAGCCGCTGCGGCAGTTGTTTTTCGCGCTGCATGTCAAGCCCGGCTCTGACCCCGAAGGCATTCCCGCCGCCGAAGAGCAGGCGGCGCGCCTTTGCACAATTCTCGATGCGCAACTGGAGCGCACGCCCTATATCGCCGGAGAGCAGCCGACCATCGCGGACTGCGCGCTCGGCATGATGGTGCATCGCTGGTTCTTTATGGACATCAAGCGCCCCGCCCTGCCTGCTCTGGAAGCGTATTATGAGCGGCTGAAGGCGCGCCCGCCGTATCAGGGGCCGGTTCTGGCCGCAGGCGTTTGAAGCGCGTTCACCCCGCCGCGCCCTCGCATGACCAGAAGCCGCCACAGCCGACGGCGAGGCCTGTTTCAAGCTGAAGTCGAGCCGGGGCGGTCAGAACAGCAGACGGAGGCCATACCTCCGCCCGTTGCCGCTGGTTCGGACGGGCCGGGACGACCGGGGGTCAACTGCGCGAGAGCCAGTCGTCAACCTGTTGCTCGGCCTTCTCCTTGCCGACGCCATAGCGCTCCTGAATCTTGCCGATGAGCTGGTCGCGCCGCCCCTCGATCTGTTCCAGTTCGCTGTCGGTCAGCTCGCCCCACTGCTCCTTGACGCGGCCCTTCATCTGCTTCCAGTTGCCCTTCACTTCATCCCAGTTCATTCCGGTCCTCCAGATTGATCGCAAATGTCAAATTTGCTCACTGCACCTCGCCTGATCCCGTTGTCCCGGTTGACGCGCGCGATGTCTCCGCCTGCTTCTGGACTTCGGCCGGCTGTGCGGCGGTCGTCGCGCCTGCCTGCTCAACCGTGCTCGCCGTCTCGGGAGCCGTCGTCCGTTCACCGGGCGCGTCCGGCGAAGCAGCCGGCGCGGTCTCGAACGACGGGGCCGCGTCGAGCGCCCGCTCGTCCACCTTTGCGAGCAACTCAACGCCCTGATCGGTCCGCCTGCGGCTTATCGCATCGAAGCGTATCGCCACGGATTTCTCCCCGATGCCGAGGAAGCCGCCCACGCCGATGACAGCCGCGACGATCCCGTTCGACTCGTCGAAAACCAGATACTGGACCTCGCCCAGCGCTTCGCCAGCCTGGTTCTGCACCTGCTGGCCGATGATCTCGTTGCTCAGCCAATGGTTCTGCGTTTGCGCGGGCAGAAACTTGTCCTCCGTGGCCATCTGCCGAATCTGCGCCCGCGGTTCGGCTCGCGGCTCAGACTGAGCCTGCTGTTGCGCGGGCTGCGGCTGCGCCTGCGCGTGAGGCCCGGCAAGCCCCAAAGCCATCACGCTGCCCAGAAGAACGCTCTTGTGCATCTCCTGCTCCTCGCGTCCGTTTGCCGCCGGTTTCCAGCTTCGATGTTTGTGCGGAGAAGTCGCAGCCCGCGCTGAAAGTTCCGCGGCAGGCTTTCGCGGCCAGAAATTTCGAGCGCCAGGATTAAAGCCGCGTTTCGCCGGCGCGTTCAGAACCGCCCGGCAAGGCCCAAGAGGCCGACGAAGATCAGATAGATGGCGACGATATAGCTGAGCAGCGCCGGCCGCACGAAGATCAGGATGCCGGCAATCAGGGCGATCAACGGCTCGATGGGAGCGGATTCGTATGGCATCGGCGGATTTTCCCGGTTTCGCGCGCGCCTTCGGCTGACCGGGATAAAAGCACAAGGCCGGTTAAAGATTCGCGTAACCGCGCGCTGGCGGCGGCGAAATGCAGGTGAGCGTCACGCGCCGGCCAACCCCCGCAGCCGCGCCCAGTCTTCCAGCTTCAGCGGGATGCCGCGCTCCGCCGCCCGCCGCCGCGCCGCATAGCGCCGCTCGCCCGGCAGCCGCTCCACGCCCGCGTCCCGCAGCCGCGCGATCAACGCCTCGACCCGCTCCGCGAAAGGCCGAACCGCCCCCTGGCTCGGGTCGATCAGCAGGATGAACTGGCCAGTGTGCGGGATCACCGCGCCGGGGTGTTCGCTCCAGTCGACCTCGAAAGAGAATTTCCCGCCGGTGAGCGCCGCGCCCATGATCTCGACCATCATGGCGATGGATGAGCCCTTGTGCCCGCCGAAAGGCAGCAGCGCGCCGCCGTCAAGGACCGCCTGCGGGTCGGTCGTCGGGTTGCCCTGCGCCTCCACGCCCACGCCGGGCGGCAAGGCCTCGCCCTCGCGCGCGGCGATCTGCACATCGCCATTGGCCATGGCGCTGGCGGCCTGATCGAACACGACCGGATCGCCACCCGCGCGCGGCGCGGCGAAGGCGAGCGGATTGGTGCCGTAAACCGGCTTGCTGCCGCCATGGGGCACGACGCAGGCCATACTGTTGACCATCGACAGCGCCACGAAGCCGTCCCGCGCGAAGGGTTCGATATCGGGCCAGAGCGCGCCGAAATGCTGGGAATTGTGGATCGCGAGGATTGCGACGCCGATGTCGCGCGCCTTGGCAATGAGCAGGTCGCGCGCTGCGTGCGTGGCCGCGAGGGTGAAGCCGTTGCGGGCGTCGGCGCGGAGAAAGCCGGGCGCGACATCGTCGATCACCGGCTCAGCCTTGCCGTCAACCCAGCCCGACTTCAGCGTCGAGAGATAGCCATCCACGCGAAAGATGCCGTGACTGAGGGCACCGTCGCGCTCGGCCGTCGCCATGTTGTCAGCGATAAGCCCGGCGACATGATCGCTGCAGCCATGCGCGGCGAAGAGGCGGCGCAGCACATCGCGCAGTTCCTCGAAGCTGACATGGACCTGTTCGCTCATGGTGTCCTCGGCGATTTGTGGACGGACCAGGTGTCGGAGAGCTTGTAGCCTTCGGGAAATGGGTCGTCGGGGTCGAGCATCTCCGTTCGCGTGCCGGTGATCCAGGCGCGGCCGGAGATTTCCGGGGTGATGGCTTGCCTGCCGCCGATGGTGGTTTCGGCGGCGATGCGGCACCGGAACTCGGAGCCAATGATCGAGCGCGCGACGTATTGGTCGCCGACCGCCATTTCCCCGCGAGCGTGCAGCACGGCCATGCGCGCGGAACAGCCCGTGCCGGTGGGCGAGCGGTCGATCTTGCCCGGCTGTATCACCACCGCGTTCGCGCCGGTCAGCACGCCGTTCTCTCGCGTGAGCGGCCCGGCGATCTGGCAAAAAGAGATGTGGTCCCAGCCCGGGTTTTCGGGATGTAAGAAGCCGAGCTGTTCATTGGCCGCGCGGGTGATCTTCATGCCTGTCTCGGCGAGTTCGCGCGCCTCGTCCGGCGTGAGCGCGAAGCCAAGCGCCGCCGCATCCGCGATCACGAAGCTGTCGCCGCCATAGGCCGTATCGACCGTGAACGTGCCAAGCCCCGCGATCTCGATCACCGCGCCCAATTTGTCTGCGAAACTCGACACGTTGCGCAGCGTGATTCGCTCGGCCTTGCCGGCGCGGCACTGCGCGGTCACCTCCACCAGCCCGCCCGGCGCTTCCAGCACCAGCCGCGTCTCCGGCTCGCTCATCGGGAGAATGCCGGTGTCTAGCAGCACGGTCGCCACGCAGATCGCGTTCGAGCCGGACATTGGCGGGGTGTCCTCCGGCTCCATGATGATAAAGCCCACCTGCGCACGGGGGTCCTTCGCCGGGACCAGCAGGTTGATGTGCCGGAAGACCCCGCCACGCGGCTCATTCAACACGAAACGGCGCAGGCTCTGATCCGAAGCGATATGGCGCGACTGTTCCCATAGCGTATCACCCGGCGGCGGCGCGACCCCGCCGACGATCACGTCGCCGACCTCGCCCTCTGCATGGCAGCCAACGATCTGAATGGCTTTCGTGCTGCGCATCACGAGACGTCCAGAACCGGCGGGCCGAAACTTTCGATCAGCGGCGTGACGCCGAGGCCCGACGCATCGGGCGCGGTCATGCACCCCTCGACCCGCTGCGGCGCGCCTTCAGCGATGTCGCGCGTGCCGTAGCTGTTGAAATCCGTCGCGGAGAAGCTAAACGCCTCGGGTGTCGAGCGCGCCAGGTGGGCGATCGCCGCCGTCACGATATCCCCGCCCCATGTGTCCTCGATGGTCATGGGCGTTCCGCTTTCCACGCACAGATCACGCATCAGCTTGGCGCGAGTCAGCCCGCCGACCTTGGAGATCTTCAGGTTGATGAGGTCCATGGCGTCATCCGCCAGCCCGCGCACGAGCATGTCCGGCCCGGTGATGACCTCGTCCAGCACGAAAGGCCGCGCGGTGCGCCGCCGGATCGACAAGCACTCTTCATAGGTCCGGCAGGGCTGCTCGATATACACGTCGAGATCGCTGACCGCCGCGACCACGCGCGCGGCCTCGGCGCGGGTCCAACCGGTGTTGGCGTCCGCGACCAGCACGTCGCCCGGCTCCAGCACGGCGCGGCAGGCGCGGATGCGGTCGATGTCGTCGTCCGCATCGCCCCCCACCTTAAGCTGGAACTTGCGATAGCCTTCTGCGCGGTAATCCGCGATGCTGCGGGCCATCGCTTCCGGCGCGTCCTGCGAGATCGCGCGGTAGAGCGCGACCTTGTCCTGCGCCGCCCCGCCCAGAAGCTGGTAGACCGGCATCCCGGCCTGCTTGCCGAGAATGTCCCAGCAGGCGACGTCGATCGGCGCCTTGACGTAAGGGTGCCCGCCGAGCGCCCGGTCCATCGCCCGGTTGACCGCGCCAAGATTGGTGGGGTCGAGGCCGATCAGGCGCGGCGCGATCTCCTGTAGCCCGACGCGCACGCCGCGCGCATAGGCCGGCAGGTAGGCCGCGCCGAGCGGGCAGCATTCGGCATATCCGGTGATGCCGGCATCCGTTTCGACAGCGACGACCGTGGAGTCGAACACCTCGACGAAATGACCGTCCGACCAGGCGTATCGGCCTTCCTTCAGCGGCAGGCCGATCTGCCATGCCTTGATGCCGGTGATCTTCATGCAGCCTCCCTAGGGCACGCTTGAGCAGATCGAAAAGGCTCAACTTTCGTCATCACCGGGCTTGACCCGGTGATCCATTTCCAGACCGCCGAGCGACACTCTGGATTGCCGGATCAAGTCCGGCAACGACGTTTAGCACAGGCCCAACACCGCTGTGAGCTTGGCGTACGATCCTCTCAAACCACCTGAAAGCCGTGGGCGAACGGGTCGCGGTCGTCAATGAATATGGTGTTGAAGCCGGTCTGGCGCGCCCAGCCGCCTATGGACGGGATGATGGCGTCGCGCCCGCCAACGGTCGTCGCCGCCTCCACGCGCCCGTGGAACAGAGAGCCGATGATGCTTTCGTGCACGAAGTCGTCGCCCGGCCTGAGCCTGCCACGCGCGGCCCATTGCGCCATGCGCGCCGAGGTGCCGGTGCCGCAGGGCGAGCGGTCGATCGCGCGGTCACCGTAGAACACCGCGTTGCGTGCGGTCGCGCCCTCGACGGTCGGCGCGCCGGTCCAGAGTACATGGGTCAGGTCGCGGATGTCGGGGTTTTCCGCGTGGACAAAATCGTGTGCGGCGTTGAGACGCTCGCGCAGGATGGGACTCCAGCGGATCAGGTCGGCGGCGCTGACCTCGGCGATGTCGGCGAACGACGCCTGCGGCTCGACGATCGCATAGAAATTGCCGCCATAAGCCACATCGACCGTCACCGCGCCCAGCTCGGGCATTTCGGCTTCCAGCCCTTCGGCGTACAGGAACGACGGCACATTGGTGATGCGCACCTCCTCCACCCACGGCCCGTCCTGCGTGTAGGTCGCCACGACAACGCCGGCGGGCGTATCAAGCCGCAACTCCCCCGGTGTCCTCGGCTGGATCAGACCGTTCTCAAGCGCCATGGTCACGGTGCCGATGGTCCCGTGTCCGCACATGTAGAGGCAGCCCGATGTCTCGATAAACAGGATGCCGATATCGCAATCTTGCCGCGTTGGCGGATAGAGGATCGCGCCGGACATCATGTCGTGCCCGCGCGGCTCGAACATCAGCCCGGTCCTGATCCAGTCGTATTCCTTGAGGAAATGCGCGCGCCGCTCCAGCATCGTATCGCCTTCGAGCAGCGGCCCGCCGCCCGTGACCAGCCGGACCGGATTGCCGCAGGTGTGCCCGTCGATGCAGGAGAAGGTGTGCCGTGCCATATCGCGAAGTTTGCGGGCTGACGGCGACAGGATCAAGCTGAAGCAGACCCTGCCGCTCAGATGATCGCCGCACGCACCCGCGCGGACACCCACTCGCTGACCAGCACCGTTGCCAGTATCAGGATCAGGATCATGGTCACCTGCGGCCAGGCGAGGGTATTCAGCGAGTTCTGCAGTTGCAGGCCGATGCCGCCCGCGCCGACCAGGCCGAGCACGGTACTCTCGCGGATGTTTATGTCCCAGCGAAATACCGAGATCGCCCAGAAGGCGGGCGCGACCTGCGGCCAGATGCCATAGGTGAGGATTTGCGCGCCGCCCGCCCCGGTCGCCTCCACCGCCTCAATTTGCGCGCGGTCGGTTTCCTCGATGGCCTCATAGAGCAACTTGCCGATAAAGCCGATTGAGCGCAGGGCGATAGCGATGACGCCGGCGAGGATGCCGGGGCCGACGATCGACACCAGCAGCAGCGCCCAGATCAGCGAATTGATCGAGCGCGACGCGACGATGATCAGCAGCGCGAGCGGGCGCAAGATCGCCGGGCTTGGGGTGGTGTTGCGCGCGGCGAGAAAGGCGATGGGCGTTGCGATTGCCACTCCGATCAGGGTGCCCAGCGTGGCGATATTGATCGTGTCCCAAAGCGGCTTCCACAACTCGGGCAGGTACTCGATGCGCGGCGGGATCATGCGGCTGCCGATATCGGACGCCTGGCGCGGCGCGTCATAGACGAACGCCCAGATCGTCGTCTCTGTCATCAACTGCCAGCACCACACGGTGAGCGCCACCGCAGCAAGCCAGCCGAACCAGATCAGCACGCTGCTGCGCCGGCTGTGCAGCCGCCAGACAGGGCCCTTGTGGGTTTCGCGCACTGGCATCACTGCACCCACTTGCGGATATAGCCGGAGCTGTACTCCGCCACCATCACCAGCGCGATGATGATCAGCAGGATCGCACCGGCGCTGTCATATTCATAGCGGTCAATCGCGGTGTTGAGCGTCGCGCCGATGCCGCCCGCGCCGACGATCCCGATCACCGCGCTTTCACGGAAATTGATATCGAGCCGGTAGAGCGACAGGCCGATCAGCCGGGGCATGACCTGGGGCTGGACGGCGTAGTTGACGACCTGGACCCACGATGCGCCGGTCGCGCGGATGGCCTCGACCTGGGCCATGTCGATTTCCTCGATGTCCTCGGCCAGCAGCTTGGCCAGAAAGCCGATGGTGGCGAATGCGAGTGTGACGAAGCCGGCGAACGGGCCGAAGCCGAACATCGCCACGAAGAAGATCGCGATGATCACCTCTTGAAGCGAGCGGCTGACAGCGATAACGCCGCGGCAGAACAAGTAGACTGGCATTGGCGCGATGTTGCGCGCCGCGCCGACGCCAAACGGCACCGACAGGATCACGCCCGCGACCGTCGAGGTGACGGTCATGGTGAGACTTTCGATCAGCCCTTCGCTGATATCGCGCCAGCGTGAGGAAAAATCCGGCTGCAAAAACCCCTGGATGAAGGCCCAGCCGCGATCAAGCCCGTCGAGCACGCGCTGCCAGTCGACCTCCAGTGTGCCGATCGCGAGCACGAGATAAACCACGGCACCGACCTGGATCACACGGCGCCAGACCGGATCCTTGATCAACTGCGGCGGTCGCCGCCATTTGGTCGGATAGCCGCTGGTGACCGGATCGGCGCTGCTCATGCAAGCCCCGCCATCCGCTCGGCCTGGTCGCGCTCGGCGTCGGCATCCTCGGCGGCGGATTTGCGCATCGCGGTCCAGTCTTCCTCGCCGTAGATGCTCGTCAGGGCGGCGGTGTCCAATTCGTCGGGCGGACCGTCAAACACAACTTCGCCGGCGCGCAGGCCGATGATCCGCTCGGCGAATTGCTGCGCCAGCACGACATCATGGATGTTGATGATCGCGGGCAGGCCGCGCTCCGCGCAGACCTCGGTGATCAGGCGCATGATCTGGCGCGAGGTTTTCGGGTCGAGCGATGCGGTCGGCTCATCCACGAGCAGCAGTTCCGGCTCCTGGGCGAGCGCGCGGGCGATGCCGACGCGCTGGCGCTGCCCGCCGGAGAGCGCATCGGCGCGGCTGTCGGCGCGACCGTCCAGCCCCACGCGGTCCAGCAAGCGGAACGCGTTTGCGATGTCCGCGCGGGGGTACTGACGCAGCCATGAGCGCCAGAAGGAAACGTAGCCGAGCCGGCCGGAGAGCACGTTCTCCATAACGGTCAGCCGCTCGACGAGCGCGTATTCCTGAAAGATCATGCCGATTCGCCGGCGGGCGCGGCGCAGTGCCCCCTTGCTCAGGCGCGTGAGGTCGGTGTCGTTCAGCAGCACGCGCCCGGAGGTCGGCTCGACCAGCCGGTTCACGCAGCGGATGAGCGTCGACTTGCCCGCGCCGGACGGGCCGATCAGCCCGACGACCTGGCCCTGGCGCACCGTGAAACTGACATCATTCAATGCCTTGTCGCCGGTGCGATAGGTCTTGACCAGATTCTCGACACTCAACATGGGCACGCCCCAAATCGGTGGGCGCGCGCAAGAGCCCCGCACGCGCCCCGTTTACGTTGGGTTCGATTACTCGCAATCGTAGCTGACGTTGTTCGCAGCGTCGATCTTGCGGATTACGTCCCAGTCGTCCTTGAAGGTGATCTCGATGAACTGCTCTTCGCCGTTCTTGCCGAATTCCTCTTCAAGACCGGTGCCTTCCCAGTTGAACGAGAAGAAGGCTTCCTTGATCTTGTCCTGAAGCTCGGGCTTGAGGTTATAAACCACGCCATAGCCCGTCGTCGGGAAGGTCTGCGAGGTGTAGAGCACTTCAAGCTGGTCCTCGGAGACGACGCCGCGCTCAATCATGCGGCCCTTCACCGAGTTGGCGATGGTTGCGACTTCGTAATCCTTGTTGGCAACGCCAAGGATCGAGTTGTCGTGCTTACCGGAGAACTGGGTGTCGTAGTCTTCGCCCGAGATCATGCCGAATTCCGCCTTCATCAGCGCGGTCGGCGCCTTGAAGCCGGAGTTGGAGGTCTGCGAGGTGTGCGTGAGCGTGTTGCCCCGGATGTCCTCGACCGCGCGGATGCTGGAACCCGGGTAGGTGATGACTTCCATCTCGTAGCCGAACGAGCCGTCATTGCCCGCCATCATGGCGAACGGACGGAAGCCGGCGCAGGCCACCGCAATCGGGTTGGAGCCGGTGTTGAAGCCCGCGACATGCAGACGGCCGGCGCGCATCGCCTCGATCTGCGCGGCGTTTGACTGAACCGGGAAGAACTGCACGTCCTTGCCGGTGACTTCGGCCATGTGGTCAAGGAACTCAGACCAGACTTCACGGTAAACCGCCGGGTCTTCGACCGGGGTATAAGCAAAGATCAGCGTATCCGGGTCGACCTGCTCGGCCGGATCGCTGGGGATGTCGGCGACCAGATCGCCGTCGTTATCTTGGTAGCCTGCACCGAGCTTGAATTCAGCTGTCGCGGACCCGGCGAAACCAAAAACAACCGTGACTGTCAACGCAGCCATCAAAGTGCGTGAGAAAGACATGCGTAAACTCCCTATCGTGCGTGATGCGACACAGCGCGATCGAAGCTTAGGCAGACACTGTTACAGCCGGATGACGCGTGCGCGGGTCGCCGGACCGGGTTGCCGCAGGTGTGCCCTTCGATGCAGGAGAAGGTG